>CAVVQM010000012.1:0-486864 GCA_963750395.1 uncultured Actinomycetota bacterium | reverse complement strand
TCTGGGCGCCGGACACATCGCGTTGTACTCCGTGCCGACCGCCAGCGCTGAGGACGGCGTGAAGGTCAACACCTTCCCGGCGCCGTTCAGGCTCGTGGTCCCCGTCACCGCCCCCCCCCGGACCGGTCACCGAGAAGGTCGCCGAACCGGGCGAAATCGGCACGTTGAAGTTCACCGTCAGCGGTGACGTCGTTGAGGCACCGGTCACATTCGCCGCCGGGGATGTCGCCACCACGACTGGGGTCGAGGTGGCCGCCTTGTCGAACGCCACATCCACCCAGTAGTTGGTGCTCTGGTAGCTGTTGGTCGGGAAGCTGCCCGGGTCGCCGAAGACGCCGTTCCCGCTGGCCGAGGTCGACTGCAGCGCCTTCGACCGGCGAGTTGACGGTGTCGCGGTAGGAGAAGTTCCACGGGTCAGCCGCATAGCGACCGGAGGGCGCCGTGTAGGAGGCCACGTAGGTCGCCCCGGCGTGACCGCGACCGGGGAGGCGAACGTCAGGGTTGCCAGCCCGTGGCGGACTCGCCCGTGAAGGTGCCGGTCGCCAACCGCGTGCCCGACGCCGACCACAACGATCCCCGTGTGGGTGCCGGTGTTCGCCGCCGCCTTGTAGAACCGGACCCCGGTGACAAAGCCGTCCGATCCGAGGTGAACCGGATCCGAGCTCGACGCTCGAGGTGTCCGCGACCGACGGCGTCTTCGGGACGCCCTCTGCCGAAGATCGAGCAGGGGCAGGACGACGGTCACGGCGCGGCTTGCGACGGCGCCGATGTTGACGCTGTCGTCTGTCGCACGGGCCTGGACGGCGACCGTCCCGCTGCCGGAGACGATGCCGGTGTAGGACCAGGCCCGTGGTCCCGGTCGCCGGGTGCCACGTGTCGCCGCCATCCAGGGAAACCTCCACACCGGCGACGACGCCGCCCCCCGCGTCCGAGGCGGTGCCCGAGACCGTGAACTGGGCTCCGTTGGCCGAGCGTCTGGCCCTGGCTGGGAGCGTTGATGGTCGCGGTCGGGCCCGGTCGTGTCGGTGGACTTCGTCGCCATGGCTGAGGCCGCTCTGCAGGGTCGCGGCTGGACGCCCATGTCGGCGAACAGGTTCACGGTGGCCTGGCGGATCGCGCGGATCGGGGGAGGTCGCGGTGCCGTCGTGTTGTCGTCGAGGGCCCGGCGTACTGGACCGTTCCCGCCGAGAACACCAGCGCCCCGCTGGCCGCGCGGTAGAGCGTCATGTGATGGGTCGTCGTCCCCGACGCGACTGTGTTGCCGAAGTCGTACAGGTACTGCGTCGTGCTGGCCGTCGTGGTCGACAGCCTGATCAGGCCGGCGGGACGGAACCCGTTGTCGACGTCCTCGTTGGACTCGTAGCCGACGCTGTGCGGCGCCACGCTCGAGGAGTTCCCGCCGGCTGCCGCGGAGGCCACGGCGGTGCCGCGCCAGTAGCGGTTCCGCCCCTGCTGGGCGGGCACATTGATGGGGCGTCAATGTCGTTGACCATGTACTGGGTGCCGGTCAGGGCGTTCTCGGGGTCGCCGCCGCCCACGGCGGGCGGGTGAAGCGGGGGTCGCGCCAGGTCCGGTCCACTGCGAGGACGGGTCGATCTTGGCGTTGTCCCTGTCTCCTTGTAGGAGACGAGGGTCCGGTGGTCGGTGTCGTGCCGTCGATGGACGGCTCCCATCGGGTCCGCCAGTAGACCTCGTTGCCGCTGAAGAAGGCGAGGTTGACGCCGGCGTCGCGGGCCGCCTCGACGTTGTCGCGCTGCCGCGCCGGACCAGTACTCGTCGTGTCCGACGGACAGGAACATCTTGTGGTTCTGGATCAGCGACTCCGCGACGGTCGGTGTCGACACCGCTCTGTAGCTGACGTCGTAGCCGTTCGCCTCGAGGAAGCGGATGGTCGGGTACTCGTTCGCAAGAGCCAGTCGCGCTGGTCGAGCTCCCTGCGCGTGGAGTACGGGCGGTTGTAGCTGAGCTTGTAGGCGCGGCCGTCGGCACTGTCCCTGGTAGAAGTTGGAGCCGCCGTAGGTGTTGTAGGCCTGCCAGGTGGTGTCCGACGTCTGCATGACGATGTCGGAATGGCTGCTGTCGTCGCGGACCACGAAGGGGATATGGCTCTCGCCGCCCGTGTCGGTGCGGTGCAGTGGGCGATGTACACCCCGGACACGGCCGTCGCAGGCACCGGCCCAGGTCGCCGACACCGCCCAGTTGCCGCAGTCGTAGCAGGTCGGTCGCGCGTCCTCCAGGCAGGCCGGCTGGTGCGGGCGGTAGGAGCCACTGTGGCGATCTGCCGGGCGCCGAGTCCCGGTAGTAGCCGAGCCGGAAGATCGTGATGGTGTAGTTCTGGCTCGTCTTGACCTTGAACGAGATCGAAGCGCCGACGTTGACGCTGGCATCTGTGGCGAAGCCCTGGATCGTCGAGTCGCCGGCGCCGTCGATGTCCCAGACGTAAGGATCGGTGCCGGGCTTGGAGTTCTCGCAGGCGATGGGATTCGTCGGTGGTGCGCACGGGTCCGCCGCCTGCGCCGGGAGGGGCACGCTGACGAGGTAGCCCGCCACGAGCGCGACGGCCACCAGCAGGTGACGCCATCGGAACATGCCGTGGCTATGAGATGTGTCGGGCCGCGGAGAGTCACCCCGCGCGAAGGCTCTGGACGACGCTGGCTGCACGGGCCCAGACTAGGGAGACGGCTCGGGGCCGGAGGGGCAATTGCGAAAACTCAGCGAGCGGTACCGAGTTGTAACGCTCAGCTATGAATCGAAGCAGGACATAGCACCGTCTAAACGGGCGAAATGGCTAATTCATCTCGCGCAGAAGCAGTCAGGCGCACGAGAGTGACGGCGCTCGGCACGGCTCATTCCGTTCCGCCGGTCGCCTGCCGGTAGGCGCTGGCGAAGGTCAACCCCGGCTTGGTCGAGCCCTTCGGCATGACGACGACGATCACGTCGGTGTCCGTGTACCAACCGACCGCCAGCGAACCCTTCGACACACCGGCCACCGTTGGCGCTCCGCCGAGCGACTGGCTGGCCGGCGAGGCGCCCTCCCCGGCCAGATCGAGAACCAGAGCCTGCAGCAGCTGGGCCCGCAGTGTGTCGCTGCCCGCAAACTTCTTGTCCAGGCTGAAGACGGCGATCTCGGCGACCGACTTGTCGCTGGCTCGAACACTCCGGACGACCCGGCCGGTACTGACCTGGTCGTACTGGGCCTGGGCCTGGGCCACGGCGCGCAGCAGCGCTGCAGCCGGCTCCGCATAGGTGTACCCCTTCACGGCGGTCAGGGAGTTGACCGTCCCCGCCTTGGGTTTGAGGTTCAGGGACACCGATGGTGTCGGAGTGGTCGTGCCGGACGCTGCGGGTGAGGTTGAGCCGGAGGGGGCTGGACCCGACGTAGCGGTGGACTCCGCCGACGGGGTCGCGGGCGACGGGGTGGACGTCTGGAGGTCAGCCGTGTCCGTGCCCGAGCAGCCGGCCACGAGCAGGCTCAGGGCGGCGGCAGTGACGAGAAGGCGTGCGCCAGCGCCTCTCTGGACCATGGCCGCGCGTGACCCGATCGAACAGATACCTGCGACGCCGGTGATTGACGACCTGGCCGGACGACTCTTCAAACCGCATGACGTCATCTTCACAAGACGGAGCGCTCCGTCAGGCAGGTTCCGGAAACCTGGCCGCGCGCCGACCCGGGCCGAGCGATCGGCACGAACTAGGAGGGCCGTGTCTGTGACCCGCGCCGTGGCAGCCGCATCAGGTGGCGGGAGCCTGCCTCCACCAGCCCATCGGCCACCAACGAGTCCAGACACCGCTCGCGCTGGTGCGGGTCGCCGTCCGGGTCGCGCAGCGCCGAGTCGGGAACCGCGGCCAGCAGCTCCTCGAGATCGATCGGCCCCTCGGCCGCCCGCAGGGCTGCCAGCAGCAGGCCCCGGACGAAGCGGTCGGTACCGGCATATTTCTGGCCCCGTCCGCGCTGGCCCCGCGTAGGCCGGAGCGCCGCGGCGCTGCCAGGCGCAGAGCTCGAGCACCGGGCACTCGCCGCACCGCGGCGAGCGCGCCGTGCACACCAGCGCCCCGAGCTCCATGACCGCGACCGCCCACCGCGCGGCGGTCGCGGCGTCGTCCGGGACCAGTCGCTCGGCGAGGTCACGCTCGGCGGCCGACAGGGCCGGGGCGGGCAGCGCCGTCCCGGTGACCGCCCGGGCCTGGACCCGGCGGACGTTGGTGTCCACCACCGGATGCCGCCCCCCGAACGCGAAGCTGGCGACCGCCGCCCCGGTATAGGCGCCGACCCCGGGCAGCGCCAGCAGGTCCTCGTGCGAGCGCGGCACCGCGCCGCCGTGACGCTCGACGATCGCGGTGGCCGCCTCGTGCAGACGCATCGCGCGCCGGGGGTAGCCGAGTCGATCCCAGGCCCGGATCGCCTCTCCGACCGGCTCGACGGCCAGATCTCCCGGCGACGGCCAGCGATCCATCCACCGCTGCCAGACCGGCAGCACCCGAGCCACCGGGGTCTGCTGCAGCATCACCTCGCTGACCAGCACCCCCCAGGCCGAACACCCCGGCCTGCGCCAGGGCAGGTCGCGTGCGTTCGCCGCGTACCAACCGAGAACAGGCGAGTGCAGCCGGTGTTCAGGCATCGGCCTCGGCGGCCCGGCGGCCTCGCCGGCCTTCCGGTCGGCCTCGGCCAGGGCCACGGCCGCCTGCACGATCCCCAGATGCGAGAACGCCTGCGGGAAGTTGCCCATCTGCCGCCCGCCCGTCACGTCGTACTCCTCGGACAACAGCCCGAGGTCGTTGCACAGCCCGAGCAGGCGGCGCATCAGCGTGTGCGCGTCCGCGAGCCTGCCCATCGCCGCGTACACGGCGACCAGCCAGAACGAGCAGATCATGAACGGATGCTCGTCACCGGCCAGACCGTCCACCCCCGAGGCCGTGCGGTAGCGCAGCAGCAATCCGCCGCGCATCAGGTCCTTCTCGATCCGGTCCACCGTCGCGACGAAGGCCGGGTCATCGGCCTCGACGAAACCGACCAAGGGCATCACCAGGAGTGAGGCGTCCACCTCGGTGGTGGCATCGTGCTGAGTGAACGTGCCTGTCTCCGAGGAGAATCCGATCCGCAGGATCTCCTCGCGGACGGCCTCCCGTTCGGCCTCCCAGCTCCGCAACTCCTCCGGGGAGCACGGCATCCCGTGCTCGCGCGCCGCGATCACCGCGCGATCGAACGCGGCCCAGGTCATGACCATCGAGTGGGTGAAGCGACGGGCCGGCCCGCGGATCTCCCACAGGCCGTGGTCGGGTTTGCGCCAGTTGCGGCACAGGTCGTCGACCAGACTCCGCTGCAGGTTCCAGGAGTCCGCCGACTCGAGGACACCCTCCGCCCGTAGCTGCTGCATGGCCACCAGAACCTCGCCGAGAACGTCCCCCTGGCGCTGTTCGACCGCGCCGTTACCCACCCGTACCGGTCGCGAGTCGGCGTAGCCCGCCAGGTGCTCCAGTTCCCGCTCGGGCAGGTAACGACCGCCGTCCAGGGTGTACATGATCTGCACGTCGGCCGCGTCGCCGGCGACCGCGCGCAGCAGCCAGTCCCGCCAGGGCAGGCTTCGGCCGCTCAGCCCCACGGACTGCAACGCCTCCACGGTCAGGGCCGCGTCGCGCAGCCAGGTGTAGCGGTAGTCCCAGTTCCTCACACCGCCGAGTGCCTCCGGCAGCGACGTGGTCGGTGCGGCGACGATGCCTCCGGTCTCGCGGTGCGTCATCGCGCGTAGCACCAGGACCGAGCGGCGGACGTCATGCTCGTAGGGGCCGCGATAGTTGCACTGGGACAACCAGTCCCAAGACTCGGTCTGGGTCCTCTCGAGCGCCGCCTCGATGGCGAGAGGGGCGGGAGCCGGCAGATGTGACGGCACCCAGCACAGGGTGAAGTCGAGGACGTCGCCGGCCGTCACGTCCAGGACGTCGCGGTGTCGCCGGCTGTCGGCGCAGGCCTGTGGCAGCCTAGGCCCGCGCAGCACGAGCTTGTCCGGGCCGGCG
The DNA here is from genome assembly GCA_963750395.1 of uncultured Actinomycetota bacterium. Classification (GTDB taxonomy): domain Bacteria; phylum Actinomycetota; class Actinomycetes; order Actinomycetales; family Kineosporiaceae; genus JADJPO01. The sequence continues at coordinate 480,852 of CAVVQM010000012.1, read as the reverse complement.
ACCGCGACCAAGACTTCGCCGCGGCCGTCGGCCTCCGGCTCGCGGTGCATCCAGGGGGTGATCGCGCCGTAGCCGAAGCGGACCACCCACTCGTGACGCAGGCGGACGGTGCCCTCGTGTCCGATCACCCGCCGGACGACGTCGGCCCGTTGGTCACCGGCAGGCATCACGTCGATCACCGTTGCCCGGCCCGTCGCGCTGCGATGCTCGGTCTCCAGCACCAGACAGCCGTCCAAGTACTGTCGGGTCGTCCTGACCTCGGCGCCCTCCTCGGGCCCGATCAGCCATCGCCCGTTGCCGGGATCACCCAGCAGAGCGGCGAAACAGGCATCGGAGTCGAACCTCGGCAGACACAGCCAGTCGATCGAACCGTCCAGTCCGACCAGCGCGGCGGTGCGCCGGTCGCCGATCAGGGCATAGTTCTCGATCGGTGCACTCACCCGGACAATCTAACCGGGTGTCCCGCGACAGGCTGGGCGGGCCGTCCCGCGCGACGCCGGGCGCGTCCTCATCATCGGGCGTCGTGGATCGCACGGCGCGCCACAAGATCACGGTGCGCGCTTCGGGTGCCCAGCAAGATCACGGTGCGGGTGTTCGGCTTCCGATCATGATCACGATGCGTGGACCGCCCGTGTGAGAAGGACGATTCGACGCATCGTGATCTTCAACGTGATCATGGGTGCGGGTGCGGGTGCGGGTGCGGGTGCGGGTGCGGGTGCGGGTGCGCGTGTGGGCGATGCCTAGACGTAGTAGTCGCGGATGATCAGGTCGTGCGCCCGGAACAGACCCTCGCGCACCGCCTGCGCCCGCTGCTCGCCCACACCCTCGACCCGCATCAGGTCCTCGAGGTTGGCCGCGAGCAGGTCCTGCAGATCGCCGAAGTGGTCCACCAGCCGCTCGACGATGGTGCTGGGGATGCGGGGCACCTTGCTCAGCAGGCGGTACCCCCGGGGACGCACGGTGACGTCCAGGCTGTCACCCACCGGCGCGAACCCGAGCACCCCGGCGACGTGCACCAGATCGACCAGGTCGGCGGATGTGGTCGCCGACAGGTCGTCGAGCACCTCGAACATCGATCGATGCCGGCCGGCGGCGTCCAGGTAGTCGCGCACCACCAGCTCGCGGTCCGGGCTCACCCCGCCGATCAGGTCGTCCAGCTGCAGGGACAGCAGGCGCCCGTCGCTGCCCAGTTCGACGACGTAGTGGGCGATCTCCTCGGAGATCCGGCGGACCATCTCCAGGCGCTGGACGACGATGGCGACGTCGCGCACGGTGACCCGGTTCTCGATCTCCAGGGCGGACAGGGTGCCGGTCACCTCGTCGTGGCGCGCCTTGTACCGCTCGAGCGTGGCCAGTGCCTGGTTGGCGCGGGCCAGCAGGGCGTCGGACGCCTCGAGCACGTACCGCACGCCCCCCACGTAGAGGGCGACGATCCGCATCGACTGGCTGACCGAGATCACCGGGAACCTGGTCTGTTTGGCGACCCGCTCCGCGGTGCGGTGGCGGGTGCCTGACTCGGAGGTCTCGATCCGCGAGTCGGGCACGAGCTGGACGGCGGCCCGGGTGATCCGCTTGGCCTCGGCGTCGGTGACGATCGCGCCGTCCATCTTGGCCAGCTCGCGCAGTCGGGTGGCGGAGAAGTCCACGTCCAGATGGAATCCGCCCGTGCAGAGGGCCTCGACGTCCTCGTCGTAGCCGAGCACGATCAGCGCGCCCGTGCGCCCCCGCAGGATCCGCTCCAGGCCGTCGCGGAACTCGGTGCCGGGCGCCACGGCGGCCAGGGTGGCGCGCAGCAGTTCCTCGGTGGATCGTGTTGCCTGCACCGGTACCACCGCCCCCCTGTCTCGACCTGCTGGTTTGCCACGTGACCCCCGGCGCTCACGCCTGCCGGTGATTCTACTGATCGCGCGACCCGGCGGTGTCGTTGGTCACTTATGCGTGGGTCGAGGGCGGCTCCGGCGTGCTCGCCGACCGCAAAGCCGTTGCCACATCCGCGACCTCGTGAACGGTCATACCCGCGGGTGCCGGCTCGTCGGTGCCGGAGGGGATCATGGCGGTGGTGAAGCCCAGTCGCGCGGCCTCGGCCAGCCGACGCCCGACACCGCCAACCCGACGCACCTCGCCGGCCAGGCCCACCTCCCCGAGGACGACCAGGGACTGGCGCAGCGTGACGTCGGCGGCGCTGCTGGCCACGGCGAGCAGCACGGCCAGGTCGGTTGCCGGCTCCGTCAGTCGGACGCCGCCCACGGTGGCGGCGTAGACGTCGCGGCCGCCCAACGACAGGCCGGTGCGCCGATCGAGCACCGCCAGGGCCATCGCCACCCGCGAGGAGTCCAGACCCGAGGTGGCCCGTCGCGGATTGCTCAGCGCGCTCGCCGCGACCAGGGCCTGGACCTCGGCCACCAGCGGCCGCCGCCCCTCCAGCGTCACCGTCACCGCCGTTCCGGGAACCGGTTCGGCGTGTCGGGACAGGAACAGACCCGCTCGGGTCAGGCAGTTGCGTGATCCCGGTGTCGCACAGGTCGAAGCAGCCGACCTCGTCGGTGGCCCCGTACCGGTTCTTGGTCGAGCGCAGCAGCCGCAGTCGCGAATGCCGTTCCCCCTCGAACTGGCAGACCACGTCCACCAGGTGCTCCAGCGCCCTGGGGCCGGCGATCGCGCCGTCCTTGGTCACGTGCCCGACCAGCACGCTCGCCATGCCGCGGGACTTGGACAGGCGGATCAGCGCCGCCGCGACCTCGCGGACCTGCGTGACGCCGCCGGCACCGCCGTCCACCGCGTCGCTGACCACGGTCTGCACCGAGTCGAGCACCAGCAGGTCGGGGGCGCCGGACTCGACATGGCCCAGCACCGTGCCCAGGTCGGTCTCGGCGGCGAGCAGCAGCCTCGGCCGTAGCGCGCCGATCCGCTCGGCCCGCAGCCGGACCTGCGCCGCGGACTCCTCCCCGGTGATGTAGAGGACGGTGCGCCCGGCGCTCGCCACGCGAGAGGCGACGTCCAGCAGCAGGGTCGACTTGCCGACCCCGGGCTCCCCGGCCATCAGGACGACGGATCCGCCGACCAGGCCGCCGCCCAGGACCCGATCGAACTCGTTCAGCCCGGTCGCCCAGGTGTGCGCCGGTCGGGCCTCCACCTCTGCGATGGGTCGGGCCGGCTCGCCGGCGGCTCGGACCGTGGTCAGCCCCGCCGGCGCCGAGCCGACCTCGGTCACCGTGCCCCAGGCCTGGCACTCCCCGCAGCGCCCGACCCACTTGGTGGTCGTCCAGCCGCAGTCCTGGCACCGGAAGCCGCTCCGCGAGGTCGTCCTGGCGTTGCGTGTGGTCATGACCCGGACAGTAGGCCCAGGCGCTGACAGTCGGCCTGGAGGCGGGGCCTGCGCAGGTCTACCGCCACATGGATGAGGCACGAAATCACTCTCTGTGCATCATCCCTACCCAGTGTCATGGGCGGTCCGGCATCCCGGTTATCCACAGTCCGTGACGACGTCGTCTGTGGAAAACCTTCCTAGAGTTCACTCACAGCCGCTTTCGATCACAGCAAGTGACGGAATCCGGAGGCAGACGCCCGTGGCTGTGGACGGACAGCAACAAGGAGGGGGACCGCGTGGCGATCACAGGACGCTGGGCCGCCGGGCTCGGACAGCCCACGGTGGGGGCCGCGCCGCGGCCACGGAACGCCCGTGGGGCCGTGTCACAGGTCAGGACGGCACAGGTCGAGACGGCACAGGTCGGGACGGCACAGGTCGGGACGGCACAGGTCGAGACGGAGGCGCCCGCGAACGGTGCGGCCGCCGCGGCCACCTCCACGGTCCGCTCGCATGCGCGACTGATCGGTGCGTATCGCTCGACGGTTCTCGGGGTCGACCTGCTGGCCGGGACGGGCGCCGCCCTGATCGGCCTGGCGCTGCGGTTCGGGTCCTCCGCCACCGTCTCGTACGTCGCCCTGAGCGCACTGATGCCCCTGCTCTGGCTCGCCTCGATGGCTGCCCGGCGGGGCTACGAGCGGCGGGTGCTCGGGGACGGCGCGGAGGAGTATCGCCGGCTGATCGACGCCAGCCTGGTGCTGTTCGTGCTGGCGGCATCGGCGTCCTTCACCCTTCGCGGTGAGCTCTCCCGCGGGTACCTGTTCCTGGTCCTGCCCTCCGCCCTGGTGCTCAGCGCCATCGGGCGCTGGGCCGCGCGGGCCTGGCTGCACCGCCGGCAGGCACGCGGTGAGGGGTTGCTCCGAGTGCTCGTGGTCGGGCTGCCCGGCCCGGCCCGTCACATGATCGATCAACTGGCCGGCCAGCCGTGGCACGGCCTCGTCGCCGCCGGCACCTGCACGGACGTCGAGCCGAAGGCGGTTCTCGCCTCGGCGAGGGAGCACCGCGCGGATGCCGTGGCGGTCACCTCGCACCCGGGCCTGTTCGGACATCCCCTGCGCCGGCTGGCCTGGGCCCTGGACGAGAACGACCTCGATCTGATCGTCTCGCCGGGCATCGTGGAGGTCGCCGGACCACGCCTGTCCATCCGGCCCGCGGCCGGACTGTCCCTGCTGTTCCTGGACCGACCGGTCACCAACGGGTTCCGCGCCCTGCTCAAGCGGCTCATGGACCGGACGCTCGCGCTGATCCTGCTCGTCGTCGCCCTGCCGCTGCTGGCCGCGGTGGCGCTGGCGGTCAAGGTCGGCTCGCCGGGTCCGGTGATCTTCCGCCAGGCCAGGATCGGCGTGGACGGGCGTGCCTTCCAGATGCTGAAGATCCGCTCGATGGTCGTCGACGCCGAGGCCCGGTTGACCGAGCTCGAGGACGAGAACGACAGCAGCGGTCCGACGTTCAAGATGCGGCGCGACCCCCGGGTGACCGCGGTCGGTGCGGTGATCCGTCGCTACTCCATCGACGAACTCCCCCAGCTGTGGAACGTGGTGCGCGGGGACATGTCCCTGGTGGGTCCCCGTCCGCCGCTGCCGAGCGAGGTCGACTCCTACGACGCCGACGCCATGCGCCGACTGAGGGTCCGTCCGGGCATGACCGGGCTGTGGCAGGTCAGCGGACGCAGCGACCTGTCCTGGGAGGAGTCACTGCGGCTCGACCTGCGCTACGTGGACAACTGGTCGATGGCGCTGGATCTGCAGATCCTCTGGCGGACCTGGCGAGCCGTGATCGGACGTTCCGGTGCGTACTGAGATGACCGACGAACAGGTCGCCGACCTGGTCCGGGCGGCCGCCGCCGGCGACCCCGTGGCGTGGGAGAAGGTCGTCGACCGCTACGTCGCGCTGCTGTGGGCGATCGCGCGTCGGCACGGTCTGTCCGAGTCCGACGCCTCGGACGTCGTCCAGAGCACCTGGCTTCGGTTGGTGGAGAACATCGACCAGGTGCGCGATCCCGCGCGGATCGGCGCCTGGCTGGCCACGACGGTGCAGCGGGAGTCGTTGCGCTGCATCGGGCAACGCAACCGCATGGTCCCCGGCGGGGACGGCGAGGCGTTCGATCATCACGACCGGCTGCTGCCCGACGTCGACGACGCCCTGATCCGCCGCGAACAGGCGGGAGCGGCGCGACACGCGCTGGACGCCCTGCCGGCGACGTGGCGCACCCTGATCGAACTGCTGGCCCTGGAGACACCTCCCTCCTACGAGGAGATCGGGGAGCGTCTCGGCCTGCCCGTCGGCAGCATCGGGCCCACCCGCGGCCGCGCCGTCCGCCGCATGCGCGTGCTCATCGGCGACTGAAAAGCCTTCTCGCAGTGCTCCGTTCGGGGCACATCTGTATCGGGGCGGCCCCCTGAGGGTCTCCTTCACGACTCGAGAGATGCGGAGTGGTCATGAGGATTGCAGTCTTTGGACTCGGATACGTCGGTTGCGTGACGGCGGCGGGCTTCGCCGCCCAGGGCCACCGGGTCGTCGGCATCGACGTCGATACGCTCAAGGTCGACCTGATCCGATCCGGGCAGAGCCCGCTGGTCGAGCCCGGTATCGATGAGCTGATCGCGACGGCGGTCGCCGAGGGGAACCTGTCGGCCACCACGGATGTCTCGGCGGCGATGGCCGAGGCCGACGTCGCGCTGCTGTGCGTCGGCACCCCCTCCTCGCACGAGGGCGGCACGGACCTGACCTACCTGCGGCGAGCCGCCGCGCAGATCCGCGAGGCGCTGGACGGCGCGAGCCCCCCGGCCGGCGGCCGGCTGAGCGTGATCGTGCGCAGCACGGTCCCGCCCGGCACCGTCGAGACCGTGGTCGCCCCGGTCTTCGCCGATCTGCCGGTGGACGGGCCCTGGCAGGTCGGGACCGCGATGTGCCCGGAGTTCCTGCGGGAGGGCTCGGCGGTCGCCGACTTCTTCGACCCGCCCCTGGTGGTCGTCGGCTCGACGGACGCCGGTACCCAGGCGCAGCTCGGTGAGCTGTTCGCCTTCCTGGGCAAGCCGGTCCAGGTCGTGGCTCCCCGCGAGGCCGAGTCGCTCAAGTACGCCTGCAACGCCTTCCACGCCACGAAGGTGTCCTTCGCCAATGAGCTGTCCCGGCTGTTCCGCAGCCTCGGCGTGGACTCCCGCGAGGTGATGCGGATGTTCGTCGAGGACCGCTCGCTGAACATCTCGCCCGCCTACCTCCGCCCGGGTTTCGCCTACGGCGGCTCCTGTCTGCCCAAGGACCTGCGCTCGTTGCTGCAGATGGCCCGGATGAACTCGCTGGACCTGCCGCTGCTGGCCGGGACGATGCGGACCAACGAGCTGGTCGTCGCCGATGTCGTCGACCGGGTCGTGGCGGCGGATGCCCACGTGGTGACCATCCTGGGGCTGAGCTTCAAGGCGAACACCGACGACCTTCGCGAGAGCCCGAACGTGGACCTGGCCGAACGCCTGATCGGCAAGGGGTTCGACGTGCGCATCTACGACCCGATCGTGAACCCCGCCCGGTTGACCGGGGCGAACCTGCGCTACGTGACCGAGCGGCTGCCGCACCTGGGCCGGCTGCTGCACGCCGACGCCCGCCAGGCCATCGAGGGGGCCGACCTGGTGCTGGTCTCGTCCGGGGATCCGAGCGCGCTCGACGCGCTGCGCACGGCGCCACCGCCATGCATCATCGACCTCAACGGCCGGCTGGGGGCCGACATCGAGCACCTTGCCGGCTATCAGGGCATCGGGTGGGCCTCGTGAGCTCGCCGAACGTCGTGCGCCACGACGGCCGGCTGACCACGAGTGGCTCGCGACGGGTGCTCATCATCGTGCAGAACCTCCCGGTCCCGTTCGACCGCAGGGTCTGGCTGGAGTGCCAGGCGCTGACCGAGGCGGGTCACCGCGTGACGGTGATCTGTCCCAAGGGTCCGGACGATCCCGATCGCGCGGTGGTCGAGGGCGTCGAACTGCTCAAGTACCGTCCCTACGCGCCCGGGGGCAGCGCGGCGTCCTTCATCACCGAGTACGCCTACTCCTTCCTGGCCACCGCCCGGCTGGTCCAGTCGGCGCTCAGGGACGGCCCCTTCGACGTCATGCAGGCGTGCAACCCGCCGGACATCTTCTGGCCCATCGCCCGGTGGCTGCGGCTGCGGGACGGCACCCGTTTCGTCTTCGACCACCACGACCTGTGCCCGGAACTGTACGACTCGCGCTTTCCGGACGGCTCCGCGGTGGCACGGCGGGGCCTGCTGGCACTCGAACGGGCCACCTTCCGCACCGCCGACCACATCATCTCGACGAACGCCTCCTATGCCGGCGTGGCCCGCCGACGAGGAGGTCGTGAGGAGCATGAGGTGACCGTCGTGCGAACCGGTCCCGACCCGCAGCGGCTGCGCCCGAGCACCCCGCGGCCTCAGCTGCGGCGCGGTCGGCGTCACCTGGTCGCCTACCTCGGCGTGATGGGCCCGCAGGACGGCGTCGATCTCGCCGTGCGAGCGGCGGCGCACATCGTGCACGAGCTCGGCCGTGACGACATCGCCTTCACCTTCATGGGCTCGGGCGACAGCTATCAGGACCTGGTCGCGCTGCGCGACGAACTCGGCCTGGCCGACCACGTCGAGCTTCCCGGCCGAGTGCCGGACCAGACGGTGGCCGACGTGCTCTCCACCTCGGCCCTCGGGTTGTCCCCCGACCCGAAGAACGCCCTCAACGACGTCTCCACCATGAACAAGACCATGGAGTACATGGCCTTCGCCCTGCCGGTCGTGGCCTTCGACCTGGTCGAGACGCGGGTGTCCGCCGGTGAGGCGGCCGTCTACGTGCCGGACGGCGACATCGCCGCCTACGCCCGCGCGGTCGTCGACCTCATCGATGATCCGCAACGACGTTCCCGGATGGGCCGTTTCGCCCGGCACCGGATCCAGACCGAGCTCGGCTGGCCGCACCAGCGGGCCGCCTACCTGGGCGTCTACGCGGGCCTCGAGCGGCGCGTGCGGCGGCTTCGACGACAGAGAGTGGGGACCTGACGTGTGCGGTGTGGCAGGGGCCTACCTGCAGGCGGACGGCGAGCGGCTGGCCCGCGCGATGTCGCTGCGGATGGCGCATCGCGGCCCGGACGCGGCCGGCCTGCGGGAGATCCACGGCGGGACCGGCGACGGCCCCGACGAGGCCGTGGCGCACCTGGCGCACCGCCGGCTGTCGATCATCGACCTGTCCACCTCGGCGGACCAGCCGTTGGTCAAGGACGGTCTGCACCTGAGCTACAACGGCGAGCTCTACAACTTCGTCGAGCTGCGGTCCGAACTCGAGCGCGCCGGCGTGAGCTTCGTGACCCGTTCCGACACCGAGGTGGTCCTGGAGGCCCTGCGCCGCTGGGGGACCGATGCCCTGGCCCGGCTGCGGGGGATGTTCGCGATCGCGCTGTTCGACTCCCGGCGGGGAACCCTGCTGCTGGCCCGTGACCCGCTGGGCATCAAGCCGTTGTACGTGATGCCGCGCGGTGACGGGGTGGTCTTCGCCTCCGAGCTCAAGTCGATCGTGGCCGCGGTCGGCGACGAACTGTCGGTGAACCGTCGGGCGCTCACCGCCTCGACCCTGTTCTACTTCGTGCCCGAGCAGATCGGTGTGTTGAACGAGGTGCGCAAGCTCCCCGGCGGCACGTGGGTCGAGTACCGACCGGACGGCACGTCGGCCACCGGTCTCTTCTGGGACCCGGTGGAGCGCGCGTTGGCGGCGTTGCAGACCGCGCAGGGGGCCCCGGAGCAGGCCAGGCAGAGGGCCCTGACCAGCACGGTCGAGGACTCGGTGGCGGCGCATCTGATCGCCGACGTGCCGGTCGCCTCGTTCCTGTCCGGAGGACTCGACTCCAGCTTGGTCACGGCGATCGCGGCCCATCACCAACCGGACATCGAGAGCTACACCATCACCTTCCGGGCGCAGGACCAGCGGCTGGAGGCGATGCCGGACGACGCCACGTACGCCCGCAAGATGGCCGCGCACCTCGGGATCCGGCTGCACGAGATCGAGATCAGTCCGGACGTCGTGGACATGCTGCCGCGCATCGTGGACACCCTGGACGAGCCGATCGGCGACGCCGGAGCCATCAACACCGTGCTGATGTGCGAGGCCGCCCGGTCCGCCGGTGTCAAGGTGCTGCTGTCCGGCATGGGCGCCGACGAGTTGTTCGGCGGGTACCGCAAGCACCTCGCCTGCCTGCTCGGCGCCCGCTACCAGCGGATGCCGCAGGCTCTGCGGAGCAAGGTGATCGCCCCCGGGGTCAACCGTCTGCCGGTTGCCGCGGCCGGGCGCGGGCTGCGGTACGCGCGCTGGGCCAAGAGGTTCCTCAGCTTCGCCGAGCTGACCGAGCAGGCGGCGTTCCGGCGCAGCTACACGCTCTACGACCCCGACGAGCTCGGCGCGCTGCTGACCGACCCAGGCGACGACGTCGCGGCCGTCCTGGACCTGCATGCCGGTCTCTACTCGGCGGAGGATCCGAGGGGGCTGCTGGATCACGTGAACCGGATGTGCCTGACCGACGCCCGGCTCTTCCTGCCGGCGCTCAACCTCACGTACACCGACCGGTCGAGCATGGCGGCCTCGACGGAGGTGCGCACTCCGTTGGTCGACATCGACGTCTTCGACGCGGCGTTCTCCTTCACCGGCGCGGAGAAGATCCGGGGCCGGACGCAGAAGGTGCCCCTGCGCGAGGCCGCCCGGGCCTGGCTGCCCGACGAGGTCGTCGACCGTCCCAAGGCCTCGTTCGGGGCGCCGCTGCGGGCGTGGGTCACCAACGACCTCGGCGACCTGATCGACGACGTCCTGATCGGCGGGGAGCTCGTGGCCGACGGACTGCTACGCGGCGACGCCGTGCGCGCCATGGTCGCCGACCAGCGCACCGGCCGCCAGGACGTCTCGAAACAACTGTGGCAGCTGTTGTCGATGGAGCTGTGGCTGCGTGGGGTCCGCTCGGCCGGGGTGTCCGGACCCTGAGTCGGCGTACCACCGCCGGTGACACCGATGACTGACCACGCGACCGAAACCCAAGCGGCCGAAACCCAAGCGACCGAAACCCAGGCGACAAGGACAGGACGGACGATGAAACAGGTTGCGCAGAACTACAGGTCGGGCGAGCTGACCGTGCTCGACGTGCCCGCCCCGGCCTGCAAGCCCGGTGGGGTGCTGGTCCGGTCGCTGTTCTCGTTGATCTCCACCGGCACCGAGATGATGAAGGTCAGCGAGGCCCGGCTGTCCCTGCTCGGCAAGGCCAAAGCCCGCCCGGACCAGGTCCGCAAGCTGATGGACTCCGTCGCCAGCCAGGGCGCGGTGGCCACGTACCAGAAGGCGATGAACAAGCTCGACTCCTACACCCCGCTGGGGTACTCGCTGTGCGGCGTCGTCGTCGAGGTCGGCGTCGGCGCCGAGGAGTTCCAGGTCGGTCAGCTGGTCGCCGCGGCGGGTAACGAGTTCGCCCTGCATGCCGAGGTGAACTGGGTGCCGGTCAACCTCTGCGTGCCGGTCCCGGACGGCGTCGCCGCCGAGCACGCCGCCTTCGCCACCGTCGGCGCGATCGCCATGCAGGGGGTGCGCCGCGCCGAGCCGGCGCTGGGGGAGACGGCCTGCGTGATCGGCCTCGGGCTGATCGGCCAGCTCGTCGTCCGGCTGCTGGTCGCCGCGGGCGTCCAGGTGGTGGGGCTGGACACCGTGGCCGAGCGCTGCCGGACCGCGGAGAAGGCCGGGGCCCTGGCCTGTGCCGCGCCCGACGAGGAGGGCATGGCCCGGATCGAGCAGGTGCTGGTGGAGCGCACCGGTCGTCTCGGCGACGGCGGCGCCGACCACATCCTGCTCGCGGCCGGCGGCGATTCCAACGGCCCGGTGGAGGCGGCGGCCCGGTTGGCGCGCGACCGGGGCCGGGTCGTCGACATCGGCAAGACCAGGCTCGATCTGCCGTGGAACGCCTACTACGACAAGGAACTCGACGTCCGGTTCTCTCGCTCCTACGGTCCGGGCCGCTACGACGACCGCTACGAACTGGACGGCATCGACTACCCCTCCGGCTACGTGCGCTGGACCGAGCGGCGCAACCTGGGCTGCTTCCTCGATCTGCTGGCGGCCGGATCGATCGACGTCACCGACCTGGTCTCCGGCGTGCATCCGATCGCCGAGGCGAGCGGCGTCTACGAGCGGATCGGTTCCGGCGAGTTGACCGGTGTCGGCTTCCTGCTGTCCTACCCCGAGGCGGACGACGAACCGGCCCCGGGCCGGACCCTGCGCGCCACCACCGTTCCCGCCGTCACCGCGGTGCCCGCGCCGCGCCGGGGCACCGGTGCCCTGCGGATCGGCTTCATCGGCGCCGGGAACTACGCGACGTCGATGCTGCTGCCGCACCTGCACGAGGCGACCGGGGTGGATCTGGTCAGCGTGGCGACCACCCGGTCGCTGTCGGCGATGAACGCCCAGCGCAAGTTCGGCTTCTCGACGGTCACCACCGACGCCGACGAGGTTCTGGACGACGACTCCCTGGACGCGGTCTTCGTGGTGACCAGACACCACTCGCACGCCGCCTTCGTCACCGCTGCACTCGAGCGCGGGGGCGGGCGCCGCGCGGTCTTCGTCGAGAAGCCGCTGGCCCTGGACGAGAACCAGATCCGGGACATCCTGGCGACCGTCGAACGCACCGGGAACGACCGGATCATGGTCGGGTTCAACCGCCGCTTCGCCCCGTTGGTGGCCGAGCTGCGCGAGCACTTCGGGCTGACCGGATCGGGGGTGGAGGGGCCGCTGGCCGCCCGCTACCTGATCAACGCCGGGCACCTCGAGGCGACCAGCTGGTACCTGGACGCCGACCGCCAGGGCAGCCGTTTCGCCGGTGAGGGCGGCCACTTCATCGACACCGTCTCGGCGCTGATCGGGCAGAACCCGAACGAGGCGTACGCGTCCGGTGGCGGCGACGACGTTCAGGCCGTGCTGGGCTACCCCGACGGCTCGACCGCCACCATCGCCTACCTGACCGGCGGCAGCCCGCGGTTCGGCAAGGAGACGATCGACCTGACCGGCGGCGGCCGATCCGCGCGGCTGGACAACTTCGGCCGGACCACGGTCTGGACCCCGAACGGCAAGCACACCAAGCGTTCCCTGACCGGGGTGGACAAGGGGCAGAAGGCGCAGCTGGCGGCGTTCGTCCGTGCCGTTCGTGGCGGGTCGTCGATGCCGATCGGCCTGGACTCGCTGGTGGCGACCACGCGGGCCACCCTTGCCGTCGGCACCTCGCTCGCCGAACGCCGGCCGGTGACCTGGTGAGTGCACCGAGCCCCGGCTGGTACCTGCGCAGGCTGCGCAGCATGGGTCCGGCCGAGATCGCCGGCCGCGGCGTGGACACCCTGCGGCACCTGGCCTGGTCCCGGCGTCAGGTGCTACCCGGCGCCGCCGCCGTCCTGCCCGCGGACCTGGTGCCCGAACGCACCGGGCCGCAGGCACTTCCCCCCGGGGCCACAGACCTGGTCGACCCGGCCGCGGCCGCCGCTCTGATCGCCGCCGCCGAGTCGGTCCTGGCCGGCACGTGGTCGGTGTTCGGCGTCGCCCGGACCGACAGCGCCGACCCGGACTGGTTCGCCGACCCGGTCACGTCTCGGCGTGCCCCTCAGCACACCCTGTGCTTCAGGGTGCAGCACCGCGACGAGGCGAGCATCGGCAACGTCAAGCAGATCTGGGAGCTCTCGCGCCATCACCACCTGACGGTGCTGGCCGCCGCCTATTGGCTCAGCGGCGAGGAGAAGTACGCGCAGAACTGCGCCGACCAACTGCGGTCCTGGTGGCGGGCCAATCCCAACCTGTCGGGCGTGCACTGGACCAGCGGGATAGAGGTCGGCATCCGGCTGCTCTCGTGGGTCTGGGTCCGCCGCCTGCTGGCCGACTGGCCCAAGGTCGGGGACCTGTTCGAGGGCGGCGACGACGCGCTGCGCCAGATCGCCTGGCACTGCGAGTTCCTGTCCGCCTTCCCGAGTCGTGGTTCCTCGGCGAACAACCACCTGATCGCCGAGGCGGCCGGCCAGCTTGCCGCCTCCAGTGCGTTCGCGTGGTACCGCCGAAGCGCCGACTGGCGCCGCGAGGCCGCCGACAGGCTCGAGCGTGCCGTCGCCGAGAACACCTTCACCAGCGGCCTGAACCGCGAACTGGCCAGTGAATATCACGGTTTCGTCGCCGATCTCACGCTGCTCGGTGCCCTCGAGGCCGATGCCGCCGGGCACCCGCTGGCGGAGGGCACGTGGCAGCGTCTGGCGGCGATGCTGGACACGGCGGCCTCCGTCGTGGACGTGGCCGGCCGCCCGCCCCGGCAGGGCGACGGTGACGAGGGCCGCACCCTGGTCGTCGACGATCCGCACGCGGACGCCTGGACGTTGACCCTGGACGCCGGTCGCGCGGTGCTCGGCGCGGACGACTGGTGGCCCGCGACACGACCCAGCGTTCGAGGGGTCCTGCTGGGCTCGCTGGCCGCCGAGGCGTCGGTCCGGCCGCGCCGCAACCTGCGGAGGCTGGACCGGCCGAGGAATCGCTTCGCCGACGCGGGAATGGTCCTGCTCACCTCGCGCGAGCAGGACGGCCCCCAGCTGTGGTGCCGCACCGACGCCGGACCGCACGGTTTCGGCACCATCGCCGGCCACGCGCACGCCGACGCACTGGCGATCGAGGTCCGTCACGACGGCGTCGACATCCTGGCCGATCCCGGAACCTACTGTTACCACGGCGAACCCCTGTGGCGGCAGCACTTCCGCTCCACCGCGGCGCACAACACCCTGGAGCTGGCCGGTCAGGACTCCTCGACCAGCGGCGGCCCGTTCCTGTGGACCCGGCACGCCACCAGCCGGACGGTGGCCTGCGAGGCGTCCGGCTCGCCCGTCCAGACCTGGACCGGCGAGCACGACGGCTACCGGCACCTGGCCGGAGCCCCGACGCATCGCCGGCACGTCGAGCTCGACTCGCCGCGGCGCACCCTGACCGTGCGCGACATCGTCGTCGCCACCGCACCCGTGGACGCCCGGCTCACCTGGCAGCTCGGCCCGCGGATCGACGCGCGGCTGCACGACGGATCCGACGGGCCTGTGGCCGAGTTGAGGTGGTCGTCCCGAGCCGCCGGGGACGCCGATCGGACGGCCCGGCTGCACCTGCCCGGCGGTCTGGCCTGGAGCGTCCACCGCGGCGAGACCGATCCCATCGAGGGATGGTTCTCGCCGGGTTTCGGAACGCGCGAGCCCGCCACCGCTCTGATCGGCCGCGGTCGGATCGGCGATTCCGGCGGCGGTTCGATGCCACTGATCACGGCACTCGTCGTCGAGGACGCCGCCGAGCAGCACCACGGGGAGGACCGATGAACGAGACGACGGACGACGAGCGCACACCCGGGCAGGCCCTGCGCCGGCGCCGGCGGCTGCTGGCCGCCGCTGCCGTCGTGGGGCTGGCCTCGGGCGGGGCCTACCTCACACAGGTCCCGCCGCGCATGGCCAGCGCCGCCCTGGTCCTCCTGCCGCCCGAGGGCGAGGCGCGCGGAGCCATGGGATCCGTCGAGACCCAGGCCGAGATCGTCCTGAGTGCAACGGTTCTCGGTCCGGCCGGTGCCGCCGTCAGCCCGTCCGTCCCGGCCCGTGACCTCGAGAAGCGGGTCGACGTGAGCGCCCCCACGAACCAGCTGCTCGAGATCCGTGCCTATGACGCCGACGGCGCCCGGGCCCAGGCCCTGGCCCAGTCGGTGGCCGAGAGCTACGTCCGCTACGTGAAGGACTCCGCCGCGGTACTCGTCTCGGCCACCCTGTCCGCCCTGACCGCCCGCCAGGAGGCCCTGAGCGCCCAGGTCGATGCGCTCGACGCACAGATCGCGACCACCGAGCAGCGGCTGGCCGGCCAACCGGTTGCCTCGGCGGGTGCGGTGAGTGATGCCCGGCTGCTCGCCCAACTGCGCACCTCGCAGGCCGAGGTCGCGCTGCGCCTGGACCAGCTGTCCGAGACCATCTCCACCCTCGCGCCGCCGGGAACCGATCCGGCGACCGGGACCTCGGTCGTGCAGCCCGCGGCCCAGGCCACCGGCCGCCCGCTGATCTGGCAGGTGCTGCTGTGGCCGGTGACCGGCGCCCTGCTGTTCACCCTGCTCGCCACGGCCATGGTGCTCGCTCGGTCGCGCGGCGACCGTGTCCTGCGACTTCGCGACGAGATCGCCGACGCCGCCGGAAGTCGGGTCCTGGCCTCCCTTCAGGCCCATCCGCATCGCACCGTGGCGGGGTGGTCGCGGTTGCTCGACGGCTACCAGGCGCCTCCCGCGGAGGCGTGGGCGATCCGCCGGGCCCTGCGCACCCTGGCCGGGCAGACCCGGACCGGTTCGGCGAACGGGCGCGGCACGCGCCGTCCGGCGGTCCGGGAGCATCCCGCCTCGATCACCGTGATCAGCCTGTCCGGCGACGCCAAGGGTCTGGCCATCGGCCCACAGCTCGCCGCGAGCGCCGCGAGCGCGGGCCTGACCACCCGGATCGTCACCGGTCCCGGTCATCCCAGCGGAGCCGCCCTCTGGAACGCCTGCTCGATCGTCTCCGACGAGGTGCGGCCGAACCTGAGCCTGGGCAACTCCCAACCCCGGGACCGGGTGGACCTCACGGTGCACCTGGCCCAGGTGGACCGGGGCGATCCCGAGGTGGGCGCACTGCCCCGGTCCGCGGTCACGGTGCTGGCCGTCGGGGCGGCGCGGGTGTCGCAGGACGACCTGGCTCGATTGACCATCGCCCTGCACGACGCCGGCCGTCGCGTCGACGGCGTGTTCGTCGCCGACCCCGACCGGGCCGATCGCAGCACCGGGCGCCTGAACGGCGACGAGCGCGACCGGCAGGTCGTGCTTCCCCTGCGCGTGACAGGAGGTACGCGATGAGCCGCGCCGGCGCATCGATCCGGGACGGGTGGCGGCTGAGCGCCGACGTCCTGCAGGGGCCGGACGGCCCGTACGGCTGGACCGATGGCCCGGACGGCGCCGGCCCGGACCCCCTGCAGGATTCGTCGCTGGGCACCGGCGTCCTGGCGAACTGGCACTATCTCGCCGGTGCGCTGCGCCGTGGGCGCCGAGTCTGGCTCGGCGCCGCGTTGACCGGCCTGCTGCTCGCCGTTGCCGGGCTGCTCGTCGTGCCCCCGCCGCACAGGGCCAGCACCCTGGTGATCCTGGCGCACGACTCGCTCGTCGACCCCTCGCGGGCCATGGAGACCGACCTCGGGCTCGCCACCACGCGGGCGGTCGCCGAGAGCACCATCGCCGAGCTGGGTCTGCAGGACACACCGCAGGAGCTGCTCGACCGGGTCAAGGTGACCAGCGGGTCAGCGGACAGCGCCGAGTTCACGGTGTCGGCCGCGAGCGACTCCGAGGCGGTCCGGGTGCTCACCGCCTACGTACGGGTCTACCTCGAGCAGCGCTCCGCGCAGGTGACCGCTCAGGCCGATGCCGTCGCCGAGGGCACTCGGGCCAGGATCACCGAGCTCCAGGAACAGGCCGACGCCCTCAGCGCCCGGATCGACGCCACCGACGCCACCACGGCCGGTGGGTCCGTGGTGCTCGGCGACCTGGTCGGGCAACGCTCACAGCTGGTCGCCCAGATGGGCTCGCTGGAGCAGGTCGTGGACGACGCCCAACTGCGCTCCGCGGCGGTCGTCTCCGCCAGTCGAGTCGTCGACCCTCCCGCAGCCGAGGTCTCCTCGCCGGCGACGCGGATCGTGGTGTGGACGATGTCCGGACTGATCGCCGGTGTCGCGCTCGGCATCGGGGGCGTCCTCGCCCGAGCCCTGACCTCGACGAGGCTGCGCCGGCGGGACGAGGTGAGCCTGGCACTGCAGGCGCGCGTCGCCGTCGGTGTCGGGCCGACGTCCCCGGCTGCGGGTCGAGCGAACCGACTGCTGCACAGGGTGCTCGGGGTGCTGACCGGTGGCCGCTTCGGCGCCGCCCGGCGGCACCGGGCGGATGTCGACCGACGACTGCTGGCCCGGGCCCTGGAGCACCAGCTCCCCGAGCGGGGCTGGCGACAGCGGCTCATCGTGGGCTGCATCGACAATGCCGCCGAGGTGGCCCCCGCGGTGATCGAGCTCGCCGAGTCGTTCCGGGCCGCGGGGCGCACACTCCACCTGCTCGACATGACCGAGGACGGCGTGCTGGCCGGTGCGCCGGTGCCCGTGATCAGACCCGACGAGGTTCCCTCCCTGTCCAAGGGTCCGCACGAGGTCGCACGGGCCGAGGGGGTGGAGGAGGCGCACCTGACCTTTCCCTCGGACGGTAACGCGATGCTCGTCCTGGCCGACCTGCATCCAGCCGTCGGCGTCGACCACCTGCTGCCCTGGGGCGAGCACATGGTCGTGGCCGTCACGGGCGGGCGCAGCGACGCCGAACGGGTCGGCGCCTGTGGCCAGATGGTGCGCGCGGCGGGCCTGAGGATCCGTTCCGCCCTCCTGCTGGACTCCGACCCGACGGATGTCTCCTTCGGGGCCGACCCGGAGCAGGACGACCCGGTGGTGGGCCGAGCATGATCTCCCCGGGTCCGACGACCCGATCCGGCACCGGGGCGGGCGTCCAGGCGGTCTGGGCCGCGTTGATGCTCAACGTCCTGGCCTTCTCGGCTCTGCCGACGCTGATCCCGATCCCGGGTGCCCTCGGCCAACTCCTGACCCAGGGCGCCCTCGCGGTCGCCCTGGTGCTGGCCCTGCGGCTCAACCGCTCGATCCTCATCCGCCCCACCGCCCTGCTGGTCGTGCTGACGGTGATGGCCGCCGCCGCCGTGCTGGTCAGCCTGCACAGCGAGTTCCTGTTCGGGTCGATGTTCCGCGCGATCCGCCTGCTCGTCTTCGTGGCCGTGCTGTGGCTGCTCACGCCCTGGTGGGGCCGCGACGACCTGGTGCTGCTGCGCAGTCACCTCAACGTGCTGCGGGTGATCATGTTCAGCGTGCTCGCCGGGGTGGTACTGGCGCCCGGCGCGGCCTTCTCCTTCGACGGCCGGTTGGCCGGGGCGATCTGGCCGATCCCCACCACCCAGGTGGCGCACTACGCCGCCGTCCTGTTCGGCGCCACCGCGATCGGCTGGTTCTGCAACGTGGTCAGCGCGAGGACGGCGCTGCTCACCGCGATCGGCTGCGGTGCGGCGCTCGGGGCCACCCACACCCGCACCGCCCTGGTCGGCCTGCTCGCCGGCCTGCTGGTCGCGGCGGCCAGTCTCTTCCTCGGCAACGTGCGGGTGCGGCGCATCGTCCTGCGCCTGGGCATCCCGGCGCTGATCGGCGTGATCGCCTTCGCGCCGGTGATCCTCACCTGGGCGAGCCGCGGCCAATCGCCCGACGAGGCGGCCCAACTCACCGGCAGGACCAAGGTGTGGACCGCGGTGGCCCAGACGCAACGGCCGCTCACCGAGCAGGTGTTCGGGTCCGGGCTGTCGAACAAGTCCTTCGACGGCCTGCCGGTGGACAGCAGCTGGGTGGCCACCTACCTGGATCTCGGCTGGCTCGGAGTGGGCCTGAGCGCGGCCCTGGTCGTGATCGTCGCTCTCTTCGCGATCAGCCGGCCCGCCGGTCTTCGTCGGGCCGTGGCGCTGTTCCTGCTCGTCTACTGCCTGGTCGCCTCGGTCACCGAGACCGGTCTCGGCGACGCCTCCCCCTATCTGCTCGAGCTCGTCGTGGCCGCCTCGTTGCTGGTCGCGCCGGTGCGCGCACCGGGCCCACGCCGCCCCGGCGGGGCGATCTCCGGTCCGGGCCGACGTGGCCGGCCGCCGATCCCGGAACAGGTGAACTGATGCGCATCCTCATCCTGCACAACAGGTATCGCCCGATCGCGCCGAGCGGGGAGAACGCCGTCGTCGATCAGGAGACCGCGGCGCTGCGCGAGGCCGGACACCAGGTCCATCTGGTGCAGCGGCACAGCGCTGATATCGAGGACTGGTCGCTGGCGCGCCGAGCGACGCTGCCCGCCCAGGTGGTGTGGAGCGAGTCCTCCCGACGGTTGGTGGAGCGCGAGATCGTGGCCTTCGCCCCGGACGTGGTCCACGTGCACAACACCTTTCCCCTGCTCACACCCTCGGTGCTGAGCGCCTGCCGGCGGGCGGGCGTGCCGGTGGTCGCCACTCTGCACAACTACAAGCTCACCTGCGCCAACGGTGAGCTGTTCCGCGACGGGTCGGTCTGCCATGACTGTCTCGGCGGATCGGCCCTGCCCGCCCTGCGGCACGGCTGCTACCGGTCCTCGCGCGCGGCCACCGCGGCCATCGTGGCAGCCCAGGGTCTGAACGCCCGGGCCTGGCGCGAGTCGGTGTCGGCCTACATGTTCATCTCCGCCGCCCAGCGAGATCTCCTGGCCCCGCTGGGGTTCCCCGCCGAACGGTGCTTCGTCAGGCACAACTACGTGGCCGACCCCCTCGACGGTCTGTCCCCGCCCGATCCGGAGACGGCGCCGCCCGTGGTCGCCTTCGTCGGCCGACTGGACGAGGCGAAGGGCGCGCCCCTGCTGATGGCCGCCTGGGATCGGTTTCGCACCGAGCGTTCCGATCGCACCGAGAATCCGGACGGCGGGTTGCGCCTCGTGGTGGCCGGCGGCGGACCGCTGGCCGATGTCGTGCAGCGATGGGCCGGCGAGCGGGACGAGGTCGAGTTCGCCGGTCTGGTGCCGCGCGAGCGCGTCGGGCAGATCCTCGGCGGCGCCCGGGCCGCGGTCGTGCCCTCTGCCTGGGAGGAGACCTTCGGCCTGGTCGCGGTCGAGGCGATGGCCAGCGGCACGGCCCCGATCGTGGCCGGTCACGGTGCACTGCCCGAACTGCTCACCCCGGGTCGGGACGGACAGGTGTTCACCCCCGGTGATGCGCGGTCGCTGGCCGCGGTGCTCGCGGACGTCGAGGACCGGCCGGAGCCCTGGACGCTGATGGGCCGTCGCGCCCGGGAGACCTACCTGCGGGGATTCACCCAGACGGTGGGCATCGAGACGCTCCTGGCGGTGTACGAGTACGCGATCGCGCACCCGATCGAGTGGTCGGCGCCCGAGCCGGTATCGCCACGGCCGCAGGCGGGTCTGCTTCCCAGATGACCACACCCCACCCAGACAGCACAACCGCAGGAGGACCCATGACCCCCAGTTCCCACAGCCCGCAGTGCCGCCTCTGCGGGCACAGCCTGACCCACACCTTCGTGGACCTGGGTTCGTCACCGCCCTGCGAGAGCTATCTGAACGCCGACCAGATCGAGGCGGCGGAGCCGTTCTACCCGTTGCACGTTCGGATCTGCGACAACTGCCTGCTGGTTCAGTTGCCTGCCTACGTCGCCGCCGAGGAGGTCTTCGTCGACGGCTACGCCTACTTCTCGTCCTACTCCGACAGCTGGGTGGCCCACGCAGAGCGCTTCGTCGCCGAGATGGCCGAGAGCCTGGGCCTGGGCCAGGACAGCCTGATCGCCGAGGTGGCCAGCAACGACGGCTACCTGCTGCAGCACGCCGTCGCCCGGGGCATCCCGGTGCTCGGCATCGAGCCGACCGCGAACACCGCGGAGGTGGCTCGGGCCAAGGGGATCCGCACCGAGGTGGTCTTCCTCGGTGAACGGACCGGCAAGGACCTGGCGGACACCTACGGCCGCGCCGACCTGGTGGTCGGCAACAACGTGTTCGCCCACACCCCCGAACTGCTCGACTTCGCCCGCGGCCTGCGCGCCCTGGTGGCCGACCACGGCGTCGTGTCGCTGGAGTTCCCCCACCTGCTGCGCCTGGTCGAGCAGCGTCAGTTCGACACGATCTATCACGAGCACTACTCCTACTTCACCCTGCGCACGGCGGCCGCGGCGCTGGCCGCAGCCGACCTGACGGTGGTCGACGTGGTCGAGCTCGGCACCCACGGCGGCTCGCTGCGGGTGCTCGCCCGGCCGGCGGCAACCGCCGGCGCGCCGTCCGAGACCGTCGAGAAGGTGTTCGCCGACGAGGCGGCCGCCGGGCTGGACACGCTCGAGGGGCACATGGGCTTCGCCGAGGCGGTGCTGGAGGTCAAGCAGGATCTGCTGGAGCTGCTCATCGACGCCTCGCGCCGTGGGCTCACGGTGGCCGGCTACGGGGCCCCCGGCAAGGGCAACACCCTGCTGAACCACTGCGGCATCAGGTCCGACCTCATCGAGTACACGGTCGACCGCAACCCGCACAAGCACGGGATGTTCCTCCCGGGCACCCACATTCCCATCCACGCCCCCGAGCGTCTGGCCGAGACCAAGCCGGACCTCGTGGTGATCCTGCCGTGGAACCTGCGCGAGGAGATCATCGGCCAGCTCGGCTACGTCCGGGAATGGGGAGGGCGCTTCGTGGTGCCGATCCCGCGCCCCGAGATCGTCTCCTGATCCTGGCGACCTACTGAGCGAGAGGCGGAAACGTCATGAAGGTGGTCCTGTTCTGCGGCGGGCTCGGCCTGCGCATGCGGACGAGCGTCGACTCCGCGCCCAAACCGATGATGGGCGTCGGCGACCGGCCGGTGCTGTGGCACATCATGCGCTACTACGCGCACTTCGGGCACACCGAGTTCATCCTGGCGCTCGGGCACGGCGCCTCCTCGGTGAAGCAGTACTTCCTGAACTACCAGGAGACCGAGTCCAACGACTTCGTGATCGACAAGGGCGGCCAGCAGGTCGAGCTGCTCTCCTCGGACATCTCCGAGTGGCGGATCTCGTTCGTGGACACCGGGATCGAGACCAGTATCGGCGAGAGACTGCGTCGGGTACGGCACCTGCTGGAGGGTGACGACGTCTTCCTGGCCAACTACGGCGACGTCCTGACCGATGCGCCGATGGACCGGATCGTGGACGACTTCCTCGCCTCGGACGCGGTGGCCAGCCTGCTCGCCGTGCCACCCCAGGCCTCCTTCCACGTCGTCGGCGTGGATCAGGACTCCCGGGTCCACGACCTCACCCCCGTCGCCACGATGCCGATGTGGGTCAACGGCGGCTACTTCGTCATCCGGCAGGAGCTGTTCGACCTGCTCGGCCCGGACGAGGACCTCGTCGACGACGCGTTCATGCGGCTGGCCCGCCGCGGCAAGCTGTCCGCGGTCCGCCACGACGGGTTCTGGGCGCCGATGGACACGCTCAAGGAGCGCAGCGCCCTCGAGGCACTCGAGCGCAGCGGCAAGGCTCCGTGGAAGCTGTGGGACAAGGGCGAGGCCCGTCCCGCCATCCCGCGACCGACCCGAGCGGCGGGGGTGGCCCGATGAGGGCGCTGTCCCTCACCGAGCGCCCACGCGGCGTCCTGGCCCTGGGGGCTCACCCCGATGACATCGAGATCGGTTGCGGCGGAACGCTGCTGCTGCTCGCGCAGCGCTGGCCGGGTCTGCCCGTCACCCTCGTGCTGATGACCGGTTCGCCGCTGCGCCAGGAGGAGGCGCGGACCGCCGCGAGCCTGTTCCTGCCCGGGTGCGAGATCGGTATACGCACCTTCGACCTCGACGACGGCCGGCTGCCCGCGGTCTGGGACGAGGTCAAGGAGAACCTGGAATCGGTGGCGCGTGAGGTCGACGTCGATCTCGTGCTCGCTCCGCGCCTGGACGACGCCCACCAGGACCACCGGATGCTGGCCGAACTCGTGCCGTCCGTGTGGCGCGATCACCTGGTGCTCGGCTACGAGATCCCCAAGTACGACGGTGACCTCGGTCGACCGAACCTGTACATCCCCCTCCCGGAGGAGACGGCACGGGAGAAGGTGCGGCGGCTGGAGAAGGCCTACCCCTCGCAGATCGACCGCGACTGGTGGGACGAGGAGACGTTCCTCGGGCTGGCCCGGTTGCGCGGGATGGAGTGCCGCAGCCGGTACGCCGAGGCCTTCACCGTCACGAAGGCGAGCCTGTCGTGGTAGGCGAGGGGTTGGACCCACAGGAGGGGCTGACCTGTCGCGGCTGTGGTGGGACCGATGCCTACCGCACCGTCGACCTGGGCAGTCAGCCGGCCTCGGACGACTTCCCGGCCCAGGACGATCCGCGACCCGACGCTCGTTGGCCCCTGGAGCTGTGGTTCTGCCCGGACTGTGCACTGGTCCAGCTCGGTCCGGTACCCGCGCTGCTGGCCGAACCGGTCAGGGCGGTCGAGTCGGCGACCCACCGCGCCCACACCCGTGCAGCCGTCACCGCGGTGCTCGCCGATCACCCGCACGTTGCCGGCGGCACGGTTCGCGAGTTCGCCAGTCATCACGGCGGGTCCTGGCTGCCCGCCCTGGCCGAACGGGGCTGCTCGCCGCTGACCGACCCGGCGGCCGGCACCGGATCGGCGATGCTTGTCGTCGATGCGCACGCCCTCGCGCACGAGGAGGACGTGCGCGGCTGCCTGGCCGAGCGAGCCCGCGTGCTCGCGCCGAACGGCCTGCTGGTGCTGGAGTTCCACCACCTGCTGGCGCTGGTCGACCAGGGCCAGTTCGACACGGTCCGGCACGGACATTGGTCCTACCTGTCGCTGACCGCCGTGGCGCGGCTGGCCGCCCGCCACGGCCTGACGGTGGTCCAGGCGGTCGCCGAGCCGGTGTTCGGGGGCAGCCTGCGCGTCGTCCTCGGGCACGCCGCTGCGGGCCACCCGGTCGACGAGGGCGTCGCGGCGCTGCTCTCCGAGGAGGCCGCGGCCGGTCTCGACGACGGCACCGGACTGCCTCCGCTGGACGCCCGGGCCCACACCATCGCCCGGGCCCTACGCGAGTATCTGATCGAACGCCGCACCAACGGCGTCCGGGTGTTGGCCTACGGGGCGCCATCGAAGGCCGCCGTGCTGCTCGGCCTGAGCGGAGTGGGCCGTGACCTGCTCGAGTTCACGGTCGACGCGGCCCCACTCAAGCACCAGCTGGCGATCCCGGGCCCGCGCATCCCGATCCGCCCCGTGGCCGACCTGGTGGCGGCGCGGCCGGACGAGGTGCTCCTGCTCACCTGGGACATCGCCGACGAGGTGATCGAGACCCTGGAGTCCGCGGGCGGTTGGGGGGCACGGTACGTCGTGCCGCTGCCGCGCCCACGGACCCTGCCCGTCGCGGACGGGGCCCTCGCGCCCCCAGGCCGATGAGGGCGCAGCCGGGGGTTCTGACCGGGACGATCGTCTTCGAACCCGGACATGACGCCGACGAACCCGGGACGCTGACCCGCACCTTCGACGCCGAGGTGGCCGCGGCGGTCGGACTCGACTGCCGCAACCTCGTGCAGGACCACCGGATCCGGCTGGGCCGGGGCGCGGTGCACGGGCTCAGCCTGCGCACCGACGGCGGGGAGGGTGCCCTGGTGTCGTGCTGCGCCGGCTCCGTGCTCAGCGTGGCGGTCGACCTGAGACCCGACTCCAGGACCTACCGCTCCTGGATGACCCTGGTGCTGGACGACGTGGATGATCGCTCGGTGTGGCTGCCTCCGGGCCTGGCCCACGGCTACCAGGGGCTCAGCGACGCGGCCACGGTCTGCACGCGCGTCAACCGGGTTCGCCAGCCGTGGCGTGAGACGACGATCTCGCCCGACGACCCGGAGCTCGCCATCCCGTGGCCGCTGCCGCGGGCCGTCGCCGAGCCGTCCGGGCGGGGCGCCGTCCTGGCCAGTGTCGAACCCTTCCTGTCCGAGTGGTTCGGAGCGCTCTCGTGACCCTCGGCGGCACTCTTGTCGGCACCCTCGCCACCGCCCGCGCACATCCGCTGCACCGGCTGGTGACCAGGCTCGGCTGGGGCGTCGGCGATCAGGCGGTGTCCAGCCTCGGCAACTTCGCCCTCGGCCTGTACGTGGCCCGCACCTTCGGTGCGGTGGGCTTCGGTGCCTTCACCCTGGCGTTCGTCACCTCCTCGGTCGTGCTCAACGCCTCGCGTGGAATGGGCACGGACCCGCTGCTGGTGCGTCACAGCGGCCCCGCCGACGATGCCTGGCGCCGGGCGGCCGGCGCGTCGACGGGCACCGCCCTGGTGGTGGGTCTGGTCTGCGCGATCCTCAGCGCCGCAGCGGGTCTGCTGATCCCCGACCCCGTCGGCTCGGCGTTTCTGGTGCTAGCGGTGGGTCTGCCCGGGCTGATGCTGCTCGACGCTTGGCGCTTCGCGTTCTTCTCCATCGGACGTGGCCGCGCCGCTTTCGGCATCGACGTCATCTGGACGCTGAGTCTGATCAGCGCGCTGGCCGGGCTCCACCTGGCCGGTTCGGCGAGCGTCGACGCCTCGATCCTGGCCTGGGGGGCCACCGCCACCTTCGCCGGGCTCCTCGGCGCAGCGCACGGGCGCGTCCTGCCTCGTCTGGGATCGGTGCCCGGCTGGCTGCGCCGTCACCGCGATCTGGCCGGTCGCTATCTCGCCGAGAACGTCACCTTCGCCGGCGCCTCGCAGATCCGCGCCGTGGTGCTGGGCGGCGTCACCAGTCTGGCCGCCGTCGGTCAGCTGCGCGCCTCCGAGATGCTCATGGGTCCGTTCGTGGTGATCCTGATGGGGATCAGCCAGGTCGCCGTGCCGGAGACGGCGCGGGTCCTGCGGAGCAATCCCGCTCGGCTGCAACGTTTCTGCCTCGGACTCGGCTCGGTCCAGGCGGTCGCCGCGACGGCATGGGGCGTGGCGGTGCTGATCGCCCTGCCGCTGGGACTGGGCGTCCTCCTGCTCGACGAGCTGTGGCCGGCCGCCGCGGCCCTGCTGCCCGCTGTCCTGTTGACGGTCGTCGGCTCCTGCTACACGACCGCGGCCCAGGCCGGCCTGCGGGCCCTGGGAGCGGCGGCGCGGAGCCTGCGTGCCCAGCTGCTCACGTCGGCCGCCTACGTCATCGGAGGCGGAGGCGGCGCCGTCCTGGCCGGCGCGGCGGGCGCCGCCTGGGGCTCGGCCGTGGCCACCGCCGCCGGGGCGCTGCTCTGGTGGCACCACCTGCGAGCCGGCCTGCACGACCACCTGACCACCACTGTCGACGGAGGTTCCACGATGAGGACGACCACGGACCGGTCGGATCCCGCGGAGACGGCGGGCCGGTTGCCCAGGCTGAGCATCGGCCTGCCGGTCTACAACGGCGAGCCGTTCCTGGCCCAGGCCGTGGACGCCCTGCTGGCACAGACGTTCACCGACTTCGAGCTGATCATCAGCGACAACGCGTCCACCGACGACACGGAGCGGATCGCCCGGAGCTACCTGAGCGACCCCCGGGTGCGCTACATCCGCCAGGAACGCAACATCGGGTCGGCCCACAACCACAACGCCGTGATCGAGGCCGCGCGTGGCGAGTTCTTCAAGTGGGCCTCCGACGACGACCTCTATGGGCCGGAACTGCTGCGCCGGTGCATCGAGGCGCTGGACGCCCGGCCCGAGGTCGTCCTGGCGCACTGCGCCACGGCCTTCATCGACGAGGCCGGTGAGATCACCAACGTGGAGTCCTACCCGTTGCGTACCGATGTCGGCGACGTCGTCGTCCGGTTCCGCAGCCTGCTCTACACCCAGGGCGGCGATGACATCTACGGCGTGATCCGGACGTCGGCGATGCGCGCGGTGGGTCGGCATGGCAGCTACCACCTGGCCGACCGGGTGATCGTCGCCGAGCTCGCCCTGCACGGCCGGTTCCACCAGGTGGACGAGCCGCTGTACTTCCGCCGCGACCATCAGGGTCGGGCCGAACGGGCCTCGTCGGGGATGCGTCGCCGCTGCGCGAATCTCGATCCGGTGCGCGCTGACCGGTTGCGGCACCCCGGCGTCCGGCTCCTCGGGGAGTATCTGGCCGGCTACGTCCAGGCCATCGCGCGGGCG
The DNA here is from genome assembly GCA_963750395.1 of uncultured Actinomycetota bacterium. Lineage (GTDB taxonomy): Bacteria > Actinomycetota > Actinomycetes > Actinomycetales > Kineosporiaceae > JADJPO01. Next base: position 453,767 of record CAVVQM010000012.1, on the reverse strand, counting down.
CCGCTCAGCCCGGCCGAGAAGGCCCGGTGCCTGGGTGCGTTCACCGTGTGGGTGGTCCGGCACGCCGACCCGCTGCGCCGCCGCCGGCTGCTGAACAGTCCCGACCCCGCCGTCCAGGCGCTCGGGGCCCGTTCGTGGGCAGTCAGGCTGGGCCGCTAGCCATGGCCAGCATGCTGGTCGGGGTGGGACTGGGCTCCGGCCGCCGCCACGCCCGTGGGCGCCGGCGGGCAAGGCGCCCGGTGCGCCGTCCGGCGTTCTACGGGTACATCGGCAGCGGCAACCTCGGCAACGACGCGTCGTTCGAGGTGGCTCTGGACTGGCTCACCCACACCGGTGGCCCGGACGTCCGCCCGCAGGTGATAACCCTGACCCCGCAGGAGGTCCGGGACCGGTACGGCCTGGACGCCGTCCGCCTGCGGGCGGCCGGACCGCGGCCGGGTCGCCGGGATCGTCCCTTCGTCATACGCGCCCTGGCCCGCCTGATGGACCTGCCGCGCAGCATGCGGCTGGTGCAGCGTTCGGACGCGGTCATCGTGCCGGGGATGGGCGTGCTGGAGGAGAAGCTGGGCGTGCGGCCGTGGGGGCTGCCGCTGTGGCTGTTCGCGACGGCCGTCGCCTGCCGCCTCCTGCGACGGCCGTTCGTGTTGCTCTGCGTGGGAGCCGAGCCCGCCGGCAACCCCCTCACGCGCAGACTCTTCGCCGCGACCGTCGGGCTGGCCGCCCATGTCAGCTACCGCGACGAGTGGTCGGCCCGCTCGATGCGGCTGAACGGGGCGGACGGGATCGCCCCCGTGGCTGCGGATCTGGTCTTCGCCGACCGGAGGAGTCCCGTCCGGCGGCCGGAGCCGGGCCGGGTCGTGGTCGGGGTGATGCGCTATTACGGCGATGCAGACGACCCGCTCGCGGGGGAGGCCGACAACATCGCCTATCTCGAGGCCATCGCGTTCGCGGTGGACGCCCTGGTGACGGCCGGGGACCACGTGGTGCTGGTGGGCGGCGACCGTGCCGACGAGGAGACGGCGCACGAGGTCCGCCGTCGGGTCGCGGCCCGCAGGCCCGGTGTCGAGGCGCAGGCCGTGCAGGTGCGGTGCGCCGAGGACTTCGACTCGCTCTGCGCCGAGATGGCCCGGGCCGAGGTCGCCGTCGTCACCCGGTTCCACAACCTGATCTGCGCCCTCCGACTGGGTGTGCCGGTGGTGTCGGTGGGCTATGCGGACAAGAACGCGGTGCTCATGAAGGACCTCGGCCTGACCGGCTTCGATCAGCCGATCGCCACCGTGGACCCGCGGCTGCTCCTGGAGCAGGTCGAGCGCGCACGACACGGCGGGTGGCCGGACCGGGACCTGGCCGCCCGGGTCGCGCGCAAGGGTGAGTCGGTGCGTCGGGTGCTGGCCGAGGTGGCAGAGCTGTTGCGCCTCGCGGAGGCGACGGTTCGATGAGGGACGGTTCAGCGCCGGGGCCGCAGGGCGGGCTGAACCGGGCGCCCGCGCAGATGATCCCCCACTCCGTGGTCGAGGGCCTTGCGGTAGACCAGCCCCGCCTCGTAGACGGCCTCGGCGGTGGCGGCCACGTCGTCCTCGCTGATCGCCGCACTGACGACGAAGGACGGCGCGATGACACCGCGCTCGAGCAACTCGGCGAGGAACAGGGTGCGGAAGGCCTGGGAGCGCTGCCCGTCGTCGTCCAGCGTGGCGTGCACGAGGTTCGCCGGGGCGCCGAGGACCAGGATGTTCTCGGCGACGTCCGCTGCGGCGACCGCATCGCGCACCCGTCGTGCCAGCAGGGAGCCGATTCGGTCGAGCCGGGCGACGGTGTCCTCGTCGCGATAGGTGTCGATGACGGCCATCGCCGCGGCCAGGGCGTGCGTCTCCGCGCCGTGCGTGGTGGACAGCAGGAAGACCCGGTCCTGGTCGTGGTCGCAGCCGCCCAGGCGCATGTGCCGGCGCCGTCCGGCCAGGGCCGAGACCGCGAAGCCGTTGCCCAGGGCCTTGCCGAAGGTGGACAGATCGGGCTCGATGCCCAGCGCGGTCTGCACGCCGCCGCGGGCCAGTCGGAAGCCCGTGATCATCTCGTCGAGGATCAGCAGCACCCCGTGCTCGTCGCACAGGGCCCGCAGGCCGTCGAAGTAGCCGGGGGAGGGCTCGGTGAGGGTCATCGCCTCGAGGACCACGGCGGCGATCCGGCCCGGATGCGCCTCGAACAGCTCTCGGGTGCCCTCCAGGTCGTCGTAGCCGAAGCTCAGGGTCATGTCCCGGGTGACCTGGGGGATGCCCGCCGGCATCGCGGCCACGCCGATGAACCAGTCGTCCACGGAGAAGAAGGGCTGCTCGCGGCACACCGCCACGAGGTCGCGCCCGGTGGCGGCCCGCGCCAGCCGGACGGCGGCGGTCGTGGCGTCCGACCCGTTCTTGGCGAACTTGACCATGTCCGCCGCGGGCAGCAGGTCGAGCAGTGCTCGGGCGGCGTCGAGCTCGACCGCGGCCGGGCGCGTGAAGTTCGTGCCGCCCTCGATCGCGGCGGCCACCGCTGCGTTGACCCGGGGGTGGGCATGCCCCAGGGCCACCGAGCGCAGCCCGCTGCCGTACTCGATGAACTCGTTGCCGTCGACGTCCCAGACGTGGGCGCCCCGGCCGCGCGCGAGCACCGGTGCCATGCCCTCGGGGTACTGGTCGGCCCCCTTGGCATAGGTGTGTGCGCCGCCGGGCACGATGGCCTCCAGGTCGGCGGTCAGGCGGATGGACGCGGAGAAGTCACGTGGCATGGGGCCTACCATCGACCGGCGGGTTCCGGGCGACCTGAGCGGTAGCCGACGGTGACCGAGCCCCGGAGGCCTCGGTCGCCGCGAGTGTGGTTATCGGGGACCGAGGACGTGAGGGCGGCGCCGGGTGCGAGGAGCTGGTCGTCGCAGCTGTCTTGATGGTGTGCCGCCGCCGGTGCTCGGCCTCGGCGGCCGGCAGGTCCGCCGGCGCCGGACCGGGCCCGTCCACCGCCACCGGATCCGTCGGATCGTCGCCACCTGCGGCGCCCCTCCCTCCAGGAGTCCGGGTGCCGCCTCCGGGCCGCAGGAGCCAGGCCCGAGGTCTGCGACAGCCAGGACGCTGGACGGGCCGTCGGCCGCCTCCGGCGGCTGCGGTCCCGTGGGCCCGCGGACGGACCTCGCCGAGGTGGTCGCGGCATCCACGCCCGGCGCCACGTTCTGGCTGGCGCCCGGCGTGCACACCTTGGGCCAGGGCGCAGTACGACGCAGGTGATCCCGCACGACGGCGACACCTTCGTCGGGGCGCCGGGGCCGTGCTGGACGGCGGCGAACGGTAACTCCTACGCCTTCGGCGGCCACGCAAAGGGAGTGACGATCAGCCATCTGACCGTGCGCGGACTTCGGCGCCGACGGCGACAACCACAACGAGGGCGTGGTCAACCACGACTCGGCGACCGGCTGGAGCCTGCTCTCCAGCACCGTGCGAGCGCAACGCCGGGGCCGGGGTGATGATCGGTTCGCAGAACCGCGTGATCGGCAACTGCCTGCGGACAACGGCCAATACGGCTTCAACGCCTACCACGCCGACGGCGTGCGCGACATCGAACTGCGCGGCAACGAGATCACCGGCAACAACACCTATGACTGGGAGGCGCCGCCGCGAAGGCTGCGGCTGCACCGGCGGCGGCAAGTTCTGGGAGACGGTCGGCGCGCAGATCGTCGGCAACAACGTCCACGACAACCGCGGCACGGGACTGTGGGCCGACACCAACAACTCGGGCTTCCTGTTCCAGGCGCAACTATATCGTCCGGCAACGACGCGTGTCGGGATCTTCTACGAGACCAGCTACAACGCCCGGATCGTGGACAATGTCTTGTCCGCAACGGCTTGGTGCAGGGTCCGACGAATCCGGGCTTCCCGACCGCCGCGGTCTACCTGTCGGAGGCCGGCAGCGACCCCCGGGCGCCCGGGCCCTACGGCGACGTGCTGCTCGTGGCGGGTAATCTGTTCCAGGACAACTGGTCCGGCGTGGTCGGCCTGGGAGAACGCGGACCGGTTCGCGGGATCGCCGGCCAACACCAGCAGCGGGACCGACGACCCTGGTCAACCCCGATGCGACGCTCTGACGGCCTGCTCCGACCCGGCGGTGGTGGCGAGCCGGCCGTACCTGGACGACTGCCGCTGGAAGACGCAGAACCTCCTGGTCGACGCGACAACGTGTTCTGCCTCGACCCGAGCGCCGTGCCGGCTGCGAACGCGGTCACCGGGTGCGGGTTCAACGGGCTGTTCTCCAACTACGGCACCTACCCCGACTGGTCGCCCTATCACGGCGGACGTGGTCGCCCAGTGGATCGCCTTCGAGCAGAACAACATCTGGCGGGACAACACCTACTCGTGGGCCGTGGGCCTTCATCGCGCCGAGCCAGGGTGACGTGCTCGACCCTGAGCAGCCTGGCGGCCGAGCCGTTCGGCCAGGACGCCGGGAGCACCTTCGCGACCCCGTGAGCGGGATCGATCAGAACTGCTTCCAGAACAGGTTGACCGCGTAGTCGACCTCGGTGCCCGGATGCTCGGCCAGGGCGGCCTCGGCGACCTCCGGGGAGAACTCGATCCGGACGACCGCCTCGAACTGCTCGCGGGTGGACATCTGCCAGCGGATGTCCAGACTCTGCCGTTCCCATCCACGCTGGGCCCAGAACCGTTGCACGGCAAGCGGGTCGTGGTCCGGCATCCAGCGGCGGAACCAGGACCCGAAGGTGGACCGGGAGGCGTCGTTGTCGATCACGAACGCCGTCCCTCCGCGTCGCATGACCCGGTCCAGTTCTCGCAGACCGGGCTCGCAGCCGGGGCCGAAGAAGTAGGCCCAGCGGGCGTGGACGACGTCCACGGACGAGTCCGGCACCGGCAGCTGCTGCGCCGTCCCCTGCCGGACGACGACGCCGGGTATGCCCGCCGTGCGACGCCGGGCGGCCACGACCAACGGCGGGTAGGGCTCGACCCCGACCACCCGACGCGCGGTCGTCGCGAACGTCGGCAGGTGGAAGCCGTTGCCGCAACCGATGTCCAGCACATCCGCCCCGGACCAGTCCCGCAGATGCCGCATCGCCGCGTCGATCACGCCATCCGGGTCGGCGCAAGCGGTTCTCGATCTCGTAGACCCGTGGTGAGTACCAGATGTTGGGGCTGGGCCGGGCCCCGCGCGCTGGGGCACTCATCGCGACTCGTCCCGCAGCGCGGATCAGTGCCCGGTGGGCCGCGCCGCCAGGGAGTCGGCGAGCTCGGTGGCCGGGTGCGCGGCCAGGGGCAGCGTCCGGCGGCCGGCCAGCGCCCGCTCGCAGTGCTCGGCCAGCACGTCGTAGGCCTTCTGCCCGATCAGCTCGACCAGCTCGGCCCGCAGGCCGATGTACACCGGCTCGGCGGCGATGTGCGCCGCGGGGTTCCCGGTGCAGTACCAGTCGAGATCGTGCCCGCCGGCGCCCCAGCCGCTGCGCTCGTACTCGGTCAGACTGACCTCCAGGTAGCTGGACCCGTCCGCGCGCTCGACGGTTCTGTAGGTCCGCCGGATCGGCAACTGCCAGCACACGTCCGGTTTCGTGGTGACCGGATCCACGCCCTCCTCGAGGGCGAGCCGGTGCAGGGCGCAGCCGGCGCCGGAGGCGAAGGCCGGCGGGTCGAAGCCCGGGCGGTTCAGGAAGATGCAGGCCCCGTCGACGACACGGGTGACCCGGCCGCCGTCCTCGTTGCGGTCCAGCCACGCGCCGTCGCGACCGTGCTCGGCGTGCTGCCACTGGTCCGGGGTCAGCCTCTCGACCGCCGAGGCGACCCGCTTGCGGTCGGACTTGTCGGCGAAGTGGGCGCCGAGGGTGCAGCATCCGTCGTCCGGCCGGTCGGCGTAGATCCCGGCGCAGCCTCTGCCGAAGATGCAGGTCCACCGCGAGGTCAGCCAGGTCAGGTCGCAGCGGAAGACCTGCTCGGGCTGGGTCGGCAGTTCGCCGTCGCCCTCGTCGGCGGGGCCGTGCCCGGCGGCGCGGGGCAGGCTGTGCGGGCCGTCGGGATCGGGGAAATCGACCCATAACCGGGTGGGGTTGGCGGCGGTCTCCCGCCCGGGCGCCCGGGTCGGGGCACTGGGCGCGGACTTCCTGGCGCGCGGCACCAGCACAGACTAGGGCACCGGCGCCTGGGGACCGCGCGGTCTTCGGGACGAGGATGGGTAACTCATGGAGCCGCTGGGCAGTGGCTACCCGAAGCCGGACCCGCCGGTGCTGGTACCGGCGGCCAAGGTCGCTTTGTCGACCGCGTCGGTCTACCCCCAGGGCTGCGCCGACGCGTTCGCGATCGCGGCCGAACTCGGCTACGACGGCGTCGAGGTCATGGTCTGGACGGACGCGATCAGTCAGAACGCCGCGGTTCTGCGCCGACTCTCGGCCCACCACAACGTCCCGATCCTCGCCGTCCATGCCCCGACCCTGCTGGTGACGCAACGGGTGTGGGGCCGTGAGCCGTGGACCAAGCTCGAGATGTCCTGCGAACTGGCACACGAGGTCGGTGCCGGCGACCATCGTGCTGCATCCGCCGTTCCGCTGGCAGCGTGAGTACGCGATGGAGTTCGTGGACGGCGTCGCCGCGATGAGCGAGCGCGAGGGCATCATGTTGGCGGTCGAGAACATGTATCCCTGGCGGGCCCGCCAGCGCGAGATGCTCGCCTACGCGCCCGGCTGGGACCCGGTGCCGCACGAGTATCGCCACGTCACCCTCGACCTGTCGCACACCGCGACCGCCGGACAGGACGGACTCGAGGTGGCCCAGGCCCTCGGCGACCGACTGGTCCACCTGCACCTGACGGACGGCTCGAGTTCGGCCAAGGACGAGCATCTGGTGCCCGGCCGGGGCGACCAGCCGTGCGACGCCGTCCTCGGTCTGCTCGCGGAGCGGAACTGGGACGGGACGGTGGTGGTCGAGGTGAACACGCCGCCGCTGCCGCTCGCGGGAGGAACGGCTCAACGATCTGGCGGCCTCGCTGGCCTTCGCCCGGCTGAATCTCGCCGCCTCGCTGAGCAGCGCCTGAGCACCGGTGAGCGGGGCGGCGTGCCGGGTACCGCCACCGCTGGGCCGGGGCTAGTTTCGTCGTATGGCGAATGACATCGCGGTCCGGATCGAGGGTCTGTGTGTCGACCGGGGGCGGCTTCGGGTGCTCGACGGCCTGAACCTGGAGATCGCACCGGGGCAGGTGGTCGGCCTGCTCGGCCCGAGCGGGTCCGGCAAGACCACGTTGATGCGCAGCATCGTCGGCGTGCAACGGGTGGCCGGCGGACGCGTCGACGTCCTCGGTCTGCCGGCCGGCACGGCGAGCTCCGCCACCGGATCGGGTACGTGACCCAGGATCCGAGCGTGTACGCCGATCTGTCCGTCGCCGAGAACATCCGCTACTTCGCCGCCGTGGCGGGGGTGCCCCGGTCCGGCCTGGACGCGGAGGTGGCCCGCGTGCTCGACCTGGTCGGCCTGGCCGACACCGCCGATCAGGTGGTCGAGAACACCTCGGGCGGGCAGACCTCGCGGGTCTCGCTGGCCGCGGCCCTGGTCGGCACGCCCGAACTGCTCGTGCTCGACGAGCCGACCGTCGAGCTCGACCCGGTGCTCAGGCGCGACCTGTGGAGGATCTTCCGTCGGCCCTGGCCGACTCCGGAAAGACCCTCCTGGTCTCCAGCCATGTGATGGACGAGGCCGCCCGATGCCACCGATTGCTGTTGATGCGCCGGGGGGAGATCCTCATCGACGACACCCTGGACGGCGTGCTGGCCGCCACCGGCGCGGACGACGTGGAGCAGGCGTTCCTGGCGCTGGTGGACCGGGCGAGGGCCGGGCCCGATCGCCGAAACCCATCACGGCGGACGGCACCGGGCGGACCGCCGGGGACGGGGGAACGGACGATGAGCCCGACACTGACCGCGGCGACCGCGGCCCGGGTACTGCGTCAGTTGCGGCGCGACCATCGGACCATGGCCTTGCTCATCCTGGCGCCCTGCCTGCTGATGGGCCTGTTGGCCTGGATCTACTCCGGGACCCCGCTGTTCGACCGGATCGGCGCACCTCTGCTGGGGCTGTTCCCGTTCCTGGTCATGTTCCTGGTGACCAGCATCGCGACGCTGCGCGAGCGCAGGTCCGGCACCCTGGAGCGGCTGCTGGCGATGCCGCTGGGCAAGGGCGATCTGCTCGGCGGCTACGCCCTGGCCTTCGGCCTGGTGGCCACCCTTCAGGCCGATCGTCGTCGGGTCCTTCGCGATCTTCGTCCTGGGTCTGGACGTCGCCGGCGTCGGTCTGGCTGCTGCTGGTGGTCGCCGTCGCCGACTGCCTGCTGGGGACGGCGCTCGGGCTGTTCCTGTCCGCCTTCGCCACCACCGAGTTCCAGGCCGTGCAGTTCGTCCCGGCGTTCGTCCTGCCCCAGTTCCTGCTCTGCGGGCTGCTGGTGCCGAGAGACGGTCTGCCCACCGTTCTCGGCTACATCTCCGACGTGCTGCCGCTGTCCTACGCCGTGGACGCGATGCGGACGATCTCGACCGATCCGAACGGCACCGCAGACGTGCTCGGCGATGTGCTGATCGTGCTGGTCTTCGCCCTGGCGCTGATCGCCGGCGGTGCGGCCACCCTGCGGCGGCGCACACCTTGAGAGTCGCGACCGGCCGGACGGCTCGGCGGCCGCTCGCGCGGATCCGGTTCAGGAATCGGTGAGCCGTCGCGGGGCGACCCGCAGCTCGGACCCGCGAGGGGCCCCGGGGATCTTGAAGGCGATCCAGATGTAGGTCGGCACCAGGGGCAGGGTGGCGGCCAGCACCCGCTCGGGGGCCCGGCCCACCCAGGACGGGATGAGATCGTCGCCGGCGAAGGCCGGCGAGTCCGCCAGGACGGGCAGCGTGTAGTCCCACACGTCGAACGCGGCGAAGAGCCGGCGTAGCCCAGCCCGCGTGCGGAACTGCTCGTAGTAGTGCTCGCCCCGGCCGGTCAGACGCATGTATCGGTCTGCGGCACGCTGGGGCAGCCAGGACAGGAACGGCAGTCGGTAGTGCGGTTCGATGACGCCCAGCCGATTGCCCAGTCCCAGGTAGGCCACGCCGCCGGGGGCGAGCACGCGGTGGATCTCGCCGACCACCGCCTCCGGGTCGACCACGTGCTCGTAGATGTGGTTGAAGACCACCACGTCGGCCTCGCCGTCGGTCAGGGGCAACTGCTCCCCCCGCGCCAGGCGGAACTCGACCCGACCACCGAACCGGTTCCGGGCCCCCGCCAGGGCGCCCTCGTCGATGTCCACCCCGACCGTGGTCGCCCCCGCTGCCGCGAGCTCGTCGGCGATGAATCCCGCCGAGCACCCGACGTCCAGGGCGCGCAGACCCCTCAGGCCGGTCTCGCCGTCCCGGCCGAGGGCGTGACGCAACACCGAGATGATCTTCGCCGCCTTGCGCCGCCTCGCCGACTCGTCGAGCATCGCCGGCATCGACTCGGAGTAGTCCAACTGCTCGTCCCTGGCCGGGCCGCGGTCCTGTTCCTGAGCCACGCGCCGATGCTACGCGCAGCGGCGGTGCCCTAGCCTGGGCTTCAGCCCTACAGTTCGCCGGCCAGCCACGCCGGGCGGGGCGTTGCCGGAGGAGGGTGAGAGCGTGGATCCACTGCGCGAGGTGCTGCTGTACGCGGCGCAGAACAACCAGGTTCGCGAGTTGGTGGAGACGACGCCGTTCTCCCGGTCCGTGGTCCGGCGCTACGTCCCGGGGTCGGACGAGGCGTCCGCGATCGCCGCCTGCTACGAGCTGCGCGCTCAGGGTCTCGCCGTCAGCCTGGATCACCTCGGCGAGGACACCACCGACATCACCCGCGCCCGCGCTGTGCGCGATGCCTACCGCAGTCTGCTGACCGCCCTGGGCGAGGCCGAGCTGACCGAGGGGGGCGGCTGCGAGGTGTCGGTCAAACTCTCGGCGATCGGGCAGGCTCTCGGGCCCGACGGCAATCGGATCGCGCTCGAGCACGCCCATGAGATCTGCGCGACCGCGGCGACGGTCGGCACCACGGTCACCCTCGACATGGAGGACCACACCACCACGGACGCCACTCTCGAGGTGCTCGCCAACCTGCGCGGGGACTACCCCTGGGTGGGCGGGGTGCTGCAGGCCTACCTCTACCGGACCGAGGGGGACTGCCGGGACCTGGCCGGTGAGGGATCGAGGATCCGCCTGTGCAAGGGCGCCTACCGTGAGCCCGAGTCGGTGGCCTACTCGAGCAAGACGGACGTCGACCTGGCCTACGTGCGCTGCGCGCGGACCCTGATGGCCGGTGAGGGGCACCCGATGCTGGCCACTCACGATCCGCGGCTGATCGACATCGGCAACGCGCTCGCCGTCCAGAACCGCCGGCCGCAGGGCACCTACGAGTTCCAGATGCTCTACGGGATCCGGCCCGAGGAACAGCGACGGCTGGCGGACGACGGCGAGACGGTGCGGACCTACGTGCCCTACGGGTCGGATTGGTACGGCTACTTCATGCGCCGGCTGGCCGAGCGTCCGGCGAACGTGGCGTTCTTCATGCGGTCGCTGATGAGCCGGACCTGACGAGCTGGACCTGATGAGCTGGACCTGACAGACGGGACGACAGAGGGACATGGGCGAGCAGATCGCGATTCTCGGTGCGGGTGTGATGGGGGAGACCCTGCTCTCCGGGCTGTTGCGGGCCGGTTGGCCGGCGGCCGACGTGACGATCACCGAGCGTCGCCCGGCCCGCGCCGCCGAACTCGCGGAGAAGTACGGCGTCGCGGTGATGGACAACCATGAGGCTGCGGCCAAGGCCGACACCGTGGTGCTGGTGGTCAAACCGCAGGACATGGCCGCGCTGCTCGGTGAGGTGGCGCCGGTGCTCGGCCCGGAGGCGCTTGTGGTGAGCATGGCTGCCGGGATCACCACCGCCTTCGTCGAGGACCGCCTCCCCAGCGGCGTCGCGGTGGTGCGCGTGATGCCGAACACTCCCGCGCTCGTCGACGAGGGCATGGCTGCGGTGTCGCCCGGAAAGCATTGCGACGCAACCCATCTGGACCGCGCGATGCGCCTGCTGTCCGCCACGGGAAAGGTGATCGAGGTGCCGGAGTACCACCAGGACGCGGTGACGGCGATCAGCGGGTCGGGCCCGGCCTACATCTTCTACGTGGTCGAGGCCATGATCGAGGCCGGCGTGCTGCTCGGCCTGCCGCGGGCCACGGCCAGCGAGTTGGTGGTGCAGACCCTGTACGGCGCAGCGACCATGCTCAAGGAGACCGGCGAGCACCCGACCGTGCTGCGGGAACAGGTCTCCAGCCCGGCGGGCACCTCGGTGGCGGCACTGCGGCAGCTGGAGGACCACAAGGTCAGGGCCGCCTTCCTCACCGCGATCGAGGCCGCCCGGGACCGGTCACGCGAGCTGTCCTCCGGCAGCGCCTGACCCCCCACCCCCATATGCGCACGACGTGACGTTGCGCTCGTCTATTGAGCGTGGCGTCACTCAGTGATCGTGCCCTTTGAGCGCGATTCCACACGCCACACCCGAGTCGATCACATCGCGTGATGCCGGGGCGACTCGATGCGGTAGAACACGTGCGGCCGCAACGGGTGCCCGGGCTCCACGGCTGGATGGTCCGCCCGAGCCACCACGGCCATACCGAGCCTGCGCATCACGGCGATCGAGGGTTCGTCGAGCTCGGCCGTCAGCGACCAGACGACGCTCAGGCCGGCACCCCCGTCGTCCGGGGCGGTCAGGGCCGGTTCCAGGGCGCCGCGACCTGCCTCGGTGGCGAACCCCTGGTGCCAGGTTTCCAGCGCCGGCCGCCGGCCGACCTCCCAGCCGCCCGCCCCTGGGACGTCGTCCGGCATCGGGTTCAGACCGGTGAAGCCGACGAAGGCGCCCGTCTCGAGCAGCTCCAGGGCCCAGACACCGAACCCGTTCCGGTCGAAGGTGGTCTCGAAGTGCGTGATCGAGGCGTCGCTGCCGGCTCGGTCGACAAGCTCGGGCAAATGTCGCCGGACCCGTGGGTCGGCGTTCATCGCGGCGTACGGCTCCCGATCGGCGTCCCTCCAGCGGCGCAGGAGGAGCCGCTCGGTGATCACCTCGTCGAATCGCCGCACGGTGCCGAGACCGGGGCGCGCCGCGAGCCGCCACCTGACCGGTCGGGCTCGTCCTCGATACGTACAGTGACTCTCTGGGCGCTCGTGTGCGGATTCACGCTCGATACCGACGAGTGTTGAGTGACGCCACGCTCAATAGACGAGCGCAACGTCACGTCGTGCGCATGGGGGTCGTGCGCATGGGGGTCGCGCGCATGGGGGTCGTGCGCATGGGGGTCGCGCGCAGAAGCCGCGGGTCAGCCCACGATCGGGCGGGCAGCCGGGTTGCGGTAGGCCTGGCGGGTCTGGCGCAGTGCCAGAGCGGTGGCGAAGGTGATCGGGCCGACCCTGCCGACGAGCATGAGCAGCGTGAAGATCACTTGTTCGGGGGAGTCCAGTCGTCCGCTCACGCCCACCGACAGACCGCAGGTGGCGAAGGCGGAGATCACCTCGAAGAGCAGGTCATCCAGGCGCTCGTTCGTCATCTCCAGCATCGCCATGGTGGCTCCGATGACGATGGTGAAACTGAAGGCCGACACCGCGATCGCCTGACGGACGACGCCGTCGGCCAGCCGCCTTCCGTGCACGTTGACGTCGTGGGTGCCTCGGACCTCTGCGGCCACGGCCAGGACCAGGATGGCCAACGTGGTCACCTTGATCCCGCCGGCGGTGCTGCCCGAGCCGTTGCCGATGATCATCATCATGTCGGTGAACAGCAGGCTGGAGTCGTCCATCTGCGAGATGTCGAAGGTGGTGAATCCGACCGAGCGGGGCATCACCGCGGCGAAGGCACCCGACGTCAGCTTGGTGTGCAGGTCGAATTGGCCCAGGGTCGCCGGGTTGCGCCACTCGCCGATCGTGATGACGGCCGCGGTGAGCACGAGGAGGAGCAGACTCACCCGCAGGGTCACCACGGTGTGCACCGACCACCGGGCCGCCGGCCGCACACGGATCATCTCCGAGAGCACCGGGTAGCCCAGGCCGCCGAGGAACGCGGCGATCCCGACGCCGCCGAGGATGATCTCGTCGCGTGCGAACGTGGCCAGGCTGTCCGAGTAGAGACCGAACCCGCCGTTGTTGAACGCCGAGACGGCGTGGAACAGCCCCGACCAGGCGGCGTGTCCCAGCGAGTAGTCGTAGCCCAACCACAACCGAACGGTCAGCACCACGAAGAGCACCGCCTCGACCGTGAGGACCAGGGCCGCGGAACCCCAGACCACGTTGCGCACGGTGCCCAGACCGATGGTCTCCCGCTCGGACTGGGCCAGAACCCGGGTGCGAAGTCCCAGCCGGCCGGCCACCACGAGACCGAGCAACGAGGCCGCGGTCATCACGCCGAGCCCGCCGACCTGCATCAGGGCGAGGATCACGACGTGCCCGAACGGGGACCAGTAGGTACCCGTGTCGACGACGGTCAGGCCGGTCACCGTGGTCGCCGAGGTCGCCGTGAAGAGTGCGACGTTCCACGGGGCGCCGCCGTGCTCGGCCCTGGACAGCGGCAGCATCAGCAGAAGGGTCCCGGTGATCGCCAGCCCGGTGATGCCGACGACGATCCAGCGCGCCGGGTGCTGCCAGGCGTGCCTGCTCCGCTCCCAGGCGGGACGCCGCAGCAGGGATGTCGCGGGAGTGATCCGTCCATTCACGGCCGGGCGGCGAACCTCTCGATCAGCTCCGACCGACCGCTGACGATCATCAGGTCGTAGCTGGAGACCCGGGTCTGCGGCACGGCATAGATGAAGTCCTTGCCGGGCGATTTCACCCCGATCACCGTGATCCCGTACTTCTCCCGCACCTTGGACTCCTCGAGCGTGAAGCCCTGGGTCTCCGTCGGGCGGCACCATCTTGGCGATCGCGAACCCGTCGTCGAACTCGATGTAGTCCATGAGCCGGCCGGTGACCAGGTGGGCCACCCGCTCGCCGGCGTCGTGCTCGGGATAGACCACGTGGTGCACCCCGAGCCTGTCCAGGATCCTGCCGTGGGCATCGGTCAGCGCCTTCGCCCAGATCTGCTTGACCCCCAGGTCGACCAGGACGGCCACGGTCAGCACGCTGACTCTCGACCGACGTCCCGATCCCGACCACCGCGATCCCGAACTCGGCGACCCCGAGTTGTTCCATCGCCTCCGCCGAGGTGCTGTCGGCCTCGACCACGTGAGGCAGCCGGTTGGCGAAGTCCGCCACGGTCCGCGGATTGCGGTCCACAGCCAGCACGTCGTGCCCCAGCCGGGCCAGGGCATCCGCGGTCGCAGCGCCGAATCGGCCCAGGCCGCAGACCAGGACGGCGTCCTGGCTGCTGTCGTTTCGTCCCACCGTGTCCCCAGTTCCGTCCGTCGAGGCCATGTCGGACCCAGCATTTCCACGGAGGGGTCCCGCCAGTACGGTAGCCGGGTGCATGCCCTGCGCCTGGAGTGGGACGAGTCCTTCCTCGGCTACAACTTCGGTCCGGGCCACCCCATGGCGCCGGTGCGACTGAAACTCACCCATCGGCTGTTGCGCGATCTGGGTCTGCTCGACCTCCCCGGGGTTCAGGTGCGACCGGCGATACCGGCGGACGATGACGTGCTGCTCACCGTGCACACCCCCGAGTTCGTGGACGCCGTCCGGCAGGCGTCGCAGAGCGTCCCGGTCCCGGCCCCGTGGCATTGGCTCGGCACCGATGACGTCCCGGTGTTCGAGAAGATGCACCAGGTCAGCGCCACGATCGTCGGAGCGAGCCTGGACGCCGCGCTGGCGGTCTGGCGCGGGGAGGCCGCCCACGGCGTCAACTTCGCCGGCGGCCTGCATCACGCCATGCCGGACGCCGCCAGCGGTTTCTGCGTCTACAACGACGTCGCGATCGCCATCAAGGCGTTGCTGGCCGCGGGGGCGGAGCGGGTCGCCTACGTCGACGTCGACGTCCATCACGGGGACGGTGTCGAGCGGATCTTCTGGGACGACCGCCGGGTGATGACCATCTCGGTGCACGAGAGCGGTCAGGTGCTCTTCCCCGGCACGGGGTACGCCAACGAGATCGGGGGCCCTGGCGCCCCCGGTGACGCGGTGAACCTGCCGCTGCCGCCGGGGGCCTCCGACGAGGGATGGCTCCGGGCCTTCCACGCCGTGGTGCCGCCGCTGCTGAGGTCCTTCCGGCCCGAGATCCTCATCACCCAGCACGGCTGCGACTCGCACGCGCTCGATCCCCTGGCGCACATGGCACTGTCGCTGGACTGCCAGCGGATCTCCTATGAGGTCCTGCACCAGTTGTCCCATGAGTTGTGCGAGGGCCGATGGATGGCGGTCGGCGGCGGCGGGTACGCCGTGGTGGACGTCGTCCCGCGGGCCTGGGCGCACCTGGTCGGGATCGCGGCCCACCACCCGATCCCCGCGGAGACCGAGGTGCCGGCGTCCTGGCGGGCGTACGTGCAGCAGGCCTACGGCCACAACCCCCCGCTACGGATGACCGACGGCCGCGACGGGACCTACGCGGACTGGGCCAAGGGCCACGACACGGGCGAGGCCATCGACCGGGCGGTGATGGCCACCCGGCGCGCCGTGTTCCCGTTGCACGGGCTCGACCCCTGGTACGACTGATCGACCGGTACCGACTGATCGACCGGTACGACTGATTCACCCGTTCGACCGATCGACCGGTACCGATCGACCGTGGTCCTCACCACGTTGGCCGGTGAGCGCGGCGGGTATTCGGGCACGGTCGGGGACGGCGTGCTCTCATGGACGTATGTCTGGCACCATCAGCGCGCGCGGCGCCCTTCTCGAACTGATGCTCCTTCGCGATGGCCTGGCGGCCTCACCCGTCGTCGTCCTGGGTGTCCTGGGGGCGATCGGTCTGCTGTCCGTGCTGGTGCTGGCCGGCTCGCGTGCGGCCGCCGTCCTGCTGGTGTTCCCGGCCCTCGTCTGGCCCGTGGTCAATGCCCGCGTCGAGGGGCCGACCCTGCTCCCGCTGACCTGGAACCACGGGGTGAGCGCGGCCGACATGATCACGGTCGTCGCCCTGCTCGTCGCCTTTGCCCGGTTGCTGCCGGCCCGGGCCGCCGCTCGCTGAGGCGCGTCTCACGTGCAAGGTTTCACTTCTGTCACGTGCGCACCGTAAGGTGCTCACAGTCCTATCGCTGGACCAGGTCGGTACCGCCGGGTCCCCGGTTCAGGTGCCTGGGTCTACAGCAGAAGGGTTGGTGCACGGAGCATGTCAGGTGAATACTCCGACGTTCGATTCCTGACGGTGGCTGAAGTGGCTGCCATCATGCGGGTGTCGAAGATGACCGTGTACCGCCTGGTGCACTCCGGTGAGATGCCCGCCGTCCGGGTGGGCCGCTCCTTCCGGGTTCCCGAGTCCGCGGTGGACGACTACCTGCGCCACTCCTACGTGGACACGGCCTGACTCGAGCCTGTCCGAGCCACGCGGGTCCGATCCATGACGGTCTGCGCGCGTGTGATGCACGTGGGTCTGTGACCGCGATCCGGTGCGAGTAGGCTGGGGTCATCCTGGGTGGTCGGCGTTTCTCCGATCGCCGATTTTCGCCTGAGCATCTGGACTGCGAGGTTCCGTGGGTTCCGTCATCAAGAAGCGCCGCAAGCGGATGGCCAAGAAGAAGCACCGCAAGCTGCTGCGAAAGACGCGTCACCAGCGTCGCAACCGCAAGTGAGTGGTCCGGCCGGGTCGCTCGCCGCCCGGCCGGTCCATCGAGTTCACCGCGGTGGTCGTCAGGTATGACGCGATAGGCAAGGGGGCCGGCGATGAGCCGAGTCGTTCTGGTCACCGGAGTCTCCCGGTACCTCAGCGGCCGTTTCGCGCGCCTGCTGTCCGATCAGCCGCAGATCGACCGCGTGATCGGCGTCGATGTCGTGCCGCCTCCGCAGGACATCGGGCGGTGCGAGTTCGTCCGGGCCGACATCCGCAACCCGGTCATCGGCAAGCTGATCGCCCAGGCACAGGTCGACACCGTGGTCCACATGAACGTGATCGCCACCCCGACCGGGGCCGGCGGGCGGGTCTCCATGAAGGAGATCAACGTCATCGGGACGATGCAGTTGCTCGCCGCCTGCCAGAAGTCCTCGGTCGTGCGCCGGCTGGTGGTCAAGTCCACCGCCGGGGTCTACGGGTCCAGCCCCCGCGATCCGGCACTGTTCACCGAGGACACCGGGCCCAAGGTGATGCCGCGGGCCGGGTGGGCCAAGGACAGCGTCGAGGTCGAGGGCTACGTGCGGGGTTTCTCCCGGCGGCGCCCGGACATCGATGTCGTGACCCTGCGCCTGGCCAACTTCATCGGTCCCAACGTGCAGACCGCGCTGACCGACTACTTCTCGCTGCCGATCGTGCCCGACGGTGCTCGGCTTCGATCCGCGACTGCAGTTCGTGCACGAGATCGATGGTCTGGAGGCCATCCGGATCGCCACCCTGGGCGAGATGACCGGCACGTTCAACGTGGCCGGGGACGGCGTGATCCTGCTGAGCCAGGCGATCCGGATGACCGGGCACCCGTACGTCGCGGTGCCGCAGAAACTCTCGGGACTGGTCGGCCAGCTGGTCCGGCGGGCCGGGCTGGCCGACTTCTCCGCGGAACAGGTGCGCCTGCTGTCCTTCGGCCGCGGTCTGGACACCACCGCGATGCGTACCCGTCTGGGCTTCGAGCCACGCTTCACCACCCGGGAGGCCTTCGCCGACTTCGTCAGCGGTCGCCGTCTGGCCGGGGTGTTCTCGCCACCGGCGATCGCTGCCGCCGAACAGCGGCTGGCGGCCCTGCTCAGCCGCCTGCCCGGCGTGGGGGTGACCTCGTCATGACCGAGCGCCATCCCGCGCCCGAACGTCCTGGCCGGTCCGGGCGGGCGGCGTCGGCCGCCGTCGCCGCGGGGGCCGCCCGCGCCTCGGGGGAGCGGGCCCGCCGCCGGCGCCGCACCACCCCGCTGCTCGCCGATCTCGACCAGGCCGCACCGCTGCCGGCGCCGCCACCGCCACCCACGCCGCCGCCCTCGCCCCCGCAGAAGCCGGCGGCCCGGCGGCGTACCTCCGGGGCCAAGCGGTTGGTCGCGGTCAAGGACGCCGAGACGCTCGCCGAGCAGGTCGGCGACGAGTTGGCCGACGCGGCGTCCTCGGGGGCCTCGACCGAGGAACTCGGCCAGCTCGACCGCCGGATCGCCTCCCTGCTCACGTTCCTGCGCCGCCGGCTCACGGGTGACTACGAGATCGATGAGTTCGGGTTCGACAAGGACCTCACCGAATCGGTGCTCCTCAGCCTCCTGAGGCCGCTGTACCGGCGGTGGTTCCGCGTCGAGGTGCGCGGTATGGACAACGTCCCCGCATCCGGTGGGGCATTGATCGTCGCCAACCACGCCGGGGCCATCGCCCTCGACTCGCTCATGGTGCAGGTGGCCGTCCACGACGAGCATCCGGCGCACCGCAATCTGCGGATGCTCGGGGCCGACCTGGTCTTCTCCACGCCGGTGATCGGTGAGCTCTCCCGCAAGGCGGGGGCGACCCTGGCCGACAACGTGGACGCCGAGCGGTTGCTGGCCGGCGGAGAGCTGGTCGGGGTCTGGCCCGAGGGTTTCAAGGGCATCGGCAAGCCGTTCTCCGAACGCTACAAGCTCCAACGCTTCGGCCGTGGTGGCTTCGTCTCGGCCGCCCTGCGCACGTCGGCCCCGATCGTGCCCTGCGCGATCGTGGGCTCGGAGGAGACCTATCCGATCATCGGCGACATGCCGGCCCTGGCCCGGCTCCTGGGACTGCCCTACGCCCCGATCACCCCGACCTGGCCCTTGCTCGGCCCGCTCGGCGCGATCCCGTTGCCGAGCAAGTGGCTGATCGAGTTCGCGCAGCCGGTGGCCACCGACGAGTTCCCCGAGGGCTCGTCGGAGGACCCGATGCTGGTCTTCGACCTCACCGACCAGGTTCGCCAGACCATCCAGCAGTCGTTGTACCAGTTGCTGATCCAGCGCCAGACCGCGTTCTTCTGAGCACGGGCGCCGGGGACGCTCAGGCGCGGATCCGCCGCCGGACGGCGGTCGCGCCGAGCACCGCCCCGAACGCCAGCCCGGTCACCCCGGCCACGGGCGCCCCGAGGCGGAGGGCCATGAGCCCCTTTCGGTAGTCCAGGACCTGCCAGCCGTTCGCCTTGGCGTGTGCGCGCAGTCGGTGATCGGGATTGATCGCCACCGCCGTCCCGACCACGCCGAGCATCGGCAGGTCGTTCGACGAGTCGCTGTAGGCGGTGCAGTCGGCCAGGTCGATCCCCTCGCGGCGAGCCAGCTCGCGGACCGCCTCTGCCTTGGCCGGACCATGCAGGATGCCACCGACCAGGCGCCCCGTGTAGAGCCCGTCGACGTGCTCGGCCACCGTACCCAGGGCCCCGGTCAGACCCAGCCGGCGGGCGATCACGTCGGCGAGCTCGATCGGTGTCGCAGTGACCAACCACACCTGATCGCCGGCGTCGATGTGCGCCCGGGCCAGGGCGTGCGGCCCCGGCCAGATCTTCGAGGCCAGCAGTTCGTCGTAGATCTCCTCGCCGATCGCGCGGAGCTCACTCTCGTGATGCCCGGCGACGAACGAGAGCGCCTTGGTCTCGATGTCGGCAACGTGGTCCATGTTCTCGCCGCGCAGCAGGAAACTGCCCTGCTGCCAGGCGAAATGGGCGATGTCGCGCACCGACAGGAACTTGCGCCGGTACAGACCCCTGGCCATCTGGAAGATCGAGGCACCGCGCAGCATGGTGTTGTCGACATCGAAGAACGCGGCGCGGGGGCGGTCGTTCTGCTCGGGCACGCTCGACGTGGGCATCCACCCAGCCTACGGGCGCTCGCCGCTGCGACGGCGTCCACTACGATGCGCCTGGCCGGGAATCGCGGTGGTGAGAGGACGACGTGGCAGGTCAGCAGGAGTACGCCCGATCCGGTGTCGACTACGACGTCCTGGATCGCGTCAAGCGACAGGCCATCACCCTCGCCGCCGCCACAGGGCCACTGATGCAGGGTGCCGGCGCACGCGAGGTGACCGCCTCCCGCGGGTCGTCCGCCTACGTCTTCGAGGTGGGGGGCCTGACCCTGGCCCTGGTCGTCGAGGGTCTGGGGACCAAGTCGGTGATCGCGGCCGACCTTCTCGCCGCGACGGGTGAGAACCGGTTCGCCGACATCGCCACCGACGCCGTCGCGGCGATCGTCAACGACGTGGTGTCGGTGGGTGCGGTCCCGTTCGTGGTCACCGCCTACTTCTCGACCGGGGACGCCGCCTGGTACGCCGACGAGGCCCGGGCGGGGGAACTGCTGCGCGGGTGGCAGGAGGCCTGCCGGCAGGCCGGTGCCACGTGGGGCGGAGGCGAGTCGCCCGCCCTGCCCGGCGTGGTCGCCGCCGATGCGCTCGAACTGGCGGGCAGCTCGATCGGGCTGGTGCCGCCCGGCCGCCGTCCGGTGCTCGGCGAGGACGTCGCCCCCGGCGACCGGATCGTCCTGCTCGCCAGCAGCGGCCTGCACGCCAACGGCGCCTCGCTGGCGCGGCGGGTGGCCGCCGAGCATCCCCGCGGCCTGCTCACCCCGCTGCCCAGCGGGCGGTCGCTCGGTCAGGCGCTGCTCGACCCCTCCAGGATCTATGCCTCGTTCGTGCGGGAACTGCTCGCCACCGAGGTGAGGCCGAGCTTCCTGAACGGGATCACCGGGCACGGCTTCCTGAAGATCATGAGAGCCCCGGCGGCCGTCCGCTACGTCATCGACGACCTGCCCGAGGTGCCCGAGGTGCTCACCTTCCTCGCCTCGGCGCTCGACCTGTCCGCGGCCGAGGCGTACAGCACCCTGAACATGGGCGCGGGCTATGTCGCCGTCGTCCGGCCCGAACATCTGGACCGCACGCTGCAGGTCGCCTCCGCGACCGGGCACGTCGCGATCGACGCCGGTCACGTGGTGCTGGGCCCCCGTTCGCTGACCATCCCCGGTCTGGGCGTGGACTACGCCTCGGACGACCTGCAGCTCGGCTGAATGACCACCTCCCCCGTGAACCCCCGGGTCACCCTGATCGGCCGCCCCGGCTGCCACCTGTGCGAGGAGGCCCGCAGCGTCGTCGAGCGTGTCTGCGCCTCCCTGGGCGAATCCTGGCTCGAGCTGTCGATCGATGAGGACCCCGAACTGGCCCGGACCTACGCCGAGCAGATCCCCGTCGTGCTGGTCGACGGCCGTCAGCACTCCTACTGGCACGTCGAGGAGCGGGCGCTGGCCGACGCCCTCGCCGGGCGGCGGCGCTGGCGTCTGGGGCGTCCCCGCGGACGGACCTGATGTCCGCCACCACCACCGCGTCCGTCACTCAGCGCAGGCTCAGATAACGCCTTGTAGCAGGCTCGCAATAAGTTTGTGCAATCGTTCACGAGCTTTAGGCTGGGCTCACTCGTCGAAGGAGTCCTGTACCTGTGACCAGCAATCCCGCCCGACTGATGGGCAAGCCGCGGGCGGGCAGGCAGAGCATCCCCGAGGCGTCCGTGGCCCGCCTGCCGGTCTATCTGCGCGCGCTGAGCCACCTGGCGGCGGGTGGCGTGTCCACCGTCAGCTCCGAGGAACTGGCCGCGGCGGCCGGGGTCGGACCGGCGAAACTGCGCAAGGACCTGTCCTATCTCGGCTCCTACGGCGTGCGCGGCGTCGGCTACGAGGTCGACTATCTGCTCTACCAGATCTCCCGCGAGCTGGGCCTGAGCCGGGACTGGCGCGTGGTCATCGCGGGGGCCGGCCATCTCGGACACGCCCTGGCCAACTACGGTGGCTTCGCCTCCCGCGGCTTCCGCGTGGTCGCGATGCTCGAGTCCGACGACGATCTGGTCGGCCGCGAGATCGCCGGTATTCCGGTGCACCCCGTCGACGACCTCGAGCGCGTCGTCGCCGAGTACGACGTCCAGATCGCCGTGGTCGCCACCCCCGCCGAGAGCGCCCAGCGGATCTGCGACCGACTGACCCGGGTCGGGGTGACCAGCGTGCTGAACTTCGCCCCGTGTCTGCTCGAGGTTCCCGACGGGGTCATGGTGCGCAAGGTCGATCTGTCCACCGAGCTGCAGATCCTTGCCTTCCACGAACAGCGGCACGGTTCTGATCCGATCGGCACTGATCCGATCGGCACTGATCCGATCGGCACTGATCCGATCGGCACTGATCCGATCGGTTCGGATCCGATCGGCCTTGCGCCCGAGGACACCGCACTCGCCGGGTCACCGGTCGAGAGCCCCGAGTCCGAACGGACGGGGACGCGCTGATGGGGGCACTGGTTGTCGGCCTGTCCCACCGGACGGCGCCGATGGGGTTGCTGGAGCGCACCACGCTGGATGAGTCGGCCTGCCGCGGCCTCGAGAAGCGCTTGTGTACCGGCGAGTACATCCTTGAAGCCATGGTGCTGTCCACGTGCAACCGGCTGGAGGTGTACGCCTCGGCGGAGGCCTTCCACGGTGGCCTGAACGAGATCGGCCAGGCGTTGACCGCGGCCACCGGGCTGGACCTGGAGTCGCTCACGCCCCACCTGTACGTCCACTACGAGGCCGCCGCGGTGGCTCACCTGTTCTCCCTGACGGCGGGACTGGACTCGATGGCGGTCGGGGAGCAGCAGATCCTCGGTCAGGTTCGCGCCGCGATGCGGGGCGCCCAGCAGGCCGGCTCCGCCCAGGGGGAACTCCTCGCCCTGTTGCAGCAGGGGCTGCGGGTCGGCAAGCGGGCCCATTCGGAGACGGCGCTGGACACCGCGAGTCGCTCCCTGGTCGAGGCCTCGCTGATCCGTGCCAAGGCCGTCCTCGGGCCGTTGGACGCCCTCAAGGTCCTGGTGGTCGGAGCGGGCGCGATGAGCGGTCTGACGGTGGCCACCCTGCGCCGCGAGGGCATCGGCGCGCTGACCGTGGTCAATCGGACTCTGGCCCGGGCGCAGCGACTGGCCGAGGCCGCCTCCGGCCTGGCCCGCCCGCTCGATGAGCTCGCCGCGGCCCTCACCGAGGCGGACCTGATCATCTGCAGCGCCGGCGCGGCGGGCCACCTGATCGGCCGGGCCGAGGTCGAGAACGCCCTGGCCGACCGCGCTGCCGGCGCCGACGGGGTGGGCGGACAGGTCTATGTCGACCTCGCGCTGCCCCGGGACGTCGACCCCGAGGTGGCCGACCTGGACGGCGTCACCCTCGTCGATCTGGAGATGCTCGGACGCGAGCTGGCCGGGCCCGCGGCGTCCCTGCCGGACGTCGTCGAGCGGGCCCGCGACCTCGTCCACGACGAGGCCCTCGCCTTCCTGACCCTGCGGGACACCGCCCTCGAGGTCGGGCCCACGGTGGTCGCGCTGCGCGGCATGGCCGCCCAGTTGGTGGAGGCCGAGCTGTCCCGGTTGCGCTCGCGGCTGACCGGACGGGCCGACCCCGGTGTGGTGACCGAACTGGAGCAGACGGTGAACCGGGTCGTGGACAAGCTGCTGCACACCCCGACCGTCCGGATCAAGGAACTCGCCGCCGACCCGGACGGTCCGTCCTACGCGCAGGCGTTGCGCGAGCTGTTCGACCTGGATCCGTCCCGGGTGGCCGCGGTGACCCAGATGAGCGAGCCCGAGGGAGGTGGCCCATGAACACCCTGCGCCTGGGGACCCGGCGCAGCCCGCTGGCGATGGCCCAGTCGGCAGCGGTGGCCGCCCGGCTGGAGACGGTGACCGGCACGCGCGTCGACCTCGTCGAGGTGAGCACCGCCGGGGACGAGTCCTCCGCGCCGCTGACCAGCTTCGGGGGCGCCGGGGTCTTCGTCTCCCGGCTTCGACAGGCGCTCACCGAGGGCCGTGTCGATCTGGCCGTGCACTCCCTGAAGGACCTGCCCACCGCGCCGGCGCCGGACCTCGCCCTGGCCGCCGTCCCGGTCCGTGAGGACCCGCGCGACGTGCTCGTCAGCCGCGCGGGTCGCGGCCTGGCCGGGTTGCCGTCCGGGGCCAGGGTCGGCACGGGCTCGCCCCGCCGCGCGGCGCAGCTGCGCGCCGTCCGAACCGACCTGGACGTCGTGGATCTGCGCGGCAACGTCGACACCCGGCTGGCCCGGGTGGACGGTGACGGCGAGCACCCGGGGGACCTGGACGCCGTGGTGCTGGCCCGCGCCGGACTGCTCCGGCTGGGCCGGCCTGAGCGGGCCGGCGAGGTCCTCGACGCCGAGGTGATGTTGCCCGCACCCGGGCAGGGAGCCCTGGCGGTGGAGTGCCGTCAGGGGGACGGCGAGCTCATCGCCATGCTGCGCGCCCTCGACGATGCCGACACCCGGGCCGCCGTGCGCGCCGAGCGCACCCTGCTGGCCACCGTCGAGGCGGGGTGCGCCGCCCCGCTGGGCGCCCTGGCCACCGGCGCCGGGCCGGGACGGCTGCGCCTGCGGGCCTTGGTGGCCGCCGAGGACGGCAGCCGGGTCCTGCGGCGCACCGCCACCGGGCCGATCGCCGATCCGGACGCCCTGGCCCTCGGTCTGGCCGCGGAGCTCCTGGCCGACGGTGCCGCCGATCTGCTCGCCACCGCCCGTGCAGCGACCCGCTCCATCCGTCGGGAGGGTGCCTCGTGAGCACGTCTGCCATCCGCCCGGCGGCCCGTCCCTGGGTCTGCTTCGTCGGGGTGGGTCCCGGCGACGACGGGCTGCTGACCCTGCGCTCGGTGGAGCGTCTCGCGGCGGCCGACGTCGTGGTCGTCGACGAGGTGGATCGCACCGCGCTGATCGCCGCCCGCTGCCGCCGCGACGTCGAGGTGATCGACGCCGGGTTCGGCGAGGACGGGGAACCGCTGACCCGGGCCTCGCGGGCCAAGCGCGTGGCCAGGGCCGCCCGAGGGGGCGGCCTCGTCGTCCGGTTGATGGACGGCGATCCGTCGACGTTCACGGGTCTGACCGAGGAGATCGCCGCCTGCCGCAAGGCGGGCGTGGCGATCGAGATGGTTCCCGGGGTGTCCTCCGTGAACGCCGTGCCCGCCTATGCAGGGGTGATGCTGGTGCCCGGTGGCGACTGCGGGGTGCACATCCTGTACCCGAACGGGGAGAGGATCGACTGGGCGCGGCACGTCGGTTCCGATACCTCCCTGGTGCTCCTGGGCACCGCCGAGGATCTGGTCGAGGGCTCCGAGGGTCTGCTCGCCGCGGGGCGTGGCGGCGACACGCCGGCCCTGGCGGTCGTCCACGGCACCACCGTCGCCCAACGCAGCCTGGCCTGCGCGCTGGCCGACCTGCCGGACTCGCTCGACTCGCTGCTCGCCGAGACCGCTCGGCACCGGGGCGGTCAGGACCGTCCGCCGCGGTTGATCGTGGTGATCGGTCCGGCCGCCTCCTGCGGACCCTCGGCCGGCTGGTTCGAGGGTCGACCGCTGTTCGGCTGGCGGGTGCTGGTGCCGCGGACCAAGGACCAGGCCGGGCCGATGGTCGCCCACCTGGCCGCACACGGCGCCCGCGCCGAGGTCGTGCCGACCATCTCGGTCGAGCCGCCACGCACCCCGCAGCAGATGGACAAGGCCGTGCACGGTCTGGTCAACGGTCGCTACCAGTGGATCGGGTTCACCTCCGTCAATGCCGTTCGGGCCGTGCGCGAGCGCTTCCAGGGCATCGGGCTGGACGCCAGGGCGATGGCCGGGCTGCGCGTGGCCGCCGTCGGCGGCGTGACCGCGGATGCGTTGCGCGAGTGGGGGATCGAGCCCGACCTGGTGCCGAGCGGCGACACCGAGCAGAGCGCCGCCGGACTGCTCGAGATCTGGCCGGATCGCGACCGCGGTCTGGACCCGATCAACCGGGTGTTCCTGCCCCGCGCCGACATCGCCACCGAGACCCTGGTCGCGGGCCTGGCCGAGAAGGGCTGGGAGGTGGACGACGTGACCGCCTACCGCACGGTGCGGGCCGCCCCGCCGCCGCAACCGGTCAGGGAGGCGATCAAGGGCGGCGACTTCGACGCGGTGCTCTTCACCTCCTCCTCGACGGTGCGCAACCTGATCGGGATCGCGGGCAAACCGCACCCGAAGACGGTGATCGCGTGCATCGGTCCGGCCACCGCCCGGACCGCCCGCGAGCACGGGCTGCGGGTGGACGTGCTCGCCGGCGAACCCACGGCCGTCGCGGTGGTCGAGGCGCTGGCCGAGTACGGTGCCGGGCTTCAGGTGGCGGCGCAGTCGTCGGGGCGAGCCGAGCCGGCCCAGCCAGCGCAAGGCCGGAAGCCGTCGGAGGGCCCGGTGAGCGCGCAGGGGTCCGCTCCGCGGCTCGTTCCCCGCGGTCCGTCCCCGTCGGTTGCGCACCAGCGCGGCGATGCGCCGCCTGGTCGCCCAGACCCGGCTGCACCCCAGCGAGTTGGTGCTTCCGCTGTTCGTGCGCGAGGGGCTGGAGGCGCCGCGGCCGATCGCCTCGATGCCCGGCGTCGTCCAGCACACGAGCGAATCGCTGCGCAAGGCCGTCGCCGAGGCGGCGGCCGCCGGCCTCGGCGGGGTGATGCTGTTCGGGGTGCCGGAGCACAAGGACGCCACCGGTTCGCAGGCCTGCGCCGCCGACGGCGTGCTCGCGCGGGCGGTGCGCGAGTCCGTCGCCGAGGCGGGGCAGGCCCTGGTCGTGATGGCCGACCTGTGCCTGGACGAGTTCACCGATCACGGACACTGCGGCGTCCTGGACGCCGCGGGGCGGGTGGACAACGACGCCACCCTGGAGCACTACGCGGCGATGGCCGTCGTGCTCGCCGAGGCCGGTGTCGCCCTGGTCGGCCCCAGCGGCATGATGGACGGCCAGGTCGCAGCGGTCCGTGGCGGGCTGGACCGCGCCGGGCACGCCGAGGTCGGCATCCTGGCGTACGCCGCCAAGTACGCCTCCGCCTTCTACGGGCCGTTCCGCGAGGCCGTCGACTCCACCCTGGTGGGGGATCGGCGGACCTACCAGCAGGACCCGGCGAACGGGGACGAGGCCCTGCGCGAGGTGAGGCAGGACGTCGCCGAGGGCGCGGACATCGTCATGGTGAAGCCGGCCATGGGGTATCTGGACCTGGTGCACCGGGTCCGGGCCACGGTGGACGTACCGGTCGCGGCCTACCAGATCTCCGGTGAGTACTCGATGATCGAGACCGGTGCGGCAGCAGGCCTGTTCGACCGTCGTGCCGCCGTCATGGAATCGCTGGTCTGCATCCGGCGGGCCGGCGCCGGAGTGATTCTGAGCTACTGGGCGACGGAGGTGGCCGGGTGGCTGCGGAACGGCTGACGACGACGACGCCCTGGCTCTCCCCGGACGAGCAACACACCTGGCGGGCATGGCTCGACGTCTCGAGGATGCTCAACGAACGACTCGGTCGCCAGCTTGCGGCCGACTCCGCGATGTCCCTGGCCGAGTACGAGATCCTGGTCCAGCTCTCGGAGCACCCCGCGCGCGAGATGCGGATGTCCGAACTGGCCGACCGCGCGATCAACTCCCGTAGCCGGCTCACCCACACCGTGGCGCGCATGGAGGAACGCGGCCTGGTCCGTCGTTCCCCGTGCCCGGACGACGGCCGCGGGGTGATGTGCAGCCTGACCGAGGCGGGGATGCAGGCGATCGTGGACGCCGCCCCGGGCCACGTGGAGGCCGTGCGCCAGAGCTTCTTCGATCCCCTGGGCACCGCGGAGGTCGCCGCCCTGGGTCAGGCGCTTGACCGGATCAGGGACGAGCTGCGCGGTGGCTGAGGACCCGGGCCGCGGCGATGCCTCCGAGGTCCTCTTCGCGCGGGCCCTGGCCGTCACCCCGGGCGGGGTCAACTCGCCCGTTCGCGCCTTCCGCGCCGTCGGCGGCACCCCGCGCTTCATGGTCTGCGGGTCCGGCCCGTATCTGCGTGACGCGGACGGACGCGAGTACGTCGACCTGATCTGCTCGTGGGGGCCGATGATCCTCGGGCACAGCCACCCGGCGGTGCTGGACGCCGTCCGGTCCGCCGCCGCCCGCGGGTTCTCCTTCGGCACCCCGAGCGAGAACGAGGTCGCCCTGGCCGAGGAGATCGTGGCCAGGGTCGCCCCGGTGGAGCAGGTGCGGTTGGTCTCCTCCGGCACCGAGGCGACGATGAGCGCGATCCGGCTGGCGCGCGGCTTCACCGGACGCGCGACCATCGTGAAGTTCGCCGGTCACTACCACGGCCACGTCGACTCGCTGCTCGGCGGCGGCCGGGTCCGGGGTGGCGACCTTCGCGCTGCCGGACACCGCCGGGGTGACCGGGGCCAGTGCCGCCGACACCATCGTGTTGCCCTACAACGACTTCGACGCGCTCGATCAGGTCTTCCGCCAGTACGGTGACCGGATCGCCGCGGTGATCACCGAGGCCGCCGCGGGCAACATGGGCGTCGTCCCGCCGGCGCCCGGCTTCACCGAGGCACTGCGCCTGCTGACCCGCGCGCACGGGGCCCTGCTGATCAGCGACGAGGTGATGACCGGGTTCCGGCTGCTCGCCGGCCGGCTGGTTCGGCCTGGAGGGTGTCGCGCCCGATCTGTTCACCTTCGGCAAGGTGATGGGCGGCGGTTTCCCGGCCGCGGCGTTCGGCGGCCGGGCGGACATCATGGCGCACCTCGCCCCCGTCCGGCCCGGTCTACCAGGCGGGCACCCTGTCCGGGAACCCGGTCGCCACCGCCGCCGGGCTGACCACCCTGCGGCACTGCACCGACGAGGTCTACGTCCACCTCGCCGGCGCGGCCGAGCGGCTGTCGGCGGCGGTGCACGAGGCGCTGGACGGCGCCGGGCGTGCCGCACGTCATCCAGCACGCGGCGCAGCATGTTCAGCGTCTTCTTCACCGACCCGGCCACCGTGGGCGGCCGGGTGCCTGCGACTACGCGGCGGCCCGCACCCAGGACACGGCGGCCTTCGCCGCGTTCTTCCACGCGATGCTCGACCGCCGGGGTCTACCTGCCGCCGAGCGCGTTCGAGGCCTGGTTCCTGTCCGCCGCCCACGACGACGCGGCCCTGGACCGGGTGGTCGACGCCCTGCCGCGTGCCGCCAGGGCGGCCGCGGCCGCCGGCGGCGGAATGGCAGGATCGCGCGTGAGTACACGTACCGTCGTCCATCTGCTGCGCCATGGCGAGGTCGAGAACCCGCAGCAGGATCCTGTACGGACGGCTGCCGGGCTACCACCTCTCCGAGCTCGGCCTCGAGATGGCCGCAGCGGGCCCGGGACTACTTCCTCGATCCGGCCGGCGGTCACGACGTCGCCGGGTCGTCTCCTCCCCGATGGAGCGCGCGCAGCAGACCGCCGCCCCGCTGGCGGCGGCGCTGGGCCTGCGGTGATCCTCGACGGCCGCCTGATCGAGGCCGCCAACGTGTTCGAGGGACAGCGGGTCGGGGTCGGGGACGGCGTCCTGCGCGCGCCGGCCGCCTGGCGCCACCTGTACAACCCGTTCCTGCCCGTCGTGGGGCGAGCCCTACCGACGGCTCGCCCAGCGGGTGCACGCATGCGATGGCCGCCGCCCGCGCGGCGGCTCCGGGACGGGACAGTGTGCTGGTCAGCCATCAGCTGCCGATCTGGATCGCCCGGCTCGCGGCCGAGAAGCGCCCGCTGTGGCACGATCCCCGCCGCCGCCAGTGCTCGCTGGCGTCGGTGACGTCCTTCCACTACGACGAGCGACGACCCTGACCCGGGTCACCTACGCCGGAGACGTCCGCGGACCTGTTGCCCAACGCCCTCAAGATCCCGGGGGCCTGACCGTGCCGCCCACGACGCCGCCCCCGACGTCTCGCCCGGGCCGACCGCCCCGCCGGACGCCGCGCCGCCGGGCCTCGGCCGCACTGCTCAGCGCCCTGCTGGCCGGGATCGGCCTGCTCGCCGGGTGCAGCGGCGGGACGCAGGTCGCCGACAGCGGTTTCGTGGCCGCGGACGGCGGCACCATCACCACGATCCCGAGCGCGAAGCGCGGCGAACCGATCGACCTGTCCGGGACGACCCTGGACGGTGAGACGCTGGACGTCGCCAGCTTCCGCGGCCACCCGGTGGTGCTGAACGTCTGGGGCTCGTGGTGCTCGCCCTGCCGCAAGGAGGCACCCGATCTCCAGGACGCCTACCAGGAGCTGTCCGGGCGGGACGTCGCCTTCGTCGGCATCAACGTGCGCGACGAGGACCGGGCGCAGGCGCTGGCCTACGAGCGCACCTTCGAACTGACCTTCCCGAGCCTGTCCGACCCCGGCAGCACCCTGCTGCTGTCGCTGCGCGGGGCGGTCGCCCCGAACGCCATCCCGACCACCCTGGTGCTCGACGACCAGGGCCGGGTGGCCGCGCGGATCACCGGCCCGACCACCAAGGTCACCCTGGTCGACATCGTCGAGTCCGTGGAGGCCGCGTGATCGAGGCGACCCTCGGCGCCGGCGTTCGGGACGGGTTGCAGCAGACCGTGTTCGACGGATCGCTGCTGATCGCCCTGCCGATCGCCATCGCCGCCGGGCTGGTCTCGTTCCTGTCGCCGTGCGTGCTGCCGCTGGTGCCGGGCTACCTCGGCTACGTGACGGGGCTGTCCGGGGTGGACCTGGAACAGACCCGCCGCGGGCGGATGGTCGCCGGCATCGCGCTGTTCGTGCTCGGGTTCACCGTCGTGTTCGTGCTCATCGGGGCCACCGCCGGCGCGCTCGGGGGGCTGCTCGCGACCCACGCCGACCTCCTGACCCGAGCCCTCGGGGTGGTCACGATCGCTGCTCGGGCTGGTCTACCTCGGCGTGATGCCGCTGGCCGGCGGTGAGCACCGGCTCGGTGTGCAGCCGGCAGCCGGCCTGGCCGGGGCCCCGCTGCTCGGCGCCGCGTTCGGGCTGGGCTGGACCGCCTGCACCGGCCCCACCCTGAGCGTGATCGTGGCGCTCAGCCTCGACGGCGCCAACGCCACCCGGGGGGCGATCCTCGCCGTCGCCTACTGCCTCGGGCTGGGGCTGCCGTTCCTGCTCGCCGGACTGGCCTACCGGCGGGCGCTCGGCGCGATGGCGCTGGTCCGCCGGCACCGCGCCGCTGGTCACCCGGGTGGGCGGGGTGATGCTGGTCGCCGTCGGGCTGCTGCTGGTCAGCGGCGTCTGGACGGGCATGATGCAACAGCTGCAGGGCCGGATCATCGGCTTCGAGACGGTGATCTGACTGATGACCTCGACGGCGTCCCGCGCCGACGGCGACGAGGCGCAGGACGCCGGGGACCTCGCCGCGAACAGCGGGGACGGCGGGGACGGCGGCATCACCCTGCCCCGGCTGGGCCCGCGGGGCTGGGCGCGCTGGGCCTGGCGCCAGCTGACCAGCATGCGGACGGCGCTGATGTTGCTGGTCCTGCTCGCGGTGGCCGCGGTGCCCGGCTCGGTGCTGGCCGCAGCGGCGCGGCGACCCGGGCGTGGTCGCCGACTACCTCAATGCCCACACCACGGTCCGGGCCCTGGCTGGACCGGCTCTGGCGTCTTCGACGTCTACACCTCGCCCTGGTTCTCCGCGATCTATCTGCTGCTGTTCATCTCGCTGATCGGCTGCGTGCTGCCGCGCAGCCGGGTCCACCTCGCCGCACTGCGGTCGCAACCGCCCGCCACCCCCGGCCGGCTCGATCGGCTGCCGGCCCACGTGCGCGCCGTCCTGCCGTCCGGCGGCCGGGGCGGCGGCCGCCCAGGACGGGGCGCAGGACGTCGAGCGGGTGCTCGCGGCCGCCGAGGCCGCGCTGCGCGCCCGCCGGTTCAGGGTGGTGCGCCGCAGCGGCGTCCGGGGGCGTGGCCCCAGCGTCGCCGCCGAGACCGGCTACCTCGCCGAGACCGGCAACCTGGTCTTCCACCTCGCGCTGGTCGGACTGCTGGGCACCCTGGCGTGGGGCTCGCTGGCCACCTACTCCGGACAGGTCACGGTCACCGAGGGACGCACCTTCGCCAACGTGGTCACCTCCTACGACTCCTTCAGCAGCCGGCCCGCTGGTGGACGTCGGGTCCCTGCCCCCGTTCACCGCCCGCCTGGACTCCCTGGACGTCGTCCTACGAGACCACTCGCCACCGGCGGCCAGCTCGGCGCCCCGCGCCGGTTCGAGGCGCACCATGACGGTGAGCGACTCCCCCGGCGACCCGGAACGCCAGGTGACCGTGGCGCCCGAACCACCCGCTGGACGTCGACGGCACTCGGGCGCTTCCTGGTCGGCAACGGCTACGCACCGGCCATCACGGTGCGGGACGGCAACGGCGACATCGCCTTTCGCGGCCCGGTGATCACCCGGCCGCAGGACGGCAACTACAAGTCGGTGATGGTGGTCAAGGCGCCCGACGCCCGGCCGCGGCAGATCGGGCTGGTCGGGGTGTTCCTGCCGACCTACGAGGCTGGACGAGTTCGGCGTCCCGGTCTCGCTGTTCCCCGACGCGCATCAACCCCAAGCTGGTGCTGCAGGCCTTCCTCGCCGAGCCGGGCCAGGACGGTCTGGGCGCCGACAGCGGTGTCCCGCAGTCGGTCTTCCAGCTGGACACGCGCGATCTGACCCGCATGGAGGTCGGCGACGGCGAGCCGCTGCAGCTGATCGTGGATCCGGGCGTCACCGCAGACGCTGCCCGAGCAGGCCGGGTCGGTCACCTTCGACGGTTTCGTGCGCTTCGCCGCCTTCGACATCCGGCGCGACCCGTCCAAGGAATGGGCCCTGGTGTTCTCGGCGCTGGCGATCGCCGGGGTGAGCATCTCGCTGTTCGTCCGCAGGCGCCGGGTCTGGGTCCGGGTGGGTACACCCCCGACCGCCGCTGACCCGAACGCGGGACCGCCGGGGGACGGCCTTATCGTGGAGGTGGCCGGGCTGGCCCGCCGGGACGACCCGGCGCTGGCCGGTGAGGTGGCCGAGATCTCGGCAGCCATCGTGGGCAATGACCATCGTGAGCAGGACGAGTCGGACGACGGATTGGGCAGCCGATGAGCACCGTGAGCCAGGACCTCGCTCAGATCAGCAACACCCTGATCTACTCCTCCATGCTGGTCTACACCGGGGCCCTGGGAGCGTTCGTCGCCGATCTGGGTCGTCGGGGCAGTGCCGCGGACGCCGAGCAGGCATCCCGGCGGCTCGTGGCCGTCGGCGGGGGCGAGGGGGCCGACGTCGCCGGGACCGCGGGGCCTGCCACGGCCGCCGAGTCGGACGATCCGCCGGCGACCGGGTCCCGGCGGGACCGGATCGGGGGGATCGCCGTCGCGCTGACCGCTCTGGCGATGCTGCTGCACCTTGCCGGGGTCCTCGCCCGTGCGGCGTCGGTGCAGCGGGCTCCGTGGGGCAACATGTACGAGTTCGCGATCTCCGGTTCGGTGGTCGTGACCGCAGTGTTCCTGCTCGTCCTGCGCCGGCGTGACATCCGGTTCCTGGGCACCTTCGTGGTCGGACCGGTCCTGCTCACCCTGGGTCTGGCCGTGACCGTCTTCTACACCCGCGCCGCCCAACTGGTACCGGCGTTGCAGAGCTTCTGGCTGCTCATCCACGTCTCGGTGGCCTTCATCGCCTCCGCGCTGTTCACCCTCGGCTTCTCCTCGACGGTGCTCCAACTGGTCCAGGAACGCCGCGAACGCGCGCGCGAGGCGGGAGGGTCACCGCGGGGAGCGTTCATGAACGCGTTGCCCGCCTCCGTGGATCTCGAGCGTCTCGCCTACCGCCTGTACGTCGCGGCGTTCCCCCTGTGGAGCTTCACCCTGGTGGCCGGCGCGATCTGGGCCGAGCACGCGTGGGGCAGGTACTGGAACTGGGACCCGAAGGAGACGTGGACGTTCGTGATCTGGGTGGTCTACGCGGCCTACCTGCACGCGCGGGCCACCCGCGGCTGGGACGGACGGCGTTCGGCCTACCTGGCGATCGCCGGGTACATGTGCCTGCTGGCCAACTTCCTGCTGGTCAACCTGTTCGCGGTCGGCCTGCACTCCTACGCCTGATCAGGGCAGCGGATTGTCGCCGTCGTCCGGGTCGTCGGGGGCCGGGCGCTGCCAACGACGCTTGTCCTGGTCCAGCTTCCGCAGGAAGTCCGGGTCGTCGTCGGGGGCGATGGTGCGCGGGCCGGACGCGCCGAGACCCTTGTCGGCACCCGCCCCGACGCGACCGAACACCAGATAGGCGAGGGCGCCACCGAGGGGGAACAGCACGATGCCGGCCACCCACGCCAGTTTCGGCACCATCCGGATCTCGTCGGGCCGGCTGCGCAGCAGGTCCACGAGGGCATAGATCGCGACCCCGACGGTAAACAACAGCACAACGGCACGGGCCATGAGCACCACTGTATGTCGTGTTTCCGCCGAGCGCGTCTCAGTCCTTGAGCAGTAGCCTGCGTTCGGCGCTGAGCCGGGCGCTGATGTCGCGTGCCCTGGTCGCGGGCGCGACGGCCGATCCCCAGGCGGCGTCGACCCCGTACTCCGGTAGGCGACGTAGTTGATCAAGGCTCGATACGCCCTCGGCGATCACCCGCAGACCGCGGCGACGGGCCTCGGCCACGGCCTTGCGCGCAGTGTCAGCGGTCTGGCTCGACCCTCCGGTGAGCTGGTCGACCAGCGCACGGTGCAGGGAGATCCCCGATATGGGCAGGCTGGTGAGCAGCCCGAGCGCCGCCTGAGGTGCGACCACCCCGGCGACGACGATCTCGATCCCCCGGCCCCGCAGCGCCGTCAGGACCGGGCGGGCGAGCGCGGCGTCCGACAGGTCGGCGGCGCCCACCTCGACGACCAGGCACCCGGTGGGCAGGTGCCTGCGCTCGACGTGGTCGGTCAGCAGGTTCGCCAGCTCCGGGTCGGCCAGGGCATCCTGGTCGAGCCGCAGGGCCAGCCGCCCCACAGCGAAACCCGCTGCGTACCAGGACGAGACGGCGTCCAGACCACGCTCGGTGAGCTGGCGCCGAAGCTCGGCGCCCAACCCGGTATCGGCCGCAAGTGCTGCGATCCGTTCCGGATCGAAGGTCGTGCCCGGATCGGTCCCGCGCGAGCGACTCCAGCGCGGGAGCACCTGGATCGCGGCCATCCGGGTCGGGTCGTCGAGGCGCAGGACCGGACGGAAGACCGCCTGGACCGTGCCCGATCGCAGCGCCTCCGCCAGCGCCCGGGCCGCCTGCTCCAGTCGGGCATCGCCGCCGGCCTCGGTCTGGGCCACAACCGTCGGTGGCCCAGGCTCGTCGCGGGTCGTGGCGCGCAGGGCCTCCAGGACCAGCTCGGCGCCGGTCGAGCCGTCCTGCCGCAGCGCGAGGCCGACGGCGAAGTCGACGGCGCCCAGGCCCTGACCGCTGGTCATCGGTTCTGCCAGGAGGGCCTGCAGCCGCCTCAGCTGTGGGCCGGGCCCCTCGTCGCCGAGCCCCTCGAGCAGCACGGCGAAGGTCGTGGCGCTCAACCTGGCCACGGTGTCCTGCGGCGGAAGCCAGGCGCGCAGCCGCCGCACGGTCTGCCGGCTCACGTCGTCGACGGCGTCCGGGCCCAATCGATCGACGATGGTGTCGGCGTCCACCAGCTCGAACACCGCCAGGGCGATGTCCCCGCCGACCAGGTCGCGATTGGCCAGGGCGGCGTCGCAGGCGGCGATGAGATCCGCCTGGTCGCACAGAACCGTGGCGGACCGCTGACCGGGCGGCTCGACTGCGAGCATCTGGGTCAGGACGGCGGTCTGTCCGGTGGCCGCCCGCGACGACCCGGCGCCCGGGCTCGGCCCGTCGACGGTCGGCCCCTCTGAACCGCTCCGGCGGCGCGGGGCGAGGATGCCGCCGCCGGCCAGGAGCCTCCTGAGGCCACGTCCGCCGCCCCGTTCGGGGCCGGCGGGTCCCACAGTGGTCGTCAGTCGGTCGGTCAGCTCGGACGGCATGATCTCTCCCGGGCAGGTCGTTCCGGTGGTGCGCCCCGTCGCCCCGTGTCCGTTCAGCCTCGACCTGTCCCGATCCTCACTTGAGTGGGCGGACTACCCTGATCGACGTGAACCCGGTCGCGTTGTACACCCTCGCCAGGCTCGGTCTGTTCGTCCTCGCCCTGGCGGTCTTCGCGGTGGCCGGCGCCGGCCGGCTCACCGCACTGGTCGGGGCCGCCCTGGTCTCGATGCTGATCTCCTACGTCGCCCTCGGCAGCCTGCGGGACAAGGTCGCCGAACGCGTCGCCGCCCGGGTGGAGACCCGGCGGGCACGCCGTCCCGAGCCCGAGGACGACGAACTCGAGTAGCCGAACGGGGGCCCCTGCTAGGACTGCCCCAGGGCCAGCCCCAGGCCGAGCAGCACCGCGTACCCGAGCTCGAGTCGGCCCGTCGCCCCGAGCACGGCGATCAGGTCCCTGCCCGTCGAGCCGCCCCGGACGCGGCGGACGGGCGCGATGGCCAGCACCGCCGCGAACCCTGCGATCAGGGCCCAGACGGTGACGGTGGCTGCCACCGGAACCATGGCGAAGGCCACCACCACGAGCAGCGTGTAGAGGGCGCGGGTGGCGCGCTCGCCCAGGCGGACGGCGAGCGTGCGCTTGCCGGTCAGGGCGTCGGTCTCGAGGTCGCGCAGGTTGTTCGCCACCAGGATCGCGCAGGCCAGCGCCCCGATGCCGACCGCACCGGCCGCCGCCGCCACGTGACCCGCAGGGCCTGGGTGTAGGTGGTGCCGAGCACGGCGACCAAGCCGAAGAACACGAAGACGAACACCTCCCCGAAGCCCGCGTAGCCGTAGGGTCGCGAGCCGCCGGTGTAGTACCAGGCGGCCGCGATGCTCGCCGCGCCGACCGCCGACCAGCCACCAGGTGCCGGACAGCGCCACCAGGGCGAGACCGGTGACCGCCGCCGACCGCGAAGCAGAGCATCGCCGCCCGCAGGACCGCGGCGGGCCGGGCCGCCCCGGACCCGGTGAGCCGGAACGGCCCGACCCGGTCGTCGTCCGTGCCACGCACCCCGTCGGAGTAGTCGTTGGCGTAGTTCACGCCCACCTGCAGGGCGAGCGCGACGACGAGGGCGAGGACGGCGCGCAGCGGTCGGACGACGTCCATCCCGAGCGGCCGCACCCGTGCCCACCAGGATCGGGGCGATGGCGGCGGGCAGGGTGCGCGGTCGCGCCGCGGAGACCCACTGCGCTCGGCTCGCCACGGGCGGAACGGTACTCAACCGTACCGCGTCAGCCGGTCCCGGGCGGTTCGACGGTAGGCGGTCCCGGGGGAATCGTCGAACAGGGACGCCAGTGCCGCCCGGTCCGGCTTGCCCGGGCCCAGGGTGGGGAGGCGGTCGACGCACCCGGACGGCCGCGCGGCGCGGCCGGCGGGCTCGAGCCGGGCGGCCACGTGGCGCGCGGACGTCGAGGAGGCCGGGTGCGGCCGTCCGCCGGCGGCGCGACCAGGCCGGCGACCAGCCGCTGGCCCCACTCGCGTCGGGCAGCCCGAGCACCACCGCCTGGGCCACCCCGGGCAGCTCGGTCAGCGCCGCCTCGACCGCAGGGCTCGAGATCGTCACGCCGCCCGTGGTCACCGCGCCGCTCCAGCCGGCCGTCGACGACCACGGCGGCGGGCGCCACTCCGGCGCGGGCCGGACCAGTGCCCGGCGTCGTCGGTGACGAACCAGCGTCGGGCGTCCTGGTCGATCATGAAGTGGCCGATCGGTCCGGGCGCCGCTCCGGCGGGCCCGGCCCGGCCCCGTTCCCGCAGGTAACCCCGGGCGAGCATCGCCCCGGCCAGCCGGATCCGCCCGTGGCCGGGTCGAGGCGGAGCTCGACGCCGTCCAGCGGCACCCCGTCGTACACGCAGCCGCCGCAGGTCTCGCTCATGCCGTAGCTGGTGACCAGGGCCAGGCCGGCCTCGCGCGCGGCGCGCAGCAGCGCGGGCGGGGCGGCCGCCCCGCCGACCAGGACGGCGTCCAGACCGGCAGCGCGGACAGGCGCTCGCGCCCGCCTCCAGCAGCCGGACCAGCTGGGTGGGCACCAGCGCCGTGTAGCGACGTGGCCCGCCGAGCTCGGCCAACTCGTCGCAGGCGCGCACGAACGAGTCCGGGCTGAACGTGGCGCCGGCGTCCATCAGCACCGGACGGCGATCCGAGACCAGGCTACGGATGAGGACGTTGACGCCCGCGACGTGATGGGCGGGCAGGGCGAGCAGCCACCGCCCGGGTCCGCCGAGCCGGTCATGGGCGGCCGCCGCCGAGGCGAGCAGGGCACTGGCCTGAAGCAGGACCGCCCGCGGGGGTCCGCTCGATCCCGACGTCGTGACGATCAGGGCCGTCGGGTCGTCGGGGTCGTCGTCGCGGCCGTCGAGACGCCCCGGCACCGGTGGGGTGTCCGCCGGGACCTCTCCGGCCGCGGGGGCGAGCACCGGACCCGACCGTTCAGCGCCGCGGGCAGGGCGGCGAGCAGCCCCGGACGCCGCCGGGGCCGTCCGTGACGCGCGGTGCCAACTCGCGGGCGCGACACGCGGTCAGGCTAGGGTGCCGCGGCGTCCGCGTGCGCGTCGTCCGCGCACCCCCGCGCGCGTCGGACCATGCCGTGGCACGTCCTGCAGGCTTGCCGCGTGCAATCGGTCGACGGCGGCCTCGCCGCGTCTGGGGCGAGCTGCCCTCGCTGGACCTGGTGGAGGATGCCCGGGCCGCTGGAGCGCGCTCGCGGCGCCGGCGGCGGGCCCGAACAGGTCACCCAGTGGCGGGTGCAGCGGTACTGCTGGGACGAGCTGCCGCACACCTCGCTCCCCGGTTCCACGTTCCCCGATGCCACGCAGGGGGAGGGGCATCGGCGGCGGGCCGTGGCCCTCGCGGCGCTGCTCGACGAGCTGGGGCTGCCCCGGTACGCGGCCATCGCTCGCAGCGAGGTCACCGGCGAGGTGCTGGCCCTGGCCCAGGTGGCCCCGGAACGGGCCAGGGCACTGGCCCGCCGGGCCGCCCAACGCAGCGGCATCGAGCCGCCGAACACCGAACTGATCACCTGGGGCGCGAGCCTGGGCCCGGCCGAGGCCTCTGCGTTGGAGACCGTCGCGGACACGCTGGAGCTGGCCGTCGCCGCGGGTGAGCTGGTTCCCGGGGGCCGTGGCTGGCGGGAGCGCCAGGGCGAACTCGCCGCAGCCGTTCTGATGAGGGCCCGTGACGATCTCGCGGGCCGGGCGCCCTATCAGCAACTGCTGTGCGAGCGGATGGCGTGCTGGGCCCGCGGATCCGGGTCGACCACGCGCAGTTCGTTGCTCGTCGCCGCTGGTCACCCGGCTGCTCGATCCCGTCCAGCCGGCCCCCGGTGCGGCGGCCCGCGCCGTCCTGCGTCCTCTTGACTGGCTGCTCGCCCAGGTGGCCGAACCCCTCACCCTGACCGCCGCCGGATACCTGCCGCCGCGCACCGTCGCGCAGGCGCTCGACGATCTGGGGTGGCGCGAGGAGCTGATCGGCGCCTCCCACCGCGAGGTCGACGCCTATCCCGTGCTGGTGCTCCGCGAGGCGGCCATTCGCCTGGGGCTGATCCGGCGCCGCGGCAACCGGTTGCTGCTGACCCCCACGGGCCGCGACGCCCTGGCCGACGGGGAGGTGCTGTGGACGACGGTGGCCTCCCGGCTGATCGGGCCGGAGCACTCGGCGCAGGCCGTCGCCTGGGAGGTGGTGCTCGCCGTGCTGGAGAGCGGTGACCTGGTGGTCGAGGAGGACGTCCGGGGCCTGGTCCAGGCGGTGGTCACCGAGTCCGGCTGGCGGGTCGGCGGCCGGCGCCAGCCGAGTGCGGAGGACACGTCCCCACTGTTCTTCACCGTGGTGCGCGAGATCCGCTGGCTGGAGTTGGTGGAGGAGTCCGGCGCGCTGCTCGGGCGGCGGCTGCGCGCCCGTCCCGGGGCCCCCGATCTGTTGCGGGCCGCACTGCGGCACCGGGTACTGCACCGTGACGTCGTGCTGGGATAAACCACCCCTCTTGGGAAGATACGATCTTCAGTCGGACAGGACGCGACAGGTCACGATGGCGGGAGATCCATGCAGGTTCGCTATCCGGCAGCCAGTTGGCGCCCGCTCGGCACCCAGACCGAGCCCCGGATCACTCCGCGGATCCTGGTCTTCCACACGATGGTGGGCTACCTGCGCGGTACCGACAGCCTGTTCCGCCGGCAGGGCTACACCGGAACCGAATCCCACTTCGGAGTGGGCGGGCCGTGGGACGGGTCGGCCCTGGACGGCGCGGTCTGGCAGTGGCAGTCGATCGCCTACCAGGCGGATGCGCAGAACGCCGGCAACGCCTACGCGACCTCGATCGAGACCTCGGACGGCGGAGACCCGCTGCGCGCCTGGTCGACCAAGCAACTCAATGCCCTGGTCGGGATCGGGCTGTGGTGGTGCCGCCAGACCGGGGCGCCCGCCCGGCTGGTCTCCTCGACGTCCCAGTCCGGCCTGGGCTACCACGCACAGTTCAAGGCCTGGGCGCCGGACGGGCGAACCTGCCCCGGCCGAACCCGCATCGCCCAGTTGATCAACGTCGTCATCCCGCGGATCGCCGCGGGTCTCGGCGAGGACCCACCGCCCAAGGGAGATGACATGCCTCTGAACCAGGACGACCTGAACAGGATCGCCGCCACCGTGTGGGGTTCGCGCTTCGGCAACAGCGCCACCACCGGCGTCATGATCCAGCGGGCGGGGACCTACAGCCCCGAGGCGATCGCCGCGGCCGTCGTCGCCGCCCTGCCCAAGGGCGTCGACGGCAACCTGACCTCAGCGGACGTCGAGACCGCGGTCCGCAACGTCCTGCGCGACGGGGTCGGCTGACCGGACCCGGCGCGATCGGCCGCCCTCATTCACCCACCCGAGCATCCGACGTGAGTCAACTCAAGCGGGCGGCGGTGGGGTGGGGGGACGCGGGCTTCGCGCTGGGCGTCATCCGACGCACAGCGACCTCCGCGACCAGCAGGTTCGGCACCCAGGACAGCCAGGCGACCACCGGATACGCGACGGCGAAGTCGATCCCGAGGACGGCCGCCAGCGGCAGGTAGAAGCGCAGTGTCACGGCGGCGAAGGCAAGGGCGAACGAGCGGACCATCCACTGCCGGTGCCGCATCAGGTCACGAGCGCGGGCGGCGGTGAGCCCCTGCCAGGTGCTGGCCACCCAGAGCACACCCAGGACGGCGAAGCCGGCACCGGCCACGGCACCATAAGTCGTGGCCGTCGCCGCCGCCACCCCGGTCAGGCCACCGGCGAGGGCGGACACCACATACCCGCGGCCGATCCACCGGTGCAGACCGGGCCGGCGCCGACGCAGCCCCGGCCACAGCTGCCACGGCGACAGCAGCAGAGCCACACTCGCGGTGGCGATATGCGCCTTCACGGCCAATGGCAGCCCGTTCGCGGCGATGTCGGAGGGCAGCAACGTGAACCCGGACGCAACCAGAACGGCTCCGTAGCCACCGATCGCCAGACACAGGACGGTGGCCAGTGTGAGGCCGGCGCGATGACGAAGCGACATGGCTCCAGCCTCGGCGAGCCGCCGAGTGGCCGGTATCAGTGACCGCCCCCAGCTGACCCTGGCTCAGCCATGGGCGGCCGGGGCTGTCAGGTCAGGGCCTGATGCCGACGTACTTCACCGACAGGTACTCCTCGATGCCTTCCGGGCCACCCTCCCGACCGAAGCCGGAGTGCTTGACGCCACCGAACGGTGCGGCCGGGTTGGACACGATGCCCTGGTTGATGCCGACCATCCCGAA
Source organism: uncultured Actinomycetota bacterium (assembly GCA_963750395.1). Lineage (GTDB taxonomy): Bacteria > Actinomycetota > Actinomycetes > Actinomycetales > Kineosporiaceae > JADJPO01. Next base: position 412,191 of record CAVVQM010000012.1, on the reverse strand, counting down.
CTCGAGGCCTTCGCTGACCCGGATCATCCGACCGAGGTCGGTGGTGAAGGCGTAGGCGACCAGTCCGTACTCGGTGTCATTGGCCATCTGCACGGCCTTGTCGTCCTCGGAGAACGTGGTGATCGGCGCGACCGGTCCGAAGATCTCCTCTCGAAAGAGGTCGGCGTCGGGTGAGACGTCGGTGAGCACGGTCGGCTCGAAGAAGTAGCCAGCATCGCCGGTGGCCGAGCCGCCGGTGACCACGGAGGCGCCCCGGCTGGTGGCGTCCTCGACCAGCTCGGTGACCTTGTCGCGCTGCTTGGCGTCGATCAGCGGGCCGACGGTGACGCCGTCCTCGGTGCCGCGTCCGAGCTTCTCCGCGGCCATCCGATCGGCGAACCGGGTGGCGAAGGCGTCGGCAACGGACTCATGCACCAGGAAACGGTTGGCGGCCGTGCACGCCTCACCCATGTTGCGCATCTTCGCCAGCATCGCGCCCTCCACGGCGGCCTCCACGTCGGCGTCAGCGAACACCAGGAACGGCGCGTTGCCACCGAGCTCCATCGAGACCCGCAGCAGCTGGTCGGCCGACTGCCTGACCAACTGCTTGCCCACCGGCGTGGAGCCGGTGAAGGTCAACTTCCGCAGCCGGGAGTCGCTGATGATCGGCTCCATCACGGCGCTGGTCTGCGAGGTCGAGATCACGTTGAGCACCCCCTTGGGCAACCCGACCTCATCGAGCAGGTCGGCCAGCGCCAGCATCGTCAGGGGGGTCTGCGAGGCCGGCTTGACCACCATCGTGCAGCCGGCCGCGATCGCCGGACCGATCTTGCGGGTGCCCATCGCCAGCGGGAAGTTCCACGGCGTGATCATCAGCGTCGGCCCGACCGGCCGCTTCATCGTCATCAACCGGGTGTTGCCGTCGGGCGACGTCGCCCAACGACCCGCGACCCGCACGACCTCCTCGGAGAACCACCGGAAGAACTCCGCGCCGTAGGTCACCTCACCCTTCGACTGGGCCAGCGGCTTGCCCATCTCCAAGGTCATCAACAGCGCGAACTCATCGGCCCGTTCGCTGATCCGCTCGAACGCCGAACGCAGCAACTCCGCCCTCTCCCGCGGAGCGGTCGCGGCCCAGGCCGACTGCGCGGCCACCGCGGCATCGAGAGCAGCAGCACCATCGGCTGGGGTCGCGGACGCCACGCTGGTCAGGGTCCTGCCGGTCGCGGGGTCCTCCACCTGGATCGTCGATCCGTCGGCGGAGTCGCGCCACTCACCACCGATGAAAAGCCCGGTGGGTGTGGTGTCGATGAGTTCGTTCTCGGTCATGAGCTTCCCCTTGCAGGCGTGGTCGACGACGGTCGACCCACATCGAGTGACAGTAGCTCGATCGCAGATCTGGTCGTATGTCCGCACCGACTCAGGAAGCCGCGACACGGTCCAGGAATCCATCGACGAGTCGGTGAGCGCGCAGTCGCGACTCGGCCTCGCGCTCACGCGTCGCGGTGATCAGCTCTTCGGGGTCGTAGCCACCCTTGCGGGCCTTGCGCGCCCCCCCGTTGGTCAGCCAGCTGTCCAGCATCGCGCCAGTGAGCTCGGGGTGGAACTGGACCGCGAGGTTGCGGCGAAGCACGAAGGCCTGCGAGGCGGCCGCGTTGCGGGCGATCTCCCGGGCTCCAGGCGGCAGCCGCCACCGGTCGTAATGCCACTGGAACCAGGGTCCGCCCGACACCACGGCCTCGTCGTCGCTGTGCACCTCCTCCCAGCCGATCTCGGGAGTGGTGGAGCGGGCGACGGACCCGCCGAACGCGGAGGCCAACAGCTGTCCGCCGAAGCAGATCCCGAGCACCGGCACACCGGCCTCGTCCGCCCGCCGCAGCTGCTCGATCTCGGGGAGCACCCAGCTGCCGATGAGCTCGTGGTCGTAGGTCGACCACGGAGCGCCCATCGGCACGACGGCGTCGTAGTCGCTGAAGTCCGGGAATTCCGTGACGACTCCAGGGGTCGCGAAGGCCTCCTCGGCAACGACGTTGTGCATGGTCAGATCGAAGCCGCGTTCGACGAAGCGCTCGGCGATCGGACCCAGAGGAGACAGGTGGTCGTGCTGGATGACCAATAACTGCATGGTGAACATCCTGACGTGACGCTGGCGAGTGGGACGGCCGTGTGCGTCGTGTGCTCGGGCTCAGAGGTGGTGGAGGTACTCCCGGGGACCGTAGTGCCTACGCGCATCTCTGGCCCGACGAGGCGCCGAACCCTCACGGACAAACCTGTGGTCCCCAACGGGAACCGACCCCCAGCCCTCGGTGGCCGACCACGCGATGACCCGTCCGGTCGCAGTGGCCCTCAAGGCCGCCGTAGCGTTCGCTGCGATCTACTGGTTCGCCGTGGTCATGCCGTGGGGTCAAGCCATCGACACCGAGGTCATGACCACGACAGCAAGCATCCTCGGTGAGCCGGCCTGGGCCCAGACCGTGCTCGATCTCATCGCACCGTTCAGTGTGCTGGCCGCCGCAGTCGCGCTGGCCGCGGGCGCGCTTCTGCGAGGCCGGCCGGTTCAGGCGGCGTGCGCCTTCGGTATCGCCACGGTGACCCCGGTGGCGGCGAGTCTTCTCAAGGCGTGGCTCGACCGGCCGTCGTACGGTGTCGGCGACATGCTGAACAGCCTGCCCAGTGGGCACGTCGCCGCCGTGGCAGGTCTGGCCGCGGCGGCTTGGTTCGTGGCCGAGCCTGCCTGGCGAGCCGCCTGTGCGGTCGTGGGCGCGGGAGCGGTGACCGCAACCGGGCTGGCCACCATCACGCTGCAGTGGCACCGGCCCAGCGATGTCGCGGCTGCGATCGCGCTTGCCATCGCCGTCGCTGCCGTGGGAGCTGTCGTCTTTCGCTCACGCGGGTCAACGTAGTAGACCCCGCAGCAGGGTCAGGCGGGACTGCCTGGACCCGGGTCGTCGCAGCCCCGCAGGGCCCCGAGTCCTTCCGGTCACACCACCTCTGCCTGCCGCCACCACGCCACCGTGGCGGCCGCGCCCAGCGTGGCGACCAACGGCACCACCGTCAGCCATCCCGGAGCCACTGGTTCCATGCCTGCGTCGGTGCCCATGGCCCACACAGCGGCCACCGACCAGGGCCACCAGGTGCCCGCGCCGGCCACCATCGCGACCTGGGCAGCGACGACGAGCACCATCAGGCCACCGACGGCCGGGAGGTAGCCGCGGCCGATGCTCGCGGGCAGAGCGACGGGAAGCGCGAGGAGTCCGGACAGGACCGCCAGTGCCGCGAGCCGCGCGAGGACCCGGCCGTCGGCTGCGTCGGGAAGTCCGAGACCGGAGGCGATCCCGATCATCCAGGCGGCCGCCGCCATCCCGATTCCCACGGCGATGGACCACACGGCGAGGAGGACCAGCTTGGCCCATGCGACCGAGGTGCGGGGGGTCGCGGAGGCGTACAGGGAGACGACCGTGCGGTCGGCGTACTCCCGTCCGAAGCACCAACCGACCACGATTCCGGATCCGATCACGCCGGCGGTGGCGTAGATCTGGATCAGGCCGCCGAGGTAACCGGTCCAGCCGAGCCCCGGCAGCATGAGGGAGGCTTTGGCGCTCATCGGGTCGGCGCCGCCGCGTTCCGCGGCGATCAGGAAAGCCCGGGCGAGCAGTGCTGGCACGAGGAGCAGGACCACGGTCGCCGCGGCGACCACTCGGGAGCGGCGCAGCTTGAGCGCCTCGACGGCGAACGCCGCTTTCATCGGACCGTCTCCACGCGCCTGGCCGCGTCGGCGGCGTGCACCTTCGCGAAGAACGCTCGCTCCAGATCGACGCCGTGCGGGTCCAGCTCGCCCACGATCGTGCCGGCATGGATGACGCTCACGCGGTCGGCGATCCGAGCCACCTCGTCCAGGTGGTGGCTGGAGACCAGAGCAGCCACCCCGGCGGCGGCGCGCGCCAGCAGCAGCTCGCGCAGCAGCAGCACCCCGGCCGGGTCGAGGGCGTTGGTGGGTTCGTCCAGGACGAGCAGCCGCGGGTCGTGCACGAGCGCGCTGCCCAGGCCGACGCGCTGCCGGTTGCCCTGGGAGAGCGCCGATGCACGGCGGTCCGCCCACGGCCCGAGCTCGAGGTCGGCCAGCGTCCGGTCGGCGCGGGCCCTGGCTTCTGAGGCGGGCACGCCGTGCAGACGCGCGGCCGCCCAGAGGTTCTCCCTGACCGTCAGCTCGGGGTAGACGAACGGCGTGTCGATCAGGTGCCCCACACGGCTCCACCCCACGGTGTCGAGGTGCGCAACCTCGACGCCATCGATGCGGACGACACCACCCTCGGGCCGGACCATGCCCAGAGCGGCGCGCATCAGAGTCGACTTGCCGGCCCCGTTGAAGCCGACCAGCGCGTGCACCTCGCCAGAAGCGACGGAGAGGTCGACGTCGTGCAGCACGGCGGTGTCGTCGTAGCGGTGCGCCAGGCGGCGGATCTGCAGGGCGCTCATCGCCTCGCCGTCCCGTCGAGCACGTCGAGTGCGGCGCTGAGCCGGCTCGACATCGGGTCGTCGTGGTCGCCGAGGCACCACTCGAGCAGGGCGACGGTGAGTGCGGCCAGCGCCGCGGCCGAGGCGACCCGGGCCTCGAAGGGACTGACACCATCGGCGACGAGGACCTCGGTGATCGCCTCCTGGGTGGCCTCCGTGGCGGCGTAGGTGCCGGCGCGGAGCGCCGGATGGTCCGCGGCGATCCTGACCCGGAGCCGGACCTCCTCCTGCCCAGGCAGGTCCACGTGCGTGAGCGCGGCGCGGAGTCCCGCGCACACGCGCGTCAGAGGCGGGAGGCCAGTCGGTGCGACGGCCACCGCAGCCGCGATGGCCGGATCGAAGCCGTCATCGAGCACGACGGCGTCCTTCGTCGGGAAGTGCCGGAAGAACGTCATGTGACTGACTCCGGCCTCCCGCGCGATCTGCTCGACGGTCGTCGCGTCGTACCCCTGCTCGGAGAACAGCTTCAGTGCCGCTGCCTGCAGCCGCGCACGGGTGCGCGCGGTCCTGTTCGGACTCGTGACCACCATACCCTTAATGTTAGTGCCTAACATCAAGTGGAACAACGCCGGCAGCCACTCAGATTCCAGGGCGGCCGGGCACGGTCAACGGGGACTGAGCAGCAGCGTGCAGAAGCTGGTGGCGTCCTGGGTGAGACCATGAACGGGTGCGCGGGCGGCTGCACCACCTCATCCTGGACTGCCCTGATCCTCGAGGCCTCGCTAGGTGCTACGACGCCACGACATCCGGGCTCGCGTTCCAACTCGCCCCCGACCACAGACCACCGACGTGGCCCGGCACAGCCATCCCGCAGCAAATGCACCTCGACGTCATGGTCGAGAACGTGGCCACCGCGACGCCCCGCGTCCTTGCGCTCGGCGCTACGAGGCACGACGGCAAAGACGTGTTCGCCGACCCTGCCGGACATCCCTTCTGTTTGATCAAACGTGCCGAGTGGGCCGCTCCCCTCCCCGAGTGACCGATCGCGCGCAGTCCGGACGGGGCGCCGAATCGGGTCCTGATCGGCGAGCGTCAGTGCACGCGCACCGCGCGCCACGAGTCGAGGACGTCGGGGTCGCCGGCCGCGGTCGCGGTGGAGGGGCGGTTCCAGGCCCAGCGGTAGAGCTCGTCGCTGCTTCCGCCGACGACCGCATCGGCCTCGGCCCCGGCGAGATCGCCGGATTCGACGCGGTTGCGATCGCCGCCGAAGATGACCATCCATCCCGGTCCGTCGGAGGCATTGAGCAGCAACCGGCCCGGGCGGTCGGTGGCGAAGCCCGGCTCAGTGGCGAAAGCGCCGACGATCTCGCCGAAACCGTCCTGCGCGAAGGACGCCTCAACCGGGGTCACTGGCCTGCCGGCCGCGGCCTCCAGATCGGCGCGGTGAATCGCCGTTTCGTGCGCCTGTCGCCGGATCCAGAACCGCCGGGGCGTGACACCTGGGATGAACGTGAAGCACTCCAGCGTCGCCGGTGCTGCACGCAAGGCGGCGATGAGCAGAGCGGCCCCGTCGTCCAACCACCTGGCCAGCCGGGCGTCGTTCGCGTCGGGTGGCCAGAAGGCCGCACTGCCGCCACTCTCGTTGGTCGCCAACCTGCGCGCGACGATGTCGGCCGCCCATCGATGCACTGCGCCGACATGCGTAGCAACGGTCCGCGCGTCCCACTCCAGGCCGGGCACCGGCGCGGCCGGGTCGCAGCACCCGAAGGCGTTTACGAGGAGCCGGGCTTCGGTGACCAAGCGTTCCAGCAGTATCTCCTCGGGCAGCATGGTCGTGCCGTGCCTCCCTAGCTCTGGTCGACTACCACGGTAGCCGCCAAGCGCCTGTGCGGGCCCTGACCCATTTCGCACATCGGCCGATCCCGCGGGTACCGAAACAGCCACCTGCCCGTAAACCACCGTCTTGATTTGTACAAACGCTTGTTGGTGATACCGTGGGGCCAGGAGGTGCACGATGAGCGACCCTGCGATGGCGTTGGATCGAACGTTCCACGCGCTCGCGGACAGGAACCGTCGCGCCATACTGGCGGTCGTCCGCAACCAGCGGTGCGCGGTCGGAGAGATCGCCGACACGCTGGGTCTGTCGCAGCAGATCGTGTCTCACCACCTGAAAGTCCTTGGTGCAGCAGGTCTGGTCACCGGTGCGCGGTCTGGCACGCGTCATCTGTTCGCCGTGCGCGTGGAGGGACTCGCCGTCGGCAAAGGCTTCTTCGACGACTTCTGGCCCGAACGGTTGAGCGCGTTGAAGCGTGCGGTGGAATCGACGACCGGGAGCGTCGATGACTGAGCACCGGAGCTCGATCGACATCGAGGCGACCCCGGAGGTCGTCTTCGAGTTCTTGGTGACCGACGCGGGCATGACGTCGTGGATGGGACAGTGGGCATCGCTTGACCCCGTGCCCGGCGGACAGTTCGCGGTGGACATCGCCGGCTACCCCGCGCGGGGCATGTTCCTCGAGGTGGATCCACCTCGACGGGTGACGGTCTCCTGGGGGTTCGCCGGCAACGAGAGCCTGCCTCCTGGCGCGTCGACGGTGTCCTTCGAACTGACGCCGATCCGCGCCGGGACCCGGGTCGAGGTCGTCCACACCGATCTGCCCACGGGCGAGGTTCCCGGTCACGCGAAGGGGTGGAGTCATTTCCTGCCCCGTCTCGCGCGGGCCGCCGCAGGCGAGCAACTCCCGCCCGATCCCTGGAAACCCGCGCCCGAGCACCTACCACCTGAAGGAGCGACGATGTCGAACGTTGATGAGGATGCACTGTCTGTCGTGGAGGCCTATCACCAAGCCTGGACCAGCGGCGACGTCGATCAAGCCCTGACCTATGTGTCGGAGGACGTTCGCTGTTTCGCCCCTGATGAGAACGTCAGCACAAAGGGTGACTGGCGCGCATACCTCACCGGCTTCGTGCCCATGTTGACAGGCGCACCCGAACACACCCGAATGACCGATGGGGCACGGGTCGCGCTGTGGTACTTCCCGCAGACCGCAGTCACGACAACGACGTTGGCGAGCGAACTGTTCACGGTGCGAGAAGGGCAGATCGTCGAGATCCGTCTCGCCTTCGACCGCCTCGGCTACGTCCCGCGCGAGCAGCAGCCGGCATGAAGCAAGGGACCGGTGACGACCCGGCGCGCGAGCTGGTCGACCGGGTGCGGGCGTTGCTTCCGGATGGGCAACTGCGGGAGGTGCGCATGTTCGGTGCGATCGCCGTCATGGTCGATGACGCGATGGCGGTAGCAGCGCACAAGGACGGCGGTCTGCTTGTCCGCGTGGACCCCGCCGAGGACGCAAGACTGCTGAAACGTCCCGGTGCATCCCGCGCGGAGATGGGGACCGGTCGCTCGATGGGGGAAGGGTGGATACGAGTCGAAGCCAGAGCTCTGCGCAGCGACTCGGCACTCGTCGGCTGGCTCGAGACGGCCACCCGTTACCTCGCCCAGCGCAAGCCCACGCAGTCATGAAGCACGTCACGGGGCACGATCGCCGCATGCGACTCTGTCTGCTGCCGAGTCCCCTGACAACGCCGACGGTGGCCGATCTGCTCGCAGCGGCGCTGGAAGACCGCGGGCACCAGGTGGTGGTGGCCCGCGGCGCCGCAGCCGACACGTCGCGGGTGCTGGCTGGGTTCGTTGCGGCCGCAAACGGGGCCGACGTCGTGATACCTCACTCCAACGCCGGCCGGTTCGGCCCGGCTGTGGCCGATGAAGTGGGGGCAAAGCTCGTATGCCTGGACTCGCTTCTGCCAGGTGGCAGGTCGGATTCGGAATGGATCGAGTTCCTTCGTGCACGCGAACTGCCCGACGGGCTCCTCGCCCCCTGGTCGACATGGTGGCCGCCTGAGGACATCCATGCCGCGGTCGGGGAGCACTGGGACGTGGTCACGACCCACGAGCCACGTGTGCCTCTGCGGCTGTTGCTCGACGAGCCGCCTGCGCCCGCGGGGTGGCCGATGCAACGCTCCGGCTACATCGCGTTCGGAGACGCCTACGCCGAACAGATGACTCTCGCTGAGAAGAGCGGCTGGGTGGTGCGGCGCCTTGATGGGCGTCATCTCCATCTGCTCACGGCACCCGAGGAGGTCGCCGACGCCCTGCTGGACGTGGTGTCGCGGCTCGACTAGAAGGTTCCCGAGACCGACCGTGCCGGTGCGGGATCGGCACGCTCATCCGGTCAGGATCACGCTCATCCGATCAGGATGTAGTCGCGGACGACTCTGGTCACTGTCCTGGGTGCTCCAACTCGAAGACCTGCTGGGAATGGCGCTCACAGCGCTGCGCCCGACGAAGATCGTCCTCAAGGCGGACAAGACGCGGCGCACAAGCCACGGGGATCGTGCAGGTGGATCGTCCCGATGAAGGAACCGCACTCGGTGAAGGTCGAGGACCACGCCGTACCGCACGGTCTTGGAGAGCGTCGGCCTGGGCAGATCACCGCCACTCTGTAGCGTGCAGCGCATGCCCATCAAGTTCGTGAACGTCGGAATCGCTGTCCGAGACCTCGACGCGGCGATCGCCTTCTTCACCGATCTCGGGCTGACCGTCCTGGGGCGGGACACGGTCAGTGGAGAGTGGACCGACACGGCCGTCGGCCTCGATGGCAACCACGCCAAGATCGCCATGCTCGAGACGCCAGGTGGCAACGGTCGCCTGGAACTCTTCGAGTACATCCACCCCGACGCGATCGAGACGGAGCCCACCCGGCCGAACGAGATCGGCATGCACCGCGTCGCCTTCTCGGTCGACGACATCGACGAGGCCCTCGAGATCGCCGCGAGGCACGGCTGTCACCCGCTGCGCGGCGTGGCGACCTATGAAGACGCCTACAGGCTCACCTATGTTCGCGGCCCCAGCGGCATCCTTGTGATGCTCGCCGAGGAGCTGAACAGAGCTGACCGCGAACCCGGCCTTTGACCTGACGCCGATACGCTCGCTCAGTAGTACCAGGGGTACGCCGACCAGTCGGGAGAACGCTTCTCCAGGAAGGAGTCCCGCCCCTCAACCGCCTCCTCGGTCATGTAGGCGAGGCGGGTTGCCTCACCGGCGAACACCTGCTGGCCGACGAGGCCGTCGTCCACCAGGTTGAAGGCGAACTTCAGCATTCGCTGGGCGGTCGGGGATTTGCCGTTGATCTCCGCGGCCACCTGCAGCGCAACGGCTTCCAGTTCGTCGTGGTCGGCGACCAGGTTCACCGCCCCCATCCGCTGCATGGTCTCGGCGTCGTAGGTCCGGCCGAGGAAGAAGATCTCGCGAGCGAACTTCTGCCCGACCATTCTCGCCAGGTACGCAGAGCCGAAACCCCCGTCGAAGGAGGCGACGTCAGCGTCGGTCTGCTTGAAGCGTGCGTGCTGACGGCTGGCGACGGTCAGATCACAGATGACGTGCAGGCTGTGCCCGCCGCCGGCGGCCCAGCCGTTCACCACCGCGACGACGACCTTCGGCATCGTCCGGATCAGCCGTTGCACCTCCAGGATGTGCAGCCGTCCGCCGTGGGCCCGGGTGCGGACGTCGTCCACGGTCTCGGCGCTCTCGCCCACCCGGCCCGAGGTGGCATCCACACGGGTGTACTGATACCCCGACCGACCGCGGATCCGCTGGTCGCCTCCCGAGCAGAACGCCCAGCCCCCGTCCCTCTCGCTGGGCCCGTTGCCGGTCAGCAGCACGCACCCGACGTCGGGACTCATCCGGGCGTGGTCGAGCACCCGGTACAACTCGTCGACCGTGTGCGGACGGAACGCATTGCGCACCTCCGGCCGGTCGAAGGCGATCCGCACGGTGCCGGCCGCCGGACCGTCCAGGACGCAGCGGTGATAGGTGACGTCGGTCAGGTCGAAACCAGGCACCTCCCGCCAGGCCGACGGATCGAGGATCTGCGAGACGGGATGCTGGGCTTCACTCACGGCCCGAGAATAGGGCGATGCCCGACGCCCAGCCCGAACCGCCCCTGCCCAGCCTCGATGATCTGCTGGCGGGTGCGCACGTGGTGACGGTTCCGTTGCGGGTGCGCTTCCGCGGCGTCACCGCGCGCGAGGCGGTGCTCCTGCACGGACCGCAGGGGTGGGGGGAGTTCGCTCCATTCCCCGAGTACGACGACACGGAGTCGGCACGTTGGCTGGCTTCGGCGATCGAGGCGGCCTGGCGGTCCCCGGTCCCGGTGGTGCGGGACGTCGTCCCGGTCAATGCGACGGTCCCTGCCGTCGCGGCCGCGCAGGTCGACGCCGTTCTGGCACGCTTCGACGGCTGCACGACCGCCAAGATCAAGGTCGCCGAGCGGGGCCAGGACCTCGCGGACGACGTGGACCGCCTCGCGGCGGTGCGTTCCGGCCTCGGGCCCACGGGGCGGATCCGGGTCGACGCCAACGGCGCGTGGGACGTCGAGACGGCCCTGCGCTCTCTCACGGCCTTCGCCCCGTTCACCCTGGAGTACGCCGAGCAGCCCTGCACGTCGCTGTCCGAACTCGCCGAGTTGCGCAGGCGGCTGGCCCGCACCGGCGTCGACGTGCCGGTCGCAGTCGACGAGAGCGTGCGCAGGGCAGAGGACCCGCTCGCCGTGGCGGTGGCCGGGGCGGCGGATGTGGTGGTGATCAAGGTGGCGCCCCTGGGCGGGGTCCTGGCGGCCCTGCAGGTCGCGGAACGACTCGGCGGCGATCACGGGTTGCCGGTCGTCGTCTCCTCCGCCCTTGACACCTCCGTGGGTCTGTCCGCCGGCGTGCGACTGGCCGCCGCGCTGCCTCAGCTGCCGTTCGCCTGCGGGCTCGGCACCGCGGCCTTCCTGTCGCGTGACGTGAGCCTGCGCCCGCTCCTGGTCCGCGACGGGCTGCTCGGCGTCCGGGCGGCGGAGCCGGACGACGACCTCCTGCATCGGCTGGCGGCTCCCGCTGCCCGTGCCGCCTGGTGGCGCGACCGCCTACGACGCTGCCACGCCGTGCTGGCAGCGTGACCCGGCGGAGGCTGCAACAGCCCCGGCGAAGTGACACTGCGTGACCCGCCCGGCCGGTGCACGGTCTTTCGGCCCGCTCGTGTGTACGCTCGGTGCGCCGGAATGTCGTCGGTGACGAATCCGGCGACGACGGGTGACTCCTTCAAGAGCGGTTCGAAGACCGAGAGGGCGGCATGGAGCGTGACCTGAGGGGCCGGCGTGCCGCGTGGGCGGCGACCACCGTGGCTGTTGCCCTGGTCACCTGGGCATCCCTTGAGTCGGCCGACAACCAGACACAGTCGGGTCTGGAATCACCTCAGTCGACCGGCGCGGTGGCTCCGTCCGCGTCGTCTCCCGGGTCCGCGGCCCCCGACGCGACGCCTGACGAGACCCCGACAATCAGTCGTGGCGGGCGGGTCCTGCCGGACGGAGGTCCGACGGCCCCTTCCTCGAGTGGCTCGACCAGTGTGGCCGCTCCGACCGGGCCCTTTCCTGAGATGCCCCTGGCGCTCGGCGAGACCACGCCGTCGGGCGACGTATCACCCTCCCCAGAGCCGTCCGAGCAGCCCACCGGGACGGCGGTCGCCGCCCCCACCACATCCGCGACGGTGGATCCGGGGGACGAGGACGCGGGGGTAGGCACGAACGAGGCTGAGGTCACCCACACCCGCACCCATGAACCCACCGCCAGCCACGTCGCGCCGGCGCCCACGACATCAAGCCCGTCCCGCCGCGCGTCGGCGCCGGCCGTGGCTGCGCCCGTCGCCCGCCCGTCCGCTGTTCCGAGTGAGCCCGTGGTTCCGAGTGAGCCGGTGGTTCCGAGTGAGCCGGTGGTGCCGAGTGAGCCGGTGGTGCCGAGTGAGCCGGTGGTGCCGAGTGAGCCGGTGGTGCCGAGTGACCCGGTGCTTCCGGTGGTGCCGGTAGTGCCGAGTGGGCGTTCGGTCCCGGTTCCGACGGGTTCTCCTGGTCCGGTTCCGAGTGAACCGGTGGTGCCGAGTGAACCGGTGGTGCCCGTGGCTCCGCCGCTCCGGTCGGTGAGCAGGCTCCGGTCGAGACCGAGGCTCCGGCCGAGCCGGCGGTTCCGGTTGAGCAGGCGCCTCCGGCTCCGGTCGAGACCGAGGCTCCGGCCGAGCAAGCGCCGGTGGTTCCGGTTGAGCAGGCGCCTCCGGATCCCGTCGAGACCGAGGCTCCGGCCGAGACCGAGGCTCCGGCCGAGACCGAGGCTCCGGTTGAGCAGGAGCCGCCGACCGTTGAGTTGTCGAGGGCGAAGGTCAAGGTCCCGGTGGGGGACTGGGAGAACCGGAAGAGCGCCAAGGACTTCGTGCAGCAGCAGCGCCAGACCCGGCAGGTCGAGGTGCGCAAGGTGCTCGCGAGGCTCAAGGAGGCATCCGCCCGCGACGGGAAGGCTGACCGTGCCATGGGCGACGACGCGGACTGTCCGCCGACGGGCAAGGCGCGGCATCGTGCTGCGGGCCCGGCGAGTGGGCCAAGAGGTCTCGAGGTCGGCACCGGATCCCGCGGGTCGTCGGCGGAGGCGGCGAAGGGCTCGATCCGGATCGCCCTCAAGGCTTCCCGAGCGCGGGGTTGACCCCGACCCGGACCGGCGATACGTCAGGATGGCGCGGTGACGCCGTCCGCCCGACTCGCCGATGAGGTGGTCCACGCCCTCGCAGCCATCGGTGTGCGCGAGGTCGTGCTGTGCCCGGGGTCGCGCAGCGCACCACTCGCCTACGCGCTGGACGACGCTGAGCGCGCAGGCACCCTGCGTTTGCACGTGCGCCACGACGAACGCGCCGCCTGCTTCACGGCTCTCGGGATGGCCGGCGGCGGCAGTCCGGCGGCAGTGGTCACGACCTCGGGCACCGCGGTCGCCAATCTGCATCCGGCAGTGCTCGAGGCCCATCACAGTGGGTTGCCGCTGATCCTGCTCACCGCGGACCGACCGCGCGCCGTGAGGGGCACCTGGGTGAACCAGACCAGCGAACTCCAGCAGGGCCTGTTCGGAGCCGCCGTGCGTGCCGCGACCGACGTCGACTCCTCCGATGACGACCCGCGGTCCTGGCGATCGCGGATACGGCGCTGCCTGCTGACCGCCATCGGTGGGGACGGAATCCGGCCAGGCCCGGTACACCTCAATCTGGGCTTCTCCGAACCCCTTGTGCCGCAGGGTGATGAGCAGGTCACCGTGGATTCGCAGGCGACGCCGCCGAGGCAACCGCGGACCGATCGGCCCGTGCCGACACCCTTGGCGCTCCCCTCCGGCCCGAGGACCCTGGTCCTCGCCGGTGATCGCGCAGGCCCCGATGCCCGCATCCTGGCGGAGACGGCCCGCTGGCCACTCCTGGCGGAACCGTCGTCGGGAGCGCTCCACGGCTCAGCGGTGGTCCAGGCCCACCGACTCCTGTTGGAGCACGCCGAGTTCGCCGATCCGGTGGAGCGCGTGGTGGTGTATGGACGCCCCACCCTGTCGCGCCAGGTCACCCGGCTCCTCGGCCGCTCGGATGTCGAACTGGTCCTGGTCTCACCCTGGCCCGACTGGCCTGACCCCGGTCGGGAGGCGACCCGAGCGGTCGCCGCGACCGCATCCGCCCCGACCGGCTCCGATCGCGAGGCGCAGGAACGCTGGACGGGGCTGTGGCGCGACGGCTCACGGCGGGCGCGCCGGGGCGTGGACGACGTGCTCGACGGCCTCCGCACCCCGACCGGGCCCACCGTGGCCCGTGCCGTGGTGAGGGCGCTGACTCCCGGGCAGAGTCTCGTGGTGGCCGCCAGCAACCCGATCCGTGATGTCGACCTGGTCGCCGAGGGGTTCCCGGACGACGTGCTGGTGGCCTCCGCGCGAGGCCTGTCCGGGATCGACGGAACCCTTTCGTCGGCCATGGGCCACGCACTGGCCACGGGGCGCCCGACCCGGGTGCTGCTCGGGGACATCGCCTTCCTGCATGACCTCAACGGCCTGCTGGCCCCGCCCGGTGAGGTGAGGCCGGACAGTCTGCAGGTCGTGGTGGCCAACGACGCGGGCGGTGGGATCTTCTCGCTGCTCGAGTACGGTCGGCTCGCGGATGAGCAGGGCCCCACCTCCGAGCGCGCCCGTCAGTTCGAGCGGCTCTTCGGCACGCCGCACCGCGCGGACCTGGGCGCCCTGTGCCAGGGGCTCGGGCTGCCCCATCGGCAGGTACACGAATCGGCAGACCTGGACGACGTTCTGACCCGCCCCGCTCCCGGGGTCAGCGTCATCGAGGTGGAGACGTCGCGTGCCGCGTTGATCCGCGTGCACGACGAGCTGCGTGCGAGTGTGGCAAAGGCATTGGCGCAGTGAAGCTCTGACGATCCGGGCGGCTCGGGTCAGTCGGGTCAGTTCGAGCCGAGCGCCTCGTGCATCGGCACCAGCTTGGCCACGGACTCGGCCAACTCCGCCTCGGGGTCGGAGCCGGCCACGATGCCGCACCCGGCGAACAGCCTGACCCCCCGATCGTCTGCGTCGATCCGGCCGCAGCGCAGGGCGATGCCCCACTCGCCGTCCCCCTGCGCGTCGATCCAGCCGACCGGCCCCGCGTAGCGATCCCGGTCCATGCCCTCCAACTCGGCCAGCATCGAGGCGGCCGCCGACGTGGGCGTTCCGCAGACGGCCGCCGAGGGGTGCAGGATGCGCGCCAGGTCCAGCGAGGACGCGTGGTCCGCGAGCACCCCGGTGACGTCCGTGGCCAGGTGCATGACGTTCGACAGGTGCAGCACGTACGGCGCCTCGGGCAGGTTCATCGAGGTGCAGTGCGGCGCCAGGGCATCTGCCACGGAACGCACCGCGTACTCGTGCTCCTCGAGATCCTTGCTGGAGTGCGCCAGCGAGGTCGACAGCACATGGTCCCCGTCGTCGTCACCGCTGCGTCGGATGGTCCCGGCCAGGACCCGTGAGGTGACCAGGCCCTTCTCCCGGCGCATCAGGAGTTCAGGCGTCGCGCCGATCAGGCCGTCCACGCTGAACGTCCAGCAGCTCTCGTAGTCGCGGGCCAGGCGGGTCAGTGGCCACCGCGGGTCGACCGGGCCCTCGGTGCGCGCGTGGACATCTCGGGCGAGGACGACCTTGTCCACCTCTCCCGAGGTGATCCGGATCACGGCCTCGGCCACCGTCTGCGCCCACTGCTCCTCGTCCAGAGCGCCGGGGGAGAACCGCACGGCCCCCGGTGACGCCACGGCGTCCACGTCCGGAAGATACGGGGGTGGGGGCAGCCCGCCGGCGCTCACCGTCGTCAGCCAGTGGCGCCCGTCCCGATATCCGACCACCACCTCCGGCACGATCAGGACCGAGCGGGAGGGGGAGTCGGGCGCGAAGCTGAAGGAACCGAACGCCACCAGGCCGGTGCCGGGCAGCCCGACCTCGTCACGCACCAGGGAGGACTCGACCAGCTCCGACCAGGCTCGGTCGGCCTTCTCGAAGCGATGCGGACCGTCGACCTCGATCCGGACGGCGCTGCCCCAGCCGACGACACCCTGACCTCGACGGACCCACGCGAGCGGCTGCGTGCGGGGGAGCAGGCTGAGCAGCCCGGGGTGGTCGGCCGACAGTTCGATCGGCAGCGTCCGGACGACGAGCGGAACGTCCACGGGTGCGCTGGTCATGGCGCCTTCAGCCTACGATGGCGCCGGCCAACTCGCCGGGCAACCGGCATGCAGCCGGTCCGCTCGGGGTGCGACGATGCCCACATGCCCCGCGCCAGTCTCGACAAGCAGCCGCAGGACGTCGCAGCGATGTTCGATCAGGTCGCCGAGCGTTACGACCGCACCAACACGATCATCTCCCTGCGCCAGGACGAGCGCTGGCGCGGCTCACGTGCTGCGCGCGATCGACGTCCGCCCGGGGGAGAAGGTCCTGGATCTGGCCGCCGGCACCGGCACATCCAGCGAGCCGATGATCGACGCCGGCGCGCGTGTGGTCTCCTGCGACTTCTCCCTCGGCATGCTCGCCAACGGCAAGCGGCGCCGATCGGATCTGGTCATGGTCGCCGGGGACGCGCTGCGGCTGCCGTTCTGCGACGGCGCCTTTGACGCGGTGACCATATCGTTCGGGCTACGCAACGTCGTCGGACACGGACGCCGCCCTGGCCGAACTCCGACGGGTCACCCGCCACGGTGGGCGGCTGGTCGTCTGTGAGTTCTCCCACCCGACCTGGCGTCCCTTGCGCACCGTCTACTCCGGCTACCTGATGCGCGCTCTGCCGCGTCATGGCGGGCCGGGTGGCCAGCAATCCCGAGGCCTATCGTTATCTGGCGGAATCGATTCAGGTGTGGCCCGACCAGGTCGGTCTGGCCGGGCGCATCCGCGGTGCGGGGTGGGACGAGGTGTCCTATCGCAACCTCACCGGCGGCATCGTCGCCCTGCACCGCGCGACCCGACCGTGACGGCGGCCGGGCCGGCTTCACAAGCTCACATGGAGTCGATCACTTCCGCGATCGGGGCCCGGTCCGGAAACCGTGGGTGGCGGCCCCTAGG
Source organism: uncultured Actinomycetota bacterium (assembly GCA_963750395.1). GTDB lineage: Bacteria > Actinomycetota > Actinomycetes > Actinomycetales > Kineosporiaceae > JADJPO01. Next base: position 395,292 of record CAVVQM010000012.1, on the reverse strand, counting down.
ATGGGGCCGCCGCACGATGGAACGATGCCACCGTCGTGCGCTCTATCACGGTGGCGGAGCGATCGAGCAGAGAAGGGTGACCGCGTGAACCCGTACGTAGCGATCCTGGCCCTGGCCGCCATCTCGGCCGCTTTCGCCGTGTTCTCGATCGTGGCCAACAGCCTGGCCGGCCCCAAGCGGTACAACCGGGCGAAGCTGGAGGCCTACGAGTGCGGCATCCAGCCCACCCCGCAGGCGGCGGGCGGCGGCAGGTTCCCGGTCAAGTACTACCTCGTCGCCATGCTCTTCATCATCTTCGACATCGAGAGCGTCTTCCTCATCCCCTTCGCGGTCGCCTTCGATCGGCTGGGCCTGTTCGCTCTGATCGAGGTGGTGCTGTTCATCGCGACGGTCTTCATCGCCTACGCCTACGTGTGGCGTCGGGGTGGTCTGGAATGGGACTGAGAACGGGCGCCACGCCGTCCGCGCAGTCGTCGAGGCGAGGGATCTGACATGGGTATCGAGGAGAAGCTGCCGAGCGGCTTCCTATTGACGTCCGTCGAATCCATCGCCGGATACATTCGCAAGAGTTCCCTCTGGCCCGCCACGTTCGGCCTGGCCTGCTGCGCCATCGAGATGATGAGCACCGGCGGACCTCGATACGACCTCGCCCGCTTCGGTATGGAGGTCTTCAGAGGCTCGCCCCGACAGGCCGATCTGATGATCGTCGCCGGGCGGGTGAGCCAGAAGATGGCCCCGGTGTTGAGGCAGATCTACGACCAGATGGCCGAGCCCAAGTGGGTCATCGCGATGGGGGTCTGTGCCTCCAGCGGGGGCATGTTCAACAACTACGCCATCGTGCAGGGCGTCGACCACGTGGTGAACGTGGACATCTACCTCCCCGGCTGCCCACCGCGTCCCGAGATGCTGATCAACGCGATCCTCACGCTGCACGAACAGATCGCCTACACGCCGCTCGGGGTCAACCGGGTGGCCGCGGCACACGCCGCCGAGGAGGCGGCGATGGCAGCCATCGCCCACCTCGCAGATGAAGGGTCTGCTGCGGTGAGCCCCGAGAGACACGCCACCGAACCGCGACGCCGCCGCCGATGACGGCGCCGCCGTCCCCCGTCCCACCCTGGCCGAGGCGGAGGTCATCGAGGTCCGCGAGGGCATGTTCGGTGTCCACGGTTCCGGCGACACCTCCGGCTACGGCGGTCTGGTCCCACGATCACCATGCCGGCCCCCAGCCAGCGCCCCTACGGCGGGGACTTCGACGAGGTCGCCGACGCCCTCGACGCCGCGCTCGGCGAGCAAGGGGTCAACGAGGCGGTGGAGAGCGTCGTCGTGGATCGCGACGAGATGACCCTTCACGTCCGGCGCGAACACCTTCTGGGCGTGTGCCGGGTACTGCGCGACGACCCCGACCTGCGGTTCGAGCTGTGCTCGAACGTCAGCGGCGTCCACTACCCGCACGACGTGGGCCGCGAACTCCACGCGGTCTACCACCTGCTCTCGATCACGCACAATCGCCGCGTCCGGCTCGAGACCGCCTGCCCGGACGCCGACCCGCACATCCCGTCCGTGGTCGAGGTGTACCCGACCGCGGACTGGCAGGAGCGCGAGGCCTGGGACTTCTTCGGCATCGTCTTCGACGGCCACCCCGCCCTGACCCGGATCCAGATGCCCGACGACTGGCCCGGTCACCCGCAGCGCAAGGACTATCCCGCTGGGCGGCATCCCGGTGGAGTACAAGGGCGCCACCATTCCGCCGCCCGACACGAGGAGGTCGTACAGCTGATGAGCGAGACGACGCGCCCCCGGCGACCCGTACGCCTCCGGCCTCGACGACCCCGCGGTGGACGATGGCGGGACCGGTCGGGTCTTCACCGCGAGCGGCGGTGACTGGGAGGACATCGCCGAACAGGCCGCCAGCCTGGGCGAGGAACGCATCGTCGTGAACATGGGTCCGCAGCACCCGTCCACCCACGGGGTGCTCCGGCTGATCCTGGAGATCGACGGCGAGACGGTCACAGAGGCCCGCTGTGGCGTCGGATACCTCCACACGGGCATCGAGAAGAACATGGAGTTCCGCAACTGGACCCAGGGCGTGACCTTCTGCACGCGGATGGACTACCTGACGCCGTTGTTCCAGGAGACCGCCTACTGCCTCGGAGTGGAGCGCCTGCTCGGCATCACCGACGACGTCACCGAACGCGCCACCGTCATCCGGGTGATGATGATGGAGCTGAACCGGGTCGCCTCCCACCTCGTGGCCATGGCCACCGGCGGCATGGAGATCGGCGCCCTCACCGTGATGACCGTGGGCTTCCGCGAGCGCGAGCGGGTGCTCAGGTGCTGGAGCTGATCACCGGCCTGCGCATGAACCACGCCTATATCCGGCCGGGCGGGCTGTCCCAGGACATCCCCCCGGGATCCCTGGACAGCGTCCGGTCGGCGGTCCGGGAACTGCGTGTGGGCATCTCCGACATCGAGAAGCTCGCGATCGAGAACCCGATCGTCAAGGCGCGGCTGGTCGACGTCGGCTACCTCGACCTGGCCGGTTGCATGGCCCTGGGAATCACCGGTCCGGTGCTGCGCTCCACCGGCCTGCCGCACGATCTGCGCAAGAGCCGTCCCTACTGCGGGTACGAGACCTACGACTTCGAGGTCGTCACCTGGGACACCTCTGACGCCTACGGCCGGATGCGTGTCCGGATCGAGGAGATGAAGCAGTCGCTGCACATCGTCGAGCAGTGTGTGGAGCGGCTGCAGAAGCTGGACAAGCAGCCGGTGATGGTCGGGGACAAGAAGATCGCCTGGCCCGCTCAGCTGGCCGTCGGCAGCGACGGGATGGGCAACAGCCTCAACCACATCCGCGAGATCATGGGCACCTCGATGGAGGCCCTGATCCACCACTTCAAGATCGTCACCGAGGGCTTCCGGGTCCCGGCCGGTCAGGTCTACTCGGCCGTCGAGTCCGCCCGTGGCGAGCTCGGCTGCCACCTGGTCTCGGACGGCGGCACCCGCCCCTACCGTGCGCACTTCAGGGATCCCTCGTTCGTCAACCTGCAAGCCGTGGCAGCCATGTGCGAGGGCGGCCAGATCGCCGACACGATCGCGGCCGTGGCCTCGATCGATCCGGTCATGGGAGGTGTCGACCGCTGATGTCCGCATCGAACGTGTCCCGCAGCGCACAGTTCCGGCTCGAACGGCGCCGGAGCCTCCGGCGTCACGCCGCTGACCGGCCAGGTCCGCGATGCGTTGGTCGTCGACGCCCAGGAGATCATCGCCCGGTATCCGGAGCCGCGTTCGGCACTGCTGCCGCTGCTGCACCTGGTGCAGAGCGTCCAGGGGTTCGTCAGTGCCCAGGGCGTCGCCTTCTGCGCCGAGCAGCTCGACCTGACCACCGCGGAGGTCGCCGCGGTGGCGACCTTCTACACCCAGTACAAGCGACACCCCAACGGCAAGTACACGGTCGGGGTGTGCATCAACACCCTGTGCGCCGTGATGGGCGGCGACGCGATCTTCGCCTCGTTGGAGGAGCACCTGGGCGTCGGACACGACGAGACCACCGAGGACGGCGCGATCACCCTCGAGGAGATCGAGTGCAACGCCGCCTGCGATTACGCGCCCGTGGTGATGGTGAACTGGGAGTTCTTCGACAACCAGACCCCGACCAGCGCCCGGGAGCTCGTGGACGACCTGCGCGCCGACCGGGACGTCGTCCCGACCCGGGGGGCGGCCAAGGTCTGCTCCTTCAAGGAGGTCTCCCGGGTGCTCGCAGGCTTCCCCGACGGCCGGGCAGGTGAGGGCGTCAACGCGGGCGGCCCCTCCAAGGTCGGCACCCTGCTGGCCCAGCGCAACGGCTGGACGGCCCCGGCCGCCGACGCGACGGCGGAGTCCGAGAAGAAGACGGAGGGCTGAGTGTGGCCACGAACCTGGCTCCGGTGCTCAGCGCGCACTGGGACGAGGCGGACTCCTGGACGATGTCCGCCTACGCACGGCACGACGGCTATCAGGGCCTACGCAAGGCCCTGACCATGGACCCGGGCGATGTGATCACCGCGGTGAAGGACTCGGGACTGCGCGGCAGGGGTGGCGCGGGGTTCCCCACCGGGTTGAAGTGGTCCTTCCTGCCCAAGCCGGACGGCGGACCCCGCTACCTCGTCGTCAACGCGGACGAGTCCGAGCCCGGCACCTGCAAGGACGTCCCGCTGATGATGGCCAGCCCTCAGGCACTGATCGAGGGCGTGATCATCACCAGCTACGCGATCGGCTGCAACAAGGCGTTCATCTACCTGCGTGGCGAGGTCGTCCACGTCTACCGGCGGTTGATGGACGCGGTCGAGCAGGCCCGGGCGGCCGGCTACGTGGGCGAGAACATCATAGGGCTCCGGGTTCGACCTCGACATCGTCGTGCACGCAGGTGCGGGCGCCTACATCTGCGGCGAGGAGACGGCACTGCTGGACTCCCTCGAGGGGCGCCGCGGCCAGCCCCGGCTCAAGCCGCCGTTCCCCGCGGTGGCCGGTCTGTACGCGCGGCCGACCGTGGTCAACAACGTCGAGTCCATCGCCAGCGTGCCGGCGATCGTGCTCAACGGTCCCGAATGGTTCAAGTCGATGGGCACCGAGAGGTCCTCCGGCTTCGGTTTCTTCTCGCTCTCCGGCCACGTCACCCGTCCCGGCCAGTACGAGGCCCCGCTCGGGGTCACCCTGAGGCAGTTGCTGGCCATGGCCGGCGGCGTCCGCAACGGCCACGACCTGAAGTTCTGGACGCCGGGCGGCTCCTCCACGCCGCTGTTCACCGCCGAGCACCTGGACACCCCGCTGGACTTCGAGTCCGTCGGATCGGCCGGTTCGATGCTGGGCACCCGGGCGTTGCAGATCTTCGACCACACCACCTGCGTGGTGCGGGCGACCCTGCGCTGGACCGAGTTCTACAAGCACGAGTCCTGCGGCAAGTGCACCCCCTGCCGGGAGGGCACCTACTGGATGACCCAGGTGCTGCGCCGGCTGGAGAAGGGCGAGGGCACCGAGGCCGACCTGGACAAGCTGCTCGACATCTGCGACAACCTGCTCGGGCGCTCCTTCTGCGCCCTCGGGGACGGCGCGGCCAGCCCGGTGATGTCCTCGATCACGTACTTCCGAGACGAGTACATGGCCCACTCGACCGGGGGCGGTTGCCCGTTCGATCCCGCCCAGTCCGCGCTCTTCCAGGGAGCTCTCGCCTGATGACGACCGCGACCGCGAACACCGCCGGCGGGACGCCGTCCGGCCCCCCGCCCGACCTGGTCACGCTGACCATCGACGACATCGAGATCAGCGTGCCCAAGGGCACCCTCGTGATCAGGGCCGCCGAGCAGCTCGGCATCGCCATCCCCCGGTTCTGCGACCATCCCCTGCTCGCACCCGCCGGCGCGTGCCGGCAGTGCCTGGTGGAGGTGGCCACCCCCGGCCCGGACGGCACCATGCGCCCGATGCCCAAGCCGCAGACGTCCTGCACCCTGGAGTGCACCCCCGGCATGGTGGTCCGCACCCAACTGACCTCGCCCGTGGCCGAGAAGGCCCAGCGCGGCATCATGGAGTTCCTGCTCATCAACCACCCGCTGGACTGCCCGGTCTGCGACAAGGGCGGCGAGTGCCCGCTGCAGAACCAGGCGATGAGCAACGGGCAGGCCACCAGCCAGTTCGTCGACGTCAAGCGCACCTTCCCGAAGCCGATCCGGATCTCCACCCAGGTCCTGCTGGACCGCGAGCGCTGCATCCTGTGCCAGCGGTGCACGCGGTTCTCCAAGGAGATCGCCGGCGACCCGTTCATCGATCTGCAGATGCGCGGGGCCCAGCAGCAGATCGGCACCTTCTCCCCGGACGTGCTCGGGTTCGCCACCGTGGGTGAGGCGGCGGCCGACGAGAGCGGCCAGCCGTTCGCCAGCTACTTCTCCGGCAACACCGTCCAGATCTGCCCCGTCGGCGCGCTGACCGGCGCCGCCTACCGCTTCCGGGCCCGGCCCTTCGACCTGGTCTCCACCCCGGGCGTCTGCGAGCACTGTGCCTCCGGCTGCGCCCTGCGGGTCGACCATCGGCGCGGTGAGGTCACCCGGCGGCTGGCGCTGGAGGATCCGGCGGTCAACGAGGACTGGAACTGCGACAAGGGCCGATGGGCGTTCACCTGGACCACGGCACCGGATCGGATCGACCCACCCGATGGTGCGTGATGAGGAGACCGGCGAGCTGCGCCCGGCGTCCTGGCCCGAGGCGTTGGACGTCGCGGCCCGCGGCCTGCTCGCCGCCCGCACCGGCGGCGTCGGCGTGCTCACCGGGGGCCGGATCACGGTCGAGGACGCCTACGCCTACGGCAAGTTCGCCCGGGTCGTGCTGTCGAGCAACGACGTCGACTTCCGCGCCCGCCCGCACTCGGCCGAGGAGAGCCACTTCCTGGCCCACGGCGTCGCGGGCACGGCGATGGGCCCGACCTATCGCGAACTGGAGTCCGCCCCCGCCGTCCTGCTGCTCGGTCTGGAACCCGAGGAGGAGTCGCCGATCGTCTTCCTCCGCCTGCGCAAGGCGGCCACCCGCGGCGCCGCCCCGCTCGCCGTCCATTCGGTGGCGCCCTGGCGCGAGCCGCGGCCTCGACAAGCTCGGTGGCCGGCTGGTGCCGAGCGCGCCGGGCACCGAGGCGGAGGTGATCCAGGCGATCACGTCGCGAGTCCGACGAGGTCGCCGACGTGTTCACCGCGATGCGGCAGGACGGCGCGGTGATCCTGGTCGGGGAGAGGCTCGCCCAGGTTCCCGGCGCGATCGACCGCTGCGGTCCGGCTGGCGGCCGCGACCGGGGCCCGCCTGGCCTGGGTGCCGCGCCGGGCCGGCGAGCGCGGTGCACTCGAGGTCGGGCGCCATGCCGAACCTGCTGCCCGGCGGCCGTCCGGTCTCCGACCCCGCCGCCCGGGTCGACATCGCCGCGGCCTGGGACGTCGCCGGTCTACCGACGGCGACCGGTCGCGACACGTCGGCCATGCTGACGGCGGCGAAGGGCGGCCAGCTCGCCGGTCTGGTCGTCGCCGGCGTCGACCCCGGTGATCTGCCCGACCCGACCTCGGCCGTGCAGGCGCTCGAGGCCGTCGGCTTCCTGGTGAGCCTCGAGGTGCGGGCCTCGGCGGTCACCCAGCTCGCGGACGTCGTCCTGCCGGTCGCGCCGGTCACCGAGAAGGGCGGCACCTTCGTCACCTGGGAGGGCCGCTGGCGGGCGTTCGAGCCCGCGTTGATCAGCCAGGCGCTGCCCGACTTCCGGGTGATCGGCATGCTGGCCGACGCCATGGACGTTCCCATCGGTCTGCGTGGCCTGGAGCAGGTGCGCGGTGAGCTCGCCGAACTGGAGGCCTGGGAGGGGCTGCGCGCCCCGGGTCCGGTGTCCAACCGGACCGATCCACCGAGACCGGGTGTCGGCTCGGCCGCCCTGGCGACCTGGGCCATGCTGCTCGACTCGGGTCGACTACAGGACGGCGAGGCCTACCTGGCCGGTACCGCCCGGGTGCCGATCGCCCGGCTGTCCGCAGCCACCGCTGCCGAGATCGGGTTGGCCGCCGGCGACCTGTTGACGGTGTCGACGCCACGCGGGGCGATCACCGTGCCCGTTCAGATCACGGCGATGCCCGACAGGGTGGTCTGGTTGCCGACCAACTCCGTGGGCTGCGCGGTCCGGGCCACCCTGGGCGCCGAGGCCGGTTCGGTGGTCTCGATCGCCCCCGCCACCCCGTCGAGTCAACCGCCGACCGGAACGGATGAACCGGCATGAACCTGATCGCCCTTCAGTCGGGGCTGCTCGCCACGGAGAACCCGACCGCCGACTTCAGCCAGGACAACGGCTGGGTGGTCGTCGGCAAGGCGCTGTTCATCTTCGTCTTCCTGGTGCTCACCACCCTGATCATGATCTGGGCCGAGCGCCGGGTGGTGGCTCGGATGCAGTCCCGGCCCGGCCCCAACCGCACCGGGCCCTTCGGTCTGCTGCAGTCCCTCGCCGACGGGGTGAAGCTGGCTCTGAAGGAGGACATCGTCCCCGTGGGGGTGGACCGATTCGTCTACATCCTCGCCCCGGTGATCTCCGCGTTCACCTGCTTCATCGCCTTCGCGATCATCCCGTTCGGGCCCCAGGCCACCATTCCGTTCACCGACATCGTCACACCCCTGCAGTTGGCCGATCTTCCGGTCGCGGTGCTCTATGTGCTGGCGGTCGCCTCGCTCGGCGTCTACGGCATCGTGCTGGCCGGATGGTCGTCGGGATCGACCTACCCGCTGCTCGGCGCCCTGCGCTCCTCGGCGCAGGTGATCTCCTACGAGATCGCCATGGGCCTGGCCCTGATCAGCGTGTTCCTGTACGCGGGCTCGATGTCGACGTCCTCGATCGTCGAGGGTCAGACCAGCCTCTGGTATGCCGTCCAGCTGCCCGTGGCCTTCGTCATCTACATGATCGCCATGGTCGGCGAGGTCAACCGGGCGCCGTTCGACCTGCCCGAGGCCGAGGGCGAACTCGTCGGTGGCTTCCACACCGAGTACTCCTCGCTGAAGTTCGCGCTGTTCTTCCTCGCCGAGTACGTCAACATGGTCACCGTCTCGGCGATTGCCACCACCTTGTTCCTTGGTGGCTGGCGCGCTCCCTGGCCGCTCTCGGCCATCGGCGACGGCGTGCTGAACACCGGCTGGTGGCCGATGCTGTGGTTCGTCGCCAAGCTCTGGCTGTTCCTGTTCCTGTTCATCTGGCTGCGCGGCAGCCTGCCCCGGCTGCGGTACGACCAGTTCATGCGGTTCGGCTGGAAGGTGCTCATCCCGATCTCGCTGGTCTGGATCGTGGCGGTGTCCTTCATCCGCACCCTGCGGCTGTCCGGTGAGGACCTCAGCGCAGGCACCCGGATCGCCCTGGTGATCGGGCTGTTGGCGCTGATCGCCGGCGTCATGGTGGTCTTCTGGAACTCCGGGGCGGACAGCCAGGAGGCCGAGACCGCCCGGCATCCCCAGCACCCCGAGGAGGTCGACCCGTTCGCGGGTGGCTTCCCGGTCCCCCCGCTGCCGGGCCAGCGCCTGATCAGGAGCTCCGGTCCGGCGACGCCGGCTGAGGACCCGGTCCTGGTCTCCAGTGCCGCCGGCGGGCAGTCCCCCTTGGAGAGCCCGGACGACGAGGAGTCCTCGGATGCCTGACACGCCAGACACTCGGAGGCCTGACACACCAGACACTCGGATGCCTGACACGCCAGACAATCAGGTGGCACAGCCGACCGATCGCGGCGGGTTCCTGTCCTCGGTGGCCGGGTTCGGGGTCACCTTCCTGGAGATGTTCAAGACCCCCGCCACCGAGCAGTACCCGGACGAGGGCAAGTTCAATCCGCCCCAGCCCCGCTACCACGGCCGGCATCAGCTCAACCGGCACCCGGACGGCCTGGAGAAGTGCATCGGCTGCGAGCTGTGCGCGTGGGCCTGTCCGGCGGACGCGATCTACGTGGAGGGCGGCGACAACACCGAGGAGGAGCGGTTCTCTCCCGGGGAGCGGTACGGCCGCGTCTACCAGATCAACTACCTGCGCTGCATCTTCTGCGGCCTGTGCATCGAGGCCTGCCCGACCCGGGCGCTGACCATGACCAACGACTACGAGCTGGCCGGACCCACGCGTGCCGGACTGATCTACGAGAAGCAGGATCTGCTCGGTCCGGTGCTACCGGGCATGCTGGAGGCCCCGCATCCCATGGTTCCCGGTACCGACGACACCTCCTACTACCGGGGCGAGGTCACCGAAGCCGTGGCGGAGCAGAAGGAGTGGGTGGCCGCCAGGCGGAGGCGGGAGACCACCGAGAACCCCCTGCCCGGTCAGCACGCCAGCGACGTGGAGGCCGGGCGATGAGCGGCGGCGAGGCGACCCTGTTCTGGATCCTCGCCCCGGTGATGGTGATCGGCGCAATGGGGCTCCTGTTCGCCAAGAAGGCCGTGCACGCCGCGCTGTCCATGGCCCTGGTCATGGTCGGTCTGGGGGTGGCCTACTTCGCCCTGGAGGCACCCTTCCTGGGCACCGTGCAGATCTTCGTCTACACCGGTGCCGTCATGATGCTGTTCCTGTTCGTGCTCATGCTGATCGGGGTCGACTCGGCGGACTCCCTGGTGGAGACCATCAAGGGTCAGCGGGTGGTCAGCGCCCTCCTCGGGATCGGACTGGCGACCCTGCTGATCTCGGCGGTGGCCCAGTCCCAGCTACCGGCCGCGACGGGACTGGCGGAGGTCAACGCACAGGGCAACGTGGGTGCCATCGCCTCGACGATCTTCGGACAGTTCGTGTTCGCCTTCGAGGTCACCGGTGCCCTCCTCATCACCGCGGCCCTGGGGGCCATGGTGATGGCCCACCGGGAGCGGCTGGTCCCGAAACAGACCCAGCGGCAGCTGTCCGAGCAGCGCATCCGGTCCGGGGCGGTCAAGGCTCCGCTTCCGGCCCCCGGCGTCTTCGCCCGGCACAACGCGGTGGACACCCCGGCGCTGCTGCCGGACGGCTCGCCCAGCGAGCTGTCGGTCTCGCGGGTGCTCACCGCGCGGGGGCAGATGCGTCCGACCGCCGAACGGGCCGGGGAGGTCTCCCAGACGCTCGCCGAGATCGTCGATCCGCTCGAGCCCGACCAGGGTGTGGACGAGGGCCCCGATCACGAGGTCGGCCAGGATGCCGACGGCGGCCGGACCGCAGGAGAGGGTGATCATCGGTGAGCCAGGAGTGGTGGCTCTACCTGTCGGCGGTGTTGTTCACGATCGGTGCGCTCACGGTGCTGGTGCGCCGCAACGCGATCATCGTCTTCATGGGTGTCGAGCTGATGTTGAACGCGACCAACCTGGCGTTCGTGACCTTCGCTCGAATGACCGGCGACATCACCGGACAGGTCGCCGCCCTGTTCGTCATGCTGGTCGCCGCCGCTGAGGTGGTGGTCGGTCTGGCGATCATCATGGCCATCTTCCGGACCCGGCGTTCGGCCTCGGTCGACGACGCGAACCTGCTGAAGTACTGAGAGGCGCACCGTGATCCAGCTGATGACCCGGCCGCTGGCGGTCGAAGGAGTCGAGCGGGCGGAGATCATGGCCGCTGCCGGCGCCCTGCAGAGCAGGGCCTGGCTGCTGGTGGCCATGCCGCTGCTCGGTGCCGCCGTCCTGCTGCTGAGTGGTCGGCGGACCGACCGTTGGGGGCACTGGCTCGCGGTCGGGCTGTCCTGGGCATCGTTCGTCTACGGCGCCCTGCTGTTCCTGAACCTGCGCGGGCTGCCCGCCGACGAGCGCGTGCGCGACGTCCATCTGTTCTCGTGGATCCCCGCCGGTGGCTTCCAGGTGGACGCCGGGCTGCTGCTCGACCCGCTGTCCCTGTCCTTCGTGCTGCTCATCACGTTCGTCGGCTCACTGATCCACGTCTACTCCGTGGCCTACATGGAGCACGATGCCGAGCGGCGCAGGTTCTTCGCCTACCTGAACCTGTTCGTCGCGGCGATGTTGCTGCTCGTCCTGGCGAACTCCTACCTGCTGCTCTACGTCGGCTGGGAGGGCGTCGGCCTGGCGTCGTACCTGCTGATCGGGTTCTGGAACCACAACCCGGTCTACGCCACGGCGGCGAAGAAGGCCTTCGTGATGAACCGGGTCGGCGACTTCGGCCTGTCCGTCGGGCTGATGATCATGTTCGCCACGTTCGGCACGCTCACCTTCTCCGGTGTGCTGCCGAACGCCGGGCAGGCCTCGGAGACCGCCACCACGTGGATCGGGCTGGCCCTGCTGCTCGGAGCCTGCGGCAAGTCGGCGCAGGTGCCCCTGCAGGCCTGGCTCGGCGACGCGATGGCCGGCCCGACGCCGGTGTCGGCACTGATCCACGCCGCGACCATGGTGACGGCCGGGGTCTACCTCATCGTCCGCAGCGGCCCGATCTTCGAGGCCGCGCCCACTGCCCAACTCGCGGTCGTGACCGTCGGTGCCGTGACGCTGCTGTTCGGGGCGATCGTCGGCTGTGCCAAGGACGACATCAAGAAGGCGCTGGCCGCCTCGACGATGTCCCAGATCGGCTACATGATGCTGGCCGCCGGCCTGGGCGGGATCGGGTACGTCTTCGCGATCATGCATCTGCTCACGCACGGCTTCTTCAAGGCCGGCATGTTCCTGGGCGCCGGCTCGGTGATGCACGGCATGGACGACTCGGTCGACATGCGCCGCTTCGGTGACCTGTCCGTGGCGATGAAGACCACCTGGATCACCTTCGGCTTCGGCTGGCTGGCGATCATGGGGGTGCCGCCGTTCTCGGGCTTCTTCAGCAAGGACGGCATCATCGAGACCGCCTTCGCGACCGGCGAGGGCTGGCGGCCGTGGATCTTCGGCGGGGCCGCGCTGATCGGCGCCGGGATCACCGCCTTCTACATGTCCCGGATGTTCTTCATGACCTTCCACGGCAAGAAGCGCTGGCCGGAGGAGACCCACCCGCACGAGTCGCCGTCGCTGATGACCGTCCCGATGATGATCCTGGCCGCCGGCTCGCTGGGCCTGGGTGCCTTCCTGTTCCTCGGCGAGCGGTTCCATCACTGGCTCGAGCCCGTCGTCGGCCCGGCCGCCGAGGAGGCCCCGGTGATCGCGAAGTACCCGCTGATGGCGCTCACCCTGGTCCTGGTCGCCGTCGGCGCCGGGCTCGCCTGGCGCCAGTACTGGCAGTCCGCGGTGCCGGTGACGGCGCCGCGCGGCACCTGGCTGACCCGGGCCGCCCGCAAGGACCTGTACCAGGACGACGTCAACGAGGCCGTGTTCATGCGTCCGGGTCAGTACCTGACCCGGATGCTGGTGTTCACCGACGCCAGGGGCGTGGACGGCGCCGTCGGAGGCCTTGCCGCGCTGATCGGGGGCACAGCCGGCCGACTGCGCCGTTGGCAGAGCGGTCTGGTCCGCTCCTACGCCGCTTCGATGGTTGCGGGGGTGGCCATCGTGGTCCTCGGCGTCCTGGTCGTGCGGATCTGATGGCAGAGCAGAACGAGGGAAGGGAACACCAATGCCCTGGCTGACCATCATCGGTCTGCTCCCGCTGATCGGAGCCGCCGTCGTGTGGGCGCTGCCGCACGGCACCGACCAGTTGGCCCGGGTCGTCGCCCTGGTCGTCTCGCTGGCGACGTTCGCGCTGAGCCTGGGGATGGCCCTGCGCTTCGACGTCGGCAACGCCGGTCTCTACCAGTTCGCCGAGAACCACTCCTGGATCCCACAGATCGGGGTCAGCTACGCCCTCGGGCGTGGACGGCATCGCCCTGACCATGGTGCTGCTCTCGACGATCCTGGTGCCGGTGTGCGTCCTGGCTGCGTGGAAGGACTACAGCGGCAACGCTGCGCGCAACTTCTTCGCGCTGCTGCTGGTTCTGGAGACGTTCATGATCGGTGTGTTCGCCGCCCGTGACGTCTTCCTGTTCTATGTGTTCTTCGAGGCGATGCTGATCCCCGTCTACTTCCTGATCGGGCAGTTCGGCGGACCACAACGACGCTACGCCGCGGTCAAGTTCCTGCTCTACAGCCTCTTCGGTGGTCTGATCATGCTGGTCGCCGTGATCGGCCTGTACTTCCAGGGCCCGGGCGGCGAGCAGGGGTTCCTGACCCAGACCCTGACCGGGATCACCTTCAGCGGCGCCGCCGCCGAGCGGGCGATGTTCCTCGGCTTCTTCTTCGCCTTCGCGATCAAGGCCCCGATGTGGCCGGTGCACACCTGGCTGCCGGATGCCGCGGGAGAGGCGCCGCCGACGGTCTCGGTGCTGCTGGTCGGCGTGCTCGACAAGGTCGGCACCTTCGGCATGATCTCGCTGTGCCTGCCGCTGTTCCCGAACGCGAGCACCTGGGCCGCCCCGGTGATCGCCGTGTTCGCGCTGATCTCGATCATCTACGGCGCCCTGCTGGCCATCGGGCAGAGCGATCTGAAACGGCTGATCGCCTATACCTCGATCTCGCACTTCGGGTTCATCGTGCTCGGCATCTTCGCGATGACCAGCTACGGACAGTCCGGCTCGGCGCTCTACATGGTCAACCACGGTTTCTCGACCGCGGCGCTGTTCCTGGTCGCCGGGATGCTGATCGCTCGGCGCGGGTCCTCCCAGCTCGACGCCTTCGGCGGGCTGCAGCGCAACACCCCGGTGCTGGCCGGGGCCTTCCTGCTGGCCGGTCTGTCCAGCCTGGCGCTGCCGGGCATGTCGAGCTTCATCAGCGAGTTCCTCGTGCTGGTCGGCACCTACACCCGCTTCCCGGTGATCGCGGTGCTGGCCACCGTGGGCATCATCCTGGCGGCGCTGTACATCCTGATCGCCTATCAGCGGATCTTCACCGGGCCCAAGCGGGACTACGCCGCGTCCTGGCGGGACCTCGACCGGCGTGAGATGTGGGTGGTCGCCCCGCTGGTGGCGGTGATCCTGGCCCTCGGCTTCTATCCCAAACCGGTGCTGGACGTGCTGAACCCGGCCGTCGACCGCAACCATGCAGAGCGTTCAGCAGGTCGATCCGGCCCCGGCCGTCGCCACTGAAGCGGAAGGGACCGCCCCGTGAGCCCGGCCATCGTCTCCGTCGCCGCGTTGCCCGCGGCGTCCGTGTCGTTCACCTCGCCGTCCTTCGACTACTGGGCGCTGACCCCGCTGTTCCTGGTCTTCGGCGGCGCCTGTGTGGCGGTGCTGGTCGAGGCGTTCGCACCGCGCCGTCTGCGCCTGCCGCTTCAGCTCGGCGTCTCGCTGACCGCGGTGATCCTGGCGCTGGTCGTGGTGACCCGGCTCGCCGTCCAGGAGGTCTCGGTCGAGACCGCGGGTGTCGGTGTGGGGGCCGGATCGGTGGTCATCGACGGCCCGACGTTGTTCGTGCAGGCGACCATCCTCGCCCTGTCGGTACTGACGCTGCTGCTCATGTCGGAGCGCTCCGACGACAGCGGGCGGCGCGTTCACCGCGCAGGCCTCGCAGGTCCCCGGTTCGATCGGTGAGTCGGCCGCCCTGCGGGCCGGACTGGTGCAGACCGAGATCTACCCCCTCATGTTGTTCTCGGTCGGCGGCATGATGCTCTTCCCCGCGTCGAACGACCTGCTCACCATGTTCGTCGCCCTCGAGGTGTTCTCGCTCCCGCTGTATCTGCTGTGCGGCATGGCTCGCCGCCGTCGCCTCCTCTCCCAGGAGGCCAGCCTGAAGTACTTCCTGCTCGGCGCCTTCGCCTCGGCGTTCTTCCTCTACGGCGCGGCCATGCTCTACGGCTTCGCGGGTTCGCTGAACCTGGGGGCCATCGGGCAGGCCATCACCGCGAGTCGACGGGACGGCGGTGACCGGACGGGACGGACTGCTGCTGCTCGGCGCCGCGCTGCTGGCCGTCGGACTGCTGTTCAAGGTGGGTGCGGCCCCGTTCCACCTGTGGACGCCCGACGTCTACCAGGGGGCGCCCACCCCGGTGACCGGCTTCATGGCCGCGTGCACCAAGGTGGCCGCCTTCGGCGCACTGCTGCGCGTCGTGTACGTCGCGCTGCCGGGCCTGACCTGGGACTGGCGGCCGGCGATGTGGGGCGTGGCGATCCTGACCATGCTCGTCGGTTCGGTGGTCGCGATCGTCCAGACCGACGTGAAGCGGATGTTGGCCTACTCCTCGATCGCCCACGCCGGATTCCTGCTCACCGGTGTGCTGGCCATGAACAAGGCCGGCATCGCCGGGGTGCTGTTCTACCTGTTCGCCTACGGGTTCACCACGCTGGGGGCATTCGCCGTGGTCTCCCTGGTCCGCGACACCACCGACGAGGGTGTCGGCGGCGAGGCCACGCATCTGTCCCAGTGGGCGGGTCTGGGCAAGCGTCATCCGATGGCGGCCGGCGTCTTCACCCTCTTCCTGCTGGCCATGGCCGGCATCCCGCTGACCAGCGGCTTCATGGGCAAGTACGCCGTGTTCGCGGCCGCCGTCTCGAACGGGGCCTGGGTACTGGCGCTCGTCGGGGTGGTGGCCAGCGCGGTGGCGGCGTTCTTCTATGTCCGGGTGATCGTGCTCATGTACTTCACCGCGCCGTCGACCACGGCGGCCGCCGCGGTCGCCACCCCGGGGTTCGGCACGCTGTTCGCGATCATGCTGGCGGTGGTGGTCACCGTCGTCCTCGGCATCGTCCCCACCGTGCTGTTCGGGCCGGCGGAGGCCGCCTCGGTCTTTCTGAGGTGATCCCTGACATGACCGGGTCCGGACCGTGAACGACGGCGGAGTCTCGCCGGAGCGCACGCCGGTCACGGCGGCGCTGGAGCTTCCGATGTCCGAGCCGGCGCTGGACGGTCGGCTCCGTGACGGACTGGTCGTGGTCGAGCGCGAGCTGCACGCCGCCGTCGGTCAGGCGGACCGTCTGGCGGACGACGTGTCGCGCCACCTGATCAATGCCGGCGGCAAGCGGGTGCGCCCGATGCTCGCCCTGCTCGCGTCGCACCTGGGTGAGCCCGATCATCCCGAGGTGGTGCGCGCCGCCGTCGCCGTCGAGCTCACGCATCTGGCGACCCTGTATCACGACGACGTGATGGACGGCGCCTCCCTGCGCCGCGGGGCACCCAGCGCCCACACGGTGTGGGGGAACACGGTCGCCATCCTCACCGGGGACGTGTTGCTCGCGAGGGCCTCCCGGGTGATCTCGGAGCTGGGGACGGAGGCGGTGCAGATCCAGGCCGAGACCTTCGAGCGGCTCTGTCTCGGCCAGCTGCACGAGACGGTCGGCCCCGGTGAGGGGGACGACCCGGTCGCCCACTACCTCCAGGTGCTCAGCGACAAGACCGGATCATTGATCGCCACCTCGGCACGCTACGGGGCGATGTTCTCCGGGTGTGATCGCCTGGTCCAGGACGTATTGGTCGACTACGGCGAGAAGGTCGGGGTCGCCTTCCAGCTCGCGGACGACGTCATCGACCTGCGCAGCGAGGGCGTCCAGACCGGCAAGACGCCCGGCACGGATCTGCGAGAGCACGTGCCGACCCTTCCGGTCCTCCTGCTGCGGCGACGGGTGGAGCGTCTTGGCCATGCCGGCGACAAGGAACTGCTGGCCCGCCTCGACGGCGACCTGTCCGACGATGCGGAGCTGGCCGAGGCCGTGGCCCGGCTCGCCGAGCACCCGGCCACGGACGCCGCTCGGGTCGAGGCCAACCGCTGGGCCCAGGACGCCGTGGCAGCGCTCGAGGCGATACCCGACTCGCCGGCCCTGAGGGCTCTGCGTGACTTCGCCGTGGCGGTCGTGGACCGCACGGCCTGATCGGTCGGCGCTCGCTTGCCCGCCGACGGGGGCATCACCTCCCAGGTGGGATCTCGCCCGATCCCCGGATCACCAGCCGGGTCGCCACGATGTCGCGCCCGGGGCGTGAGACATCCCCGTCGATTCGGGCGAAGAGTCTCCCGGCCGCCCGCCGCCCGATCTCGTGGGGGTTCTGCGCGACCACGGTCACCGCTGGATCGATCAGGTCGGCGAGCGGGAGGTCGTCGAAACCGGCCATGGCGATGTGGTGCTGCAACCCCATGGCCCGCAGTGCGCGCAGTGCCCCGATACTGACCAGGTTCTGCGCGGTGAACAGGGCCGTCGGCCGATGCCGCCGGTTCAGCAGGGCGAGGCTCGCCCGCTCGGCGTCGTCGATGCCGGCCAGATCGTGCATCACGTGATCCGGGTGGGCGGCCAGGCCGGCTCGGCCCAGGGCCTCGGAGTACCCCTGATGGCGCTCGACGGCGGTGATGATGGATCGTCGGTCCCCGAGGAAGGCGATCTCTCGGTGGCCATGGGCGATCAGGTGTTCCACGCACCGGACGGCGCCGAGGTGATTGTCGGTGAGCACCGCGTCGGCGTCGATCGCGCGAGGCGGGCGGTCGACGAACACCAATGCCGTGCCGCTGCTGAGCTCGTTCGCGAGATAACTCTGATCAGGGCCGGACGGCATGAGGATGAGGCCGTCGACCCGGCGCGCGGCGAAGGCGCCGACCAGGGAGCGTTCGCGTGCGATGGTCTCGTCCGCACTGCCGGCGAGCACCGCGACACCGCGCTCGCGGGCGACCTCCTCGATGGCGCGGTGCAGCATCGCCGAGAACGGGTTGGACAGGTCGTCGAGAACGACCCCGATGGTGGCGGTCCTGCCATCAGCGCGGCGCAGGCTGCGCGCGCCCAGGTTCGGCCGGTAATGCAGCTGCTCGGCGGCCCGCTCGACCCTCTCGATGAGCTCGGGCGAGACGCCTGCCTCACGGTTGACCACGCGCGAGACCGTCTTGAGGCTCACCCCGGCCAAGGCGGCGACGTCACGCATCGTGGTTCTCGCCCGGCTCCGCAGTGATGACGTGGTGGGTCCCTCACCCCAGGGACCGGACATCGATTTGCTGGAAAACGTTGTCATCCCACCCTTGGTTGCAGTTACCGCACGTGCCTGGAGCTGCTCGACTCCCACGCTACCCGGATCGGACAACGATGTCGGCGGGCGAGCGGCGCTCAGCCGTCGGGGCTACCGATGGCGTCGATGGTCGTTGCGTCCAGATGGATCGCGGCGAGGACGGCGGCGATCTCGGCCAGCCGCGCGGCGCGCGCCGGTGGGGCGCCCGTGCGGATGACGACCAGGGCCCGGCGCAGGATCTCGGCCCGGGCCTCCGGTCGGGGCGGGCGCCCCAGGCTGGCCAGCGGTGCCAGCGCGGGTGACCGGAGCAGCTCCTCCGGATCGACATCACGCAGATACGTGACGTGGAAACGGGTCCAGAACTCGGTTCCATCGGTCAGCTCGAGGTCCAGATGGCCCTCGGCGAGCACGAGGACGTGCTGGCGGAGCAGACGGTCCGGCTCCCGTCGCATCACCCGCGCCCGGTGTTCGAGCAGCCGGTGCGCCAGGTCGGGGGTGGGTCGGCGGACGAGCCCGACCTGGGCGAGTCGTCCTGGGCCGGCGCCGACCAGCAGGCCGGCGTCCTGCGCCAGGGACGGCAGTGCCTGGCGCGGCCGGACGCTGCCGGCGTCGGTGTCGATGCCGAGCCATCGACACAGGGCCACCAGTTCGTCGACCGCCAGGGCCCGCAGCACGTCGTCGTAGACGGAGGGGCCGGATGGGGGAGGCGCATCGGCCATCGAGGGGCCGCCTTTCCGCGATCCCGCCGAACCGGTGACCGCGGGTGCGGTCCCCGGCGGCCCCCGACGCGCGGTGACCTCATCGCCGTCGGGACGACGGCGGTGCTGGGAACGCGGCAGACGCTAGCCGGAGGCACCGACAAGTGCGGGTGAGGGGTCCGCGGCCACGACCGGAGGTGTGTCCCTGTCGTGGCGAGCAGCCATGATGGGGCCATGGACCTGCCAGTGATGCCGCCGGTCGAGCCGATGCTGGCCAGGGCGGTGAAGGACATCCCCGAGACCGGGCATGTCGAACCCAAGTGGGACGGCTTCCGCACGATCGTCTTCCGGGACGGGGACGAGGTGGTGCTGGGCTCGCGCAACACCAAGCCGATGACGCGCTACTTCCCCGAGGTGGTCGAGGCGATCCGCGCGGGCACGCCGTCTCGGTGCGTGTTGGATGGGGAGCTGGTCGTCGTCCAGGGCGACCGTCTCGACTTCGACTCCCTCCAGCTGCGCATCCACCCGGCGGCGAGCCGGGTCACCCTGCTGTCCGAACAGATCCCGGCCGCCTTCGTGGCCTTCGACGTCCTGGCGGTCGGCGACGACTCGCTGATGGCGGCCGACTTCGCCCGGCGACGGGTCGCCCTGCTCGAGGCGATGGCTCCGTTCGCCGGGGCCGAACGGGTTCACGTGACGCCGGCGACGGCCGACCCGACCACCGCCCGCCGGTGGTTCGAGACGTTTGAGGGTGCGGGCCTGGACGGCGTCATCGCCAAACCCCTCACAGGCGGCTACCAGCCCAACAAGCGGACCATGTTCAAGATCAAGCACGAGCGGACGGCGGACTGCGTGGTCGCGGGATTCCGGTGGCACAAGTCGGGTCCGGTGGTCGGCTCGCTGTTGCTCGGTCTCTACAACGACGCGGGATCCCTCCAGCACGTGGGTGTCTCGGCGTCGTTCCCGATGAAACGCCGGGCGGAGTTGGTCGAAGAACTGGCCCCCTACCGGCTCGAGGTGGGAAGGGCCACCGAGTCCGGGCATCCGTGGGCGGAGTGGGCCGACGCCCAGGCCCACGAGCACGGGCGCCTGCCCGGGGCGGTGAGCCGGTGGAGCGGGGGCAAGGATCTGTCCTGGGAGCCCCTGCGCCCCGAACTCGTGGTCGAGGTGGGCTTCGGCCACATGGAGGGTGACCGGTTCCGGCACACCGCGCAGTTCAAGCGCTGGCGCCCGGACCGTGACCCGGGTAGCTGCACCTATGACCAGGTGGAACGACCGGTCCGTTACGACCTCGCCGACGTTCTCGGAGACACCCGCGGCGCGTGAGAGTCATCGAGGCGCGGCCGGTGTGACCTCGTGCGGGGCGGTGGCGCGCAACCGCCACCGGTTCGTGGCCAGCGAATCCGCGGTCAGCACGGCGAGGGCCACCCAGACCAGTGCGAAGCCGACCCAGCGCGAGAGCGGCATGTGCTCGCCGAGAACGAGGACGGCGCACAGCAGTTGCAGGACCGGGGTGAGGTACTGCATCAGGCCCAACGTGGCCAGCGGCACTCGGCGCGCGGCGGCGGCGAACAGCAGCAGTGGCACCACCGTGACCAGGCCGCTCACCGCGAGCAGCAGGGCGTTCCACGGGGGGTTGCCGCCGAAGTGGCCGCGCCCGGTCAGCTCAAGCCAGATCAGCAGCCCGGCGGCGACGGGTGCCAGGCTCACGGTCTCACCGGCCAGCCCGGTGATCGCGGTCAGGGACACCCCGACCACCTTCTTGACCAGCCCGTACAGCCCGAACGACCCGGCCAGGCTGAGGGCGATCCACGGCGGTGTGCCGTAGTCGAGGGTGAGGACCGTGACGGCGACCGCCCCGATGCCCACCGCCGCCCACTGCAGGGGCCGCAGTCGCTCCTTCAGCACCACGACGCCGAGCAGCACGGTGACCAACGGGTTGATGAAGTATCCGAGGCTCGCCTGGGTGACCTGCTCGCTGATGACCGCGTAGACGTAGATGCCCCAGTTCAGGGACAGCATGAAGGCCCCCGCCGTGAGCAGTCCGATGGTGCGCGGCGACCTCAGGGCGGCCAGATCGCGCCCGCGCCGCAGGATCAGCAGCAGGACGGCGCAGACCAGCAGCGACCAGAGCACGCGATGGACGACGATCTCCACCGGTGAGGCGAACGACAAGAGGGTGAAGAAGAGCGGGAAGGCCCCCCACAACCCGTAGGCGGCGATCCCGTAGACGGTGCCCCGGGAGCCGTCGCCGTCGGAGGAATTCATCCCATGATTCTAGGGGACGGTCCAGGTGTCGTTGCCCGCGAGCAGGGCGGCGAGGTCGTCGTCGGAGGCCGGGCCGCCGGCGGCGGCCACGGCCTCGCTGACCTGGGCCCGGGCGAGGTCGTCGTAGGTCGGGCGGTCGACGGAGCGGAACACGCCCATGGGCACGTGCGTCATGCTCGGGTCGTCCAGCCGGGACAGCGCGAAGGCCGGCGACGGATCCGGGGCCTGGGCGTCGTGGATCAGGACGGCGTCGGGGCCCACGTCGGCGACGGGAGCGACCCCGAGCGAGCCGTCCGGGCGGCGGACGACGCCCATCGAGCCCTGCCCGTCCTCGTCCTCGGGGCCGAAGCGCATCGGCCGGCCGTGCTCCAGGTGGATCAACCTGGCGGCGGCGTCGGTGCGGTCCTTGAGCATCTCGAAGGCGCCGTCGTGGAAGATCGGACAGTTCTGATAGATCTCCACCAGCGAGGCACCGCGATGCGCGACCGCCTGTCGCAGCACCGAGGTCAGGTGCTTGCGGTCGGAGTCCATGGTCCGGGCCACGAAGGTCGCCTCGGCGCCCAGGGCCAGGGAGACGGGGTTGAACGGGGCGTCCAGCGAGCCCAGCGGGGTCGACTTGGTGACCAGGCCGGTCTGCGAGGTCGGGGAGTACTGGCCCTTGGTCAATCCGTAGATCCGGTTGTTGAACAGCAGGATCGTCAGGTTCAGATTGCGCCGCAGGGCGTGGATCAGGTGGTTGCCGCCGATCGACAGGGCATCTCCGTCCCCTGTCACCACCCACACCGACAGGTCGGGTCGCGAGACGGCCAGGCCGGTCGCGATGGCCGGGGCCCGGCCGTGGATGGAGTGCATCCCGTAGGTGTCCAGGTAGTACGGGAAGCGCGAGGAGCAACCGATTCCACTGATGCAGACCACGTTCTCGCGCTCGACACCCAGTTCGGGCATGAACGACTGCACCGCGGCCAGGATGGCGTAGTCGCCGCACCCGGGGCACCACCGCACCTCGGAGTCCGAGGTGAAGTCCTTCTTGGACAACGGCTCGGCGCCGGCGTCGCGGCGCGGCACGCCGTCCAGGCCGGAACGGGGGGCGCCCGGCTGCGGGATCCCGAGGTCCTGCACGGAGGTCATGAGGTGCTCTCCTGAGCCAGCTTGACGATCGTCTCGGCGATCTCGGCGGACGTGAACGGCAGGCCGCGCACCTTGTTGTAGCCGACGGCATCGACCAGGAACCGGCCACGCAGCAGCAGCGCCAGCTGCCCCAGGTTCATCTCCGGGACCAGCACCCTGGCGTAGCGCCGCAGCACGTCACCGGTGTTGGCGGGCAACGGGTTCAGGTGCCGCAGGTGGGCGGTCGCCACCGTCACGCCCTGGTCCCTGGCCGCTGCCGCGCCCGCGTGGATCGGTCCGTAGGTCGACCCCCAGCCGATCACCAGGATCTGGGCCTGACCGTCCGGGTCGTCGACCTCGAGCGCGGGCACCTGGACGCCGTCGACCTTCGCCTGCCGGGTGCGGACCATCAAATCGTGGTTGTCCGGGTCGTAGCTGATCTCGCCGGTGCCGTCGGCCTTCTCGATACCGCCGATGCGGTGGGCCAGGCCGGGGGTGCCCGGCACCGCCCACGGCCGGGCCAGGGTCACCGGGTCCCGGTCGTAGGGCAGGAAGGTCGCCTCGCCGGCCGCGTTCGTGGCGTTGGGCGCGGTCGTGAAGTTCGGGTCGAGGACCGGTAGGTCCGCAAGGTCCGGGATGTGCCAGGGCTCGGAGCCGTTGGCCAGGTAGCCGTCGGACAGCAGCAGGACCGGCGTGCGGTACTCGACGGCGATCCGGACGGCGTCCATCGCCGCGTCGAAACAGTCGGCGGGGGAGCGGGGGGCGACGATCGGGACCGGGGCCTCACCGTTGCGCCCGTACATCGCCTGGAGCAGGTCGGCCTGCTCGGTCTTGGTGGGAAGCCCGGTGCTGGGGCCGCCGCGCTGGACGTCCACGATCACCATCGGCAGTTCGAGGGAGACCGCCAGGCCGATCGACTCGCCCTTGAGCGCCAGACCCGGACCGGAGGTCGAGGTGACCCCGAGCGCACCGCCGTACGCGGCGCCCAGCGCCATCGCCGAACCGGCGATCTCGTCCTCGGCCTGGATCGTGGTCACGCCGAACCTCTTCATCCGGGACAGGAAGTGCAGGATGTCCGAGGCCGGGGTGATCGGGTAGGAGCCGAGGACCAGCGGCAGACCCGAGGTGTGCGCCGCGGTGACCAGGCCCAGGGCGAGCGCGGTGTTGCCGGTGATGTTCCGGTAGACGCCTGGCCGGGCCGGCGCCGGGTCCACCGTGAAACGGACGGCGAACGTCTCGGTGGTCTCGCCGAAGGCCCAGCCCGCCCGGAAGGCGGCCAGGTTCGCCCGGAGCAGCGTCTCCTCGGCGCCGAACTTGGTCCTGAGGAACCGTTCGGTCCCGTCCGTCGGCCGGTGGTACAGCCAGGACAGCAGCCCCAGGGCGAACATGTTCTTGGCGCGCTCGGCGTCCTTGCGGGACAGCTCGAAACCGGCCAGGGCCCCCACCGTCAGCTCGGTCAGCGGCAGCGCGTGCACCTGGTAGGAGTCCAGGGAGCCGTCGGTGAGCGGGTCGGCCGAGTAGCCGACCTTGGACAGGTTGCGCCGGGTGAAGGCGTGGGAGTCGGCGATGATCGTCGCACCGCGTGGCAGTTCGCCCAGGTTCGACTTCAGCGCGGCCGGATTCATCGCCACCAGCACGTCGGGGGCGTCGCCGGGTGTCTGCACGTCGTGGTCGGCGAAGTGCAACTGGAAGCTGGAGACCCCGGGCAACGTGCCCTGGGGCGCCCGGATCTCGGCGGGGAAGTTGGGCAGGGTGGCCAGGTCGTTGCCCGCCGAAGCGGTCTCCGCCGTGAAGCGGTCACCGGTCAACTGCATCCCGTCGCCCGAGTCTCCGGCGAACCGGATGACGACGCGTGCCACCCGTTCGACGGTTCGTTCGGTCATGTGCTCCTCGGCTCCAATCGCCTCGTCCAGGCGGGGGCCACGGGGGGCCGTCCCACCTCGATGCTAATTCAGCATCCGTCGCGGGGCCGCCCAGGCCCGTTTGGCAGGCCGCGCTCCCGCTGTCGGCCCGCCCGTTCGACGGTCCGTCGCACTACAGTCGGACCCATGGCCGCTGATGTTCCATCATGGGCGGTCGTCGCCGCGGTGACGACCGGCGGTGTGCTGTTCTTCATCACAGCGATGGGCGCCAACCGGCTGCTCCGACCGCGTGTGCCGACGGCGCAGAAGCGCACGACCTATGAGAGCGGCGTCGATCCGGTCGGCGAGGGCTGGGCGCAGACTCAGGTGCGCTACTACCTGTACGCCTTCCTCTACGTGGTGTTCGCGGTGGACGCGGTCTACCTGTTCCCCTGGGCGGTGGTCCTGGCCGAACTGGGCTGGGCGGCCGTGGTCGAGATGGCCATCTTCCTCGGCATCCTCGCGATCGGCCTGGTGCACGCCTGGCGTCACGGCGCCCTCCGGTGGACCCGATGACCGCTGCGGACGGCGACCGCCGGGTCGCGCTCGGCCTGCCGGTCCGCCGGCCGGCCGCGGAGTCCGGGGTCGGCCCGCTGCAGGCGGTCGCCCCGTACCCGTTGCGGGTGGTGCTGAACTGGGGCCGGCGCTACAGCCTGTGGGTCTTCAACTTCGGCCTGGCGTGCTGCGCCATCGAGTTCATCGCCGCGAGCATGGGGCGGCACGACTTCATCCGACTGGGTGTGATCCCGTTCGCACACGGTCCGCGGCAGGCCGACCTGATGGTGGTCAGCGGCACGGTGACCGACAAGATGGCTCCAGCGGTGCGGCGCCTGTACGACCAGATGCCCGAACCGAAGTACGTGATCAGCTTCGGCGCCTGCTCCAACTCGGGCGGCCCGTACTGGGACTCCTACTGCGTGACCAAGGGCGTCGACCAGATCATCCCGGTCGACGTCTACGTGCCCGGGCTGCCCGCCCCGACCGGAGGCGCTGCTGCAGGGCATCGTCCGGTTGCAGGAGAAGATCGCCGGGGAGGACCTCGGCCGGCGCTACCGCCGTCCGGTGGGTGCCGGCGCCGCCACCCGTGCCCTGGTCGTGCCCCCCGGCGGGGCCGAACGGTGAGCACGCTGCGGCCCAGCGCCGTCCAGGACACGTTCGCCACGGGGCTCGGCCTCGAGATCGAGGTGACGCAGGACGGCGCCGGGGCCCCGGTGGTCGACGTGCCGGTCGGGCGCTGGCTCGAGGCCGCCCACCTGGCCCACACGGTCATGGGACTGCACTTCCTCGACTGGCTCTCGGCGGTCGACCAGAGCGACGCCGACCCTCCCGGCTTCGACGTCGTGCTGCACGTGGCCGATCCGTCGGCGATCACCCGCCGGCTGCTGCTGCGCACCCGGACCGAGGCCGCCGACCCCCGCCTGGCCTCGCTCACCGGTCTGTGGCCGGGGGTGGCCTGGCACGAGCGCGAGACCTTCGAGATGTTCGGCGTGGTCTTCGAGGGCTTCGCCGACGGTCAGCTCACCCCGGACGGCGCGCCGCTGGGCCTGCGGCCCCTGCTGCTGCCCGACGGCTTCTCCGGCACGCCGCTGCGCAAGTCCTTCGTGCTGGCGGCCCGGGCCAGCAAACCCTGGCCGGGTGCGAAGGAGCCGGGTGAGAGCGAGGGCGCCGCCGCGCCGAGTCGGCGCAAGACCCGTCCGCCGGGGGTGCCGGACCCGCAGTGGGGTCCGCGCGAGCCTGACCGAGCCCGCTGAATCAGGCGACGCGTGAACCTGGGCCAGGCCGACGTCGTCGACGTGCTCCTGCGGGCCGTCGTCGTGATGGCCGCGTTCCTGGTCCTGCCGCTCGTGGTCGGCCAGGCGGAGCACAAGGTGATGGCCCACATGCAGGGCCGGCTCGGCCCCATGTACGCCGGTGGTTTCCACGGTTGGGCCCAGCTGGTGGCCGACGGGGTGAAGTTCGCGCAGAAGGAGGAGATCGTGCCGGCCGCCGCCGACCGGCCCGTCTTCCGCCTGGCCCCCGCGGTGTCCCTGGTGCCCTACCTGGTGGCGATGGCCGCCGTCCCGCTGTCGCCCACCCTGGTCGCCGCCCCGCTCGACTCGGGCCTGCTGTTCGTGCTCGCGGTCAGCGCCGTCGGGGTGCTCGGCACGCTGATGGCCGGCTGGGCCAGCGCCAACAAGTACGCCCTGCTCGGGTCGATGCGCGCCGCCGCCCAGCTGCTGGCCTACGAGCTCCCGATGGTGCTGGCGGCGAGCAGCGTCGCCCTGGCCGCCGGGTCTCTGTCGCTGGTCGAGATCGGACAGGCCTGGCGGCCGTGGTGGCTGCTCTGGCAGGCACCGGCCGCCGTGGTGTTCCTGATCGCCGGCCTGGCCGAGCTGCAGCGTCCGCCCTTCGACATGCCCCTGGCCGACTCCGAGCTCGTCGCCGGGCCCTACACCGAGTACGCCGGGCTGCGGTTCGCCCTGTTCCTGCTCGCCGAGTACGCCGGCATCGTGCTGCTGTCCGGGCTGTTCGCCGTGCTGTTCCTGGGCGGCTGGCAGGGTCCGTTCAGCGACCAGCTCGGCCCGGTGTGGACCCTGGTCAAGGCGGCGGCGGTGGCCCTGGCGATCATCTGGATGCGGGTGTCCTGGCCCCGGCTGCGCGAGGACCAGCTGCAGCGTCTGGCCTGGGGTGTGCTGGTGCCCGTCTCACTCGGTCAGCTGGCGGTCACCGCCGTTCTGGTGGCCCTCACGGCCTGAGCGCATAGGCTCTTGCCTAGGATCGTCTGTTCGGTGCACTAGAGTCCACAGTGTGGATCATGGTCCGATATCGCCGATCGATGGCGCGGAGGCGGTGAGAACCGTGGGTAGGCCACGAAGGCAGGAACCGAAGCGGGCGCTCCTGCTCGCCGCCGCCGGACAGGTGCTCGCCCGCGAGGGCCTGGGTGGCCTGCGGGTGCGCGAGGTGGCCGCCGAGGCGCAGGTCAGCCCCGCCTCGGTGCTCTACTACTTCCCCGATTCCTTCCTGCTCGCGGTACAGGCCTTCGACGTCGCCGTGCGGACGCTGGCCTCGGACCGCGCAGCGATCGCCGCCTCGATCCCCGACCCCCTGCGGCGGCTGACGGCCCTGATCGATCTCGACCTGTCCGGCAGCCAGCCGGGGATCACCCGGGCCCTGGCGGAGGCTCCTCTGCTCGTCGAGGAGCACCCCGGCCTGCTGCCGGTGCTGGAGTCGATGCTGGACGGCGAGGTCGAGGCGTACAGCGCCGTGATCGAGGACGGCGTGTCCTCCGGCGTGTTCTCCACCGATCTGCCGGCCGTGGCCGCGGCCCGTGGCGTGGTCCACCATCTGCACGCCGCCCGGTTGTTGCAGTCCGGCGGGCTGCAGGGCGCGACCGAGGCCCGAGCCGTGCTGATGGCGGTGCTGGGCGAGGTGCTGGACTGCGTGCTGGTCCCCTCGGGCGAGGACACCCGGCCGGTTCGGCTCGCCGCGGCGTCCCCGGCCCGGCCGGACCGCGAGCACCCTGCGCCAATCACGTAGGGGCTGTGCGGGCGTAGGGGCTGTGCGGGCGTGTCGCGCATCGTGATCTTGCCGGTGCGTCGGCGCGCTGCATCGTGATCTTGCATAGTGTCTGCCTCACCCCGGGTCCATGATCACGGTGAAGGTCACGGTGTGCGGAAAGTGGCGAGGCTGTGCGGGCGTCCTGCGCATCGTGATCTTGCCGGTGCGTCGGCGGGCCGCATCGTGATCTTGCGCGGTGTCTGCCTCACGCCCGGTCCATGATCACGGTGAAGGTCACGGTGTGGGGAAGTGGCGAGGCTGTGCGGGCGTGCTGCGCATCGTGATCTTGCTGGTGCGTCGGCGCGCCGCATCGTGATCTTGCGCGGTGT
Source organism: uncultured Actinomycetota bacterium (assembly GCA_963750395.1). GTDB lineage: Bacteria > Actinomycetota > Actinomycetes > Actinomycetales > Kineosporiaceae > JADJPO01. The sequence goes on along the minus strand of CAVVQM010000012.1, from coordinate 367,110 downwards.
CTGCCATGCCGAGGGCCAGGGTGGTCGGCAGGGCCAGCTCACGCCGCAGGTCCTCGAGGGGCTGGGTCAGCGGCGGCAGCCACGGGTCGTGGTGCACCTGGGCCTGCTGGGCATAGGCGCCGCGCTGAAGGGTGAGCAGCTCGCCCGCGTCGCCGACGTCGAGCCTGACCACATCGCGTCCCGCCTGGTGCTGCACCCGCACACGCTAGCGGTGGCAGGATGCCACCCGTGAGCGCCCACGGTGATCCTCAGGGGACGTCGCCGGCCGGTGGTCCCCGCCTGCCTTCGTCCGGCCTTCTGCGCGGCCTCGCGACGACAGCCGCGCAGCTGCTGCGCCCCACCCAGACCCGCGAGTACCCGCACGTCGCGCCCGACCTGCCCCCGCGCACCCGTGGCGTGATCGCGCTGCTCGAGGAGAACTGCACCGTCTGCATGCTCTGCGCGCGGGAGTGTCCCGACTGGTGCATCTACATCGACTCGCACAAGGAGACGGTTCCCGCGGTCGGCGGTGGCCGGGACCGGCAGCGCAACGTCCTGGACCGGTTCGCGATCGACTTCTCGCTGTGCATGTACTGCGGCATCTGCATCGAGGTCTGCCCGTTCGACGCCCTGTTCTGGTCACCGGAGTTCGAGTACGCCGAACTCGACATCCGCGACCTGCTGCACGAGCGGGAGCGGTTGTCGGGCTGGCTCGAGAGTGTCCCGGCGCCGCCGCAGCTGGACGGCGGGGCGGCCGATCCGAAGGAACTGACGGCCGGACGCAAGGCCGCCCAGGCCGGTGACCGGTGACCGGGATGGACCTGGTCCTGCTGGCGTTCGCGGCCCTGGCCGTCGCCGCGGCCCTGGCCTGCGTGCTCAGCCGGCAGGTGGTGCACGCCGCTCTGTGGCTGGTGCTGGCCCTGGGCGGGGTGGCCGGGGTCTACCTGGTGCTCGGTGCCGAGGTGGTGGCCCTGGTCCAGGTGCTCGTCTACGTCGGGGCGGTCGTCGTCCTGGTGCTCTTCGCGCTGATGCTCACCCGGGCGCCGATCGGCATCAGTGCCGACCTGGACGCCGCCGGGCCACGCCGTCTGGTCGCCGCGATCGCGGGGCTGGCCACCACCCTGCTGCTGGGCGGCACGCTGCTGGTCGCCGTCGGGACGAGCACCGTGGTCGTGGACGGCGCGACCGGCAGCCCTGCGGCGGTCGGGCGAGCGATCTTCACCGGGTGGGTGCTGCCCTTCGAACTGCTCTCGGTGCTACTGCTGGCGGCCCTGGTCGGCGCGATCGCGCTGGCCCGCTCCCGCAGGCCGGTGGACGTCGAGGCGGACGAGCGATGATCCACCTCGCCGTACCGGCCCTGCTGGCCGCGGTGCTGGCGGGCGCCGGGGTGTACGGGATGCTCGCCCGCCGGAACGCGGTGCTGGTGCTGATCGGCGCCGAACTATTGCTGGCCGCGGCGGGCGTGCTGCTCGTCATGGCCGGCACCCTGCCCGCGACCGGGCTGACCGGTCTCGACGCGCCGGGGGCGCCGGCCGCCGGTGACCCGCTGCTGACCGGGCAGGTCGCCACCATCATGCTCATCACCGTCGCCGCGGCCGAGATCGGGCTGGCCCTGGCGATCGTCCTGGCGCTGTTCCGGGCCCGGCAGACCAGCGACGTGACACAGGTCCGCGAACTCGGCGAGGCCGCCCGATGACGCTGGCCGACGGTGGCGCACTGCAGGTCGCGACCCTGCTCACCGTCGTGGTCCCCGCCACGTTCGCCGTGCTGGGCCTGGTCTTCGGGGGCCGCTCCACGGACTGGGCACGCGAATGGGCCCGGACCGGCGCGGCCGGGACCCTGGCCGCTGTCGCGCTCGAGACCTACCTGGTGCTGGGCCGGGGGGATGCCGGGCCGTTCGTTCTACTCGGCCGGATCCCGTTGGGCGAGAACGTGATCAGCATGTCCGTGCGCGCCGACCAGCTCTCCGCGGTGGTCGGCGTCGCGGTCGCGCTTGTGGCGTTCTGCGTCCAGGTGTACTCCGCCGCCTACGTGAGGCAGCGCTACCCCGCCTACGCCGCCACCGTGTCCCTGTTCACCGCCGGCATGATGCTCGTCGTCCACGCCGACGATCTGGTGCTGCTGCTCGTCGGCTGGGAGGTGATGGGCATCTGCTCCTACCTGCTGGTCGGCCACCACAGCGAGCGCCCGGCGGCCCGCGCCGCGGCCGTGAAGGCCTTCCTGGTCACCCGGTTCGGCGATCTCGGGGTGCTGCTGGCGATCGTCATCGTGATCGCGGCGACCGGCACCTCCTCGATCAGTGCCCTGACCGGTGCGGCGACCGACGGCCGACTCGCGGACCTCGGGCTGGGCGGGACGGCGCTGACCGCGGTCACCCTGCTGCTGCTCGCCGGGGTGGCGGGCAAGTCCGCGCAGTTCCCGCTGCACACCTGGCTGCCGGACGCGATGGAGGGCCCGACCCCGGTCTCGGCCCTCATCCATGCCGCCACCATGGTCGCCGCCGGCGCGTTCCTGCTCGCCCGGTTGCTGCCGCTGTACCTGGCCTCGACCGGGGCGCTCGCGGTGGCCGCGGTGATCGCCGCGGTGACCATGCTCGGCGCCGCCCTGGCCGCGCTCGCCCAGGACGACCTGAAACGTCTGCTGGCCTACTCCACGATCAGCCAGGTGGCCTACCTGGTCGGCGGTCTGGCGGTCGCACGCACCGGTGACGGGGCGGGGCCGTCGATCGCGCACCTGCTCTCACACGCGGCGTTCAAGGCGCTGCTGTTCCTGGTCGCCGGCGTGGCGATCGCCCGAGCCGGCTCCAACCTGATGGGTCGGATCAGCGCCTGGGGCGGACTGTGGCGGCGCCACCGGGGGCTGGCGGTGTTGTTCACCCTGGCCCTCGCGGCCCTGGCCGGGCTGCCTCCGGTGAGCGGTTTCTGGTCCAAGGAGGCGGTGCTCAGCGCCGCGGAGGCCGCGGCCCGCGAGGGTGGCGCCGGGGCCTGGCCGGCCTGGCTGGTCTTCGCCTCCGGGCTGCTCACGGCGCTGGTCACCGGGCTGTACGCCGGGCGGGCGTTCGTGCTGGTGGTGCTCGGTGACCCCGTCGCCGCCGGGCAGGTCGCGCCGTCCGCACCGGAGGGCGCGCCGGCCGACGCCGAAGCCGTGCCCGCCTCGATGATCTGGCCGCTGTGGCTGCTCGCCGTCCCGACCGCGCTGCTCGGGCTGGTCCTGCTCCGCCCGCCGGAGGTGCTTCGCGCGCCTGCACCTGGACCCCGTCACCACCATCACCGGAGCCGTGATCTCCCTGGCCGGTGTGGGCTGGGCGGTCTCGGCGTCCCGGCTCGGCGCCCGGGACATCGCCGTCGCGCTGCCGGACGGCGCCCGGGCCCTGCTGCGTGACGGTTTCCGGCTGGACGACGTGCAGGACGCCCTGATCGTGCGGCCGTACCGGGCGCTGGCGGCGCTGGTCGCCACCGGCGACAGCGAGGTCGTCGACGCCTACCCGCGCGGCGGCGCGGCGGCGGCACAGTGGGCGGGGGTCGGTCTGCGCCGGCTCAGCACGGGTCTGGCCACGTCCTACCTCGGCTGGGTGGTGGTCGGCGCGCTGGCGCTCGGCGTGGCCGGGGTGGTGCTGACATGAGCGCCGTCCAGGTGCTGGTGGCCGTTCTGGTGGCCCTGCCCTGGCTGGGCTCGTTCACCCTGCTCGCGGCGCTGGTGATGCGCGGGGACGCAGGCGTGTCTGCCACAGCGGCAACGCGTTTCGGCCTCGCGGTCTCGGTCGTCACGCTGCTGGCGGCCGCCCTCGCGACCGCCGGGGCGCAGCTGTCGATGCTGCGGGTCGCCGGCGCCTCAGCCGCGGTGCCGGGTGTCGATCTCGATTGGGTGCCGGCGCTGGGTATCCGGCTGCAGTTCGGTCTGGACGGGATCTCGGCGCCATTGGTGCTGCTGACCACATTGCTCGCCACCCTGGTCTGTCTGCACCTGGTCCGGGTGCACCCGGTCGCCGGGCACGTGCCCGCCCTGGTCGCGTGCGTGCTGGCGGTGCTCGGGGCGGCGCTGGCCACCTTCCTGGCTCGCGACCTCGTGGTGTTCTTCGTCGCCTTCGAGACCGTCCTGATCCCGATGTGGTTCATCATCGCCCGCTGGGGGGACGACACCCAGCGCGCCCGGAGTGCGCCCCCCGACTGGGTCCAGCCCGGTGGAGAGGCCGCCCGCCGGGACGCCGCGAACCGGTTCGTGCTGTTCACGGTCACGGGGTCGGCGCTGATGCTGCTCGGCATCCTGCTGGTCGCGGTCCGGGCCGGCACGACCGACCTGGCGCGGTTGACCGCCGAGCACGGCTCGGGCCTGTCGACGCGTGAGCAGACCGTGGCGGCCGCCTTGATCGTCCTCGGACTCGCCGTCAAGGCGCCGATGTTCCCGTTGCACACGTGGTTGCCGCCGGCGCACACGATCGCGCCGACCGCCGGGTCGGTGCTGCTGGCCGGAGTCCTGCTGAAGATGGGCACCTACGGGCTCGTCCGGATCGGGGTCGGAGTGGTGCCGGAGGGCATGCGGGCCGTCGCGCCGCTGCTGGGCACGTTCGGGGTGGCGGGCATCGTGTGGGCCGGACTGGCCTGTTGCGTCGAGCGGGACCTGAAGCGCCTGATCGCCCTGTCGTCGGTGGCCCACATGGGGTTCGTGCTGCTCGGCGTGGCCACGATGACGACCGTCGGGATCCAGGGGGCGCTGTTCGCGAACATCGCCCACGGACTGATCACCGGCCTGCTGTTCCTCGCGGTGGGCGCGCTCAAGGACCGCCATCACACCGCCGTCCTGGCCGAGCTGCCGCGCGGGCTGCGCGACCGGCTGCCGCGGCTGGGCTGGATCCTCGCCCTCGCTGCCATCGCCGGGCTCGGACTGCCGGGACTGGCCGGGTTCTGGGGTGAGCTCCTGGCGATCCTCGGCGCCTGGCGCTCGGACTCGGCGATCGGCGTCCTCTCCCGCCCGCTGGCGGTGACGGCTGTGCTGGGCACCCTGATCGCGGCCGTGTACCTGCTGCGGGTGCTGCGCCGGATCTGGCACGGGAGTGCGACGGCGCCCGCCGCGATCGGTGAGCCGGCGGTGGGCGACGCCACGGGCCACGAGGTGGCGGTGATGATGCCGCTGGTGGCGGCGACCGTCGTCCTGGGGCTGTTGCCCTGGCTGTTGCTGAACATCACGCAGGCGTCGGTGACCGCCCTGCTGGGGGTGGGCGCGTGACGGCCCTGGTGATGGCGGGAGGGGTCCCCGCGGTGGACTGGGCGGCCCTGTCCCCGGTGGTGGCCGTGGTCGTCGCGCTGGTGACGGTGTTGGTCGTCGAGGCGATCGCGCCACGGACGTCGGCGGCCTCCCACGGGGCGCTGCGCCGGGTACTGGACGTTTTCGCAATGACCGGGCTGCTCGCGGCGGGCGCCGCCGTCGTGGCACTGGCCTCCGGGTACGGCGGGCCGAGCGGTGGACGTCGGGCGACGCTGTGCGTCGACCCGGGCACGTGTGCCTATGTGGCCTCGCCGTTCACACTGACCCTGCAGGGCATCGTGATCGTCCTGGCGGTGATCTGCCTGCTGCTCGCGCTGGACTCCAGCGGGGCGCAGGACCGGGGCGCACACCACCTGCTGTTCCTGTCCGCGGTGGCCGGGGCGCTCGCGCTGGCGGGGGCGCGCGACCTGGTCACGCTGCTGGTGGCGCTGGAGACGGCCTCCCTGCCGGTGATCGCCCTGGTCGGGCTCCGACGGGACGCCCCGGGCGCGCAGGGGGCGTTCACCCTGTTGCTCACGGCCGTCGGCTCGCTCGGCCTGCTGGCCCTGGGCCTGGGGATGCTGCTGCTCGCGACCGGCACCCTGCACACGGCAGCCCTGTCAGCGGCCCTGGCCGATCCGACGATGCCGGCACCGGCGCGCGCGGTGGCCGGGCTCGGGCTGATGCTGGCGGTGGCCGGAGTCGGGTTCAAGCTCTCCGCCGTCCCGTTCCACCTCTGGACGCCGGACACCTACGCCGGGGCGCCGATGCCCGTGGCCGCGTTCCTGTCCGTGGTGTCCAAGGCGGCCGCCCTGGCGGCCCTGCTGGTGCTGCTGGTGCTGGGTGCCCCGACCGTGGCCGGGCTGTGGGCGCCCGCGATCGGCACGCTGGCGGTGGTGACCATGACGGTCGGCAACGTGGTGGCGTTGCGCCAGCGCATCGCCGTCCGGCTGTTGGCCTGGTCGACGGTGGCGCAGGCCGGCTGGCTGCTGCTGCCCCTGGCCGCGGCCGGTCCGCGGTTCTCGGTGGCGGGCGGGGCGGCACCCGGTCTGGGCCAGGCGGTCTCGGCGTCCGTGGTGTACCTGGCCGCCTACGGCGCGGCCGGCGTCACTGCGTTCGCCGTGGTCGTCGTCGTGTCGCGCCATGTGGCCGAGGGCGAACGGCACGACCTGGACGCCTACCGAGGGCTGGCCCGCCGCGAACCGGTGGCGGCCGCCGTCCTGGGGCTGGCGCTCGCGGCATTGGCCGGTCTGCCGCCGGGCGTGCTGGGCCTGGTCGCCAAACTGGTCGCGGTTCGCCCGCTGGTGGACGGCGGGCAGTGGGTGTTCGCGGTCCTCGCGGCGGTCAACGTGGCGATCGGGGTGGCCTACTACCTGCGCTGGGGCGCGCTGATGATCGCGTCGCCCGAGCCGGGGGCGAAGGTGCCGACGTGGCGGGTGCGGCCCGCCGAGGGGGTGGCGATCGGTGCCGGGGCGGCGCTGTGCGTACTCGGCTCGGTCTTCCCGCAACTGTTCGCGGGGCTGATGGGCGCCCTGCCGCCCGGTCCGATCGCCTGGTAACTCGGCGCTCGAGTCGGCTCAGCCGGCCAACCAGGCCTGCGCCGTCGCGAACTCCGCATCGATGCTGCGCCGGATCACCTCGGCCAGTACCTTCTCGATCCTCCCGCCGACGAGTGGTGCGTCGACCCTGATCTCGAGAGCCCTCTCCGCACGGGTGCCCGCGCCGTCGGGGTGCAGGGTGACGGTGCCCGCGATCGTGGCCGGCTTGCCGGGGGTCTCGAGCTGGAGCGTCGCGTTCGCCGGGTCGGCCCAGTGCTCGCGCAGGATGGTCCGGGTGGTGGGGCCGATCAGCGACGCCGCGAACGCGGGGATCGAGACCACCGGCTGGGTCTGGTCGACGACCACGGTCGCCCCGGAATCGGTCCGGGAGATCTCCACGTCCACCGAGAGGGCGCCCTGGTCGCGGCAGACCCGTTCCCGGTAGCCGGGGTCGATGAGCATCGCGAAGACCTCGGCGGGCGCGGCGGCGTGGATGTGCTGGACGCGCAGTCTCATGCGTGCTCCCGGTTCGAGGTGGCGGAACGCAGAGTAGTGGGTCGACAAGCTGTGTGTTTGCTGGGAGGTGGCCGGGAGCGGGAACGAGGGCGATACGGGCCGGCGTTGCAGTGAACGAGTCGACAAGGGTCGACCGTGGGTTGAGCGGCCGGGTGAGCCGGCCGACAGGAGTGGTGGAGTTCAGGATGGGTCATCGTCACTTCAACGGTCTCAAGACCGCGATGCTGCTCGGCGGTCTGTCCGCCGCCGTGCTGTTCATCGGCGGGGCGGCTGCGGGCCAGACCGGACTGATCATCGCCTTGGTGATCGCGCTGGGGATGAACGGGTACGCCTACTGGAACTCCGGCACGATGGCGATCAAGGCGATGCGCGCGCGTCCGGTCAGCGAGGCCGAGGCGCCGCAGATCTACCGGATCGTGCGGGAGCTCTCGACCAAGGCGGGCCAGCCGATGCCGGCGCTGTACATCTCGCCCACACAGGCCCCGAACGCGTTCGCCACGGGACGCAATCCGCGCAATGCCGCGGTGTGCTGCACCGAGGGCATCCTGGAGATCCTCGACGAGCGTGAGCTGCGCGGCGTCCTGGGTCACGAGCTGATGCACGTCTACAACCGCGACATCCTGACCTCGTCGGTGGCCGCGGCGCTCGCCACCGCGATCACGTTCATCGCCAACTTCGCCTACTTCTTCGGCGGCAGCCGGGATCGCGGCGGCAACCCGATCGCCGCGATCGCGCTGATGTTCCTCGGCCCGATGGCGGCCGGGGTGATCCAGATGGCGATCAGCCGCACCCGCGAGTACGACGCCGACGAGGACGGGTCGAGGCTCACCGAGGACCCGCTGGCCCTGGCATCGGCGCTGCGCAAGCTGGCGGTCGGCACGCAGCAGGCGCCGCTGCCGCCGGAACGGAAACTGGTCAACGCCAGCCACATGATGATCGCCAACCCGTTCCGGGGCGGCGGCATGGGCAAGCTCTACAGCACGCACCCGCCGATGGCCGACCGGATCGCGCGGCTGGAGCAGATGGCTGGGCGGAGTCTCTGACTCGACCTCGGAAGGTTGCCGGGTTTGCCCGCGTCTGATGGGGCGAACCCGGCAACCTTCGGGCGGTATTGGCCTGTGCTCAGCTCGCGTCAGCAGATGTGGAAGAGCTCGTCGACGCGAGCGGGCAGTCGGGCAGCGTGGCAAGCCCCCAGGTCCCGTCCGGCGCCTGCTCGAACTGCCACACCCGCTCGACCTCGCGCGGGGTGTGATCGCTCTCGCTGACCTGCAGGACAACCCGCACGGTCGCCTGTGTGCCCTCGAGCGTGACGTCGTAGGACGTGACCTCGATCGTCTCGTCGCTGGACGTGCATCCCAGGAGGCGGTCGTAGTCGCGGTCCTGCAGTCGCTGCTGCAGCGCACCACCGGCAGCGTCGTGGAGCCGGTCGCGGTCATGGGCGCTGAGCGCGGCGACGAAGTCGTCCACCGCAGCGCTGAGCTGGTCGGGGACCGTGGTGCCCGTCCCGGAGGCCGTGTCGGTGGTGGGCCGGCCGGTGATCGTTGTGACCGATGTGGCATCACCGACGGGGGCGGATGCTGTGTCGCCGCTGCACGCCGCGGTCGACAGGGTGGCCGCCAAGACAGCGGCGGTGAGAACGCCAAGCCTGCTCGTCTTCATGTCGACTCCTTCGATTCCTCGGGGTCATGTCGAGCGCCGGTGTCGGCGCCCACCCGGCTGGGGGTGGGCGCCGGCGTTGCCGCGAGTGCGGGTCTAGTCGGTCTGGTGGATCCGATCACGCAGCTGGATCTGGTCGCGCGTCCCGTCACTCGATCGGTCCCGCATCTGAACCCGCTGCTGATCCATCGTCTGGTCCGAGCTCGGCTCGCAGGTCCCGTCGTGCAGCCGCTCGCGCAGCTGGTCACCGGTCACCGTGGTGCTCACGACGTAGCCCGGACGTTCCGGAGCAGCGCCGCTCGCCGACGCCATCTGGGCGCCGGCGACAACCGTCGCGCCGATGGCCAGGGTCGCAGCCGAAGCCGCCAGCAACCTCTTGACTGTGGTCCTCATGGTGGTCACCTCCCTTGCCACACCCCAATTCCACCCCCGCGCCGCGCAGGCCACGTGAAGCGTCTGTGGAGATGCCATGGAGATGAGCCTGGACGCGTGGTGCCGCCGTCCACTTCGCGGTCGTCGACCGCGGCCACGACCTGGGTTTCAGCGGTAGTTGACGAACTGGAGCGCGACGTCCAGGTCGGCGGCCTTGAGCAGGGCGATGACCTCCTGCAGGTCGTCGCGCTTCTTGCTGGTCACGCGCAACTCGTCGCCGGTGATCGAGGCCTTGACGCCCTTGGGGCCCTCGTCGCGGATCAGCTTGGTGATCTTCTTGGCGTTCTCCTGGCTCAGACCCTCGGCGATGGTGGACTCGAGCCGGTACTCCTTGCCGGACGCCTTCGGCTCGCCGGAGTCGAGCGCCTTGAGCGAGACCCCGCGCTTGACCAGCTTGGTCTGGAAGACGTCCAGGACGGCCTTGGCCCGCTCCTCGCTGTTGGCCTTGATCACGATGGTCTCGCCACTCCACTCGATCGAGGCGCCGACGCCCTTGAAGTCGTAGCGCTGCGAGACCTCCTTGGACGCCTGATTGAGGGCGTTGTCCACCTCCTGGCGGTCCACCTTGCTCACCACGTCGAACGAGCTGTCGCCGGCCACGCTGTGTCCTCCTGGGTCGGGTGTTCCCGCCGGTGCGCGGGAGGGTCTGCAGGCTTGCTATCCTTCCATCCGCGACGTCGACAGGCACCCTCGTGGGCTGCGTCGACCAAGCACGGCGGGTTGCCCGAGTGGCCAAAGGGAGCAGACTGTAAATCTGTCGGCTGATGCCTACGTAGGTTCGAACCCTACACCCGCCACGCGCCGCGGAAACGGCCCCTGACCAGCGAAAACGCCGGTCGGGGGCCGTTCTGGTCCGTCACCTGCCCCAGGTCAGCGACCGGTACCTGGCGGCCGACTTGGGCTGGTACTTGGTCGGGAGCAGTGTGAAGCGGTCCTGGTCGTTGAAGTAGACCTCGTAGAGGAGTTGGCCGGGTTGGGGGTTCTTCGGGTCGGCCGCGTAGGTGCGGAACCACTCATTCATCAGGTCGTAGTAGACGGGCAGGTCGTCCCCCTTGCCGACGTCCTTGGGGTCGCCGTTGCCCGCCCACTCGGAGACGGCGAAGGGAACGCCCCACTCCTGCGCGAGGGCTCGATGCTGTTCGAGGCCCAGGGGCTGGCCGCTCTGCTCGGCGAACAGCTTGGCCTGGAACTCCGGCCGGTTCCTGATCACGACCCAGCTGTTGTAGGAGTCCACCGAGTAGACCTGCACGACCTGCCGGCCCGTGGCGTCCTTGCCGGGCCAGAGCTTGCGGATGTTCGTGCCGATGCCGCCGCTGGTCCCGTCGGAGGGGCAGAGCACGAGCTTGGCCTTGGGGATGATCTGGTACCTGAGGTTGGAGTAGCGGGTGATGGCCTTGACGAAGTCGGCCTCCTGGCCGCCCTTGACCCGCCAGGGCATGTCGCTGAGGTTCATCTCGTGCGCGAAGCGGATGTACAGCAGCGACGGATCCCTTGAGCCCCAACAGGTCTTGATCCGCTTCAGGTTCGCCCGCCACCGCGCGTCGTAGGCCCCCCGCGCCGCCTTCGCCCAGGTGTCGCCGCGGTCGACCTCGATCGCGCCCACCGCGACGTCCAGCGGCTTGGTCCACGTCGCCCACATGCCGTTGCCGCAGATCGAGCGCATCTGCAGCATCTCCTGGTTCCCGTTGTCCCAGGTGCCACCGACGGTGACCGCCTCGCCGCGCCAGGACCCCCACCGTCCGTCTGCCGCGGAGTGATCCTCGCCGCCGACGCCCGACCACCACACCTGCAGGGCAGCCGGCGTCGCCTGCGAGGGGGTGGGCGCCGCAACGGCCGACGGCGAGGAGCCGGCCGCGACGGCGACCGCCGGGGGATCGGTCCGGTCGGGCTGCCGGTTCTCGAGCCAGGACCGACCGGCGAAGATCGAGGCCAGGGTCAGCGCCAGGGTCACCACGGCGGCGCCTGCCACCGCCGCCCAACGGCCGACTGCACGCAGTCGCCTGCGGCGAGGCGCGGATCTGGTCGGCGCGGATCTGGTCGGCGCGGATCTGGTTGGCGCGGATCTGGTCGGCGCGATCTGCTCGGCGCAGATGTGCTCGACGCGGATCGGTTGGGCGTCGATCTGATCAGATCGGGCCAGGGGAGCGAGGCCTCCCCGCGGTGCCGACCGCTCTTGTCGTCCACCGAGTTCTCCCCGAGTCAGTGCCGTCAGCCGGCTGCTGACAGGAGATTCTGCACCACGTCGACCGGTCGGAACCGCCATCACGGAACAACTCACCCTGAATGCGCGGGTGATCACGTTCAGTCAGTTCCGCGACGGCCCCGGCCTTCGGGTGGTGTCGCCGACATGCGCGCCCAGCCAGTCGATCAGGGGGCGGAACCCCCGCCAGTCCGACCGCACCCGCTCGAGCGTCTCCGGAGTGGCCAGCCAGTCCGGTTCGCCGTAGGCGCGCGAGGCCACCAGCGACCTGTGCCGCATCAGCTCGAGCCGGGGGTGGTCGGCGTCCACCCCGCGCGGGCGCGTGGCCAGAAGGTCACCACCGATCTCATACCCGTTGCCCCGCAACGAGTCCAGCGTCGCCTCCAGCGTCTGGCCGACGGCCGGGGTGTCGACGGCGGCCCGGTACCGGGCGAGCTGATCCGGCTGCATCTGGTACATGCCGCCGCCGATCATCAGTCCCTCAGGTCCGATCTGCAGATAGAACCCGGACGCGCTCACCGTCGGCACGTAGGCGCCCTGGTGGGTCTTGTAGGGCGACTTGTCGGCGGAGAACCGCACGTCGCGGTGGGGCCGGAACACCTTCGCCGACCCGAACTCGTCCTCCAGCTCGGCCAGGAGGGCAAGCATGGGTGTCTTGACGGCCTCGTCATAGATCTGGCGATGGCCGGCCCACCATTCCTTGGAGTTGTTCAACTCCAACTCCTGGTAGAACGCCACCGCGCCCGGCCCGAATCCGGTGAATCCCATGATCTCAGCCTAGGTGTCGCGCCGGCTCGCCGTCGGCGGGGCCGGGTCCGGTCACACCGATCGCCGCCGACAGCAGCGGGGTCAGCACCTCTGCGTACCGTTCCTGGCCCGCGGCGCTGGGGTGGAAGCCGTCCTCGCAGACATAGCGCCGGTTGGCCCCGGCGTCGGCGAAGGCGCCCGCGGCAGCCGGATCCACCACGGCGGCCGAGTGCTTCGATGCCGAGGCGCGCAGCACCGCGCCCATCCGCTCGTAGTCCGGCGGCTGCACGACGTCCACGAGGGTCGGTGCGACCAGCACGATCGCCGCCTTCGGGTACCGGCTGCCCAGGGCGTCGAGGTACTCCTCGACCGCCCGGCGCGCCTGCGCCGCCGGGCACTGCGCGTCGTTGCGTCCGGCGTCGATGATGACCACGTCCGGACTGACCCGCGGGTGCCGGGACAGACGCCGGATCAGGGGGCCGTAGTCCGGGGAGGCGGCCCAGCCGTCGTTGACGAAACCCGTGCCGCACTGGGCGTCGACGTGGCACGCCCATCCGAGAGCGGAACTCACCAGGTGGGGATAGGTGAGATCGGGGGAGCATCGTGCCCCCTCTCCCGCCGTGAAGCTGTCCCCGACCCACAAGGCGACGCCCTTCATGAATCCACGGTAGCGATGCCCGCGACCGAGGTGGTCACCACCGGTTGTGGCAGGCTGTGGTCATGGGGTCCCGGTGGTCGATCGCCTCGCGCGATTCGGTGCTGTCCATCGCCAGCGAGAACTCGGTGCTCAGTATCGGCTCGGTGGGCAGCCTCGCCTCGATCGCCTCGGTGGGTTCTGTCGCCTCGGTGCTCGGCGTCGGCTCGGCGGCCAGCGGCGCCTCATTGATGTCGTCGGCCAGCCTCGGATCGGTCATGTCGTCCGCGAGTTTCGGCGCGGTGATGGCCCACCGCGAACGGACGCCGGAGGCAACCCGCCGGACGCTGGTGCACGGGGTACTGATCTCCGGACTGGTCGCGCTCACCCTTTGGCGCGGGCGGGCTCGCGCGATCCACTGACCCCGGGCCGACCCTCCGCCAGGAGCCGCTGCAGCGTGGTGCCGGTCAGCAGCCCGACCGTGGCCCCCATCGCCACGGCCGCCACGACACCGACCACGACGTGGACGACGGCGGGCCAGTCGTTCGGCACCAGGGACAGGGCGGCCACCGGGATCATCACCCCCACCAGCCAGGCCAGCGACGTCACCGCGATCCAGCGGGCGCTGCCGACGAGCCGGCGCCGCAGCACCAACCACTGCAGCGTGCCCATCGCCGTCAGGCCGACGACCATGCCCGGTGCCACGATGACCAGCGCGGCCTGGCCGAACGCCTGGATGGCGGCCGATCCGCCCATCCCGGCGAGCCACGCCACCGCCGCACCGACCGCCGTGGCGAGCGTCCACCGCCCCCGGGACAGGCCCGGCAGGTAGCGGCCCAGCACGTGGGCCTGCGCGATGCCCAGGACCGCTCCCTCGAGCGACCCGGCCGCCACCAGCCCGGCGGTCAGCACGGCATCGTGCGCCCCGGCCGAGGCGAGTGCGGCGCCGGTGAGGGCCGGCGGGACGAACCCGACCAGCTCACCCAGCACGAACGCCACCACCCAGGCGGGCCGCAACCGGCGCAGATCGGTGTCTCCCGGGCGCCGTGTCGCGAGGCCCTGCGACGATGGCACGAGCCACCTCCTCGGAGACGACGACGTCTCCCCATCGTCGCCGCTGCGTGCGTGGCGCGTCCGGGACGTCGGTCTTTCCCCCGGCCGTGCCCTGTTGGGCTCGCTGCCCGGTCGGGCGTGGCAGGCCTCATTAGGCTGGCGCGATGAGGTTCTCGATCTGGCCCTCTGCCTTCCTGCCCTTCGACGCCGTCCTGCGGATCGCCCGGCACGCCGAGCAGACCGGTTGGGACGGCGTGTGGTTCGCCGACCACTTCATGCCCAACGAGCCGGGGTCGATGCCGGTGACCACGCCGACGCTGGAGGCCGGTTCGGTGGTCGCGGCGTTGGCGGCGGCGGTGCCGCGGGTCCGCATCGGGACCCTGGTCTACGGCAACACCTACCGGCACCCCGCGGTCGTCGCGAACATGGCGGCCACCGTCGACGAGATCAGCGGAGGCCGCTTCGTCCTCGGTCTGGGCGCCGGCTGGCAGGAGAACGAACACCGTCGCTACGGCATCGAACTGCCGGGGGTGCGGGAGCGGATCGATGCCTTCGCGGAGGCCATGCAGGTGATCCGCGGCCTGCTCACCCAGGACCGGACGACGTTCTCGGGCGAGTACTACCGAGTGGACGACGCGTTGTGCGAACCCAAGGGGGTGCAGCGCCCGATCCCGCTCATGGTCGGGGCGAGCGGGGAGCGGCGGATGCTGCCGCTCGTGGCGCGCACCGCCGACGAGTGGAACACCTGGGGGCTACCCGAGACCGTCGCGCACAAGTCCTCGATCATCGACCGCGCCTGCGAGCAGATCGGGCGAGACCCGGGCGAGATCGCCCGCACCGCCCAGGCTCTGGTCTTCCCCGAGGACGACGCGGCCAGGTTGCGGGAGCGGCTCGCGACCAGTCGGATGCCCGCCTACGGCGGCACCCTCGAGCAGATCGGCGAGGTCGTCGACGCCTATGCCGGGATCGGCCTGGATGAGCTCATCATCCAGACGTCGTCGCTGGGGTCCGACGTATCGCAGATCCTCGGCGTCATGGACGCCCTGATGGGCGAGGTGCTCGCGCCGCGAGGAAGTCACGAGCCGGGCCGAAGTGACACCTGTCAGCCGAAGTGACACGTGTCGTAGGTGCTCGCCCTAGATCCAGCTCGGCAGCCACATCCGGTCCACCCAGCTGGAGTGCGGGATCAGCACGTCGGCCAGCACCGGGTAGAAGAACGCGAACGTGATCACCACCAGCAGCACGTAGCCGCCGGCCAGCGCGGCACCGGTGAGCCGGCGGTCGGCCGATGCATCGGGGCGGCCCAGCACCAGCGCCAACCCCATGGTCAGACTGAGCACCACGTACGGGACGAACGCCACCGCGTAGAAGGTGTAGATGGTCCGCTCGGCGTAGAGGAACCAGGGCAGCCAGCCGCCGACCAGCCCGACCAGTATCGCGCCGGCCCGCCAGTCCCGGCCGAACAACCAGAGCGCGACCAGCACCATCGCCGCCACGGCGCCTCCCCACCAGATCAGCGGGTTGCCCAGATCGGTGATCGCGGTGACGCACTCCTTGGCCTGGCACGGTCCCTGCCCGAGGGCGTACTCGCCCTCGGGGTAGGAGCGGTAATCGAACGCGGTCGGCCGCCCGGCGACGATCCAGGACCACGGGTGCGCCTGGTAGTCGTGCGGTGTCTCCAGCGTGGTGTTGAAGTTCCACATCTGGCGGTGATAGTCGGCCAGCGACCGCAGCGCGTCCGGGACCAGCAGACCCAGACCGCTCGCCGGATGATCGACTGCCCAGTTCCGGTTGTAGGCATCGGTGCTCTGCAGCCAACCCGTCCACGAGGCCAGGTAGACCATCGCCGCCACCGGCAGGATCTGGACGGCGCCGCTCGCGCCGTCACGGACCAGCCCGGTCACCAGCCAGTGCCGCGAGCCGCTGGCCCGGCGGGCCGCGACGTCCCACAGCACGCTGGCCAGCCCGAACGCGGCGACGAAGAAGAGCCCCGACCACTTCGTCCCGATGCACAGACCCAGGAACACGCCCGCGGCGAGGCGCCACCACCGGATCCCGAGCCCCGGCCCGTAGCGCTCCAGCAGGCTGTGGCCCCCGGACGGCGTGGGGCTCGGTGCCGCCCGGTCGGCCAGCCGGGCGCGGGCCTGGTCGCGGTCGATGATCAGAGCCCCGAACGCCGCCAGGGCCCAGAACATGACGAAGCCGTCGAGCAGGCCGGTCCGGCTCTGCACGAAGTGCAGTCCGTCGACGGCCAGCAGCAGCGCCGCCACGGTGCCGAGCAGGGTGGAGCGGAAGATCCGGCGCGCGATCCGCCCGATCATGAGGATCGACAGGGTGCCCACCACGGCCGAGGCGAAGCGCCAGCCGAACGGGTTGTCGACGCCGAACAGGTATTCGCCGATCGCGATCATCCACTTGCCTGCCGGCGGGTGGACGACGAAGTCCGGCTTGTCGGCCCACACCGCGGTGTTGCCGGAGTTCCACGTCTGGTCGAGCTTGGGCGCGTCGTACAGGTAGCCCTTCTCGAAGCCCCACTTCAGCAGGGAGGCGCCCTGTTTGACGTAGTAGGTCTCGTCGAAGACCAGGTAGTCGGGCCGCGAGAGGTGCCGGAACCGCAGGAAGCCACCGATCACTGTGACGATCAACGGGGCCAGCCAGCCCCACAACCGATCGTCGCGCCACCCCTCGGCCCCCGGCCCGAGCAGCCGGGTCCGCAGCGCCTCGCGTGACGTGTGCGACCCCTGCCCGCGAGACCGGGGCACGAGGGGTCGCGGTCGTCACCGGGTCATCGTGCCACGCTCTCTGGGGTGCTCCTGCAAGGGTGGGGGTCGTGAGCCGCCCATCGAATCGCCGCCCCGCAGCGGATCCCGGCACCGGTCGGGTCCTGCTCGCCGCCACCCCGATCGGCGACCCGGACGACGCGCCGGTCCGGCTGGGGGCGTTGCTGGCCACCGCCGACGTGATCGCCGCCGAGGACACCCGCCGGCTGCGACGGCTCTGCTCGGCGCTCGGGGTCACCCCGACCGGCCGGGTGGTCAGCTACCACGAGCACAACGAGGCGGCCCGGGCCGCCGACCTGGTCGCCGCGGCCCTGGACGGCGCGACCGTGCTGGTGGTCAGCGACGCCGGCATGCCCAGCGTGTCCGACCCGGGGTTGCGCCTGGTCAGGGCGGCCGTGGACGCCGGGGTGCCGGTCAGCGCGGTCCCCGGCCCGTCCGCGGTGCTCACCGCGCTCGCCCTGTCGGGGCTGGCCACCGACCGGTTCTGCTTCGAGGGCTTTCCGCCTCGAAAGCCCGGCGAGCGGGCCCGAGCGCTGGCCGGACTGGCCGGCGAGCGCCGCACGATGATCTTCTTCGAGGCCCCCCACCGGCTGGCCGCCACCCTGGCCGCGATGGCCGGCGCGTTCGGAGCCGACCGGTCGGCGGCGGTCTGCCGGGAGCTGACCAAGACCTATGAGGAGGTGCGGCGGGCGCCGCTGGCCGACCTCGCCGACTGGGCCGCGTCGTCCGAGGTGCTGGGGGAGATCTCCGTCGTGATCGCGGGCGCGGAGCCGTCCACCCGCGACCTGGCCGACCCCCAGGATCTGGCCGATCTGACCGCGCAGGTCCGCGAGCGCGTCGCGGCCGGGGAGCGCACCAAGGACGCCGTCGCGGTCGTCGCGCGGGCGGCCGGGGTCGGCAAGCGAGACCTCTACAACGCGGTCACCGCGACGCCACGGTGACCCGGGACGACGGTTCCTCAGAACACCTGCACCGGTGTTGCCGCGACGTCACAGCGCATCGCCCGCCACAGCCCGGAGACCGCACCGTGCGAGTGCTCCTCGATCAGCCCGGCGCGGTGCATCGCCACCAGATTCCCGGCGCTGCCGAGGTAGGCGGCACCGAGAGCGGCGACGTCCAGGCTGAGATCGGCCCTCGCCGTCGTCCGATCGACGTGGGCGATGCCGTCGCGGACGGTCAGGCGCCAGCGTCCGGCGTTGTCCGGGCGGTGGGCGTCGGCGACCTCGAGCACGACGTCCACCTCCGTCGCGTAGCCCCGTGCGGTCAGGGCGGCGGGCAGGTCGACCAACCGGATCCACAGGTTGTCGGCGGGTCGGACGGCGTCCGGCCCGCGCAGTCCACCGGCCCAGTGCAGGAGCGGGTCGTCGCTGCCCACCCCGTACAGCACCGTGCTGCCGGTCAGATCGAGGTCCACCAGGCGGCGCAGCAGGGCCAGCCGCGCGGTGGGGGATGCCTGGAGAACCCACACCTCGACGGAGCCGTTCGCCCTGTCGTTCTCCCACCGGCTGTGCCGCCTGATGAGGGCGGAACCGACGTCGCCTGACTCGTCGCGGGCGAACAACACCCGACGGATCTCGTTGTCCCGCAACCGGTTCGGTGGGTCGATGGTGAACTTCCGGTAGAGCTCGGGGCCGAACACCACGGCCCCGAGTTCGGTCTGCGCCACCCGCTCGGCGACCGCGCGGAGCCGGTCCGCCACCGCATCGTCCGTGATCGAGATGAACTCGGTGACCAGACGATCGGCCGCCGCCTCCGTTCGACCGGCGCGCAGCGTGCTGCCACGTCCGAGGGTGACGGCGTGCGTGGCCACGGCCTGGCCGTAGCCGAAGCGCCCGTAGATGGCGACCTCGCTGGCGTGCAGGGCCGACACGCAGATCCCCGCGTCCGCGGTGCGATCCAGGTGGTCGCGCATCATCGCGGTGAGCACGCCCCGGCGGCGATGGTCGGGATGCACACCGACCCAGGTCAGACCCGCGACCGGCAGCCTGCGCAGGGCGCCGGGGCCGCCGGGGCCGCCCGGCACGGTCAGCGTGATCGGGTAGACCCCGTAGATGCCGCGGTAGGGGCCGGTGCCGGGGTCCGGGTCTCCGGTCACGGCGAAGCGCCGCTCCGGGGACATACCGAGCAGGCGGATCTCGGGCGGCAGATCAGGCGGTTCCTCGAACCAGATGAGGTCGTCGGTGAAGAGGAAGCGCGCCGGATCCGGAGCGCTCACGACCCGCGACGGCGACGGCGTCATCGACCCAGGGTGGTCGGACGACGCAGGTTTGTTCAACCGGTTATCGCCCACCCCACCGCATCAGGTGATCGAGGCCGCATAGATCGAGGCGATCGAGGCGTCGAGCGTCGCATCGAACTCGGCGTCGCTCTGCTGCACGCTCAGGCCCTCGGTGAGCGCCCGGGAGAAGCTGGCGATCATGCCGTGGTTGCGCGACAGGCGCGCCGTGGCCTCCTCGCGTGGGTAGCCGCCGGACAGTGCGGCCACCCGCAGGGTGCGGGGGTGCGCCACCAGATCCGCGTAGAAGTCGTCATGCTCGGGGGGCGTCAACTTGAGCATGACCGACCGGCCGGTCGGCAGGGCGTCGAGTCCGGACTCGAGTTGCTCGCGGAGCATGATCTCCGCGTCGGCCTTCTGCGGGCTGTGGATGTCGATCTCGGGTTCGATGATCGGCACCAGGCCCGCGTCCAGGATCTGCCCCGCCACCGAGAACTGCTGTTCGACGAGAGCGGCGATCCCGGACTTGTCGGCCTGCAGGATCACCGAGCGCATCTTGGTGCCGAACACCGCGTGGCGGCTGGCTCGGGCCAGCAGCGGCTCGAGCTGCGGCATCGGCTTCATCAGCCGGACCCCGTCCGACTCCTCCTCGAGCCCCTTGTCGACCTTCACGATCGGGACGATGTTCTTGTCCTCCCACAGATACTCGGCAGAACCCTTGCCGGCGATCTGGCGATCCATCGTCATCTCGAACAGGATGGTCGCCACGATCCGGTCGCCGGTGAACACCGGGCTGGTCATGATGCGGGTGCGCATCTCGTGCATCCGGTCGAACATCTCGGTCTCGCTGGCGTACCCGGACTCGTCGATGCCATACAGCCTCAGCGCCTTCGGGGTGCTGCCGCCGCTCTGGTCGAGGGCAGCGATGAACCCCTGCGCTGTGGCGATCCGCTTGCGCTGTGCCTGATCCATGGTCGACTCCCTCCAGGGTGGTGACGCCTCAACCGTCCCCCCGCCCGCGGCCACCCACCAGAGACGAAGGGCACGAATCGCAGGCGCCGAGGGTGGCCGGGCGTTCGGCCGGGCGGCCGAGATGTCCCTACGATGCATGCTCATGACCCACGTGCTCTCCGCGGTGGCCTGGCCGTACGCCAACGGACCCCGCCACATCGGCCATGTCGCCGGCTTCGGCGTCCCTTCGGACGTGTTCAGCCGCTACATGCGGATGGCGGGCCACGACGTCCTCATGGTCTCGGGCACCGACGAGCACGGCACGCCGATCCTGGTCCAGGCCGAGAAGGAGGGCGTGCCCCCCAAGGCGCTGGCCGACCGGTACAACCGGGTGATCGTCGAGGACCTGCACGGTCTCGGGCTGGCCTACGACCTGTTCACCCGGACCACCACGGGCAACCACTACGCCGTGGCGCAGGAACTGTTCCGGGTCTGCCACCGCAACGGCTACATGGTCGAGCGGACCACGACCGGTGCGATCTCGCCGTCCACGGGCCGGACGCTGCCCGACCGCTACATCGAGGGCACCTGCCCCATCTGCTCCTACGACGGTGCCCGCGGCGACCAGTGCGACAACTGCGGCAACCAGCTCGACGCCGCCGAACTGAAGAACCCCCGGAGCCGGATCAACGGCGAGAGGCCGCAGTTCATCGAGACCCAGCACTTCTTCCTCGACCTGCCCGCCCTGGCGCAGACCCTGGGGGCCTGGCTGTCGACCAGGACCGACTGGCGCCCCAACGTGCTCAAGTTCAGTCTGAACCTGCTCGACGACGTCCGGCCGCGGGCGATGACCCGCGATATCGACTGGGGTATCCCGGTGCCGCTGGACGGCTGGTCGGACAACCCGAACAAGCGGCTCTACGTCTGGTTCGACGCGGTCATCGGGTACCTCTCGGCCTCGATCGAGTGGGCCCGGCGCACCGGGGACGACGACGCCTGGCGCGCGTGGTGGAACGACCCCGAGGCGGTCAGCTACTACTTCATGGGCAAGGACAACATCACCTTCCACTCCCAGATCTGGCCGGCCGAGCTGCTCGCCTACTCCGGCAAGGGGTCCCGCGATGGCGAGCCGGGGGTGTTCGGTGAGCTGAACCTGCCCACCGAGGTCGTCTCCAGCGAGTTCCTCACCATGGAGGGCAAGCAGTTCTCCTCCTCGCGAGGCGTGGTCATCTACGTCCGGGACATGCTGGCCCGCTATCAGCCGGACGCGCTGCGCTACTTCATCGCGGTGGCGGGCCCGGAGAACCAGGACACCGACTTCACCTGGTCCGAGTTCGTCCGTCGCACGAACGACGAGTTGGTCGCCGGCTGGGGCAACCTGGTCAACCGGACCGCGTCGATGATCCACAAGAACCTGGGTGCGATCCCCGCGGCGGGCGAGCTCGCCGACGCCGACCGCACCCTGTTGGCCACCACCGCTGGCGGGTTCGGCTCGGTCGGGGCCCTCCTGCGCGAGAACCGGCAGAAGGCCGCGATCAGCGAAGGGATGCGGATCGTGGGCGAGGCCAACAAGTACCTGTCCGATCAGGCGCCCTGGAAGCTGAAGAACGCCGACCCGGAACGCATGAAGACGGTTCTTCACGTTGCGGCGCAGGCGATCTCCGACTGCCGAACGCAGCTGTCGCCGTTCCTGCCGTTC
This sequence comes from uncultured Actinomycetota bacterium, assembly GCA_963750395.1. Taxonomy (GTDB): domain Bacteria; phylum Actinomycetota; class Actinomycetes; order Actinomycetales; family Kineosporiaceae; genus JADJPO01. The sequence goes on along the minus strand of CAVVQM010000012.1, from coordinate 345,469 downwards.
AGCGCGCAGCAGGTGCACGAGACCTTCGGGGGCGCCGGCGTGGTCTCCCCGATGCCCGAGATCCGCGAGGTGGCCGACCTGGACGGCGCGTGGGGCGGCGGGGAGTACCCGGTGCTGATGGGCGACTACCGGCGCCGCGGGCAGGACGGTGGCGCTGAGGGCACCCTGGCGGCCTGGGGACGCACACCGGTGGTGCCCGGGACGGCGGTCGCGGCGCCCACGCCGGTCTTCCGCAAGCTGGACGATTCGGTGGTGGAGGAGGAGATCGCCCGCCTCGTGGGCGAGAGCAGCGACGTGGGCGATGAACACCGCACCGAGCGCTGAACTCTGCGCGCGGTGGTGGCCCTCGGGTGAGGCCGGGACCGCCCCCGCTCCCGAGCAGATCCGGCTGGCCGATGGCACAGCGGCGTGGATCCGGCCGATCCTGCCGAGTGACCGTGAGCTGCAACGGGAGGCCTACGAACACCTGTCCGCGGAGTCGAAGTACCACCGCTTCCTCTCCCAGGTGCCGCACCTCACCGAGGAGTTGCTCGACCGGCTCGTCGATGACGTGGACGGCGTCGACCACGTGGCCTACTACCTCTTCCTCGACGGGCAGGACTCGGTATTGCCCGCGGCGATCGGCCGGATCGTGCGCTACCCGAACCGTCGGGACACCGCGGACATCGCGGTCACGGTCCAGGACGATCTGCAGGGACGCGGCATCGGCTCCGCCCTGGTCAAGATCCTCGTCGCTCGCCGTCCCGAAGGTGTGTCGAGGATCGTCACGGTCGTCTCGGCAGACAACGAGGCCTCCTTGAAGATGCTGCGACGCGTCGGCGTGGCCCGCCAGGAGACCCCGATCGGCGGCGGCGTGGTCGAGGTCCGGATCAACCTCGTGCGCGAGGACCTGGAGCCCCTGGCCGAGCTTCCGCCGCAGGATGCGCCGGAGGCGTGGCAGGTTCGGCTGCGTATGCGCGACCGCGCGTGCCCCTGGTTGAGCTCACGGCCGGCTGAACCGGAATGACGTTCTTCGGCAACGGTTATCGGGGTTCGTGCCAGGTCTGGTAGCTGCGGCCCGAGGGCAGGGTCCAGGTGGTCCGTCGGGTGGTGGGGTCGTGGGTGGCGTGGACGGCCCCGCGGGTCTTGAGTCGATGGTGGTGGGTACACAGGGCGTGCAGGTTGCACTCGCAGGTGGCGCCGTCGACGGCACGGGGGATGATGTGGTCGAGTTCGCAGGATGGGGCTCGTCTGCGACAGCCGGGGAACGCACAACAGCGATCTCGGACCTGGATGTACCGTCGGGCGCCGTCGCCGGGTTGGTAGTTCGGGGTGTAGGTGGAGCGGCCGAGGCCGAGGACGGTGCCGTGGGTGGGTGAGCCGTCGCGGTCGTCGATGACGGCGCACCGCCAGGTGCCGGTGGCGGCGAGCTCGCGGGCAAGCTGGGCGGGGATGGGGCCGTAGCCGTCGAGGGTGGCGGGCATCTCGCTGTGGCCGGTCAACACGGTGAGCGGAACGGTGACCAGGATCTGGGCAGTGCACCGGCCGGTGCAGCGGGACGGGTTGACTGTGGTGCTGGTCTGGGTGGTCGCGTCCTCGGCTGGGCCGCCGGCGAGCCCGGCGGCTGCGGCGGCGAGGAGATCGGCCAGGACGTCGACCCTTGTGGCGGCGGGCACGCGCTGTTCGGGGTCGGCGGGGTCGGGTCCGAGGTGGTCGTCGTCGGGATCACCGGCGTGAATCGGGTCGTCGGTGGCCCCGGCGCGAGCGGCGGCGGTCAGCGCGGCGAGGTGGGCCCACATGGCTTCGATGGTCTCGGCGCCGGCTCGGACGCCGAACTCGGCCATCCCGTTCTCCAGGCGTCGTTTCCATGCGTCGCGGTAACGTCGGGCTTCCTCGGCCTGCCGGGCCGTGGCCTCGGGGTCGGTCTCGGCGATGACCCGGTCCAGGAGCCGTTCCAGCTGGGGACGGGTGGTCACCTCGACCACGCGCCGTTCGCCTTCATGGGTGTCCAGCAGGGCCCGTTCGACGGCGGCGGCCACGGTGAGCGTGTGCAGGGTGGTCTTCCTGGTGACCAGCACGGCCTTGGCTGTGTCGAGTCGACCGCTGACCCACAACCGATACAGGTCCGGCATCGTCGTGGACAGGTGCCGGGCCGCCTGCAGCAGGTCGGCAGCGGCGTTGCGGGTGAGCCCGGTGGCGCATGCCAACTCCGCGGCGGCGGTCCACAGGCCCTCGTCCTGACCGGGGTGAAGGACGGTGTACCGGTCGCGTAGCTCGGCACCGGCGCGGGAGGCGACGGCGCCGGCCCAGGCCGCAAGACGGTGCGCGGCCGCCGCGACCTCCACCACATCGTCCTCATCGAGCGCGTCCAGGCGGCCCAGGTGCGCGTCGTCGGCGAGGCTCGGGTCGGGCGCCGGGTTCCCGACCAGCCCCATCAGGGCCGCCATCATCTGCGCGGTCGGGGTCACGGACCGGGTGGTGAGGCGGGCCATCAGCTCCGGCACCGGCACCACACCAGTGCCATGGCCTGCATCGAGATCCTCGTTCGTCCGCGGCGTCTCGGCCACGGGCTCCAGGCCGGGCACCCCCTCCGGGATGACGCGCCTGGCGGGGTCGGGCAGTCCCCGCAACCGGGCGATCTCGGCCCGCGCCGCGGCCAGGTCGGTGGCCGAACCAGCCCGCAGGGCCCGTTCGCGGGCCAGCTCCCCGCGCAGGTCCAGGACCTCTCGGCGTAGGCCCTCCTCGGTGAGTCCGAGCAGCGCCGTCACTGTGCCCGTCCCCGTTCTGTGCACCCGCGCGCCCGCCGCGGCGCCGTACCGGGAGCTGTCCTGGGCCACCAGCTCCTCGGGCCACACCCGTGGAGACTCCATCAGCGGCTCCTGCGGCACCGGCTCAGGCAGGGCTCCTGGCCCTCCCGTCGTCCTCGTGGCCACCCCGACCCCGCAGCAGGACCTCCACGGCCACGTCATCACGTGCCGTCCAGCACCCGACCTCGTCGTCGACCATCAGGTCGGTCAGGACAGTCTCGATCCACGAAACCGGTGTTGGGCCGGTCGACTCCGCGGATTCGAACATATGTCCAGTGTAGGAGCAAACCGACTGGAGCGCAAGATGTTCCGCGCATTCGGGCGGGGTCGAGGCCGTTGGCCGTCGTCGGAAGAGACACGCATCTCGACCACTCCGCCGCGATGACGAACCGTTCCCCACCGGTGAGACGATCGGCGGCTGGGATAGCGGTCTGGACCGGGCCTTGGTGTCCCATACCGGCTGCGGCGGAGGGCATCCCACGGTTGATCGCTGGTGTCGGGGCGGGTCTCGGCCTTCGCTGTCGCCCGGCCACCAGCGGTGTCGACGTCGTGCGGCAGAATCGGACAGGTGACCCGACGACCCGAGGATCCCCCACCACCCGATCCGCTGCGGGCTCCGGTGGTCGACAACCACACGCACCTCGACCACACCCGCCGCGGTGAGCAACCTGTCCCGGTGGTCGAGGCGATCGCCGCTGCGGTGGCCGTCAACGTCACGCGCATGGTGCAGATCGGCTGCGACCTCGACTCGGCACGCTGGACGATCGAGGCCGTCGAGCGGCATCCGGAGCTGCTCGGAGGCGTGTCGCTGCACCCGACCGAGGCCACCAGAATCGCTGCGGCGCAAGGTAGGTCGGGTCTGGCCGAGGCGATCGCCGAGATCGAGGAGTTGGCCGGTCACGCCCGGGTCCGGGTGATCGGCGAGACCGGACTGGACCACTACTGGGTGTCGGCCGAGGACGCCGCAGGTCGGGCCGCTCAGGAGCACTCGTTCCGCGCGCACATCGACCTGGCCAAGCGCACCGGCAAGGTGCTGCAGATCCACGACCGGGACGCCCACGACGACGTGCTGCGCATCCTGGCCGAGGAGGGTGCGCCCGAGCACACCGTCTTCCACTGCTTCTCGGGCGAGGAGTCGATGGCCCGGTTCTGCGCGGAGCAGGGGTGGTACCTGTCCTTCGCCGGCACCGTGACCTTCGCGGGCGCCGGCGGGCTGCGTGCGGCGCTGCGCGCCGTCCCGATCGAGCAGGTGCTGGTCGAGACCGACGCGCCCTACCTCACCCCGCATCCCTATCGCGGGCGGCGCAACGGCTCCTACCTGACCCCGGTAACGGTTCGCCGGATGGCCGCGGAGTTCGCGCTCGACGAAGCCACGATGTGCGCGCGCCTCGACGCGACGTCCGAGGATCTGTACGGGCCCTGGTGAGCGCCTCGGAGGCACGCCGGGCGCCCCGGATCGAGCACCGGCAGGGGTGATCTGTGCCACGGACACGGACTGGTCCGCCTCCCGGTGGGTACGTGGTCCAGGTCACGGCACCGGCCCGTCTGCCTGGTTCCGCGTGCTCAGAAGCAGGCCCGCGTGCAGGTGCTCGTCGTTCGACGTGGCCCCTCGCCGCGGACTCCCGCCACGCGGTGTTAGACAGCTGACATTGGTTCGTCGTTGCCAAACCGTTATGGTCGGCTCTGCACAGCCAGCCGGGGTCGGTGGATCTCGGGGCACGCGCAGCTGGCTCGGTGTCGTTCTCGACACCGCAGTCGCGGGGCACGGACGCCCTCACCGGCGACCGCGGACCCGAAACCGTGCCCGGACACGACCAGGTCTGGAGCCTCATGTCCGTCACGCATCGTCAGCGGATCAGCGCCTTCGCCACGTCGAGCCGTCTACTCGCACCTGCGGTCGCACTCACCGCCGTCGTCGGCGGCACAGCGTTCTACTCCAACTCGGGTGTCTCCCTCGATCTTGCGGTCGACGGGCAGACCCAGCAGGTCGACAGCCGGGCCGACTCCGTCGGGGACCTGCTCGACTCCCAGTCGATCGAGCTGACCTCCCTCGACGCCGTCTCGCCGGGTGTCGACACCCCGCTGCGGGATGGCCAGACGGTCGAGGTCCGCTACGCCCGTCCGTTCGAGGTGATCGTCGACGGACGCTCGAGGAGTCTCAGCACGACGGAGCTGACCGTCGGGGCCGCCCTGGCCGACGCCGGGATCTCCGTCCAGAACGCCGAGACCTCCCTGCCGCTGGACGCGCAGGTGCCTCGTGAGGGGGCCAGCGTCTCGGTGACCCATCCCAAGAAGCTCACGCTGGTCGTCGGCGCCAACGAGCCCCAGAAGCTGACCAGCGCCGCCGCAACGGTCTCGGACCTGCTCGATGAGCAGGACGTGGCCGTCACCACGGGCGACAAGCTCAGCCACGCCGAGGACGCCCCGGTCGCCGCCGGCATGACGGTGAAGCTGACCCGGGTCCGCACCGAGAACGTGACCAAGACCGAGAAGGTCGCCTACAAGGTGGTCGAGAAGAAGGACTCCTCGCTGACCGCCGGCACCCGCAAGACCGTCACCCCCGGTGTCGCGGGCAAGCGCACGGCGACGTACAAGGTCACCTACACCAACGGCAAGACGACCGCCAAGAAGCTGGTCACCGCCGAGGTGGCGAGCAAGCCGGTCGCCGCCGTCGTCAAGGTGGGCACCAAGCCGGTGAGCACCTCTTCGTCGGGTTCCTCGGGTTCGTCCAGTTCCTCGGGCTCCTCCGCCGGCTCCTCGGGGGGCTCGTCCGGGGGTCTCAACTGGGCGGCCCTGGCCGAGTGCGAGTCCAGCGGCAATCCGAAGGCTGCCAACCCGGCCGGCTACTACGGGCTCTACCAGTTCAGCCTGAGCACCTGGCGTTCCGTCGGCGGCAGTGGCAACCCGGCCAGCGCCTCGTCGGCCGAACAGACCAAGCGCGCCCAGATCCTGTACAACAAGGCCGGTGCCGGTCAGTGGCCCGTGTGCGGGAAGAAGCTCTTCACCTGAGCCGATCGGTCTGCCGGGGATGGCAGGCTTCGCCCTGTGGGCGGCGTGAGGAACGTGGACGGCGCGGATGCGGCACCCTCATCGGGCGCCGACACGGCCGCGAGCGGGCCCCGGCCGCTGCTGGGCGCCGGTGACATCCGCCGGCTGGCCGAGCGGGCCGGGGTTCGACCGACCAAGCACCTCGGGCAGAACTTCGTCGTCGATGCGAACACGGTCCGCCGGATCGTGCGCCTGGCCGGACTCGGCCCCGATGACGTGGTGCTCGAGGTGGGGCCGGGGCTCGGGTCGCTGACCCTGGCACTGCTGGACGTCGCAGCAGCCGTGATCGCGGTGGAGATCGATCCGGTGCTGGCCGCGGAGCTTCCGGCCACCGTGGCGACCTGGCGCCCCGACGCCGCCGGACGTCTGCGCGTGGTGGTGGCGGACGCCGTCCGGCTGGACCCGGGCGAGGTGTCGACCGGCGCGGTCCCGGGCAGGGGCGCAGGGCCCACCGCGCTCGTCGCCAACCTGCCCTACAACGTCGCGGTCCCGGTGCTGCTGGTCGCCCTGGAGCGACTGCCGGGTCTGCGCCAGGGACTGGTCATGGTGCAGGCCGAGGTCGCCGACCGGTTGGCCGCGCGCGCGGGGCAGCCCGCCTACGGGGCGCCGTCGGTGAAGGCCGCCTGGTACGCCGACGTGCGCCGGTCCGCCACCGTGCCGCGCACCGTGTTCTGGCCCGTGCCGAACGTCGACTCCGCGTTGGTGGCCTTCACCCGCCGGGCGAGCCCGGTCGATGTCGATCGTGAGAGCGTCTTCGCCTGCGTTGACGCCGCCTTCGCCCAACGGCGCAAGACGCTCCGCGCGGCCCTGGCCGCGTGGGCCGGCTCCCCGTCGCGGGCCGAACTGGTGCTGCGGGAGGCCGGGATCGACCCCCGCGAGCGCGGCGAGCAGTTGGACGTCGCCTCCTTCTGCGCGATCGCCCTTGCCGCGCAGCGGGTTCCGCGGCCCTAGCACCACCGCGCCGTCCGGGAGTCGATCCCGCCGTGGACGTCGGCCGGGTGAGGAGACCCACAAATGTCACCTGCCGCGGGCGAGCGGGCCTAGGGTCAGGCGTATGAGCCTGCCTGGATCGGTGACCGTGCGCGCACCGGCCAAGGTGAACCTGGAACTGCGGGTCGGCAGCCCACGCCCCGACGGTTTTCACGAGCTGGCCACCGTCTTCCACGCGATCTCCCTGTTCGACCAGATCACCGTGACCGCCCTGCCGGACGGCGGGCCCGACGACGTCACGGTCTCCGTGTCGGGACCGCAGGCCGACCTGGTGCCCACCGACGGGTCGAACCTCGTCGTCCGCGCCGTCCGGCTGATGAGCGAGCAGCTCGGCCTCGACGAGGCGGTCTCGGTGCACATCGCCAAGCAGATCCCGGTGGCCGGTGGGATGGCCGGCGGGTCGGCGGACGCGGCCGCGACACTGGTGGCCTGCGATGCCTTGTGGGACGCCGGTCTGAGCCGGGCCGTGCTGCAGGAGTTGGCCGCCGACCTCGGCTCTGACGTGCCGTTCTCGCTGGTCGGCGGGACGGCGGTCGGCACCGGCCGGGGCGAGCGCCTCACCCCCGCATTGGTGCGCGGCGAGTACGTGTGGGTGATCGCCGTCCACTCCTCGGGGCTGTCCACCCCGGCGGTGTACGCCGAGGCCGACCGGTTGCGAGCCGACCGGGTGCTGCCCGTCCCGCAGGTCAGCCCCGACCTGATGCAGGCGCTCGGCACCGGCAACGCCGCCGCGCTCGGCGCCCACCTGGCCAACGACCTGCAACCGGCCGCCTGTCTGCTGCAACCCGACCTGCTGCGGGTGCTCGAGGTGGGAGAGAGCTGCGAGGTGCTTGGATCCGTGGTCTCGGGCAGCGGCCCCACCGTGGTGTTCCTCACCCGCGACAACGAGCACGCCCTGGACGTCGTCGCGTCGCTGACGGCGGTCGACACCCTCGCCGCGGTGCATCAGGCCCGTGGACCCGCTCCCGGTGCCCGGGTCGTCGGGAGCCGTTCGCAGACCTGAGAACAGTCGCTGCGGGAGTGCGTGCAGTCAGCCGAGCAGCTCGCCGGGCAGGTAGGTGGGCGCGGCAGGGAGGCGGCCGGCGGCCGGGTGGACGGGTGGGCGCCACGGGTGCGCTTCCAGCTCAGCAAGACGTTCCCGGCAGTGCTGCAGCGCCGTGGCCACTCGTGAACGCCACTCGTAGGGTTGTTCTGGCTGGCCGGCTCCGTCGCGGCGAGGACGGGAGAGCAGGCCGGACAGCAGCGCCGCCATGGAGGTGTAGCGCGCGTGGAGGCCGTCCTCGGTGGTGCTGGGGACGTCCCGGTCAAGATCCGAGCCGAGCCCTGACGGGGGGCCGGCGCCGCCCGTCTGGGCGTCCGCCATGAGGTCGCAGGCCAACTGGATGTCCTCGTTCATCCAGCGATGCCACGGTGGCTGGGACCTCGCCGACTCGCTGGATGCGGCACCCACGGTCAAGAGCAACGCGTCCAGTTGCAGGTCGAGGCAGAGCCTCAGAACATGCAACCCACTACCGTCCAGCGTGGGCGCGCCCGTGGCTGGGTCCGTGAGCGGGAGGTTCGCCCTGTCCGGGTTGATCTGCGACATCGAACTCCTCAAGACTGGTGAGAGATCGGATCCGCCGAGGGCGAGAACGCCGTCGCGGCTCCCCCGATCAGTCCGAGGGGCCCGGCCCGAAGCCGGAAGATGCACTCGACTACAACGGTAGCGTCCAAAGCGGTCGAGCAGTCCAGAAAGCTCGTCCCAATTGTTCACATTCGTCGGTTGCCCGGGCTTCATGCGGCCTCGGGGTCAGGACGGCGCGTGCGGCAGTGCGCAAGACTGCCCGCGATGGCCCATCTGCTGAACGTCGAGTCCGTGTCCGTCGCGCATGCGGCTCGTACAGTGCTCGACCGCGTCTCGCTCGGCCTGGACGACGGGGCCCGCGTCGGGGTGGTCGGTCGCAACGGCGGCGGCAAGTCGACGCTGCTGCGGGTGCTCGCCCGTCGTCAGGAACCGGACGACGGGCGCATCACGCACACCCGGGACATCGAGGTCGCGTTGCTGGCCCAGACCGACGACCCGGGCACCGGGCTGCGGGTGCGCGATCTGGTGCTGGATGAACGCGCCGACGACCACACCTGGGCCGGGGACCGTCTGGCCCGCGACGTCGTCGACGGGTTGCTGGCGGACGTCGGGCTCGACGCCTGCGCCGACACGCTGTCGGGTGGACAGCGCCGCCGGGTGGCGCTCGCCGCGCTGCTCGCCCGGCCCCGCGACGTCCTGCTGCTGGACGAGCCGACCAACCACCTGGACGTCGAGGGTGTCGCCTGGCTCGCCGCCCACCTGCGCGAGAGGTGGCCCGAGGGGCGCGGTGCGCTGGTCGTGGTCACCCACGACCGGTGGTTCCTGGACGCGGTGTGCGATCGCACCTGGGAGGTGCACGACGGCCAGGTGGACTCCTACGAGGGCGGCTACGCGGCGTACGTGCTGGCCCGGGCCGAACGGTCCCGCACCGCCGCCGTCACCGCCGACCGGCGGGCCAACCTGATGCGCAAGGAACTGGCCTGGCTGCGCCGCGGGGCCCCGGCCCGGACCTCCAAGCCCCGGTTCCGCCTCGACGCCGCGGCCGCGCTGATCGCGAACGAGCCGCCGCCGCGGGACAGCATGGAGCTGACCCGGACGGCTACCGCGCGACTCGGCAAGGACGTCCTCGACCTGGAGGACGTCAGCGTGGCCTTCGGCGCCGGTGCGGAGCGCCGGGTGCTCCTGGACGGCGTGACCTGGCGTCTGGCGCCGGGGGAGCGGGTCGGCCTGGTCGGGGTCAACGGCTCGGGCAAGACCACCCTGCTTCGGGTGCTGCTCGGCCAGGTCAGGCCGGACGCGGGCCGGGTCCGGCGCGGCAAGACGGTGGTGCCGGCCATGCTCACCCAGGACGTCCGCGAACTCGACGATCTCGCCCATCTGCGGGTCGGGCAGGCCGTCGAGCAGGTACGCGGCACGGTCACCGTGGGGGGACGCGAACTGACCGCCGGGCAACTCCTGGAACGCCTCGGCTTCGCCAGGGAACGGGTCTGGACGCCGGTCGGCGAGCTCTCCGGCGGGGAGCGGCGCCGGCTGCAGCTGCTGCGGCTGCTGGTCGGCGAGCCCAACGTGCTGCTGCTGGACGAACCCACCAACGACCTGGACACCGACACCCTGGCCGCCATCGAGGACACCCTGGACGGCTGGCCGGGCACCCTGGTCGTGGTCTCGCACGACCGGTACCTGCTCGAACGGGTCACCGACCATCAGGTCGCCCTGCTCGGGGACGGCGCGCTGCGCGACCTGCCGGGTGGGGTGCAGGAGTATCTGCAACTGCGCGCGGCGGCACGCGGCAGCGGCACGGTCGCGTCCGCGACCGCGCGCTCGATGACGCCGCCGACCCCACCGGTGCAGACGTCGGCCGATCCGGCCGCGGCACGTCAGGCCCGCAAGGACATGGCGCGCATCGAGAGGCAGCTGCAGCGGCTGAGCGAACGGGCCGATCGGCTGCACGCCGAGATGGTGGACGCCGCGGGCGCGGCCGACCACGTCCGGCTCACCGACCTCGACGCGCGCCTTCGCGAGCTCGATGCCGAACGGCTCGCGCTGGAGGAGGAGTGGCTGACCGCCGCCGACACGGCCGGGTGAGCGTGCTCGTCGCGGCTGATCGGGAGGGGCCGATCGACCGATCGGTCAGCTCATCGTCAGGGCCAGGCGCCGCAACAGGTCTGCGAGCAGGACGCGAGAGCCCTCGTCCAGGCCCGACAACAGGGACCGCTCGTGCTCCAGCAGGCCTGCCAGGGCGGCGTCCACGGTGTCCCGGCCGGAGTCGGTGAGCCGGACCAGGACGCCGCGGCCGTCGTGCGGGTCCCGTTCGCGGACGACGAACTCCCGCCCGGACAGCCGGTCGATCCGGTTGGTCATGGTGCCGCTGGCGACCAGGGTCGCCGCGGCGAGTTGGCCGGGGGAGAGGCTGTACGGCGGCCCCGATCGGCGCAGGGCCGCCAGGACGTCGAACTCGAAGGGGTCCAGGTCGTGCGCGGCGAACACGGCGCTGCGCGAGCGATCGAGACGTCGGGAGATGCGGTGCACCCGGGACAGCACGTGCAAGGGCTCAGGATCGAGGTCCGGGCGTTCGCGGCGCCAGGCCGCCACGATGTGGTCGACCTCGTCGGCCGCCTCCACAGGGTTCGTGGAGCCCTTCACGAGGTGACCTCCCGGTTGGGGTCCGCGTACCGCAGGGTGGGCTTGCGCTCGAGTCCGGACAGGCCGTTCCAGGCCAGGTTGACCAGGTGGGCCGCGACCTCCTGCTTCTTCGGTTTGCGGTGATCCAGCCAGAACTGGCCGGTCAGCGCCACCATCCCGACCAGCATCTGGGCGTAGAGCGGGGCCGCCTTGGCGGGCAGGCCCTGGCGGGAGAACTCGCCGGCGAGCAGGTGCTCGACCTGGCCGGCGACGTCGCTGATCAGGCTGGCGAAGGTCCCCGTGGACTGGGGGATCGGCGAGTCGCGGACCAGGATCCGGAACCCGTCCGTGGAGGTCTCGATATAGCCCAGCAGGGCCAGGGCTGCGTTCTCGACCAGCTCGCGGGGATGGGCATCGGCCGACAGCGACGCGCTGATCGCACTGAGCAGCGATTGGATCTCGCGGTCGACGACGACCGCGTACAAGCCCTCCTTGCCGCCGAAGTGCTCGTACACAACCGGTTTGGACACCTTCGCGCTGGCCGCGATCTCCTCGACGCTGGTGGCCTCGATAGCCCTTGTCGGCGAAGAGCTTGCGCCCGACGTCCACCAACTGTTCGCGGCGTTGCTTGCCGGTCATCCGGGCCCTCGCGGGCGTCGGGGCGGCTCGTCGGGAGTTGGCCCCGGGCGTGGTGGATGTCACCCGCCCATCATGCCCCGACCGGCCCGGCACCGAGGTGTGTGCCCAGACGCAGTCGAGCAGGCACACTGGTGGGCGCACGATCCGCCCTGGTGTAACGGCAGCACGCAGGCCTTTGGAGCCTTGAGGTCCCTGTTCGAATCGGGGGGCGGAGCGTCTCGGTCATCGAGACGCTCGGGCCACCGACGGTTCTGGTGGGGGATACGATCGGCACGCCGTCCGAAATGGGTGCCGAGGAGGCAGTCCGCGTGAGCCAGCATCGCCCATCCGCCGTCGTCATCCTCGCAGCGGGTGAGGGCACCCGCATGAGATCGGCAACCCCCAAGGTCCTGCACCGCATCGCCGGTCTGTCACTGGTCGGGCACGCGATGGCTGCGGCCTCGGCGCTGCAGCCCGAGGCGCTCGTGGTGGTCGTCCGGCACGAGCGAGAGGCGGTCGCGGGCCACGTGGGCGAACTCGACCCCGAGGTGGTCATCGCCGACCAGGACGAGATCAAGGGCACGGGGCGGGCGGTGCAGTGCGGTCTGGACGCCCTCACCGCGCGACTGGACGGCGCCGCACCGACCGGCACGGTCGTCGTCACCTACGGTGACGTTCCGCTGCTCTCCGCGGCGACGTTGGACCTCCTGATCGAACGCCACCACGCCGAGGGCAACGCGATCACCGTCCTCACCGCCCTGGTCGAGGACCCCACCGGCTATGGGCGGGTGCTCCGCGAGCAGGATGACTCCTCCGGCGCCGTGCTGGGCATCGTCGAGCACAAGGACGCCGACGCGGCCCAGCGCGCCGTCAGGGAGATCAATTCCGGGATCTACGTCTTCGACGCCGCGGTGCTGCGCTCGGGACTCGCCCGGCTGACCACGGACAACGCCCAGGGCGAGCTGTACCTGACCGATGTCCTGGCGATCGCCCGCGGCGACGGCGGCCGGGTCGGGGCGCTGGTCACCGACGACACCTGGCAGGTCGAGGGGGTCAACGACCGGGTCCAGCTGGCCGCACTGGGCGGCGAGCTGAATCGTCGGCTGCTCACCGAGTGGATGCGGGCCGGCGTCACCGTCGTCGACCCCGCCTCCACCTGGGTGGACGTCGGGGTGCGGCTGTCCCGGGACGTGACCCTGCTGCCCGGCACCCAGCTGCGCGGCTCGACCGAGGTCGGCGAGGGCGCCTCGATCGGACCCGACACGACCCTGACCGATTGCGTGGTCGGCGCCGGCGCCGAGGTGATCCGCAGCCACGCGGCGTCCTCGGTGATCGGGGCGGGGGCCAGCGTCGGGCCGTTCAGTCACCTGCGCCCGGGCACGCGGCTGGGGGAGCGGGGCAAGATCGGCGAGTTCGTCGGCACCAAGAACTCCGTGATCGGCGCGGGGTCCAAGGTCCCGCACCTGAGCTACGTCGGCGACGCCACGATCGGCGAGGGCACCAACATCGGCGCCGCCACCGTGTTCGTGAACTACGACGGTGTGGCCAAACACCGCACGAACGTCGGCGATCACGTGCGGATCGGCAGCGACACCATGCTCGTGGCGCCGGTGACCGTCGGGGACGGCGCCTACACCGCGGCCGGCTCGGTGATCACCGAGGACGTGCCACCGGGGGCCATGGCGGTCGCCCGGGCGAGACAGCGCACCATCGCGGGGTGGGTCGAACGTCGCCGCGCCGGCACCGCGTCGGCCGACGCCGCGCACGCGGCGAATCCGGAACCCGTCACCCAGGCCGGGGTGGCCCGCGCAGCATCCGCCGAAGGGACCTGATCATGAACGTCCAGCTCACCTCGCAGAACGAGAAGCGCCTGGTGGTCGCGTCCGGACGTGCCTTCCCGGCTCTGGCCGAGGAGATCGCCAGCGAGATGGGCGTGTCGCTGGTGCCCACCACCGCCTACGACTTCGCCAGTGGTGAGATCTACGTGCGCTTCGGTGAGAGCGTGCGGGGCAGCGACGCCTTCATCATCCAGAGTCACTGCGCGCCGATCAATCAATGGCTGATGGAACAGCTCATCATGGTCGACGCGCTCAAGCGCGCCTCCGCGAAGCGGATCACCGTGATCGCGCCCTTCTTCCCGTACTCCCGTCAGGACAAGAAGCACCGCGGCCGTGAGCCGATCTCGGCGCGCCTGATGGCCGACCTGTTCAAGACGGCCGGTGCCAGCCGGATCATCTCGGTCGACCTGCACACCGCTCAGATCCAGGGCTTCTTCGACGGGCCGGTGGACCACCTGTGGGCCCTGCCGTTGCTGGCCGACTACGTGCGCGGACGGGTCGACCGGTCCAAGCTGACCATCGTCTCCCCCGACGCCGGCCGGGTCCGGGTGGCCGACGTCTGGTCGGACCGGTTGGCCGCGCCGTTGGCGATCATCCACAAGCGCCGCGACCCGAGCGTGCCGAACCACTCCAAGGTGCACGAGGTGGTCGGTGCCGTCCGGGGCCGGGTCTGCCTGCTCGTCGACGACATGATCGACACCGCCGGCACCATCCTGCAGGCCTCCGAGGCCCTGCTGGAGAACGGCGCCGCCCAGGTGATCGTCGCCGCGACCCACCCGATCCTGTCGGGTCCCGCCGTCGATCGGCTGAAGAACAGCTCGATCAGCGAGGTCATCGTCACCAACACGCTGCCGATCGCTCGCGAGCCGGATGTTCCCCAAGCTGACGGTGCTCTCGATCGCCCCGATGATCGCTCGGGCCATCCGCGAGGTGTTCGACGACGGTTCGGTGACCTCGCTGTTCGAGGGCAACTCCTGATCCCTGCCCGCTCAAAGGTCCCCAGGAGGTGGCCCGGAAGGGTTCTGCGCACTCGATTTCGGCTGACGGCGTCGGCTGGCTAGGATGAGGCGGTTGCCTCGGCGAGGGCGTCCACCGGACGCCGTGATCGACGCGGTGTCCGGTGAATCCGGTCAGCGATGTCGCTCGCGTGCCTCTCGGCCGCCTGAGCCCGGTGACCACCCGTGACCACCATCGACCCGCCGCATCATCAGCAGACGCCCCGAGACCCGACGGGTCTCAGTTCGAGGAGAGAACGTGTCCGAGGTCAAGCTCACGGCCGAGAAGCGCACCGAGTTCGGTAAGGGAGCCGCCCGTCGTCTCCGCCGCGACCACAAGGTGCCGGCCGTCCTGTACGGGCACGGTGCCGACCCGGTGCACCTGGCTCTGCCCGGCCACGACACGATGATGGCGCTGAAGAACTCCAACGCCCTGCTCACCCTCGACCTGGGTGCCGGGACCGAGCTGGCCCTGCCGAAGGACGTGCAGCGGCACCCGGTCAAGGGCCTGATCGAGCACGTCGACCTGCTGCTGGTCCGCCGTGGTGAGAGGGTGACCGTCGACGTCCAGCTGCAGGTGATCGGCGAACCCGCCTCCGGGACCCTGGTCTCTCAGGAGCTGAACTCACTGTCGATCGAGGTCGAGGCCACCAGCATCCCCACGCAGATCGAGGTCGATGTGGCAGAGCTGGAGGCGGGCTCCCAGATCGCCGCCGGCCAGATCGCGCTGCCCGAGGGCAGCGTGCTGATCACCGACCCCGAGGCGCTCGCCGTCCGGGTCACCCTGCCGTCTGTCGAGGCGACCGAGGACGAGACGGAGGCCGAGGTGGCCGTTGCCGCCGAGGGTGACGCCGAGGGCACCGAGGACTGAGCGACCTGGACGCCGCGGCGCCCTGGTTGGTCGTCGGTCTGGGAAACCCCGGGCCGAAGTACGCCGGTCACCGCCACAACGCGGGGGCGATGGTCCTGGACGCCCTGGCCGCCGAGCACGGACTGCGGTTCGGCTCGCACAAGGCCCGGGCTCACCTCGCGCAGTTCCGGCTGCCCCCCGTGGGTGGTGTTCCCGGCCCGGGGCTGATCCTGGCCAAACCGGACGGCTACATGAACACCTCAGGCGGTCCGGTCGCGGCCCTGGTGCGGTTCTTCAAGGTCGACGCCGACCGCCTCCTGGTCGTCCACGACGAACTGGACCTGCCCTTCGGCCAGCTCCGGTTGAAGCGGGACGGCGGGGAGGGCGGTCACAACGGATTGCGGTCGGTCTCGTCGGCCCTGGGCACCAGGGCCTATTGCCGGCTGAGGCTCGGGATCGGCCGGCCACCCGGACGGATGGATCCGGCCGACTACGTCCTGCGCGACTTCGCGCTCCTCCGAACGCGAGGACGCCCGGGTCATGGTCAATCAGGCGGCCGACGTCGTGGTCGATGTCGCCCGGTTCGGCTGGGAGCGCGCCCAGGCCGACGTGAACGTCCGCGCGTGAACCCGGCGGTGGTTTCCGGCGGTCACCTCACCCTGACAACGCTGCGGTACCGTCGAGAGCGGTCGCCGCGCAGTGGCCCCGAGCCCCATCTGGAGGACCATCAGTGACAAACGAGAGCGGCTCCCGCCGTGAACCCGGGGAGTCTCGCCGAGCTGGGTGACGATGAGTTGGCTCGCGCCCTCGCGGTCCGAGCCGGCGAGGTGCTGCTGAGGATCCGTGGTGAGGGACTGGCCGGTCGAGACCTGAAGGACGCCGGTGACCGCGGCTCCCAGGCCGAACTGGCCGCGCTGCTGGCCTCGACCCGGCCGGGCGACTGCGTCCTGTCCGAGGAGGCGACCGACGACGCCGCGCGTCTGTCCGCGACCCGGGTCTGGATCATCGACCCCTTGGACGGGACCCGCGAGTTCTCCGAGCCGCCCCGCCCGGACTGGGCAGTCCACGTCGCCCTGTGGTCCGGAGGTGACCTGGTCGCCGGTGCGGTCGCGATGCCCGCCGAGGACGTCTGCTACGCCACCGACGTCCCGCCGTCCCCACCCGCACGGCCCGGTGGCGCCCTGCGCCTGGCGGTCAGCCGGACCCGGCCTCCCGCCTTCGTGGCCGAACTGGCCGAACGGCTCGGCGCGGACCTGGTCCCGATGGGGTCGGCGGGGGTCAAGTGCGCCTCGGTCTGGCGCGGCGAGGCCGATGCGTACGTGCACGCGGGCGGTCAGTTCGAGTGGGATTCGGCCGCCCCCGTGGCGGTGGCCCGGGCCGCCGGGCTCCACACCAGTCGGGTGGACGGCACGCCTCTGGTCTACAACCGTTCGGACCCCACACTGCCCGATCTGATCGTGTGTCGGCCGGAGGTGGCCGATCAGATCGTGAGGGCGACCACCGAACTCGCAGCGGCCCAGGCCGTTTGAGCACGACCGACATTCGAGACACGCCGCCGCACTGAGAGACTTATCGGACATGAGTGAAGAGAACCCCACGTACTCCTACCGGCTCAGCGAACTGTCGACGCTGGAATCGGAGTCGATCCACATCTTCCGGGAGGTTGCCGCCGAGCTCGAGCGTCCGGTGCTGCTCTTCTCGGGAGGCAAGGACTCCATCGTCATGCTCCGCCTTGCGGAGAAGGCCTTCTGGCCCGCCCGCATCCCGTTCCCGGTGATGCACGTGGACACCGGGCACAACTTCGAGGAGGTGCTCGAGTTCCGGGACCGCCGGGTGAGCGAACTCGGCGTCCAGTTGATCGTCGGCAGCGTCCCGGACGCGATCGCCGCCGGCATGGTGACCGAGCCCCCGGACGGCACCCGGAACCGGATCCAGACGCCGGTGTTGCTGGACACCCTGGAGAAGCACGGTTTCACCGCGGCGTTCGGTGGAGCCCGGCGCGACGAGGACAAGGCTCGGGCCAAGGAGCGGGTGTTCTCCTTCAGGGACGAGTTCGGTCAGTGGGACCCGAAGAACCAGCGCCCCGAACTGTGGTCGGTCTACAACGGCCGGATCCACCTGGGCGAGTCGATCCGGGTCTTCCCCCTGTCGAACTGGACGGAACTGGACATCTGGACCTACGTCAGGCGCGAGGGCATCGAGCTGCCGAGCATCTACTTCGCCCACGAGCGCGAGGTGTTCGATCGCGGCGGCATGCTGTACGCCAACCACGAGTACTGCCGGCCCCGGGCCGGCGAACAGACCTTCACCGAGCGGGTGCGCTACCGCACCGTCGGGGACGCCAGCCTGACGGCGGCCGTGCGCAGCGACGCTGACACCCTGGACGCGATCATCGACGAGGTCGCCACCACGCGGGTCACCGAGCGCGGCGCCACCCGGGGCGACGACAAGTTCAGCGAGGCGGCGATGGAAGACCGCAAGCGGGAAGGGTACTTCTGAGCATGAGTCTCCTGACGGGCACCGGCATGGACATGCTGCGCTTCGCCACGGCGGGCAGCGTGGACGACGGCAAGTCGACCCTGATCGGGCGGTTGCTGTACGACTCGAAATCGGTCTTCACCGACCAGATGGACGCCGTGGAGGCGGCGAGCACGCGGATGGGCGACGACTACGTCAACCTGGCGCTGCTGACCGACGGTCTGCGCGCCGAGCGTGAGCAGGGCATCACCATCGACGTGGCGTATCGCTATTTCGCCACGCCGAGAAGGAAGTTCATCATCGCCGACACCCCGGGGCACATCCAGTACACCCGGAACATGGTCACCGGGGCCTCCACCGCCGACCTGGCGATCATCCTGGTCGACGCGCGCAAGGGCCTGGTCGAGCAGTCGCGCCGGCACGCGTTCATCGCCACCCTGCTGCGCGTGCCGCACCTGGTGCTCGCGGTGAACAAGATGGATCTGGTCGACTACTCCCGCGAGGTCTTCGAGCAGATCCACGAGGATTTCGTCCGGTTCGCGACCAAGCTCGACATCACCGACCTCACGGTGATCCCGATCTCGGCGCTCAACGGGGACAACATCGTCACCCGCTCCGAGAAGACGCCCTGGTACGAGGGCTCCTCGCTGCTGCACCACATCGAGAACGTGCACGTCAGCAGCGACCGCAACCTGATCGACGCCCGGTTCCCGGTGCAGTACGTGATCCGGCCGCAGTCCTCCTCCCATCTGGACTACCGCGGCTACGCCGGCACGATCTCGTCGGGTGTCTTCAAGCCCGGTGACGACGTGGTGGTGTTGCCCTCCGGGTTCTCCAGCAGGATCGCCGCGATCGAGACGATGGACGGCCCGGTCGCCGAGGCGTTCCCGCCGATGGCGGTGACCATCCGGTTGACCGACGAGATCGACGTCTCCCGCGGTGACATGATCTGCCGGCAGCACAATGCGCCGATGGTCACCCAGGACGTCGAGGCCATGATCTGCTGGATGAGCGATCGGCCGCTGCGCAAGGGCGCGAAGTTGACCCTGAAACACACGACCAAGTCCGTCCGGACCCTGGTCAAGGACCTGCGGTACACCCTCGACGTGAACACCCTGCACCGCCACGAGGGCACCAGTGAACTCGGTCTCAACGAGATCGGGCGGGTCAAGTTGCGCACCACGGCGCCGCTGTTCGCCGATCCCTATCGCCGCAACCGGCACACCGGCTCGTTCATCCTCGTCGACGAGGCGACCAACGCCACCGCGGGCGCAGGGATGATCATCGAGGGCTGAGAACAGCACCATTCCGGCTCAAGACCGCTCCCACCTCCATCCGACAACACCAGCAGTGCCGGGCTCGACGTCCGGTGGGTCTGTCGGACGGATGGTGGAGGGTATGCCCGTGAGCGTGCCAGAGGCGGTGTCGGCATCCGAGGTGGGGTCGCAGACGGGTGTCGAGACCAGTCTCGACCTGCTGCTGGTCGGTTCCAGCGGTGGCCACCTGGCACAGCTGATCGCCCTGCAGCCGTGGAGCCGCGGCCACAACCGACGCTGGGTCTGCTTCGACACCCCCGACGCGTTGAGTCTGCTGCGCGGTGAGGACGTCGTGTGGGCGCACCACCCGACCACCCGGAATCTGGGCAACCTGGTGCGCAACACCCGGCTGGCCTGGCGCGAGCTACGCCGGCACCGCCCGGACGTCGTGGTGTCCACCGGGGCGGGGGTCGCCGTGCCGTTCTTCGTGCTGGCCAGGCTCCGGGGCATCCCCACGGTCTACCTCGAGGTCTACGACCGCCTGGACACCGCGACGCTGACCGGCCGGCTGTGCCGTCCGTTCACCAGCGCGATGTTGGTGCAGTGGCAGGAACAGCGCGCCCTGTACCGGGGCGCGTCCGTCGTGGGGAGCGTGCTGTGAACAGCGAGCCGGGCAGGCCGACGATCCGCCAGATGTTCGTCACCGTGGGCACCGACCACCACCCGTTCGAACGGCTGATCGGTTGGGCCGAGCGCTGGGCCGAGCGAGCCGAGGACTGGAACGTGCTGGTCCAGCACGGCCGCACCCGGGCCCCGCGCTACGGGACAGCCTTCGATTTCAGGGACCACGACCGCATGCAGAGTTGCTTCGCGAGCGCGAACATCGTGGTCAGTCACGGTGGGCCGGCATCGATCAGTGAGGCTCGCCGGCTCGGACACACTCCCATCGTCCTCCCGCGCGATCCGGCGCGCGGCGAGCACGTCGACGACCATCAGCAGGTGTTCGTCGCCCGGCTCGCCGCCGAGGGCCTGGTCACCTGGGTGCAGACCGAGGACGAGTTCCTCGCCGCGGTCGTGACCGGTTCCTATCTGCCCCGCCAGCGCGGTCCGATCGGCGAGGTGCCGCCCGGGGTGTTCAAGGTCGGCTCGGTGATCGAGCGGGTGGCCATGGGTGGGCGTCGCAGCCGACGACACTGAGTACCGATCCGCCCCGCCGTCTCACGGCGCGACCTCGCTGCGGCTGTGATCAGTGGCACTCCCGTCCCACCTCGCAACATCCTCAACTTTCAGTAGTGTCACTGCTACTGTCCGTGGCGTGCAGAGAGCGGCGGCAACCAGGGGGACGGCCCGTGGGCCGGACACGGATCCCATAGACCTTCGCGACCTGCACCGTGCCGCCCCCCGTCCGGCCGAGATGGTCGAGCCCTTCGCCGGAGGTCGTCCACCGCGGTTGGCGCCGAATCGCTCGGCCACGGTGACCGTCTTCGGAGCGCCGATCCCCGCCGCCGGGGTGAACGACCCGACCCCGTCGCGCCGCACCCCTCGCAATTCCCTCGGCGTGGTGCGGGACACCGTCTCCTACGGATGGCGCACCCGGTGGACCCCCAGTCGCCGGCGCCGCCTGGTGCACCTGGCAGCCGTGATCGTCCTGGTGTTCTCCGTCGCTCTCGTGCTCGCCGCGGCGATCAGCATCCTGGCAGGCTGACCGCCGCCTGGAAGCGATCGGTTCAGGGCCAGGGTAGTTCGCGGCCCAACAGGTCGCGGAGTTCGGCGTTGTGGGGGCGGTAGAACTCCCGCAGCTCGCTCTCGACCGCGGCGTCCATCGGCTCCGCGGGCCGATGGTTGTGCCGCGAGGTGTCCGGGATCGGCGCGGCGTCGATGCCCAGGAAGCGGGCCATCTCTCCCATCACGGCCTGTTCGTCGCGGTACATGTCCTCGCTGACCAGGACGAGGACCCGGTCGCGGCCGACCGCGTCGAACCAGCGCCGCAGCTGCGGGGCGTAGACGCCGCGCTCGCGGTAGGTGTACCAATCGTGCGGGCGGGAGTAGTAGAAGGGGTCTGCCCGCATCTTCTCGAGCTCGCCGCGGACCCGCAGCTCCTCGGTGGCCAGGGCACCGGCAAAAGGCAGCGGCTCAACACCATTGTCGACCCGCTCCCAGTAGTGAGAGTAGGCCCGTTTGACCGGATCGCGAAGCAGTACGACGAATCGGGCGTGTGGCAGGTCCGTCGCGACGCGGGCCGGCACCCGGGGGTCGAAGAGGTAGTACGGACTGGACTCGCCGGTGATCACGGGTCTGCCGAGGCGCCGCTCGGCCATCGCCCGGGCGGCGACGGTCGGGAAGTGCCCCCGGTACCACTGCTCGCCCTTGTCGTAGTACCAGTAGAAATAGTGCGGGCTCTTCAGATGCTCCCAGCGAGTGACCATCGGCAGCACCTGGGGGTGCTGGATCAGATACCGCCACGCGGACGTCGACCCGCCTCGTTTGGTGCCCAGGATCAGGAAGTCCGGCAGCGGACGCCAGGTCGCGGTGGCCTGTCCGTACCGCCGGATCGCGTCCTTGGTGCCGTCCTTGGCCTGGGCCGGCACCAACGACTTCAGCGTCTTCTCCAGTGCGGGCATCACTGTCCTCCTCGGTGGATCGGGTCGCGGTGGGCCGGTGGCCCTGCCCCCGCGCGGGGCCGGCGCAGCGCGCCCGCCACCTCGGCCAGGGCAAGTCGATCGCGCAGCAGGTACAGCGTGGCGGCGTAGCCGGCGGCGGCCGCGGCGGTGCCCGCGATCAGCACCAGGCCCCCGGGCGCGGACGGCGCGAACGAGGCGGCGCCCACCCGCAGGGCGATCGCCGGAAGACCGAAGGCGGCCAGCACGACGCCGGCGGCGCCCAGCACGGACGCGTCGGCCGAGCGCAGCCCCAGCCCGCGGCGCACCTCGACGGCCCCCAGGACGGCGTCGGTGACCATCGCGCAGGCCCAGCCGATCGCTGCGCCCACGATCCCGATCCGGGGCACCAGCAGCAGGTCGATCGCCAGCATCACCACCAGCGCGAAGGCGGTGTTCGCCGCGGCCCAGTGGCTGCGGTGCCCCATGTTCAACACGGTGTTGGCGTTCCCGGTCGCGACGACCACCAGCATGGCCAGGCACAGCACGGTCAGGGCCGGGACCGCCGCCGCGTACTGCGGTCCCGAGCAGGCTGAGCACCCCCGGGGCGAAGGTCGCCATCGCCAGATACACCGGCCAGGTCGACAGGATCGCCCATCGGATGCTCAGCCGGTGCACCTGGGCGGCCTGGTCGGTGTCCGCTCGGGCGAACGCCCCGGCCAGCAGCGGCCCCACCGACAGCCGCACCGCCTGGAGGGCGAACGTTCCCGTGGTGACGAATCGGCTCGCCGCCGCGTAGATCCCGGCCGCGGCCGGACCGATCAGCCAGGCCACGAGAATGACGTCGGACCAGACGATGAGGATCTCGAAGGTCGCCGCGACCCCGCGGGGGAGAGTGGCTCGCCAGAAGCTCGGGCCGAGGTCCGACGGCGCGTCGTCCGATCGTGCCGGCGGCTACGGGCGGCAGCATCCGGACGACCGCGCGAGCGGCCAGGACCGCCGCGATCGCCACCGGCACGGCCCAGGCCAGCACGGCGGTCGACGCCGTCCGGCTGCCGGCCCAGGCTCCCGTCGCGGCGAGGCCGCCCGCGACCAGGATCGGCCGGCTGACCGGCAGCAGGATCTGTTGCACCGCGGTGAAGGTGCGCATCGACCCGAGCCCGCGGCTCGCCCCGTTGAGCAGCAGCGTCGACATCGTGGCGGGGACCAGGAACGGGGCCAGGATCCCCGCGGAGATGATCAGGTCCCGCTCGTGGCGCGGATCGTGCCGAGCCGCGAGAACCACGGCGGCCACGAGGACCAGGGCGCCGGCCGAGGCGGCGGCCGCCGCCACCGGGCGGATGGCGATCCGCAGGTAGGGACGCACCAGGTGCTGATCGCCCGCCGCGCGGGCACCCGCAAGGGCGCGGACCAGCCCGGTGTCCGCGCCGAGCAGCGAAACGGTCGACGCGATGGTGAACGCCGCGACCATCGTGAAGTAGATCCCGGCCTGATCGGGAGAGGTCATCCGGCTCACCACCACGGTCAGCGCCAGCCCGCCGGCGCCGGCCAGAACCGCCCCGACCAGGCCGAGCGCCCCCTGGCGCGCCGCCGTGGCGACGACGTCCGCGTCGCCTGCCGTCACAGGCCCCTGCCCCGAGCGTGCAGGAAGCCCTGCACCGCCTCGACGCTGACCAGTCCCGAGGCGATCACAGCCGCCACGTAGGCGCGGCGTTCGCCGCGGTGGATCCGCCCGGTCTGGGTCGCGGCCCGGATGCTGTCCCGGCGCCTGCCCATCGCGGCCAGCGCGATCGCCTGCTGGCCCCTGATCCGGGCATGGCCGCTCGGGACCTCAATGAATTGCGGGTGTTTCGCCAGCAGCATGTCGAGGGCGTCGTGGATCATCGCCCATTTGGAGAAGTAGTAGGACGACCCGTGCCAGTGCACCCGGGTGAGCGGCCGCGGCACCGACAGCACCGGCCCGACGGCCGCCGCTCGCAGCAGCAGGTCGTAGTCCTCGGCGTAGCCACCGGGCAGTTCCTCGTCGACCAGGCCGATCGGACCGAGCAGATCGGCTCGGCGCAGCAGGAAGCTCGAGGGGTGCAACTCCATGATCCGGTCGGCCAGCAGGTCCTCGAGGGTGGTCGGGCGCAGCGGACCTGAGCGCGTCGACCGGGTCTCGCCGTCCGCCGTCCGGGTCACCACGCACACACCGGTCGCGACCAGGGACGCCGCCGGCTCGCGCAGCAGCAACGGCACCTGGGCCGAGAGCTTGTCGCGCTCCCACTCGTCGTCGTCGTCGCAGAAGGCGACCAGGTCGCCGACGGCGGCCAGGATGCCGGTGTTGCGGGCGCCGGGCAGGCCCTTCGAGCGACCGTTGGCCACCCAGCGGACCTGGACGCCGCTGCGCAGTTCGCCGTCCAGCGCCGACTCCAGCGCGGCCTGCGCCCGCTCCGGGCAGGGGCCGCCGTCGCGCACCACGATGATCTCGATCGGCCCCGGGTAGTCCTGGACCGCGACCGAGGCGACCGCTCGCAGCAGCAGCGCCTCCCGGTCCACGGTGGGAACGATGACGCTGACCGCGGGCCGGCTCTCGATCGGAGCACGTGGGGCCGGCGGCAGGGCGGAGCTCATGGGGCCCCCATCGACACCGCGTACCCCGCTCTTGAGGGCCCGCGGGCGGTCGCCGCCGGGTGGTCTCGGGGGATCAGGCCCCAGGTCAGCCGCCGCGGTTCCGGTCTGGACAGCAGCACCGCGCAGGTCAGGCTGATCAGCAGGTGCAGTCCGTCGACGCCGTAGAACGTCAGGGTCACCCCCAGCAGCACGACCGGGGTGTGCACGAGCGTGTCCTGCAGGGTGCAGACCCGCCGCGTGGCCACGGCGGTGCCCCACATGGCGATCAGGAACAGAGCCAGCCCCACGAACCCGTGGGAGAACATCAGGTACCAGAGGTGGCCCTGGGTACCCACCGAGACCTGTTTGGTCTCGGACGGGCGCGGCGCGCCCCAGCCCACCCACGGGGAGGCGAGGGTGCGCTGGAAGGCCTCCCGATAGAGGTCGGCCCGGTCCTGGGTGGTGCTACTGCTCGAGGTGCGGTCGGTCAACCGCTCGAGCACACCGCCGGCCGCGACGGCGACGGCACCCGCCGTCAGCACCGCCGCGGCGGTCAGGACCCGGGACAGGTTCAGGTGCCGTACCCGCCGTAGGGCCAGATAGAGAACGGACAGACCCACGCCGATGAAGACCCCCCGGTTCAGGGTCGCCAGAGCCGGCGGCACCGTCACGACCACCAGCGCGAGCAGGATCAGACGACCGCGCCGGGAGGCCTTCACGGCCATCGCCGCCGCGACCGGCAGGAGCAGGACGCACGCCTGGCCCCAGGCGTTGGTGTAGGGGAACGGCGCCGACGGGCGCACGAACGCCTCGGTCGCGCCCCAGGGCTGCTGCACCTCCGCGAAGCGCGGGTTCAGCAGCTCGTGGACGTAGGGGTTGGCCGCCAACCCGGCAGGCAGCACCATCGAGATCGGCGTGCTCACCCGGCCCGCGGGGAAGGCCATCCCGAGGTAGCCGCCGATGGCCGTCCAGCCCAGGAACGCGCTGAGGGAACCCAGCACGATGTGCCGCGGCAGCCGCTCGGGGGCGTTGTAGACGTAGACCACCAGGGCCAGCGCGCCCGTCAGTGCCGCCCATCGCTGGGCGAAACCGACCATGCGGCCGGCGGTGTCGATCATCGTGGTCGAGGCGAGACCCCAGAGCACGAACGCCAACCACCACCACCACATCCGGGGCAGACGGATCCCGCCGCGGGCCACCATCAGTGCTGTGGCGCACGCCCCCATGCCGAACACGGCAAAGGGAGCTAGGCCGAGCAGCCACCACAGCGGGTAGGCCACGAAGAGCGCCGTGAAGGGCCAGGCCGGCAAGGGTGCGCGGGTCACGGTCCGTCGCACCGCCCCCGGCTCAGGCTCTGCATGACGGCGACGGCGTCGGGGTCCAGACCGGCCGGCAGGCCGCGGCCCTGCGCCAGCAGGGTCAGCGCGGTCGCCATGGTCTCGACGACGTGCAGACGCACCAGGGGCCCGGCCAGCTCGGCGGGCACGCCCAGGCGGGGGAGCAGCCTCGGGGCGGCCTCCGTCATGGCCTGGACGGCGTCGGTGAGGGTGCTGCCGCGCTCCACGTGCTCCACCTGGAACACCCAACGCAACGCGTCCAGCCCGATCGGGCCGCTGCGGCTGCCGTACTCGAGGTCCCAGACCCACAGCGTGGGAACGGATCCCGACGGTCCCCCATCCTGCCAGGCCATGTTCCAGGGCACCCAGTCACCGTGGTAGGCGCCCACCGCCGCGGGCGTGGCGCCGTCCAGCTCCCGGACCGTGGCGACCAGTTGGTTCAAGGTGACGAGCAGATCCAGCCGCAGGCCCCGGGCCGGCTGCGCGGAGGCCACCCGGGCCATCACGTCGTGCCAGAGCGTCGTCCCGCTCAGCGGTTGCCGCGCCCCACCCGACCCGCCGATGGCGGACGACAGCGTCATCAGCGGCCGCAGCACCCGATCCCGGTCGGCCTCTTCGACCCGATACACCTCTGCCGGAAGGGGTTCGACCACGGAGTAGGTGAAGGGACCGCAGGAACCCTGGGCGATCAGCGCGGGCAGGCGCACCGGCGAACCGGGCCGGTCGACCGCCGGGGCGATGGCGTCGAGCAGGTCGGCCTCGCGGCGGACCCGCTGCCCCGTGGCCGGGTCCGAGGCGACCTTGGCGAAGGCCAGCACACTGCCGTGATCACCCAGGATCTGCACCGTCGGCTTGGCCCGGGGGTGGAAGTCGCGCAGGCTGATCGCCGTCCACCGGGCGCCCGGGATCTGTCGGCGCAGGTGCCGGGTGATCACCGCGTCGTCGACCGCGTCGTCATCGATCTCGTGCGGGACGCTCAGCCGGAGCAGCGAGCGCCGGCCCTGCAGAACGTACAGCGGTCCGAGCGCCGCGGTGGCGAGCATCCGGGTGGCGGCCACCGCGGGCGACCGCAGTCGATTGTGCGACATCAGCCCCGCGCGGGCCGCACGAGCCTCGACCGGCAGCAGGGCTCGGGGTGCCCGGCGATCCGGGAACACACGCCAGGTCTCGACACTCCGGTAGCCCGCCGGCGGTGGTCCGTAGCCCAGGTGCATCGGGAACGCCGCCGGCGGCAACAGATGCCGGAGCTGGGACGTCACGACCGACATCCGGTCCTCGGTCGGCCCGTCGGTCGGTTCGTCGGTCGGGCCCAGCGCGAACCGCACGGGGACGACCCCATGGGTGAGGCTCATCACGGTCTCCGTTGCCGAGTCGCTGAACATGCCGGTCTGCTCCGCCCGGCGGGACTGTGTGGACATCGGCGACCCGCGGTGCGCCCAACACCCCCGCCCGGGCTATTCGTGCGTTCGGGCGTACGCACCCTCAGGCGGGGGCGGCGACGTGACGACAGAGAGGGCGAGAACCCGACACATCGCGCGCCTGAGGGGCAGCGCCCCTCGTGAGGACTGGTCCGACATGCAGCAGGAGACACCGGCGACCCCTCGTCGGATGCCCGCAGAGGGCGCGACGACCCCATCCGGCCCGCCGGTCGCCCGGCAGGGGGCCCCCGCGGGGCCCTCGGCGGCGCCAGACGGCCCCCGACGTCCGGCACCGGTGAGACGTCCAGTCGATGGGCCGCCGGCCCCGAGGCGGGCGGCGGGTCCGCCGCCGAGGCAGGCGCCCGCGGCCAGGCCCGCATCGGCCCCTCGCGGGGTGAGCGACCTCCCGCCGGGTTACATGTTGGCCGCGGTCCCCCTTCCCGCCATGGGGGACGGCGGCTCCGTCGCCGGGGGCTCGGGTGGGTTGACCGTCGGCGACGTGCTCGCGAGGATCCGCGGCCGCTGGCCCGTGATCGCTGTTCCGGTGGCGGTCGGGCTGGCTCTGGCCGTGCTGGCCACGCTCATCGCCACACCCGTCTACACGGCACGTGCCTCGGTCCTGGTGCAGCCGGTGATCGCCGAGCAGTTCGGCAGTGTCAACCTCGACAATGTGCTCAACATGGCGACCGAGGCCGAACTGGCCTCGTCGCTGGCCGTTGCCACCACGGCCGGAGAGACGCTCGGCCTCGAACCGGACGAGGTGCGCCGGTCGCTGAGTGTCTCCTCCCCCCAGGGCACCCAGGTGCTCGACATCTCCTACCGATCGAGCACGGCGCAGGCCGCGGCGCAGGGCGCTCAGACCGTGGCGACCGCCTTCCTGGCCTATCGCGAGGCGAACGCCGCCGAGGACGCCGACCGCAGCCTGGTCTCGGTCCAGGAGCAGATCAAGACGGTCGACGAGGCCCTCGCCGCCGGGGGAGACACCGCCAGTTATCGGGACTCGCTGCGGTCGTTGCTGGCAGTGCAGCGGCAGCTGACCTCGATCAAGGCCACCAGCGGGGGCCGGGTGATCACCACCGCCGTGCCTCCCACCGACCGGACCGCGCCCCGGCTGCCGGTGAACCTGGCCGTGGGCGGTATGGCAGCCCTGCTCGCCGGCCTGGTCGTGGCGGTCTTCGGCCCGAGCCGTCGGGAGAGGGTGCCCACCGCCACGGTTTAGGAAACGGCGGCCCGCCGCGTTACAACTGTGGGCATGAGCCTGACCGGGGTGCTGGACGCCGTACGCCGCGACCCGGGGGTGGCCCGACTGCGCGAGGCCGCTCGCTCGTCGGGGACCGCCCTGCTCGACGTGGTGGCGCCGGAGGGGGTCCGCCCCTCGGCGCTGGCTGCGATCGCGGCCGACGCTCCGCTCGGTGCGGCCCGCCCGCTGCTGGTCGTCACCGCCACCGGCCGGCAGAGCGAGGACGTCACGGCCGCTCTGCGCTGCTACCTGCCCGAGGACCAGGTCGCCGAGTTGCCCGCCTGGGAGACCCTGCCCCATGAGCGGCTCAGCCCGCGCTCGGACACCGTCGGCCGCCGCCTCGCCGTCCTGCGCCGGCTGGCGCACCCGGACCCGGACGACCCGGCGACCGGCGAGATCCGGGTGCTGGTGGCCCCGGTACGCGCCGTGCTGCAGCCGGTGATCCGTGGGCTCGGCGACCTCGAACCGGTCACCCTCGTGCCCGGTCAGAGCACGTCGATGGACGACGTGGTGCAGGCGCTGGCCGAGGCCGCCTACACGCGGGTCGACATGGTCGAGCGGCGCGGCGAGTTCGCCGTCCGCGGGGGGATCCTGGACGTCTTCCCCCCCACGCAGGACCACCCGCTGCGGATCGAGTTCTGGGGCGACGACGTCGAGGAGATCCGCTGGTTCGCGGTCGCGGACCAGCGCTCACTGGAGATCGCCCCCGCGGGGCTGTGGGCCCCGGCGTGCCGTGAGGTGCTGCTGACCGAGGCGGTCCGCAAGCGTGCCGCGGCGCGGGCGGAGGACATGCCGGGCGTGGCCGACATGCTCACCAAGATCGCCGACGGCATCGCCGTCGAGGGCATGGAGTCCCTGGCTCCAGTGCTGGTCGAGGGCATGCAGCCGCTGCTTGACCTGTTGCGCCCCGACACCCACGTCGTCCTGCTCGATCCGGAGCGGGTCCGCCGGCGAGCGCACGACCTGGTCGCCACCAGTGCGGAGTTCCTGGCCGCATCCTGGGTGAACGCGGCCGTCGGCAACGAACTGCCGGTCGACCTGGGCAGCGGCTCCTACGCCTCGCTCGCGCAGGTGCGCGGTCATGCACTGCTCACCGGCATCCCGTGGTGGACGATGACCTCGATGGCCCGCGACGTCGAACTCGCCGAGTTCGACGAGTCCGACGAGTCCGACGAGTTCGACGACGGGCCGGGCGAGGTCGTCACGATCGGTGCGCGGGAGGTGGCCGGCTACCGCGGTGAGATCGAGAAGGCCCTCGCGGACCTGCGGGCCATGGTGCATGACGGCTGGGCCGTGGTGACCACCACCGAGGGGCACGGTCCGGCCAAGCGGCTGGCGGAGGTACTCGCCGACGCCGATGTGCCCGCCCGGGTGGAGACCTCCCTGGAGCAGGCTCCGCAGCCGGCGTTGGTGCACGTCACCACGGCGGCGATCGAGCACGGATTCATCTGCGAGGGGCTGAAGCTGGCCCTGGTCACCGAGGCGGACATCGCCGGGAGCCGTTCGGCGACAAGGGATATGCGCCGGTTGCCGAGCAGGCGCCGCAAGACCGTGGACCCGCTGCAGCTCCGCCCGGGCGACTTCGTCGTGCACGAGCAGCACGGGGTCGGCAAGTACGTCGAGATGATGCAGCGCACGGTCGGCGGGGCCACGCGGGAGTATCTGGTCATCGAGTACGCGCCCTCCAAGCGGGGCCATCCCGGCGACCGGTTGTTCGTCCCGAGCGACTCGCTCGACCAGGTGACACGCTACGTGGGCGGTGAGGCGCCCCAGCTGAACAAGATGGGCGGGGCGGACTGGGCCAAGGCCAAGGGCCGCGCCCGCAAGGCGGTCCGCCAGATCGCCGGGGAGCTGATCCAGCTCTACTCGGCCCGGATGGCCACCTCCGGGCACGCGTTCGGCCCGGACACCCCGTGGCAGCGCGAGCTCGAGGACGCCTTCGTCTACGTGGAGACCCCCGACCAGCTCGCCTGTATCGACGAGGTCAAGCAGGACATGGAGAAGCCGATCCCGATGGATCGACTGATCTGTGGTGACGTCGGCTACGGCAAGACGGAGATCGCCGTCCGGGCCGCCTTCAAGGCGGTGCAGGACGGCAAGCAGGTGGCCGTCCTGGTGCCGACGACCCTTCTGGTTCAACAGCACTACGAGACCTTCACCGAGCGGTACGCCAACTTCCCGGTGGTGGTCCGGGCGTTGTCGCGCTTCCAGTCCGACGCCCAGGCCACGGCGACCCTGGACGGCCTGGCCGACGGGTCGGTGGACGTCGTGATCGGCACCCACCGGCTGCTCTCGGCGGGGGTGCGGTTCAAGGATCTCGGGCTGGTCGTCGTCGATGAGGAGCAGCGCTTCGGGGTGGAGCACAAGGAGAAGCTCAAGCAGCTGCGGACCAACGTCGACGTGCTGGCGATGTCGGCGACGCCGATCCCGCGGACGTTGGAGATGGCGGTCACCGGGATTCGTGAGATGTCCACGCTGGCAACGCCTCCCGAGGAACGCCATCCGGTGTTGACCTTCGTCGGCGCCTACGAGGAACGACAGATCGCGGCCGCTGTCCGCCGGGAGCTGCTGCGCGAGGGTCAGGTCTTCTACGTGCACAACAAGGTCGACTCCATCGAGCGGTCGGCGGCCCGGCTGCGCGAGCTCGTACCCGAGGCCCGGATCGCCACCGCACACGGCAAGATGGGAGAGCACACCCTCGAGCAGGTGATCGTCGATTTCTGGGAGAAGCGGTACGACGTCCTGGTGTGCACCACGATCATCGAGACCGGGCTGGACATCTCCAACACCAACACGTTGATCCTCGAACGGGCCGACGTCTTCGGCCTGAGCCAGCTGCACCAGCTGCGCGGGCGCGTGGGCCGCGGCCGCGAACGGGCCTACGCCTACTTCCTCTACCCCCCGGAACGGCCGCTGACCGAGACCGCGCACGACCGACTCTCCACCATCGCGCAGAACACCGACCTCGGTTCGGGCATGCAGGTGGCGATGAAGGACCTGGAGATCCGGGGCGCCGGAAACCTGCTGGGCGGCGAGCAGTCCGGGCACATCGCCGGTGTCGGGTTCGACCTCTACGTGCGCATGGTCTCCGAGGCGGTCGCCGAGTTCCGCGGCGAGAGCGACGAGACCGCGCACGTCGAGATGAAGGTCGAGCTGCCGGTGGACGCCCACCTGCCGCACGACTACATCCCGGGGGAGCGGCTTCGGCTGGAGGCCTACCGCAAGATCGCCGAGGCCTCGACGTCGGAGGTGGTGGACGCCGTCCGGGAGGAACTCGTCGATCGCTACGGCCCGCTGCCGGAGCCGGCCGAGCGGTTGCTGGCGGTGGCACGCTTCCGGCTGCTGGCCAGGCAGGCCGGGCTCACCGAGGTCGGCGCTCAGGGCAACACCATCCGGTTCGCCCCGGTGGACCTGCCGGAGTCGGCCCAGATGCGCCTCAAGCGGCTGTATCCGGGCTCGCTGGTCAAACCCGCGGTACGCCAGATCCTGGTGCCGCGCCCGATGACGGCCAGGGTGGGCGGCCGGCCCGTGCGCGACGAGGCCGTCCTGGCGTGGGCGGGCGAGGTGGTGAGGGCCGTGCTGCTCGACTCGGTGGCCACCGCCTCGGCGGTCGGCACCCGCTGACCACCCGAGAATCGCCGGCAGGTCGGCAGTGATCAGCCCCGTGGGGTGAGTCGGGCGTTCGGCAGCGGCGGCGCCGGCAACGGTGAACCCGGATCGTCGTCCGGGAGCCCGTACCGGTCCGGTGCATCGGTGGCCGGCTCCGGCCCGTCGGCGCCGATCTCGCGCTGCCACCGATCGCGGAAGGCGACGATCTCGTCGTGGCTGCGTCCGACGAAGTTCCACCACATCACGATCTGCTCGCCGAACGGGGTCCCGCCCAGCACGATCAGCCGCGCCCCGTGCTCGCCGGCGGTGAGGGTGAGGCGGGTGGTGCCGGGCGACAGGTGTGCCAGGTGCGCCTGCTGGACGCGGGCGGTCTGATCCGCCGCGGACAGCGTGACCTTCCCCTGATCGGCCAGCACCCCGTGTTCGAAGGCGGCATCGAGACTGAGGTCCAGCTCGGCACCGGGGTCCAGAACCAGCTCGGCGCCCAGCAGGGGGGAGTGGGTGGACACCGGGGAGGTCTGACCCAGCAGGCTGCCGAGGAAGACCTGGGCCCGCCAGGACCGGCCGCGCAGCACCGGTGGGGCGAAGTGCTCGAACCTCTTGTCGGTGAACCGGGCGACATCCGGCAGGGCGATCCACAGCTGCACCCCGTGCAACACCTCGGTGTCCGCGGTCGAGCGCTCGGAATGGCTGATTCCCCGACCGGCCGTCATCAGGTTGAGCTCGCCCGGTCGTACGATCGCGTGGAAGCCGGCGCTGTCGCGGTGTTCGACGCGACCGGAGAACAGCCAGCTCACCGTCTGCAGGCCGGTGTGGGGGTGTGGCGGCACGTTCATGCCGCCCGAGGCCTCGACGGGTTCGGGGCCGTAGTGGTCCAGGAAGCACCAGGCACCGATCAGGGAGCGGCTGCGCTGAGGCAGGGTCCGTCGTACCAGCATCCCCCGCGGCCCGCCCAGCGGCACGTCGCGGGGCGCGAGAACGCTGATCCGGTCGCCGTCGCCGGCGCGGCAGACCACCTCGACCGGGTGGTCTTCGACTGTGCTCATGGCCGACTCCCTGGCAGGTCCGGGCGGTGGAGCCGATCCTGCCCGCTCCGAGAGCTCGGCGCACCCGGGGTGAGGTCTGCGCCCGGGGTGCGTGGCGCTAGCATCGGGGGCGGCCCATGCCGGCCGTGGGCCGCCGTCGAGAAGGGACCGTCGTGACCCGCACCTCAACCGTTCGCCCGCCGAGTCCGGCGAGTGCCGTCCGCCGACGTCTCACCGCGGTTGCGGTGGCCCTGGCCGTCGTCGTGGGCCTGGGCGGTTGCTCGGCGGCCGAGACCGGCGCGGCGGCCGTCGTGGACGGTCGCCGGATCAGCGTGAGCGACGTGCAGTCCGCGACCGTCGACCTTCGCACCTACACCGGCCAGTCCCTCACCGAGCAGCAGGTGCTGTACTACCTGGTCCTGGCGCCCTTCCTCACCGACGCCGCGGCGCAGAACGGGGTCGGGGTGAGCGCGGCCGACGCCCGCGGCGAACTCGTCCAGAAGATCCCGGCACCCAGCGACGCCTCCATCGAGGTGCTGCGCGCGGCCGAGGCGGCGTCCCGTCTGAGCCAGATCCCGGAGGACCGCGGGGTACCGATCCGCGACGAACTGGTCGACCGGGTGCGGGCGGCGACCATCGACCTCAGTCCCCGATACGGCGAGTTCGACGCCGAGCAGCTCACGATCGCGCCGCCGACCGAGGATTGGATCAAGGCCACCGACGCGACGGCGACACCCTGACAGGCCGGGCCACGAGCGACGATCCGCAGGGACCGATCGGCGGGCAGGGCGCGGACGCCGGGCGGATCGTCCTGATCGTCATCAGCCCTCGCACCGCTCCGGGTCTGCTGACCTGGCCCGCCTGGCAGGTGCTGCGCGAGGCGGACTCGGTGCTGGCGGCGGATCCCGATCCGGCCTGGCTCCAGGCCCTGGCTCAGGCGCAGATCACCGTCCGGGATCTGTCCACCGAAGGGATCACCGATCCGGCGCTGCGGGCCGGCACCCTGCTGGAAGCGGTCGGCGAACGCGGGAGCGTGGCGTGGTTCG
Source organism: uncultured Actinomycetota bacterium (assembly GCA_963750395.1). Classification (GTDB taxonomy): domain Bacteria; phylum Actinomycetota; class Actinomycetes; order Actinomycetales; family Kineosporiaceae; genus JADJPO01. The sequence goes on along the minus strand of CAVVQM010000012.1, from coordinate 311,560 downwards.
GGTCACCGGACGGCGACCCAGGGCTCACCGACGCCCTCGCCGAGCACCTCTCCCGGCGCGCCGTCGTCGGTCCGCCGCCCGAGGTCGAGCTCCTCGGCGGCTCGCACGACGTGCCCGGGGCTCGGCTGCTCGACCTCGTCGCGGTGATGGACCGGCTGCGCTCGCCCGGCGGCTGCCCCTGGGACGCCGAGCAGACCCACGCGACGCTGGTGCCCTACCTTCTCGAGGAGACCCACGAGGTGCTCGAGGCCGTCGAGTCCCTGGACGCCTCAGCCGGGGGACCGGGCCGGGAGCATCTGCTCGAGGAACTCGGAGATCTGTTGCTCCAGATCGTCTTTCACGCCCGGATCGCCCAGGAGCACCCGCAGGAGCCGTTCGGCATCGACGAGGTCGCGGCCGGGATCGTGGCCAAGCTCGTCCGCCGACACCCGCACGTGTTCGCTGACGTCGAGGTGGACGGACCCGAGCAGGTCGCCATGAACTGGGAGGAGATCAAGGCCTCGGAGAAGCGCCGCGAGGGGGTCTTCGACGGCATCCCGGCGAGCCTGCCCGCACTGGCCCGGGCGCAGAAGATGCTCGATCGCCTCCACCGCGCCGGTGCGGGCGCGCCGACACCGACCGATTCCCTCGAGCAGGCGCTCATCGATGTCATCGTGCTCGCCCGCAGCCTGAATCGGGACGCAGAGGCCACCCTCAGGGGACTGCTCTGGCGGGTCAGTCATGGATAGGGTCGGAGCACACCTCGAACCAGGTCCACTCACGACGTCAGGAGAGGCAACGTGGCAACCATCGAAGCCGTAGGAGCCCGGGAGATCCTCGATTCGCGAGGTAACCCCACAGTTGAGGTGGAGGTGGCCCTGAACGACGGGACCATCGCCCGTGCGGCGGTGCCGTCCGGCGCGTCCACGGGGGCCTTCGAGGCGGTCGAACGCCGGGACGGCGACACCGGCCGCTACGGCGGCAAGGGGGTGGAACTCGCCGTCGCCGCGGTGATGGAGCAGATCGCTCCCGAACTGCTCGGGTTCGAGGCCTCGGACCAGCGCCTGGTCGACCAGGCGATGATCGACCTGGACGGCACCGACAACAAGGGCTCGCTGGGCGCCAACGCGATCCTCGGAGTGTCCCTCGCGGTGGCCAAGGCGGCTGCGGAGTCCGCCGAACTGCCGCTGTTCCGCTACGTGGGTGGGCCGAACGCGCACCTGCTGCCCGTTCCGATGATGAACATCCTCAACGGCGGCGCCCACGCGGACGGTGGCGTCGACATCCAGGAGTTCATGATCGCCCCGGTCGGTGCCGCCACCTTCCGTGAGGCGCTGCGCTGGGGTGCCGAGGTCTATCACTCGCTCAAGTCCGTCCTGAAGAGCAAGGGCTACGCCACCGGGCTCGGCGACGAGGGTGGCTTCGCGCCGTCCCTGCCCACCAACCGCGAGGCGCTCGAGGTGATCGCCGAGGGGGTCGAGAAGGCCGGATTCACCCTCGGCAGCGATATCGCGCTGGCCCTGGACGTCGCGGCCACCGAGTTCTTCTCCGACGGCGGGTACTCGTTCGAGGGCGCGACGAAGTCGGCCCAGGAGATGGCCGACTACTACACCTCGTTGGTGAACGACTTCCCGATCGTCTCGATCGAGGACCCGCTCGACGAGGACGACTGGGACGGCTGGGTCGCGATCAACTCGGCCATCGGCTCGCGGGTCCAGATCGTGGGTGACGACCTGTTCGTCACCAACCCGGTCCGACTGGCCAAGGGCATCGAGCTGGGCGCGGCCAACGCGCTGCTGGTGAAGGTGAACCAGATCGGCTCGCTGACCGAGACCCTGGACGCCGTCGCGCTGGCCCACCGCAGCGGCTTCCGCTGCATGATGAGCCACCGCAGCGGCGAGACGGAGGACACCACCATCGCCGACCTGGCCGTCGCCACCGACTGCGGCCAGATCAAGACCGGCGCCCCCGCCCGGACCGAGCGCGTGGCCAAGTACAACCAGCTCCTGCGGATCGAGGAGGAACTGGACGACGCGGCCGTCTATGCGGGCGCCTCGGCGTTCCCGCGATTCACCGCGAAGTAGGCCCACGCGGCCGTTCTCGGCCGGTCAGCTGCATGGCGTGCCCCCTGCTCCGGCAGGGGGCACGTCGCGTTGGCACAGGCGCCGGGCCTGACGCTCCTCGCCCCTTTCGTCACACCATTCACACGCGACACGTCCATGACGCGGCCAGATTGACGCGACCCTGGGTCTCTCGCATGGCACAGTCGTGACCTGTGTGACGTGAGCAATCTCGTGATGCGAATGGTGTTCAGGGTGTGAGGGCGGAGGTGGATGTCATGACGGCGCGGCGTCCACCCACCCCCCGGCCGCGGCCCGCGGCCCGGTCGAACGCAACCCCCGCGAGAACGTCCGAGGCCACCGCTGCCGCGCCGCGCAAACGCGCCAAGGCCCCGTCGGGCACCCCCCGCGGCGGCGCGCGTCCGGGAGGCGGGACGAGTGGGCGCCCCGCGTCACGACCGGCCTCCGCCCGCCCTGCGGTCCGCCCGGACCGCACCGGACGGCGTCCGGGCCATCGCCCCCCCGTGATCCGGCCGGCGACGGCGCTGATCGGCGTCCTCGTGGTGCTGACCCTGCTCGTGGCCCCGTACGTGCGGCCGTGGGTTGGTCAGCGTTCCCAGATCACCGCGGCCCAGAACGACGTCGCCGCACTGCAACAGCGGGTGGCCGACCTCAAGGTCGAGCGTGCGCGCTGGGACGACCCCTTCTACGTCAAGACCCAGGCCCGGCAGCGGCTCGGTTACGTGCTGCCGGGCGAGATCGCCTACTCGGTGCTGGACGACACGGCTCAATCGGAGTCCGCCGACCCCCGTGAGGCCTCGGTCGCCGTCCCCGACCGGGACGCATCGCGTCCCTGGTACGGCACTCTGTGGCGGTCCATCGAGACCGCGGGCGATCCCACGACCGAACAGGTCGCGAGTGGGTCAGACTGAGCGGGTGCCGAACCAGTCCGACCCTGATCTGCAGGCCGACGTCGACGTCGTGGCGGCGCAACTCGGGCGCCGCCCCCGCGGTGTGGTCGCGGTGGCGCACCGGTGCCGATGCGGCCTGCCGGACGTGGTCCGGACGGCTCCCCGGCTGGAGGACGGCACTCCCTTCCCCACCACCTACTACCTGACGTGTCCACGGGCGAGCTCGGCGATCGGGACGCTGGAGGCGAACGGGGTGATGGCGCAGATGAGCGAGCGACTCACCGAGGACGACGATCTGTCCGCCCGGTATCGCGCCGCCCACGAGGACTACCTGCAGCGTCGCGACGAACTCGGCTCCGTTCAGCCGATCGAGGGCATCTCCGCCGGTGGGATGCCCGACCGGGTCAAGTGCCTGCACGTGCTCGTCGCCCATTCGCTCGCGGCCGGCCCGGGGGTCAATCCGTTCGGTGACGAGGCACTCGACCTGCTGGAGGCGTGGGGCGTGGACGGTCCGTGCGTGGGTCCGTCCGGCGGGGCCGAGGGCGGGTCCCCGGACGGAGGAGATCGGCGATGACCCGGGTCGCGGCCGTCGACTGTGGCACCAATTCGCTTCGTCTGCTGATCGCCGACGTCGACGTGACCGGCGGCGTTCTGACCGACGTGGACCGCCGGATGGAGGTGGTCCGGCTGGGGCAGGGTGTCGACGCCACCGGACGTTTCGATCCCCAGGCGCTCGAGCGCACCCTGTCCGTCGCCGCCGACTACGCGGACAGGTGCCGCGATGCCGGGGTCGAGGCGGTTCGCTTCGTGGCCACCTCGGCCACCCGGGACGCCGCCGACCGTGATGTCTTCATCGGCGGGATCCGCGAGCGGTTCGGGGTCGACCCCGAGGTGATCAGTGGGGACGCCGAGGCGCGTCTCTCCTTCGACGGGGCCACCCGGGGCCTCAACGGCGTCGGCGAGGACACCACCGTCCTGGTCGTGGACATCGGAGGCGGCTCCACGGAGTTCGTCCTCGGGAGCCGTCGCGACGGCGTGCACAGGGCGGTCTCGGTCGACATGGGCTGCGTCCGTCTGCACGAGCGGCACAGCGGCGCCGGGTCGTGGTCGGCGACGGACGCGGACGGCGACGTGCTCGCCGGGGTCGAGGCCGCGGCGTCCGCAGTGGACTGGCGGAGGGTGGGGGCACTGGTCGGGGTGGCCGGCACGGTGACCACGGTGACCGCTCACGCGCTCGGGCTGACGCGCTACGACCCCGGCTGCATTCACGGGGCGGACCTGTCCCTCGCCGAGGTCGTCGGCGCCTGCAGCGACCTGCTGTCGATGTCGCTGCCGGAACGTCGGGCACTGCCGTACATGCACCCGGGCCGCGCCGATGTGATCGACGCCGGCGCCCTGGTCTGGCAGCGGATCCTGGAGCGGGTCGGTGCCGACGCGGGCCTCTCGCGGGTCCTGACCAGCGAGCACGACATCCTGGACGGGATCGCCTGGTCGCTGGCCTGATCCGGGCCGATGCCGGGATCGCGCGGACGGGAAGGTAACGTGGGCGCGTGCCCCATCTGGCGCTGAGCCACCCCGCACAGCCCCGAGAGTGGACGATGCCCACCTCGTCACTCACCGTGCATGGACCTGTTCGCAAGGTGTCTCGGATGATGGTGGTGGTGGCCCTCTGCGCGGCACTTGCACTCACGGTGACCGGGTGTTCGGGGGATTGGCCGGGGCCTCTCGGTGCCCTTGATGCCGACCGGTCGGGCACGGGCACCGTGACCGACGCCGCGCCGGCGTCCGGCTCGCCTGGCCCCTCGATCTCGTCGACCCCGGCTGCCTCGGGGAGCGCCTCGGCCTCGTCCCCCTCGCCCTCCGCCTCGATCCCCGTGCTGGTGCCGCCCCAGCTGCGAGCGGCCGAGGGCTACAGCTACGTGAAGGCCCCCGCAGCCGTGGTGAAGGCGTTCGCCCCGGTCGCGGCCGCCGGCTACCGCGGAGTGCTCAGTGCGCCCACGGTCCGCGGCGTCCAGAAGTCCAAGACCGGCATCGGCTCCGTTGCGGCGATGACCGTCGAGGCCTCCCATCTGGCCGACACCGAGACAGTCCAGTCGCTGCTGACGGGCCTGGTCTCCGGCATGAGTGGCAAGGGCTACACGCTGCGTACGCGGACGGTGTCGGTGGATGGCGCGAACGAGGACGTCATGGTCGCCTTCCGCAAGGGGTCGACCATCGCCGCCTGGCTGTTTGAGGGCCAGGTCATGGCCTTCGTCAGCTCGCAGCCCGAAAGCACGGCTCTGGCCTACGCCAAGAGCTGCATGTCGAGCTGACGGACTGCCCCCGGCCCGCAGCCGGGCATCGCCTCAGGTCGCCCCATCGGTCGGTTCCGCATGATCACGATGGGGGTTGTGAGGCATCGAGCAAGATCACGATGTGAGAACCCCAGCACGCTGACGGCGTTTCATCCACATCGTGATCTTCATCGTGATCATGGTGCTGGTGCTGGTGCTGGTGCTGGGTGTTGTGTGCTCGCGAACTAGGCTGGCGCCGCACGAGATGGCCCCCGTAGCCCAACGGCAGAGGCAGGCGCCTTAAAAGCGCTCCAGTGCGGGTTCGAGTCCCGCCGGGGGTACTCCAACTTCTGCTCGCCACCGGGTGGAGATCGCGGCCGCAGCCGCCGACGTCTCAAGAGTCGTCCATCGAGCGGGGTGCCGGACTCTCCGAGGCGCCACCTCGCTCACCGACCAGGAGACGGTCGCCGAGGAGGTTCCGGTGCGCATCAAGGTCGCCCTTGCGGTGCTGCTCGCAGGTGCGCTCAGCGCGGGCGCCGGGTCCGCCTACGTGGTGAAACGATCCCTGGTCGCCAACATCTCCACGGTGAGACTGCCGGCGGCGCCGGGGACGACGGCCGGCGATGGGGTCGACGACCCGGCCACAGTATCGACGGGCGCGACCGGCCAGGGGTCGTCGGCGGTCGGCGGCGGCCCGACCCCTGGGACGAACGTGGTGCTGATCGGATCGGACACCCGGCAGGACCAGGGCGACGGATTCGGTTCTTTCTCGGGTGCCCGGTCGGACACCGTGGTGCTGCTGCATCTGGCGACGGGCCGCTCGCAGGCCTACGGGTTGTCGATCCCGAGAGACCTCGTGACCCGGCTCCCGTTGACGTCACCGGCGTGTGGTTCCCGGTCGGCGGACGTCACTCAGCGTTTCAACGTGGCGTTCACGGTCGGGGGAGTGACCTGCACGGTCGCGGCCGTGCAGCAGCTCACCGGGGTCGCGGTCGACCACGTCCTGGCGGTGGACTTCGCCGGGTTCGCCAAGGTCGTGGACGCCATGGGTGGGATGCAGGTGTGTCTGCGGCAGGCCGTGGTCGACCGGGACGCCAATCTCGAACTGCCCGAGGGAGTCTCGCACATCGACGGCGCTCAGGTGCTGGGCCTGGTCCGCGCCCGGCACTTCACGACGGACGGGTCCGACATCACCCGCACCGGGCGGCAGCAGCACCTTCTCAGGCAACTCGGCTCCCAGGCCCAGTCGGGCGGGCTGTTGCGCGATCCGTTGCGTCTGTACCGGGTCGCCGACGCGGCATCGAGGTCCTTGACCACCGACGAGCAACTCGGCTCGTTGGAGGCACTGGTCGGTTTCGCCCGGTCCCTGGCGGACCTGGACGAGGACTCGGTGACCCTGCAGACGCTGGCGTGGATCCCCGATCCGCGCAATCCGAGGGCGACGGTGGTCATGGATCCCGCCGCGGCCCCGGCGCAGCTCGCCCGCTTGGGCGGCCGCGCGGCCCCGAGCGAGACGTCGCTGTCCATCTCGGCGCCGCCGCCCGACGACGACCCCGCGGCGGGTGCGTCCATGCCGAAACCGGATGCCGCCACGTCGAACATCGCCGGGCCCGTGTTCTGCCCGGTGCCCTGAGGCGGATTCAGGCCTTCAGCGCGGCGTTTGCGCGGTCGAAGGGAAACAGTGGCTCACGACGGTTCGGAGGCGCGGACGAAGCCCCGGGTGGCGATGCTGGTCTTCAACACCTGCGACTCGGACGCCAGGGTGCTGCGCGAGGCGAAGACGCTCTCGGGCAACGGCTACGACGTCCGCATCTTCGCGCTGGCCAACAACCGGCACCCGCCCGGCGTGTTCCCGCACCCTGACGGATTCACCGTCGAGAGGACGGCGGTGTCGTCCGCGCTGGTCGGACTGCTGAGGGCCGCGCACGCCGTCTATCACGTCCTGCGTGGCACCCCGGCGCTCCAGCGGCGCGCCGTCCGCCGCGCCGCCATCCGTCGAGCCGCGATCCGCACCCGTGCCGACCCGTCCGCAGCCCCGGTGACCGACCCCAGGGCTGGGGACGCGGGGGCGCCGGCCCGGACGTCCTGGCGTCGTCGCGCCGCCCGCGGGGCGCGGCTCGGGTGCGCCCGGGGTGGTCGCCGGTGGCGCCGGGGGCTGCGCCGTGGCTACCTGCACCTGGCGCGCCCGGCGATCCGCGCCCTCGCGTTCAAGATCCACCGCCCGAGCCAGATCGCGTCCTTCTGGCGACGCACGGTCCCCGTGGTCGTGGCGTGGGGTCCGGACGTCGTCCACGCGCACGACGCGAACACCCTGCCGGCGGCCTGGCGGGTCGGACGACGCACGGGAGCCCGGCTGGTCTACGACAGCCATGAACTGTGGCGCCACCGCAACCGGCTGGGTGAGCGGCGTCCCGTGGGCCGGATGGCCGACGTTGCCCTGGAGTCGTGGTTCGTCCGTCGAGCGGACGCCGTCATCACCGTCTCGCCGGGACTGGTCGACTGGCTGCGCCGACGGTACCGGCTGGGCGAGCGGGTGCGGCTCGTGCGCAACATCCCCTCGAGTGTGCGCACCTCACCGGCCCACAGTCTGCGGGCGATGGCCGGGCTGCCGTCCTCCGCCAAGGTGCTGCTCTACACGGGCAGGATCACCCGGGATCGCGGACTCGAGGAGGCCATCGACGGGCTCGCCCACCTGGGTGAACACGTCTATCTCGTGATGCTGGGTTACGGCCCCCGAGAGTACATCGCCGAACTGGGCGCCCGGGGGGCGGATCGCTCGGTCCTGCACCGGCTGCGGGTCGTCGGTCCCGTGCCGCACGAGCAGGTGACGGCCGCCGCGGCCGAGGCCGACGTGGCGCTGGTGGCCGTGCGGCCCAACTGCCTGAGCTACCGTCACTGCTTGCCGAACAAGGTGTTCGAGGCCGTCCAGGCGCACCTGCCGGTGCTCGCCTACTCGGAACTGCCCGATCTCAGCCGGCTCGTCACCGAGTACCGGATCGGACGCACCTTCACCTCCCCGGAGTCGCTGGCGCTGGCCGTCTATCATCTGCTGGCCGAGACGGGTGCCTACCAGCGCAGCCTGCGTATCGCGGCGGAGGAGCTGTGCTGGGAGAATGAGCAGGGCACGCTCCTGAACCTGTATGCGGACCTGGCGCCCACGCCGGCGCCGGTACCCGTCGGCTGAGCACAACGGGTGACCGCGCGCTGACCACCACGCTCACGGATGGGCCCCCGGGCGATCCGGGAACGAACATCGGCCGCGGCGCATTACGGTAGGTAGCGAGTGCGGTCGGATGACTGGCCGCTGGTCCGGGAGGGCCCCGGGCCGACGTCTCGATCCCTGGAGGGACCGATGCACAGCAGTAACCCCGTGTTCAACCGCACGCAGGGTTTCCAGCGTGGTGGGTACGCCACGTTCAACACGGCGGAACCGCGCCAGCTCGAGGACATGTACAACGCCCCCTCGGCCACCGCGGTGGACACCAACCGGATGACCCTGGACGACGTGATCGTGCGCACCGGCGCCCTGTTCGCCGCCCTGCTGGTCTCAGCCACCGTGACCTTCCAGATCCTCCGGCCCGGGTTCGGGATCGTGTTGATCTCCGGCCTGATCGGTCTGGGACTGGCCATCGCGATCGGCTTCATGAAGCGGCCCAACCCGCCCCTGATGTTCGGCTACGCCGCGATCGAGGGCGTGTTCGTGGGTGGCCTCAGCTACTTCTACGAATCGGCCTTCGACGGCGCCGTCACCCAGGCGATCCTGGGCACGCTGGCCGCCTTCACCACGATGCTCGTGATGTACAAGACGGGCATCGTGCGCAACTCGCCGAAGTTCACCAAGGTTCTGATGATCGCCGGGGCGGGCTACCTGGTGTTCGCCCTGCTGCACCTGGGCGGGGTCATGTTCGGCGCCTGGGACAGCGTCTATTCGGGTGGCGGTCTGCTGCCGGTCCTGCTCAGCGCCTTCGGTGTCGTGCTGGCCTCCCTGTTCCTCGTGCTCGACTTCGACTTCATCGAGCAGGGTGTGCGCAACGGGCTGCCCAAGCCGTACGCCTGGACCGCCGCCTTCGGCCTGGTGGTCACGCTGATCTGGCTCTACCTGGAGATCCTGCGGCTGATGGCGATCCTGCGCGGAGACAACTGAACCACCCCGCACCGTACGGCGGACCGCGCCGCGCCCACTGTCCGTGGGCGGGCGCGGTCCGCTCGTGTGACACCATTTCCGGATGCCCGCACCCCAGGCCCCGCCGTCCGGTTGGCGCACCACGCACCCGCCACTGGCCGTGCTGGAGTTGGCTGAACTGGTGCTGGACGGTGCCCTCGCCCGGTTGCCGCGGGGGCTGTTCGCCGAGGATGACATCCCGGGCGGGCTCATCCTCGAGGACGCCGAGGGCACGCCGGTCGCGGCCGTGTCCGCCGAGGGCTCCGTCGGGGCGCTTCGGCCCTTCGCCCACCCGCCGTTGCGCAGCCATCGGCTCACCGCCGTCCAGGTGCGCGAGCGGCTCGCCCGGCGGGTGTCATCGGCTCCGAGCGGCTCCGACAGCCCCATCCTGGCGGTGGTCGTCGACCGCCCGCTGACCGACGAGGTCGTCGCAGATCTGCGCACCCGGACCCGTGCGGCACACCTGGTCTGGCTGGCGTTGGTGGGCGCCGGCCGCGCCCGGCCGGGACCGGACTCGCTGACCCCCGAGGCGCTGCTGCGCGCCGTCCGCGTCGTGGCCGGCGACCTCGAGGCCGAGCCGGTCGTCGTCCCGGTTGCGCTGCCGGCCGGGCACGACGCCCTGCTGGGGGAGATCGCCCGCTCCTACGGCTGCAGCGACCTGCTCCGGCCGGCGGCGTGGGACGGCGCCGACTCGTCGCCGCACCGCGCCTTCGCCGAGGAACTGGCCCGCAGCGCCGTCCCGGCCCACCGCCAGGGACTGGTCGTGTTCTTCACCGGGCTGTCCGGGTCGGGCAAGTCGACCCTGGCGAAGGCGCTCGCCGACCGGGTGCTGGAGCGTGGGCTACGCACCGTGAGCCTGCTGGACGGCGACGAGGTGCGTCGCCTGCTGTCGGCCGGACTGGGGTTCTCGGCCGAGGACCGCGCCGCCAACATCGCCCGGATCGGGTTCGTCGCGGCCGAGGTGGCCCGGCACGGTGGGATGGCGATCGCCGCTCCGATCGCGCCGTTCGCGCAGGGCCGCGCCCAGGTGCGGCGCATGGTCACCGAGGCCGGCGGGACGATGGTGCTTGTGCACGTCGCCACGCCCCTGGCCGAGTGTGAACGGCGCGACCGCAAGGGTTTGTATGCGCGGGCGCGACGGGGGGAGATCCAGGAGTTCACGGGCATCTCTTCGCCCTACGAGGAGCCCACGGACGCCGATCTGACGATCGACACCACGGGCCGACACCTGGCCGATTGTGTGGACGTCGTCTGGCGTCTGCTTCAGGACGGTGGCCGACTGGTCGGGGACGAGGATGACCCGACCGGGCACCGGACCGCCGCCCGATAGCGGGCGCGGTCGTGTGAACAGGAGCTTGTGACGTGGACTTCGCGGTCATCGTGGCCGGCCTGGTGGTCGGTTTCGTGGTGGGCCTGACCGGCATGGGCGGGGGGGCCCTGATGACGCCGGTCCTGGTGCTGTTCTTCGGGATCGCACCGCTCGCCGCCGTCTCCAGCGACCTGGTCGCCTCGGCTGTGATGAAGCCGGTCGGCAGCTACGTGCACATGCGCCAGGGCACCATCGAGTGGGGCCTGGTGCGCTGGCTGATGCTGGGGTCGGTGCCGAGTGCCTTCGCCGGCGTGCTGGTCCTGCGCGCGCTCGGTAACTCCGCCGATGTCCAGGCTGTGGTCAAGACCAGCCTGGGGGTGGCCCTCCTGGTCGCGGCCGCGGGAATGATCTTCAAGGCCTACACCACGATGCTGGCACGGGTGCGCCGCAAGGCCGCCGTGGCCGCGGGGCTCGCCCACGAGAAGCCGACCGTCGCGCCGCTCGTCGTCCGACCGGTGCCCACCGTCCTGGTCGGCGTCGCCGGCGGGCTGATCGTCGGCATGACCTCGGTCGGGTCGGGATCCTTGATCATCATCGCCCTGCTGGCCCTCTACCCGGTGCTGAGCGCCAACCGGCTGGTCGGCACCGACCTGGTGCAGGCGGTCCCATTGGTGGCGAGCGCGGCACTGGGTCATGTGCTGTTCGGTGACTTCCAGCTCGATCTGACCGCCTCGCTGCTGATCGGGTCGCTCCCCGGGGTGTACCTGGGCGCGCAGATGTCCTCCAGGGCACCGGGCTGGATCATCCGCAGGGCGCTGGCCCTGGTCCTGGTCGCCTCCGGCCTGAAGCTGCTCGGGATGCCCACGCCGCTGCTCGGCGGGGTCCTGCTGGCCTGCGCGCTCCTCGGCCCCCTGGCCTGGGCGCGACTGCGCCGCCGCGAGGCGAATCGCGCCGTCCGGACCGTGTCCGCGTCCTGAACGCGGGCGTCTACTGTTGGCTGCGACGCGTGACCGTCGAGGAGGATCGAGGAGGAGCTGAGCAGACATGGCCGAGGTAGCCGCGCCGATGTCGGTGGACAAGCTCACCCAGGCGATCAGCGGCGGACACGTGGACACGGTGATGGTCGCCTTCACCGACCTGCACGGCCGGTTGCAGGGCAAACGCGTGGACGGGGAGCACTTCCTCGACGAGGTCCTCGCCCACGGCACCCAGGCCTCGGTCGACCTACTGGCCGCTGATGTCGACCCGGCCCGCTCGCCTGGCTCGGGCGCCGCGACCCGGCGGGGCGGATTCAGCGACCTGCTGCTGCGGCCGGACCTGTCGACCCTGCGTCCGGCCACCTGGCAGTCGGGCACCGCGATGGTGCAGTGCGACCTGCTCTGGCCGGACGGCACACCGGTTCGACCCTCGCCGCGGCAGATCCTCATGGATCAGGCCGACCGGGCGGCGGACCTGGGATTCGTGGCCTACGCCTCGACCCGGCCGGAGTTCGTGGTCTTCGACGAGAGCTACGAGAGGGCGTGGGCCGGCGCCTACCGCGGGCTGACCTCGGGCAGTCGCTACCCCGGTGACAACTCCCTGTCCGGTGCAGGACGGGCGGAAACCCTGCTTCGTGAGGTCCGCCAGCACCTGAACAAGGCGGGCATGGCGGTGGAGTCGGCCAGGTCGGCGCGCAGCCCCGGCCAGTACGAACTCTCGTTCGCGGACGCCGACGCCATCACCACCGCCGATCAGCACGTGGTCTACAAGAGCGCCGCCAAGGAGATCGCCGCGCGTCACACGAAGGCGCTGACGTTCATGGCGGCCTTCGACGCGCAGACCGCCAGCTCCTGCCATATCAGCCTCACCCTGACCGGCCTCGGCGGCGACCCGGTGTTCGCGCAGTCCGATGCGAGCGGCCGTCCGGGGCGCAGTCCGATCTTCAGCGCGTTCCTCGCCGGGATGCTCGTCACGATGCGCGACTTCACCCTGATGTACGCGCCGAACGTCAACTCCTACAAGAGGTTCCAGTCCGACCCAGCCGCTCCTGCCGCAATCGCCTGGGGCGAGGACAACCGCACCTGCGCCATCCGGGTGGCCGGGCGGGGGCCGTCGCTGCGGCTGGAGAACCGCGTACCCGGCAGCGACGTCAACCCCTACCTGGCCCTGGCCGCGATGCTTGCCGGTGGCCTGTGGGGGATCGAGATGGACCTCCCGCTCGAACCTGCGCTGGTCGGTGACGCCCACGACGTCGAGCGCTCCCGCCTGCCCTGCACACTGCGGGAGGCCCGGGAGGTCTTCGCGAACTCCGTGTTGACCCGCAACGCGTTCGGGGACGACGTGGTCGACCACTACGTCGACACCGCGGACGCCGAACTGGCCGTGTTCGAGTCGACGGTCACCGATTGGGAGCGGCTGCGGTGCTTCGAACGGTCCTGATGCGGCGGCGGGCTGGCCGGTGAGCGCCGTCGGGGCGGCTGTGACCCGCGCATGAGGCGGGTGGGCCCGGCCAGGATCGTCGTCGCAGGTGCCGGCATCGGGGGTCTGCGCGCCGCGGAGCAGTTGCGGGCCAAGGGATTCGACGGCGAGCTGGTCGTGGTCGGTGATGAGGCCCATCTGCCCTACAACCGGCCGCCGCTGACCAAGGAGGCCCTGGCAGGCACGGTGTCGTTCGATTCGCTGGAACTGAGGCGCCGCAAGGTCGAGGACGTCGCCTTCCGGCTCGAGGCCCCGGTCGCTGAGGCCAACCTCGACGCCGGCGACGTGGTGCTCCACGACGGGTCGGTACTGGCCTTCGACGGGCTGGTCGTGGCGACCGGTCTGCGCGCCCGGCGGCTGGAGCTGCCCGGCCCGCCGGACGGGCGGCACGTCGTCCGCACCATCGAGGACGCCACGGCGTTGCAGGCCGGGCTGCGCCCCGGCGCCCGGGTGGTCATCGTCGGTGCCGGGTTCATCGGCTGCGAGGTCGCCGCGACCGCGGTGGGGCGGGGCTGTGCGGTGGACGTCGTGGCGCCCGAGGACGTGCCGATGCAGCGCCCGCTCGGAACCCAGGTCGGGGCGGCGATGCGCCGCCGGCATGAACGTGCCGGCGTACGCATGCATCTGGGTCGAGTCCCGGCCCGGTTCGAGGGGGCCGACGCCGGCCCGACACGGGTCGCCGCCGTGGTGTTGGACGACGGCACGCGGCTGCCGGCGGACGTGGTGGTCGAGGCGCTCGGCTGCGTGCCCAACACCGAGTGGCTGGCGGGCAGCGGGCTGGACATCAGCGACGGGGTGCTGACCGACCACGGGCTCCGGGCGGTCGGCCTCGACGGGAACCCGCGCCCGCACGTGGTCGCCGTCGGGGACGTCGCGCGCTTCCCCAACGCCCTGGTCGACGACGTGCCGCGACGCGTGGAGCACTGGAGCATGGCGACCGACACGGCCAAGTGGGCGGCGCCGTCCCTGCTCGCCGGGCTGGGTGTCGGCGAACTCGTCACCGCCCCGTTCGCGCCGATGCCGTCGTTCTGGAGCGACCAGTACGAGCTGCGGGTGCAGTCGTTCGGGTCCCTCGGGATCGCCGACGAGATCAGGGTTCTCGAGGGCGATCTGGACGGCGAGTTCGCCGCCGGCTACTTCCGGGGCGGCCTGCTGGTGGGGGCGGCCGGCGTGGGCTTGATGGGTTCTCTGATGGAGTTGCGTCGGCGGATCGCCGCGGGGTCCGGCTGAGCGCGAATCGCCGCTGGGTATGGTCGTCCCGGAAGGAGGCTATCGGCCATGGAATCGACATCTCTTCAGAGACTCGCCGACGAACAGCTGGAGGCGGCTCGCACGGCGACGAGCGCTCGATCGGCGCTGACCATCCACGGCGGCAGCGCCCGGGCGCTCCGCGAGACGGTCATCGCGCTTCTGAGCGGTCACGAGCTCGCTGAGCACGACAGTCCGGGCGAGGCGACCCTTCAGGTGCTGCGGGGCAGAGTCCGGGTGACGAGCGGGGACGACGCCTGGGAGGGCGGGGTCGGCGAGCACCTGATCATCCCGAAGGCACGGCACGCGTTGGTCGCGCTCGAGGATTCCGCCGTGCTGCTCACCGTGGTCAAGTCCCTCCAGTAGCCGTCCTCGATCAGCTCGGCTTGGCGGCGCCCGGCCGCGCGTAGCGCCACCATGTGATCGCGACACACATGACGGCATAGAAGAGGCCGATGACGTAGAACGTCGTCGGACTCATGATGGTCAGTCCGACGCCGAAGATGAAGGGTCCGAAGGCGGCGATGGCCGCCGTCCACCCGATCACGCCGCCGGCCTGGCGGCGTTCGAAGATCATCGGCATCTGCTTGAACGTCGCCGCGTTGCCGATCCCGGTGAAGAGGAAGATCGCGATCATTCCCCAGAGGAATCGGATGAACCCCGAGTGCAGCGCCTCGGCGGAGGAGAGGTCAGGGGTCAGGGTGGTGATCGTGAACCCGATCGAGGCGATGAGCCCGAGTCCGGAGACGAGCGTCCAGACCGCACCTCCCATCCGGTCCGTCAGTGGGGAGAACACCACGCGGGCGCCGGCTCCGACCAGGGCCCCGAGGAAGACGTAGCTGACCGGATCGGGGACGTCGTAGCCGGCGACCAGGATCTGGGCGTCGATGCCGGTACCGGTGACGATGTCGGCGTTGCCGGCACCGTAGAGGTTCTGCATGAGCAGACCGAACTGGGCGGCCAGACCGGAGAACGTGCCGAAGGTCATGATGTAGAGCAGCGTCATCCACCAGGTGTCCTGGTTGCGGAAGATGTCCAGCTGCTGCTTGATGTTGGCCTTGACGGGAACGGACTTCAACAGCGCCCACGCGATGCCCGCCCCGAGCACCATGAGGGGGATCCAGACGAGGGCGGCATTCTGGTACCAGACCTCGCGCGGCTGCTGGCCGGGTGCCGTCATCTGCTGGGTGCCGCCGAGGAAGCCCAGCATTCCGAACCCGATGAACCACGGCGTCGCGAGCTGCACCAGGGAGACGCCGAAGTTGCCCACCCCCGCCTGGATTCCCAGCGCCGTGCCCTGTTGGGCGCGGGGGAAGAAGTAGGACGTGCTCGGCATGAAGCCCGAGAACGCTCCGCCGCCGATGCCGGCGAGGAAGGCGAGCACCAGCAACTCCCAGTACGGCGCGGTCGGGCTCTGGACCCGCACCCCCCAGCCGAGGGTGGGGAAGATGAGCAGCAACGTCGTCAGCGTCACCATCTTGCGCGTACCGATGATCGGGGGCAGCACCATCCAGATGAGGCGGAGGAGACCACCCGCCAGACCGGGCATCGCGGCCAGCCAGTACAGCTGCTCCTTGGTGAAGTCGTAACCGAGCGCGTTGAGCTTCGGGATGATGGCGCTGGGTAGGAACCAGGCGACGAAACACAGGGTCAGGGTGAAGGTCGTGATGGTCAGCGTGCGCCAGGCGAGAGCCTTGTCCCACGACTGCTCGTCCTCTGGATCCCATTCCTGCAGCCATTCGCCCTTCGTGGCGGGATTCGTGCTCATCGTGCGCTCCCAGGTAGGTGGGTGGCCGTCAGTGGGCGGCCGCGGGCAGGGTGGTCCGTTCGAGGTTCTTGGCCAGCTCGGGTGCCTCCGCGTGCAGCATGTGGACGACGGTCCAGTGCATCCAGACCGCGCAGGCGGCGATGAGCAGGAAGAGGACGAAGAAGGTCGAGGTGGGGAAGCCACTCCACGCCTTCGTGTAGGCGAACAGCGGCGGAAGGATGAAACCCCCCAGACCGCCGAGCATCCCGACGAGCCCGCCGACGGAGCCGACGTTCTCGGGGAAGTACTCGGGGATGTGCTTGTACACGGCCGCCTTGCCGATCCCCATCGCGCTGCCCAGGACGACGAGCAGGATGGTGAAGGGGACGATCGAGAGCGCGTAGGCCAGGTGTGAGGTCGAGGAACCGTCGGCGTGGTCGATGACGAGGTGTCCGTTCGGCATCATCAGCAGGCCGGATGCGGCGAGCATGACCGCGAAGACCCAGTACATGACGCGCCGGGCGCCCCAGCGATCCGAGAACCAGCCGCCCACCGGACGCAGCAGCGAGGCCGGGAAGATGTACAGCGCCGTCAGCAGCCCGGCCGTGGTCAGGCTCACCCCGAAGTTGTCGACGTAGTACTTCGGCAACCACGCGGCGAGCGCGACGTAGGCGCCGAAGAAGGCGACGTAGTACAGGCTGAACCGCCAGACCCGAATCTGCTTCAGGGGTTCCAGCTGCGAGGCGAGCGTGGAGGACCGGCCGGGCATCCGGTCGCGCGAGGGTGTGCCCCCCCACAGTGCGGCGGCCATCACGAGCAGCAGCGCGGCGTAGATGACGGGGACGAGCCGCCACCCGCCGTCGACCACGCCGCCGACATAGGCGACCCCCGCCGTCCCGGCGATGAGTGGGGGACCGATGAACTTCGTCACCGAGGCGCCGACGTTGCCGGCGCCGAACAGCCCCAGTGCGAAACCCTGGTGCTCGCGCGGTTGCCACGCCGCGTTCCAGGCGATGCCCGCGGTGAAGGAGTTCCCGGCGAACCCGACGAGGAAGGCCAGCACGAGGATCATGGCGTAGCTCTGCGCCTGCGCAACCAGCCAGGCCGGGACCGCGGTGATCACGAGCATGGCCGTCATCACCCGTCGTCCGCCGATGCGATCGGTGAGCATCCCGGCCGGCAGGCGCCACATCGAGCCGTTGAGCACGGCGACCGCGCTGATCCACGAGAGCTGCTGATCGCTGAGGCCGAGTTCCTTCTGGATCGGGACCCCGAGGATGCCGAACATCAGCCACGCGGCGAACATCAGGGTGAACGCGAGCGTCGAGAGCCAGAGCACGCGCTGGCCGCCGTCCGGCGTTGGCTCGCCCGCTGCTGCTGGGCGAGACTCGGCGGTCTCGAACACCGTGCCTCCATTATGTGGAGTTGGATCCTCTAAATAAACCGCCTGAGACGCTACACCCATCCCCCGGGGAGAGCCAGCACGATGGCTCCGTGGATTCGTCAAGTCTTGGTAGACAGCCGGATTGAGCAACTTCGTGCGGCGATCGCACGGGGTTCTGGACGCTTGCCGAGAGGCGAGAAGCCTGTTTATATAGAGCAGCAGATTGCATCCAATTTGCGTGGAGGATCCATGGTGAGGGCGGCCGACTACGAAGCGGCGGCGCTGATGGCCTCGCCGGTTCGTCGCGCGCTCGTCGACGCACTGATCCACCGCGCTGCCCAGAACCCCGACGAGCCGGGAATGACGGCGTCGGAACTGGCCCCGGGCGTCGACCTGCACGTCACGACGGTCCGCTTCCACCTCGATCAGCTCATCTCGGCAGGGCTCGTCGAGTCGACCTTCTCGCGTCGTCGGGAGGGTGCCGGTCGCCCCCGCAAGGTCTACTCCGTGACACCGGCGACGCGGACCGGCGAGCAGGCAGGACCGCTCGGGATGCTGGCCGCGTTGCTCGTTCGGGTGGTCGCCGACTCCGGCGCCGGGGAATCGGTGACGCCCCAGGAGGCGGGGCGGCGCTGGGTGCGCGAGAACGTCCCGACCGACGGTCCCGTGACACCCGCGCAGACGCCGGGCACCTGGCTCGGCCGGGTGGGCCGCGTCCTCGACCTCCTCGACGAGTGGGGCTATCGACCCCAGCTCGCGACGACCGCAGGGGGGCGAACGGCGGACATCGAGTTGACCAATTGCCCCTTCTTCGACCTGGCCCGCTCTCACGAGGGGGTCGTCTGCGGTGTCCATGAGGGCCTGATCTCCGAGGCGCTGCGTATGGTGGGCGAGACCGACGTCGAGGTCGAGCTGCTGCCGTTCATCGAGAGTTCCCGCTGCCGCGCCCACCTCCGCAGAACCACTCCCTTCCGTTCCGCGAAGTCGACCATCCGTGAGGAGACCCCATGAGCACCCCCGGACTGGACGGTCCGTTGACCGAGGCACTCGTCGGTACCCGCCGATTCTTCACCTCGGCGGAGGTGTCCGACGACAGGCGCGCCATGTATCACAAGGGTGGTCGGGCGGGCGACGCCTTCTACCGCGACCGCTGGTCGCATGACAAGGTCGTGCGCAGCACCCACGGGGTGAACTGCACCGGCTCCTGTTCGTGGAAGGTGTACGTCAAGGACGGCATCATCACCTGGGAGTCCCAGCAGACCGACTACCCCTCCACCGGCGCCGACCGTCCGGAGTACGAGCCGCGGGGCTGTCCCCGCGGCGCGGCCTTCAGTTGGTACACCTACTCCCCGACGCGCGTTCGGTACCCCTATGTGCGCGGCGTGCTGCTGGAGATGTTCCGAGAGGCCAAGCGTGCGGTCGGCGGTGACCCGGTGATCGCCTGGGCGTCGATCGTCCAGGACCCCGACAGGGCACGACGCTACAAGTCGGCGCGCGGCAAGGGTGGCCTGGTCCGCTCGACCTGGGACGAGGTGGTCGAGATCGTCGCCGCCGCCCACGTGTACACGATCAAGAGATGGGGCCCGGATCGCATCGCCGGCTTCTCGCCCATCCCCGCGATGTCTCCGGTCTCCTACGCCTCCGGCGCCCGCTTCCTGGAGCTTCTCGGCGCGCCCATGCTCTCCTTCTACGACTGGTACGCCGACCTGCCCAACGCCTCGCCGCAGATGTTCGGCGACCAGACCGACGTCCCCGAATCGGGGGACTGGTGGGACGCCGGTTACCTCATCATGTGGGGCAGCAACGTCCCGCTGACCCGCACACCGGACGCCCACTGGATGACGGAGGCCCGCTACCGGGGCCAGAAGGTCGTCGCCGTCGCACCCGACTACGCCGAGAACGTCAAGTTCGCCGACGAGTGGGTCCCGGCCGCGCCGGGCACCGACGGCGCCCTGGCGATGGCGATGGGACACGTCATCCTGAAGGAGTACTTCGTCGACCGTCAGGTGCCCTTCTTCACCGACTACAACCAGCGGTTCACCGACCTGCCGTTCCTCGTTGCGCTCGAGGAGGACGAGGCCGCCGGCGGTCATCGCCCCGGCAAGTACGTCGTGGCCGGCGACCTCGACATCCCGGAGAGCACCTCAGAGAACGCGATGTGGAAGCCGGTACTGCTCGACGGCCGCACCGGCGACGTGGCCGTCCCCAGGGGCTCGCTCGGCTTCCGCTACGGCGAGCAGGGTTGGGGCCAGTGGAACCTCGACCTCGACGGCATCGAGCCGGTGCTCAGCCTGCACGACACGGCGACGGAGTCGGTCGCCGTCCTCCTGCCGCGCTTCGACGCCGCTGAGGGCACCGTCGAGCACGTGGCCCGCGGTGTGCCGGTACGCCGGGTCGGCGGCAGACTCGTCACGACCGTCCTCGACCTCATGCTCGCTCACTACGGGGTCCGCCGGGAGGGCCTGCCCGGTGCCTGGCCCGAGGGGTACGACGACGCCTCGTCCCCGGCCACTCCGGCCTGGCAGGAGGAGATCACCAGCGTGCCGGCCGATCAGGTCACGCGGATCGCCCGGGAGTGGGCCCAGAACGCGATCGACACCGAGGGTCGGGGGATGATCCTGATGGGGGCGGGCACCAACCACTGGTTCCACTCCGACCAGATCTACCGGGCGATGCTCGTCCTGACCACCATCACCGGCTGCCAGGGCCGCAACGGTGGCGGCTGGGCGCACTACGTCGGGCAGGAGAAGATCCGTCCGATCATGGGCTTCCAGCACCTGGCCTTCGCCCTCGACTGGCACCGCCCGCCGCGTCACATGAACCAGACCGCCTACTGGTACGTCAACGCGAGCCAGTACCGGTACGACACGTTCACCGCCGACGAGATCGATTCCGGCACCGGGGTGTTCGCCGGTAAGGGCGTCATGGACCTCCTCTCGTTGTCCGTCAGGCTCGGGTGGACGCCGAGCTACCCCACCTTCAATCGCAGCAGCCTCGCGCTCGCCGACGAGGCCGACGCCGCCGGGGTGGAGCCCGCCGCCTACGTCGTGGACCAGCTCAAGTCCGGTGCCCTGAAGTTCGCCGTCGAGGATCCCGAGGCGGAGGAGAACCATCCCCGAATCCTCAGCCTGTGGCGGGCCAACCTCTTCGGGTCGAGTGCGAAGGGGAACGAGTACTTCCTGCGGCACCTGCTCGGTACGGACAGCGCGGCGACCGCGAAGGAGGCGCCCCCCGAGAAGCGACCGTCCGGCATCGCCTGGCCGGACCGGGCCCCCGAGGGCAAGCTCGACCTCCTGATGACGATCGATTTCAGGATGACCAGCAGCACCCTGTTCTCCGACGTCGTCCTGCCGGCTGCCACGTGGTACGAGAAACACGACCTCAACACCACGGACATGCATCCGTTCATCCACTCCTTCAACCCGGCGATCGCCCCGCCCTGGCAGTCGAAGACGGACTGGGAGGCGTGGAAGGCGATCGCCCGCCGGTTCTCCGAGCTCGCCGCCGACCACCTCGGCACGCGTCGCGACGTCGTCGCCAAACCGCTGTGGCATGACACGCCCGAGGCGATGGCCACCCCCCACGGCGTCGTCCGGGACTGGCGCACCGGTGAGGTCGAGCCCGTGCCCGGGAAGACCCTGCCGGTGCTGGCCGTCGCCGAGCGCGACTACGCCGCCGTGTACGAGAAGATGACCTCGATCGGCCCCCTGTTGGAAGGGGTCGGGATGCTCACCAAGGGCGTCCCGTATGACGTCAAACGTGAGGTCGACATCCTCCGCCACCGCAACGGGACCGCCCACGGCGGTGCCGGGGACGGCCAGCCACGGCTCGAGACCGACATCCACGTCGCGGACGCGATGCTCCATCTCTCAGGGGTGTCCAACGGCCACCTGGCCACCCTCGGCTTCGCGAACGTCGAGAAGCGGACGGGCACCGTCCTGCGCGATCTCGCCGCCGAACACGAGGGCAAGCAGATCACCTTCGCCGACACGCAGGTCGCGCCGGTGCCGGTGATCACCTCGCCCGAATGGTCGGGGTCGGAGTCCGGGGGTCGGCGCTACAGCCCGTTCACCATCAACATCGAACGACTCAAGCCCTTCCACACCCTCACCGGCCGGCAGCAGTTCTATCTCGACCACGACTGGATCCTCGGCATGGGGGAGGCCCTGCCCGTCTACCGGCCGCCGTTGAACATGACCCAGCTCTTCGGCGAGGCGGGCATCGGGGAGCAGAACGAGCTCGGGGTCTCCGTTCGCTATCTGACCCCGCACAACAAGTGGTCGATCCACTCCGAGTACCAGGACAACCTGTTCATGCTCAGCCTGTCCCGCGGCGGGCAGACGATCTGGATCTCCGACCGCGACGCCGACAAGATCGGCGTGCGCGACAACGACTGGATCGAAGCCGTGAACCGCAACGGCGTCGTCGCGGCGCGCGCCGTCGTCTCGCACCGGATGCCCGAGGGCACGGTCTACATGCACCACGCACAGGACCGGCTGATCGACGTGCCGCTCACGGAGCGGGACGGCAAGCGAGGCGGTATCCACAACTCGCTGACCCGAATCCTGATCAAGCCCAGCCACATCATCGGTGGATACGCGCAGTTGGCCTACTTCTTCAACTACATCGGGCCGACCGGCAACAACCGCGACGAGGTCACGATGATCCGCAAACGCACCGTGCCGGTCGAGTACTGACCCGCCGGACACCGGCCAGCGAGCGACCAGAGGGAGAAGCGACATGCGCGTCATGGCTCAGATGGCGATGGTCATGAACCTGGACAAGTGCATCGGGTGCCACACCTGCTCGGTCACCTGCAAGCAGGCGTGGACCAACCGGGCCGGCACGGAGTACGTGTGGTTCAACAACGTCGAGACCCGGCCCGGTCTGGGCTACCCCCGCACCTACGAGGATCAGGACGAGTGGCAGGGTGGGTGGGAGTTGAAGCGGGGACGCCTGCGGCTGAAGGCCGGCGGGCGGTTCAAGAAGCTGCTCACCATCTTCAGCAACCCGAAGATGCCGGCGATCGAGGACTACTACGAGCCGTGGACCTACGACTACGAGACCCTGCTCGAGGCCCCCGCCCAGAAGAACTTCCCGGTGGCCCGGCCGTACTCGTTGATCTCGGGCAAGTCGATGAACGTCACGTGGAGCGCGAACTGGGACGACGACCTCGGGGGCTCGCGGGAGCATGCCGCCAGGGACCCGATGCTGAAGGGCATCGAGGACAAGGTGCGCCTCGAGTTCGAGCAGACGTTCATGTTCTACCTGCCGCGGATCTGCGAGCACTGCCTCAATCCCTCGTGCGCGGCGTCCTGCCCCAGCGGAGCGATCTACAAGCGCAGCGAGGACGGCATCGTGCTGGTCGATCAGGACCGTTGCCGCGGCTGGCGGATGTGCATCACCGGGTGCCCGTACAAGAAGATCTACTTCAACCACAAGACCGGCAAGGCCGAGAAATGCACCTTCTGCTACCCGCGCGTCGAGGTCGGCATTCCGACGGTGTGCTCCGAGACGTGCGTGGGGCGCCTTCGCTACATCGGCCTGGTGCTCTACGACGCCGACAAGGTGCTCGAGGCGGCCTCGACCGAGGACGACACCGAACTCTACGAGGCCCAGCTGGGGGTGCTGCTCGACCCCGACGACCCCGAGGTGCAGCGTGAGGCCGAACGGGCGGGCATCCCCGGTGACTGGATGGAGGCAGCCCGGCGCAGCCCGGTGAAGCGGCTCATCATGGACTACCGGGTGGCGCTGCCGCTGCACCCGGAGTACCGGACGATGCCCATGGTCTGGTACATCCCGCCGTTGTCGCCCGTCGTCGACGCCCTCAGCAACTCCGGGCACGATGCCGAGAACCGCGACAACCTCTTCGGCGCCATCGACGCGTTGCGCATCCCGGTGGAGTACCTGGCGAACCTGTTCACCGCCGGCGACCCGGCACCGGTCGATCGGGTGTTGCGCACGCTCGCCGCGATGCGGTCCTACATGCGCGACGTCAATCTCGGGCGCGACCCGCGGGAGGAGATCCCGGCATCGGTCGGCATGCAGGGGGAGGAGATGTACGAGATGTTCCGCCTCCTGGCGCTGGCCAAGTACGACGAGCGCTACGTCATCCCCACCGCGCACGCCGAGCAGGCCCACTCGCTCGAGGAACTCGCCACCGACTGCCCCGTCGGGTCCTACCCCGACGAGAAGGACGCGTCCTTCGGGGAGGGGTCGGGGCGACCGGTCCCGGTGGCCGTCGAGAACCTCCGGATGCTGAAGAACCGGCAGGAGGCCGACAGTCTCGGCAACCCGCTCATCGGGTCCGAACGCCCCCGCGGCAGGGTCAATCTCCTGAACTGGGACGGCGTCGGGCTGCCGGACGGGCTGTTCCCCGACTCGCACGCGACGGCCGACGCGCCGCGGAAGGAGGAGTCCCGATGAGGTGGAGCCGGCACCGCGCCGCGCGGCCGTCCCTGGACGAGCGCGCACTCGCCGACACGTGGCAGTTGGTCTCGCTTCTGCTCGACTACCCCGACGAGCTTCTCCTGGAACGCCTTCCAGCGTTCCGTGAGATCGCCGAGACCCTGCCGGCCACGCCCCGGGCCCATCTCGTGGCAGCGCTGGACAGGGCGGCGGGAACCGATCTCGCCGAGCTGCAGTGCGAGTACGTCGACACCTTCGACGTCACCCGTCGCTGCTCGCTGCACCTCACCTACGCGACGCACGGGGACACCCGCCGCCGCGGTGTCGCGCTGGTCGAGTTCAAGCAGGCGTATCGCAAGGCCGGCGTCGAGTTCGACCTGCAGACCGAACTGCCCGACCACCTCTGCGTCGTCCTCGAGTTCGGCGCGGTCCACGACCTCACCATCGCCTGGGACCTGTTGCGGCGACACCGGGTGTCCATCGAGCTGCTCCGGGCGGGGCTGGAGCGCCGCCACTCGCCATGGCAGCCGGTCGTCGACGCCCTGCGAGCCACCCTGCCGGAACTCGAGGGGGACGACGAGGAGGCCCTGCTGCGGCTCGTCGCCCAGGGGCCGCCGCTGGAGGACGTCGGCCTCGAGCCCTACGCCATGGACCCCCGCCTCAACCCCCGTCCCGACCCGATCGACACCACCGCCCTGCTCGGCCCGACCATCCCGGTAGGAGCTCCCCGATGACCACGTTCCTGTGGGTGATCGTCCCCTACGTCTGCCTCGCCGTGTTCGTCGTCGGCCACGTCTGGCGCTACCGGTATGACCGGTTCGGGTGGACGACGCGCTCCAGCCAGCTGTACGAGGACCGGCTCCTGCGGATCGGCAGCCCACTGTTCCACTTCGGGATGCTCGGCGTCGTCCTCGGCCACGTGATCGGCCTGGTCATCCCGCAGGTGTGGACGAACGCGATGGGCCTGAGCCCGCACGCCTATCACGTCGTCGCTCTGGCCGGCGGGATCCCCGCCGGGATCGCCGCGGTCGCGGGGCTTGTCATCCTGATCTACCGGCGCCGCACCACCGGGCCGGTGTTCAGCGCGACCACGACCAACGACAAGGCGATGTATGCGGTGCTCGCCACCGTCATCGTGCTCGGCATGTGGAACACGGTGGCGGGCAGCCTGCTTCAGTTCGGCGGCGAGTACAACTACCGCGAGGGCGTCAGCCCGTGGTTCCGCAGCATCTTCATGCTGCAGCCGCAGCCCGAGCTGATGGCCGACGCGCCGCTCGGGTTCCAGCTCCATGCCCTGCTCGCATTCCTGCTCTTCGCGATGTGGCCGTTCACCCGGCTCGTCCACGTGTTCTCCGCACCGATCGGCTACCTCACCCGCCCGTACCTGGTCTACCGCTCGCGCGACGAGCGACCCGGAACGGCGACCGGCAGCCGCGCCCCCCAGCGCGGATGGGAGCGCCCGGAACTCCAGCGGAAGTGAGGGCAGCGGCCGCGGCACGACTCAGCGGGCAGCGGGCACGAGTTCGCGCAGCCCGGGCAGAACCTGTTCGGTGAAGGTGGTCAGGAAGCGCTCCTGGTCGTGGCCGGGGCCGTGCACGACGAGGTGGTCGAAGCCCAGGTCGGTGTAGACCTTGAGGGCCTGGACGACCTCCTCGGGGCGGGAGGCGACGATCCAGCGCCGGGCGACCTGGTCGATGGGCAGTTCGTCGGCGGCTCGTTCCATCTCGGCGGGGGAGTGGATCGAGTGTTTCTGTTCCGGGGTCAGCGACAGCGGTGCCCAGAACCGGGTGTTCTCCCGCGCGAGCGTGGGGTCGGGGTCCCAGGAGACCTTGATCTCGATCATCCGGTCGATGGCGCCGCGATCGCGCCCGACGGCGTCCAGGCCCTCGTCGACGGCCGGGACCAGCTTGTCCTCGTACAGCTCTCGCCCCTTGCCGGAGGTGCAGATGAAGCCGTCGGCGGCGCGACCGGCGTACCGGGCGACCACCGGTCCACCCGCGGCCACGTAGATCGGCACGGGCTGCTCCGGCCGGTCGTAGATCGCGGCGTCGGCGGTGCGGTAGTACTCGCCCTCGAAGGTGACCCGGTCCTGCGTCCACAGCTCCCGCATCAGCTGCACCGCCTCGCGCAGCCTCGCGAACCGTTCCCGGAAGGCCGGCCACTCCTGTCCGTCGACCGAGCCGACCGCCACTTCGTTCAGCGCCTCTCCGGTGCCGACGCCGAGCATGATCCGCCCTGGGGCCAGGCTCGCCATCGTGGCGAAGGTCTGGGCCAGGACCGCAGGGTTGTAGCGGAAGGTCGGGGTCATCACGGAGGTGCCCAGCAGCACCCGCTCGGTGCGGGCGGCGACCCAGGCCAGCCACGCGATCGAGTTCGGCGCATGCCCCCCTTGCAGCCGCCAGGGCTGGAAGTGGTCGGAGACGGTCACCGTGTCCAGCCCCAACTGCTCGGCCCGGACGGCGAAACCCGCCAGCTCGCCCGGCGCGAACTGCTCCGCCGACGCCTTGTACCCGATGCGCGGACCTGCCGTCATGGGCCCATCCTGCCCGATGGGGGCCGAGCAGACCGGGCGGCCGTTCTGTGACACTGGTCCCGCGACCCCACAGTGGGGCGCAGGGCCCCTTGCTCGCCCTCGACCGGAAAGGTGCCGGATGAGCCTGCTCGACGCAGCACTGGACGACCTGACCGGGTGCGCCCGCAGCGTCCGCGAGCGCCGGACCGGCACCCGGATCACCTACTCGCCCAAGGTCTTCATCCCGCTCACCACCCTGTGCCGGGACAGCTGCGGATATTGCACCTTCGCCCAGCCACCGGCCCACAGCCGGGCCCCGTTCCTCGACCGCGACCAGATCCTGCGGATTGCCCTGGCGGGTGCCGAGGCCGGGCTCCACGAGGCGCTCTTCACCCTCGGGGAACGTCCCGAGCTGCGTTACCCCCTCGCGCGGAGCTGGCTGACCGAGCACGGGTACTCCAGCACCGTGGAGTACCTCGTCGCGATGTGCCGCACGGTGCTGGATGAGACCGGGCTGCTGCCGCATGCCAACGCCGGCGCGATGGACCAAGACGAACTGGCGCTCCTGCGGACGGTCTGCGCCGGCCAGGGAATGATGATCGAGAGCCTGGTCGAGGGCCTGCCTGCGCACCGCAACGCCCCGGACAAGACGCCGCAGCGACGACTGCAGACGCTCGAGGCGGCCGGGCGGCTGCAGATCCCCTTCACCACCGGGATCCTCGTCGGCTTCGGTGAGTCCGACGCGGACTGGCTGCCTGCGCTGCAGGCGATCGCCGACTCCCACGCCCGTCACGGTCACGTGCAGGAGGTGATCGTGCAGAACTTCCTGCCCAAGGCGCGCACGGCGATGCACGCCCACCCCGCCTGCCCGCCCGAGCGGCACCAGCGAGCCGTGGCGCTCGCCCGTCTGCTGCTCCCCCCCGAGATTCACGTCCAGGCACCCCCGAACCTGTCCGAGGACCTCGCGGCGCTGCTGGACGCCGGGATCGACGACTGGGGCGGTGTCTCGCCCGTCACGATCGACCATGTCAATCCCGAGCGGGCCTGGCCCGAGCTGACCCGCCTGCGCGAGGTCACCGAGGGCCGCGGGCTGACGCTGGCCCCTCGGCTGACCATCTACCCCGAGTTCGTCCAGGACCCGGATCGCTGGCTGGAGGACGCGCTGCGCTTCCCGGTGATGGACCGCTGTGACGCGGACGGGCTCGGCCGTGACGATCCCGGCGCCGTGCTGCCCGAGCGCTACGCGGACGCCGTCAACGTCGGAACCGGCGCCGAGGTCGACCTGGCCGGACGCCGGTCGACCGCCTGGTACTCCGGAGCGGAGCTGGACCCGCCGACGCTGCTGCCCCGGGCGCCGGCCGCCGGCGGCGCCGTCCGGGAGGCCCTGGACGCGGCCGCGGCCGGCGAGCAGTTGGACGAGGAGGCGATCGTCGTCCTGCTGACGGCCCGCGGGCCAGAGGTCGCCGCGGTCGCCGAGTTGGCCGACGCCCTGCGGGCCCAGGTGGTCGGGGAGCAGGTCACCTACGTCAGGAACCGCAATATCAACTACACGAACGTGTGCACCTTCAGGTGCACCTTCTGCGGCTTCTCCAAGGGGCCGCTCAGCCTGAATCTGCGTGGCAGCCCGTACCTGCTCGGCCTGGACGAGATCGCCGAGAGGGTCGCCGAGGCAAAGGAGTTCGGGGCGACCGAGGTATGTCTGCAGGGCGGCATCCACCCCAGTTTCGACGGGGACTACTACCTGCAGGTGATCCGGGCAGCGGTGCAGGCCGCTCCCGACATACACGTGCACGGGTTCACCGCGCTGGAGGTCACCGAGGGGGCCAAGCGCCTCGGGGAACCGCTGGCCGATTACCTGACCAGGCTCAAGGACGCCGGGCTGCGGTCCCTGCCCGGAACCGCCGCCGAGATCCTGGACGACGACGTCCGCGCCGTCCTCTGCCCCGACAAGATCACCACCGAGGAGTGGCTCGAGGCGCACCGGACCGCCCACGGCGTCGGGCTGAGGTCCAACGTCACCATGATGTTCGGCTCGATCGAGCATCCCCGTCACCAGGCGCGCCACCTGCTCCGCACCCGGGCGCTGCAGCAGGAGACCTCGGGATTCACCGAGTTCGTCGGACTGCCCTTCGTGCACATGGCCGCACCGATCTACCTCAAGCGAGCCTCCCGCCGGGGGCCGACGTGGCGCGAGGTCGTCCTCCTGCACGCCGTGGCACGGATCGTCTACCACGGCCTCATCGATCACATCCAGGCCTCGTGGGTCAAGCTCGGGACCGCAGGGCTGACCCAGCTGCTCGCCGCAGGCGTCGACGATCTCGGTGGAACGCTGATCGACGAGAACATCAGCCGCGCAGCGGGGGCCTCGCACGGCCAGTTGATCAACGAGGCGGATCTCGCCGCGGTGGCCGCCCGGGCCGGTCGAGTGCTGCGCCGCCGGTCGACCCTGTACGACCTGCTCGACGCGGTGGCCATCCAGGTCTGATCCCGACGGACGGACCGTGCCGTCGTCCGCGGCCGCGCCGGGTCAGGACGGTCATGGACGGTCGCGACGGCGCCAGAACCTCCACAAGGGACGGCGAGCCGTGCCCGGCTCCACGGGATTCAGCCACTCCTCGGCGTCGGTCAGGTCGACCACCGAGTCCTCGGAGCCCAGGCCGTTCGGCTCGTAGTCGTCTGCGGACCAGTCGTTCTCCCACCGGTGACCGTCGAGCAGGTAGCGGAAGCGCGACCGGCCGCCCACGGGCAGCGTCAGCTCGGTCCGGAAGCACCCGTCGTCCTGTCGTGCCAGGGGGGTGGCATCGGGTGACCAGTCATTGAAGTCTCCGACCAGGCTCGCCGTGTCGGCGCGCACCGCGGCGGGCAACTCGAAGGCGACCAGCACGCTGCCGCCGTCCAGCCTGTTCTTGTGCACGTGATCCCATTCTTTCCAAGGGTTTTCCGACGGTGCCGCAGCGCAGGGGCACCGTCGCTAGCGGAGGGCGGCACAAAGCTACACCGCCGATGGGTCAGGCGAGCCGAGTTGGTTGAGGCTCATCGGCGGTTGGCGCCTACGATTCGGCAGTGAGTTCCTCGCTGAGGGTTCGTCCGGCTCAGGTAGCGGACGCCCCGCACATGGCGCGCGTGAATGTGCGGTGCTGGCAGGAGACGTATCGGGGACTCATGTCGGACGCGGTGCTCGACGACCCAGGGTTCCCGGCCGCTCGAGAGCGGTTCTGGACCGCCGCGTTGACCGACGAGCGCTATCGCGACAATCGAGTGGCCGTCGCCGAGCGGGACGGCGAGCTGGTCGGGATCGCCATGTCAGGCCCGCCCTTGGACGCCGATGCCGTGTGGGCGAGGCAGCTGTATGTGCTCTACGTCCACGCGGCCGACCACGGCACGGGAGCCGGGCCCGCGCTGCTGGAGGCGGTGGTCGATCCGGCGCAATCGGTGGCGCTGTGGGTGGCCGACCCGAACCCCCGTGCACAGGCGTTCTACCGCAAGCACGGCTTCGTCGCCGACGGCGCGGCCCAGGTCGAGGGGGGCGTGCGGGAGATCCGCATGGTCCGCAGCAGACGGCACGGTCGATGGTCGGCAACCCTGGCCATTTGACCGGCGCGAGGTCCCGACGGCAGGGCGACTGTGGACACGTCGCCGTCCGAACGCACGACCAGGGGAGCGCTGACCTCATGATTCGACACACCCACCCGTGCCGAGCGGGACACATCGGTTGGATCGTGGCCGGGTCGCTGGCCGCCGGGCCGCTCGCCGCTCTGCTGCTGGTCTTCGCACCGTTCATCCCGGCGGAGGAGAGCGCCATCACCGGCGCGGTCCTCTGCGGATTCGCGCTGGGCTGGGCGATGCTGGCCGTGCTCTCGGTGCGGTTCACGCATCAGCCGCAGCGATGGGCCGTGACTCCCGCGCTGCTCATGGGGTTCGGCGGTCTGCTGCTGGTGGGCTTCGGCTCCTCGGTGGACGAGCTGCTCACCTGGGTGTGGCCGCCGGTCATGCTGGCCGCGGTGGTCTGGATGATCGCCCGTGCCCGTCGCCGGCTTCACAGCCGGGGTGGCCGAAGGCTGCTGTTCCCTGTGATCGGGATGCTGGCTCTGGCCTCGATCGGCGGCGGCTACGAGAGCGTGCGTGAAGCCGCCGACGCCAGGGCCCACGTGATGCCCGGTCAGCTCGTCGACGTCGGCGGACACAGCCTGCACCTGAGCTGCACCGGCTCCGGCACCCCTACCGTCGTGCTCCAGCCGGGTGCAGGCGAGATGTCCTCGGCCCTCGGGTGGATCACGCCGGATGTCGCCCAGGACACCCGGGTCTGCGTCTATGACCGCGCCGGTCGCGGCTGGAGCGAATCGGCTGAAACCCCGCAGGATGGAAGGCAGATAGCGACGGACCTCCACACGATGCTGCATCGCGCGCAGGTTCCCGGTCCGTATGTGCTCGCGGGTCATTCCTTCGGCGGTCTCTACACACTCACCTTCGCCGCGCACTTTCCCGACGAGGTCGCCGGGATGGTGATGATCGACTCCACCGCACCCAGATCTGCGGCGACACCGGCTGCGGCACGGCCCGACGACCGTGGCTCCCGCGACCTCATCGGCCGTGTCGCCGCACTGGTCTCGGCGTCGGGTCGCCTCGGACTGGCCCGCCTCTACGGGCAGACCGACTACGGCAGCCTGCCGCCACGGTCCAGGGACGAGGTCCGCGCCAGCCTGGCCACCGTCGGCGGCGTCCGCAGCACGATCGACGAGTACGTCCAGGCGAATGCCTCCATCCAGGAGGCCGCCTCGCTTGGTGACTTCGGCGACAAGCCCCTGGTCGTCCTCACGGCCGGCAGTGGACACGATGCCGCCTGGGCAGCGGCCCAGAACCGCCTGGCCGGCCTGTCGACCAACAGCGTGCACCGCGTCGTCGACGGCGCCTCGCACGGCGCGCTGATCCTGGAGGAGGGACCCGCAGCTGCCACCACGCGGGCGATCCTGGACGTCGTCTCCTCGGTCCGCGGCACAGGGCCGCTGGACCGGTGACCGCGGCTGGTGCACGGCACCTACGAGACGTCGAGTCGGGCGAGCTCGGCGCGTGAGGTGACCCCCGCCTTGGTGAAGATGTTCCGCAGGTGAAAGGCCACGGTTCGGTGCGAGACCCAGCACTGGGCGGCGACGTCCTTGTTGGACATGCCCTGGCCGACCAGCGCGGCGACCTGGCGTTCCATCGGGGTGAGGTTGAGCTGCGTCGATGGGTCACGCTTGCGGGCCGTCTCGCCGGAGGCGCGCAGCTCCTGGGTCGCTCGGGCGGCCAGCGGCTCGGCGCGCAGGTCCTCGAACGTCTGAAGCGCGGCCCGCAGGTGAGTGCGTGCGTCGACGCGGCGTTGGGAGCGGCGCAGGAACTCGCCGTACGCGAGGTGGGTCCGGGCCCGGTCGTACGGGTGGGCGAGGGCGTGGGCGTGATGGGCCAGGGCGCTGTCGAACAGCGGGGGCGCGTCGGCAGGTGCGGCGAGCAGGGCGCGGCCGTGGTCGACGGCGGCCAGCGCCCACGGCCACCGGGTGCGGTCCGCGAATGGGGCCAGCTGCTCGATCCATACCGTGGCCCGCTGCCGGTCACCGGCGCGGACGGCGGCCTCGATCCGGTCGAGCGCCGCGAGTCGGGTCAGCGTGCTCGACCTGATGCCGGCGAGATGGTGCAGCGCGGCCCGGGTGTGGCCCTCATGCGCAGCGTAGGTGCCTCGCGCCCACCGCAGGAGGTCATGGACGGGGTCGGCGAGCACACCGAGCGGCTGACCGGCTGCAGCCTGGAGGTCGTCAATCAGAACGTTGCACTCGGCGGCGGGTAGGCCTTGGAGGGCGGCGAGCAGCGTGAGCCAGCCGAGGGGGACTGCGCCGAGCGGGCGTTGCCCGGTGCTGGCGCTGAGCGAGAGCGCTTCCTCGGCGGCGCTGCGCAGCGCGGTCCACTGACCGGTGACGAGTTGGGTGAAGCCGAGTCGGGGCAGCGCGTACAGGACCACCATGCCGGCGCCGGCTTCCCGGGCGCCCGTGACCATCCGTGTGAAGCACCGCCGGTGTGCCTCGTCGTCGCCCAGGTGCAGGGCTGCGTTGCCGAGGTGGGCCAGCACATCGGGATCGACGACGGCGGTGCCGGCGTGCAGCGCGGCGTGCAGCGACGTCAGGCCGCCCGACCAGTCGGCCGCGGACGTCCGGGTCAGGGCGAGCAGGAGGTGGCCGAGGCAGCGGGTCCGTGCGGTGTCATCGGCGGCGCCTTCGGCCGCGAGGACGGCCACGTCGAGGGGGGTGCCGCTGTCGGCGCCGTGCGCGCTCAGCAGCGCCGCGGCGACCGCCATCTCGAGCGCGCGGGTCGGGTCCTCGGCCGCGACGGCACGGGCGGCGGTGGTGAACATGCGGTGCGCGTCGACCGCGGACCCGACGTTGACCTCGATCCGACCGCGCAGGCGATCGATGTCGGCGCGTAGGACCGGGTCGTCGGCGTGCGTGCGCGCGGCCGTGGTGAGGGTGCGTGCCTGCGGGGTCTGTCCGGCGGCCCAGGCGTTGCGGGCGGCGGCGAACAGGCGCGCGGCGCGCAGGGCCTCGCCGCTGGTGAGCTCGGCGGCGCGCTCGTACGCGGCGGCTGCAGCGGCGTACCCGCCGCGTCGCTCGGCACGCGCTGCGGCCGCGTCGAGATCCGCCACGACCGCCGCGTCAGGAGTGTCGACGGCCGCCGCCCGGTGCCAGGCATGTCGGTCGGGGTCGTCATCGGCGTCGATGGCTTCGGCAAGCGCCCGGTGCACCTCGCGGCGTTCCCTGCTCGTCGCCGCCTGGTAGAGCGCGGATCGGACCAGTGGATGCCGGACCCGCACGGTACCGGCGTCGACGACGATCAGCCCGGACCGCTCGGCCGCCTCCAGGGCGTCCACGTCGACGTCCAGGAGGGCAGCGGCTCGGCGCACCGCAGCGACCCGACCGGAGTCGTCGGCCGCGGCGACCAGCAGCAGGGTCTGCACCGGCTCGGGCAACCGGCGGCAGCGGTCGAGGAAGACGCGCTCGATCCCGGAGGTGAGCTGCAGCTGCGGCGGGATCGGTTCGTCACCGGCCAGCTGCTCACGGCTGAGGGTGGTCGGGAGCTCGACCAGTGCCAGCGCGTTTCCGGCGGCCTGCGTCAGGAGCCGGTCCGCGACGTCGTCCGGCACGGCGCCACCGGCCGCGTCGTCGAGCACGGCCTTGGCCGCCCCGCGGGGCAGCGGCGCCAGCGCCATGGTCGGGATGTCGTCGGGTGCGAACGTCCGGCCCGCGCCGTCACGAGCGGCGAACACGACGGCGACCCGGTCGGCGCCCAGTCGACGTGAGGCGACCAGCAGCGCGTCCGCGGTGGCCTGGTCGAGCCACTGCGCATCGTCGACCACGCACAGCACGGGGGTGTCCTCTGCAGCCTCGGTGAGCAGGGACAACGTCGCGAGCGCCACCAGGAACGGCGGCATCATGTCCGCGTCCTCCTGGCCGAACACCGACCGCAGCGCGCGCGCCTGCGGGCCCGGGAGCCGGTCGAGAAGGCCGAGGACGGGACGGAGCAGTCGGTGGAGGGCGGCGAACGCCAGCGGAGCCTCGGACTCCACGCCTTGGGTCCGCAGCACCAGCCAGCCGTGACCGGCGTCGGCGACGAGGGCATCGAGGAGCGCGGACTTGCCCACCCCGGGTTCCCCGTGCAGCACCAGGGTGCCGGCCCGACCCCCGCTGGCGCCGACCAGCAGTCCGGCCAGGCGCGCCTGCTCGGCGTCCCTCCCGTGCAGCACGAGGCGACCCTACGCCCACGGATTCCAGGTGCTCGTGCGACGCCGCCCGCTGCGAGAGCTGTTCGCCGGCAACACGGCCCGCTTCCCGGGTACGCCGGGCCGGCCCTGGCGCACGCCGTCACCGACGCCGTGCGCAACGCCTTCATGCTCGGGCTGTGGCCGCAGCCCAGACGCCTGAGCCGGTGGCGTGGATCGCCCAGATCTCCCTTCCGCGGCCGAACCCGACCGGCTCGATCGGCTGGTCACCCGGCTCGGCGGCCCGCGCTCATGACGGCCTGAAGGTGAGGGCGGGCCGGTACCAGGCCGCCGGTCCGCTCCTGGTCGGCGCGGTACTGCACCAGCCAGGGCAGCAGGTCGTTGGCGTCCATCGGGCGCGCCAGATGGAAACCCTGGACGGCGCCGCAGCGCAGCATCGCGAGGTGCCCCCAGGCCTGAGGATCCTCCACGCCCTCGGCGACCACGTGCAGGGAGAGGTTGGAGGCCAGGTCGCTGATGCTTCGCACGATGATCAGGTCCTCGGAGTCGTGAGCGAGGTTCGTGACGAAGCTGCGGTCGATCTTCACCTCGTGCACCGGGAGCCGGCGCAGGTACGACAGCGAGGAGTACCCGGTGCCGAAGTCGTCGACCGAGATCCGGACCCCCGCCGCGCGCAGCGACTCCAGGACGGCGATGGCCCGGTCCGGGTCGCTCATCACGCTGCCTTCGGTGATCTCGAGGGTGAGCCGGGAGGCGGGCAGCCGGTGGCGGCTCAGCGTGCTCTCGACGGTCGGTTGCAGGCGCGAGTCGAGCAGGCTGCGGGGAGACAGGTTGACCGACACCTCCAGTTCGACGCCCGCCTGGCTCCAGCGGGCCGCCGCCGCCACGGCCCGGTCCAGCACGATGTCGGTCAACTCGCGGGTCAGGCCGTGACGTTCGCCCAGCTCGAGGAAGTCCGCCGGGGCCAGGATGCCCAGGCGTGGGTGCTCCCACCGGATGAGCGCCTCGACGCCGTAGACCTCGCCGGTCGCCGTCCTGGCCTGGGGCTGGACATGCACGGTGATCTGCTGGCCTGTGATCGCTCTGCGCAGCTCCGCGAGCAGGGCGATCCGCGCCATGCCGGCGTCGTCGCCGCCCGCCGGCTCGGCGGGCTGGTCGGGGCCGGGCTCGCCCACCACCACGGCGTGCCGGGTGGCTCCGTCGTGCACACGGATGCCGCCGTCCGTGGCCTTCGCGGCGTACATGGCCTCGTCGGCGCAACGGATCAGCGCCTGCGCGTTGCGGCCGTGCATCGGGGCGAGGGCGATCCCGATCGAGGAATCGACGGCCACCTCGATCCCGTTGAGGTACAGGCTCTGCACGATCGAGTGGTAGATCCTCTCGGCCAGCGCGTGGGCGTCGTCGGGGGTGTGGACGCTCGGGTCCAGGACGGCGAACTCGTCCCCGCCGAGCCGGGCGATCGTCGAGGCGTCGTCCACCGCCGCCCGCAGCCGGTCGGCGACGTGCACGAGCAGGGCGTCGCCGCTGTGGTGCCCCAGAGAGTCGTTGATCTCCTTGAACCCGTTCAGGTCGAGCAGCAGGACGGCGAAGCCACCATCGCCTGGCCGAGCGTCCAGCTCGGCGAGCGCCTGGTCGAGCCGCTCGGAGAACATCGCCCGGTTCGCGAGCCCGGTCAGCACATCGTGCAGCGCCTCGTGGCGTAGCCGGCTCATCAACCGGCCGTTTCGCAGGGCGAGAGCCGCCTGGTTCGCGGCGGTCTCCAGGACGGGGATGTCGGTGGCCATGAACGCCCGGACGTGGCCCATCCGGTCGGCCACCATCAACGTGCCCAGGACGCCGGACTCGTCACGCAACGGCACCACGATGGCCTCCTGGTACCCCAGAGCGGCGAGTTGGGCGGGTTCGGTGCCCTCGCCGTGCCCTCGGGCCAGCAGCAGGGGGGCTGCCCTGTCCAGGACGCTCGACCACACCGCCGGGTGGCCGGCCGGCTGGAGGGGTTCGCTGCTCATCCGCACCGACCCCTGCGGCAGGATCCATCGGCGATGAGCCGTGTCGGCCCCACCGAGCAGGACGACCTCCGCGGTCTCGGCGCGCAGCAGTTCCCGGGCGCCGGTCAGCACGCTGCCCAGGACCGCCTCGATCTGGTCGGCCTCGGTCACGGATCGCCCGAAGTCGTAGAGCCCGGCCAGGCTGACGTGACGGTCCTTCAGCCGGGCGTGTGCGCGGTAGCCGGCGACCAGGGCGCCACCGACCACGAGCAGCGGTCCGGCGGTCCAGGGATCGGCGTGCAGGGCCGTGACCGCCACCAGCCCGACACATCCGACGATCGCTGATAGCGGGGGATAGCCCAGGAGTTCGGCCCGCAGGTCCTGCGCGGAGACCTCAACCTCGTGCAGGGCGACGGCCGCCAGCACAAGCAGGCCGTCCAGGGCGCCGGCGACGGCGACCGCAACGATCGCCGCGATCCACGCCCGGGCTCCCAGGGTGATATCGGGCCCGGCGATCGCATGGAGGAGGAACAGGGTGACCGCGACGCCGAAGGCCCGCAGCGCGGTGTTGAAGAGCACCTTGATCGCCGGCTGGCGCTGGACGACGAGGTAGACCGGGACGGCACCGAGCAGCACCGCCACCATC
The DNA here is from genome assembly GCA_963750395.1 of uncultured Actinomycetota bacterium. Classification (GTDB taxonomy): domain Bacteria; phylum Actinomycetota; class Actinomycetes; order Actinomycetales; family Kineosporiaceae; genus JADJPO01. Next base: position 274,735 of record CAVVQM010000012.1, on the reverse strand, counting down.
ATGTCCCGGGGCGAGGCCAAGAACATGGCCAGCACGAGCGGGACCTCGCTGACCGAGATGGCTTGCGCCTCGCGGCGCACCTGGACGTGGAAGACGACCACCTCGGCGATCGCGAACATCGGGACCAGCATCCACCACGACAGCCGCGGGGACAGGACCGAACCGTCGGACCCGGCCGTGGCCAGGTTCCACAGCAGGATCGAGAGCGCGATCACGGCGACGACCAAAGTCAGCACGCCGACCGACGGCGGTGGCCTGCGCGCCCAGCTCACCGGCGATCACCTCCTCTCCCGCTCGAAGCCGACCGTCGGCGGCAGGGGACCGCGACTGCCTGGACCGAGACCTCTGCTGACCCCATCGGCCGGCCTGGTGCTGGTTGTAGGTGTTCAGGACCAGTCCTCGTCGGCCCTGGCCGGGGCCAGCGCGCTCACGTCGTGGCTACAGCCAGATCGCGCCGGACCAGGTGGCGTCGGTCCAGGAGCGTCCGGTCCAGGAGCGTCCGCTCCAGGACTCGCCGACCCAGGACCGCCCGGTCCAGGACCTCCCCGTCCAGGTGGAGTCCCTCCATGACCTGCCGGTCCACGAGCGTCCGGTCCAGGAGCGTCCGGTCCAGGTGCTGCCGGTCCAGGAGGTGCCGTTCCAGCCGGTGCCGATCCAGTCCGTGCCGTTCCACATCCCGTCCGACCAGGTGGAGCGGCTCGCGGCCAGAGCGGCGAACCGCGCGGCGTCCCACCTCTGGCCGAAGATGTCCTGCTCACCGGTGAGCTCCACGCCGTCCATCGAGACGCGGGAGGTACCGCGGGCCTTGTCCAGGTAGCCGGTGCCGGTGGCCGACCCGAGGGACACGGCCACCTTCGGCGGAGTCAGCTGCTGGGCGGCTCGGACGTCCAGTACCCCGGCGCCGCGGAACGTCGTGGAGGTGTTGGTGGCGCCGTGCGCGCTCGCCAGCAGCATCGCCTTGACCTGGTCGGGGGTCAGCGTCGGGTAGCGCTGCAGCAGAAGGGCCGCCGCGCCGGCGGTGACCGCCGCGGCCTGGCTGGAGCCGCTGCCGCGCAGGTACCTGGACCCCACCACCGAGCCCGGGTAGGCCTCGGCGAGTTCGGAGCCGGGGACCGCCAGGCTCGCCACGTGGGTGCCGGGGGCGACCAGGTCGACGTGGCGCAGCAGGTTCCCGCGGGAGGAGAAGTAGGGGACGGTGTCGTCGGCGGTGTCCAGGGTGCCCTGGGCGTCGCTGGCGCCGACGGCGATGATCTGCGGGTCCATCGCCGGGTTGGCCAGCGTCATCCGGTCGGTGCCGTCGTTGCCGCCGGCGACCACGACGACGATCCCGGCCTTCCAGGCCTGCTCGACGGCGTAGGTCAGGGGATCGGACAATGACCAGCTGGCGGCGTCGGTTCCGTAGGACAGGGACAGCACCCGGATGTTCAGTCCGTCACTGCGGGCGTGCTCGGTGACCCAGGTGACCGCGGCGATGACCTGGGAGACATCCACGGCCCCGTCGGAGGCGCCGACCTTGAGGCTGACCAGCCGGGCGTCGGGAGCGATGCCGGAGAACCGGCCGTCGTCGGCGTAGTCGCGCGGGTCGGACTTCTCGTCGCGCCCGGCGATGATCCCGGCCATGTGCGTGCCGTGACCGAATGCGTCGAGGTTGCTCAGGTTCGGGCTCTGGGAGTCGAAGGACAGGTCCGGTCCGTTGACCACGTTGCCGCTGGTCATGCCCTGCACCGGGGAGACACCGGTGTCGATCACCGCGACGTCCACCCCGGCGCCGGTGTATCCGGCGTTCCAGGACCGGTCGGCCCCGATGATCCGGGCGATGTTGTACAGCGACCCCATGTCGCTCTTCGCCCTGAACGACCCGCGTGGGTTCGCCGACAGGTCACCGTTGGAGTTGGTCAGCTCGGCCTCCACCGCACTGGCCAGCGACGTCAGGGCCCCGCTCAGCGAGGTGCTCGTCGGGCTCGACGATGTGGAGGACGGCTCCTTGGACTTGGCCTCGGCCATGCCCGTGCCCGTGCCCGCCACCAACGCGACCGCCGCGGCGGCCACCACCAGAGGACGCCACACGGGACGACCCGTGCCATGGATGAACGTCATGCTCAGCTCCCTACGTCGGCCACTGCGGCGATGATGACTCTGAGTAGGGCATCAACTCCATAGAGTCAGACGAGGATCACCCGAAAGGAGTCGCGCACCCTGGGGCGGCGTTACGCAGGGCGTCGGCGGGAACATCCCGGACCGTCGAACAGTGGTGGTCGGTCTCCGCCCCTGGCCGCCGACATCACGACGCTGCGATCGACTCGATCAGCCCGGGCGCCCCCGTTGCCGGGCGGGTGCCACGAACGGCGCACACCCGGAGCCACGGCGGCTGTGGAACGGCTCCAGAAGGTGAGTTCAGCCCTCCCGCGGCGGCCATTCCAGCCACGCCTTGGTCGCATCGGGTGATTGAGCGACCACCCACTGTTACTGACTGTGCATTCCTGCCACTGTCGTTCCAGAGCACGACTGCACTCGCAGCGTCCACGTGAGGGAAAGGCAGGGAGGACCTGAGATGGCCCACTTCGCACACAGCAGCTCAGAGAAGACCACGGCGGCGAGTGCCCGCGGACGTGCGGGCCCGGCGCACCGTGACCGGCGTGGTGGTCGCCCTGTCCCTCGCCCTGGGTGGCCTGTCGCTGGTGTCCGGGCTGGGCGACAAGCTCGGCGGCTGGATGCAGCCGCTGGGGAAGTCCTGGGCGAGCGTCCAGCTGATCGACGGCAAGACGACCCCGTCCGAAGGCACCCTGGGCAAGTCCTGGGCCGCATCCGTCCCGGCTCCGCCGACCACCATGTGAGCGCTCGCGGCGTGGGGGCGGTCATGGACCGGCACCGCCCCCATGTCGCGTGCGGCAAGCAGCGCAGCGCGCCCCGGACCCGTACTGCGCGGGCGCCCGTACGGGCTCGCCCCAGGGGGTGGCGGGATTGAACCCACGGCCTCCTCGTTCCGGACTCCACGCTGCGCCCCGCTGGCCGGAGGTGGTCTCCCCGCGCTGAACCCGATGACGTACGTCGTCGAGGCCGTGCGCGGCTCTTCCCAATGCGCGCAGGCACATTGGTGGGTCCGGGTCTAGAGCAGTGGCGAGCTGCTGCGCGATCTGCCTGGCCCAGGCGTCGATTCGCTCCCAGTCTCGGAAGTCGCCGGCGGGCAACGCGTCGTTGGCCGCCGGCATCATCCGGGTGATCCGTTCCCCGAGGCCGAGCGGCTTCGCCTCGGGGTCGTAGGCGCCGAAGAAGACCTCCTCGCCGCGGGGCTTCAGCAGTTCCGTCAGCTCCTGGAACTCCTTCGGGCGTGCGCCTCCCGCACGTCATGGCCCTCCTCGTCGACCTGATCGGTGCCGAGCGGGCCGCTGCTGAACAGCCACACCGGTCGCTCCTGCAGCGCGGCCTGGTGACGCTGCGCGAACTCCGTGCGTCTTTGAGCCAGTGGAACATGTACGCCGCTCCGCCGAGCACCACGGCGTCGTACTCCTCGAGCTGGCTGACCTCCTCGACGGGGAGTGCCTCGGCGGGGAGTCCTCCTCGCGCAGGGTCTCGGCGATCTGCTCGGCGATGCCGGCGGTGGCGCCGTGCCGGGTGGCGTAGGCGACCAGGACATTCATGGGTGGCTCCTTCTCGGTGAGTGGGTGGTGCGGAGGTGACCTCAGGCATGGGGCGACGACACGGTCCTTGGCGCGCGCGGACCAGACCGCCAGGCCGGTGGCCGCGAAGGCCCCCGCGATGAGCGCGGCTGACCAGGACGTCGCTGTCGACGCCGACGAGGTAGAGCAGCGCTGTGCCCGGGACCAGTCCCAGGAAGCAGACCGCGGCAACGGCGAGCGGCCAAGGCCAGAGCCGAGAGACGAGCCGCGTCACCGAGCCGACGGGCCGGGAGGTGCGTCGAGCCGATCCGCATCGCCAGCAGGCCGACGACGATCCCCAGCAGCGGGGGACCGAAACCGCCGCCGACGAGGAGCAGGAGCAAGCGCGAGCCCGAGGATGACCGGTCCGCTGTGCCGACGAGCCGGGCACAGGGTCACCCAGGTGCCGAGCGCGACGGCCGCCAGGACGGTCACCAGTCCGGAGACCAGGAGGTCCGGGATCAAGGTGAGCGCCGGTTCGCCGCTCGAGCGGGTCGAAGGCGTCGACGTGCGCCCAGGACTCGTAGACGGGCTCCGGTGGCGCCCCGGGGCCCTGGGTGATCGCACCGATCCCGTGGTCGACGGCGTTGATCGCCGCGAGCAGCCCCAGCACCCGCACCGTGACGAGGGTCGCGGTGTCAGGTCGGGGCTCGTGCGGCGTCAAAGGTCTGGTGCTCATGGCCGCCGCTCCTCGAACGGGATGAGCCGGAGCAGCGGGATCACTCGGGAGCTGCGCGCCCGATACCGCGCGTAGTCCGGTGCCGTCTCGAGCACCCGCGGCCAGAACGCGGCGGCGTCGTGAGCCATCTCCTCGGTCCTGGCCTGGAGGTTTCGGTCCTTCGTGGGTGCACGGTTGTTGGCCGCGACCACCACGACGTCATCGCAGTCGAAGAGGAATCGGACGATGACCGTGCGAGCCAGACCGGTACGACGACCCGTAGCCGGGAGCAGGCAGGGCCCGCCGGTGCCACAGCCTCGGCCCGCGACCGCGCGATCACCCGGTACAGCCAGCAGCCCGATCCGACCGACCTGGTGTCAATGAGGTGCTCAATCCGGGCGAGGGTGGGCAGCTGCTCCATCGTCCTCACGACCCCATACTCAGTCGCGACAACCCGTGGCACTAGGTCCGAACGTCATCTGGAGCCGGGCCGTCCGACCCCGCTGGGTCGAGGCCACACCAGCGTGATCGCCATGGCGGCCGCGGCGACGAGGTCGGCAACCACGGACGCAGCCCAAGATGCCGTGTCAGACAGACCCAGCGGAATGAGTTCTGTGTCTGCCGATCCCTCTCATCGACGACGAGCTCGCCGTGGTTTGACAGGGCCTGCTCAGACCTCGTCCAGGATCTCGTGCAGCTTGGCCGCGAAGGCCGCCGGGTCGTCCTCGGGCGACATCGGGCCCTTGGCGAACCTCACCGTGCCCATTAGGGCGTCGTCGCGGGAGCCGTCGTCCTGCGTGGGTAGCCCGAACTGGGGCGGGGTCGGGAGCCGGTCGGTCGATAGAGTCATCGGGGCAGCGGACCCGAGTGCATGATCAGCTTGATGAACTTCGCCAGGCCGAGCCGTAACCCTCCTTGTCGTAGGCCTGCACGATGTCGTCAGTTGCCCTGATGGCCATCTCGCGGTCCTCCAGGATCGTGGACAGGGGCGGCTCGTGCGAGACCAGAACGCGGACGTCGTCGGGGTCCTTGACGATCCAATGCAAGGCGAAGGCGCCCGCGCCGCTGGACCCGAACGCGTCAACCCGACCTAGTCCGGCCGCCGCGACGACGCGATGCATGTCCTCACCGTGAAGCCCTCCCCTCCCCGATCGCCGATCGTCACGCGGTGCGTGTTCAGTGCGGGAGGGGCATCAACCAGCGACCGATCTCTCGATGAGGTCGAGGTCGCGCACACAGAACTGATGGTGCTCGAACTCCTCGCCGAGCACCGTGCCTAGGCATTGCCGCAGCGATCGTCCGCGTGCGTACGGCGGCCACATGTCGTTGTCGGGGATCGGTGCCGGCTCCTGGAGCTGCTCGGAGGTGACCGCGTCCAGCCAGCGCTCGAGCTCGGCCGCCTGTTCATCCCGGATCGCCAGCACCTCGTCGAGCGTCGGGTCCGCCGACGGGTCGAGCCCCTGCTCCTCGCGGCCGGGCACGGACTCGATGCCCAGCCCCATCGGAGTGAACAGATCGGTCGACCCGAGGCAGCAGCGCCGAAACCACGAGTCGTGGACGAAGACCAGGTGGCGCAGCGTCTGCACAGCCGACCACTCGTCGTTCACGCTCTCGTGCTCGATGCCGGGCGACTGCCGCATGCGCGCCACGGTCGCCGCCCAGTCGGTGCGCAGCTGCCGCCACCCTCGGCGCAGGTCGGCCACGTCGTCCGAGCGGATGAGCCGGCGGACCGGGTGACGACGGTCGAGCTCGGCCTCGACGTACTCCATGACTTCGACGCCGTTCACGACGAGGTTGGTCACCAGCCCGTCGATCACGGCGCCCTGCATGATCACGCCGATCAGACGGGTGTTGTTCAGGTTGCACTCGCGGAACTCCGCGCCCTCCAGGTCCTCGTCCACGTACCGTTTCATGCTTGGCAGGCTATGCCCGGCCCCCGACACCTCAGAACGGGCACCGATGGCAGAGTCGGGAGATGATGCGCTTCCTGTCGATACGGCAGGAGAACTCCCCGCGCAAGAGTTGGCGTCGAGCGGCCCGCAGTTCGCCGCTGTTGGCCGAAATCTCACCTCAGGTCAAGGGCGGGCGCATCCATTCATCAGCCGCGCGCTCTTGAGCCGTGCCGCAAGCAGAACCCCAGGTTCGCGCCGGTGGCCGCAACACCTGATCGATCCTTCGAGGGTGTTGATCACCGTCCGGGCCGGGCAGCAGGAGGGCTTCGTCGTCGCTGAGTGGTAGCCCCACTCCGTGACCCCGAGGCGCTGCGCACCCTTGGTGCTCTACTCGACCTGCGACCGTCTGCGCCCGTGGCCTGACTCCCAGCACCGCTCGGTGCCTCAGCCTCAGCTTGCGTCAGTCGATGTGGATGAGCTCGTTGACGCGAGCGGGCAATCGGGCAGCGTGGCCAATGCCCAGGTCCCGTCCGGCGCCTGCTCGAACTGCCACACGCGCTCGACCTCGCGCGGGGTGTGGTCGCTCTCGCTGACCATCAGCACCACCCGTACGGTCGCCTGTGTGCCCTCGAGCGTGACGTCGTAGGACGTGACCTCGATCGTCTCGTCGCTGGACACGCATCCCAGGAGTCGGTCGTAGTCGCGGTCCTGCAGTCGCTGCTGCAGCGTGCCGCTGGCAGCGTCGCGGAGCCGGTCGCGGTCACGGGCGCCCAGCGCGGCGACGAAGTCGTCCACGGCGGCGCTGAGCTGGTCGGGGACCGCGGTGCCCGTCCCGGAGGGCGTGTCGGTGGTAGTCGCATCGGTGGTGGGCCCGTCGGTGATGGTCGTGACCGACGTGGCATCGCCGACGGGGTTGGATGCCGTGTCGCTGCCGCCGCACGCCGCGGTCGACAGGGTGACTGCCAACACCGTGGCGACGAGAACGCCAAGCCTGCTCTTCTTCATGTCGACTCCTTCGATTCCTCGGGGTCATGACGAGCACCGGCGCCGAGTGACCCCAGGCCTCGGGCGGCGGGGCCAGTGGGTCGTCGCGAGTGCGGGTCTAGTCGGTCTGGTGGATCCGATCACGCTGCTGGATCTGCTCGTGCGCCCCGTCACTCGATCGGTCCCGCATCTGAACCCGCTCCTGACCCATCGTCTGGTCCGAGGAGGTCGAATCGCAGATCCCGTCGTGCAGCCGCTCACGCAGCTGGTCACCGTTCACCGTGCTGCTCACGGCGTAGCCGGGACGTTCCGGTGCGGTGCCGTTCGCCGACGCCATCTGGGCGCCGGCGACAACGGTCGCGCCGATGGCCAGGGTTGCAGCCGAAGCCGCCAGCAACATCTTGACTGTGGTCCTCATGGTGGTCACCTCCCTTGCCACACCCCGATTCCACCCTCGCGGCGCGCAGGCCACGTGAAGCGTCCATGGAGATGCCATGGAGATGCTCTCCGGCGCGGGTGGCGGCGGGCGCAGACGGCCGTGCTCCACAATCGTGGATCGTACATTCCGCGGTCGACATCCTTCCTCCGACCGATAGCGCACGAAATGCGCGCCCCACAGAATTCGATGAGAGTTCTCTCATCGAATTCTCACATCACCGGATGAATAATCACCTCGACCGTACCGAGGTGTACGCCGGCGGCCCGGAGGGTCTCAGCCACGTTCGACTCGGTCCGGCGCGCAGCCTCGGCGAGTGGTGTCGGCCAGGCCACCGCGATGTCGATCTCCACGACCACCCGCCCGTCCTGCCGCGCCCGGGCACGCAACCTCGGCAGCTGCAGTCCGGCATGGTCCACCACGCCGGGCAGGTCCCGGACGCGGTCGCGCGCTCGATCCAGGGCCCGGGCCAGCGATGTCCAATCCTGGGACGACGGCGGCTGTCCAGGTGGGCCCTGCTCAACGGTCATGCGGGTTGAGCATTCGGAAGGCCAGAGCCGCCAAGGCCCCGCCGACGAGGTCGGCCAGCAGGTAGATCCAGAGGTTTGACCACGCGGCCAGCCCCATCAGGGACGCCCCCACGGCAACGGCCGGATTGAAAGCGCCACCACTGATGCCCCCCACGGCGACGGCACCGGCCAGAACCGTGAAACCGATTGCCAGACCGTAGAAACTGTTGTGGGGGTGGCTCGCGCTGGTCGCCACGTTGAGTACCACCCACACCAGCGCGAAGGTCATGAGCAGCTCCGCGAGCAGCGCCGGTCCGACCGTGGAACCCTGGATCGGCTGGGCGACGGGATGCTTGCTCGTGATGTACCAAGCGGCCAACGCCGCGGCAAGTGCACCCACGATCTGCGCGAGCATGTAGGGCGCGACGTCGCGACCGGCCAGGCGACCGCGCAGGAACACGCCGAGGGTGATGGCCGGATTGAAATGGGCGCCGGAGATGTGGCCCCCGGCGTAGATCATCACCATCAGCGCCGCACCGATCGCCAGCGGGGCAAGGGGGGCGGCGAGCAGCACGGTGCACCCGATGGTGAGGACGAGGAAGAACGTGCCGATCACCTCGGTGACGTACCGGCGACCAGCTGAGGCCGGAGTCGGAGTGCGCCCCTCCGGGACCGGTTCTGCTTCTTGGTGGCGCCAGCTGTCCACCGTCGTGTCGCTTTCTGAACGCGCCATTTCGGAACCTCTCCTGAGTTGGTTGGGCCCCATATCGAACCGATCAAAGAAAGATCAACACCTTCAGGCGCCTCACGTCAATGGAGTCCCTGAGTTTACGTTTCCACTATCGCGGCAACCATCCAATTCAATGCCGAGAAAAGGGTCGGATGATCGTGTCCTGACCTGGCCGTTTATCGAAGCGAGGGACGTCGCATATGGGACGGAAGCGGCTTATGCGGCTCTTATGAGGATTATCACAGCTGATCGTCGAGCCGAGGCCACACCCGCCGACGCCAAGACGCCCGAACGATCCACCGACCTACCACTGAGCCGGGACCCGGCCTTGCCTCGGCGGGAGCGGGCCCAATCGACAGCGGCGTGCCCTGCAACCCCGCAGGCGGCCGACCTGACCGGCGAACGGTCGTTGTCCATCCCCTCGCTGGTGCGGGGTCTTGGCAACCTCCGGTCGGTGGATCCGACGTTGATGTTGCCACCCACGAGCAGTGAGGTGGCCTGAGTGTTCAGCCACGGCTTCGACTCGGTGCCGGCGGCCACCTGATCATCGATGTTCGAGCGCCGTGGGGGTGGCGGGTCGTCACGGGCGGGGGCAGGTGGCATCGATGAGGGTGCGGGCGGCGGTCTTGGCGGCGTCGGCGCTGGCGGGGTCGGCGTCCAACACGCCGGCGGCGAGGCCGCCGTCCAGGAGCAGGGTGAGCTGGCGGGCGAGGAGCTGGGGGTCTGGGGCGCCGGCGCGATCGGCGAGGTCGGAGACCCAGAGGCGGACCAGGTGTTTGTGTTCGACGGTCCGCTGGTGGACGTCGGTCGCGGTGGGGGCCTCGGCGGCGGTGTTGATGAAGGCGCAGCCGTGGTAGCCGTCGCGCCGACACGCGGAGGTGAGGGCGTCGAACAGGCCGATGAGCTGGTCGTGGGGGTCCGGGCCGGCGGCACGGGCCGCGGCTCGCAGCTGTCCGAACCACACCTGATCGACCCGGTCGAGGTAGGCCAGGATGAGGTCGTCCTTGCGGGGGAAGTGCTTGTAGAACGTGGCTTTCGCCACGGCGGCATCGGCGATGATCGTGTCCACCCCGACCCCGCGCGGCCCGTGGGCATAGAACAGCGCGAACGCGGTGTCCAAGACTCGATCCCGGGCCGGACGCCGCGTGCTGGTGTGGCCGTCGACGGGCGTCGGCTCGTCCACCTCGGCGGCGTTCATTGGACCGCGATCCTCCATAGGACAGACCCACCTGTCGGGTCAAGAGCCCACTGTAGCAAGCAGGCAGCGGTCGATGACGCTTGACAGACAGACAGACCTGTCTGCTAGTTTCACGTCCTGATGGCGGAAACCGTTCCGCTCACGAGTCGCGATGGGTTTGATCACGATGAGGATTGCCGTGTTGGGCACTGGGCCGGTGGGGCAGGCGGTGGCCGGAAAGCTGGCCGAGCTGGGTCACCAGGTGGTGATCGGGACGCGAGACCCCGACGCGACGCTGGCCCGGGCGGAGCCGGACTCCTTCGGCAACCCGCCGTTCCGGGTGTGGCACGAGCAGCACCCCGGGGTGACACTGGCCGGTCTGGCCGACGCGGCGGCCGCTGCCGAGCTGGTCGTCAACGCCACCAACGGGGCGGGGTCGATCGCGGCGCTGGAGGCCGCGAGCCAGGACAACCTGGCAGGCACGATCGTGATGGACATCTCCAACCCGCTGGACTTCTCCGCCGGCATGCCGCCGTCGCTGCTGGTGTCCAACACCGACTCCCTGGGTGAGCAGATCCAGCGCCGGTTTCCCGCGGCCAAGGTGGTCAAGGCACTCAACACGATGAACGCCTACCTGATGGTCGACCCCGGCCAGCTCGCCGGCGCAGACCACACCAGCTTCGTCTCCGGCGACGACGACGAGGCGAAGAAGACGGTCACCGCCCTGCTCACCGAGCTCGGCCACCGCGACGTCATCGACCTCGGCGACATCACCACCGCCCGAGGCAGCGAGATGTACCTGCCACTGTGGACACGCCTCTGGGCCGCCCTGGGCACCTCGATGTTCAGCATCAAGGTCGTCCGCTGACCCGAGCCCGCGGCAGGGCCCGACCGGCGATCCCCAACCCCATCGGCCACCCGACATCGCGACCATGAGTGGAGGCCCCTGTGCCCGATCTGATTCCCCTCGGCAGCAGCGACGTCGCCGTCTCGCGTCTGGGTATCGGGGTGATGACCTGGGGGGAGAAGACCCGGATGACCGCCTACGGCGGGACCGCCGGCCGCGACGACGAGGCCGCCGCGCTCGAGGCGGGTCTGGCCGGCGGCGTGACGTTCTACGACACCGCCGAGATGTACGGCTCGGGCAACTCCGAGCGCAGCCTGGGCACGCTGGCCCGCGGAGAGGACCTGGTGATCGGCACCAAGTTCCTGCCGCGCCCGCCCCCGGACGGCGGCCAGCCTGCCCGCCGCCCTTAGTGCGAGCCTGCAGCGCCTGGGCCGGGACAGGGTCGACCTCCACCAGATCCACTTCCCGGTTCCCTGGATCCGGATCCCCGCTCTGATGGGCCGCCTCGCCGACGCCGTCGAGGCGGGCACGGTCCGCGCGGTCGGTGTCTCGAACTATTCGGCGTCTCAGATGCGCCAAGCCCACGCCGCGCTCGCCGCGCGTGGCATCCCCCTGCCTCCAACCAGGACGCGATCGCCGCCGACCACGCCACCACACCCGCGCAAGTGGCCCTGCGATGGCTGATCCAAGGTGGTGCCCTGCCCATTCCCGGCGCCAAGAACGCCGACCAGGCCACCCAGAACGCCGCCGCGCTGTCCTTCACCCTCACCCCCACCGACATGCACACCCTGAGTGAGGTGACCCGCCCATTCCTGCCCGACCGCCAGCGCGCCTGACCGGTACGGCACCGCCGGTACCGGTCTCACCGAGGATGGACGTGGGCGCTCCGTACGGGGTCGAACGAACCACCCGTTTCAGTCGCCCTGTACAGGGAGGGGTACTCCGGAGCTGTGGGACAGTCGGTGGTCGTGTCCTGGTGTGGCGTCAGCGACGGGACCGCGGGTTGGAGGTCGCCGTGGGGGTACGCAAGTACCTGCTCGTGCCCCAGCTCGTCGTCGCCTCGATGCGCGCGCCGAGGAATCAGAAGGTCGCCTGGGGCGGTACTGGTCGTCGGTCGAACACACCGGCGCCGCGGGCGACGTCCTGTGGGACGCCGGGGAGCCCACGGAACTCGACGCCGCCCTCCAGCGGCTGCGGGCGCATGCCGACCTGAGCCTGCCCCTGGTCGACCTGGGGTGTGGCAACGGGCGGCAGGCCCGTGCCCTGACCCGCGACGCCCCCCACGTTCTGGGGGTGGACGGCGCCGCGGCCGCCGTCGCGATGGCTCGGGCCGAGACCCTGGGCGACCCTCCGCCGGGCCCAGGGACCGTGGACTTCCGGGTCGGCGACGTCACCGAGCCGGGGATGGGTGAGCGCCTGCGTGGCGAGCTCGGGGAGGCCAACGTCTGCGAGAGCAACCTGTCCCGGCGACCCGCTGGACTACCTGATCTTCCAGGGCGCGACACCCCTGAGGATGCCCCCGCGTGCTACGCCGGCTCGTGGCCGGCGGGCTGCGGGCCCCCTCACACTTCGGGGCAGCCGAGGTCGCCGCTGTGAACGGGACCTTCTCCACGCCCGGCCTGCACGTCGGAGTGTGCCGCCCCCGAGTCCCTTTCTGCAGACCACAGGTGGGTGACGATGCGCAGTAGGCTCCTGCCTGTGGTCACCACTCGTCCCGAGCGAGCCACGGCTGCGGCGCTCGTCGTCATCGGTGGCTTCCAGGCCGCCCTCGCGGCCGGAGCGCCATGGGGCCGGGCGGCGTACGGGGGGACCCATCGCGGCACCCTGGCCCTTCACCTCCGCATGATCAGCGGCGTGGCCGCCGTAACCTACGGTGGCGGAGCGGCTCTCATTGTGCGCGGCAGCGGCACACCCGGCGTTCGCTCGCGTGCCTTCACCGCGCTGAGCGTCTTCATGGGCGTCGGTGTCGTCGCCAACGGCGCATCGCGCTCGCCGGTCGAGCGGGCTCTCTGGACGCCGGTGACAGCGGCCACGGCCGTGCTCGCCTGGCGATCCCGCACCGCTCAGGCGTGACTCCCGGGACGGTCAGATGCCGTCACCGGTGGCCGGGGTTCCGCGGTCGCCGTGGCCGTGGCCGTGGTGGAATCTCGGATGACCGGAATGCGGGGGTGGCAGGACAGAGCGGCTGGGTTCGCCGCGTCAGGCACCGCTTGCCCTGTTCGGCCAACGCGACCCGATCGGTGAGCTCCAGGGTGCCGGCGCACAGTGATCACCTGGACGACTCCCGACGTGTGCCGGCTGTGCCACCCTGTTGCGGTCCCAGGGCGGTCTCAGTGCGGGGCGGCACAGCGGTCGATACCCTGCCGCTGTGGATCCAGCGCTCGCCATGGTGATCGGTGCGCCGTGAGCCTGGACCCCGCCGGGGCGCTGCTCGCGGCGAGCAGCCTGCACCTGGGGTTCCAGGGTCTCGTCACGGCCGTGGTCTATCCGGCACTCATCGACGTGCCGGCTGATCGGTTCGCGGCGGCGCATGCCGCTCACTCCCGGCGCATGGGCGTCGTGGTCGCGCTCGTCTACGGGCTGCTCGCCGCCGCCTGCCTCGCCGTGCTGGTGGCCGGTCCGCGCTCTGTGCCTGCCGTGGCGTCCGTCGGTGCTGCCGCCGTCGCCGCCGGAACCACCGCGTTCCTCGCTGCCCCGGCGCACCGCCGGCTGGGGCGTGAGGGCCGGTCGGACGACGTCCTGCGCCGGCTCCGGGCGGCCGATCGTGTTCGTCTGGCGGCGGCGGTCGTCGGTGCGGTCGGCGCCCTCCTCGCGACCGGCTGATCCGCCACGCCGCGGACGTCGACCCGGTCGTCCAGGACGCCGTCCGCGCCGTTTACGGTTCGGTGACCACCTCGAAGATCTCCGGGTTTTCAGCGCCGGCCACGTCGACGAAACCGATCGCGCCCTTGTAGAACGCCCTCGTCAGGGCGTGGTCGACGAGGATGATCCGCGACGGCACCTGTCCGATGAGGTCGGCAACCACTCCGCCTCCCGCCGGAACCAGCGTGGTCTGCGCACCACGGATCGGTGGCGAGTAGGTGGCACCTTCCTGCCACACGGCGTCCCAGTGAGACCCGATCGGGTGGAAGTTGGAGTCGAGGTCGAGCCCGGCGTTCACGAAGTAGAACCGGGCCCGCTCCCCAACGTTCATGGTCAGTGGGTTATCTGTGAGAGCTCCTTTGTAGCCGTTGAACACCACCATGGACGGCTCTTCGTCGAGCAGGCCGTCGCGATCCAGTTCGGTCAGACCCGGCTCGGTCGAGTCGGTGTAGTACTCGGACTGCACGACGTAGAACTCGTGGTCGGCCTCAGGAAGCGGGGTCTCGGGGTCGACCACGATGCCGCCGTACATGCCGTGGGCGATGTGCTCGGGGACATCACCGAATGCGCAGTGATACATGAACACGCCGGGATAGAGCAGGCGGGCTTCGATGGTGGCGCTCTCTCCAGGTGCCGCTACGGTGGCCACGGCGCCGCCGCCCTGGCCGGTCACCGCGTGGAAGTCCACGTTGTGCGGATGCGTGTTGGATTCAGGGTTGGTGACCGTGAATCGGAACACATCTCCTACCCGGGCCCGGATGACCGGTCCCGGAGTCCCGATCACCGGGGTGTCGTCGCCGGCGGTCCTGTAACCCCAGGTCTCGAATTCCACGCCCGTCGCCGGATCGATGGCCGCTACATTCTCGACCACGTCGAAGTGAACCTCGACGATCCGCTGGTCGGTCCGCGTGGCCGCAGGCGGCATGTCGGGCGCGTTTGCGACGTTGACCTCATCGGCGGGCGCCAGCTCCAAGGATGACTTCGAGATGAGGAACGGTGTTATGTCGTCCTCCCATACGGTGCCGGCTACCGGCACCTGAGCAGGTCCGGTGTCGGCCGCCGCAGGGCTCGAGTTATCGCCGATGTCGCCGAACGCCCACAACCCGAGCGCGATCACGACGCCGCCGAGTGCTCCGAGCAGCAACGTGATCCAGCGCGATTCTCTCATGTCAATCTCCATATCTGACGTCCCCAGAAGTGCGAAACGTCAGATCAACAGCCGCATGACTGCAAACCTCAGACCGCACGCCACGGCGACGAACACGGTGGTCGCTGTGGCCGAGATCCGATGGCGGATAGAGAAATGCAACGAGTAGGGCAAGGACCTGATCGGCCTGGACCAGCACACCAAGTGAGACCTGGAGCGCGTTCCACCATCAGGCGTTCGGCGTCGAGAAGGGCAGTTCCTCGTCGATGCCGCCGTTAGACAGCGGCGAGTCGAGGATGCCGTCCCGGACGACGACGTCGTCGCAAATCACGGCATGACGTTCTCCTCTTCTGAATCCGGCGGCCGCCAGGATGCGGCGCGCCGACTATAAGGAGGATGAGGCAGGTTCCCCTGATACCCAGGGCTCGTTCGTTCTTGCCCTGGCTGCGCTGTTCGTGATGCTTTCGTCCGAGGTTTGCAGTCGGGCGGCTGTTGATGACTCCGCCTGAGCGGGATATTCGTCTTTCTTGGGGTGTTATCTGGCCGCGGTGGTCCCGGGAATTCGCCTGGGGCGGAGGGCGATGAGCGTGTCCGCTACGGCGACGCGCTGCTCGTGCCAAGCCTGGGCAGGAGGAATGGGGCGCGTGCCTTGATGGCGACACGCCCTCGCCGCGACGACCGAGGCGCTCCGGAGGCTGGGCGACAGCCGTGAGTGACCCCTACTGCCGTACACCATGCAGAAGGGGCTCCCGCTGAACCAAGCAGGAGCCCCTGCCCCTCCTCTGGTCGGGGTGGCGGGATTTGAACCCACGGCCTCTTCGTCCCGAACGAAGCGCGCTACCAAGCTGCGCCACACCCCGGTAAAGCCTGGCCAGGATAGCCGAGCACTGCCGTCACGACGAAACCGCGAGTTGACTCACGCTGAGGCAAGCCCGGCGCGGACGGCCGCGCGACGCTCAGCCGTCCCGGGCAACCAGGGTGAGCAGGCTCGCCTCGGGCCGGCAGGCGAAGCGGACGGCGGTGAAGGGGGAGGTGCCCAGGCCGGCCGACACGTGCATCCAGGCGGGATCTCGACCGAGCCGTTCGCCGTCCAGGGTCGACCAGCGCGACAGGCCCTTGGCCTGCGAGCGGGGCAGGTCGCAGTTGGTCACCAGCGCGCCGAAGCCCGGCACGCACAACTGGCCCCCGTGGGTGTGCCCGGCCAGCAGCAGGCCGGCGCCGTCCGCGGTCATCGCGTCGAGGGTTCGCCGGTACGGCGCGTGCGCGACGCCGATCGTCAGGTCGGCGCTCGGATCGGCGGGTCCGGCCACGAGTTCGTAGCGGTCCAGGTTGATGTGCGGGTCGTCCACTCCGACGAACTCCAGAGTGAGCCCGCCGACCTCCAGCACCGCACGGTGATTGTTCAGGTCGGTCCACCCGGCGGCCAGGAAGGCCTTGATCAGGTCGTCGGTGGGCAGAGTGGGCCCGTGGGCACGCCGGGCGTCACCGCTCTTCAGGTAGCGCGCCGGGTTCTTCGGCTTCGGCGCGTAGTAGTCGTTCGATCCCATGACGAAGACCCCGGGACGGTCCAGCAGACCGCCGTGTGCCGCCAGGGCCGGCTCCACGCCGTCCATCGCGGCCAGAGTGTCACCGGTCGACACCACCAGGTCTGGTTCGAGCTGCGCCAGCGCCTGCGTCCAGGCGAACTTGCGGTACTGGCGCGGCGCCAGGTGCAGGTCCGAGATGTGCAGCACGCGCAGCGAGCGGGATCCGGGCGGAAGCACCGGCAGCGTGAAGCGGCGCAGGACGAAGTTACGCGCCTCGAGCCAGGCGTACCCCAGCCCACCGGCACCGGCGATCGTCACCGCCGCACCTGCACGCAGGACGGGCCGCAACCCGGGAGAGAGACGTCGCATCACACCATGCTCGCAGCTCAGGCGAGCTGACGGCGTACCTCTGCGGCCACCCGGCCGCCCTCGGCGCGGCCCGCCACCCTCGCCTGGACAACCTTCATCACCCGGCCCATGGCGGCCATTCCGCCGGCGCCGTCCGATGTCACCTCGGCGACGGCGTCCGCGACCAGACCGGCCAGTTCCTCGTCGCCCAACTGCACGGGCAGGTAGCCCTCCAGGACGGCGAGCTCGGCCATCTCCTTGTCGGCCGCCTCGCTCCGCCCCGCGCCGGTGAAGGCCTCGGCGGCCTCGCGGCGCCGCTTGGCCTCCTTCGCCAGGACCGCGGTCACCTCCTCGTCCGACAGTTCCCGCTCTGCGCTGCCGGCGACCTCGGCCGAGCGGACGGCCGTCAGCGCCATCCGCAGGGTGCCGGCCGTGAGCCTGTCCCGGGCGCGCATGGCGTCGGTCAGATCGGACTGCAGGCGGGACTTCAACTCGGCCATGACCGCATCCTGCCATCGCCGGGCCGCCGCAGCCTCGAGGGGTGATCCTCGACGGCGAGATCAGTCGAAGCGGCCGCCGCCCCTGCCGCCGCCGTTGTTGTCGCCGCCGCCCCTGCCGCCGCCGTTGTTGTCGCCGCCGTTGTCCCCGCCCACGGTCGGTTCCGGGGGAGCGGCCTGACTGCCATCACCCGGGTACAGGGTGACGGTTCCGCCCCTATCGAGCCGTCCGCCCGGGGACGGCGCGGTCCGCGCCACCCGATCGGTGCCCAGCGCGGACGGCACCGGGCTGGAGACCCGGGACCTGAATCCCGCGTTCGCCAGGATCGACTGCGCCGAGCCGAGGCTGCGCCCGACCACGTTCGGGATGGGCACACCGGTCCCGGTGAGCACCTTGCCCGTGGGCTTCGGCCAGTCCTTGGCCGAAACGCCGTCCATGGCCACGCCCATGATCTGACGCCACAACGGGGCCGCGATCGTCGAGCCGTACACCCGGCCGTAGTAGTTACCGCCGATCCTGCGGTTGTTGAGGCTCTTCTGGCCCGGCGAGTTCAACGTGCCGCGCGAGTAGCTCTTCGGGTCGGTCACCACCACCGAGGTCGACCGCTGCGCGGTGTAGCCGGTGAACCAGGTGTGGATCGACGCGTCGGTGGTACCGGTCTTGCCGGCCGGCCGGCCACGGGGTGCGTCCGACGTTGGTGGCCGTGCCCCGGGTGAACACGTTCTTCAGCGTGAAGGTGACCCCGCGGGCCACGTTCGTCGACAGCGCCTGCTCGTCGCACTCGGTGGCACCGATCGTCATCTTCTTCCCCGCCCGGTCGGACATGGCGTCCACCGGGGTCGGCGGGCAGTAGGTGCCCTCGCTCGCGAACACCGCGTAGGCGCTGGCCATGGTCATCGGTGAGATGGCGAAGGCGCCCAGGGTCAGGCTCGGGCACTGGGTCGGGACCTTGGTCGTGGACTTGCCGTCCGCGCAGCAGTCCGCCGGACGCCGGGGAGGCCAGGTGCACGCCCATCTTCTCGGCGGTCTTGGCGATGTCACACATGTCCAGGCGGCTCTCCATGGCCACGTACGCGGTGTTCACCGAGCGGTACGTCGCCGACATCACGTCGATGGTCGGCTGACCCTGCCCCTCGGAGTTGCTGAACTCATACGTCTGGCCGGACAGGCGCTTGCCGCACGCGGTGAAGTCACTGAACGGGCGCGACCTCACGTTGCCCTCGACGTTGGTGTACAGACCCTTGTTCTTGTTCAGCCAGGTGGCCAGCGTGTACGGCTTGAAGTTGGAGCCGACCTGGAAGCCGAGCGAGGCACCGTACTTGCCGTCCACCCCGTAGCTGACCTCGGTCTGGCCCGGGCCCTTCTCCGGGTTGAAGAAGCTGTTCTGCGCGACCGACAGCACCCTGCCGGTGCCCGGCTGCACGGTGACCGCGGCCGCCGCCACGCCGCTGGAGTCCTTGGCCGGGATCTTCTTCATCAGGTAGTTCGTGGCCGCCTTCTGCAGCGTCGCGTCCGCGGTGGTGACGATCTTCAGCCCACCCCGCTTGATGCTGTTCAGCCGCGCGTCCTCGGTCTCGCCCAGGACGGCGTAACGCGGGTCGGACAGCAGCATCTTCAGGGCGTAGTCGCAGAAGTAGCCGAAGACACCGGCGGTCACGCAGCCCGAGAGCGCCCGCTTGGGCTCGGTGGGCAACGGGGTCGCGTCCGCCTCGTCGTGCTGGGCCTGCGTGATCATGCCGAGATCGAGCATCCGGCCGAGCACCTGCCCCCGCCGTGCCTTGGCCGCCTCGGGATGCCTGAACGGGTTGTACGTCTCCGGGATCTGCACCAGACCGGCCAGCAGGGCCGCCTGCGGCAGGGTGAGCTTGCCGGCGCTGGTCTGGAAGAAGTACTGGGCCGCCGCCTCGACGCCGTAGTTGTTCTGTCCGAAGTTGGCGACGTTCAGGTAGCCCTCGAGGATCTCGTCCTTGGAGTGGTCCTGCTCGTACTTGATCGCCATCCGGATCTCTTTGATCTTCCGGGCGTTCGTCTTGACCGTCGCGGCGGCGGCGGCCTTCTCGTCCCCGGCCACGACGGCGCTCTCCAGCAGGACGTTCTTGACGTATTGCTGGGTCAGCGTCGAGGCGCCCTGGACCTGGCCGTCGTTGAGCTTGTTGCTGATCACGGCGCGGGCCAGACCCTTGGGGTCGACGCCGCCGTGCTCGTAGAAACGAGCGTCCTCGATGGCCACGACCGCCATCCGCATCGCCGGGGCGACGTTCTTCAGCGGGGTGACGACCCGGTTCTCCTCGTAGAACCGGGCGATCACGGTCTTGCCGTCATTGGCGTACATCGTGGAACCCTCGGGCAGGGGCATGTCCTCGAGTTGGACGTCGAGGTCGTTGAACATCCCGAGCCCGTCCTTGACCAGCAGGCCTGCGGCCCCCGTGGCGGGCAGCACGAGGCCGGCCATCAGGACCCCCGAGACCAGGCTGGCGACCACGAAGGCGGGCAGCAACACACGAAGTGGCGATCTCCGTCCCCGGTCGGGTGGTCCGGGCGTCGGAGGGTTGGTCATGGGGGCTCCTTGGGGCATGCCGATTGCCGGATCAGACTACGTCGCCTCCCTGTCGACCGTGGCACCCACCGGCGGGTCGCGCGGAAGAAATCGGGACAGGAGGTGTAACGCGGGGCCCTTCGTCGACGATTAGGCTGAACGTGGGTCGGAGAACGGACGACGCTGATTGAAACAGGTCACTGACGGTGATGTTCGACAACGAGGTCGAGCTAACTCACACCCGTCCGGACCATTCGTTGAGCACGGTAAGTGACCTAGAGTGAGACCTGAGGGGCGCGACGAAGGGCCTGTTTCATGGCACTTGCGCAAGTGGGAGGATCAGGAATGAGCGGCACCGACGACTGGGCGGCGCGGGGTGTGTGTCGGGCGGGGGACCCCGATCAGCTCTTCGTGCAGGGAGCGGCTCAGAACCGAGCCAAGGCCGTCTGCATGGCCTGCCCCGTGCGGACCGAGTGCCTGGCCGACGCCCTCGACAACCGGATCGAGTTCGGGGTCTGGGGTGGCATGACCGAGCGCGAGCGCCGAGCGCTGCTGCGTCGCCGTCCCAACGTCGCCTCGTGGCGCCGCCTGCTGGAGATCGCTCGCGCCGAGCACGAGGGCAGCTTCCCGGTCTCCGTGGCAGAGATCGCCTGAGAGAACGATCAGTCGGCGCCCATCAGGGCGCCGATGGCCCGCAGACCGTCCAGGTCGTGAACGTCCTCGGCCAGCGCCGCGACCTCCACGACCGGGACCTCCGGGTGGGCCGAGGTGAAGCGGCCGGCCAGTGCCTGCTCCCTGGTCCTGCGCCGCAGCCGATCCGCGTGAATGCGCAACAGCGCCGCCGTCACGGGATGTTCGCCGCTCTCGTCCAGTTCCTCCGCCGCGGCGGTCGCCCGGGCGGGTGACAGCCGCACGGCGGGCTCGGACTGTGCCCGGTTCAGCACCAGTCCCGCCAACGGCATACCGTCGGCCTTGAGGCGCTCGACGAAGTAGGACGCCTCGCGCAGCGCATCGGGCTCCGGCGCCGCCACCACGACGAACGCCGTCCCGTCCTGCTGCAGCAGCCGGTAGGTCTGCTCGGCCCGGGTGCGGAAGGATCCGAAGACGGTCTCGAGTGCGGCCACGAACGACTGCACGTCCTGGAGCATCTGGCCGCCGAGCAGCTTGGTCATCACCCCGGTGGCGCCGCCGACCGCCGCCGAGACCACCTTGAGATAGGCGCGCCCACTCATCTTGGCCGGTGCGGTCAGCACCCGGATCAACCGCCCGTCCAGGAACGAGCCGAGGCGCTGCGGTGCGTCCAGGAAGTCCAGAGCCGACCGGCTCGGCGGGGTGTCCACAACGATGAGGTCCCACGCATGGCCGGAGGCGCCACCGGCGTGGGCGGCCTCGTCGGCCTGAGCGCGCAGTTGGCCCAGCTTCTCCATCGCCATGTACTCCTGCGTGCCCGCGAACGAGCTCGACAGCGCCTGGTAGAACGGGTTGTCGAAGATCTGCTGCGCCTTCTCCGGCGAGGCGTGGGCCGCGATCACCTCGTCGAAGGTGCGCTTCATGTCGAGCATCATCGCCTCGAGCCGTCCATCCCCGGCCGGGTCGAGGCCGGCCACCGGCCGTGGTGTGTTGTCCAGCTCGAGCAGGCCCATGGCCTGGGCCAGCCTCCGCGCGGGGTCGATGGTCAGGACCACCACCTGCCTGCCCTGCTCGGCTGCGCGCAGGGCAAGGGCCGCCGACGTGGTGGTCTTGCCGACCCCTCCGGCGCCGCAGCAGACGATGACCCTTGTCGCCGGGTCGGCCAACAGGGCGTCGACGTGCAGGTGGGGTGGCTTTCGGTCGGTCATGCCATCCCCTGATCGTGAAGTCGCTCGGCGAGTTCGTACAGCGCACCCAGATCGATCCCGTCGGCCAGAGTGGGCAGTTCGATCAGGGTCTTTGCAGGTCCCCCAGCTCAGCGCGCTGCTCGGCCTCCGCGAGCACCCGCCGCGCGTGATCGCGGCCCTCGACCGTCAACTCCTTGGCCCAGTCCCGCAACCGCGCCGAGGGGGCGTCCGGACGTCCGTCAAGGCCGGCCGCCTGCAATCCGGCCATCACATCGGACTGGCGCAGCCGGCCCCGGGCAGCCGTGGCCAGCGACGACTGCGGGAGCAGCGGCTCGCGGACCATGTTCACCACCACCGTGCCGATCTGGAGCCCGAGGCCGCGCAGCTCGGCCGCGGCGTCCTGGGTCTCCTGCACGGGCATCTCCTCCAGCACCGTGACCAGATGGACGGCGGTCGTCGGCGCCCGCAGCAACCGCATGATGGAATCGGCCTGATTGCGCACCGGGCCCACCCTGGCCAGGCCGGCCACCTCCTCGTTGACATTGAGGAAGTTGCCGATCCGGCCCGTCGGCGGCGCGTCCAGCACGACCGCGTCATAGGCGTAGCCGGACTTGGACCTGCGGCGGGCGGCCTCGTAGATCTTGCCGGTGAGCAGGACGTCGCGCAGGCCGGGCGCGATGGTGGTCGCGAAGTCGATGGCCCCCACCCGTTCCAGCACCTTGCCGGCGCGGCCGAGGTGGTAGAAGAGCTCCAGGTACTCCAGCAGTGCCGCCTTGGGCTCCACCGCGAGTGCGGACACCTCGCCGCGGCCCGGGGCCACCGCGATACGCCGTTCCTCGTAGGGCAGTTGCGGGACGTCGAAGAGCTGGGCGATGCCCTGTCGGCCCTCGACCTCACAGAGCAGGGTGCGCCGGCCGTCGGCGGCCAGGGCCAGTGCCAGCGCGGCCGCGACGGTGGTCTTGCCGGTCCCACCCTTGCCGGTCACCACGTGCAGCCGCAGCCCGGCTGGATCGAGGTCCGTGCGGCCAGCGGGTCGCGTGGGGGAGGTGGGCACGATCGCGAGCCTAAAGGTTCACGGTGCCGCGGGGTTCCCCACCGCCCCAGGCGGCCTGATATGTATGCCCCATGAGTCGCATCGAGGACCGGATCGTAGAGCTCGGACTGAGCCTGCCGCCGGTGGTCCCGCCCGTGGCCGCCTACGTCCCCGCGGTGATCGACGGCGAACGGGTCTGGACGGCGGGCCAACTGCCGATGATGGACGGCGCCCTGGCGATGACCGGCTCGGTCGGGCGGGGGCCGGGGCTGCTGGACCCGGAACAGGCCGCCGACGCGGCGCGGATCTGTGCCCTCAATGCTCTGGCTGCGATCAAGTCGGTCGCCGCGGACCTGGACCGGGTCGAGCGCATCGTCAAGGTCGTCGTGTTCGTCGCCAGCGAACCGACCTTCACCGGTCAGCCGGCCGTGGCCAACGGCGCGAGCACATTGCTCGTGGACGTGTTCGGCGAACGCGGCGTCCACGCGCGCAGCGCCGTCGGGGTGGCGGCGCTGCCGATGGGCGCACCCGTCGAGGTGGAACTGGTGGCCTCGCTGCGCCGCTGAGGCCTACCCGCTGAGCTCGTGGTTCAGCACGCGTCCGACCGCCTCGAGCAGCTCGTGCCGGGCACGGTCGTCCTCCTCGGCAGGCTTGAGCGCCTCGTCCAACGCGGAACGGATCGAGCGAGCGGCGTCGATGGCCACGCCGAGCAGGTGGAGCAGGCGGTCGATCTCGATGGCGCCGACCGGGCTGAGCCTGTCCGTCAGGTCTCGCTCGGCCAGCACGGCGCCGCCGCGACGGGTCAGCACGCCGGCGTCGATCAGCGCGTCGAGGATGGTCTCGCGGTGTTCCGGTGCCAGCCGTGACTCGTAGAGCGCCTGCTCGATCGGTGCCATGGCGCGTCGGCGGGGCGGTGGGTCGCTGGAGGCCGGGTCCTGGGGCAACCATTGCGCGGTCAGGTCGTCGTTCAGCGACCCTCCGCCGGACAGATGGGTCCAGATCAGGGACAAGGTGGCGCCACGGGCGCGGGCGGACCGGATGTCCCGAAGTCGCTGCAGATGCTCCTCGGAGTAGACCGAACGGCGACCCCGGCGCTCGGGGGCGGGGATGAGGCCGCGGGTCTGGTACGACCGCACGTTGCGGATCGTCATGCCGGCAGCGAGTGCGAGTTCCTCCAGGCTGTACTCGTGTCCCGCTGTGCCGGGTTGGCGCGACTGACGTGTGCGCGCACGCGGTCGTGCCACAGCTTGCACCCCCTGCTGTCGTGGTCGGTTGAGTTATTCTAACGCTTGTTCAGATAACTGTGCAGGAAAGGGATGTACCGGGGTTCGCGGCACTGGGCATCGGGGGGCGAAGATGGTGCGGTGCTGCGAGCGTTCCGACTTCCCGACGTGCTCGCCGGAACGGTCGGTCAGGCACGTGCTGACGGCCTGCCCGGCCCCGCGCCCCGTCCCTCGGCCAGCGTCCTGTTGATCGAGGACGATGCCCCGTGCGGGGTCCGGGTGTTCATGTTCCGCCGCACGGCGCTGATGCGGTTCGCCCCCGGGATGTTGGTCTTCCCCGGCGGAGCCGTGGACCCGGGCGACGCCGACCTGGCGGCCGCCGGCCCCGACGATCTGGACGAGCGGCGGGTGGCCGCCGTCCGGGAGACCTTCGAGGAGTGCGGCATCCTGCTCGCGGTCCCCGTCCACGCGGGCGAACCGGAGCAGGTCGAGGCGGGGGAGATGGCCGAACTGCGGGCGGACCTGCTGGCCGACCGGATCGGTCTCGTCGAGGTGCTGCGCCGCACCCATCGGCGGCTGGACCCAGCGCTGTTGCACCCCTGGGCGCGGTGGGTCACCCCGCTGCACGAGCCGCGCCGCTTCGACACGACCTTCTACGTCGCTGCGCTGCCGGTGGGCCAGCGGGTCGGTCACGTTGCGGGTGAGGGTGAGGACGCGCAGTGGCGGCGGCCCGCGGAGGCGATCGCGCAGGCCAGGGCAGGCCGGCTGGCCCTGCTCTCGCCGACACTGGTTTGCCTGGAGGAGCTGGACGGGGCCCGCGACGTCGGGCAGGTGCTGAGCAGGGATCGGGCGGTGGGACCGGTGCGGCCGCGACTCGTCGCCGGTTGCGTCCACCCGACGGTGGAGGTCGATCTGGACGGTCGTGGCGGTGGGGAGCCTCTGGAGGATCCGGGCGGGCCGAGCCTGGCCGCCGAACTCGGTGGGGTCATGGGGGCCGGATGAGCTCCGCCCCGCAGGACGACGCCGCCGAGCGCCCCCCGCGCGAGATCTGGGTGCTGGTCGCCGCGGCATTCGTGGTCGCGGTCGGCTTCGGTCTGATCACCCCGGTGCTGCCGCAGTTCGCGCTCAGCTTCGGGGTCAGCGCGACCGCCGTCTCCGTGGTGGTCAGCGCCTTCGCCCTCTTCCGTCTGGTGTTCGCCCCGGGCGGTGGCCGGCTGGTCGCCCGGTTCGGCGAACGCCCGGTCTATTTGCTCGGGTTGATCATCGTGGCGATCTCGACCGGTGCGACCGCGTTCGCCCACTCGTACTGGCAGCTCCTGGTCTTCCGGGGGCTGGGCGGGATCGGCTCGACGATGTTCACGATCTCCGCGTCCGCGCTGCTGGTGCGCCTGGCCCCACCGGGGATGCGCGGACGGGTCTCCTCCGCCTACGGCTCGGCGTTCCTGCTCGGTGGGATCAGCGGCCCGGCCTTCGGAGGCCTGCTCGCCACGGTGTCCCTGCAGGCCCCGTTCCTCGTCTATGCCGTGGCCCTGCTGATCGCCGCCACGCTGGTGGCGACGTTGATCCGTCCCGGCGCCCTGCGTCCTGCGCCGGACGCCCCCGTGTTGCCCGTCCTGTCGGTCCGCGAGGCGTGGCGGGACGACGCCTACCGTGCTGCTCTGGCATCCGCCTTCGCCAACGGCTGGGCGAACTTCGGTGCCCGCAACGCCGTGTTGCCACTGTTCGCGCTGGCGCTCACCGGGCTGTCCTGGGCGGCGGGCGCGGCGCTGGCGATCTTCGCTGCGGGCAACGCGGTCGGACTGACCCTGTCCGGCCGCGGCTCGGACAAGCGGGGCCGGCGGCCCTACGTCCTGGCCGGACTGGTGGTGGGTGGGGCGACGACCGCCGTCACGGGGCTGGCCGGTGGGTTGGTCGCGCTTCTCGTCCTGTGTGCGATCGCGGGGCTCGGTGCGGGAGCGATGAATCCGGCCCAGCAGGCGGCGGTGGGCGACGTGATCGGCCGCGAACGGGGCGGCGGTCCCGCCCTGGCCGCCTATCAGATGTTCCAGGACGCCGGCGCGATCGTCGGCCCGGTGCTGGCCGGACTGATGATCGATCACGGCAGCTACCCGATGGCGTTCGCGGTCACCGGGCTGATCACCCTGCTGGCGGCACTGCCGTGGTTGTGGGCCCGGGAGACGGCACCTTCCCTGAAGGTCCCGGCGCGTGCCTGAGTGCGATCGTCCGGGTGAACGGGACCTGCGCCCCATCCGCCATCATCGGTGCATGGGGACCGAGCCCTGGACCTCTCGTCGCGTCCTGGCGCAGGTCCACTGTGTGCTCGCCCCCAATCCCGGCCCGATGACCCTGGACGGCACCAACACCTGGGTGGTCGGCGACCTGTCGGGCGGCGAGGTGGTCGTGATCGACCCGGGCCCGGACGACGAGGCGCACCGTCGGGCCGTCACCGACCTGGTGGCGGCATCGGGTTCGAGGATCACCGCCGTCCTGCTCACCCATGGACACCTCGACCACAGCGAGGCGGCGGCCGACCTGGCCCGCTCGTGTGGAGTGGGCGTGCGGGCCCTGGACCCCCGCCACCGCCTGGGCGGTGAGGGTCTGACCGGCGGCGACGTCATCGACGCCGGTGGGGTGCGGCTGGACGTACTGGCCACGCCGGGCCACACCGGCGACTCCCTGTGTTTCGCGCTGGCCGAGCAGCGTGTGGTGCTGACGGGTGACTCGGTGCTCGGGCGCGGTACCGCTGTGATCGCCCATCCGGACGGCGTGCTTGCCGACTACGTCGACTCCCTGGCCCGCCTGGAGCGCCTGGTGGACGAGATCGGCTGCCGGATGCTGCTTCCGGGGCACGGACCGGCGCTGGCCGAGGCCGCCGACGTCGTGCGCGGCTACCGCGAGCACCGGGCGGAGCGGCTGGTCGAGGTCCGTCAGGCGCTCGAGGCCGGCGCTCGCACCACCGAGGAGATCGTCGAGCGGGTCTACCACGATGTGTCGCGAGCGCTCTGGCCGGCGGCCGGGCGCAGCGTGCGGGCCACTCTGGTGTATCTGGGGATCGCCGACGACTGACGCCTCCCCCTGCCGGCACGCGAGGGCGGGTCGCGAGCTCAGCGAGCGCGGCGGCGCAGCCGCTCGACGTCCAGCAACAGGACGGCCCGCTGGTCGAGGCGCAGCCACCCGCG
Source organism: uncultured Actinomycetota bacterium (assembly GCA_963750395.1). GTDB lineage: Bacteria > Actinomycetota > Actinomycetes > Actinomycetales > Kineosporiaceae > JADJPO01. Next base: position 247,677 of record CAVVQM010000012.1, on the reverse strand, counting down.
GGCCGCGAAGTCGGCCAGCGCCTTGTTGACCGTCTCCCGCGAGGCCCCCACCAACTGGGCGAGCTCCTCCTGGGTCAGATCGTGCGCCACCCGCAGACCCTCGTCGGTGGGAGTGCCGAAGCGTTCCGACAGGTCGAGCAACGCCTTGGCCACCCGGCCCGGCACGTCGGAGAAGACCAGGTCGGCGAGCGCCTCGTTGGTCCGCCGCAGCCGCCGCGCCAGGGCACGCAGCAGCTGGCGCGCGACGTCGGGACGGCCGGTCAGCCAGCTGACCAGATCGTCGTTGCCGACCCCGATCAGAACGGTGTCGGCGACCGCCGTCGCGGTGGCGTTGCGGGGACCCGGGTCGAACAGACTCAGTTCGCCGAACATCTCGCCGGGGCCGAGGATCGCCAGCAGGTTCTCCCGTCCGTCGCCTGAGGCCCGCCCCAGCTTCACCTTGCCCTCGATGATGACGTAGAGGCGATCGCCAGGCTCGCCCTCGTGGAACAGCACCTGACCGCGAGCGATCTCGCTCCTGGTCATGGTCGCCTTCAACGCGCCCGCGGCCTCGTCGTCCAGGGCGGCGAAGAGGGGTGCCTGGCGTACGACGTCCTCGTCCACGAAGTCCTCCTGATCACGGTGAGCGGTGGGCGGGGATCCCTGGAGTTCTGGGAACTCTATCGCCAACCGGGTATCAGGCAGTGTGCCGTACGTGATCGTCCACCGGCAGGGGCAGCGGCCCCCGGATCCGCGTCGTCGCCGATCGGATCAGTGGGCGGTGTGGATCCGCGAGCGCAGCGCCAGCGCGTAGCAGTCGAGGTCGTCCAGAACGGTTCGCAGAGGCTCCAGACAGGCCACCTCTGTCAGCTGCACCGAGGGGTCGGCGCACAACCCGACCAGGCTCCGCAGGCCTGTCGGCAGCGCAGGCGTGAACGGCAGATCGCGCGAGATCGGCTCGTCGGGGCCGGCGACCGCGGCCACGGCGAGGTCCAACCGGGCAGAGACCAGGCGACGCCAGTGGTCCACGTCGCGCAGCTCGGCAAGCAGCCGCACCCGCTCGTCCTGGATCTCATCGAGCGTCGAACCACGGCCCGTCGCCACGCTCATCCGAGGCTCCTCGCATCGTCACGGCCCGGGCCGACGGCCCTCGCCTGGTCTGTGGAGGATGTCGTCGTCGCAGGTCAGAGCCTTGATGGAGGGCAGCGGCGGACCACTCGGGCGGCGCACACCCGATCACCCGTGCGCCGCTGCCGACCGCGGTGACGAGCACCGCCCGGTGAGCCACGTAGGCTGTCGGAGTGGCACCCAGCGCGTCGGACGAACCCTCTGTGACCCCGCGCGACGCCCAGCCGGCTGTCAGCCGGCTCGCCCTCACCCGGCGTGCCCGGCGGATGCACCGGCTGTTGGCCGAGCGTCACCCGGACGCCCGCTGCGAACTCGAGCATGACACGCCCCTGCAGTTGCTGGTGGCGACGATCCTGTCCGCGCAGTGCACCGACGCTCGGGTCAACCAGGTGACCCCGGCGCTGTTCGCCCGATACCCCGGCGCCGCCGCCTACGCGGCCGCGGACCTCGCCGAACTGGAGGAGGAGATCCGGCCGACGGGGTTCTTCCGGGCCAAGGCCGCCACCCTGGTCAAGCTGGGTGCCGCGTTGCAGGCAGAGCACGACGGAGCGGTCCCGAACCGGATGCAGGAGCTGGTCCGGTTGCCGGGCGTCGGCCGCAAGACGGCGAATCTCGTTCTCGGGGAAGCGTTCGGGGTGCCGGGCATCGTCGTCGACACCCACGTGGGCCGGCTCGCCCGCCGATTCGGCTGGACGACCTCGCAGGACCCCGTCGTCATCGAACAGGACATCGGGGCGCTCTTCCCCCGCCGGGACTGGACCATGCTCAGCCACCGGATGATCTTCCACGGCCGACGGATCTGCCACGCCCGTCGTCCCGCCTGCGGTGACTGTCCCCTGGCCAGACTCTGCCCGGCCTACGGCATCGGTCTCGTCGAACCCGGCCGGACGGGTCGGTGACCGTGTCCGACATCGAGCGTCCCGCGTGGACCGTCCCGCTCACTCGCATGTCGCAGGCGAGCACCGTCGACCGGCTGAGCCAGTTCGTTCCGCCCCACGGGCACCTGCGACGCTCGGCGGTGCTGATCCTGTTCGCCGGGCAGGCCTCGGCGGACGTCGATCTCCCGCACGACGTCCTGCTCACCGAACGGGCACATACCCTGCGCTCGCACGCCGGCCAGGTCGCCTTCCCTGGAGGGCGGATCGACCCCGGGGACGCGGGTCCTCAGGCCGCCGCGCTGCGCGAGGCGGTCGAGGAGACGGGGCTGGATCCCGCCGGCGTGAGCATCCTCGACGCACTCCCGGACGTCTACCTGCCGGTCAGCGACTACGCGGTCACGCCGGTGATCGCCTGGTGGCACCGCCCGACGCCGGTGCGCGTGGTCGACCCGGGTGAGGTGGCGCGGGTGCGCCGGGTGCTGGTGAGCGAACTGGTCGACCCGGCGAACCGGTTCATGGTCCGGCACCCGAGCGGCTACATCGGGCCGGCCTTCGCCGCGGGCGACCTGCTGGTGTGGGGCTTCACCGCCGGACTGCTGGACCGCCTGCTGCATCTGAGTGGCTGGGAGCAGGACTGGGATCGCGCGCGCACGCGGGACATGGTGGCGTGGTGATCGACCTGTTGGTGGTGGCCCTCCTGGTGGCCTACACGGCGATCGGTCTGCGGCAGGGCCTGAGCGTCGGGGCGTTGTCGATGGTCGGGTTCATCGGCGGCGCCTACCTGGCGATCCGGCTCGCCCCGATGCTGGCCGTGCACATCGCGAGTGGGCCGCTTCAGTCGCTGGTGACCCTGCTGGCCGTCCTGTTGGCCGCCTGGGCGGGCCAGGTGGCCGGTGGCGTCGTCGGCATCCGGCTTCGGGACGAGCTGGACCTGCCTCTGGTGCGCACCGTCGATCAGGCCCTGGGCGGCCTGGCCAGCCTGCTGGCGGTCTCCCTCGTGCTGTGGTTCGTCGCCGGGGCGGTGCGTGAGGTGGCGCCTCCGGCGCTCGCGCGGCAGGTGGCCGGCTCCGCCGTGCTGAGCGGGATCGACGCGCTGGTCCCACCGCAGTTCGAGGACCTGGCCAGCGACTTCCGGCGGCGGGTCTCCACCTCGGACGTCCCGCGGGTGTTCACCGGAGTGAGCCCGGAGCCGCTGGTGCCCATCGACGCGCCGGACCCGGCGGCGGTACCGGACGCCGTTCTGACCCGGGTCCGCAGCTCCGTGGTCAAGATCACCGGGGACGTCGAGGACTGCAACCGCACGCAGGAGGGCAGCGGGGCCGTGATCGCCACCGGGCGGGTGATCACGAACGCCCACGTGGTCGCGGGGGTGACCAGGCCGATGGTGCAGGTGGCCGGTGGTGGGACCCGGCACGCGGGCAGGGTGGTGCTGTTCGATCCGACCACGGACGTCGCGGTGCTCGCCGTCCCCGGGCTGAGGGCCCCGCCGCTGCAGCTGGGGCAGGACCTGGAGCGCGGCGACGACGCCGTGGTGGCGGGTTACCCGCGCAACGGCCCGTATGCGGCGGTGGGAGCCCGGGTGCGCACGCTGCTGTCGGCCACGGGGGAGGACATCTACGGGGGCGCCGGCGCCGTCCGGCATGTGTACTCGCTCTTCACCACGGTCTACGAGGGCAATTCCGGGGGGCCGCTGGTCGCCGTCGACGGCCGCCTGGCCGGGCTGGTCTTCGCCAAGTCGCTGGACGACGCCGAGACCGGCTACGCCCTGACCCTGACCGAGATCGAGGACGAGATCACCGCGGGGGTCGCGGCCTCCACCCGGGTAGGCACCGGGGGGTGCATAGGTGGCTGAAACGGACCCCCGGGCCCCGGTCCCCGGTGCAGGGCTAGCGGATATAGTCCCCAACGCGGGCAATCACGCCGCACCGTTCAGCCGTCAGGAGGCTGCGGGCTCGCGAGGAGTCGCCATGACGCATCCGACCGACGGTGGGGGCGCCGGCGATCCTCGATCGTCCTGGGCCACCGCCGGTGGCGGTGCGCCATCTGCCCGGACGCCGTCCCGGCGTGCGCGGGGGCTGCTGATCCCCCTGCTGACCACACTGACCGTGGTGCTGCTGCTCGGAGCCGTGGTCACGGTGGTCCTGGCCCGCCGGTCTTTGTCCGACATGGACCAACGTTTGGCGGCACTGCAGATCCAGCAGCAGGAGGACGCCGCCGAGCAGGCGGACGCACAGACCGTGACGCCGCCGCCACTGGACCGGAAGGAACTGAGCAACCGACTGGCCGCCGTCCGCGCCGCCGATAAGACTGTCGACAGCAGCGCGACCACCTGGCGTGCCGGCAGGACCGAACTCAAGATCGTGTGGGAGGCGGTGGGGCAGTGCATGTACACCGTCGATCAGTACAACCGGATGGCGGGATGGTTCAGCGCCGAGGACCTGGGTGATCTGCCCCCAACCATCGACCTCACCGCCACGGCGACCGATTGCGGTAAGGCCATGCTGGCCAAGAACTCGAAGGGAGCCGGATTCTAGGCACCCCCACCCCGCTACAGATCTGCCCAACACTCGTCCGGAGCGCCGATGTCCCGTCAGCAGCCACCGCCTCTGCCAGGCGTCAAGCAGGCCGAGCCCGAGGCCGCGGTCGAGCCTGAGGCGGTCGAACCCGACGCGGTCGAGCCCGAGACGGTCGAACCCGAGTCGGTCGAACCCGAGACGGTCGAGCCCGAGACGGTCGAACCCCAGTCGGTCGAACCCGAGACGGTCGAACCCGAGACGGTCGAACCCGAGACGGTCGAACCCGAGACGGTCGAACCCGAGACGGTCGAACCCGAGGACCGGCAGCGGGATCCGACCGAGGTGCCCTCGGACGACCTGTTCGCGCCACCGGACACCGCGGCCCTCGATCTGGCCTCCTCCACGCCGCCACCCCGGGCCCCCCGCGGACGGGCCTCGGCGTTCGACTGGCGGCCGGTCGCCGGGGCGGACTGGTCCACGCCACACCAGCCGCCCCCGGCGCCCGTCCCCCCGCCGGTTCAGATGCCCGTCCCACCCCCGATGCAGCCGCCCCCGCCGTCGGGGCAGTTCACGCCATCCGTTCCGCAGTACGCCTATCCCCCCGAGTACGGGGCTCCGGGCGAGTCGTCCGACGGGGTCGGCTACCCGCAGCCCCCGGACGTCGGCCAGCCGCCGCCCTATGACGGGAGCGGCCGGCCGGCGCAGGCGGCGGCGCCGCAGTCGATGCCGGATTCCACCCTGCGTGCGGCCACTGCGCTGGCCATGGTCTCGGCGCTGCTGTTCGTCGTGATCGCCGGGACCGGCGTGTGGTGGACCCAGCGACGTGCTGTCGCAGATCGCGAGATCGTCCGCCTGTCGAGCGAACACGACGCGTTCGTGGCCGCTCGGCAGGCGGCCACGGAGGCCGAGAAGAGCCGGCTCGAGGAGGCCGGTCTGGCGCAGAAATGGGATGCGGTCACCGCGGCCAACGACCAGTACGCCGCGAAGGAGGCCAAGTTCAACGCCGCCAACCCGAGCGATCAGCGAACCATTCCGCTCGCTGCGGGCTTCGCGCTGGTCTCGGCGGTGCGAGAATGCCTCGGCGCGGTGGTCGAGTACAACCGGGTCTCGGTCCAGTTCGTCCAGAGCTCCCGGGGCGACCTGCCGGCCGAGGTGGACATGGCCTCGGCGGTCACCAACTGCAGCGTCATCGGGTGGGGTCCGGCCGGCTGACGGTCGGGCGTTCGTCCACGTCCGCGGGCCGCAGTGCCGGTCCCGACAGCCATTCCCGGATCGCGGCGGTGACCGCTGTCGGTGCCTCATCGGGCAGGAAGTGGCCGGCTCCCGCCAGAACCCGGGTGTCGAGAGGCCCCACGACCTTGGTCCTCGAGCGCGCAGCGGTGCGCAGGCTCACCCAGGGGTCCAGTTCGCCGTGAAGCTGAAGCACCGGCACGCTCGTGGGCGCCGAGAGCGCCTCCCGGAGGCCACGGTCGTCCTGGCGCCGGGAGATCGGACGTCCGATCCAGGCCGAGGCCGGGCGCAGATGGGCGAGCGCGGTTCGCGATGCCGCCGGTAGCTGCAGTGCTCGACGGTAGGTCTCCAGCATGTCTGCAGGCGGAGTGCCCTCTCCCCAACCGTGCGCGATCACCCGGTTGATCAGACCGCGACGCAAGAGGTACCCGGGCAGCCACGGGATCTGAGCGGCGGCCAGCTGCACGGTCAGCGGCGCTTGATCGGGCCGGAGTGCGCCGGAGCGCATGAGCAGGGGATGGCCCATCGAGAGGACGCCGATGGCCCGGGCCGCCCGGGGCCACAGGGCCGGCATCGCCCAGCTGAGCCAGGCACCGCTGCCATGGCCGATCACGACGGCCTCGCTCTCGCCGAGTGCCCGGATGACGCCGGCCACGTCGCAGGCGAGGGTGGTGGTGTCATAGCGACCCGGGGGCTTGTCGCTACCGCCGACCCCGCGCAGATCCATCGCCACGACGCGGTGACCGGAGTCGGCCAGACAGGGGAGCTGGTGACGCCAGGCCCACCAGAACTGCCCGGCGGTGTGCAACAACACGACGAGCGGACCGCTTCCGGCCTCGACGAGATGGAACCGGGCGCCGTTGGCGGAGACGAAGCGGTGCTGCCACGGGCCGTCCAGGAGGACGTCCTGTGGGTCGGCGGTCACTGACGGGATGGCTTGACCGCGGCGATGGTCGCCTTGGTCGTGCGAATGGCCCGTTCCGGAGGACCGACCTTGCGGATCCGGGAGACCCCGATCAGGGCGAGGATGCCGGCGATCACCAGGTAGACGCCCGCCACGATCAGGAAGGCCCAGCCCGGGGCCAGTCCCAGGGCGGCCAGCCCGTAGCCGGCGGCGATGCTGAGCAGGATCGTGGCCAGGACCACGATGTAACCGGCAGCGCCGAACATTCCACCCGCCAGCGCACCGTTCTTGACGTCGTCCTTGATCTCGGCCTTCGCGAGCGCCACTTCGGCGCGCATGATGTCGGTCAGGTCGGCGGAGGCTTGCGCGACCAGTTGGCCCAATGTGCGTTCGGTCGGTTCGACGGCCATTGAACGGGCTCCTTCCGCGGCGGGTCCACCCGAGAGCCTACGGGGCCTGGGCCCCGGGCGCCCGCCCCCGGGTGATGTGTTGGTGAGATCGGCCGCGGTCAGCCGGACGAGGCGACCTGATCGCGATGGTGACCACTGCGGACCCGCAGCGCGACGGCCGCCAGCAATCCGGCCAGTAGGGATCCGACCAGGACCGCGAGCTTGACATGGTCCTGTCGGGGGCTCATGGCGCCGAAGGACAGCTCGCCGATGAGCAGCGAGACGGTGAAGCCCACCCCGGACAGCAGAGCCACGCCGGTGACCTCGGGCCAGCCGATGCTGGCGTCCAGCTCGGCCCGGGTGAAGCGGGCCGTCGCCCAGGTGCCGAACAGCACCCCGACCGGCTTGCCGATCACCAAACCCACGATCACGGCGAGGAAGACGGGATCGCTGACGGCCTGTCCCAGACCGCCGTCGACGACCCGGACCCCGGCCGCGGTCAGCGCGAACAGGGGGACCGCCAGTCCGGCGCTGATCGGTTCCACGCGGTGTTCCAGGTTCTCGCAGACGCTGTGGTCCTCGCCCTCGCGGGTGTGCGCGGGCAGGGTGAAGGCCAACAGCACACCGGCGACCGTGGCGTGGACGCCGGAGGCGTGCACCAGTCCCCAGGTGAGCAGCGCGAGCGGGACGAGCGCCCAGATCAGAATGAGCCGTCGCTGCACGAGGACCCCGAAGACCGCCAGGGGAACGACGGCTGCCGCCAGGGCGGGCAGGGACAGGTCGGAGGTGTAGGCGATGGCGATGATCACGATCGCGATGAGATCGTCGACGACCGCGAGGGTGAGCAGGAACGTGCGCAGGGCCACCGGTAGGTGCCGGCCGACCACGGCCAGGATCGCGAGCGCGAACGCGATGTCCGTGGCCACCGGGATCGCCCAGCCGGAGGAGCCTCGGCGTCCCCGGCGGTCAGTGCGAGGTAGAGCGCGGCGGGCAGGACGACACCGCAGACGGCGGCGATGACCGGGACGGCGGCGCGCGCGGGCTCGCGCAGGTCACCGACCACCAACTCGCGCTTGAGCTCGGAACCGGCGACGAAGAAGAACATCGGCCAGCAGGCCGTCCGCCGCCCAGTGCGCGACGTCGAGGTCGAGGTGCAGAGCTGCTGGGCCCGATCGTCGTCTCCAGCACCGTCGTGTAGGACTCGTGCCAGGGGGAGTTCGCCCAGATCAGCGCGATGACGGCGGCGGCGAGGAGGAGCGCTCCGCCGACCGTCTCGGTGCGCAGCAGCTCGACTGACGAAGGCGTCGTCGCGGTCTGCGACGCGGGAGAACAGACGTCGTACGGGGCGGGGGGTCCGTGGTCGAGGGGGGAGGTCGGGCACGGCAAGAGGCTACCGAGGTCGGTCCCCCGCCGACATTCGGCCGGCCACGACGAGCGGCGCCGCACACCACCCGAATCGGGGGTGCGCGGCGCGCGCCGTACGCCGGGCGGGTGGTCAGTCGTCGTCCGGTTTGCTCATCCCGGAGGCGATCAGGGACATCACCGTCGAGTCGGCCAACGTGGTCTGGTCGCCGACCTCGCGGTGCTCGGCGATGTCGCGCAGCAACCGGCGCATGATCTTGCCCGGACCGCGTCTTGGGCAGTTCGGGGACGATCATCACGCTTCTTGGGTTTGGCGATCGGACCGATGTCCTTGCCGACGTGGTTGCGCAGCTCGGTGACCACATCCGCCTCGTCGAGGCCGTCCGCGCCCCGCCGCGCAGGATGACGAAGGCGACCACGGCCTGGCCGGTGGTGTCGTCGGTGGCACCGACCACGGCGGCCTCTGCCACCTTCGGGTGCGAGACCAGTGAGGACTCGATCTCCGTGGTGGACAACCGGTGGCCGGAGACGTTCATCACGTCGTCCACCCGGCCGAGCAGCCAGATGTCGCCGTCCTCGTCCTTCTTCGCCCCGTCACCGGCGAAGTAGAGTGCGGGCCAGCGCGACCAGTAGGTCTCCTTGTACCGCTCGGGGTCGCCCCAGATCCCGCGGAGCATCGCCGGCCAGGGCTCGGTCAGCACCAGGTAGCCCGCCGCCGCCGTTGGGCACCGAGTGCGCCTCGTCGTCCACGACGTCGGCCACGATCCCGGGCAGCGGTCTCTGCGCCGAACCCGGCTTGGCCGTGGTCACCCCGGGCAACGGGGAGATCATGATCGCGCCGGTCTCGGTCTGCCACCAGGTGTCAACGATCGGGGCCTTGTCGCCACCGATCACCCGGCGGTACCACATCCACGCCTCGGGGTTGATCGACTCGCCGACGCTGCCCATCACCCGGATGGACGACAGGTCGTACTGCGCCGGGATCTGCTCGCCCCATTTCATGAACGTGCGGATCGCGGTCGGGGCGGTATAGAGGATCGACACCTTGTACTTCTGCACGATCTCCCACCAGCGGCCCTGGTGCGGCGAGTCGGGAGTGCCCTCGTACATCACCTGGGTCGCTCCGTTGGCGAGCGGGCCATAGGCGATGTAGCTGTGGCCGGTGACCCAGCCGACGTCCGCGGTGCACCAGTAGACGTCGCTGTCGGGGTTCAGGTCGAAGACGGCGCGGTGGGTGTAGGCGGTCTGGACCAGGTAACCGCCGGACGTGTGCAGGATGCCCTTCGGCTTCCCGGTGGTGCCCGAGGTGTAGAGGATGAACAGCGGGTGCTCGGCGTCCATCGGCTCGGGGGAATGCGTCGGCGAGGCGGCCTCGAGGGCCTCGTGCCACCACACGTCACGCCCGTCGGTCCACTCGACGTCCTGGCCGGTCCGGCGTACCACGAGGACGTTCGTCACCGTCGGGGTGGATGCGACCGCCTCGTCCACCGCGGGTTTGAGGGCGGACGGCGCCCCGCGTCGGTAACCGCCGTCCGAGGTGATGACGACCTTGGCCTCGGCGTCCTCGATGCGGCTGCGCAGCGCATCCGCTGAGAACCCACCGAACACCACCGAGTGCGGAGCCCCGATCCGGGCGCAGGCCAACATCGCGATGGCGGCCTCGGGGATCATCGGCAGGTAGATCGCCACGCGATCGCCCTTGGCGACGCCGAGAGAGGTCAGGACGTTGGCCGCCTGGCTGACCTCACGCTGCAGGTCGGCGTAGGTCAGGGTGCGGGTGTCTCCGGGTTCGCCCTCGAAGTGGATCGCCACCCGGTCGCCGTTGCCCGCCTCGACGTGCCGGTCGACGCAGTTGTACGCCACGTTGAGCGTGCCGCCGACGAACCACTTGGCGAACGGCGCATCCGACCAGTCCAGGACGTCCGTCCACTCGCTGGCCCAGGTCAGCTGCGCGGCCTGGGAGGCCCAGAACCCCAGACGATCCGCGGCCGCCTGCTCGTACAGATCGGCCTTGGCGACGGCCCGTGCGGCGAAGTCTGGATCAGGCGGGAATCGCCGGTCCTCGTGGCTCAGATTCTCGATGGCTTCGCTGGACATGCGGCCTGCCTCCCGGTCGAACGACGGCGTCTGACGGTGTGGTCGAACCGGTGTCTTCCGGCACGCCCCTTCGTGACCCTAACGACGCGCTGTCGCTCTGCCCAGAGGTGGACCGCGGGCAGCGATCAGCGGGCGCCGTGTGCGGCGGACGGCGCCCGCTCGACCGATCGTCGCCGACGGCAGGCGCTCACTCGATGCGTTCACCGTGGCCGGGTCGAGGCCGTCCGCCCCGGTTCCCGCCCGCCCCCCGGCGGTACTCAGCGGTCCTCTCCCGTTTCCGGCGGACGCCGGGGGACAGACGATGGCCGCCCAACGCCTTTCGACGTCGAGCGGCCATCGGCGTGATGGTGCGGGCCGGGATCCAGGCTGGCGGACCCGACTCGTCCCTTGCGGTCGGTCAGTGCGCGATCGCCTTCTCCGCGCCGGCACCGGTCAGGGAGCGGACCTCCATCTCGGCGTACTTGGCCAGGTTGGCCTCCTCCTTGCTGGTGACCGAGCCCAGCCAGCCGAGGAAGAAGGCCAGCGGGACCGAGACCAGACCCGGGTTCGACAGCGGGAACCAGTGGAAGTCGATGCTCGGGTCGGTGATCATCGAGACCGCCTTGCCCGTGGCCTCGTTGACCGCGCCCCCGGAGACCACCGGCGAGAACGCGATCAGGACGATCGAGCTGATCAGGCCGCCGTAGATGCTCCACACCGCACCGCGAGTGGTGAATCGCTTCCAGAACAGCGAGTACAGGATCGTCGGCAGGTTCGCCGATGCCGCGACCGCGAAGGCCAATGCCACCAGGAAGGCGATGTTCTGATCCTTGGCGAGCATGCCGCCGAAGATCGCGACCACGCTGATGACCACGGCGGTGATGCGGGCGATGCGGACCTCCTGGTCCGGGTTGATCTGCCCCTTCTTGATCACGTGTGAGTACACGTCGTGGGCGAACGAGGCCGAGGCGGTGATCGTCAGACCTGCCACCACCGCCAGAATCGTGGCGAATGCCACTCCGGAGATCAGGCCGAGCAGGACCGTGCCGCCGAGTTCGAAGGCGAGCAACGGCGCGGCGGCGTTCGCCTTGCCGGGGGCGGCGTTGATCGCGTCGGAACCGACGTACAGCATCGCGCCGTAACCCAGCACCAGGGTGAACAGGTAGAACAGGCCGATCAGCCAGATCGCCCAGACCACGCTGCGCCGGGCCTCCTTGGCGGTGGGCACGGTGTAGAAGCGCATCAGCACGTGGGGCAGGCCCGCGGTGCCCAGGACGAGGGCGATCGACAACGAGATGAAGTCGATCTTGGTGGTCAGATCGAGGCCGTACTTCAGGCCCGGATTGAGCACTGCCTCGCCCTTGGGGCTGCTGGCCGCGGCGTCGCCGAGCAGGCTGGACAGGTTGAACCCGGTCCGGCTGAGCACCCACACGGTCATCACGGCGGCGCCGCTGATCAGCAGAACGGCTTTGATCATCTGCACCCAGGTGGTGCCCTTCATGCCCCCGACGAGGACGTAGACGAGCATCAGCATTCCGACGACGGCGATGGTGATGTTCTGGGCCGCTGCGCCGGAGACCCCCAGCAGCAGGTTGACCAGGCCGCCCGCACCGGCCATCTGGGCCAGCAGGTAGAAGAAGGACACCGCCAGCGTCGAGATGGCCGCGGCGGTGCGCACCGGTCCCTGCCGCAACCGGAACGACAGCACGTCGGCCATGGTGAACTTACCGGTGTTGCGCAGCAGTTCGGCGACCAGCAGGAGCGCCACCAGCCACGCCACGAGGAAGCCGATCGAGTACATGAACCCGTCGTAGCCGGACAACGCGATGGCGCCGGCGATGCCGAGGAACGAGGCCGCGGACAGGTAGTCACCGGCGATCGCGATGCCGTTCTGACGCCCGGAGAAGGCCCGCCCGCCGGCGTAGTAGTCCGCGGCGGTGCTGTTCTGCCGGGAGACCCGGATGACCACGCCGAGGGTGAACAGCACGAAGAGGATGAAGATGCGCGATGTTGATGGCGCGGTTGCCGACGTTGGTTGCGGCGGCGGCGAGGAGGGGAGCGGCGCTCATCGGAGGTTCCCTTCGATCCGGTTCCGCAGGCGCTCCGCGGCGGGGTCGAACTCGTTGTCCGCCCACCTGGCGTAGACCATGGTGATGGTGAAGGTGGACACGAACTGCAGCAGGCCGAGGATCAGGCCGATGTTGATCTGCCCGAACACCTTGGTGGCCATGAAGTCTGGGGCGAACGCCGCCAGAACGACGTAGAAGAAGTACCAGGCCAGGAACAGGCCGGTGACGGGGAAGACGAACCTGCGGAACTTCGCGCGCAGGGCGTCGAACTCGGCGCTGTCCTGCACCTCACGGTAGGACGCCCCACCGCTGTCGTGGATCGCGCGCTCTGTGGACATCGGGCAACCTCTCTGGTTCTCGCGGCACGACTGCGCCCCGCGGTCGGGTCTGCGCCTCGCGCCGGCCGGCGCGGTGGATGATCAGGTGAGATCTGGTTCGACCCTGGGTCATGCCCGGCTGCCGGGAAAGGAACCCGTGGCCGGCGGCGTCCAGTGGTCGCTGCGGTTCGCCGTGCGGACGTGCACCCTGCGCCGAGAGGCGGGTTTCAGCGCCGAATGGCGTACAGGCCGAGGGATTCCGGGGCGTGCAGGCGAACCATGATGCGCCCGGCGTCGGGCGGGAGGGTACGCCGGGTGATCTTCGAGACCACGATCATCACCATGAAGGTGAGGGGCACCGACCAGGCGGCGGGTTGGGCGAGCAGAGCGTTCGCGAGCGAGGAGGCGGAGGTTCCGCCGAGCATGGTGATCACCACCGCGGTGCTCGCCACGGCGCCGCCGACGACGAGCCCGGCCTGGGCGCCCCGCCGGGTCAGTCCCCGCCACCAGATGCCCAGCACCAGAAGGGGACACAGGGTCGAGGCGGCGACGGCGAAGGCCAGGCCGACGGTGTCGGCGATGCTGACCCGTTGGGTGAGCAGGGACAACAGCAGCGGGGCGCCGACGGCGATGCCCGCGCCCATCCGGAACCCGGTCACCGAGTTGCGCAGCCGTCCCCGCAGGAGGTCCTGGCTGAGAACGCCGGAGACCGAGACGGTCAACCCGCTCGAGGTCGACAGGAAGGCTGCGAACGCCCCCGCGGTGACCAGGGCCGACAATACGGAGCTCCACGGCTCGTCGAGCACCCGGGAGGGCAGCAGGAGCACGACCGCGTCCGTGCGTCCGGTCAGCAGCAGGTCGGGGGCGTAGATGCGGCCGAGCGCGCCGTAGAACGGCGGGAAGAGGTAGAACAGCCCGAGCAGGGGCAGGACGAACAGGGTGGTCCGCCGCGCCGACCGACCGTCCGGATTGGTGTAGAAGCGGACCAGGACGTGAGGCAGCCCCATGGTGCCGAGCAGCAGGGCCAGCATGAGCGAGTACAGGCGGTACAGGGGGAAGTCACGTCCGCCGCCGCCGGAGGCCTGCTGGGCCCATCGGGTTCCGTCACTGATCTCGATCTGGCTCACCTGCGGCATCGCGGCCCCGGCCGGGAGGGTGAGGTGCGTCCCGCCGTCCAGGGTCACCTCGCCCACCTCGAGGCGACGGGGGACGCCGTCGACGATCACCGTGGCCGGCTCTGCCACGGTCAGGGTGGTCGGTCCGGCCAGGACCACCGAGGTCTCGGTCCGCGCCACCGGTGGACCCGATGCGGCGGGGTCCGGCAGCCCGTCCGCCCGCCAGGCGATGGCCATGAAGATCACGGGCACCAGGATGGCGGTGAGCTTGAGCCAGAACTGGAAGGCCTGGACGAAGGTGATCGAACGCATCCCCCCGGAGACCACGTTGATGAGCACGATGACCGCGACCAGGGCGCCACCCACCCAGGCGGGTCCGCCGGTGACCGTGCGCAGCGCCAGACCGGCGCCGTGGAACTGGGGCAGCAGGTACAACCAGCCGATCCCCACCACCAGGACGGAGGACATCCGGCGCACCGTCTGGGACCGCAACCGGATCTCGGCGAAGTCCGGCAGGGTATAGGCGCCCGATCGGCGCAGCGGCGCCGCGACCAGCGCGAGGAGGACCAGGTACCCGGCGGTATAACCCACCGGATACCAGAGGATGTCGGCGCCGAAGGCGAGTATCAGGCCGGCGACCCCGAGGAAGCTGGCGGCCGACAGGTACTCGCCGCCGATGGCGGAGGCGTTCCACACCGGGCTGACCGCCCGGCTGGCCACGTAGAAGTCAGACGTGGTGCGGGACAGACGCAGACCCAACGCGCCGACCCCGAGGGTGGCCACGGCGACCAGCACCACCGCGACGATCGACGGCCAGGCCTGCGGGCTGGTCGTCACGAACGAGTGACGATCTCGGCGAAGTCTCGTTCGACCCGGTTGGCCGCCCGGTCCAGCCACCATGCCGTCGCGATGATCACCGGGTAGAGGCCGGCGGCGACCACGACCCAGGTCAGCGGCAGGCCGAGCAACCGGACGTCGGCCAGTTGGGGCTGCTCGGCGAACAGCAGCGGAAGGGTGCCCAGGATCAGGGCCAGGACGCCGACGGCGGTCAGCCCGAGCCGGAGTTGGGTGCGCAGCAGGGACCGCATGTAGACCTCGCCGAGCCCGGTCTGCTCGTCGATCTCACGGGTGGGCGAGCTGCGGTCGGGTCGGGCCACGGTGCCCATACGCGGGCTGGTGATCCGAACACGCTGCGGCCGCGGCGGGCGTGGCAGGCCGTGTCCGCCCGGGGTCACCGGTGATCCTTGGCCAGGTTCGTGGCGCGGACCAGCTTGTCCCGGAGTTTCTTGGTGTGCCGGCGGCTGACCTGCAGCATCCGGTCACCGATCCGGACCGAGCAGCGTCCGCCGTCCACCCGGATCTCGTCGACGTGCGGCAGGGCCACCAGGGTGCTGCGGTGGATCCGGATGAAGCCGGCGTCCGCCCACCGTTCCTCGAGGGTGGTCAGCGGGATCCGGATCAGGTGGCTGCCGGCGTCCGTGTGCAGGCGGGCGTAGTCCCCGTGGGCCTCGACGAAGCGCACCTGGGAGCGCTGCACGAATCGGGTCACCCCACCGAGCTCGACCGCGATCGTCTCGTCCTCGATCTCCTCCGCCGGGACGGGGGTGTTCGAGTTCGCCGCGACACTCTCCTGCGCGCGGCGCACAGCTTCGGCGAGGCGCTGCGGCCGCACGGGTTTCATCACGTAGTCGGTGGCGCGCAGATCGAAGGCGTCGATGGCGTGCCGGTCGTAGGCGGTCACGAACACGACCTGCGGGCGGTGGCTGAACCGAGCCAGCACCCGCGCCAGATCCAGGCCGTCCAGCGCCGGCATCCGGACGTCGCAGAAGACGACGTCGACCGTCCGTTCCTCCAGGGCCCGCAGCGCCTCGGCGCCGCTGGAGGCGGTGTGGATGGTGCCGATCCGCGGGTCCTTGCCGAGCAGGTAGGTCAATTCCTCGAGAGCCGGCAGCTCGTCGTCCACCACCAGCGCCCGCAGCGGCGGAACCGAGGGGGGCGGATTGGCCATGGGCCGAGACTACGGCCCGTCCGGTCGCATGTCGTGCCTGGCGGTGAGCATTTTGCCACATCGTGACAGCTGCCGTCCCGGCGGTCCCTGTGGGCCCGGCCCGCAGCGGCGCCCGAGCGGGTCCGGGCAGCTCGACGGGGAGGTCAGACGAGGGCGTCGCGGGGGGCGCCGAGGCCGGCGATCAACTCGGTCAGAACCCGATCGGCGTCCTCGTGGGCCACCTGGCAGGTGCCCGCGGCCGGGTGCCCGCCACCACCGTGACGCAGCAGGGTGCCGCCGATGTCCACCGGCGAGGTCCGGTCCAGGATGGACCTGCCGACCGCGAGCACGGTGTTCTGCCGGCCCCGCCCCCACATCACGTGGATGCTCACCCTCGCCTCCCGGTTCAGGGCATAGATCATGAACCGGTTCCCGGCATGGATGACCTTCTCATCACGCAGGTCGGCGACGACGACGTCGCCGTGCTGCCGGCACACCCGCTGCAACTGGTCGACGAAGAGCGGTCGCTGCGCGTGGAAGAGGTCGATGCGCTCGGCGACGTCCGGGATCTCAAGGATGTCCTCGACCTGCTGGTGGGAGATGCAGTGGTCGATGAGGTTCATCATCAGCTCGTAGTTGGACACCCTGAAGTCGCGGAACCGGCCGAGGCCGGTACGCGAGTCCATCACGAAGTTCAGCAGGGTCCAGCCGCTGGGGGACAGGATGTCGTCCAGCGAGTACTGCGCCGAGTCCGCCTGGTCGACCGCGGCCATCAGGTCCGCGCTGATCCCGGGAAAGGCCACCTCGCCGCCGAAGTGATCGTGGACGACGCGGGCCGCCGAGGGAGCGTTCGGCCTGAGGACGTGGTTGGCGTGCTCTGCCTGCATCCGCGTCGCCTCCGACAGGTGGTGGTCGAAGACCAGGTGCGCCCCTGGTGTGTACGGCAGGTTCGTCAGGATGTCTCGCTCGGTGACCTCGACCCTGCCGTCCTGGACGTCCTTGGGGTGCACGAACGTGATGTCGTCGATCAGGTCGAGCTGGCGCAGCAGGACGGCGCAGACCAACCCGTCGAAGTCGCTGCGGGTCACCAGTCGGTACTTGCTCACTCTGTCTCCCGATTCCCCGGTTCGCGCGAGGGCCCCTCGGGGGCCCGTCGAGT
Source organism: uncultured Actinomycetota bacterium (assembly GCA_963750395.1). Taxonomy (GTDB): domain Bacteria; phylum Actinomycetota; class Actinomycetes; order Actinomycetales; family Kineosporiaceae; genus JADJPO01. Next base: position 230,568 of record CAVVQM010000012.1, on the reverse strand, counting down.
GGTCCTGATGGACCTTGAGGGTCTTCGACACACATTGGGTCGGCCTTCACCGCCGTCCCTCGACCGGCCCAGCACCCGGTGCAGCGTTCAGGCGCGCACGCTCGGTGCGTATTTCGGAACCCGGAAGCTCACCTTGGTGCCGGCTCCCGGAGCCGTCTCCACGACCAGGCCGTGGTCGTCGCCGAACACCTGTCGCAGTCGGGCGTCGACGTTGCCGAGGCCGACCGAGTCGGCCTCGCTGGCCCCCGCGAGCACCTGCCGGACGATCTCGGGATCCGAGCCCGCTCCGTCGTCCTCGATCCAGATCAGGGCCTCGGCACCGAGGTCCTGGGCGCCCAGGGTGATCGTGCCCACGCCACTGCCGGCCTCCAGCCCGTGCTGGACGGCGTTCTCCACCAACGGCTGCACGGCCAGGAAGGGCACCGCCACCGAGAGCACCTCGGGAGCGACCTGGAGTTGCACCTTGAGCCGATCCCCGAACCTGGCCTGCTCCAGGACCAGGTATCGCTCGACGTTGCGCAGTTCGTCGGCCAGCGGGGTGAACTCGCCGCCGCGACGCAGCGCGTACCGGGTGAAGTCGGCGAACTCCAGCAACAGGTCCCGGGCCCGGTCCGGGTCGGTCCGGACGAAGCTCGCGATGGCCGCCAGCGAGTTGTAGATGAAATGCGGACTGATCTGAGCCCGCAGCGCCCGCAGCTCGGCCTCGATGGCCCGGGTGCGGGAGCGGCCCAACTCAGCCAGATCGAGTTGGGTGCAGACCCACTGGGCGACCTCCTCGGTCGCGCGGACCAGACCCGCGGTCACCTCGGGCGCGTAGGCGATCAGCGTCCCGATCACCCGGTCGTCGCTGACCAGGGGGCAGGAGACCGCGGAACGCAACCGGCAGTCGCCGTGCTGGCAGGCCACCTCCCGGCCGGAACGGATCTGGGTGCGGCCCGAGGTCATCACCTCGGCCCCCAGCCCGGCGGCGTCGGCGGAGTGCGATTCCTCGCCCTCGCCGTCCCAGGCCAGCGTGCTCGTGGCCGTGGTCAGCGCCACAGCGGGGGTTCCCAGCAGAGCCCGCAGATGCCGCACCGAGCGCTGGGCCCCGTCGGAGGTCAGCCCCTCTCGCAGGTGCGGTGCCGCCTGCGCCGCTCGGTGCAGGGTGGCGAACGTGGTCCGGTCGGCGGTGGTGCCCAGATCGCGTCGGCGCAGCACCAGCCAGGCGAGTCCGGCGCCGGCCGTCGTGAGCAGCAATGCCACGAGGGCGAGCAGCGCCGCCGATGTCGCCCCGGTGCCCGTCCACGGTGTTCACGCTAGTCCGCCGAACCACCCCGTGGACGCCGGCGAGGAGTCTCGTCCGTTCCCCCGATGGTGTCGTTGCCGCCGACGGGGGCTCCGGCGGGTTAGCGTCAAGGCCATGTCGGTCCTGTTGTGCGACTTGTCCAGCGTGCTCGCTCCCGCCAGCCTCGCTCAGGTTCACCACGCCCTCGCCGTGGCCAACGGCGGGATCACGGTCGAGCGCCCCGAGCAACTGCTGGACCAGGCTTTCGACGAGTTCGCCGCGGGACGGCTCGGGGAGCCGGAGTTCATCCGGCTCCAGCGCGCCCGCCTGGGTTGGCGCGGCAGCGACCCCGAGCTGCTGTCGTTCCTGGCCGACGCCTGCGGCACCGTCGACGTCGCCGTCATGGAACTGCTCGTCGAGCTGCGGGATCGGGGATGGCACCTCGTCGGCATCCTCGAGCACGATGCGGGAGACCTGCTCCACCAGCCTCACTGGGGCGGTCGGTTCGCCGAACAGCTGGCGGTCTTCGACCGGGTCCACCGGGTGGGTGCCGATCGGCTCGGCACGCCCGGTCAGCCCGTGGTGCCGCGCCCCGGCGGTGGCTGGACGGATCCGCGCCGATTCGCCGAACTGCTGCGCGCGGTCCCCACCGGGCACGGGGAGCGCCTGTACGTCGATTCGAGGCCGGAGGGGGTCGCCGCCGCGCGCCGGTCCGGACTGGACGCTCACCTCTTCCGGGGCGCCTCCGGGCTGCGCGCGACCTGTCTTCAGATGATGGTCAGCGCCTGATCGGGTCTGCGCGCCGGGGTCGACGATGCGATGCTGGACGTGATGAGCCCCCGCGTCGATTCCCTGTCACCCCTGGCCGTCCGCGTGGACGTCGCTGAGGCCGTGGACGGCGTCCGCGCCGCCTGCCTCGATCTGCGCCGGCACCCGGCGCTGCGTCGCCAGGGTGAGGCCGCCGCCGCCGAGGCGGGGGTGCGGGCCGCCCGGGCCAACGCCGCCCTGGCCGGCGCCAGCCTGCCGCTGGAGGTGGTGCGCGACGCCGTTCGCGGTGCGGCACCCTACCCCGCGGACGCGGTCGGTCAGACCGTTCGGGGTGCGGTCCGGGCCCAGGTCGAGTCCCGCCGGCTCGGCAGCGTCTGGCAGCAGGCCCCCCTGCAGGCGTTGGTCCGGCTACACGTCGCGGCCTGCGCCGGCCAGCTCCCCGAGAACCTGATCGGACGGCCCCGAGCGCCTGGCGAGCAGCCCCAGGACGGTCATGATCTGTTCGGCGACGACGGCGAGGCCATCGAGGTGGTGGACGGCGCCGTGCTGCCCAAGCGGCTGAAGTCGCTCGGGAAGTTGCTCACGAATCCCGGCACGGTGCCGGCGCTGGTCGTGGCCGCCACGGTGCACGCCGAACTGGCCCTGCTGCGCCCCTTCGTCGCGGGCAACGGCCTGGTCGCCCGGTCCCTGTGCCGCGCCGTGCTGATCGGTCGCGGGGTGGATACCACCGGCGTGGCGGTCTGGGAGCAGGCCCTGATCGACCTGGGGGTTCGCTACCGGCTCGACCTGGCCCGGGCAGGGCAGGCCGACGGGGCCGCCGCGTGGGTGTGCACCTTCGCCCAGTCCGTGATCGACGGGGCCGCGCACGGGGTCGCCGTGTGCGACGCCGTCCAGGCCGGGCGGCCCGTGCCCTGACGACTCGCGCGCCTCACCCGCTGCGCCGGGTCCGTCGGCGGGCCGCGGCCAGGCTGAGCGCCACCACCGCTCCCGCCAGTGCGCTGGCGGCGAGCACTGCGGGCCGGGCGGGTGGGGGCATCGGCGGCACGGGGGGCAGCCGGTCCCCGACCCTGCCTGAGACCCGATCCATCCGGTCGCGCAGGGTCACCGGATAGGTGAAGTCCAGCACCGGCCAGCCGCGGGTCTCGGCCTCCCTGCGCAGGACGCGGTCGGGGTTGACCGCGTGGGGATGTCCCACGGCCCGCAACATCGGCAGATCGGTGGCCGAGTCGCTGTAGGCGTAGCAGGCGCCCAGATCGTAGCCGTACCGAGCGGCCATCGATCGGATCGCCGCCGCCTTGTTCTCGCGGTAGGCGTAGAACTCGATCTGTCCGGTGTAGCGGCCCTCGGAGATCTCCATGCGAGTGGCCACCACCCGGTCCACCCCCAGCAGGGCACCGATCGGCTCGACGAGCTCCGACCCACTGCTGGAGACCACGACGACGTCACGTCCGGCCTCCCGGTGTTCGGCGATCAGCGCGGTGGCCTCCCGGTAGACCATGGGGGCGATGTGCTCCTGCAGGGTCTCGGCGACGATGTCGCGCACCTGCTGGACGTCCCAGCCGACGACCATGGAGGAGAGGTATCCGCGCATCCGCTCCATCTGGTCGTGGTCTGCGCCGCCGATCAGGTAGACGAAATGCGCATAGGCGCTGCGCAGTACTGTTCTGCGGTTGATCAGCCCACCCGCGCGGAACGGCCCGGCGAAAGCGAAGGTGCTCGATCGCGCGATGATTGTCTTGTCGAGGTCGAAGAACGCGGCGGAGCGCAGCGCGTCCGGCTCGGTGGCGGAGGGGGTTGTCGGTGGCTCGCTCACGCCATCAGGGTAGGAGGGTCCCGGTGGGCCGCGAGTCGGTAAGTGGCCGGGCCGCGGCGCGATCGGCACAGGGCCAAGCGGATTGACATTCGCGTGTTCAGGTTGCGCCGCGCCTGTCGGAGCATCACACTGACGTGAGCCGGCCTTGAGCCGTGCTCGCTGGTGCGACTCCTCCCCCCCGAGCCGGACCAGCGGACGGCCCTCGCTCCCCCAGCGAGGGCCGTCATTCGTTTGGGCCGGTGCCCGGGGACGGTTTCGATTCCCGCGATTCCGTAGGCCAGGTCGTTCGTACCCGCCCTGTCGATATCACGAAACGCTCTGTAAACGGCTTGAGATCGTGGCGGCTCGGCATTTGCGGCACCCTGACCGCCGCATTCTGCGCTTGAGCCGGGTTGGAACGCGGTTGGAGCGGGGTGTGAGCCGGGTGGGGGAGACGGTCGCGGATCCTGTCGTCCTGCGTCCCCAGGGTTGGGGTGGGCGGCGTCGTGCACAGGGCGGATGGCGTGCGCCGCCGTTCGTCGCCGATGCCGGCCACCGTCGAGACATGCCTGCGCGCCGTGAACACCTCGTACGAGAAGCACGATCCGTCCAGCTCGCCACGGACGACCAGCACTTGGCGGGTCGCCTGGCGGAGCTGGCCGTGACGGCCGGCGTCGGCCTCGATCGTGTGGAGGACCTGGCCTGGCCGCTGCGCCCCGCCGCCGGGCCCAACCCGTCCTTGACGCTCGTCGGCGCCGATCGGGTGGTGGCCCTCAGCGCTGCCGATCAGGTTCGTTCGACCCGAGCGCCGTGGCGGCGCCGGGGTGTGGTCGTGGTGGCCGAGGGGCCCGAGGTTCCCACCGAGGTGTGGCGCAGTGCGATGGCGCTGGGGGCCGAACATGTGGTCGTGTTGCCCGACGGTGAGCCCTGGCTGCTGGATCGGCTGCTGGACGAGGGCGGTGCGCGCGAGCGCGGCGCGGTGCTTGGTGTGATCGGCGGGCGCGGCGGAGCCGGCGCGAGCGTGTTGGCGACCGGGCTTGCCGTGACGGCGGCCGAACACGGGCTCAGACCCACCCTGATCGACCTCGATCAGTACGGAGGCGGGGTGGATCTTCTGCTGGCGGCGGACGACGAGCCCGGCCTGCGCTGGGGCGATCTGGTCGCCGTGCGCGGCCGGATCCAGCCGGGTGTCCTCGATCACGGCCTGCCGACGTCGCGGCGGCGTGCGCTTCCTGACCTGGCATCGCGACGATGTCGCAGCGGTCGGGGACGCGGCGGCGCATGCGGTGATCGAGGCTGCGGCTCGCGAGGGGGATCTGGTGGTCCTGGATCTACCGCGCCGGCTTGACGAGGTGACGCGAACAGCACTGCGTCTTGCCGACCGCATACTGCTCGTGGTCCCGGCAGAGGTCCGGGCCGCCGCCGCGGCGGGGCGATTGGCGGCGGAGGTCGAGACCCTGACCGGCGACCTGCGGATCGTCGTCCGCGGGCCCGCACCGACCGGTCTGGCCGCGGAGGCGGTTGCCGATGCGTTGGACCTGCCGCTCGCGGGGCGATTGCGCGCCGAACCAGGCCTCGCCGCCGCCCTGGACCGTGGCCTGATCCCCCCGATCCGACCGCGCGGGCCCCTGGCGACCTTCTGCCGTCACCTGACCGCCGATGTCCGGGTGGCGTGAGCCGGGCGAGGCGGTCGCCGGGGACCACCTGCTGCGCAGCGGGCTGGTCCTGGGCGCCCAGGACCAGCGACGCGCCGCGCTGCTCGAGCGTGAGCACACGGTCGGGCTCGGTCCCCTCGCCCGGCTGGTGCGGGAATCGTCGGTGTCCGATGTCCTGGTCAACGGCGGCGGCCGGGTGTGGGTCGACCGTGGCTCGGGTCCGATCCCCGTGACGGAGCTGGCGGGCGGCGAGCGCGAGGCCCGCGAACTCGCCGTCCGCCTGGCCGGACTGGCCGGACGGCGTCTGGACGAATCGCTGCCGTGGGTGGATGCCCGCCTGCCCGGCGGGATCCGGCTGCACGCCGTGGTGCCGCCGGTGAGTCCGCAGGGGACGCACATCAGTCTGCGCGTGCTCAGGGACGGTCCGGGCAGCCTGGAGGCGCTGGTCGGCGCGGGCATGGTGCTCCCCGACTGGCGGATCGTGCTGGAGGCGGTCGTGGATGCCCGCGCGGCCTTCCTGGTCAGCGGTGGTACCGGCGCCGGCAAGACCACCCTCTTGGCGGCCATGCTGGCCAGAGCCGCGATGACCGAGCGGCTGATCCTGGTCGAGGACGTCGGGGAACTCGCGCCGGATCATCCGCACGTGGTCCGGCTGGAGGCGCGGCACGCCAACGTCGAGGGGCGGGGTGAGATCGGGCTGGACGTCCTGGTCCGTCAGGCGCTGCGGATGCGCCCGGACCGGTTGGTCGTCGGGGAGGTCCGAGGAGCTGAGGTGCGCGACCTGCTCGCCGCCCTCAACACCGGCCACGCCGGCGGGTGCGGGACCCTGCACGCCAACGCCGCGGGAGAGGTCCCGGCGCGACTCGAGGCATTGGGCCTCGTCGCGGGCATGCCGCGGGAGGCGGTGGCCGCCCAGGCCGCCGCGGCCCTGGACGCGATCGTGCACGTTCGCCGCGGGCCGATCCGGCGCGAGGTTGCTGAGATCGCCGTGATCGGACGCGACGGCGCCGGAGGCCTGGTGGTCCAGGCCGCTCTGAGCCGCGGGGCTGACAGCGGCACGGTGATGGGCCCCGGCTGGCCGGCGTTGGCCGCACGTCTGGGGCTGTCGCCGACCGGCTCCGGCGGCGCCCACGCGGGACGCTGATGGCTGCCGGGACCAGTTGGGTCGTGCCGATGATCGGCGGGCTGGCGGCAGCCGCGGCCCTCTGGTTGTTCCGGCCGCCTCGGGCTCCGCTGCACCTGCGCGGGCGGCAGCGGACGAACGTGGCGGGCCGTTTGGATCGGACCCGCTTCGATCGGGGTCGCCTCGCCCAGGGGCTCCGGATGCCCGGGTCGTCGATGGGGCAGGGCGCCGGGCAGTTCGACGGCGAGGCCATGGCCCGGCTCGCGGAGCGGGTGGCGGCGCTGTCCCGGGCTGGGCTGGCCACACGACGGATCTGGGGTCTGCTCGCCGAGGTCTCGCCGAAGGACGAGGTCGACCCGGCGACGTCGGCGATCGCGGCCGCGGCGACCACCGTGTCCCAGGTGCTCGAGGAGGGAGGTACCCAGGCCGATGGACTGCGCCGGGCGGGCGGGGTGGTGGGCCCGGCAGGCTGGCTCGCCCTGGCCTGCGACGTGTCCCAGGTGAGCGGCGCCGGGTTGGCCGAGGTCCTCGACGGCATCGCGGGCTCGCTCCGGGCGGAGATCGAGGCCGCGCGGGAACGGGAGGGCGCGCTGGCCGGGCCGCGGGCCACGGCGGCCGTGCTGACCTGGCTACCGCTGGCGGGGGTGGGGCTCGGGCTGCTGACGGGCGCCGACAGTCTCCGGGTGCTGCTGACGACGACCCCGGGACTGGCGTGTCTGGTGCTGTCCGCCTCGTTGTGGGGCGCCGGGCGGTGGTGGATGGCGCACCTGCTGCGCCGGGCCGAACGCATCGGCCAGACCGTCACCGCGGGCCCGCCGTGATCGCGGCCATCACGGCCGGGGGACTGACGGCCTGCGCGATCCTGCTCCTGGTTCCTGCCCGGACCGGGCTGTTCGCCGTCCTGGGCGACCGGGCTCGCGGGCGCAGGCCAGGCCGGCCCGGTGCCCGGCTTCGCTCCCCACGGAGGGTGGCCGGCACGCCCCCCTCCGGCTCGGTCCCGCCCGCGGTGGTCGCCGACCTGCTGGCCGCCCTGCTCGTCGCGGGGCTGCCGCCGGAAGCGGCGCTGGCGTTGGTCCACCGCCTGATGGACGCCGCGGGTCTGGCGCGGCCGACGGGCATGTCGGCCGTTCACGACGCGTTGCGGTTGGCCTCCCGCACCGGCCTGGCTCCCGCGGGGTTGGTGCGCGCCGCCGCCGTGGAGCAACGCCGCGCACAGGCGAGCGAGCACACCCTGGCCGCGCGCCGGCTGGGCGTCCTCGTGGTCCTGCCCGTGGGGTTGTGTCTGCTGCCGGCCTTCGTCCTGGTGACTGTCGTGCCCATGGTCCTGGGGCTGGTCTCGGCCTGAGGCATGTCCGGGGTGGGAACCGTCGCGGGTCGCGACATCACGCCGCATGCGTCCCCCGACGGCTGGGATCCGAGTCGTCCACAGATCCGGTCGACGGTCCAGCGTCGTGGAGTCGAGCCGGCGCATTCTCGGACGGCGCCGACAGATCGGCGACCGGACCCGGCCCGCATGCCGGATGAGGAGTCCACGTGATCGAGAAGAACATCGTCCGAGCGGTCGCCGCCGTCCGCCGCAGGATTGACGCACTGTCCACGCGCCGCCGCGGGGCCCGGTCGACCGGCGATCTGCGCGAGGCAGGGATGGCCACTGCCGAGTACGCCATCGCCACTCTCGCCGCGTGCGGGTTCGCCGCCCTCCTGCTCACCCTGATGACCAGTGGGGAGGTGCGCGACCTGCTCTTCGGGATCGTTCGGCGCGCGCTGACGGTCGGGTGATGTCGCGCCGCACCGGTTCCCACGCACGTGGTTCGGTGACCGCGGAACTCGCCCTGGCGATGCCGGCCCTGATCGTCTGTCTCAGCGCCGTGCTCGGGGTCGGCCGGGTGGTCATCGCACAGGTGCAGTGCCTGGACGCCGCCCGGGCCGCGGCCAGGGCGGCGGCCAGAGGCGATGCACCGGCAGAGGCGGTCGCGGCGGGGGCGGCGGTGGCCCCCGACGGCGGCCACGTCGCCCTTCGTCGATCCCCGTCCACGGTCACTGCCCGGGTCAGTGCGCCGGTCCGACTTCCGCTGCCCGGCTCGGCGTCCGTCGTGGTCACGGGCACGGCGCACGCCCAGTCGGAGCGCAGCGCCGACCCCGACGGCGGGGATGGGGGATGACCGACAGGGACGAGGGGTCCGCCACCGTGCTCGTGGCTTCCCTGCTCGCCGTCATCGCCGTGCTGGCCATGTCGATCGATCTGCTCGGCTCGGTGGTCCTGGCTCGTCATCGGGCCGAGTCGGCGGCCGATCTGGCGGCACTGGCCGCCGCGGATCTGCTGCTGGACCCCCTGGCCCCCGCTCGGTTCGGCGGTGCCGGTGCCGACCCGTGTCGTCAGGCGTTGCTGGTCGCCGAGGCCAACGGGGCCCGGCTGGTCGAGTGCCGCGGCGACCTGGCCGCTTCGGTCACGGTCCGGGTCGCGGTGGCACTGCCGGGAGCGTTGGGCCCACTCGGACCAGCATTCGCCGTCGCCCGGGCCGGCTCGTCGCCGTCCGTCGCCTCAACCGACACGGAAAGTGGTTGAATGCACAGCGTGGCCCAGGAGGGGGGGTTGGTTGTTGGACCTCAGTGTGAGAACGCAGTCCCGGGACGGTCGTGGTGTGGTGACCGTCGTCGGCGAGGTCGACGTGTACACGGCTCCGCGACTTCGGGAGCGCATGTTCGACCTGATCTCGGAGGGTGAGCACGATCTCATCATCGATCTGACCGGGGTCGAATTCCTGGACTCCACGGGTCTGGGGGTGCTGATCCATGGACGGAATCGGTTGAGCGAGCATCACGGTTCGCTGGCTCTGGTCTGTGCTCAGGAACGCATCCTGAAGGTCTTCAGGATCACCGGACTGATCGGGCTCTTCCCCTTCTACACCGATCTGGAGGCCGCGATGACCGCCCCCAGCCATCCCGTGGATCGGACCGACTAAGTCACACCGCGTTGGCTTTTGTCCCCGGGATGACTTTCCGTAGACTCCGCCGCGTACTGATGGCGCACGGGTACGGTCCTGTTGCGCTGAGTACGACCCCGTCCTGTTTTTCTTCGGCGTCCTGCCGGTCGCGGACGGGTTTCACGCACACGTCGAGGAGGACGGATGCTGGGGATCGCCCAGGCCGCAAGTGGACCGGTGGTGACCCTCGAGGGTCTGAACGTGACCCTGGTCGTCGTCGTAGCAGTGATCGCTGTTCTGTCACTTGCCATAGCGACGATGTTCCGTGGTCAGGTTCTCACCGCCGGCGAGGGCACCGACAAGATGAAGGAGATCGCCCTAGCGGTTCAGGAAGGCGCCGCGGCCTACCTCAATCGGCAGTTCAAGACACTGGCGGGCTTCGCCGTCCTGGTCTTCCTGTTGCTGTTCCTGCTTCCGGCCGACGACAGCTCGATCCGCGTGGGGCGAAGCCTCTTCTTCGTCATCGGAGCCCTGTTCTCGGCGGCGATCGGCTATCTGGGTATGACCCTGGCCGTGCGCGCGAACGTGCGGGTGGCCGCGGCGGCCCGCGAGGCGAACGGTCGGGACAACGGGACGCGGATCGCCTTCCGAACCGGCGGCGTGGTGGGTATGGCCACCGTCGGTCTCGGCCTGCTCGGCGCGTCCGTCGTCGTGCTGATCTACCGCGGCGACGCACCCGCTGTGCTCGAGGGCTTCGGCTTCGGCGCCGCCCTGCTGGCCATGTTCATGAGGGTCGGCGGCGGCATCTTCACCAAGGCGGCGGACGTCGGCGCCGACCTGGTCGGCAAGGTCGAGCAGGGAATCCCGGAGGACGACCCGCGCAACGCGGCGACCATCGCCGACAACGTCGGTGACAACGTCGGTGACTGCGCCGGGATGGCTGCCGACCTGTTCGAGTCCTACGCCGTGACCCTGGTGGCCGCGCTGATCCTGGGTAAGGCCGCCTTCGGCTCCGAGGGTCTGGTCTTCCCGTTGATCGTGCCGGCCATCGGGGCCGTCACTGCCGCGATGGGCGTCTACCTGACCAAGCCCCGCGAGGGCGAGAGCGGGCTGAAGGCGATCAACCGGGGCTTCTACCGCTCGGCGCTGATCTCGGCCGTGCTCTGCGGGATCGCTGCCTTCGTGTACCTTCCGTCGTCGTTCGCCGGGTTGACCGGTGCGAGCGAGACGATCATGGCACTGGACGGCGACCCGCGCGTGCTCGCGTTCGCCGCGGTGGTGCTCGGCATCGTGCTGGCCGGGGCCATCCTCTGGTTGACCGGGTACTTCACCGGCACCGACCACCCGCCGACGCACAATGTGGCGGACACCTCGCTCACCGGCGCCGCCACCGTGGTGTTGTCCGGTGTCGGGGTCGGCCTGGAGTCTGCCGTCTACACCTCGCTCACCATCGGCGCCGCGGTCTACGCGGCGTACCTGCTCGGCGGTGGGTCGGTCATCCTGTCCCTGTTCTTGATCGCGCTGGCCGGCTGCGGCCTGCTCACCACGGTCGGCGTGATCGTGGCGATGGACACCTTCGGGCCGGTGAGCGACAACGCCCAGGGGATCGCGGAGATGTCCGGCGACGTGGACGCCGAGGGCGGCAAGATCCTCACGGAGCTGGACGCCGTCGGCAACACCACGAAGGCGATCACCAAGGGGATCGCCATCGCCACCGCGGTGCTGGCCGCGACGGCGCTGTTCGGCTCCTACCAGGACGCCGTGCGCACCGCGCTGGAGAAGGCCAACAAGACGACCGAGAACGTGGCCGAGCTGTACCAGATCATCTCTCCGAACGTGCTGGTCGGCTCGATGATCGGCGCCGCCGTGGTGTTCCTGTTCTCCGGGCTGGCCATCGACGCGGTGACCCGCGCTGCCGGTGCGATCGTGTTCGAGGTGCGCCGCCAGTTCAAGGAGCACCCGGGGATCATGGACTACACCGAGAAGCCCGAGTACGGGCGGGTGGTCGACATCTGCACCCGTGACTCGCTGCGCGAGCTGGCCACGCCCGGCCTGCTGGCCGCGATGGCCCCGATCGCCGTCGGCTTCGGTCTCGGCGTGGGCCCGCTGGCCGGCTACCTCGCCGGGGCGATCGGTACCGGCGTGCTGATGGCGGTGTTCCTGGCGAACTCCGGCGGGGCGTGGGACAACGCCAAGAAGCTGGTCGAGGACGGTCTGCACGGCGGTAAGGGCTCCGACGCCCACGCCGCAACCGTGATCGGCGACACCGTCGGTGACCCGTTCAAGGACACCGCCGGCCCGTCGATCAACCCGTTGATCAAGGTGATGAACCTGGTCTCACTGCTGATCGCCCCGGCGATCGTGCAGTACGCCGACAACACCGCGTTGCGGGCCGGAGTCACCGCGGTCGCCGTCTTGGTGATCGTCGGCGCGGTGACCGTCTCCAAGCGTCGGGCCTCGGCCATGCACGACGAGGTGCCGGCAACCGCGACCGTCTGAGCCGCACTGCACCAAGGAACCACAGCAGCGCACAGGGGTGGATCCCGACCGTCGGGCACGGCGGTCGGGATCCACCCCGAGCGTTTGATCTCGGCGCCCGATCGGCGCCGGCCGATCAGGCCTGGCTGTACTGGCTCACCGCCGCGAGCAGCTGGGCCTTGTTCATGCCGGAGCGACCGGGGACCTCGAGGCGGCGGGCCTCCGCCATCAGCTGGGCTCGGCTCATCGAGCCCAGGTCGTCGGCACCGGCGGCGCCCGCCTCACCGGGCTCGTCCACGACCTCGACCGGTGCAGGCTCGGGCTCGGGTGGCGAGGCAGGCTCGGGCTCGGGTGGCGAATCAGGTTCCGGATCGGGCGCCGGCGTGGGCTCGGGCTCGGGCTCCGGATCGGGCGCCGGCGTAGGGTCGGACTCGGGCGCCGGATCGGTCTCGGACGGCGCGACCGGCACCTTCCTGGTGGCCTTCCCAGCTGTCCTGCCCTCGGCTCTCGCCAACCTCCGGGCCGCCTTCTCCGCCACCTTCGCTGCGCTGGCGGCCTCCTTCGCGGCGGCCTGGGCGGCCTCGCGAAGCCTCAGCAGCTCGCGTTCGGCCTTCGAGACCTTCGCCTTCTTCTTCTTCTTCGCCATGGCCTCACTCCTTGGACAACACGTGGCATGGAACACGTCTCACGCATGCGCGAACTTCACCAGCGCACGGTGCCGATCGGCGGGACCCTGGGTGAGACAGCGTCACCGTACCGTTGAGCGGCGGACGATGACCGCGCCGTGCGACGGGCTGCCCGACGCCGCGGACTCCGCTATGAGGCGGGTGCGATCACCGGCGGACCGGATCACCCCCACTCCGGACTACGGGCGGTCAGCCCCACCTCCCGCAGCCGGGTGCGCGCCGACTCCCGCAGCCCCTCGTCGTCTGCCAGCAGCGAGGCCGCCGTCCGCGCCGTCCGGGACCGCCAGGGCTCCACGCCCCATCCACCGAGGCGCCGGGCCAGCCGGCTCTGGCTGGTCAGCCGTACCGGCCCCGAGCCGTCGTCCAGAACGCCCCACCGGCTGACGTAGACCTGTACCCCGGCCACCGGCCGGTCGCCGGCGGGCAGATGCGCTCGAACCGGGCCGGGCAGCTCGCGCCGGTCGTAATTCGGCTCGGTGGCGTCCAGCCGGGACAGGTGGTCCGCGTCCAACCAGGCGATGACCACGGTGGCGTTCTCCCCCGGCGCGGACGCCGGTGCGGCGGGCACGAAGCCTGCTCGGGACACGAATGCCGCATGGGCGACCATCAGACCCCGCGCCGTCGCGGGCGCCATGATCACCGCCTCCGGCCGTCCCAGTTTGGTGTGCAGGATCTGTGGGTTCGCGTTCGATCCGATCCCGGCGACCGCGACGCTGTCGTCGGAACCGATCGCTGCGGCCATCTCGGCATCGGCGAGCTCGACGACCCGGACCCCGGACCCGCCGAGCACGCCGGCGCGCCCCAGTCGAGGGCCGGGGTAGAGCAGCGGTCGACGACGCAGGTCCAGCGGCATCCGTCCATGGTGCTGTGTCGGCGCCTCGCCAGGGGCCGCAACGGCAGGTCAGACTGTCCGGCATGTCTGCGCCGACGCCCGATCCCACCACCGATGCCGCCACGAGCGAGCCCCGCGGCCGCACCCCGGGCGGTGGAGTGTCGTTCCCCTGCTCGGGGCTGGACGGCGTGCGCAGTACCTCCGCCTTCGGTCGGTCGGTGCTGGCGGCGGCCATGGACGGCGTGGACCCGGTCGGAACCCGGGCCGCCGCGTCCGAGGCGAATTGGCGCAGCGGGTATCCGGTGCACTTCCGCCGGGCGCTCGAGGCGGGGCTGTCCGATCCGCAGCACGGGTTCCGGACGGCGGCGGACGGTCTTGCCGCCTTCACCGCAGGGATGCGATGGATCGACCCCGCCAACGGCGACGAGCGGGGCCTGGCGGAGCTGGGGCCCCGGACCGGTGAGCACCTGCTGCATCGGGTCACGGGCTCGGGGGAGCGGGCCGCCGAACTCGCCCTGCCCTACCGCGGGCGGATGCTGACCGGAGCCGACCTGGCCGAGCGGCTGTCCGCCTGGGTCGACGACGGAGTTCTCGAACCCGGTGCGGCGCAGGCAGTTCAGATGGTCGCGGACAACCCGGACTGGTTGTCCCTCCCGGGGCACACGGTCGTGGCCCTCGGTGTCGGTGCCGAGATCGGTCCCGCGCCGACGTTGCTGCGATGGGGCGCGCGGGTGATCGGGCTGGACCTGCCCTTCGCCGGGATCTGGCGACGTGTGCTCGACCAGGCCGCGGGATCGGCGGGAACGCTGGTCCTGCCGGTCCGCCCCGGTGACGGCCCGGCGGCCGAACGCGCCGGGTTCGACCTGCTCACCGAGCTTCCCCAGGTCGCGGCCTGGATCGACGATGCCCTCGAGTCGTCCTCGGACGGTGAGGACCGCACCGCGGTGCTCGGCAACTACCTGTACGCCGACGGGGCGGCCAACGTCCGGGTGTCCGCCGCCGGGGATGCGCTGGCGACGATGCTGCAGCGACGTCACCCGGAGCTGGTGCAGGCCTACCTGGCCACCCCGACCGACGTGTTCGCCGTGCCCGAGGGCGCGGTGGCCAGATCGGTCGAGACCTTCGCCGCGCGCTCCCGCTCGGCCGCTGTCCGCCTGACCCGCGCAGCCAGCGGGGGTCGACTGCTGCGCCGGGCCTACCTGCCCGGGACGGCCCCCGGGATCTGCGACAGCCTGGTCACCCAGCAGGGCCCGAACTACGCCCTGGCCAAACGGATGCAGCGCTGGCGGGCGTGCGCCGAACGCGCTGCGGGACGGCGGATCTCGCTGAACGTCGCGCCGCCCACGCGGACCCGGTCGGTGGTCAAGAACCGGGCCCTGGCCGCGGCCTACGCCGGTGCCCATCGGTTCGGCGTCGAGGTCTTCGACCCGTCGACCACCCGGGTGCTGATGGCGGCCCTGCTCGTGCACGACCTCGTCGCCGACGTGCCGACCTTCGCGCACCCGTGGCAGGCCGAGGCCCATCAGGCGGTGCACGGCGGCCTGTGGACCTCCCCGTTCGAGCCCCGCAGCACCCTCGGGCTCGCCGCCGTGCTGGGGTTCGGGGCGAGCAGACAGTGACGCCGTCCGGCGACCGCGATCCCGACCTGACCGAGGCATCGGAACTGACCACGGCGGCCGAGCGACTGGCCGACCGGCTCCGGGTCGTGGGGCCCCGGTTCGCGGCCCGGGAGGGGCAGGCGGCCGCGGCGGTGCTGGACGACGTCCGTGCCGTGCTGCAGCGCCTCGCCGACCTCGGGGCCGATGCCGAACGGCGTCCCCGGCGGCCGTTGCCGATCCTCGCGGCGCACGCCCTGGGTGACCAGCTGCTGGTGCTGAGCCGCGATGTGGCCGTCTCGGGCGGGCGGCAGGAGCAGGTCGCCGCGCTCAGGCTGGTCCGCGATCTCGCCGCCCGGATCTGATGCCCTCAGCCCGTGGCGGCGACGAACTCCGCGTCCATCCGACCGGTGTCGGACTCTCCCGATCCACGGTCCGGCGCCTCGCCCATGATCACGGTGAAGACCACGGTGTGTGTTCTGGGGCCGGCTGAGCACCCGAAGCCCGCATCGTGATCATGCGAGAGCCCCGCGACCCTGCATCGTGATCAAGCCGATCCCTCTCAGAGCCAGGTCGAGCGGCCTGGCGGTAGCCTCGCCGACATGGCGACGCCGATCGTTCTCGACGTCGACACCGGCGTGGACGACGCGTGCGCGCTGCTGCTCGCCGCCCGCCACCCCGGTCTCGACCTGCGGGCGGTGACCTGTGTCGCGGGCAACGCGGAGGTCGATCAGGTGGTGGCCAATACCCTGACCGCGCTCGAGGCCGCCGGTCGGTCCGACGTCCCGGTCGCACGCGGTGCGACGCGGCCACTGCTCGAACCGGCCCGACCTGCCCGGCACGTGCACGGCGAGGACGGCATGGGCGACCTCGACCTGGCGGCGCTCGACCTGTCCCGCTCGACCCGCTCTGCCGACCCGCGCCACGCCGTCCGGTTGCTCTGCGACGTCCTGGCCGGCGCCGCCGCCCGCGGGGAGCGGATCACCCTGGTCGCGCTGGCACCGATGACCAACATCGCCCTGTTGCTGCGCGGCCATCCCGAGGCCGCGGCCGGCCTGGAGCGGATCGTCTTCATGGGTGGTGCCGCCTCGGTCGGAAACGCCACGGCCGCAGCCGAGTTCAACGTGTGGCACGACCCCGAGTCGGCCGGGATCGTGGTGGACGCCGCGACCGAACTCGGGGTGCCGGTGACCATGTACGGGCTGGACGTGTTCTACGAGGTGCGCGTCACTCGCCGTCGGGCAACGCAGCTGATGGCCTCGGGTGCGCCCACGTCCCGGCTGGCCGGCGCGCTGGTCGAATTCCAGTGCGAGCGCTTCGAATCCGCCGACGCCACCATCGGCGACGCCGGAGCGGTCTGCGCCGTCCTGGACCCCGGCGGCCTGACCACGCAGCGGCATCGGGTGCGGATCGAACTCGCCGGGACCTGGACCCGGGGACAGACGGTCGTCGACCGGCGCTCGACGGCCCTGGACCACGCACACGATCCGCACGGCCGGGCGCCGGCGCTGGTGGACGTCGCCCTGGGTATCGACGGGCATCGCTACTCGCGCCTGTGGCTGGACGTCGTATCGGACTGAGACCGACCGGCTCAGAGCCCCCGTCGGCTCAGGTCACCGGCCGGACGACGAGCACGCTCTGCCGACCGGCCACCCGGGTCAGCACGATGGTCGCCTCGGCCTTGCCGCGCCAGGTGTCCAGGCGCAGTTGGCGCCGCAGGAGCTCGGGCTCGATCGCCGTGCCCCGCTTCTTGATGGTCAGTCGGCCGATGTCGCGGTCGCGCAGCCAGGTCCTCAGCCGCTTGAGTTGGAAGCCGAAGACGTCCTGGACGGCGTAGGCGCGCGCCAGCGGGGTGCGCTCCAGGGTGTCGGCGGTCACGTAGGCGATGCTGGCGTCCACCAGGCGCCCCCGGGTCAGCGCCGCGACCTGGCCCACCAGCCCCGCCCGGATCACCGCGCCGTCCGGCTCGTAGAGGTAGCCGCCGACCCGTCCGACCACCGGGTCCGGCATGTCGACGTCGGTCACCTCGGTCGGGGAACGCGACTCGTCGTCCTCGGCGGGAAGCACCAGCGCGGCCCGGCGGACCCCCTCGCGGGCGGTCAGACCGAACCACAGTCCCGCCTCCACCACGTCGCCGTTCACCGATACCCACTGCGCCTCGGCCCCCTCGGGAACCAGGTGATGCGGGATGCCGGGCGCGGTCTTGAGCCCCACCGCGGGCAACCGGGCGGCGAGGTCGAGAACGAACGACAGGGGGGGAGAACCGGCCCTGGGGTCCAGCAGCCGCTTGCCGCTGACGGCGTCGCGCCTCGCGGGATCGCAGAACGCGCCGCCGAAGCCGGACAGGTCGCGGTCCAGATCGAGGGCCGTGACGTCGGCGCGGCGCACCGTCGCCTCCGGCCAGTGCCGCAGGTTCATCGTGGCCACGGCGGCGGTGATCTCGTCCTGCTCCACGGCCAGCACCTGCCGGTCGAAGGTGGCCAGGGCCATCGAGTCGGCGCCGATGCCGCAGCCGAGGTCGGCGACGCGCTCCACCCCGGCCGCGACGAAGCGTTGCGCATGCCGTGCGGCCACCGCGAACCGGGTCGCCTGCTCGAGCCCGGTGGGGGTGAAGAGCATGCCGTCGGCAAAGGCCCCGAACTTGGCGCGGGCTCCGGCTCGCAGGCGGGACTGGGTCAGCGCGGCCGCGACCAGGTCTGGTGGGTGACCGTCCCGGCGCAACTGCTCACCGAGGGCCAGCGCGAGGTGCTCGTCGTAGGGTGGCAGGGACTCCAGCAGCGCCCAACCCTGCTCGGTGAGCAATGCCGAGATGCCGTCGGAGTCCACCGGGCGATCCTCGCACGCAGGTGCCGCCCGACGGACGACACCTCTGGCACTCGGCTTGACCGAGTGCTAATCAGCGGCCTAGATTCATGTCTGGCACTCTCGGTGTGAGTGTGCCAGCCAATGGAGGTCCGTCCGGCACCCGCGACGACGGTTCGGGCCCCCATATTCAGACGCCCGCAACGACATTCCCGAAGGGGAGGTCCGCAAGTGTCGGTCTCCATCAAGCCGCTCGAAGACCGCATCGTGGTCGAGCCTCTCGAGGCCGAGCAGACCACCGCGTCCGGTCTTGTCATCCCGGACACCGCCAAGGAGAAGCCCCAGGAGGGCAAGGTCCTGGCCGTTGGCCCGGGTCGCTTCGACGACGACGGTGACAAGCGCATCCCGCTCGACGTGCAGGTCGGCGACACGGTGCTCTACAGCAAGTACGGCGGCACCGAGGTCAAGTACAGCGGTCAGGAATACCTGATCCTGTCGGCCCGAGACGTGCTCGCCGTCATCGAGAAGTGACGACGGGAACCATCACCGTCGTCAACGCCACGTTATGACCTCCGCCCCGGCCGGCCGGCCTGATCCGGCCGACCGGGGCGGCGGTCGTTCCCAGACTGTTTGAAAGGACCAACTGGCATGGCCAAGATCCTGGAGTTCGACGACTCCGCACGCCGCAGCCTCGAGCGCGGTGTGGATGCCCTGGCGAACGCGGTGAAGGTGACGCTCGGCCCCAAGGGCCGCAACGTCGTCATCGACAAGAAGTGGGGCGCACCGACCATCACCAACGACGGTGTGACGATCGCCAAGGAGGTGGACCTCGAGGACCCGTACGAGAACCTCGGCGCCCAGCTCGCCAAGGAGGTCGCCACCAAGACGAACGACGTGGCGGGGGACGGGACCACCACCGCAACGGTGCTGGCCCAGGCAATGGTCAAGGAGGGCCTGCGCAACGTGGCTGCAGGCGCCGGCCCGGCCGCGCTCAAGCGGGGTATGGACCTCGCGGTCGCCGCCATCAACGAGCGCCTGCTCGAGACGGCTCGTGAGGTGGAGGGCAGGGACGACATCGCCCACGTGGCGACGATCTCCGCCCAGGATCGACCGATCGGCGAACTGATCGCCGACGCGTTCGACAAGGTCGGCAAGGACGGCGTGATCACGGTCGAGGAGTCCTCGACCATGGCCCTCGAGCTCGAGTTCACCGAGGGCATGCAGTTCGACAAGGGCTACATCTCGCCGTACTTCGTCACCGACCCCGAGCGGATGGAGGCCGTCCTGGAGGACGCCTACATCCTGATCAACCAGGGCAAGATCTCCGCGATATCGGAGCTGCTGCCGCTGCTGGAGAAGGTCGTCCAGGCCGGCAAGCCGCTGTTCATCCTGGCGGAGGACGTGGACGGCGAGGCGCTGTCGACGTTGGTGGTCAACAAGATCCGGGGCACCTTCACCGCCGTGGCGGTCAAGGCTCCGGGCTTCGGCGATCGCCGCAAGGCGATGCTGCAGGACATCGCGACCCTGACCGGCGCCCAGGTCGTCTCGCCCGACGTCGGCCTCAAACTCGATCAGGTCGGCCTGGAGGTGCTCGGAACCGCACGCCGCGTCGTGGTCACCAAGGACACGACCACCATCGTGGAGGGCGCGGGCGACCACGCCGAGGTCGAGGCGCGGGTCGGCCAGATCAAGGCCGAGATCGAGCGCACCGACTCCGACTGGGACCGCGAGAAGCTGCAGGAGCGTCTGGCCAAGCTGGCCGGGGGCGTCTGCGTGATCAAGGTCGGCGCCCACACCGAGGTCGAGCTCAAGGAGAAGAAGCACCGCATCGAGGACGCGGTCTCGGCCACGCGGGCCGCGATCGAGGAGGGCATCGTCGCCGGCGGCGGCACCGCCCTGGTCGACGCGGCCCCGGTGGTGGACGGCCTCGAGCTCACCGGCGACGAGGCCACGGGCGCAAGGATCGTGCGTCGCAGTGTCGTGGAGCCACTGCGCTGGATCGCCGAGAACGCCGGTCTGGAGGGTTATGTGGTGGTCGAGAAGGTCCGCGAGCTGCCGGCGGGTCAGGGACTGGACGCCGCCACAGGCGAGTACACGGACCTGATGGCCCGCGGGATCATCGACCCCGTCAAGGTCACTCGCTCGGCGTTGAGCAACGCGGCCTCCATCGCCTCGATGGTCCTGACCACGGACACGCTCGTGGTCGAGAAGCCCGAGCCGCGGGAGCAGGAGGCCGGTGCAGGGCACGGTCACGGACACGGTCACTGACGAAGGGTGAACCGCCCGGCCGAAGGGTGAACCGCCCGGCACGTCGAAGGGGCCCGATCCGCTCGGATCGGGCCCCTTCGCGTGGACTGCCTCAGCAGGCTGCCGCGACCCGGCGCCGGGTGCGGCTGCCGGTGAGCGCCTCGCGCTCGTCCTCGGTCAGGCCGCCCCACACGCCGTAGGGCTCGCGAACCGCGAGGGAGTGCTGGCGGCACTGCTCGATGACCGGGCAGGTCGCGCAGACTGCCTTGGCGGCGTTGTCACGGTTGCGTCGGGCAGGGCCTCGTTCGCCCTCTGGATGGAAGAACAGCGTGGGGTCGGCCTCGCGGCACGCCCCATCGAGCTGCCATTGCCAAAGATCGGCGACGGGCCCGGGGAGTCGGGAGATCTCTGCCATGTGAACACCTCGAAAGGTCGGAGTCTGTGGGGTGGTGGTGCGCGATAGGGAGCGCACCCACCGCGGTGGGGGCTCGGTTCGATCTAGGGACGACGCGCAATCGTCAGCGTCGTCCCGGTCGTGACGCACGGTGGTCGTCGCTCTCAAGCGGACGGTCGCCGTGTGCGTCCCTATGGACCGGCTACGCCAGCCTACCAATCGCGTCATAGGTTGTTCAATACCCAGTTCGCGTCCAATGTGTGGTGCTCTGACCACGTTGTGGGTCCACAAGGATGCCCCCTTCGCCGGACAGTGGCTCTTGTCGGGGCAAACGGGCGGGCGGCCCCGGAGGTGCCCCGTACTCTCTGTCAGTTCCCTGAAGACCGCCGTTGGCTGCGCTCCAGTGGCACATCGCCGTGGGCCTGCTCACAATGTGTGCATGGCCGCTGCCGCTCCGGACGATGAGCCCGACGGATCCGAGGTGGTTACAGCAGCGTTCAGCGTCGCCTGGGTCGCCCGCCGTCTGGGGATCGCCCCGTCCACCCTGCGTACCTGGGACCGTCGCTACGGGCTGGGCCCACGTGGCCGCTCAGCCGGGTCCCACCGCCGCTACACCAACCAGGATCTGCAGCGCCTGCTGGAGATGCGCCGACTGACGCTGGACGGGATCCCGCCGGCCGAGGCCGCCCGGCGGGCGGCCGAGGCCTCCGACCCATCGGATCCGGCGCCGACGGAGCGTCCTGGTCGGCACGGGGGCGGCCGGGTGGTACCCGTCGGGTCCCTGGGCCCGGCGGACTCGACCGCCGCCCGTGGTCTCGCCCGAGCGGCGATGGCTTTGGACTTCGTGGAGATGACCCGCCTGCTGAGCGGGTGCCTGCGCGAGCACGGCGTGCACGAGATGTGGCACGCCTTGGCCCTGCCGGTCCTCACCGGTCTGGGTACCCGCTGGGAGTCCACCGGCCAGGGGGTCGAGGTCGAGCACGCACTGTGCCAGGTGGTCACCGCGGTCCTGGGCGGGGAGCGGCCGGAGGCCCTCGAACCGCACAACGCCCGGCCGGTGCTGCTGGCCAGTCCGGACGGCGAGCAGCACGTGCTGGCCCTCAACGTCCTCGAGTTCGCACTCGCCGAG
This sequence comes from uncultured Actinomycetota bacterium, assembly GCA_963750395.1. Lineage (GTDB taxonomy): Bacteria > Actinomycetota > Actinomycetes > Actinomycetales > Kineosporiaceae > JADJPO01. Next base: position 208,879 of record CAVVQM010000012.1, on the reverse strand, counting down.
CAGGGCCTGATGAGCAGGCTGCTGGGGGTCGGGATGCCCCGCCGTGCCCTCGTCGACGCGACGATGCGGACCGGGCCGAGCGTCGTGTTCCTGTACGCCAGGCTCGAGTGCGACGACTGGGCGTTACTGGCCGAGCTGCCACGTCAACGCCCGGCCCCCCGCATCATCGTGGGCGGTCCCGGGTGGGACGGCGGTCCGCTGCCGGGCGGGGTGCGCCGGGCGAACACCCTGTCCGAGGCCGTCACCGAGGTGCTGGCCGCCGCTCGGCCCTGACCTCGCACCATCGTCCCCAAGGTCTGCCCCGGTCGAACCTTCCCTGCTCGCCCTCCAGTTCCCCCACGCGACTGACGACACCACTCGCGTGGGCTGTCGTGCCGATCGCGGCGGCCGGTTCGGGAAGGGATGGCAGCCGTGGCTACGGTGCTCGTGTGTGATGACTCGGCGGCGGTGCGGGAGAATCTGCACCGGGTACTGGTGGGCATACCGGGGATCACCAGGGTGGTCGATGTGGCCTCCGGCGAGGAGGCCCTGGCCAGGTGGCCGGTCGAACGGCCCTCGCTGGTCCTGATGGATGTTCGGATGCCCGGTATCGGTGGAGTGGAGGCAGCCCGTAGGCTGATGGCGCGCCACCCCGAGGCGGCCGTGCTGATGGTGACCGTGGCAGAGGATGTCGACGGAGTCGCACGTGCGGTCGCCAACGGTGCGCGCGGGTATCTTGTCAAGGACGCCGCGAGAGAGGAGATGACGGCCGCCGTGGTGCATGCCCTGTCGGACGCCGTGTGGCACCGACCCGTGCCCGCGCCCCGTGCCGTCCCCGCCTCGGAGTCCGCCCCCTCGCTGACCGAGCGCGAGATGCAGGTTCTGACCGGCATGAGCCGGGGTCGTAGCAACGCCGAGATCGGCAAGGAGCTGTTCCTGTCCGAGGACACGGTCAAGACCCACGCACGACGTCTCTTCCGCAAGCTCGACGCCGCTGACCGTGCTCAGGCGGTCGCCGTCGGCTTCCGTTTGGGATTGGTGCGCTGACCCGGTGCGTTCGGCGGGGGACGATGTCGCGGCCAGGCATGCGCTCGACCTCCATGTAACGGAATCGTCACGTCGTCCGATGACTTCAGTGGACGATGTCGGCGAAGACCTTCACGGCTTGGCGGCCCGGACCATCCGGGGGGACCGCCACGCGGCGGAGGCCCTTCTCGGCGCCGTCCATACATTGGCATTCCGCTATTGCCGGGTCCGTCTCGCTCGCTCTCCAGGTGTGGAGCACGCGGCGGACGACGTGGCCCAGGAGGTCTGCATCGCCGTGTTGTCCGCCCTGCCCCGCTACCGAGACGAAGGCAAGCCGTTCGAGGCCTTCGTCTATCGGATCGCGGCCAACAAGGTGGCCGACGCCCAGCGGGCGAGCTATCGCCGTCCCAGGATCAGTGGGGAACTGCCGGAGGTCATCGATCTGACCGACGGTCCCGAGCGCCTCGTCGAGCGGCAGAGCGACGTCCTGCAGGTCCGGGCCCTGTTGGAACAGCTGCCGGAGACCCTTCGCGAGCTGATGGTGCTCAGGGTGGGTGTGGGCCTGACCGCGGAGCAGACCGGTCAGGCGCTGGGCATGAGCGCCGGGGCGGTCCGGGTCGCGCAGTTCCGGGCCATGCAGAAGTTGCGCCACATGGTGGCCGCGGAACCGCAGCGGTGGCTGCGATGACCGGCCACAACGATCCCGCCGACCTGGTCCACGGCATGCCCGATCTGGCCCTGCTCCAGGACACCGACGACCTGCTCGACCGCCTCGGGCGGCGCAGACCCACCGCGACCGACCTGGACGACCCGCTCTTCGCCCGGCTCGCCGAGGGCGCGCTCGATCTGGACCTGGACGCGGTCCCGGTCGAACGCACCCACAGGGCGCTCGCCGGTATCGGCGTCTGGCCCCCTCGTCAGGATCTCGGGCGTCTGGTGTCCGGTCGAGCCCCGGACGACGACCTCGACGACCTGACGCCCCCCGCTGAGGCCGGGCTGCGCACTGCGGTCACCCCGGCCGCACGGGGCCCCCTCACCGAGCTGTTCCGGGTGCCCGCGACCGAGGACCTGCCGCCGGTGACCCGTGCACAGGTGCGTGCCCTGGACGCCGGAATCCGCTCCTCCAGGGCCGCGGGCCGCTCCGGGTTGACCGCTGGGTTGAACCTGGCGGGGGCCCAGCCGCGAGTAATCGGTCTCCGGCTGGTGCCCGCCACCGCCGTGGCGGCATCCGTGGTGGCGCTGTCCATGGGTGCCGCGGCGGCCCTGTCGGACGGCGAGGGCCTGACCCCGGCGATGAAGGTTGTCGGACAGGTGTTCAAGATCGCCAGCCTCGAGGACCTGGGCGGGGACGCGGACGTGCCGCCGGGGGCCGACGGGTCCACCCTGCCGGGGAGCGCGGTGCCCGGCTCGGATCCGTCTGTCGCCCCACCGGGATCGATCGCGCCGTCCCTCGACGGCCCGCCCCCAGCCGTTGTCGATCCTGCTGAGGTGCCGTTGTCCCCGCTCCCCGCGAATGAGCCCGGGGACACCCTGACCCCGGGCGGGGGACAGGGCGAGGCGAACGGGGCGCCGGAGGCGGCGCCATCGGCCCCGAGCCAGACGGGCGGCCAGGCGAGTGCCACTGCCGGGGCGTCGTCCCCGTCGTCCACCTGGGTCCCGAACCCCACCCCTGTGTACCCGACCCAAGCGGCGCCCGCCGCGCCGACCGTCGCTCCGAGCGTGACCGGGACAACCCCGTCCTCCCCGGTGGTGACCACCACCCCGGCCACCGCCCCGGCCCCAGCGGCCTCCGCGGCCACCACGACGGTCGCGGCCGTCGTGACGTCCGTGACGCGTCGGGGCAATCCCTCTGCGCGCGGACAGGTCAAGAAGAGCCGGAGGGAACGGCCGGAGTAGGGCGGCCCCCGCATCTCGGGCGCCGCTCGGTTCCCGACGGCCGGGCGTACCCGACCGGCAGACGACTCGTCCTGTCCACCCGGTCACGGCGGATACCATCGCTAGCGTGACGCGCGATCCCGCCGAGGTCTTCGGTCTGACCGGTCTCACCTACGATGATGTTCTGCTGCTGCCGGGCGAGACCGATGTCGTGCCCAGCGAAGTGGACACCCGCAGCAGGCTCACCCGGGCGATCGATCTGCAGATCCCCGTGGTCTCGGCCGCCATGGACACCGTCACCGAGGCCAGGATGGCGATCGCCATGGCCCGCATGGGCGGGATCGGCGTGCTGCACCGGAATCTGTCGATCGAGGATCAGGCCTACCAGGTCGATCTGGTGAAGCGGACCCAGACGGGCATGATCTCCAACCCCGTCACGATCGGTCCCGATGCGACCCTGGAGGAGCTCGACGAGACCTGCGGTCGCTACCGGGTCAGTGGACTGCCGGTGGTCACCGGCGACTCGACCCTGATCGGCATCATCACCAACCGGGACCTGCGCTTCACGCCCATCGCCCAGTGGGGTCACACCACCGTCCGCGAGGTGATGACGCCGATGCCGCTGGTCACCGCCCCGGAGGGGATCGCGCGGGACGAGGCCATCCTGCTCCTGCGGAGGCACAAGCTGGAGCGACTGCCGATCATCGACGGAGTCGATCGACTGGTCGGGCTGATCACGGTGAAGGACTTCGTGAAGTCCGAGCAGTTCCCGCACGCCACCAAGGACGTCAGCGGCCGGCTGATGGTGGCCGCCGCCGTCGGCTACTTCGGTGATGCCGCCAAGCGTGCGGGCACGCTCGTCGAGGCAGGCGTCGATGTTCTGGTCCCTGACGTGGCCAACGGCCACGCGCGGCTCATGCTCGACATGATCCGGCAGATCAAGTCCGACGCGGCGACCCGGCACGTCCAGGTTCTCGCGGGCAACATCGCCACCCGCGAGGGCGCCCAGGCACTCGTGGACGCCGGCGCCGACGGTGTGAAGGTCGGGGTGGGCCCGGGCTCGATCTGCACCACCCGGATCGTCGCGGGAGTGGGCGTTCCCCAGGTGACGGCGGTCTTCGAGGCATCCCAGGCGTGCCATCCGGCCGGGGTGCCGGTGGTCGCCGACGGCGGGCTGCAGTACTCCGGGGACATCGCCAAGGCCCTGGTCGCCGGCGCGGACACGGTGATGATCGGGTCGCTGCTGGCCGGCTGTGAGGAGAGCCCTGGGGACCTGCTGCTGGTCAACGGCAAGCAGTACAAGTCCTATCGGGGGATGGGGTCTGTCGCCGCGATGAGCTCACGAGGCAAGAAGTCCTTCTCCAAGGATCGCTACTTCCAGGCCGATGTGGTCAGCGACGACAAGATCATCCCCGAGGGGATCGAGGGCCAGGTGCCATACCGCGGGCCGTTGTCGGCGGTCATGCACCAATTGGTCGGGGGCCTGCACCAGTCGATGTTCTACGTGGGCGCGCACACCGTTCCGGAGCTCAAGCAGCGGGGCCGGTTCGTCCGGATCACTCCGGCCGGCCTCAAGGAGTCCCACCCGCACGACGTGCAGATCACCGCCGAGGCGCCGAACTACTCGGGTCGCTGAACCACAGGTTCGTCGTTCGGGTTCGCCTCGACTGCCTCCCCAGGTTGGTTCGCGGCTGCGTCCTGGAGCAACGACGAAACTGTGGTTCGCCGGTCTGTGGACAACGTCCTGGCGACCCCTTTGGTGCGGCAGGGTCGGCCCTGTGGGCAGGGATCCGGTGGCCGTCCTGGTCGACCTCGGCGGTCGCGCGGGCCTGGCCGAGTTGCTGGTGCACTGCACACGTGGCCGGGTGCGCGCTGCGGAACGTCGCGGCGATCTGGTCAGGGCCGGGCGGGGGCAGTACGTCCTGGCGGGGCTGCCGCCGGAGCAGGTCGCCGCAGCCGCGTGCCGCGGCGTGCTCTCACACGCGAACGCGGCGCTCGCGCTCGGACTCGACGTCTGGCGTCGCCCGCGTCTGACACACGTCACCGTCCCACCTGGGGCACGGCCGAGGGCGCCCGCCGGTGTCCGGGTGCACTGGAGCCGGTTGGAGCCCCACGAGCACACCGATTGGGTCACCACCACCCTGCGCACCGTCTTGGACTGCTCCGTGATCCTGCCACCGGCCGAGGCGCTCGCCGTTGCGGACAGTGCGCTGCGACTGGGACGACTGGACGCGTGTCGACTGGCCGCCGTCGCGCAGTCCGAACCGGCCCGCCGCCGCGGCCGATGCTCCCGGGTGGCGCTCTGGGCCGATCCGCGCCCCCACAACGCCTTCGAGTCGGTTCTGCGTGGCCTGATGCTCGAGGCGGGGCTCACGGGCTTCGTCCCCCAGCTACCCGTGGACCTGGGGCGGTACACCGTGCACGTCGATCTGGGCGACCCGGTGCTCAGGATCGCGATCGAGGGTGACAGCTACACCCATCACGGTTCTCGCGGAGCGTTCAACCACGACTGCGAGCGCTACGACGAACTGACCGCGCGGGGCTGGCTGGTCCTGCGGTTCACCTGGGAGCAGGTGCGCACCGCGCCCGACTGGGTCGTCGGCGTGGTCCGCCAGGCGATGGCGAACCACGGATTCGTCGTTGCTCGTCCGACGGCTCGGATCCGGCCTGGATCCGGACGATGACGCCGAAACCGTGGTTCAGCGGGACCCGGGTGCCGGCCCGCTAGCCTTGGCGCGTGAACGAGATCGAGATCGGCCGAGGCAAGCGGGGCCGACGCGCCTACACCTTCGACGACATCGCCATCGTGCCCAGTCGGCGTACGCGGGATCCCGAGGAGGTCTCCGTCGCCTGGCAGATCGACGCCTACCGATTCGAGCTGCCGGTGGTGGCCGCGCCGATGGACTCGGTGATGTCGCCCTCCCAGGCCGTCGCGATGGGACGCCTGGGCGGCCTGGGCGTGCTCGACCTCGAGGGCCTGTGGACCCGGTACGAGGACCCGGAGCCGGTGCTGGCCGAGATCGCCCTGCTCGAGCCCCAGGTGGCCACCCGCCGCATGCAGGAGATCTACGCCGAGGAGATCAAGGCCGACCTGATCGCCGCCCGGGTCAAGCAGATCCGCGAGTCCGGGGTCACCGTTGCCGGAGCACTCAGCCCGCAGCGCACCCAGCAGCTCTGGAAGAGCGTCGCGGACGCCGGTGTGGACATCTTCGTGATTCGGGGGACCACGGTCAGCGCGGAGCACGTCTCCGGGCGGGCTGAGCCGCTCAACCTGAAGCGGTTCATCTACGAGCTCGACGTCCCCGTCGTGGTCGGCGGCTGCGCGACCTACACCGCCGCGCTGCATCTGATGCGAACCGGGGCCGCCGGTGTGCTGGTCGGCTTCGGCGGAGGCGCCACCCACACCACCAGGACGACGCTCGGCATCCACGCGCCGATGGCCACGGCGATCGCCGACGTGGCCGCCGCCCGTCGCGACTACATGGACGAATCCGGTGGCCGCTACGTGCACGTGATCGCGGACGGCGGTATGGCCGACTCCGGCGACATCGTCAAGGCCGTCGCCTGCGGCGCTGACTCGGTGATGCTGGGTGCCGCCCTCGCTCGGGCCACGGACGCGCCCGGCGCCGGCTACCACTGGGGCCCTGAGGCCCATCACGCTCTGCTGCCCCGTGGCGAACGGATGCCGCTGCGATCCGCCGGAACCCTGAAGGAGATCCTGCTCGGGCCCAGCCGGCAACCGGACGGCAGGACGAACCTGATCGGCGCCCTCCGCCGGGCGATGGCCACCACCGGCTACTCCGATCTCAAGGAGTTCCAGCGGGTCGAGGTCGTGCTGTCGCAGCATCGTCCGAGCAGCGAGCCGTAGGCCGGTTCCGCCCGCCTCACCCGTTCGGCGGCCGGCCGCGCCCGTACGGGCCAATCTCCGGCCCGGTTCGCCCGGACCGCCCCCGGGCGCGCTCAAGGCCCGACGAATCCCTGCCGATCGGCCTCTCGGAACACGTAAGCGGCTCCGGGAGCGATTCGATGACGATCATCAAGGCGACCTGCCCCTGTTGCGGGGACGTCGAGTTGACGCGCGACCAGGTGCGCCTCACGGTGCACCCGATCAAGGAGCGCTCCAACTACAGCTTCGTCTGCCCCACGTGTGGCGACGAGGTGCGCAAGCCGGCAGGGACCGAGGTGATTCGGCTGCTCAAGATGGGTGGGGTGGTCGCCATCGCGGTCGAGGTGCCGGCTGAGGCAACCGAGGAGCATGTCGGCCCGGCCCTGACCGAGGACGAGTGCCTCGACTTCAGCAACTGGCTCACCGGGGCCACCGCCGTCGCGGCGGCTGCGGCGGCCGGTCTGCACCAGCGCCTCGAGGAGCCCCGGGACTGACCACCGCGCAGGCACCCCATTGAGGCGTCCGGACGGTCCACAATGGGCTCATGTCTGCTCCCCATCCCGACGCAGCCGGCGAGCCGCCGGTGAGCGAGGCACAACGCGAGGCCGCGGTCGCCGCCCTGATCGTGCATCGCGAGGCGGGACGGCTGGACTCCGCCCAGTTCGAGGACCGTCAGGTGCTGGCCGCCTCGGCGCGGACCTGGGCCGACCTGGAGCGTCTCTTCGCCGATCTGCCCGCACCTCACCCGCAGCGGCCCCAGCCGCCCGCCGCCGCTGCGGGCTCGCCGACGCGGTCGCCCGGCGGATGGCTGGAGACCTGGTCGCCGAAACTGGTCGCGGCCACCCCGATCCTGGTCCTGTTGCTGTTCTTCATCACCAAGAAGTGGCAGGTGTTCCTGCTCGTCCCGCTGGTCATGATCTTCGCCCAGAGCGACCGGGGACGGAATCGGCGCCGTTGACGCCGTGACGCAGTCGTTCCGCCGACGCGCCCCCGCAGTGCTCTGGGTACCGTGAACGGTATGTGGCGAACGGCGCTTCGACCGCGCTGGTTGGCCCTGCTGGCACTCGTCCTGGTCCTGGCCAGCGGGATGGCCTGGCTGGGCAATTGGCAACTGGAGCGCGCCCGGGAACAAGGCGGTTCGGCGCAGCGCGCACGCCTGGAGCGTGCCCCTGTGGAACTCACCGCCCTGTTCGGGCCTCGACAGGCCTTCCCCGCCGACGGGCTGGACCGTCCGGTCCGGGTTCAGGGCAGCTGGGAGCCCGACGGGCAGCTGCTGCTGCCTGACCGGCGGCGGGAGGGGGAGCCGGGGTACTGGACGCTCACCCCGCTGCGGCTGGACGACGGTTCGGTGGTGGGCGTGGTGCGGGGCTTCGCCGCCGCGGAGAGCACGGCCCGCGCATCGGCATCCATGCTGCCCGCCGGGCCGGTGGAGGTCACGGGCATCCTGCGGCCGGGGGAACCGTCGGACCCACGCCCGCCCGGCGAGCCGAGCCCGTTGCCGTCCGGGCAGCTGGAGCGGGTCGACCCGGTCGAGCTGATCGAGGTGTGGGACGGGCCCCTCTACACCGGATACGTCATCGCCTCCCCGGCCATCGGCCGGGACCTGCTGCCGGTCCCGCTGGTCTCGGATCGCTCGAACCTGGCCCTGCAGAATCTGTCGTACGCCGTCCAGTGGTGGGTCTTCGCGGGCTTCGGGCTGTGGTTGTGGTGGCGGCTGGTCCGCGATGATCACCGGGGCTTGCTGGGGGGACGACGCGCCGAGGGGCCCGCCGACGGTGGTGGGACGGGCGGCGGCCGCAGGCCCACCCCGAGTCCGGAGCCGGCCGGCCCGGCGGGCAGGATGTCGCCATGACCGAAACCGCAGCACGGTCGCCGCTGCACGCGGCGTTGACCCGCTACCGGGTGCTGGCCTACGCCACCGGTGTCTTCCTCGTGCTCCTGACGATCAACATCGTCCTGAAGTACGTGCTCGACACCGCGCACCTCGGGGACTGGCTGGCCATCGTGCACGGGTGGCTCTATCTCGTCTATGTGATCGTCACCGTCGATCTGTGGTTCCGCTCGCGCCAGGACGACCAGGCGCGGTTGCCGTTCTGGCCCACCGTCGCCGTCGTGCTGGCCGGGACGGTCCCGCTCGCCTCGTTCGCGGCGGAGCGTTGGGTGAGCGGGCGTTTCGCGGCGGTTCCGGTGCGGATGGATAGGCTCATCGGGTGAGCGGAGCACCCACCCCCGAGGCGCAGGCGGAGCAGGCGCACTCGCCCGTCCTGGTCGTCGACTACGGTGCCCAGTACGCCCAGCTGATCGCCCGACGGGTGCGCGAGGCCCGGGCGTTCTCCGAGATCGTGCCGCACACCATGAGCGTGCAACGGATGCTCGAGCGCAAGCCCTCGGCGATCATCCTGTCGGGAGGCCCCTCCAGCGTCTACGCCGACGGCGCCCCCCAGGTCGACCCGGAACTGTTCGAGGCCGGCGTGCCGGTGCTGGGCATCTGCTACGGCTTTCAGGCGATGGCGAGGGCGCTCGGTGGGCACGTGGCGCACTCCGGGGCCCGCGAGTACGGGGGTACCGACCTGGAGGCGGTCGCCTCCGGGTCCACTCTGCTCGGCGGGCAGCCGGCCCAGCAATCGGTCTGGATGAGCCACGGCGACAGCGTGCAGAGCGCCCCGGAGGGATTCTCGATCGTGGCCAGCACGACCCAGGTGCCGGTCGCGGCATTCGAGGACAACGAGCGGCGGCTGTACGGCGTCCAATGGCACCCGGAGGTCAGACACTCCGAGTTCGGCCAGGACGTCCTGGTCAATTTCCTGGTCCGCGGCGCCGGGATCAGTCCGGACTGGACGACGGGCAACGTGATCACCGAGCAGGTGTTGCGGATCCGCGACCAGATCGGCGGTGGCCGGGTGATCTGCGGTCTGTCCGGAGGGGTGGACTCCGCGGTCGCGGCGGCCCTGGTGCAGCGGGCGGTGGGTGAGCAGTTGACCTGCGTCTTCGTCGATCACGGGTTGCTGCGCTCGGGGGAGGCCGAGCAGGTCGAGAGCGATTTCGTGGCGACCACCGGCGTCCGGCTGAAGGTGGTCGACGCCCAGCAGCGGTTCCTGGACGCCCTGGCCGGCGTCGCCGACCCCGAGGCCAAGCGGAAGATCATCGGCCGGGAGTTCATCCGCGTCTTCGAGCAGGCCGCCCGCGAGGTGGTCGCCGAGGTCGGCTCCGACGCCTCGGCGGGTGAGTCGGTGCGCTTCCTGGTCCAGGGCACCCTCTACCCGGACGTCGTGGAGTCCGGCGGCGGCGAGGGAGCATCGAATATCAAGAGCCACCACAATGTCGGCGGTCTGCCCGACGACCTGGATTTCGAGTTGGTCGAGCCGTTGCGCACGCTGTTCAAGGACGAGGTGCGCGCCGTGGGACGCGAGCTTGGGCTTCCCGAGGCGATCGTCGGTCGCCAGCCGTTCCCGGGGCCGGGCCTCGGTATCCGGATCGTGGGAGAGGTGACCAAGGAGCGCCTGGACACGCTGCGCGCCGCGGACGCGATCGCCCGCGCCGAACTGACCGCGGCGGCGCTGGACGGCGAGATCTGGCAGTGCCCGGTGGTGCTGCTGGCCGGCGTCCGCTCGGTCGGGGTGCAGGGCGACGGCCGCACCTACGGTCATCCGATCGTGCTGCGCCCGGTGTCCAGCGAGGACGCGATGACCGCCGACTGGTCGCGGTTGCCGCACGAGGTGCTGGCCAGGATCTCCACCCGGATCACCAATGAGGTGCCCGAGGTGAACCGGGTGGTGCTCGACATCACGAGCAAGCCGCCGGGCACCATCGAGTGGGAGTGACCGGGGCGGTGGGTCACGGTGGGGACGCCGCGGCGGAGCGCCGCAGCCGGTAGAGCGCGTACTCGAGCGTGCGCCCCTGACGCTGGACCTCGAGGACCCGCTCGTCGACGTGGTCGTGCGTCGCGGCGATGCTCTGCAGCGCCCACAGCAGGGAGGCGGACCGGTGCGAGGACCAGATGGTCGCCAGCCCGCCCGGGGCCAGGTGCCGTCGCACCCCGGCGAGTCCGGACGGGGTGTAGAGGGCGGCGTTGTCCGGATGGACCAGGAAGTCCGGGCCGTTGTCGACGTCCAGCAGGATCAGGTCCCACGGTGATCGCGGCGACCCGGGGTCGGTCCCGCCGTCCGTCGCCTCACCGAGAACGTCGGCGACATCTGCCTCGTGCAGCCGGCAGCGTGGACCCTCGAGATCGGCGAGCTCCGGCACCAGAGCCGCACGGGCCCAACGGATCAGCGGTTCGGCGCGCTCGACGACGTCAACCCGGCTGATCCGATCGTCAGCCAGCGCCGCCCGCACGGTGAAGCCCAGCCCGAGACCGCCGATCAGGACCCGGCGGGGAGCGGAGTGCTCGGCCAGCGCCTCGGTGGCGAGCAGGGCCTCGGTGGAGGTGTCGACCGTGTCCATCGCGAAGACGCCGTCGACGATGAGTTCGAGCACCCCGCCGCGTCGGCGCAGGGCGATCTCACCGCGTGCGGTGTTCTCGCGCACGATCGTGGTCACGCCGGTCAGATCGGTCATCGCCGGTGAGCCTAGGGGGCCGGCCGCGCGCAGGCGCTCACCCCCGCGATGGTCGGGGGCCGGTGCCGGGCGGTGACACAATCGCCTGATGTCCTGGCGATGGCTGGTCGCGGCGCTGGCGATCGCCACGCTGCTCACGCAGGGCCTGGCCCGCCGCCCCGACCCCGCAGCCGAACCTGGTCTGCGCGTGGCCGTCGCGCTGTTGATCTCGATGGACGCCGAGCTCGGGCGCGAGGCGGACGCCGACGGCGCGGGCGTCGATCCCGCTGCACAGCCCCCGGACGCCGGTCAACGCGCCGAGCGCGCCGCCGCCGTGGCCAGGATCTGGGCGGACGGGTCGCAGGAGCGGCGCCTGGCCGTCGTCCGGGATCTTCCCGTGGAGAACCGCGACTTCAGGTTCGTGGCGCAGCGCTGGGTCGAGGTGGGGGCCTGGGCCGACCGTGGCGATGTCGAGGTGATCGGGCACCTGGAACGCCGCGAACCGCTGGAGTCCAGCTGGCAGCCCGAACCCGACCGACTGTGGCGGGTGCAGCTGAGCCGCGGCGACCCTGTTGGGAGGCAGCGCGGTTGGCGGTTGAAGACCCTGCAGGTACTCGACGCACCGGTCGAGTAGGCGCGGGAGCGCGGGGGGCTCGACGAGGTCCAGTGGCGGGGCGGGGGATCCTGGCGCGCCGATCGTCGGCTCAGGCAGACGGCGTCGGTGAGGTCGGTGAGGTCGGTGAGGTCGTAGCGTCGCCGAGATTTCCGCCGCCGGTGCCGGTGCCGGTGCCGGTGGTCGCGGTCGGTGAGTTGGGGGTCGGCGAGTCCGACGCCTTCGCAGTGGGCGTCACCGACGGGGTGGGGGTCTTCGTGGGCGTCGGGGTCGGGGTAGGCGAGGGCTTGGGGCTGGACATCGTGGGGGTCGGCGTCGGGGTCGGGGTCGGCGAGGGTGTCGGGCTGGGCGCCTGCACCACCGGTGGCGCGACGGCGACCGACCGCGTCGTGGTCGTGACCACACCGGCGACGGTCTGCTGGGGCGCCGCCGGCGGCGCGGTCCGCCGTGCGCGCCAGTCGGCCAGCGGCCCGCCGCCGTCCGCGGCGCGGCCGACCAGGTCGTCCAGGACGTCCTGCTGTGCGGCATCGGTCTGCTGATCCGTTCCCTGCCCGACGGTGGAATCCACCGTGTCGATGGGCAGGGCGCTGTATTGCGACGTCCCCAGCAGCTGCATCGCCGCGACGACACCGCCGGTGGCGATCAGCGCGGAGACCAACACGGCGACCGTCCGGCTGTTGAGGGCCTGCATCCAGCGAGACCGGGGGGCCTGTGCGGGGGGCGCGACATAGCGTTGCGGCCGGATCATCATGGTGGCCGGGTCGTACGCCGGCACGGGCTGGGCGAGGAACTCGGGGTCGGGCTGCGCCACGGGCGCGCCGGTGACCCGTTGTGCGGGGACCGGCGTGCCGACCGGGTCGGCGCCACGCGCGATGGCACGCAGTACGCCGGCGACGCTCGCGGCGTCCGGCCGGTTCGCGGGCTCCAGGTCGGTCATGGCCGTCAGTAGCCGGCCCCAGACCGGCCCGAGCTCGGCCGGGACCCGCGGCGCGCGGGACAGCCGCGCCACCGCGGACTCCACCGGGGCACCCGGGAACTCGCGGCGTCCGGTGACGGCCTCGATCATGACCAGAGCCAGGGCGTAGACGTCCACCGCGGGGGTGGCCGCCCGGCCGCGGACCTGTTCGGGTGACAGGTAGGCGGCGGTGCCGAGCAACGCTCCGGTCGCGGTCATCCGGGTCGCGTCCACCAACTGGGCGACCCCGAAGTCCGAGAGGTAGGCGGCTCCCGAGGAGTCCAGCAGCACATTGCTCGGTTTCATGTCCCGGTGCACGATCCCGCGGGCGTGGATGTGCGCCAGCGCGTCGGCCATCTGGGCGCCGATCGCGGCGATCTTCACCGGGGGCTGTTCGCCCTCCAGGTCGGCCAGGGTGCCACCGTCCACCAGTTGCATGGCACACCAGGGGCGAGCCTCGTTCTGCCCGCCGTCGTACAGGGCGACCAGATGTTGGTGGGTCAGGCCGGCCAGGGTGTGCACCTCGCCGAGGAAGCGCTGGCGATCGGAGTGCCTGTCCGTGCCGGGGCGGAAGACCTTGACCGCGACCTCACGACCGAGCACCTGGTCCGTGCCCCGGTAGACGTCGGCCATGCCGCCGCGACCGATGACCTCGGTCAGCCGGTAACGACCACGCAGTACCGAACCGATCCCGACGGCCTCCCCGGGCTCGTCCGCCGAGGCGTCGGGGACACGCCGGATCAGGCGCAGATCATCACCGTCGGGCGCCACGGACACGGGTTTGGGCGACCCGTCGTGGTGCTGACTCACGCGCCACCCCCTTCACCGGTCCAGCGCACAGCGCGCCCCCAAGGGTCAAACCTACAACCCGCTGCGCGTCGGTCGGCCACCCGTGGCTCCGGTTCGGGTCTCGAAACTGTCACGACGGGCCCTCGCGAGCGATATGGAAACGCTTTCGGGTCAGGCGTACCGTGTTGTGGATGAGCACTGTGCCATCCAGGAGACGACCGACCCGCCGAGTCCACCGAAGGGGCCATCAGGAGTGAGCGCGTCCACGCCGCCCGTCCTGTGCATCGATGTCGGCAGCGCGTTCACCAAGGCCGTCCTGGTCGACCTCGACTCGGCCGGTCTGCTCGCCGCCGCCTGCCTCCCCTCGCTCCCCGGCTCGTCGTCCGGGTCCGCCGAGCAGACCTCCAGACCCACCCGCGCGGGTGGGGTGACCGATACGATCGCCGCCGCCCGCCGCGACGTGATCGAGATCGCCGGTCTGGCGCCGGACGCACTGCCGGCGGACTCGCTGCTGGTCTGCTCGAGTCTGGGCGGCGGACTGCGGGTGGCCGTGGTCGCCCAGGACGAGGCGGCCTGTGCGACGCTCCGCAGGAGCCTGCTCGGGACCGGGGCCATCGTCGTGCATGTGCACGGTGGTGAGCTCGACTGGCCCGGCCTGACGGCCCTGAAGGCCTCCCAACCGGATGTCATCGTCATGATCGGCGGCGATGCCGAGCTGATCCAGCGCCAATCGCGGCGGCTGGCCGGGGACAAGCGCCCTGTCCCGGTGCTCATGGCCTGCGCCCGACAGATCGGTGACTCCGGCGCCGGGCCGCTGCATGGGCGGGGCCGCACGGTGAAGCTCGTCGAGCCGACACCGGCCGGATCTGATGACCGGATGGGCCCGCTGCGCCTTGCATTGCGTGACATGTTCGAACGGCACGTGATCGGCGCCCGCTCCCAGCTCCGAAGCAGGCTGGACGACATCCCCTTCAGCCGGCTCGTCAGGTCGTCGTCGCCGCAGGCCCTGCGGTCCGGGGTGGACCGGCTGGCCGCAGCGACCGGCGACGTGCTCGTGGTCGATGTGGGAGCGTCCACCACGCAGGTGATCTCTCTGCTCGGCGGTGGACGGGACCCCGACGTCCACCACACGGTCGAGGCCGATCTCGGATTGCGCCTGAGCGCGTCCGCGCTGGTCGCCGCCGCACAGGCGGAGGGCTTGGTCGACGGTCCGTTCGATGCGGTTCGCGCCACCGGCCGGGAGCTGTCCGACTACGCCGACGTGGTCTCCGTCCTGCCCGCCCTGGTGCCCCTGGGTGGTCAGGCTCCCCTGGACGTCGAGGTGCAACTCGCCGCGGTCGCGGCGCGCGTGGCCGTCCGACGGCACGGGAGGGCGTCGCGGCCGGGTCGGCCGGGTCGTCCGCTGGCCCACCTCCGGCTGCTGGTGGGGCGCGGGGGCACACTGCGCCACGGTGATGAGGCGACGCGGCTGGCCATTCTCGGACCGCTCACCAGCGACCACGGCGGCGGCTGGGAGGTGCCGGACAGCGCCCGGCTGGCCGTGGACGCCTCCGGAGTGCTGTGCGCCGCCGGGCTGATCGCGCAGGACCACCCAGAGGTCGCCGCCGCGCTGGCCGCTAACGCCGTCTCCGGGCAGGTCCCGGCGTGAGCCCGCACTCGTTTCTCAGCCGGTCGGGACCGAACTAGCCCAGGAAGGGCTCGGCGGCCTTGACGGTCACCTTCAGCTCGCGGCCGTTCGGCGCCGTGTACGACGAGGTCTCGCCGATCTTGCGGCCCAGGATGGCGGCCCCGAGCGGGCTGTTCTCGCTGTAGACGTCCAGATCGGTGTCGCCGGCGACCTCGCGGTGCCCGAGGACGAAGACCATCTCGTCGCCGGCCAGGTCGACCGTGACGACCATGCCGGACTGCACGCCGTCCTCGGCGCTCGTCGGCGCCTCGCCGACCTGAGCGTTCTCCAGGAGCTGCTGCAGCTGGCGGATCCGCGCCTCCTGCTTGCCCTGTTCCTCCTTGGCCGCGTGATATCCGCCGTTCTCTCGCAGGTCGCCCTCGAGGCGTGCCTCCTCGATGCGCTTGGCGATCTCGACCCGGCCCGGGCCTTCCATGTGCGCCAGCTCTGTGGCCAGCCGGTCGTGCGCGTCCTGGGTCAGCCAGGTGACGTTGCCGGTGTCGGTCATGGTGAACTCCAGAGGCCTTGAGGGATCGGGCGCACAGACGCGGGTGGGGGTCGGGTGGACGTCCGCCTCACCTCGGGCACGAGCGGTCGTGCGAATCATCGAGATTAGCAAGCCTCACCGCAGGACGCAGGTCCGGACGCCGCCCCCGTCGGCGCGCTGGGTGGTGCGCAGCCTCACCGTCAGATCCACCACGCCGGTTGTGGAGGGTCCGACCACGACGTCCTGACGACCGACGTCCGCGCGGGTCCGGTCGACGGCGCGCACCTGACAGATCGCCTGCGCACCAGGCGGCAGGCTGACCTGGAACGAGACCGTCGCGACGTCGTCCGCGAGCACCTCGACGCCCCGGTCGATCCAGGTCACGCCGTCCTGTCGGCCCAGGGCCACCCATGCCGCGAAGGACGATGCCGCGAGGACGAAGACGACCAGCGCGATCACCAGGATGCGGCGGGTGCGCACCGGGTCGTCACGGCGTCCGTAACGATCGGCGATGATGGAGGACTCGGCGGTCATCCGGCCATTGTCGCGTGTCCGCAAAGATCATTGCTCGAGGAGGTCCGTCGGTGGCACAGGCACTGCGGCTGATGTCGGTGCACGCGCACCCGGACGACGAGTCCAGCAAGGGTGCCGCGACCCTGGCGCGCTACGTCGCCGAGGGCGTCGAGGTGATGGTCGTGACCTGCACGGGTGGGGAGCGAGGCGACGTGCTCAATCCGGCGCTCGCGCAGGACGCCGAGGTGCTGCGCGACATCGCCGAGTTCCGCCGCCGCGAGATGAGCCGCGCGGTCGATGCCCTCGGGGTGCGTCATCGATGGCTCGGCTTCGTCGATTCCGGCCTGCCGGAAGGTGATCCCCCGCCGCCCCTGCCGCCCGGGTGCTTCGCCCTCGAGCCGTTGGAGACGGCCGCGGCCCCCTTGGTGCGCCTGGTGCGCGAGTTCCGGCCGCACGTCATGATCACCTACGACGAGAACGGCGGGTACCCGCACCCGGATCACATCATGTGCCACCGGGTCTCGGTCGAGGCCTTCGAGGCGGCCGGAGACCCCGACCGCTACCCGCAGGGCGGCGATCCGTGGCAGCCGGCGAAGCTGTACTACGACCGGATGTTCAGCCCGAGCAAGCTGGCCGCGCTGCATGGGGCGATGCTGGCCGCGGGGCACGAGTCGCCGTTCGGGCACTGGCTGGAGCGGCGCGATCGGGACCCGGAGGCGTTCGCCCGCATCGAGGAGTCGGTGACCACCCGGGTGGTCTGCGACGACTTCTTCGAGGTCCGCGACCGGGCGTTGATGGCCCACGCGACCCAGGTCGATCCCAAGGGGTTCTTCTTCGCGGTGCCGATGATGATCCAGAGGGCCGTCTGGCCGACCGAGGAGTTCCAACTCGTGCGCAGTCTGGTGGATGCGCCGATCCCGGAGGACGACCTGTTCGCCGGACTGCGCCAGAACGCGGAGGTCGCACGATGAGGTTGTTGGCGCAGGTCGAGGGCTCCACGTCGATCGGGCCGGGTTTCACCGCCTTCCTGGTGATGTTCGCCCTGGCGATCGCGGTACTGGTGCTGATCCGCAGCATGACGCACCATCTGCGCAAGGTGCGGTACGGCCCTGATCCCGCCGACCGGGATGGCGCCGACGGGGCGGACGGTGGATCGACCCCGACCGACCGACCCGACTGAGCGCGACTCACCGACCGGGACTGATCGACCGGGACTGATCGACCGGGACTGATCGACCGGGATTGACCGGCTGAGCGTTCAGGCGGTCGTTGCCTGCAGGGCCAGGGCCACGCCCGCGGCGTGCACCCCGAAGGCGGCGACGGTGAAGGCGTGGAACACCTCGTGGAAGCCGAACCAGCGCGGCGACGGGTTCGGTCGGCGCACACCGTAGACCACGGCGCCGATGGTGTAGAGCACCCCACCGGTCACCACCAGGGTGAGCACCACGGGCCGGCCGCCACGGACGAACTCCGGCAGGACCGCCAGCGCCGCCCAGCCCAGGACGAGATAGGCGGGCGTGTAGACCCATCGTGGCGCACGCAGCCAGAGGACCCGGAAGAGCACCCCGAGCACGGCGCCGCCCCAGACGACGGCGAGCAGGGTGCGTGCCGTTCCCGGCGGCAGCAGCAGCACCGCGAAGGGCGTGTAGGTGCCCGCGATCACCAGGAAGATGCTGGCGTGATCCAGGCGCCGCAACACGCCCGCGGCGCGGGGCCCCCATTCGCGGCGATGGAAGGTCGCGCTGACCACGAACAGCATGCTGGCCGAGACCGCGAAGATGGTCACGGCGACACGTTGCGCAGGCCCTTGGGCCAGGGCGATGAGGACGGCGCCCGTCGCGACGGCCACGGGTGCCGTGGCGGCGTGCAGCCACCCGCGCAGCCGCGGCCGCAGCGGGTCTGACGCATCCGCGCAGGGCGGTGTGAACGACTGCTGCGGCTCGAGGTCTCCGGGCCGGGCCATGTCGAGAGCATAGACGTGCAACCGCGGATCGTCGGGGTGGATCTGCTGACGGGAGTAGCGTGTGGCCCGTCAGCAGGTGGGCCGAGTGGACCGGACGGTGGACATGGGGTTGCGGGGTCTGCTGTACGGCGCCTACGCCCGCCGTCTCGCGAGAGCCCTTGAGCCCGAGGGTATCCCGCGGCATATCGGGGTGCTGGTGGACGGCAATCGACGCTGGGCGCGGATGTACGGCGCGGAGACCAGCGATGGGCACCGCGCCGGTGCGGAAAACGTGTTGGAGTTCCTCCGTTGGTGCGAGGAACTCGGCGTCGAACGGGTGACCCTCTGGCTGCTGTCCACCGACAACCTGTCACGGCCCGACGAGGAACTGCGCGAGCTCTACACCATCATCGAGGACCTGGTGGCCCGGATCGCGGCCACCGGCCGCTGGCGGGTGCATCCGGTCGGCTCGCTCGATCTGCTCCCGCCCGGGCTGTTCCGCCAGCTCAAGGAGCACGAGAGCGCGACCGCGGGCGACATCGGCCTGCACGTCAACGTCGCCATCGGCTACGGCGGACGGCGTGAGATCACCGACGCCGTCCGGTCCCTGTTGGCCCAGCATGCGGCCGCCGGGACCTCGCTGGAGGAGTTGGCCGAGACCCTCGACGTCGAGCACATCGCCCAGCACCTCTACACCCGCGGCCAGCCCGACCCGGATCTGGTCATCCGCACCTCCGGCGAGCAGCGGCTGTCCGGCTTCCTGCTCTGGCAGAGCGCGCACAGCGAGTTCTACTTCTGCGAGGCTCTGTGGCCGGACTTCCGCAAGGTCGACTTCCTCCGGGCGTTGCGCTCCTACGCTCAGCGCGAGCGCCGCTTCGGGGCCTGACCGGTCCTCCGCACGTCTGGGCGGGTGCTCCCGTCAGGGCGGGTCCGCCTGTCGGGGTGGAGGCGAACGTCACGTCGGCCGATACTCCTTGGAGCGGACCGTGGCGACACGTAGCGTGTTCCACGGCACGAACCGCACCTGTGTCCCAGACAGGGATCAGTCGGACGCCGCGCTGCCGGGCGTCCCCGAGGGGAGTCTCAGTGGCCCGAACCAAGCCGGTCGATCCCCAGGTCCGCAGCCAGACCCAGCGCACCTTCGTCCTGGACACCTCGGTCCTTCTCGCCGATCCACGGGCCATCAACCGGTTCGCCGAGCACGAGGTCGTGCTGCCCGTCGTCGTCGTGATCGAGCTCGAGGCCAAGAGGCATCACCCCGAACTGGGTTATTTCGCGCGGCAGGCACTGCGCATGTTGGACGATCTGCGCGTCCAGCACGGGCGCCTGGACGCTCCGGTGCCGATCGGGTCCGCGGGTGGGATCCTGCGGGTCGAGCTCAATCACGCCGATCCCGCCGTGCTGCCGGCCGGGTTCCGATTGGGCGACAACGACAGCCGGATCCTGGCCGTCGCCCGCAGCCTGGCGGCCGACGGGCGTCAGGTCACCCTGGTCAGCAAGGACCTGCCGATGCGGGTCAAGGCGTCGGCCGTGGGCCTGGAGGCCGAGGAGTACGAGCCCGAGAGCCCCGTCGACAGCGGCTGGACCGGGATGGCCGAACTCGAGATCTCGGCCGAGGAGATGGCCGGCCTGTACGCCGAACAGGCGCTGGAGGTGGCGGCGGCGAGCGACCTGCCCTGCCACACGGGGCTCGTTCTGCTGTCGCCTCGCGGATCGGCTCTGGGCAGGGTCACCGCCGACAAGCAGGTCAGGTTGGTGCGCGGGGACCGCGACGTG
Source organism: uncultured Actinomycetota bacterium (assembly GCA_963750395.1). GTDB lineage: Bacteria > Actinomycetota > Actinomycetes > Actinomycetales > Kineosporiaceae > JADJPO01. Next base: position 188,836 of record CAVVQM010000012.1, on the reverse strand, counting down.
TTCGGCGTCCACGGACGGAGCGCCGAGCAGCGTGTGGCCGTGGAACTGCTGCTCGACCCCGAGATCGGCATCCTGTCCCTGGGGGGACGGGCAGGCACCGGGAAGTCCGCGCTGGCGCTGTGCGCGGGCCTCGAAGCGGTCCTGGAACGTCGCCAGCACCGCAAGGTGATGGTGTTCCGTCCGCTGTACGCGGTCGGCGGTCAGGAACTCGGCTACCTGCCCGGCACCGAGGCGGAGAAGATGAACCCCTGGGCCCAGGCGGTGTTCGACACCCTGGGCGCGCTGGTCTCCCAGGAGGTGCTGGAGGAGGTCATCGACCGCGGGATACTCGAGGTCCTGCCCCTGACACACATCCGCGGTCGGTCCCTCCACGACGCCTATGTCATCGTCGACGAGGCCCAGTCGCTCGAGCGCAACGTGCTGCTGACCGTGCTGTCGCGTATCGGCCAGAACAGCCGGGTGGTCCTCACGCACGACGTGGCGCAGCGGGACAACCTGCGCGTGGGTCGGCACGACGGGGTCGCCGCGGTGATCGAGGCACTGAAGGGCCACCCCCTGTTCGCCCACGTGACGCTGACCCGATCCGAGCGCTCACCGGTGGCTGCCCTGGTCACCGAGATGCTCGAGGGGCTCGAGGGGTAATAGCTCCTCAGGGGCCGTCCACAGAGGCTCCCTTACGCTACGGAACGTAACGACACGATCTCCCAATGGGCTTTGCTCCCCGTTACTGCGCACGTTCGGATGCATATGCACCGGGGATGCACCCCCCGATGCACATGCATTCGCACCGTGTGAGGACCGGTGATCCCGATGATCCGGCAGATGGACAACTCGGCGAAAGTACACGGTGACTAGTGATGACAGCGTGACTGAGGAGGCTCGGACGGGTCCCGGTGGCCTGTGGTCATCCCGCCGGGGGCCGGAGTGGACATTGTTGATCGATAAATCAAATCCATTACCCAGGGTGTTGTGATCTTCGTCACGTTTATATACATGGAGTCACCATCTTGTCCCTCGCTATCACCATCTGCCATGTTCGACGGGACCGGCCATAGACGGGTCTATGAAGAACCGACATGGTGTCCATCACCCGGAGTCGATCGGGCGATATGCGCGGTGAACGAGGCGAAAGGAGCCAGGTGTCCAACAGCGGTGACGCGGTGACTCGGGTTCTCCCGGGTACGCCGACCGACCTTCCCTCGACCCCTCGTCTCGATCTCGTTGGACATCCCTCGTCGCGGACAGCCGTGGCAGACCGGCCCCGTCGGTGGTCGAGTTCGTCCTCCATGGACCTCGATTTCCTTTCTGACGCGGGCGCCGATGCCGGGCAGGACCTGTTCGTCCCGGTCGTGGCGCCCGAGGTTCCCCTGACTCCTGGTCTGAGCCACGCGTTCGGCGCCGGCCGGCGGATTCAGCGTGGGCCGGACGGGTTGTCGTGGGAGCCTTACGCCTTCAGCGAGCTCGAGCAGGCCGTCGAAGATGTCTTCGCCGCCCAGCCGACATCGGACTCCACGGCCGAGCTGATCCGGCCCTACATCGAGCACCTCGGTGGGGATTCCGTCTGGGCCGGTGTGGGCGTGGTCCCGCCGCCCACACCCGTCGCCGGGACCCGCCTGCCGGCGGTGGTGGGCAACGACGCGTTGGACCTGGAGAGCCCCCTTCCGACGCGCAGGGAGCTGCGCGAACGCCGACGGGCCGAGGAGTCGGCGCGCACTCAGGCGCGCAACCGGCTGGCCAAGGGCGGCGTGCTGGCGCTGGCGATGTTCGGTGCCGTGGCCACCCAGCTTCCGCAGGCGTTGCACGGCAGGATCTTCGGGGAGACGGACGGCGGCAACGCGGTCGCTGCGCTCGCACTCGCTGCCCCCTCGGCCGCGGTCGACACGTCGGCGATGCCGCGCGACGGTGTCGAGCAGACCCTCAAGCAGCAGATGATCAAGAAGGATCAGGTCCAGCGTGTGAGTGCGGCCGCTCAGGACGCCGGTGCCGTGCTGGTCGCGGTGGCCAAGGCGCAGGCGGCAAGCGATGAGGCGGCCCGTAGGGCGGCCGTCGAGAGGGCGGCTCGCGAGGCGCAGCGCAACCCGAAGGCTCTGGCGCGGATCATGGTGGCCGACCGTGGATGGTCCAACTCGCAGTTCGCCTGCCTCGACCTGCTGTGGACCCGCGAGAGCAACTGGAGCTACCGCGCCGCCAACCCGAGCTCGGGCGCCTATGGGATCCCGCAGGCCCTTCCGGGTTCGAAGATGGCCAGTGCCGGTTCGGACTGGCGGGTCAACCCGGCCACCCAGATGGAGTGGGGACTGGACTACATCGCCGATCGCTACGGCACGCCGTGCAGCGCCTGGTCGCACAGCGAGAGTCACAACTGGTACTGAGCCGCTGGTACTGAGCCGCTGGTACTGCGCTGCGCGTTCGACGGCGTGTCGTTACGAATCTGTGACCTTACGCATAATCGTAACCCTCAGGTGACATTTGCCGGGTGACTCTCACCCAGAGTGATGTATGCGCTTGCGGCGTGGTACCGGACTTGACATGGTCGGGGGCAGCTGACTCCCAGATGTGCCTCCCGCGAGGACGCGATGGAGCGAGAGGTCGACGCAGCGGTCGACCGGGGAGAGCCCCCCGATGTCGTCGCCGCCCTTCTGGGCGCGAAAGGTTGTGTCCCTGTGTTCCCCGTCGCCATTCGTTCGCGCCTACGTTCAGCCGGCTCCCGCTCGCTGCTGACCGGCGTTCCCCTCGCCGGATTAGCCGGTGTGGTCACCGCCACTGCACTCGCCAGCGGGGCCCTGTCGATGGCCCCGGCCACTTCTGACCCGGCCGCCTCCGGGCCGAGCGAGACGGAGGTGAGCGGGGCGTCCATGTCCTTGACGGCGTACGACGTGACCGGGCTGTCGGCCGTGCGCGAGGAGGCCCTCGATCGAGCGAGCCGTAGCGGCACCCGCCAGTCCGCCGCCACTGCAAGCCCGACGACCAGCCCGACCACCGCCGCGGCGGATGCCGCCTCGGGTCGCGTCCCGGAGGCAGCCACCAAGAGCGCCGCGGCCACCAAGAGCACGGGCGCGGTATCCGGCACCTCACCGAGTGCCGCCAAGGCGACCGCCAAGTCGATGGTCTCCGCGCGTGGGTGGGGATCCGGCCAGTACAGCTGCCTGGTCAGTCTGTGGACCAAGGAGAGCGGTTGGGACTACCGCGCGGACAACCCGACCTCGAGTGCGTTCGGGATCCCGCAGGCCCTCCCGGGTTCGAAGATGGCCAGCGCCGGTTCGGACTGGCAGACCAACCCCGCCACCCAGATCTCCTGGGGCCTGGGGTATATCGACGAGGTCTACGGCACCCCGTGCAGCGCCTGGGCGCACAGCCGCAGCCACAACTGGTACTGATTCCCGGACGCGGGCGATGATCCGCCCGCAACCAGCGCGTGGACCTCACGCGCCTGGCACTCTGGCGGCATGGCCTCGCCGACCCGATCCGATCTGCTCGTCGGTGTCCAGTTCGTCGCGATCGGCGCCATCGTTGCGTGGCCCGGCGCGGCGGAGTGGGGGTTGCCGCGCGTCGTCCGCGCCCTGGCCTGGACGGTGTTCGTGGCCGGTGGACTGCTGTCCGTGGCGGGCCTGCTCGCCCTCGGCAGGGATCTGACGCCCTTCGTGACCCCGCGAGCCGGCGCGCCCCTGCGAACCGGGGGCGCCTATGCGATCAGCCGCAATCCCGTGTACGCCGGACTGCTGGCCGCGATGGTGGCGCTCGCGGTACTGCGGGCTCGTCCGGAGCCATTGCTGGCCGCTGTGGTCCTGACCGTGGTGCTGCACCTCAAGACCGGAGCGGAGGAGCACCGGCTGCTGGCGCGGTTCGGCGCCCCCTACGAGACCTACCGCGCTCGGGTCCCGCGGCTGCTGGGGCTGCCGTGGCGGTCAGATCGCCGGTGACGTGTCGAGTTCGCCGACGTGCTCGATCAGGTGCACCTCACCCTCGGCCAACCGATAGTCCGCTCCGGCCACGGCGACCCGGCCGTCCCGGATCGCGTCCGCGATGGTCACCGACCGCTCGGCGATCAGGTGCACGGTGTGACGCACGTGCTCGCGCATCACCTCGGTGGGGTCGAGCGCGGCGACGTCCTGGCCATGGCGGACCGTGACCAGGCTCGAGGTCAGCCGCTCCACGATCTCCCGCAGGTAGCCCTGGGGCATGCGGGCCTCGGTGTGCGCCGTGATGGCAGCCTTGATCGCCCCGCACTGGTCGTGCCCGAGAACCACGATCAACGGTATCTGCAGGGCCGCGACGGCGAACTCCAGCGAGCCGAGGACGGCCGAGTCCACCACATGGCCGGCCGTGCGGACGACCGCGAGGTCGCCGAGCCCTCGGTCGAAGACGAGTTCGGCGGCGACCCGCGAGTCCATGCAGCCGAAGACCGCGGCGAACGGTTCCTGCTGCGTCTGGGCCGTGACGGTACGACGCGCCACGTCCTGGTTCGGGTGCTCAGGTGCACCGGCGACGAACCGGGAGTTGCCGGCGGCCAGTTCGCGCCAGGCGTCGGCGGGGGTGTGCTGATGTGCCATGCATGCATCGTGGCAGCGAGGTGCGCCGTCGTGCCGCAGGACCGGGTGTGAGCATTCCGACGAGCCGGCGGATCGATAGATGGACACACCCCAGTCGCCGTCCGCGGTGTACGGGTCGCACTGCCAGGTGCCGAATCGGTGTTCGCTCACCCATCCCACCGCGGTGGCGTCGTCGTCCAACAGATCGTGGGTGTATCCATGGCCGGTGGCGAAACCGAACACCGCGCGCCCGCCCGGTCTCAGCACCGATGCCAGCCGCGAGACGATCCGGGCCTGGGTGCCGTCCGCCAGGAAGTGCATCACGTTCCCGGCGGTGACCACCAGGTCGTACAGAGGGGGCAGTCCGGTCGCCGACAGGGCGTCGGGGGAGAGCTCCCACAGGTCCATGACCGCCAGGGGCAGGCCCGGATACATGTTCTGGCCCGCCTCGATCAGCAGGGGGTCGGCGTCCACCCCCGCGGCGGCGTGGCCGGTCACCGCGAGTGCGGCGGCGACCCGGCCCACTCCGCACCCGGCGTCCAGCACCCGCGCCCCGCGAGGCAGGAGCGCGTCGATCAGGCGCGCCTCGCCGTCCACGTCCTCGCCGCTCGTGGCGAGCCGGGCGAATCGGCCGGCGTAGTGCCGCCGCTGGGGCGGGGTCCGATCGGTGAACCACCGTGGGGTCGGCGGAGTGCTCGTCACGGCGAGATCGTCTCACCTGGCCGCGCGGGCGGCTTGCCCGACGGAGACCATCGTGGAGACTGGCGCGTATGACCGCTGCCGGGGGCACAGCCTCCCACGATCGGGATCCTCACGATCTGGAGTGGGAGAGCGCCTATCACCGCGCGGCGGCGGTGTTCGATCCGGTCCCTGCGTCTGAGGTGGCGCTGGACGTCGCCCGCGGCGCAGTCCTCGCCGAGCCGGCGCTGGCCCGCACCGACCTTCCGGCGGCGACCACCTCGGCCATGGACGGGTGGGCCATCGCCGGAAACGGCCCCTGGCGGGTGATCGGTTCGACCCTGGCCGGCCAGGCGCCATCGGCGGAACTGTCGGCGGGACAGGCGATCGCGATCGCGACCGGTGCGGTGCTCCCGGCCGGCGCCCAGGCCGTGCTGCGCTGGGAGGCGGCCGAGGAGGACGGCGACCACGTGGCCGTGCGTGGACCATCACCACTGCCCGGAACGGACGTGCGACCGGCCGGAACCGAGTGTCGTCGGGGCGATGTGGTGCTCGAGGCGGGATCGAGGATCGGTCCGGCGGCGCTGGGACTGCTGGCCTCCGCCGGTCTGGATCGGGTCGCGGTGTACCGCGTGCGTGCAGACGTCCTTGTGCTGGGCGACGAGCTGCTGACGAGTGGACCCGCCCGCGACGGTCTGGTCCGAGACGCCCTCGGCCCGCTTCTGTCGTCCTGGTTGCCCGCCAGGGGGGTCCAGATCGACTCTCGGACAATGGTTCCCGACACCCGAGAAGCTCTTGAGGAGGCGCTCGCCGGGTGCTCCTCGGAGGTGGTGGTCACCACTGGGTCGACCGCGCGGGGCCCGGTCGATCACCTGCACGCCGTCCTGTCCCGGATCGGTGCCCGGTTGGTCGTGGACGGCGTGGCGGTGCGGCCGGGGCATCCCCAGCTGCTCGCCGTCCTGCCCGACGGGCGGCCGTTGGTGGGGCTGCCGGGCAACCCGCTCGCAGCAGTCTCGGGCCTGCTGACCCTCTTCGACCCGCTGTCCCGGCGGCTGCGCGGTCTCGGCGCGGCTACCCGAATCGAGGCGACCCTGGAGGTCGACGTGGCCGCGGGCCCCGACGCCACCCGGCTCATGCCCGTCATCGAGGGCCGCCCGGCGCTGTTCACCGGCCCCGCCATGCTCCGCGGCCTGGCCGCCGCGAGCCAGGTGGCCGTCGTCCCGCCGGGTGGGGTGCGCGCCGGGCAGCCGGTCCGGTTCCTGTCGGTCCCGTGACCCGGCCCGCCCCCCGTTTGCGCACGACGTGACGTTGCGCTCGTCTATTGAGCGCAACGTCACTCAGTGATCGTGGGTATTGAGCGCGATCGCACTCAGGACGTCGCTCATGCTCACCGACCGTCATGGGAGCTCGCAGCCTGACGGTCTCTGCGTCCCCGGCCGGGCGCGCGGGCCCCTTGTCCACAGTCGGGTCTCGGAGCGGATCGCCGCCATCACCATCAGGCGCAGCATCTGAGAATGCGTTCTCGTGCCTTCGATCCCGTGGATCTCGACCTGGCTCTACGTCAGTGCGGATTTGTCGCGACACACCGTCAGCTGCGGGAGATGGGGCTGTCCACCGCCACCATCACCCGCCGGATCGCACCGCACGGCCCGTGGCAGCGCATGCTGCCGGGCGTGGTCCTGGCTCATCGCGGCCGGGCCGGCCGGCGGGAACAGTTGCTGGCGGCCCTGGCGTTCGCGGGCCCGGACGGCGTCGTGACCGGTTTGGATGCGCTGAGCGCCCACGGTCTGCGCTCGATCGAACCAGGCCCTGCCGTGGAGGTCCTGGTACCCATGCACTGTCAGCGCAAGTCGAGACAGTTCGTCTCCATCGAACGGACCCGGAACCTCCCGGCGCCCGACCCCATCCGCGGCATTCGATATGCCCCCGCTCCTCGAGCATTGATGGACAGCTGTCGGCGGGTGGGGCAACTGCACTCCGTTCGCCATCTGGTGTCCTCGGCGGTGCAGGCGGAGTTGGTCTCGGTGCAGCAGCTTCTCGACGAACTGCATCGCGCAGCCCGACAGCGCACAGCTCTGGCCCGGCTCGTTCTCAACGAGGTCGGTGAGGGGATTCGTTCCGTCGCCGAGGCCGTTGCTCGCGACGTGATGCAGCAGGGCGGCATCCCCACGCCGCAGTGGAACGTCACGCTGTACGGGGACGACGGACAGCTCCTGCTCAGCCCCGACGCCTACTGGGCCGACCTGGGGGTCGCCCTGGAGATCGATTCGTTCGCCTGGCACCTCGATCCCAAGAGCTATCTGCGAACTCTGAAGCGATCTCGCGCCATGATGGTCAACGGCATCATCGTTCTGCACTTCGCACCCGTTGAGATCCGTGATGACCCCGAGCGCTTCGTCCGAGAAGTGCTGGCAGTGCTCCGGATCGCAGCCGGCCGTCCGGCGCCGTCCGGGATCGCGGTCCGCGCCGCGGCCTGAACCCGACTCGCTTCCGCCACGCCTGGATGATCCGGGCGTGGCGTCGCCGGTTCTGCCCGACAGTCCACCGGTTCATCGCCGGTCGTCCATCGGATCACTGCGTGTGCTCGGAGTTTGCCTTCTGAGTGAATTCGCGCTCAATCCCGACGAGCACTGAGTGACGTCACGCTCAATAGACGAGCGCAACGTCACGTCGTGCTCAAAGGGGTGGGGGTCTACTTGCGGCCGATGCCGAGGACGGGCCGGGTGACCTCGGCGAAGAAGTCCTCCCCCTTGTCGTCGACGATGATGAACGCCGGGAAGTCCTCCACCTCGATCTTCCAGATCGCCTCCATGCCGAGCTCGGGGTACTCGAGCACCTCGACGTGCTTGATGCAGTCCTGGGCCAGCCGGGCAGCGGGCCCACCGATCGACCCGAGATAGAACCCGCCGTGCTCGTGGCAGGCCCTGGTCACCTTCTCGGAGCGATTGCCCTTGGCCAGCATGACCATCGAACCGCCGGCGGCCTGGAACTGCTCCACGTAGGAGTCCATCCGCCCGGCCGTCGTCGGGCCGAACGAGCCGGAGGCCATGCCGTGCGGGGTCTTGGCCGGTCCCGCGTAGTACACGGGGTGGTCGCGCAGGTAGTCCGGCATCGGCTCGCCGGCGTCCAGGCGTTCCTTGATCTTGGCGTGCGCGATGTCTCGGGCCACCACCAGCGGCCCGGTCAGCGACAGCCGCGTCTTCACGGGGTACCGGGTCAGCTGCGCCAGGATCTCGCTCATCGGCCGATTCAGATCCACCTGGACGACGTCCTCGAGCTCGGCAGCGGACGTCGCCAGATGCTCGGGGGTGATCTCGGGCAGGAAGCGAGCGGGGTCGGTCTCGAGCTGTTCCAGGAAGACGCCCTCAGACGTGATCCTGCCGAGCACCTGTCGGTCGGCCGAGCAGGACACCGCGACCGCCACCGGGAGGGAGGCGCCGTGGCGGGGCAGGCGGATCACCCGCACGTCGTGGCAGAAGTACTTGCCGCCGAACTGCGCGCCGATGCCGAAGGACTGGGTCAGCGCCAGCACCTGCTTCTCCATCTCCAGGTCGCGGAACCCCTCCCCGGCCGGGGAACCGGATGTCGGCATGGAGTCGAGGTACTTGGCGGAGGCGTACTTGGCCGTCTTGAGGGCGAACTCGGCGCTGGTCCCGCCGATCACCAGCGCCAGGTGGTAGGGCGGGCAGGCGGCGGTGCCGAGCAGCCGCAGTTTCTCGTCGAGGAAGCGGAGCAGGGCATCCGGGTTGAGGATCGCCTTGGTCTCCTGGAACAGGAAGGACTTGTTCGCCGAGCCGCCCCCCTTGGCCATGAACAGGAACTTGTAGGTGTTCTCCGCACCCGGCGACGTGTCGGCGTAGAGCTCGATCTGGGCGGGCAGGTTCGTCCCGGTGTTCTTCTCCTCCCACATCGACAGAGGCGCCATCTGTGAGTACCGCAGGTTGAGCGTCGTGTAGGCGTCGAACACGCCGCGGCTGAGCGCCACCTCGTCGCGGATCGCCCCGGGCGGGGTGAGCACCTGGGTTCCGCGCTTGCCCATCACGATCGCCGTCCCGGTGTCCTGGCACATCGGCAGCACACCACCGGCCGCCACGTTGGCGTTGCGCAGCAGATCGAGCGCGACGAAGCGGTCGTTCGGCGACGCCTCGGGATCGTCCAGGATCCGGGCGAGCGAGGCCAGATGCTCCGCGCGCAGGTAGTGCGCGATGTCGTGCATGGCCGTGCTCGCCAGCAGGCGGAGCGCCTCGGGGTCGACCTCGAGGAAGGTCCGCCCCGCGGACTCGACCGAGCGCACGCCGTCCGTGGTCAGCAGGCGGTACTCGGTCGGGGTGATCTCGGTGCGCCCGAGGGGGGTCAGGTCCGCGTAGGCGAACTGCGGTTCGGACGACGTCATGGGAGTACCTCCTCGCGTGGCTGCGACGAGCCTAATCCGCCGCAGCCGCCCTGGGTCGGTCGCGGGCCACGGGGTGGGTCACAACGATCCGGTGTCGGAACGGTTCGGCCCATGTCGGCGACCCGATCGGTCCCGTTATGTTGCGCTCGTCGGTGAACAGGGCTGGTCACCAGACCGCCCGGATCGGGAGGATCCATGAACGTCGGACGTCGAGTGATCCCGGTCCTCGCCGGTGTCTCGCTGCTCCTGGCCGGATGCGGGTCCAGCGACGACCAGTCGTCGGGTTCGGCTTCCGGCGATTCCGGAGCCTCGGGCGGGACCCTCGTCTTCGGCTCCTCCACGGACCCGGTGATCCTGGACGGCGCCTACGTCAGTGACGGCGAATCGCTGCGGGTGGTCCAGCAGATCTTCGAGGGTCTGGTCACCACCAAGGAGGGCAGCACCGACATCGAGCCGACCCTCGCCGAGAGCTGGACGACCAGTGACGACGGCCTGACGTGGACCTTCGCGCTGCGCCAGGGTGTGAAGTTCCACGACGGCACCGACTTCAACGGTGAGGCGGTCTGCGCCAACTTCGACCGCTGGTACAACTTCACCGGGCTGCAACAGGCCGATTCGGTCTCCTACTACTGGGTGACCGTGTTCGGCGGCTTCAAGCAGAACGAGGACCCCGATCAACCGGCCTCCCTCTACAGTTCCTGCACCGCTCCGGACGCGAACACCGCCGTCATCACCCTCACCCGGCCGTCCTCGGCGTTCCTGTCCGCACTGAGCCTGCCCTCGTTCTCGATCGCCAGCCCGGCGGCGCTGACCGAGTACAAGGCCGACGAGGTCGGTGGGACGGCGGAGAGTCCGTCCTTCACCGGCACCTTCGGCACCGAGCACCCGGTGGGTACCGGACCGTTCGTCTTCGACTCCTGGGTCAAGGGGGACAAGCTCACACTCAAGGCCAACCCCGACTACTGGGGGACCAAGGCCAAGCTGGACACCCTGATCTTCACCCCGATCGCCGACGGCCCCGCCCGTCGCCAGGCACTGGAGGCAGGCGACATCGACGGGTACGACCAGGTCGACCCGGCCGACATCGAGGCCCTCCAGGCCGACTACGAGGTGCTGCAGCGCCCCGCGTTCAATGTCGCCTACGTCGGGATCAACCAGAAGATCAAGCCTCTGGACGACATCAAGGTGCGTCAGGCGATCGCCTACGCGCTCAACCGCGAACAGCTGATCACCAGCCAGTACCCGACCGGTGCCGAGGTGGCCAAGGAGTTCATGCCACCGGACGTGTTCGGCTACGCCGACGACGTGACCGACTACCCCTACGACCCCGCCAAGGCCAAGGCGCTCCTCGCCGAGACCGGTCAGCCCAACCCGACCGTCGAGTTCTGGTACCCCTCCGGCGTCAGCCGTCCGTACATGCCGAACCCGAGCGCCAACTTCCAGTTGTTCAAGGCCGATCTGGAGGCTGTCGGTTTCACGGTCGTACCCAAGACGGCTCCGTGGAGCCCGGACTATCTCGCGGCGGTCGAGAGCGGCAAGGCGGCCCTGTTCCTGCTCGGCTGGACAGGGGACTTCGGTGACCCGGACAACTTCGTCGGTACCTTCTTCCAGGCACCCAGCGGCCAGTTCGGGTTCAGCAACCCGGAGATCTTCTCGCTGCTGGACCAGGCCGAGGTCGAGGTCGACCAGGACAAGCGCGTCGAGCTCTACCAGGAGGCCAACCGCAAGATCATGGACTTCCTGCCGGGCGTGCCGTACGCGCACACCAGCCCGTACCTGGCCTTCCTGCCGAAGGTGAAGGGCTTCGTGCCGTCCCCGGTGAACAACGAGAGCTTCGCTCCGGTCTCCGTCGGATGACGGGCCGGGGTCGCTCGGCCGGGGTCCGGGCCTGAGGACGGCGCGATGCTGCGGTTCGCCGTCCGGCGGCTCGTGTTGCTCGTGCCGTTGCTCCTGGCCGTGTCCCTGCTCGTCTTCGGCTGGGTCCGTGCCCTGCCTGGCGGGCCGGCCGAGGCCCTCATGGGGGAGCGCGCGACGCCAGAATCGGTCGCCCGCATCGAACGGGCCTACGGGCTCGACCAGCCCCTGCCGGTGCAGTACGGCAAGTTCCTCGCCCGGGCCGTCCAGTTCGACTTCGGCGCCTCGATCCAGACCAACCGGCCGGTCAGTGAGGAACTGACCCGCCGCTTCCCGGCGACGATCGAGCTGTCCCTGGCCGCGATGCTCATCGCGGTCGGGCTGGGCATACCCCTGGGCTATGTCGCCGCGCGCCGACATCGCAGCTGGATCGACCATGCCTCGGTGACCGCGTCACTGATCGGCATCGCCATCCCGGTGTTCTTCCTGGGCTTCCTGCTCAAGTACGTCTTCGCCGTCCAGTTGGGCTGGCTGCCCACCTCGGGACGGCAGGACCCGCGGATCGAGGCCGCCCACCCGACCAACTTCTACGTGCTCGACGGGATCGTCACCGGCAACTGGACGGCGGCCTGGGACGCGCTGGCGCACCTGATCCTGCCGGCGGTGGCTCTGGGCACGATCCCGCTGGCGATCATCGTGCGGATCACCCGGGCCTCGGTGCTGGACGTCGTCCACGAGGACTACGTGCGCACCGGTCGGGCCAAGGGGCTGCTGCCCTCGACGATGACCCGGCGGTACGTGCTGCGCAACGCGTTGCTGCCGGTCAGCACCGTGATCGGTCTGCAATTGGGTCTGCTGCTGTCCGGCGCCGTGCTGACCGAGACGGTCTTCGCCTTCCCCGGTGTGGGCGCCTTCCTCTATCAATCGATCTTCGTGCGCGACTACTCGGTGATCCAGGGCTTCATCCTGGTCATCGCGGCCGTCTACGTCGTCGTGAACCTGTTGGTGGACATCGGCTACGGGCTGATCGATCCCCGGGTGAGGATCCAATGACCGCGTCCGGGCCCGCCCTGGCGACGGTCGCCGTCTCCTCGGACGAGGTGGGGCTGAGCCTGTCGCGGGACGCCTGGCTGCGGTTGCGGCGAAACCCCGCGGCCATCATCGGATTCCTGCTGGTGCTGCTGTTCGTGGCGGTGGCCGTGTTCGCGCCGTGGATCGCGCCCTACGCGCCCACGGACCGTCCCGGTGGCGACCTGGTCACGCCGACCTCGATCCCTGGTCCGTCGGCGCAGTACTGGTTCGGCCTGGACAACCTCGGTCAGGACGAGTTCAGCCGCGTGGTCTACGGCGCGCGGCAGTCGCTCGTGGTCGGCGTCGTGTCGCTGATCATGGGGGCGGCGGCCGGCATCGGCCTGGGTCTGCTCGCCGGCGCGTTCGGCGGGTGGGTGGACAACCTGGTCATGCGCGTCGTGGACGTGATGCTGGCCGTGCCGGGGCTGCTGTTCGCGATCGCCGTGGCCGCCATGCTCGGCCAGTCGCTCACCTCGGTGATGATCGCCATCGCCGTCGTCAATGTGCCGATCTTCGCCCGGCTGCTGCGCGGATCGATGCTGGCTCAGCGCGACGCGGACTACATCATCGCGGCGCGTTCCCTCGGCGTGCGGCGCCGACAGGTGGTGCTCGGACACAGTTCCCGAACGCGGTCTCCCCGGTGATCGTCCAGGGCACCCTCACCCTGGCGACGGCGATCATCGACGCGGCCGGACTGGCCTTCCTCGGCCTCGGCAGCGCCGATCCCGGCGTGCCGGAATGGGGGCGGATGCTCGCCGACACGCAGCGATACCTGGCGGTGGCCCCGCACCTGGCGCTGCTGCCGGGGCTGGCCATCGTGATCGCCGCGCTCGGCTTCACGCTGCTGGGGGAGTCGCTGCGCGAGGCCCTCGACCCCAAGTACCGGCGGTGACGGCGATGAGCCTGCTCGAGGTGCGCGACCTGACCGTGGTCTTCAGCGGGCAGGGGCGCCGCGAGGTGCGCGCCGTCGACGGGGTCAGCTTCGATGTCGAGCCCGGTCGAGACGGTCGGCCTGGTCGGTGAGTCGGGCTGCGGCAAGTCGGTGACCGCCCTGGCGATCATGGGCCTGCTGCCGAAGGCCGGGGTGCGGGTCGGCGGCCGGGTGCTGTTCGACGGCCAGTCCCTGCTGGACATGCCCGAGGAGTCGCTGCGCGACCTGCGGGGCCGCGAGGTGGCGATGGTCTTCCAGGACCCGATGACCTCGCTGAACCCGGTGATCACCATCGGCCTGCAGGTCACCGAGGTGCTGCGGCGACATCGGGCGATGAACGAAACACAGGCCCGGGCGGAGGCCCAGCAACTGCTGCGACGGGTGGGCATCCCCGACCCCGGACGACGGCTGCGCGACTACCCGCACCAGCTCTCCGGGGGCATGCGGCAGAGGGCGCTGATCGCTATGGCCCTCGCCTGCCGCCCCCGTCTGCTGATCGCCGACGAGCCGACGACCGCCCTCGATGTGACCATCCAGGCGCAGATCCTCGGCCTGCTGCGCGAACTCGTCGAGGAGACGGGGACCGCCCTGGTCATGATCACGCACGACCTCGGGGTGATCGCGGGACTGTGCGAGTCGGTCCACGTCATGTACTCCGGCCGCATCGTGGAATCCGCTCCGCGGCACCGGATCTTCGCCGAGCCGCACCATCCCTACACGGGCGGACTGCTCGCCTCGGTGCCCCGGCTGGACACCCCGCGAGGGGTGGCCCTGGAGCCGATCCCGGGCTCTCCCGGTGACGTCCTGCCCTGGGCGACGGGATGCGCATTCGCGCCGCGGTGCGCGCGATGCGACGAGCGGTGCACCAACGTCGCCCCGGATCTGGTCACGCACCGGTCGGTCGGGTCGGGTGAGCGGGCGCGCCGTCCGATGCCACCATCCGCTCGAGGCGACCAGCATCGCCGGGCGGTCCCGGGCATGAGCACGCAGTCGAGCGGTCCCGACAGCGGCGCCGGGGAGCCGCCGCTGCTGCGGGTGCGCGACCTCGCCGTGCACTTCCCGATCAAACGTGGGCTGCTGCTGGACCGCACCGTGGGTCACGTCAAGGCGGTGGACGGCGTGAGCTTCGACCTGGCCCGGGGCAGCACCTACGGCCTGGTGGGGGAGTCGGGCTGCGGGAAGTCGACCACCGGGCGGGCGGTGCTGAGGCTGCTCGAGCCCACCCGCGGATCGGTGATCTTCGACGGGGTCGACCTGGCCGTCCTGGACGGTGAGCCTCTGCGCCGCATGCGCCGCCGGATGCAGATGGTCTTCCAGGACCCGATGGCCTGCCTGGACCCCCGCCAGAGCGTGGAGTCGATCCTGAGCGAACCGATGCGGGCCCACGGCACGCCGGACGACGCGGCCGCCCGGGCGCGCCGGGTCCGGGAGCTGCTCGACGTCGTGGGCCTGGCCCATTCGTCCCTGTCGCGGTACCCGCACGAGTTCTCCGGCGGGCAGCGCCAGCGGATCGGCATCGCGCGGGCGATCGCCCTCAACCCCGATCTGGTGATCGCCGACGAGCCGGTCTCGGCCCTCGACGTCTCGGTGCAGGCGCAGGTGATCAATCTGCTGGAGGAGCTGCAGGAGCGGTTCGACCTGACCTACCTGGTGATCGCACACGACCTGGCCGTCGTTCGGCACATCAGCGAGGTCATCGGGGTGATGTATCTGGGCACGCTCGTGGAGCAGGGGGGCTCGGAGCAGGTGTGCGCGGACCCGTTGCACCCGTACACGATCGCGCTGCTGTCCGCGGTCCCGATCCCCGACCCGGTCGTCGAGGACGGCCGCGAGCGGATCCTGTTGACGGGCGATCTGCCCTCGCCGGCGGACCCGCCGTCCGGATGCCCGTTCCACACCCGCTGTCCTCACGCCGTGCCAGACCCGTGCACCACGCGTCGCCCGGCGTTGCGTGAGGTGTCGCCCGGACGCCGGGTGGCCTGTCACCTGGTGGAGCAGATCCACGGTGGCCGCCCGGTTCAGCCGCCGTCCGCGTCCGGGTCGATGTTGTCGGTGACCCCCGGCGACGGCGACGGCCCCGATGGAGAGGGCACGCCCCGCAGCGCGCCGTCCGGGGCGTAGTAGTCGGCCACGTTGTCCCGCGGCCGGATCCGGGCCCCGGCCTGGGGGTGGGCGATCTCGGCCAGAACGCGCTCGGTGACCGCGGTGGCCACCCGCTGGGTGAGGGCGTCCGATCCGACCATGGCCTGGGTCCAGCCGAGGGTGCCGGCATCGAAGACGCCCGCCCCGCTGGGTGCGGCGTACCAGGTCATGTCGGCCGCGTCCGGGCGGCCCCGGCAACTGGTCGGCGAATGCGCCAGGATCTGCAGCGGCCGAGGGGTGGTGACCTTGAGATTGACCCTGTCGTACTCCGGGCCGATCAGATCCTCCAGCCGGGCGCCATCGCTCAGCCCGAGGTCCGCGAACGGCCAGGATTGCGCATCCTGGATCACCAGGTCGCCGCCCGAGTGCGCACAGGCGAACATCGCTCCGATCAGCGACGACTGCGCGTCCGCGTGCGGCGGGCGGCCCCAATCGGCCGTGGTGTCGACCGTCGTGACCGGGTCGTCCCGACCGAGCTTGTAGTTGATCAGGATGCGGCCCGGCCCGGCCGGCGAGTCGGCCAGCCTGATCCGCCGGTGAACGGCGTTGGCACCCAGGAACGCCAGGTTCGTGCCGGCGTCCCGGGCCGCCGTCACGGTCGCGCGCATCTGTCGGGACCAGTACTCGCTGTGCCCGAGAATCACCACACCGACGGCCCCGTCCAGCACCTCGGGATGCAGCTGCAGGTCGAGATCGGTGGCGTAGTTCAGCCGCAGGCCCAGGCGTTCGGCGGCGGCCACCGCGGGCAGTTCGGCGGTGAGGAAACCGCCCGCCCCGGCACCGCGCGCATACGGGCGGTCGAAGGAGGCGGCCACCGAGCGCAGCGCGAAGTCCTCTGCCTTGTCGGTCTTCTCGTACCCGCGGTAAGTGCTCGGGCCTCCCCAGTCGTTGTAGGCCTGCCAGGTGGCGGCGCCGGAGACCAGCAGGACGGCGCCCCGGCTGTCGCGGTCCCTGATCGTGACCGGCACGAAGGAGGCCGCGCCGTCCTGCCCGATCAGCTTGACCAGGTAGGCCCCCGGCATCCAGCCGGTGGTGTCCACCGTGGTCGAGACCGGCCAGTCGGCGCTGACCATCCGGGTCGCCGGGTCCCGGTGGCGTTCCGTGTGCCGCCGGCCGGGCAGATCTCCACTGGCCCAGATCGACCTCGCCCACCGGCCGTCGTAGTCGCCGGTCCGCAGGACCTCGACCCGGTAGGTGCTCGCCGAGGTGCTGACATGCAGGCCGAGCGGCTCACCGGACACCACGCTCACGGCGTCGGCATAGCCCTCGATGAAGCCGTCCTGCTCCTGCTCGATCGGGATGGCCCAGTCGAGGACGCCGGTCTTGCGGTTCTCGTCGCGGGTGTCGACGCCCGACCGGCTGAGCCAACCCTGGCCGGGCAGCGCGGACGCGTGCAGTCCGCCGCGGCTGACGCCGACGAAGAGCGGAAGGTCGGTGCTGGGGGCCTCGCCCTCCAGCCCGGCGAGGACGTCGTCCGGCGACGGGGCCGCGGCCGCTGGAGCGGCCGCGACGTCGCGTCCCGTCGGGACCGCATCGGACGACGGTTCGTCCGCGCCGCAACCGGACGCCATGACCAGCAGGCCCAACGTCAGCAGGACGGTCGGCGCGCTCCGAGCGGCGCGCCCGGCGGTGCGCGCCGGTCCGCGCATCGGAACGGGCCGCGGGCTCGCGCCGTCCTCAGCGCCGACTCGGTGCATTCGGTGTCTCCTGGTCTCCGGAACGGTCCCCAACTCTAGGGTTCCGGCGCGGCCGCGTCGGACAGAAGGACGGATCGGCGGGTCGCCAGGTGCGGCACCGGGACTGTGACCTGCATGGATCTTCCTGCAGACGCTTGCGGGTGGGGCCGGGTCATGCGATTTTGGCAGTGAGGTGGGGGTGCCATGCCGCCACACGGTGAATGGGGTCCCGAGTGCAGGTGGTGCCGTCGCCCGCCCAGCCGGACCCGCCACGGGGGTCCGCGCTCGGCAGGTCGAGCATCGTCGATGTGGCCGCCCTGGCGGGTGTGTCGGTGGCGACCGTCTCCCGTGCGCTCCGCGGACTGCCCAACGTCTCCACCGCGACCCGGGACAGGGTACGTCGGGCGGCATCCGAGTTGGACTACGCGGTGTCGCCGCTTGCCTCCGGTCTGGTGACGGGGCGGGTCCGGGCGGTCGGGGTGCTCATGCCCTATGCGGGGCGCTGGTTCTTCGCCGAGGTGCTGCGCAGCATCGAGGAGACCCTTCGCGGGCGAGGGTACGACCTGGTGCTGCACGTGGTCTCCGACGACCATCGCCGCGCCGAGTTCTTCGAGCAGTTGCCGGTGCGCCGTAGGGTCGACGCACTGGTGGTCGTCGGCTTCCCGCTGCACGCTCCGGAGATCGCGGCCCTGCGCGGGCTCCGCATTCCGCTCGCCACGATCGGGGAGCCGTTGGTCGGCATGCACTGTGACCGGATCGATGACCGTGCCGCGGCCCGTACGGCGGTGCAGCACCTGATCAATCTCGGGACACCGCCGGATCGGCTGCATCGGCGGGGACACCGAGCAGAGCCCGCCGCTTCAACGTCCCGATCTGGCGGACGGAGAGCTATCGCGAGGCCCTGACCGCGGCCGGGATCGAGGCGCGGGCGGACTGGGAGGCGGACGGCGGCTTCACGGCCGCCGGCGGTGAACTGGCGATGACCACCCTGCTGACCCGTCCGGGGGGTGCACCCGACAGCGGTGTTCTGCCAGTCCGACGAGATGGCCTTCGGCGCGCTCCGGGCGTTGCGGCACTCCGGGCTGCGCTGTCCCCAGGACGTCTCGGTGGTCGGCATGGACGACCACGAGCTCGCCCACACCTTCGACCTCACCACGGTCGCCCAGCCGGTCGGTGAACAGAGCGCCGCGGCAGCGGCCTGGCTGGTGGACCGGCTCGACAACCCGGTCGAGGAGACCGAGAACGAGACCCAGAACGGCCCCCGGGACGTGCTCCACGGCGTCCGTCTCGTCCTGCGCGGATCCACCGCTCGGCTGCGCACCCGCGGCCGACTGATCATCGCCCGACCTCCTCGAGGCGAACGGGGCCCAGGGACCGCCGTTCAGCCCGCCAACTCGGCCCGCCACGGCGGATCGGCACCCGGTCGTCCGCAGGTGATCGCCGACACGTCGACGGCGTGGCGCAGCATCGCCTCCACCTCGGCGACGTCGATCCGGCGCAGGTCGTCCAGACGATCTGCGCCCGATAGGTCGACCCCGGCCAGGTGGTCGAGCAGCGCCGCGGAGAAGGAGTCCCCTGCCCCGACCGTGTCCGCCACGATGATCGCCCGCCCGCTCACCTCCACCCGGCCCGCGCGGCACAGGGCAAAGGCGCCGTCGCCGCCGCGCGTGACCACGACCACCGCCGGGCCGCTGTTCAGCCAGCGGGTCGCGACGGCCTCGATGTCCTCGTCCGGGCACAACCAGGCCAGGTCCTCGTCGCTGACCTTGACCACATCGCTGTCCGCGACCAGAGCCTCGACCCGCTCGTTCGCCGCCGCCGCATCACCCATCAGGCGGGGACGGGCGTTCGGGTCGTAGCTGACCGTCATGCGCCCCCGGGCGGCCCTGACCAGGTCGAGCACCTGGTCGCCGCCGGGCTGCAGGAACGTCGCGATCGAGCCGGTGTGCAGGGCCGCGGCGGCGGGAAGGGTGTCCAGCGAGATCGCCGACGGCAGCCGCCAGTCGATGGCGAAGTCGTACGTGGCCACGCCCCCGGCGTCGAGACAGGCGATCGCGGTCGAGGTGTCGCCGTCGGTGATCGAGTCGGGCAGGACGTTCACCCGGGAGTCCCGCAGATGAGCGGCGATCCGCCGGCCTCGCTCGTCGTCACCGATCCGGGTCAGCAGGCTCACCCGCCGGCCGAGCCGGCCCAGACCCAGGGCCACATTGGCCGGGCTGCCGCCGGGATGCTCGACCGGCTCCGCGCCGTCCGCCACCACGATGTCGACCAAGGCCTCGCCGACCGCCAGCACGTGGTCCGTGCCCGCTTTGCTCCCCGTCATAGTGGGATGCTAGCGACCCTTCAACACCCCCAGGGCTTCGCGCGCCTGCCGCATTGGCGTCGCCGGTGCCGGGCAGGTCAGGATAATCCGGTGAATCCCGCTCTGAGGAAGTCTGGCGCGGACATGCTGCGCACCATGCTCGTGATGCTGGTGGCGGTCGGGTTCCTGGTGCTGCTGGTTCCCCGCCCCTCCTCGGTCCCGCGCGCGGTGGTCGATCTGTCCTCGGCCGCCGATCAGGCCGGCGACGTCCTCGGATTCGCCCCGGCGACGCCGGTGCCCCAGGGCTGGACCGTGACCAGCGCCCGGGTCCGGCGCGACACCGGAGATCTGCCGTCCTGGACGATCAACTACCTCACCGCCCGAGGAACGCTCTGTCGGACTCGTCCAGGCGGCGGGCTGGAATGCGGAGTGGCAGACCTCCCTGACCCACGGCGGCGCACCCGAGGGTGATGTCGAGGTGAACGGCGCCACCTGGGAGGCGCTCTACATGCCGGAGCGCGAGATCACGTCGCTGGTGCAACGAGGGGACGAGGAGACCCTGCTCGTGCTGGCCAGAGGCGGCGGCAGGGATGACGCGTTGGCGATCGCCCGACTGCTGCCTCCGGCGCCGTGAGCCTGGCCACCACCCAGGCGGATCTGGACGCCTCGGACGCGGCGGCCGGGCTGACCCGGACCGAGCACCGCCGTCTGACGGTCATCGCGGTGGCGCTCTTCGCGATCTACAGCACCTACGCGCTGGCCCGTCACGACCGGTACCTGACCACCGGCTTCGATCTGGGCATCTTCGACCAGGCGGTACGCGCCTACGCACATCTCGAGGCGCCGATGGTGCCGCTCAAGGCGCCCGGCTACCACCTGCTCGGGGACCACTTCCACCCGATCATCGCGCTGTGGGCACCGTTGTACTGGATCTGGGCCGACCCCCGGATGCTGCTCATGGCGCAGGCCGCGCTGATCGCCGTCTCGGTGTGGCCGGTGGCCGCGTTCACCGCTCGACGGCTGGGCCCGCGTGCGGCACTGGTGGTCGCCGGGCTCTACGGCCTGAGTTGGCCTCTGCAACGGATGGTCCAGTTCGACGTCCACGAGATCGCCTTCGCCGTGCCGCTGATCGCGCTCGCCGTCGACGCGGTGGACCGCAGAGCGCGTCGGACGGTCCTGCTGGCCTGCGTGGGGCTGTTGGCCACCCGGGAGGACATGGGCGTCCTGGTCCTGCTGTTCGGAGTTCTGGTCGCCACGCTGGCGGTGCGCCCGTTCGGGCCGCATCGCCGGCTGCGACCCCGCCGGGACGACCTGATCGCCGGGGCGTCTCTGATGCTGCTCGGCGCGGTGGGCTACCAGTTCGCCACGGGCGTGGTGATCCCCCACTTCTCCGGCGGCGCGGGTTTCGTGTACTGGACCTTTCCCGATCTGGGTCCCGATCCCCGTTCCGCCGTGGCGTTCATGCTCACCCACCCGTGGAGCGTGCGTCGTCCTGTTCGTCACCCCGTGGCAGAAGGCCCAGACCCTGCTCGCGCTCGGAATGCCCACGCTCTACCTGTGCCTGGGGTCGAGATACGTGCTTCTCACCCTTCCGTTGCTCGCCCAGCGCATGTTGAACGAGCGGGAGCTGTTGTGGTCGACCAACTTCCACTACTCCGGCGTGCTCGCCCCGATCCTGTTCCCGGCGGCTGTCGATGCGCTGGCCGGGCTGAGCCGCGCCGTCCGGGACGGCGAACGCCTCGGGCGCTGGACCGCCCGGGTCGGGGTGGGCGCTGGACCGCCCGGGTCCGGGGTGGGCGCTGGACCGCCCGGGTCCGGGGTGGGGGCGACGCCCTGGTGCGCGTCTGGCTCGCCGGGAGCGCCGCGGTGCTGGTCTTCGGGATGCTCTCCCTGGCTGGGGACTACCCGGTCAGCCGGGTGGCGACGGCCCAGTTCTGGCAGCGGGATCTGCGGGTGCAGGCCATCGACCGTGTGCTTCCGCAGATCCCTGAGGGCGTGTGCGTCGAGGCCGACAACAGCGTCGCGCCCCAGCTGACCGGGCGTGACTACGTGACGCGTGTCGGACGCTCCGAGGGCCTGGCCACCTGGATGGTGCTCGACTTCAGCCGTGCCGACACCGGCTGGGAAGGAGGCACCCCGAGGGCGGCCTATGCGAACGCCCAGGCGCGCGGCTTCGTCCCCGTGGTTCAGGATGACGTGATCGTGCTGCTGCGGCGGCCCGGCGCGGTGGACCCGATCTGCCGGGCGCGCTGACCGCCGTACCCGAGGCAGAGAGTGGGCTCGCGACGTATCTTGGTCGGCACGTGTCGTCTCCTTGAGACAGGCCCGCGCACCGCGGGCCCCGGATGGAGCAGACCCGAGGGGGAGCACCGATGACGAACACTGCTGAAGACTCGGGCCGAACGGCGCTCAGGTGCCAGTTCGTGCCGCCGCACGTCCAGCGCGAGATGGGCAAGAACGTCGAGGGTCCGGCCGCGCAGCCCGACCAGCTCAAGATGGCGGAGACCGTGCGCAAGCGCCGGGCCAAGGCCGTGCAGACCACCGTCGTGGCCTCCGCGACCGCCGAACTGGCTCCGCCGGCCACCGGTACCTCGCGCCGCGAGGTGTACGACTCGCAGAACACCGAGGTCCAGCGCCAGAAACTGATCCGGGCCGAGGGCGACCCGGAGACCGACGACGCCGACGCGTTGAACGCCTACGACAACGCCGGGCTGGTGAGGTCGTACTTCAAGGATCTGCTCGGCCGCAACTCGATCGACAACGCCGGTCTGGACCTCGTGCTCAACGTGCACTTCGGCCAGCAGTTCAACAACGCCTTCTGGGACGGCGACGAGATGACCTTCGGCGACGGGGACGGTGTGATCTTCAGCGGATTCGCCCGGTCCCTGGACGTCGTGGCCCACGAACTGGCCCACGGCGTCACCCAGTTCACCTCCGGGTTGATCTACCAGGGCGAGTCCGGCGCGCTGAACGAGCACTTCAGCGACGTGTTCGGGACGGCGATCACGCAGTGGGCCGCGGCAGAGACGCCGGCCGAGGCGGACTGGCTGATCGGGGACGAGATCATGGGTCCCGACCTGTACGGGGAGGCCCTGCGCTCGATGGCACACCCCGGCAAGGCCTACGACAACCCGATCCTCGGCGCCGATCCGCAGCCGGCGCACTATGACGACCGGTACACCGGGTCCGCCGACAACGGCGGAGTGCACATCAACTCCGGTATCCCGAACCGCGCCTTCTATCTGGCCGCGACGGAGATGGGTGACACCCGGGAGGCG
The DNA here is from genome assembly GCA_963750395.1 of uncultured Actinomycetota bacterium. GTDB lineage: Bacteria > Actinomycetota > Actinomycetes > Actinomycetales > Kineosporiaceae > JADJPO01. Next base: position 165,982 of record CAVVQM010000012.1, on the reverse strand, counting down.
GTGCGGATCTGGTACCACGCCCTGCAGGCGCTGCCCCAGGACGCCACCTTCGCGCAGGCCGCCGACCAGGTGGCGACGTCGGCGCGCATCCTGGTCAAGTCCGGTGCGGCGACCAAGGGCGCCACCCAGATCGTGCGCGGGGCCTGGCGCACCGTCGGGGTCGGCTGAGCCGCCCATGCGCCGCCCCCTGCTCCTGGTCGTCTGCGCGGTCGGCCTCGCCCTGGCCGGCTGCGCAGACGACGGGGGCGGCTCCGCACCGTCGACAGAACCGTCGTCTGAGCTGTCCTCGGTGCCGTCGTCGGGGCTGCCGTCGTCGACCGCGGCGACCGCCGGGGCGAGCCAGTCCGGGCCGGCTTCCGAGCCCGCGGAGATGGAGAACGTCGTGATCACCTTCGAGGTCGAGGGCGGCTACGCCGCCCAGCTGCGCTCACTGCGCCTGTCCGGTGATGGTGCGGCGGTCGCGGAGGTCAGCGGTCGCACGTTCGTGGGGACCAGGCCGCGCGAGGAGGTCGAGACGATCGTCGCCGAACTCTCGGGCTCGGGGCTGTTCGAGGACGGAGCCACCCACACCTACCCACCCCAGGCGGGTGCGGACCTGCAGCGCTACCAGATCGGCTACAACGGAGCGACGGTGCTCGCCTACGACACCACCGTGCCGCCCGAGCTGACCAAGGCCGTCCAGCTGCTCCAGGCCGCCCTGCGGGGTGTCCAGCGCTGAGGGGTCCTCCTCGACTCAGGCCCCGCCTCAGGTGTCCTTGCGCTCGGCCAGCACGGCGTCCATGCGTGCGCGGGCGCCGTTCAGCCAGTCCTCGCACCGATGGGCCAGCGCCTCGCCGCGTTCCCACAGGGCCAGTGACTCCTCCAGGGTGGCGGCGCCGCCCTCGAGCCTGGCGACCACCTCGACGAGCGCATCGCGGGCCTGCTCGTAGCCGAGCCCGGCGACCTCGGCAGCCAGCGCCGCCCGCTGCGCGGCCACGGCATCGTCTGCCACGGGGTCGTCTGCACGGCGCACGGGGCGCAGCGGGATGATCGGTTCTGGTCGGCTTCGGACTCACCCGGACACCCTACGGCTCGCCCGTGACGACGGCCGTCAGCTCCCCGCCCGCCAGCCGTACCCTCAGCCTGGCCCCGGTCTCAGTGGCCCGCGGGCTGCGCAGCACGGCGCCGGAGGCGTCCTGGACCACGGCGTAGCCGCGTTCCAGGGTGGCCTGGGGGGAGAGCGCCCTGACCCGCTGGGCGAGGTGCGAGACGTCGTCCGCGGCCCGGTCCAGGCGGGCACGGGCCGTCGCCGCGGCCCGCTCCCGCAGCGCGAGCAGCTGCTCAGCGTGCCGGTCGAGCAGGGTCTGCGGCGTGCGCAGCACCGGTCGTCCGGTCAGTGCCTCGAGCGTGTGTCGTTCGCGGTCCAGGCGGGCCAGGACGGCGGCACCGGTCCGAGATCTGGCGTCCCGGACGGCGGCCAGCTCCTCGGCGACGTCCGGCACGACGCGTCGGGCGGCGTCCGTGGGGGTCGAGGCCCGCACGTCGGCGACCAGGTCGAGCAGCGGAGTATCCACCTCGTGCCCGATCGCCGAGACCACCGGGGTCCGGGCCTGCGCGACGGCGCGCAGCAGGGTCTCGTTGCTGAACGGCAGCAGATCCTCGAGGGACCCCCCGCCGCGGGCGATGACGACCACGTCGATGCCCGGGTCCCGATCCAGCTCGGACAGGGCCGCGCAGACCTCCCCGACCGCGTTCGGCCCCTGGACGGCGACCGCGCGGATCTCGAAGTCGACGGCGGGCCAACGGGCGCGGGCATTCTCCACGACGTCGCGCTCGGCCGCGCTCGCTCGACCACAGATCAGGCCGACCCGCCCGGGCAGGAACGGCAGGGGCCGTTTCCGGTCGGCGTCGAACAACCCCTCGGCGATCAGCATCCGGCGCAGGTGCTCGAGGCGGGCCAGCAGTTCGCCGACCCCGACCGGGCGCAGATCGTCGGCGGCCAGGCTCAGACTGCCACGGCGGGGAAAGAGCTGTGGCCGGGCGTGCACCACCACGTGGCTGCCGTCGTGCAGTGGGGCCGGCAGGGCGTCGAGCACCCGCGCGGCGATGCTGAGGGAGAAGGACAGATCGACGTCGGTGTCGCGCAGGGTGAGGTAGACCGTGCCCTGCCCGGGGCGGCGGGTGAGCTGGACCACCTGACCCTCGAGCCAGAGGGCAGGGGCCCTGGCCAGGTACTCGGTCAGCTTGGCGGTGAGCAGGCGGACCGGCCACGGGCGCTCGGCGCTGGTCTCGCCCGCGGTGGCGGGGATGTCGCGACGGGTCACCCGTCCAGCCTAGGGCGCCCTCCGCGCGCATCCGGCTCGTCGCTTGGCCGATGTCGGGCGGGCGTGGCCCGGGGTTCGTACCATGGCCGGGTGAGTCCCCAGCTCGTGCCGAACGGCACGCCCACCGAGTCCTCGTCCGACCCCTCCGCCGCCGCGCCCGCCAGGCGGGTCCTGCTCGCCGCCCCGCGCGGATACTGCGCCGGCGTCGACAGGGCGGTGATCGCCGTCGAGAAGGCCCTCGAGTTGCATGGTGCCCCCGTGTACGTGCGCAAGCAGATCGTGCACAACCGGCATGTGGTCAGCACCTTGGAGGAGCGGGGGGCGATCTTCGTCGAACAGACCGAGGAGGTGCCCGAGGGTGCGCTGGTGGTCTTCTCGGCCCACGGGGTGTCTCCGCAGGTGCATCAGGAGGCGGCCGACCGGGGACTGCGCACCATCGACGCGACGTGCCCGTTGGTGACCAAGGTGCACAAGGAGGCGGTCCGCTTCGCCGCGGACGACTACGACATCCTGCTGGTCGGGCACGAGGGTCACGAGGAGGTCGAGGGCACCTCGGGTGAGGCGCCGCAGAACATCCAGGTCGTGAACGGACCGGACGACGTCGCCCGGATCACGGTGCGTGACCCGGATCGTGTGGTCTGGCTGTCCCAGACGACGTTGTCGGTCGACGAGACGATGGAGACGGTGCGCCTGCTGCGCGCTCGGTTCCCGAGTCTGGCCGATCCGCCGAGCGACGACATCTGCTACGCCACGCAGAACCGGCAGGTGGCGGTGAAGAAGATCGCAGCGGGCTGCGACCTGCTGATCGTGGTCGGTTCGGCGAACTCCTCGAACTCCGTCCGGTTGGTCGAGGTGGGCCTCGAGCACGGCGCGAAGGCCGCCTTGCGGGTGGACTGGGCCGAGGAACTCGACGACCGGATGCTGGACGGTGTCGCCACGGTGGGGCTGACCTCTGGCGCCTCGGTTCCCGAGGTGCTGGTGCGCGGCGTCCTGGAGTGGCTCCACGAACGCGGCTACCGGGACGTCGAGGAGGTCGTCACCGTCGAGGAGGACCTGCTCTTCTCGCTGCCGAAGGAACTGCGCCGCGATCTGAAGGCGGCCCGGGCCGAGGCGACTGCGCCGCACTAGAGACGCTTGACCAGCACGTGGGAGTTCCGGCGCAGGTTGTAGTCGGCGCGGCGCGAGACCGGCAGGTCCTCCACGGTGCCGGCGACGAATCCGTGCTCGACGAACCAGTGCGAGGTGTGGGTGGTCAGCGCGAACAGGCGGCCGCACCCCTGGCTGCGGGCGACGGCCTCCGCCCGCCGCAGCAGACTCTGCGCACGGTGCGACCCTCGGTAGGCGGGGTGCACTGCGACGCAAGCGAATTCGGCGACCCCCTCGTCGGGGTAGGACACCAGCGAATGGCAGGCGATCACCATGCCGTCGCGGAGCATCACCCAGAAGGAGCCGATGTCCAGTTCGAGTTGCTCGCGGGTCCTGGCCACCAGCACACCGGAGTCCTGCAGGGGCCGGATCAGCGCGTGGATGCCGCCCAGGTCCTCGACCGTGGCCTGGCGGGTGGCCTCGTAGTCGGAGTCGGCGTGCAGCATCACGCCGACGCCGTCACGGCTGAACAGCTCGCGCAGCAGTGAGCCGTCGATCCCTGACCCCACCAGGTGGACCCGCTTCACCCCGCCTCGGCAGGCGGACAGCGCGGCCCGCAGGCAGTTGCGGTCCTCGGCGGGCAGGCGCTGCAGGGCGTCCTCGGCGGCCAGCGCCTTCTCGGCCTGCCCGAGCGGCAGATGCCCTGCGTCCCCGGCGGTTTCCGCGAACGGCCAGGTGGCCGGGTCGGACTCGAGCACGAAGATGAGCTTGTCCGCCCCGAGACCGATGGCCACCGCCTCGGCCACGTCGGCGTTGCGCAGGTTGAAGGCCTCTCCGGTCGGGCTGTAGCCGACGGGGGACAGCAGGGCGACCCGCTCGGCGGCCAACACCTCGCGGATCGCCTCGATGTCGACCTTGCGGACGGCGCCGGTCAGCAGGAGATCCACCCCATCGCGCACGCCGACCGGCTGGGCCCGGACCCAGGTGCCGCCGACCACGGTCAGGTGGGCGCCGCCCATCGTGGTGCTGGTCAGGCTGGACGACAGGGCGGCCTCGATATCCATCCGCAGGGCACCGACGGCCGCCTTGACCGCGGCCATCGCCGTTTCATCGGTGATCCGCACATCGCCGTGATAGCGGGGAGCCATGTCTCGCACCGCCAGTTGGGCCTCGATCTGCGGGCGGGCGCCGTGCACCAGCACCAGTTTGATGCCCAGGGCCGACAGGAGGGCGATGTCGTGCAGCAGCGCCTCGAAGTGCGGACCCGCACAGGTCTCGCCCGGGAAGGCGATCACGAAGGTGGAGCCGTGGTGGGCGTGCACGTACGGCGCTGCGGCCCGCAGCGCGGTCACGAAGTCGGCGTTCTCCACGGCGAGGAAGTCTAGGGCTCGGGTGCCACCAGTTCTGGCGCCGCCAACGCGCGCCGGGTCAGAGCGATCGGTGGCGGAGCCTCGATCGGTTCGTCGCACAGGTCCAGGTCGTGCATGCGGCGGGCAGTGACCAGGACGCGACGTTCGAGGGTGGCGACCATGGCGTTGTAGTCCTCCACGGCGCGTTCCAGGCTGCGGCCCATCCGCGTGGTGTTCGCTCCGAGGGTGCCCAGGCGCGCGTACAGGTCGCGGCCCAGGTCGAGCACCTGCTTCGCGCTGCCGGACAGCACCTCGCTCTGCCAGGTCAGCGCCACCGTACGGAGCAGCGCCAGCAACGTGGTCGGCGTCGCCAGGACGACCCGGCGGGACATCGCGTGCTCGAGGAGGGTCGGGTCGGCCTGGCAGGCGGAGGCAAGGAACGCCTCGCCGGGTACGAAGCAGATCACCAGCTCCGGGCTGGGATCGAAGGCCCGCCAGTACTCCTTGGCGGCCAGCGAGTCGACATGGGTGCGCACGGCGCGAGCATGGGCGCGGGTCTGTTCCTCATGCGCTCGTGTGGGGCCCCCGGAAGCCAGGATCTCCCCCGCACGCAGGAAGGCGCGACAACGGGGTCTTCGCGTCCACCACCACGTTCTTGCCCCCGGGCAGGTGGATCACGAGGTCCGGACGCACCGTCGCGCCGTCCGGGTCGGTGCCGGTGGCCTGCTCGGTGAAGTCGACCCGGTTGAGCATTCCCGCGTGCTCGACCACACGGCGAAGGTGCACCTCACCCCAGGATCCGCGGGCGCTCGGTGACCCGAGCACTCCCGCGAGGTTGGCGGTGTGCTCGCGCAGTGTCTCCCCGGACAGACGCACCGCCTCGATCTGCTCACCCAGGCGGGAGTACTGCTCGACCCGGTCGCGTTCCAGGGTGTGCACCTGGAGTTCCAGCCGGCCCAGCGTCGTCGTCAGCGGGGACAGGGTGGCGGCGAGCTCGCGGTCCTGGGCGGTTGCGGCCTCCAGATCGGTGATCCGTTCGCGCAGCAGCCCGTTCTCCGTCTGGGCCCACCGCAGCCGTTCCCGCATCGGCGGCCACACGGTGAACCAGACGACGGCGGCTCCCACGGCAGCGGCCAGCAGGAGGAGCGGTGCGGCGGCGACGTCCATGCCGGGAAGCCAAGCAGGAGGTACCGACAGTCCTTGGACCGCTTACTCATGTCACTCACGTGGATCATCCCGCTGAGGTCGTGTCCAGTTGTGCACCGTCTGCGGTGCCGAACCCTCCCCGACCTCCCGGGAAGCCTCGGGGAAAGCCTGACCGGGGCGGCTCAGGCCTCGGCGACCAGCGGGTCGACGGGTCGGGCACGCACGATCAGCACGACGATCGGCACGAGCAGGGCGATGGCGGCGATCGACAGCCACGAATACCCGGCCGCCTCCATGACCGGGCCGGAGCACACTCCCGCGGCCGCGGCGGCCAGTCCCATCACCAGGTCTCCGGTGCCCTGCACCTTGGTACGGATCTCGCTGGGGACGCTCGCCGTCAGGAGCGCCGAACCCGCGACGAGGCATGCCGACCAGCCCAGCCCGAGGAGCACCAGAGCGACGCCCACCTGGGTGGACTCATCGGGCGGCGCGGTCGCCGACGTGATCAGGGAGGCGAGCAGGATCGCGACGCCCAGGCCGATGGTGCGCCGCGGCCCCCAGCGGTCGGCGAGTGCGCCCATCACCGGGCTCAGCGCGTACATGCCGGCGATGTGCAGGCTGATCACCAGACCGACGATCTGGAGCGTGGCGCCGCCCCGGCCCAGATGGACCGGCGACATGACCATCACCGCGACCATCACCGCGTGCGACCCGGCAACCGCCGACATCCCGGCGAGGGCGGACGGGCTGGCCCGGACGGCGCGCAGCGCGCGTGCGGTGGTGGTGGGGGCCTCGTGGTGGGTCAACGGTGTGCGACCGCCGGGCAGGAACAGCACGATCGCACCGGCCAGGACGAAGGCGACCAACGAGAAGAGGAAGGGCCCGGCCAGGCGCGGGATGCCGACCGCGTCCCCGGCGTCTCCGCCCAATCCGGCCAGGTTGGGCCCCAGGACCGCGCCGATCGTCGAGGACCAGACCACGATCGACAGGATGCGCCCGCGACGGGGACCGGCCACGCCGTCGATCGCGGCATAGCGGGCCTGCAGCCCGGTGGCGGTCCCACCACCGAACAGCATCAGGCCCGCCAGGATCGTCGCGAAGCTGTCACCGACGGCGCCGAGCATGATCACTACAGCGCCGACGGAAGCCAGTGCGTAGCCGGTGGACAGGGCCAGGGCGCGACCCCGGTGCTCGGCGAGGGTGGCCAGCGGGACGGCGAGCAGGGCCCCGCCGAGCACGGATGCCGTCTGCGCCAGCCCGGCCATGGACGCCGAACCCGTGACCTGCTCGGCCAGCAGCGCGCCGACGGCGATCCCGCCGGCCACGCCGACCCCGCTCAGCGTCTGCGCCGCCGCCAGGTGGGGCAGCCGGCTGCGGGTGGCCGTCTCGGCGGGCGGTCCGGCTGCGGTGTCGGGGGGAGTCACCGGGTCATTGTCCGACACGTGCTCCGGCGACCCGGCTCCCCGGGCGAGTGGGTCACCGGCCACCGGCCGCGGTACGTCGGGCCGGACATCGATGGCCCCGCGGTTGAACCGCCGAGTCGTTGCGCTGCCCAGGTTCGAGGTACCGAGGTCCCGGACGGGTGGCGGGCGACACGAGAGGTGTGGTGATGGCTTTCGGGGAGCGTGGTCGATGGTCATGGCGCTCGGCCTGGCCTCGGCTGGTAGGCGGTCGTCGTCCGCGGCCGGGCGATGGGTCGATGCCGGTGCAGGAGGTGGACTACCAGCCTCTGCTGGTGATGCTCACGATCGCGCTGGTGCTCGGCGCCGGCCTGCTCGCCGTCCGGTCGCCCTTGCGCGCCCTACGGTGGAGGCATGTGCCGCAACATCCGGACCCTGCACAATTTCGAGCCACCGGCCACCGATGACGAGGTGCGAGCTGCCGCATTGCAGTACGTCCGCAAGGTCTCGGGCTCGGCCAAGCCCGCGCGCGACAACGTCGAGGCGTTCGACGCGGCCGTTGCCGAGGTCGCCGCCGTCACCCAGCGACTGCTGGACTCCCTGGTGGCCCACGGTTCACCCAAGGATCGGGATGTGGAGGCCGCCAAGGCCAGGGCCCGTGCGGAGCAGCGCTACGCCCGCTGACCTCCCGGTCTTGGGCACGACGTGACGTTGCGCTCAATAGACGAGCGCAACGTCACTCAATGCTCACGGCGTGATTGAGCGTTGAGTGACGGCACGCTCAATAGACGAGCGCAACGTCACGTCGTGCTCATCGTGGGCGCTAGGCGGATGACCGCGCGAACACCCGTCGGGTCGAGGACCGGCAGGTGCCGCCGGTGCCGTCGGTCTTGCTGATCTGGTGCAGAGGGGCATAGGAGGGACCGTTCGGAGGGGTGCGGTTGCCCGCGCGCAGCACGAGTCGGTAGACCCCGGCGGGGGCCACGGAGCCGTTGCTGAGCCGCCCTGGCCAGCGCGCGACGATCTTGTCGGCGGTCAGTCCGACCCCGCTACGCCAGACGACCTTCGACGTGCAGGCGTCCACCACGGTCAGTTGCCAGGTCTGGCGCCGGTTCGGTCCCGCGGTCAGGGTGATGTTCGTGCGGCCGACGGTGCTGCGGGCGCTGGAGCGGGCCGGCCAGCTCAGGCCCACCCCGGGGGACGCGAACGCATACCCGGTGCAGGCGACGTTCCAGTCCATCGGCTGGGTGTCCCACCACTGGACCAGGTGCACGGGACCGCCGTTGAGACCCGGTTTGCCGCACTGGGCGAGCGCCTTGGCCTTGCCGCGGGTGCCGACGGTCGCCCAGAACGGGACGTCGGGCCGCTGCCAGCCGTTGGTGATCTGCGCCCAGCTCGAGGCGTTGCTGTAGAAGCCGACCGGCATGCCGACGGAGCGGTAGGCGGACAGCATGCCCTCGATGACCGCCCGGTTGCGGGCGGCACGGGTGGCGTCCCCGGCGGCCAGCGGCCACGGCTGCTTGTTGCGCGCCTCGATGTCGATCCAGATCCGCGGGGGACGCAGGCCCACCGACTTCAGGGCGTTGACGCTGTGCGCGGCCTCGGCGTAGCCGACGTTGCGGAGTCTTGTGAGCAGATCGCTGCCCTTGAACCTGCCGCTGTTGCCGTACTTCTTCAGTTGCGCGGACGTGGGATAGGCGGCCATCGAATAGGCGTGGAACGGGCGGAAGGCGTTCCTGATCCAGCGTGCCTGTTCGGTCAGACACGGGTTCACGGTGAACGGCAGGCCGCGGGTGGTGCCGACGATGACGAAGCCGGTGCGCGTCGAGGGCATCGGGTTGGCATAGCCGCCCTGGGCCTTGGTGCACTGCGGCCAGGAGATGTCGTTGCCGACCTGGTCGGCGGCCTGCGCCGGGGCGGCGACGGTGAGTTGGACCCCGGCAAGCGCGGCGGCCGCGCTCAGCAGTACAGCGAGGAGTCGTCGTCCGGTCGTTGTCATTCTGGTTCCCTCAGGTCGGCATCTCGTGTCGGCGTCGTTGCCGGCAGCCCCCCGGGCCACCTTCCGTGTCCACCGTAGGGCACCCGCCGGTAGACTCCGGTCCTCGTGGCACTCACCATCGGGATCGTCGGCCTGCCCAATGTCGGCAAGTCCACCCTCTTCAACGCGCTGACCAAGGCGGACGTCGTCGCCGCCAACTACCCCTTCGCGACGATCGAGCCGAACGTCGGCGTCGTCCCGCTGCCGGACGCGCGGCTCGGGGTGCTGGCGAAGATCTTCGGCAGCGAGAGGATCGTGCCGGCGACGGTGTCCTTCGTCGACATCGCCGGCATCGTCAAGGGGGCGAGCGAGGGGGAGGGACTGGGCAACAAGTTCCTGGCGAACATCCGCGAGGCCGACGCGATCTGCCAGGTCGTTCGCGCGTTCGCGGACGACGACGTGGTGCACGTCGCCGGACAGGTCGATCCCGCCGACGACATCGAGGTGGTCCACACCGAGCTGATCCTGGCCGACCTGCAGACGCTGGAGAAGGCGATCCCGCGTCTGGAGAAGGAGGTCAAGGGCAAGAAGACCGACAGGGCGATGCTGGACGCCGCCCTCGCCGCTCAGGAGCAGCTCGAGCGCGGGAGGCCGCTGCACGCCGCGGCCGAGGCGGATCTGACGCCGATCCGCGAGCTGTCGCTGATGACCGCCAAACCCTTCCTCTACGTGTTCAACGTGGACGAGGACGGGTTGAGTGACACGGCGCTGCAGGACAAGCTGCGGGCGTTGGTGGCGCCGTCCGACGCATCTTCCTGGACGCGAAGCTCGAGTCGGAGCTGGTCGAGCTGGACGACGCCGAGGCCGCGGAACTGCTGGCCAGTGTCGGGCAGACCGAGTCGGGCCTGGACCAGTTGGCGCGCATCGGATTCCACACCCTCGGTCTGCAGACATACCTGACCGCGGGCCCGAAGGAGTCGCGCGCCTGGACGATCACGCGGGGATGGACGGCGCCACTGGCGGCCGGGGTGATCCATACCGACTTCCAGAAGGGGTTCATCAAGGCCGAGGTGGTCGGCTTCGACGACCTGGTCGCTGCCGGTTCGATGGCTGAGGCCAAGGCCCGCGGCAAGGTGCGCATCGAGGGCAAGGACTACGTGATGTCGGACGGCGACGTGGTCGAGTTCCGCTTCAACGTGTGAATCGGCGCGTTTGCGCAGTTCAGAGGGGGTGTGGACCCTCTCAGTCCACACGCAGTCCGCAAGAATTTCAGCAGGAAAGGCTTGCCAGGCCCGTCGAGGCTCGACACGTTGGTCCCGCGACCGTTCGCGGGTTCCAAGATCGCGGCCGCCGCCCGGCCTCCCCTTGAGTGTCAAGCCGTGGCTGGCTTCTCGGCGATGAGCTGGATGAGGTTCCCGCATGTGTCGTCGAAGATCGCGACGAATGCAGTGCCGATGTCGGTGGGCGGCTGGGTGAATGAGACCCCTCGCTTGGTGAGTCGGTCGTACTCGGCCTGGAGGTCGTCCACGGCGAACTGAGCCAGGGGGATGCCGTCGTCTGCGAGTGCGTCGCGGAACGGCTTGACCGCCGGGTGGCTTGCCGGCTCCAGCAGCAGCTCGGGTCCGTCCGGGTAGTCGGGTGAGACGACGGTAAGCCAGAAGTCGTCGCCGAGGGGGATGTCGTGATGCTTGGCGAAGCCGAGCACATCGGTGTAGAACGCGACTGCTGCTCGCTGGTCGTCGACGAAGATGCTCGTCAGGTGGATTCTCATGGGGTGTCCTTTCTGGCCACGGGCCAGCGTTGAGAGATGACAGCGAGCGGCTCGCTGTTGAAGTAGTGGAACTTGGAGCGACCGCGTCGCTCGGCCCTCACGAGGCCGGCGTCCTCGAGCACCGCGAGGTGCTGAGAGATCGCCTGGCGGGTCGAGCCCAGTCCGTACCGCGTGGTGAGGAGGGTGCAGATGTCGAAGAGGGTCAAGCCGTCCCTCGTCGCAAGCTCATCGAGGATGAGGCGTCTGGTCTCATCGGCGAGTGCTCTGAACACATCGGCCAAACACCCAGGCTAGGCAAGTTGTTACTTGCCTATCAACGAAGAACCGCGCCGCCTCACCCATCCCAGTGGCCGATCCCTTGGGGGACGGCAGCGTCGTGGGACTTGGGCCGTCGCCCAGCCCCTGGCGCGTCGGCACCCGGCCCGGCAGACAGGCTGCTGGGATGGCACTTCCAGAGAATGACCTGCACCGTATCCGGCTGTGGGCGCGGGAGCGGGTGCCCGAGCACCTGTGGGACGAGTTGAAGGTCGAGGCCGACGTCTCCGACCGACACGTCGACATCGTCGAGGTGCGGCCACCGTGGGACGGCGTCGGCGATCACCCCCGGTTCCCGATCGCGCGACTGCGCTACACGAAGTCGACCGGCCTATGGGCGATCTACTGGCGCGATCGCAACCTCAAGTTCCACGAGTACAAGTGCAAGCGCCCGACCAAGAACGTCCACGCGCTCCTCGACCACATCGGAACCAGCGGCGACCCGATCTTCTGGGGTTAGCCGGGACAGCCGCGCTGACTATCGGTATAGTGGATGATAACCTCAGTTATATGAGAACTGAGGCGCCGTTCCTCGCTCCGATCTTCAGGTCGGACGGTCAGGCGCGCCTGCTCTCCACATTGTTGCTCACCGGCGACGAGTTGAGCGTCACCGATCTGGCCAAGCGGGCCGGTCTCGCCTACCCGACGGTGCATCGCGAGGTCGCGCGCCTGGTGGACGCCGGCATCCTGAGCGAGCGACGGGTTGGCCGGACGAGGCTGATCCGCGCCAACGACGAGAGTCCCCTGATTGACCCCTTGCGCGAGATCCTCACGATCGCGACCGGCCCAGTCGTGGTCCTGGCCGATGAGCTTGGCCGCATCGACGGGATCGAGTCGGCGTTCCTCTACGGCTCCTTCGCCGCGCGGATGCTCGGCGATGCCGGTCCGGCGCCGCACGACATCGACGTCATGGTGCTAGGTGAGCCCGACGTGGACGCGGTCTACGAGGCGTGCACCCGAGTCGAGGCCGCGGTGCACCGTCCCGTGAACCCGACGGTCCTCACCCCTGAGGAATTCGCGGCACCCTCCGGGTTCCTGGACAACGTGCGCAGCGGCCCAGTGGTCGCCGTGATCGGGGAGATGCCGTGGCACTGACCCCGCTCACCCGCGTCCAGCAGGCGACGGTCCTCGCGCTGGTCGAGGCACGACGGCTCGATGTCGTGCCCGCAGACGTCGCGCGTGCGACCTCGTTCCTGCGCCAGGCCGAGGAGCGCCTGGACCAGTTGCCGCTGCTCACCAGTGTCGTCGTCAGATACGGCATCGCCTACGACGCCTGTCACGACACGGGCGAGGCGCTGCTGGCGGTGTACGGCTTCCGGACGACCAACGGGCCCGGCCAGCACGAGGCGCTCGGCCGATACCTCCGCGCGGTCTTCGACAAGCCGCCGGCGGACAGGGCGGCGCGAGAGTTCGATCGCCTGCGGCGCGCTCGCAACCAGGACCGCTACGAGGCGAAGCCGGTGGGGGCCGCGGCGACCGAGAAGGCCGAGCAGGTCGCCCGGACGCTGTTCGACGCCGCCCTCGCTAGAGGGCTCTCGCCGTGACCCAGCGGTCGGCAAATAGTCCGCAAGAAGTCCGGCCGAGACCGATTCTCGCCAACGGCGTCCAATGGTCCGAAGAACGCGTTTCCGCAGGTCAGACTCAGGTCAGACGGCATTTTCCGGTGTCAGTCGACGATGACCAACAACCCCCGAAACCCCGCGCGATCGTTCCGCTTCAACGTGTGAATCGGAGGGTTTGCCTCAGGCCAGACGGGGTATCGCTCCTCCCGGTCCGCAGAGGTGTCGACGCGATCCCGGCGATCCCGTCTACCGCGCCTCAAGACGCTGACGCCTCGATGCCAGAGACGGTATCGAGGGGGGACATCGAGGCATTGACAGCAGTACGCGGCGCCGGCTGTCCCGGGTTCGCCGACGTCGATGTGAAGCAGTTTCACGGCGATGTGCAGGGTGACGTCCCGGCGGAGGACACGATGTCGTGCCGGGTGCGGTTGCGGCAGGCGGCGGTTCGTGTTCCTCGACGAACGCATAGGCCCGTTACGCAACAGACCATGACATCGATCTGGGATCGGTAGACGGATCCGGACCTGCCCAGAACCCCGAGAGGGAGAGCCGTGTCAGTGAATGGCTCCACACAGAGCGACGTCAGCGTGCTGGGTCTCGGGAAGATGGGAAGCGCCCTGGCCCACGCCTTCCTGGATCAAGGCAAGTCCGTGACGGTGTGGAACCGGTCGCCGTACCGTGCCGAGGCGCTCGCCGCCGCCGGCGCAAGCGTTGCAGATCGTCCTGCGGATGCCTTTGGCTCCAGCCCACTGGTCGTCATCTGCGTTCTTGATGAGATGGCCGCCGAGGCCATCCTCGCGACGGACGGTGTGACCGAGGCACTCCCCGGGCGTGTCATAGCCCAACGGAGCACCATGAGTCCGGAGGCCATCGACCGTCAGGCAGACCACGTGTCACAGTCCGGCGGCAAGTTCCTGGCCGGCGGCATCATGGCCTACCCACGAACCATAGGCCAACCGTCAACGGCCGTACTCCTCTCTGGTTCACGCGAGGCCTACGAATCACACGCAGACCTCTTCTCCATCCTCGGGGGTGCCTCCAAACACGTTGGCGAGAGTGCCGCGGCAGCAACTGTTCTCTCCTTGGCGTGCTGGACCTATTACTACCCAGCCCTGGGAGCCTTCGTGGAGACGGCGGCGCTCGTGGGTTCTGCTGGGCTCCCACTCTCTGGCTCACCGATCTTGCCCCGCTGATGGCCGATGAACTCGTCACCGGCGTCACCGACGCCGCGCAAAGCATTGAGGATGGAACTCCTCAGGCGAGCAGTCCTCGGTCGAGGTACACATCGATGCTCTGGAGATCATCGTTGATGAACTGAACAGGTTGATGAACTGAACAGAAGGAGGTTGGCATCGACCTTGATGGATGCCTTCCTAGGGTCGCTCTACGAGGCGCGTCGGCAGGGTTTCAGCCACGAGGACGTGGCTGCTGTGTCAAAGCTGGTACGGCGCGACTTGTGAGCGTTTCTCGCCCCACAGACTCGGGACGGAACTTCCCCCTCGTAGGTTTCTCGCAGCCTTGACCCCGGACGGCGTGCCGCGTAGGTCTCTCGCGCGCGCAAAGGTGGCTGGGGTTGGGTTTGTGTGACAGTCGACGGGGGTGGGATCTGTCACAGAAATCGGTTGTGCTGCAACCGGTTACACGTAAGCCGCGGAGCCCGATCTTGTCGGTGGCGGGTCGTAGTGTGCAGGGCATGGACGAGATGGCCTACCCCGACCCGGGCGATCCTGGCGACCCGGCCGATCCGCGCGGCCGGGCTGAAGCCGCAGACGCCGGCAGCGTGGACGGGGTGAGTGGGGATTCCGTGGTGCTGGACTGCCTGGCCCGGATCGAGAGCGAGATCGAGTTCGCGCAGCAGGCCGGGCTGTCGGCCCACAACGACGGTCAGGCGCGCGAAGGGGTGCGGGTGGCTCATCGGCTGCGGGCTCGGCTGGAGGCGGTGTATCTGCACCTGCTGCGTGATCTTGCTGGGCGGCCTGGGGCCGTTGCCGGTGCTCGGCCCGATAGGGGCGCGGAGACGTTCCTGGTCCACGCGCTGAACCTGGCCGCGGGGCGGGCCGCGGCCGATGTGCGGGCCGCCCGAGTGCTGGATCCGGTGGGTGCCGGGATCACCCCGGAGTCGGCGCGTCGTCCCGACCCGGAGGCAGCGTCTGCAATGGCGTTGTTCTCCATGGCGGCGGCGTTGGCTGAGGGTGCGATCACCTCGAACCATGTCGATGTGGCGTTGCGGTGCCTGCGCGATGTCCCTGAGCATCTGCTGGTGGACCGCGACGAGAACGGGCTGAGCGGGAGGGAGCGGATCGATGAGTTCCTGACCGAGCACGCACGCCGGGTGCCGCCAGGCACGCTGGCGCGGATTGCCAGAGAACTGGTGGCGGTCCTGGACCCGGACGGCGACAGTTCCTTCGACCCGCTGGCGCATCGGCGTCGGCGCCTGGACTACGCGACCGATGCCGCCGGCATGCTGGTCGGCTCTTTCGCTCTCGATCCCGTCTCCGGGGTCCGGTTCCGAGCCGCGGTGGAGGCCATCGTGCGGGACCAGCGGGGCGATCAGGCCCACGCTGTGGGCCAGGCCCCGCCCGGGCATGACCAGCCCGATCTGCCGGTCCGGGACGAGCGGACCGCCGGCCAGCGACGGGCCGACGCCCTGGCCCACCTGGTCGCCGGTCGTGGCGTCGCCTCGGGCGCCGGCGTCGGTGCCGAGATCTTGGTGGTGGCCACCGCGGATCAGATCGCCGCCGCCACCGGTGAACCGGACGCCGACGCTCCCGACGTGGGCGCAGCAGGCCCGCCGGGAGCGGATCCGGCGGACGCCGACCGGGTGGATGCGCACCGGGCGGGTGCCGGACTGGCCACCGACTCCCACGGGACGGCATTGAGCCCGGGCGCGTTGCAGGTGTTGCTGTGCACCGCCGCCCTGACCGGTGTCGTGACCGGCAACGACGGCGTGGTTCTCACCCATGGCCGCACCAAGCGTCTGGCCACCCGCGGCCAGCTCAGGGCGCTCGCGGCACGCGACCGTGGGTGCATCGTGCCCGGCTGCACACTGTCGCTCGATCGCTGTCAGGCCCACCACATCACCTGGTGGCGACACGGGGGCGCAACCGATCTGGACAATCTGGCACTGCTTTGCGAGAGCCACCACGCCGCCGTCCACACGGGCCACTGGCGGATCAGCGTCGTGGACCGCCTGCCCTACGTGATCGCCCCGTACTGGGCCGACCCCACCCAGACCCCCCGACGCAACACCTTCCCCGCGGCCGAACACGCTGCCCGCGCCCTGGGCCAGGGTCTGTACCGCCGTCGCCGACGACAGGCAGTGGCAGCAGACCTGCAGTCGGTGGGCAGGCAACCGACACTGCCCCTCCACGACCGAAACCCTCCGCCCGGCAGCGACCCACCCCTGGCCGACACGGGATGACCAGCCGCCCCATCGATTCCTCGCCAGGCTCGCGCCTGCCTGAGTGACGGGACCGATCGCTAGGCTCGCGGGGTGTTCATCCGCGAGGCCGTCGAGGCCGACTGGCCGGCTATCTATCCGATCTTCGCCGGGATCGTCGCCGCCGGGCAGACCTATGCCTACCCCGACGGGCTCGGGTCGGACGACGCATGCGCGCTGTGGGTCGAACCGCCGCCGGGGCGATGCGTCGTCGCGGTCGAGGGCGGGAATGTCCTCGGTACCGCGAAGATGGGGCCGAACCGCCCCGGCCGGGGCGCGCACATCGCCACCGCCAGCTTCATGGTCGACCCGGACGCCGCGGGGCGCGGAATCGGCCGGGCGCTCGCCGAGGACATGCTCGCCTGGGCACGGGCGACGGGCTACCGCGGTGTCCAGTTCAACGCCGTGGTCGAGACCAACCGGGCCGCCGTACGGCTGTGGCGCGCCCTCGGGTTCGACGTGATCGGCACAGTGCCGGGCGCCTTCCACCATCCCGAACACGGCTACGTGGGACTGCACGTCATGTTCCTCGACCTGACCTGATGACCCCAGCACACCCGGACATGGGGGCACGCAAAGGTAAACGATCGGTTACCCTCATCGTGGGAGGTGCCGAGATGGGTACACGAGGCGAACGACGCACCGAGACGGCGCGCGCGGCGACCGAGGAGGCCGTCAAGGCCCTTGCTCCGCTGGGAGATGTCTCTTCTCGAGGCATGTTCGGCGGCTTCGGGATCTTCAAGGGCGGAGTGATGTTCGCCCTGGTGAACTCCGCGGGAACGCTTCATCTGCGGGTGGGCCCCGCCACGCGGTCCCGATACGAGGCCTGCGGCGCGGTAGCCCACGGACG
Source organism: uncultured Actinomycetota bacterium (assembly GCA_963750395.1). Classification (GTDB taxonomy): domain Bacteria; phylum Actinomycetota; class Actinomycetes; order Actinomycetales; family Kineosporiaceae; genus JADJPO01. The sequence goes on along the minus strand of CAVVQM010000012.1, from coordinate 148,783 downwards.
GATGCCCTACTTCGAGGTGCCCGATGCCGTCCGTGAAGAACCCGAGCAACTCCTGGTCTGGGCGAGGGAGGCCGCCGAGGTCGCCGCTGCCGAGAGAAGTTGACGTCACGCCCGGCAAGGTCGGATGCCACAGCCCAGAAGGAGAACGCACATGAACTCGTTGGACGACAGGATTCACATCGACGCACCGGTAGACGCGATCTGGGCTGTGCTGTCCGATATCACCGCCATGGGCGACTACATGCCCGCGTTCGGGAGGTGAACCTGCTCTCCAAGGTGAAGTCCGGGCCGGGCGCCGCTCGTCACTGTCTGTTCGAGGACGGGATCGAGCTCACCGAGCGGGTCATCGACTGGGACGAGGGCAGCGGGTACATGCTGGAGACGACCGCATTCGTCGGCGTCCCGATGCGCTCGAACATCGTCACGTTCCGGGTCGAGGGCGATGGCCCGGGCGGCACGGGAACACGTCGAACAGCGATGACATGACGCGCAAGTCCTATCGGCGCGCGGACGTGCTGGCCGCCGCCATGCAGACCTTCTGGCAGACCGGATACCACCGCACGTCGATCGAGGACCTCTGCGCCGCAACCGGTCTCAACCGCAAGTCCCTCTACGCGGAGTTCACGGACAAGGACTCCCTCTTCGTCGAGGCGGTGGAGCTCTACACGGTCGGCGCGATCGAGCAGACGCGATCGGTGTTGGGCGAACAGCCATTGGGCCTGAACAACATCAGGGCATACTTCGGCGCGATGCGCTACGGCTCCGACTGCAGGGGGTGCCTGATGACGATGACGGCCAACGAGCGGGGAGTGGCGCCGGAGGCTGCCGTCGAGACGGTGCGGCGCACCCTCGGCGAGATCGAGGCACTCCTCCTGGCCAACCTCGCGGCGGCCGGCGTGGACGAGCGGGAGGGTCGCCGACTGGCGGCCTTCCTCCTCTTCAGCATCCAGGGCATCACCACAATGGGGAAACTGGACGGGGACGACGCCCGGCTCGCGGAGGTGGTCGCGACGATCCTGGGTGTTCTGCCGTCCTCGTAGCCTCCGCTAGCGGCCCACGCCGCGTCGTGCCCGCACCGGCGGCTCGATCGACCACGGGAACTCGATCCAGGCGTCAGTCCTCTTCCAGACATAGTCGGGCCTGACCACCGAGGCCGGCTTCTCGTAGACCACGGCGACGCGGGCCTCCGCGACGTGGTCGGCGCAGAAGTCCCGCACGGACTGCAGCGTCCGGCCGGTATCGGCGACGTCGTCCGCGATGAGCACCCTCATGCCGGACAGGTCCACGGCTGCCGGCGTCGGCGGCAGCATCACCGGCATCTCCAGCCGCTCGTCCACTCCGGTGTAGAACTCCACGTTGATCACCGACAGGTTCTTCACCGCCAGTGCATAGCCCAGACCCATGCCCACGCCGAGCCCCCCGCGGGCGATCGAGAGGATGAGGTCTGGTTCGTACCCGTCGTCGGCGACCGACTGCGCCAGGTCGCGACAGGCCACGCCGAACTGCTCGTAGGTCAGGATCTCCCGGTCAGCGGTCACCTCGACATCATGACGGGTGGGTCCGGTCTAGGCTTCTTGCATGGGGGAAAGCGTTGGGGGGAAGGAACCGTGCACGGCACTGGTCGTCGTCGTGCCCGAGGCCGAACCGATCGTCGGCGGGGACCGCGAACGGCTCGACGTCAACGCTCCGCTGGGTGTGCCTGCGCACGTCTCCGTGCTGTTCCCCTTCGTCCCGGTCAGGGGCCTCGACTCCGCCGTCACCGCCCGGTTGGCCAGGGTGTTCCGCGGTCTGCTCGCGTTCGATGCCGTGTTCAGCCGCACCGGGTGGTTCAGCCAGGGCGTCCTCTATCTGGAACCGGAGGACCCGGCGCCCTTCCGGGCTCTGACCTCGGCGGCCTTCGCCCAGTTCCCGGATCACCCGCCGTACGAAGGTGTCTACGAGGTGGTCGTGCCCCATCTGACGATCGGGCATGGAGTGCCGATCGAGGACCTGAGGCAGGCCGAGTCAGCCATCGCGCCCCGGCTGCCGCTGCGGGCCCGTGTGGACGTCGTCTCGCTCCTGGTCCAGGCGCCGTCCGGGCACTGGTCGGTCGGTCACCGGTTCGCCCTGGGTGTCTGACGGGTCATACGTGTCCGCTGAGCTGGGCCATCCTCCGCTCGAGCGCAGCAAGGTAGGTGTCGCACCGCTTGGCCGACACGGGGGCGTTCCTCTCGCCCCCCTGCGAGCACACCGGCAGCACGTCCACCGACAGCTTCGCCGCCCCGGCCAGGGCCCGCAGTTCGTCGACCCGATCTGCGAACGGGCTTCCACTGCCGGGGGAGTAGTGGTGCACCGCCTCCTCGATCCGCGATGGGTAGAGGTCGGCCTTGGTCACCGCGATGATCAGCCACGTGGGGCGCTCCCGGCGGACCGCCATCGAGGCGATCCGGTGCGCCGTGATCATCCAGTCCTCCAGCTCGCGGGCCAACTGCTGCTCCGGGGACGCCGAGGCCGACCCCGTGGTGCCGGCCGGACGCCGTGGGGTGGCCAGACCGTTGGCGACCACGTGCAGGACGCCGTCCACCGGCTCGTCGTGGAACACGGAGTCGAGTGCGCCGAGCCGGGTTGCCGCGTTCTCCCCGGGCACGACGCGGAATCGGAAGCCCTTCAGGCCCACCCCGCGGCGTGTTCTGCGCTCCAGGACCGCCGAACCGGCCTCTACCACGCCGTCCGGCGTGGAATGGCGGGACAGCCGGTCGACGAGCATCGTCTTGCCGACGCCCGTCATGCCGGTCACGGCCACCGCGGGATACCGCTCATGCATCAGCCGCCAGGCATGCTGCCGGCTGCCGGCCAGGGCGCTGATCGCGCTGGCCGCCACCAGGGTGCCCCCGCGTCGTGCTGTGGCCGCGCGCCGCCCCCAACGGACAATCGGGTAGGTCGTCCTGCTCATCACGCTCCTCAGCGCACGATGATCGTGCTCTGCCGGATATCCCAGAAGCCGAACCTAACCCACATTCGGCGCCCTCGCCCCAGACGCCGCCCTACGCTGGGTGAGTGGGGACGCCGGACAGCGCCGGACCGTTGCGCTCGTACAAGCTGCGGAGCAGCCGGATCACCCCCGGACAGCGGCGGGCACTGCGCGACCTTCTCCCGGTCTGGGGAATCCAGATGTCGGCCCGGCCGATCGATGTCGAGGAGATCTTCGGACGGCGCGCCGGGATCGTGCTGGAGATCGGCTTCGGGATGGGCGAGAGCACGCTCGCGATGGCGGCGGCCGACCCGGATCGGGACGTGATCGGGGTCGAGGTGCACACCCCCGGCGTGGGTGCCCTGCTGCGCGGCGCCGAATCTGCAGGCCTGAAGAACATCCGGGTCGTGGTGGGAGACGCCCGGCTGGTCCTTCAGGACATGCTGACCGCCGACTCCCTCGACGAGGTCAGGGTGTTCTTCCCGGACCCCTGGCCCAAGTCACGCCACCACAAGCGTCGACTGGTGGCCCCGTCCTTCGCTCGGCTGGCCGCCGGACGTCTGCTGCCCGGCGGCCGATTGCACCTGGCCACCGACTGGGCCGAGTACGCGCAGGTCATGCTCTCGGTCGTTGAATCAGAACCATTGTTGCGCAACAGTTTTGATGGCTTCGCCGAGCCGCCGACGCATCGCTCGACGACCCGCTTCGAACGCCTGGGGCTGGCCAAGGGGCACGCCGTGTGGGAGGTCGTCGCCGAGCGCGTCACCGGGTGATCACGACGTGAGGCCGCCCGCCGCCCCCGCACGTGGCGAGGTGCACACGCACAACTCGTTCCCCTCGGGGTCGGCCAGCACCCACCAGTCCGGCGCGTGGGAGTCGTCGGCGATGCGGCCCCCGGCGTCCAGACAGGCCTGCACCCGACCGGTCGCCTCCGCGGCGGGGACGTAGACGTCCACGTGTGTCCGTGAGCGGATCTGCCCACGTGGGTCGGCGGCGTCCAGCTTCTGGAACCAGACCACCGGGCCGCGTCCGTCGCGAGAGAGCAGATCATCGCCGCGGCTGACGTACCCCAGCCCCGCCCGCCAGAACTCGCGGACGGCGCGGGCGTCCACGACGTCCACGGCGATCTCGATCCGTTCCGGTTGGGGAAGAGCGCGCGCACCGACCGAGGCCACTGCCTGCACGATCTGGTGGGCCAGCTCCACATCGAGCTGGGTCAGCCCACCGGCCGAGTGCGTCGACAGCGTGAACGAGACCGTGCACCAGCGCAGATCGATGTCGGGATGGTGGTTCATCAGCTCTGCTGCCTGAGCGACCAGCCGCACCAGCTGCACCGCCTCCTCGAACGAGGGAGCGCGCACCGCCAGCACCAGGGTTCCGGTCGCGCCCCGGTACACCCCCGGCAGGTCGGCGAGCTGTCGGTCGATCTCTGCGGCGTCCAGCAGGCGTGGAGTGGGAACGGCCATGCCCGTACTGTGCCAGGCTGGCCGCGATGGACGACAGCACCGGCGGTCCGTGCGGGCCGGAACAGCAGGCCGGGACCATCTGGGTGGTGGCCGCAGCGGTCGTGGACGACCTGGAGCGGCCGAGTCGCCTGCTCGCGGCCAGACGCACCGAGCCCCCGCTGCTGGCCGGCGGGTGGGAGTTGCCCGGCGGCAAGATCGACCCCGGGGAGTCCGCTGCCGAGGCGCTGCACCGCGAGATCGCCGAGGAGCTCGGGGTCAGGGTGGAACTCGGCCCTGAACTGGCCGGGGTCGACGGTGCCCCCGGGTGGCCGCTGAGCCCTCCCTACCGGATGCGGGTCTGGCTCGCTCGCGTGGTGAGCGGCGAGCCCGCTCCGATCGAGGACCACGACTGCGTGGTCTGGCTGGAGACCGGACGCTGGCTCGAGCTGGGCTGGCTGCCGTCGAACCTGGCCGTGCTTCGGGCGTTGATCACCCGTTTCCACCCCCCTGTCTACCCCTCTGACGACGGGCAGGGCCCGCGATGACGGGCAGGCTTGGGGCGACCAACTCCCTGGTCGACGTGGCCGGCCTGCGGGTGGGGCATGCCGAACGGCGCGGCGACGGTTGGCTGACCGGCACCACGGTGGTGCTCGCGCCCCCGGGCGGCGTCGTCACCGGGGTCGACGTGCGCGGCGGCGGGCCGGGGACCCGGGAGACCGACCTGCTCGATCCGCGGAACATGGTGGAGCGGGTGCACGCGGTGGTCCTGACCGGGGGCAGCGCCTACGGCCTGGCCGCGGTGGACGGCGTGATGAGCCGGTTGCGTGAGGGTGGTGTCGGGCTGCCGGTGGGGCCGATGGGTGGTGATCAGGATTCCCCGCCGATGGTCGTACCGATCGTGCCGGCGGCCGTGGTGTTCGACCTGGGCCGAGGGGGACAGCCCTACCGGTGCCCGGACGCCGCCCTCGGCGCCGCGGCGTTCGACGACGCGGCGGCGCCGTCCGGCCTCGCCGCGGTTCGCCAGGGCGGCGTCGGCGCCGGATCGGGCTGTGTCGCAGGCGGTCTGGCCGGCGGGATCGGATCGGCGAGCGTCGTGCTGGAGGACGGCACGAGTGTCGCGGCCCTGGTCGTGGTCAACTCGTTCGGTTCGTGCGTCGACCCGGACGGTGGCCGGCTGCGCGCCGTCCGGTTCGCCCTGGCCGGAGAGTTCGACGGGGCGCCTGTCCCGTCGTCCGGGTGGACACCTCCCGAGGGGCCGCCGCCGGAGGCGTTCGGGCCCGGCCGAGCCACCACGCTGGCCGTGCTGGCGACCGACCTGAGCCTGTCGAAGGCCCAATGCGCCAAGCTGGCCGGGATCGGCCACGACGGCATGGCCCGGGCGATCGCTCCGGTGCACACCCTGCTGGACGGCGACACCGTGTTCGCGCTGGCCACCGCGGACCGTCCGGCCCCGGACCTGCCCGCACTGGTCACCCTGCACACCGCGGCCGCCGATTGTCTCACTCGGGCGGTCGGCCATGCCCTGCTGGCGGCCGAGTCGGTGAGCACCGGGGCGGGTCACTGGCCCAGCTACCGCGACTGGCTCGGCCACCACGACGCGACGACGTCGGGGCGCTGACGGGCGGGGACTTAGAATGCATTGTCCCGCATGCCGCGAGCGTGCCCCTCAACACCCGTGAAGAGTGAGTACCTGCATGCCGATGCGCACCCGCGACGATCTGCGCAACATCGCCATCGTCGCCCACGTCGACCACGGAAAGACCACCCTGGTCGACGCCATGCTCTGGCAGACCGGTGCCTTCGGGGCCCACCAGCACGTCGACGAGCGGGCGATGGACTCCGGTGACCTGCGAGCGGGAGAAGGGCATCACGATCCTGGCCAAGAACACCGCCGTCCACTGGGACGGCAAGGGAGCGCCGGCGGGTGGCGTGACCTTCAACATCATCGACACCCCCGGCCACGCCGATTTCGGCGGCGAGGTCGAGCGCGGTCTGTCGATGGTCGATGCGATCGCCCTGCTGGTCGACGCCAGCGAGGGCCCGCTGCCGCAGACCCGGTTCGTGCTGCGCAAGGCGCTTGCAGGCGCAGCTGCCGGTGATCCTGGTGGTGAACAAGGTCGACCGGCCCGACGCCCGGATCGCCGAGGTGGTCGACGAGACCTACGAGCTGTTCATGGACCTGATCGACGGCACCGGCCTCGAGCCCGACGCCGCGCTCGACTTCCCGATCGTCTATGCCTCGGCCAGGTCCGGCCGCGCCAGTCTGGCCCGGCCCGCAGGACGGGGCACAACCGGACGGTGAGGACCTCACCGCCCTGTTCGAGACCATGCTGAGCACCGTCCCGGCGCCGTCCTACGACGACGAGATGCCCCTGCAGGCCCACGTCACCAACCTCGACGCCTCGCCGTTCCTCGGTCGGCTGGCGCTGTGCCGGGTGCGCTCGGGCACCGATCCGCAAGGGCCAGCAGGTCGGCCTGGTGCCGCCGCGACGGCTCGATCAGCCAGGTGAAGGTCACCGAGCTGCTGATGACCCAGGCGCTGGAGCGGGTCCCGGCCGAGATCGGCCGGCCCGGGCGACATCATCGCGGTGGCCGGCATCGCCGAGATCACCATCGGCGAGACCCTGGCCGACCCCGACGACCCTCGTCCGCTGCCCCTGATCACGGTCGACGAGCCGGCGATCTCGATGACCATCGGCACCAACACCTCCCCCCTCGCCGGCCGGATCAAGGGGGCCAAGGTGACCGCCCGGCTGGTCAAGGACCGGCTGACTGCGCGAGCTCGTCGGCAACGTCTCGATCCGGGTGCTGCCCACCGAGCGGCCCGACACCTGGGAGGTCCAGGGGCGCGGCGAGCTGGCTCTGGCGATCCTGGTCGAGACCATGAGCCGGGAGGGTTTCGAGCTCACCGTCGGCAAGCCGCAGGTAGTCACCCGGACCGTCGACGGAGTGCTCCACGAGCCGTTCGAGCACCTGACCATCGACGCCCCGGAGGAGTACCTGGGCGCGATCACCCAGCTGCTCGCCGTCCGCAAGGGGCGGATGGAGCACATGAGCAACCACGGCACCGGCTGGGTGCGGATGGAGTTCGCGGTGCCGTCCAGGGGCCTGATCGGCTTCCGGACCGAGTTCCTGACCGACACCCGGGGAACCGGGATCGCCCACCACGTGTTCACCGGCTACGGGCGGTGGGCGGGCGACCTGCGGACCCGGCCCTCCGGTTCGCTGGTGGCCGACCGCGCCGGCGCGGCCACCGCCTTCGCGATCACGAACCTGCAGGAGCGGGGCACCCTGTTCGTCGAGCCCACCGTCGAGGTCTATGAGGGCATGATCGTCGGTGAGAACTCGCGGGCGGACGACATGGACGTGAACATCACCAAGGAGAAGAAGCTCACGAACATGCGCTCCTCCACCGCCGACGAGTTCGAGCGCCTGGTGCCGGCCCGCAAGCTCTCGCTGGAGCAGTGCCTGGAGTTCTGTCGCGACGACGAGTGTGTCGAGGTGACCGCGGACGCCGTCCGGCTGCGCAAGGTCGTGCTACCCGCCGTCGACCGGGAGAAGGGCCGTGCACGGGCACGCAAGGCCTGATCCTGTCCACGTGCCCCTGCCCGGGGGCACGTGAGTGGCCGCCGGTGTGCCGGCGGGCGCGCTCGGTCGATCATCAAGATGACGCGCAATGGCGGGTAGGTCCGGTTCGTCGGTTAGTCTGCCAACTCTGGGAAAGTCAGGTCTCGTGACCGTGGCCCGCGATGCCGGTGGTGTCAGGGCCCGGCCGGCCCGGCGAACTGACTCTGGCGGAGGTAGCTCGATGCAGGCTGAGGCCGTGCGTCGCCCGGTCGCCCCGTCGGCCGTGGCCGTGAACGCGCTGCCCCCTGGTCGGCATGCCCTGCGCCGCTTCCGTCGCGACCGTGTCGGCATGGCCGCGCTGGTGACCACCCTGGCCATCGCGCTCGTGGCGCTGTTCGCGCCGGTGGTGACGGGACTGCTCGGGGTCAGCACCGACCCCGATTCGCAGCTGATCAGCGACAACGGCGGTCTGCCGATCAGTGGGGCGACCCTGGCGCATCCCCTCGGCGTGGAGCCGGGCACGGGACGCGACGTCCTGGCCCTGCTGCTGGCGGGGGCCCGGGTGACGCTGCTGGTGGCGGTGCTGGCCACCATCGTGACCGTGGCCACGGGCGTCGTGGTCGGCACGCTGGCCGCGGTGATGGGCGGGCCCGTCGACCGGCTGGTGAGCTGGGCGATGGACCTTGCCCTGACCTTCCCGCAGCTCCTGCTGCTGCTGGCGCTCAGCGGAGTCCTCCTGCAGCGGCTCACCGCCGCAGGCATTCCCGAGGGCAATCCCAGCCGGATCACCTACCTCACCCTCTTCTTCGCCGTCTTCGGCTGGCCCTACGTCGCCCGCCTGGTCCGCGGTCAGGTGATCGGTCTGCGGGAACGCGACTTCGTGCAGGCGGCCGTGCTGATGGGCGCCTCTCGACGCCGGATCGTGTTCACCGAGCTGCTGCCCAATCTGTGGGGACCGGTGATCGTCTACGCCACGATCGGCTTCCCGCAGTTCATCGCCTTCGAAGCGACTCTGGCCTTCCTGAACGTCGGGGTGGACGCGTCCACGCCCGCCTGGGGCCTGCTCCTGCTGGACTCGGCGGGTTATCTGCAGACCTACCCGATCTACCTGATCGGACCGGCCGGGGCCCTCGTGCTCACGGTGCTCGCGGTCAACCTCCTGGGTGATGCGATCCGAGACGCCCTCGACCCACGGGGGGACCGGCGATGGTGAGGTGGCGGGCCGCGGCGGCGGTCCTCGCCGCTCTCGTCGGCATCCTGGCCGCCTGCAGCGACTCGCAGGGCGGGCCGTCCGGTGACCAGGACCAGGGCAACGGCAATCTGCTCAGCAAGGATCGGCGGGGCGGCACGCTGTATGTGATGACGGGTGGGGACCGGGTCACGCACCTCGACCCGCAACGCAGCTACATCGGGGTCGAGCAGAACTTCGCCGGGTCGTTCCTGCAGCGCACGCTCACGTCCTACCAGGTGGCCCACGGCAAGCCCGGCACCGAGATCGTCCCCGACCTGGCGACGGACACCGGCAGGGCGCTCGCCGGCGGGCGGGCCTGGCAGTTCACCCTGCGCGAGGGGGTCACGTTCGAGGACGGGTCGCCGATCACCTGTGCCGACGTCAAGTACGGGGTCTCGCGCACCTTCGCCCAGGATGTGATCACCGATGGCCCCCAGCACGCGGTCTCGTTGCTGAACATCCCGACCGACACCGAGGGCCGAAGCATCTACACCGGCCCCTATCGACAGACCCCCGAGGGGGCCGATGCCTTCGACCGCGCCGTCACCTGCTCCCCGGACGGCCGCACGATCACCTTCCGCCTGGCCAGGGCCGTGCCGGACTTCAACGGAGCCACGACCCTGCTGGCCTTCAGCCCGGTGCCGCAGCGGGCTGACACCGCCGAGGCCTACGACGTGCAGCCGGTGTCCTCGGGTCCCTACCGGATCGAGTCGTACACCGACAAGAAGTCGCTCGTGCTGGTGCGCAACGAGAAGTGGAACGCATCCAGCGACCCGGTCCGGCTCGCCTACCCGGACAAGGTCGTCATGCTGTTCAGCCTCAGCCCGCAGGTCGTCGACGCCCGGATCGAGCGGTCCTCGGGTGAGGACGCCTACGCGGTGTCCACCTCGAGGCATCGACCCCAGCAACCTGACCAGGTTCTTCGGCGAACCCACGTCTGGCGGACCGGCTGAGCAACGATCTCGGTCCCTACGTGCGCTACTTCGCGATCAACACCCAGAAGGTGCCGGTGCTCAAGCATCGGCAGGCGTTGATGGCGGCCCTGGACCGCGAGGCCCTGAACAAGCTGGCGGGCGGCACCTACGCGGGCGAGGTGGCCGACGGCGTCCTGACGCCGGGCATGGGCAGCGACTACGCGCCGACCGGCATCTGGCAGAACGGTCTCGGTGGTGAGGTTCCGCTCGGCGGCAACCCGCAGCTGGCCAAGCGGTTGATCGCCTCCTCCGGGTCGCCCCCACCCGTGATCGTGCTGGACTACAACAAGGCCAGGGACGACACCACCCAGGACAAGGCAGCGGCCCTGGCCAAGGACTCGTGGGAGTCGGTCGGCTTCACCGTCCGGCTGAACCCCTTGGAGCAGTCGGCGTACTACCCGACCGTGCTCGACCCCGCCAAGCAGGGCTCGGTCGTCCTTCGCGGGATGGGGCCCGGACTGGCTCAATGCCTCGACGATCCTGCCCGAGTTGTTCACCCCGGCCGGCGCCTTCCCGCTGTCGCGCTGGTCCGACCAGGACTTCGTCGCGGCCGTCGAGGATGCCGAGACCACCATGGACCGCGCCGCGCAGGCCGCGAAATGGCAGAAGCTGAATCGGCAGGCCGTCGAACTCGGTCTGGTCATCCCCCTGCGGTTCGGTCAGGAACAGCTGATCTTCGGGGAGAAGGTGCGCACGGCGACCCACGATGGCAAGCCGTACTCCTCGGCGCCCTACGGGGGCCCTCCGTTCGCCGATCTCTATCTGGAGTGAGGGTGGCACCCGCACGCGGGTCGGCGACAGGACCGGGGAGGGATCGATGCTGGGGTACGCGGGCAAACGCCTGCTGTCCACGGTGGGGATGCTGGCCTCGCTGACCGTCGTGGTCTTCCTGCTGTTCGCCGCGCTCCCGGCTGATCCGGCCGCCCTCACCTGCGGGCAGTCCTGCACCCCGCAGGTCGTCGAGGCCAACCGGCACCGCCTCGGCCTGGACCGTCCACTGCCCGATCAGTACCTGGCCTGGGTGCAGGGCATCGCGGTCGGGCGGACCTACAACGAGGGTCAGGGGGTCGCTGAGATCGAGTGCGGTGCACCGTGTCTGGGGTACTCCTTCAGCCGGCAGGCGGAGGTCACCGATCTGATCGGCGAAGCGCTCCCGGTCACCGGATGGCTGGTGCTGGGGGCCTTCGTCATCTGGATGAGTGTCGGCGTGGGCAGCGGGGTGGTGGCCGCGCTCACCCGTGGCCGGTGGCCTGACGTCCTGCTGAGGACGGTGAGCCTGGTCGCGTACTCGCTGCCCGCCTTCTTCGTCGGGCTGATCCTCTTGCTCGTCGTCGTCGTCCACTACGGCCTGCTGCCCTATCCGGACTATGCGCCGCCCTCCCAGGACCCGGCCAGGTTCCTCTCGACCATGGTGCTGCCCTGGCTGACGGTGGCCCTGTCGTTGGCCGCCTTCTACACCAGGCTGACCCGTGCCACGATGATCGAGACGATGGAGGAGGACTTCGTCCGCACGGCACGGGCGAAGGGGCTGTCCGAGCCCGTGGTCACCGTGCGACACGCGCTCCGGGCGGGGATCACGCCACTGGTCACGATCGCCGGCCTCGACGTGGGGTTGCTGATCGGTGGGGCAGCGGTCGCCGAGATGGTCTTCAATCTGCCGGGCCTGGGGCGGCTGGCCGTGAGCGCCGTGGTCGACTCCGACCTGCCGGTCATCGTCGGCGTCACCCTGATCTCGGCCGTCTTCGTCGTGGCGGCGAATCTGCTGGTGGATCTGCTCTACGTGGCGCTGGATCCGCGGGTGAGACTGGCGTGAACGACCTGGACGCCGTTCGGTACCGGGCCGCCGGTGACGGGTCGGCGACGCGCCGGCTCCAGGTCCACGACCTGCGTGTCACCCTGGCCACCGACCAGGGTCCGGTGGACGTCGTCTCCGGGGTGTCGTTCGACATCGCGCGGGGCCGCACGCTCGCCCTGGTCGGCGAGTCCGGTTGCGGCAAGACGGCGACCGGGCTGGCGATCATGCGTCTGCTGCCGGGCCGGCACAGCACCGCGACCGGCCGGATCGCGGTCGACGGCATCGACGTGCTGTCCGCCGAGATGGGGACGGTCCGGGCCCTGCGTGGCCGCGACCTCGCCATGATCTTCCAGGACCCGCTGAGCGCGCTGCATCCCCACTACCCGGTCAGGGACCAGCTGGCCGAGGCGGTCCAGGCCCACCGCGACGTCAGCCGATCGCAGGCGCGCAGGGACGCGGTGGCGATGCTCGACAGGGTGGGCATCCCCAACGCCGAGCGGCGCGCGAAGGAGTATCCGCACCAGTTCTCCGGGGGGATGCGACAGCGTGTGATGATCGCGATGGCGCTGATCAACGGCCCTGGTCTGCTCATCGCGGACGAGCCGACCACGGCACTGGACGCCACGGCCCGGGGGCAGGTCATCGACCTGCTTCGAGAGGTGCAGGTGCGGACGGGAGCCGCCGTTCTGCTGATCACCCACGACCTGGGCCTGGTGGCCCAGCTCGCGGACGACGTGGCCGTGATGTACGCGGGCCGACTCGTCGAGAAGGGGACCGCACGCGAGGTCCTCTCTCGTCCTCGGATGCCGTACACCTGGGGGCTGATCGGGGTGGCCCGTGCGCTCGCAGGCGTGGAGACGGCACGCCTGCACCCCATCGTGGGCAGTCCGCCGACACCCGGGGCGCAACTGGCCGGTTGCGCCTTCCATCCCCGGTGCCCCCACGCCGGGCGGGTCGAGGGGAACCGCTGCGCGACCGAGAGGCCGGGACTGCGGCCGGTCTCGGCCGGTCACCTGGCGCGGTGTTTCCTCCCGGTGGACCTGATGCAGACCCTCGGCCCCCGCGACGAGGCGTCGTCCGGGGTCGAGCCGCGGGGCGCGCCGTGAGGGCGCCGTCGCAGGAACAGCTCTCGGAGCCGGTGCTGCGGGTGCGGGCTCTGCGCACCCATTTCCCGGTCAGGAGTGGGCTGCTCCGGCGCCGGGTCGGACAGGTCCGGGCGGTCGACGGGATCGACCTCGAGATCCACCCGGGCCAGACCCTGGGGCTGGTGGGGGAGAGCGGGGGCGGCAAGTCCACGGCGGCCCGCAGCGTGCTTCGCCTGATCGAACCCACCTCGGGCAGCATCGAACTGGGGGGACGGGAGATCACCAGCCTGTCCAGGGCCCAGCTGGTGCCGATCCGCCGCCACGCGTCCCTGGTGTTCCAGGATCCGTACTCATCGCTGAATCCGCGGCACACGGTCGGGCGGATCGTGGGCGCTCCCTTCGAGGTCCACCGGATCACACCGCCGGGGGGAGTCAGGGCGCAGGTGCAGTCGTTGCTCGAGCGCGTCGGGCTCGACCCGGAGGCCTACCACCGCTTCCCGGACCAGTTCTCCGGCGGCCAGCGCCAGCGGATCGCGATAGCGAGGGCGGTGGCGCTCGCGCCGAGACTCGTGATCTGCGACGAACCGGTCTCCGCCCTCGACGTCTCCATCCAGGCCCAGGTGCTCAACCTCTTGCGGGACCTGCAGGGCGAGCTGGGGCTGTCCTACCTGCTGATCGCCCACGATCTGGCGGTGGTCCGCCGGATGAGCGATCGCATCGCGGTGATGTACCTCGGCAAGATCGTGGAATCGGCGCCGAGCGAACAGATCCAGCGCGCCCCGCGGCATCCCTACACCAAGGCTCTGCTGTCCGCCGTCCTGCTGCCCGATCCGGCACGGCGCGGTGACGCGGGACGGATCACGCTGAACGGTGAGCCCCCCTCGGCGCTGGACCCACCGTCCGGCTGCGTCTTCCGGACCCGCTGTTGGAAGGCCCAGCCGCGCTGCGCGACAGAGGAGCCGCAGCTGAGCGCCGCCTCCGGCGGCGACCCGCAGCTCAGCGCCGCCTCCGGCGGCGACCCGCAGCTCAGCGCCGCCTCCGGCGGCGACGGGCACCGGGTGGCCTGTCACTTCCCTGAGCCCGCAGGCGATTCTGAGCCGGGCACCGGGCAGACTGGGGGTCCATGATCCCCGGACTGCTATTCGTGCACGCCCACCCGGACGACGAGACGATCACCACCGGCGCCACCATGGCCCGCTACGCGGCCCTCGGCGTCCCGATCACCCTGCTCACCTGCACCCGCGGCGAGCAGGGGGAGGTGATCCCGGCCGATCTGGCTCACCTGGCTGCCATCGAGCGCGGCGACGACGGGGACGCACTGGCCGCCCGCCGCGAGCAGGAACTGGCCGAGGCGATGCGGGCTCTCGGTGTGGCCGACCATCGTTTCCTGCACGGTCCCACGGGGGCGCGCTACCGCGACTCCGGGATGGCCGTCGACGGGCAGGGTCTGGTGATGCTCCCGGACCAGGTCTCGCCGGATGCCTTCGCCCTCGCCGATCTGGACGAGGCGGCGGGTGCGGTCGCGTCGGTCATCTGTGAGCTTCGCCCGGCCGCGGTCGTGAGCTACGACCCCGGCGGCGGGTACGGCCATCCCGACCACGTCCAGGCTCACCGGGTGACGATGCGGGCGGTACAGCTGGCGGCGCGGGAGTGGAGGGTGCCCCGTCTCTTCTGGATCGTGGTGCCGGAATCCGTGTTCGCCCGCCGACTGGCCCAGCTGGCCAGGGAACGGGCTGCCGGCGACAACCCGTTCGCGGCGGTCCCGGACGGACCGGCGCCGAGCATGGTGGTGCCCGACGACGCCGTCGATGTGACCGTCGATGCGAGCGCGTTCGAGACCGCCAAGGCGGCCGCCCTTCGGGCCCACGCGACCCAGGTCGAGGTCGCCGGTCCCTACTTCTGCCTGAGCAACCGGATCGGACACGCGATCAGCGGGGTGGAGTACTTCCACCTGGCGAGGTCGCAGTCCGCCCGGGCCGAGCCGGCCGCACCCGGCGAGTTGCTCTGAGACGGAACGGCGGGGATCGGAGTCCACCATCGGTCACGGTGAGTGATCCGAGGGGATGAACACATTGCGCCGAATGGTGACCATAGGTTGCCGAGGGTGGCCATTGCGCCGTACGGCGGCGAGTCTCGTGGACGAAGGGTGACGCAGAGTCGCCGACGTCGCTGGCGAGGAGTGGCATGGGCAGGCACACCCGGACAGCCCCGCGCGTGACCAGCTCGCTGGTCCGCGACCCGGCCGGACGCCGCCAGACAGGGCGGCAGGGGCCGGCTATGCCCACGGACGTCGCCGCGCTGCGCGAGCGTCGCCGCCGTCGGCGCTGGCTGCACCTCGGTCTGGGAGCCGCCGTCCTCGTCCTGATCGGCATCTGGCGGGTGCAGTCGGGCCGCTCCGTGCTGCCGTCCCCGCCGCACGTCGACCCGCTCTACATCATGATCGGCATCTTCTTCGGGGCGATGCTGGCGGCCACGCTCGGCAGTTTCGTCTTCGCGGGGCGCTCACCGCACATGACCTTCCGGCCCGAGCAGATCGACGTCACGTTCGACGACGTGGTGGGTCTGTCGGCGGTCACCGAGGACGTGCGCCGCAGTCTGGATCTGTTCCTGTCCGCCCGGACGTTCCGCTCACAGATGGGCGGCACCGCGCAGGCGGGGGCTGCTGTTCGAGGGTCCACCGGGAACCGGGAAGACGCACATGGCCAAGGCGATGGCCGCCGAGGCCGGCGTGCCGTTCCTGTTCGTGTCGGCGACCTCGTTCCAGTCGATGTTCTACGGCGCGACCTCACGCAAGATCCGTTCCTACTTCGCAGCACTGCGCAAGGCCGCTCGCGCCGAGGGCGGGGCGATCGGCTTCATCGAGGAGATCGATGCGATCGCGATGACCCGCGGTGCGATGCCCGCGACCGCGTACCGGCCGGTGGCGCAGATGCATCGGTCGCTGGACTGCGGCGGCCTTGTCGGGTTGCCCGCCGTGGGTGCGGTCCCCGGCGCGGCGGCGGGGACCGCCGTGCACCGATCCTCGGTCGCGGAGGGCGTCGGAGGGGTGGTCAACGAACTGCTGGTGCAGATGCAGTCCTTCGACACCCCGACGTTCACCGAACGAATGCGCGTCAAGGTGATCGATCTGGTCAACCTGCTGTTGCCGGCCGACCGCCAGGTGCGCCGGCCGCGCCTGCAGACGCCGGACATCCTGCTGATCGCGGCGACGAACCGGGCCGACGGGCTCGACCCCGCGTTGTTGCGACCGGGCCGTTTCGACCGCAGGCTCACCTTCGCCCCGCCCGACCACGTCGGACGGCGAGATCTGGTCGACCACTTCCTGGCCCGCAAGTCCCATGAGCGTGAACTCGACGACCCGGAGCGCCGCGACGCCCTGGCCGGGGTCACCCAGGGCTACACGCCGGTGATGATCGAGCACCTGATGGACGAGGCGTTGGTCAACGCGATCCGGCGGGGCGCCGCCGGGATGTCGTGGGCTGATCTGGAGCACGCCCGATTGATCACCGAGGTCGGCCTGGGCCAGCCGGTCGGCTACACCCGGCACGAGAAGCGATTGATCGCCACCCATGAGGCCGGACACGCGACGCTGGCCTGGCTGACCGCGCCGCAACGGCGGCTCGAGGTGCTCACCATCGTCAAGCGGGCCGAGGCGCTGGGACTTCTCGCGCACGGGGACACCGAGGACGTCTACACACGGTCGCGCGAGGAGCTGATGGCCCTGATCTGTATCGCCTTCGGCGGCCAGGTCGCGGAGGAGCTGTTCTTCGGGGACGTCTCGACCGGACCGGCCGGGGACCTGGTCTACGCGACCAACGTCGCCGCGCAGATGGTCGGCCAGGCGGGCATGGCCGAGACGCTGGTCTCCTTCGGAGCCGTCTCGTCCGGCTTCGGCGATCCGGGGCTGGTCGGCCGGGTCCTGGGTGACTCCGCCGGCCGGGCGATGATGGAGAACGTGCTCGCGGCCCAGAAGGACCGGGCGCGACGGCTCCTGGAGGTCAACCGTCATCTGGTGGAGGCGCTTCGGGACGCGCTGCTGGAACGCCACGAGCTGATCGGGCACGAGATCACCGACGTCCTCGAGGTGGCCCGGCGCGGCAACGTGCCGGCGCCGCCCGGGCCCGCGACCCGGGACGTGCCCAGTGCGCGGACCGCCCCGGACCCGGAGCAGTGGTGGCGACGGCCTGCCGCCGGTGTCGGGGTGCCCGAATCGCCCGGGTAGTCTCCCCTGGTGAACTCCGCACGGGTGGACGAGGGGCTCTTCCGCCGGGCGCTCGGCAGGTTCGCCACGGGGATCACCGTCGTCACCACCCGGGACGGCGGGTTCGATCATGCGATGACCGCGAACGCCTTCACCTCCGTGTCGCTGGATCCACCGCTGGTGCTGGTCTGTGTCGAGAAGGAGTCCCGTTTCCACGACGCCGTCCTGGCCAGCGGGGAGTGGGGGGTCAGCGTCCTGAACGCGGGTGCTCGCCCGCTGTCCCAGTGGTTCGCCACCCGAGGCCGCCCCCTGCACGATCAACTGGCCCGTGCGCCCCATCGGCGGGGTGGGCAGACGGGCGTCGCGCTGTTGGATGACGCGGTCTCCTGGCTTGAGTGCCGCACCTGGTCGGTGACCTCGGCGGGAGATCACAGTGTGGTCATCGGTGAGGTCATCGGCGCCGAGGTCCGGGCGGAGGACAGTGCCGGCGTTCTGCTCTATCACCGAGGCGAGTACCGCCCGCTGACCTGACGGCCCACCCGTCCGTGGTGGGCCTGGGGCTGATGTGACGCACGTTGCCAGCGGTGTCGTCGTTCGAGCATCATCTGCCGGAGCGGCTGGGGCGATTGGGGTCGGTGTGCCCGGATAGGCCTACTTCGAGTAGCGAGCGATGACCTTACGATGCTCGGGTGGCAGACGGGGAGACAGAAACCGAGCGGGTGAACGGGCAACCGGACGCCCTTGAGGTGAGCTCCGAGACGCCTGCGCCGGAGGGGGAGCCACAGGTGCCCGGTGGGGCCGCCGACACCGATGAGGACGATGTCGTCGAGCAGGCCGCCCACGATGAGCAGGCCGCTGGCCACGAGCAGGCGCCGGCATCGAATTGGGCGTCGCCCGAGGACCTGCTCGGCTGGCTAGCCGGAAAGCGCGCCGCGGAGCAGGGGTCCGAGGGCGGGGATGCCCCTCCCTCCGAGCCGCAGGGCGAGGAGCCCGAGGAGCCCGAGGAGCCCGAGGAGCCCGATCGACGCGATCGAGGAGTCCGACGAGCCCGGCCAGCCCGGCCAGCCCGAGGAGCCCGACCAGCCCGACGAGCCCGAGGAGCCCGATGACGCGATCGTCGAGACGCGCGGCGCGGGCGATGAGATGGGCGACGAGACGGGTGTTGATGATGCTCTCGCCGCCGAGGACACGCCCGGTACGTCAGCCGTCGACGAGGAGGCCGTCGACGAAGAGGCCGTCGTCGACGAGGAGGCCGTCGTCGACGACGAGGTGGCGGACACCGTCATCGCCCCGTCCGTCGACGGTGCCTCCGACGCCCCGGACACATCACCGATGGTCCTGCCCGCCGCGGCGCCGGCATCCGAGGCATCCGATGAGGACCAGGACGAGGCCGACGCCGATGCGCTCCCGGCGGACACCCAGGTCATCGACGCGCCGCGCCGACTGGGACGTCGACTGGCCCTGGCCGGGGCCGGCGCGGTCGTCCTGCTCGGCCTCGGCGTCGCCGGCGCCGCCGCCTTCGCGGAGGATCTGGTGCCCCGTGGTACCACCGTCGGCGGGGTCGACCTCGGCGGGATGCGTCGGGGCGAAGCGGTGCAGAGGCTGGCCGATGCTGCACGGTCCGCGTCGACGACCCCGGTCACCGTGACCGTCGACGACCGTGAGGCGAGCATCGATCCGGTCGCCGCGGGCCTGGGCGTGGACGCCGAACGCAGCGTCGACGCCGTCCTGGGCGGGCGTCTCGATCCGGTCAGGATGTGGCGGCAGCTCATGGGCGGGGTCCCGGCGCCCTCGCTGCCGGAACCCGATCAGGCGAAGCTGGAGGTCGCCGTGGAGGCGGTGGCCGAGGACACCAACCGGGAGGCGGTCGACGGCGGAGTGGAGTTCGGGGCGGACGGTCCGCGCGCCCTGGCCGCCACCACCGGTGTCGTCCTCGACGTGGACGCCGCCACCGACGCGGTGGTGCGGGGGTGGCTGGCGCGCACCGGCCCGCTCGATCTGCCGGTCACCGTCGTCCAGCCGCGGATCACCCAGGCAGAGGTGGAGCGCGCGATGACCGAGGATGCCGAACCGGCGGCGTCCGGGCCGATCACGGTCGTGCTCGGCGCGGAGTCCGGTGCGGCGGAGCAGGAGAAGACCGTCTCGGTGACTCGGGCCGCCCTGCTGCCCACGCTGAGCATGGCGCCCTCCACGCAGGATGCCGCTCGACTGGACCTCGCCGTGGACGGCACGGCGCTGTCCGCTGCGCTGCTGGCCGGCGACAAGGCCCTGCAGGCCGAGCCCAAGGACGCCCGGATCATCCTCAAGGACGGTGTGCCGCAAGTCGTCCCGTCCGCCGACGGGGTGAAGATCGATCCGGCGGAGCTGGCCTCTGCCGTGCGCGATGCCCTGGCCGATTCGGAGCGGACGGCACGGCTCGAGTCTGCCGTCGTCCGGCCGGAGCTCACCACCGAGAAGGCCCAGGCGCTCGGCGTGAAGGAGAGGGTCTCCACCTTCTCGACCAACCTGACCGCCAACGTGCCGCGCACCAACAACCTGCGCATCGCCGCCAGAACCGTCAACGGCACCCTGGTCCTGCCCGGCGAGACCTTCAGCCTCAACGCGGTGCTCGGTCGGCGCACCGCGGCGAAGGGTTACTCGCAGGCCCCGGTGATCTACAACGGGCGCCTCGCCATGGACTACGGGGGCGGGGTCTCGCAGATGGCGACCACGATCTTCAACAACGTCTTCTTCGCCGGGCTCGAGGACGTCAGGCACATGCCGCACTCGTTCTACATCTCCCGCTACCCCGAGGGACGCGAGGCCACGGTGGACTATCCGAGCGTGGATCTCGTGTGGCGCAACGACTCGCCCTACGGGGTCCTCGTCCAGGCGAGCGTCGGCAGCAGGGTCACCGTCAGCTTCTGGAGTACCAAGCAGTACGACGACGTGCAGTCGATCAAGAGCGCCCGGCGCAACATCCGTCAACCCAAGATCATCTACGACGAGAGCGCCGGCTGCGTGGCCCAGTCGCCGAGCCAGGGCTTCGACGTCACCGTGCGACGCAAGGTGATCAAGGATGGCAAGACCGTCAAGGACCAGTCGTGGAACACGACCTACGACGCCGAGGACTCGGTGATCTGCGGGCCGAAGCCGGAGCCCAAGGTCGCACCGTCGCCGAGCAGCTCCGCGCCGGACCTGGCCGATTGAACCGGTCGGCCGGACCCGTCGATCAGATAGTCGTAGCGGTATCGCACCGCGAAACCCATTGACCGGTAGAGATACTGGGCGGGCTCGTTGTCCGTGGCCGTGTGCAGGAAGACCGAGTGGGCACCCCGTTCGATCGCCCAGCCGACGCTCTCGGCGATCAGGAGCCGTGCCAGTGCGGTACCTCGGTGATCAGGATGCACCTCGATCGCCGTCAGCCCGGCCCAGCCGTCCGACAGCGAACAGCGCGCGATGGCCGCGGCCTCGCCGTCCGGGGTCCGGACCGAGGCCAGCACCTGGTCGGAGGCCGACACCAGCAGGTCCCGCACGGCATCCGGCACCTGACCGTCGAGGTAGCGGGCACACCAGGCCCGGTCCGGGGACGTGTGCCGGTGGACCCGCAACCCCGCCGCCAGGCGGCGCCCCGGGTGATGCGCCACGACCCGGTGTGCATCGGCGGTGAACGCGTAGGCGCCCGTGGGCCCGCCTGGCCACCATCCGGCCCGCTCCAGCTTCGCCCGCAGCGCGGTCTGCTCAACGCCGTCCCGGAAATGATCGGCACGAGGGGCCGCCGAGCGCACCCCGGCGGGCAGATGATCCGGCCCGGACATCGCGGCCGGGCAGTCGAGCGGGACGGGCACGGACAGAAGGGGGCTGAGGCCGCGTTGCGGATACCAGGAACGGACCGTGGCCAGCCGGGCCGCCATGGTGGGCACGAGCCCGAGGGCAAGAGCCGAATTGGCCCGGGAGGTGTTCCCGTGGTGCGCCCGCAGTAGCCACCCGCCCAGCTCGAAGACCTCATCAGGCCGCCAGTGCCGGGTCGCGAGGCGTTCGAGGGCGGCGATCGAACTCTCCCGGCCCGCGCCGGCCGACGCGGGGGCCTCCATGTGGCCTCTCTCCTGGTCGGGCGGCTCCGGTCGCCGGTGGGCGCTGCGTCACGAGTCTAGGCCGCCGCGGCCGGGTGCAACCTCCCGGGCAGGGCCCCGGTACGCTTGGCGCGGAAGGGTGTGGAGACCCGCCGGCTCGCCGGCTGCTGCTCAGGAGGACAACGAGTCGTGACGTACGTCATCGCCCTGCCCTGCGTCGACCTCAAGGACAAGGCCTGCATCGAGGAATGCCCCGTCGACTGCATCTACGAGGGGGAGCGGATGCTCTACATCCACCCCGACGAGTGCGTCGACTGTGGTGCCTGTGAGCCGGTCTGTCCGGTCGAGGCCATCTACTACGAGGACGACACTCCCGAGCAGTGGAAGGACTACTACAAGGCCAACGTGGAGTTCTTCGACGATCTCGGCTCACCCGGTGGTGCGGCCAAGCTCGGCCTGATCCCGAAGGACCACCCGATCGTGGCCGCCCTCCCCCCGCAGGAGCAGCAGAGCTGAGACTCCCCGACTTCCCCTGGGACCGGCTGGCACCGTACGGGGACATCGCCCGCGCGCATCCGGGCGGGCTCATCGACGCCTCGATCGGAACGCCCGTGGATCCGACCCCCGAGGTGGCCCGCGTGGCGCTCGCCGCGGCGTCCGATGCGCCCGGCTATCCCGCCACCTACGGCACCCCGGCGCTGCGCGAGGCGGTCGTGCGGTGGTTCGCGCGGCGGCGCGCCGTCCCCGGTCTGTCTCCGGACGGCGTCCTGCCCACGATCGGGTCCAAGGAGCTGGTCGCCTGGTTGCCCACCCTGCTCGGGCTGGGGCCGGGGGACCGGGTCGTGCACCCCCAGGCGGCATATCCCAGCTACGACGTCGGCGCCCGGCTGGCCGGCGCCACTCCGGTGCCCGCGGACGGCACCCTGCAGCTGGGTCCGGACACCCAGGCCGTGGCACTGGTCTGGCTGAACAGCCCGGGAAACCCGACCGGAAAGGTGTTGGGGGTCGAACACCTGGCCAAGGTGGTGCGCTGGGCGCGATCCTTCGGGGCGGTGGTGGCCAGTGACGAGTGCTACGCCGAACTCGGCTGGGAGGTCGAGGAGGTGCCGTCCATCCTCGACCCGAGGGTCAACGGCGGTGATCTCACCGGGCTGCTGGCGGTCTACTCGACGTCCAAGCAGTCCAATCTGGCCGGGTACCGGGCGGCCTTCGTCGCCGGGGACGTCGCCCTCGTCCAACGGTTGCGCGACGTGCGCAGGCACGCCGGGATGATGATGCCCGCCCCGGTGCAGGCCGCCCTCGGCGCGGTCCTGGACGACGACGCACACGTCGCCGAACAGCGCGAGCGGTACCGCGGACGACGGGAGCTGGTCCGACCGGCGTTGGAACGCGCGGGACTGCGGATCGACGACTCCGAGGCCGGGCTCTACCTGTGGGCCACGCGGGACGAGTCGTGCTGGGACACGGTGGCAGCCTTCGCCGATCGGGGGGTGCTGGTGGCCCCCGGGGAGTTCTACGGTGCCGCCGGCGAACGGCACGTTCGGGTCGCGCTGAGTATCACGGACGGGGCCGCGGCGCAGCTGGCCTCCCGCCTGTCCTGACAGCTCAGCCTCCGAGCAGGGACCGCACCCGGTCTGCGCCGACCGCGAGCAGCAGGGTCGGCAGACGGGGGCCGGTGTCCCGGCCCACCAGGAGCCGGTAGAGCAGGGCGAAGAACGCGCGCTGAGCGACCTTGAGCTCGGGTGTCGGCCTGACGTCGGCCGGTAGACCCAGGCGCCGCTTGGGGACCCCGTAGACCAGCGCGGTCAGCCCGTCGAGGGACCAGTGCGTCTCCAGGCCCTCCAGCAGCAGGGCCAGCGAGGCGCGTTCGTCCTCGTCGAGGCCATGGATCAGCTCGAGGTCGGGTTCGGTCCGTATCCGGGTGCGCTCGCTCTCCGGCACGTAACCGGTCATCCAGCGCTGCGCGCAGTCGAGCCGGGGACGCAGCTGGTCCAGCGAGGTGACAGGGTCGGCCTCGTCCAGTTCGCGGACGATCCGGAGCGTCTGCCGCTCGTCCCCGGCGGTCACGTCGGCGATCGAGGCCAGGGTCCGGTAGGGCACCGGACGTGGCGTCGTCGGCAGTGTCCCGGCGGTGGAGGTGCCGACCGCGCGTGAGTGTGCCGAGGCGTCCGCGTCGCCGGCCGTTCCCTCGCCCACCTTGCGGTTCAACGAGTCCCATTCGTCATACAGCCGTTGGACCTGACCGTCGAAGGCCACGGTGATCGACTGGTTGGGTTTGCGCCGGGCGTAGAGCCAGCGCAGCAGTTGAGGCTCCATGATGTCCAGGGCGTCCATCGGCGTCGGCACACCCCCCTTGGAGCTGGACATCTTCGCCATGCCACTGATCCCGACGAAGGCGTACATCGGGCCGATCGGGGCGGTGCCGCCGAAGATCTCCGAGACCAACTGGGTGCCGACCATGTACGACGAGCCCGGGGAGGAGTGATCGACCCCGGACGGCTCGAACATCACGCCCTCTGTGGCCCAGCGCATCGGCCAGTCGACCTTCCACACCAGCTTGCCGTTGGTGTGCTCGCAGAGCAGCACCGTCTGCGTGTACCCGCACGCCGAGCACGAGTACGACAACTCGGTGCTGGACTCGTCGTAGCCCGTGACGGTGGTCAGATCCCGCCCGCACCGTGAGCAGTAGGGACGGTAGGGGAAGTACCCGGCCGAGCCGGTCCCGTCCTCCTCACCCGCCGCACCCGAGCCCTCGGCCGCGGCCAGTGCCGCCTCGTCGTCCGCGCCCGTGCCGATCCTCGGGGAGGCCTTCCTGGTCCGGTAGCGACCGAGCACCGCGTCGATCCGGTGCCGCTCCCGCATCGCCAGCAGCACCTGGTCACGATAAGCGCCGGAGGTGTAGCGCTCTGTCTGACCGATCGGGTCGACGGCGATCCCCAGGGCTGACATCGCCTGCACCAGAGGGGCCTTGAAGTGCTCGGCCCAGTTCTCGTAGGGGCTGCCGGGCGGAGCCGGGACGGCGGTGAGCGGCTGGCCGACGTGTTGGTTCCAGGATTCGTCGACACCCGGCACCCCGAAGGGGACCTTGCGGAATCGGTCGAAGTCGTCCCAGGAGAGCAGGTGCCGCACGTCGCGCCCGCGTCGACGAAGCTCGTCGGCCACGAGGTGCGGGGTCATGACCTCGCGTAGGTTGCCGAGGTGGATCGGTCCGGACGGGCTGATCCCCGAGGCGCAGACGATCGTCGCGTCCGGGTCGCCGTCGGAGCGCCTGTCCGCCTCGGCGATCACGTCGTCCGCGAACCGGTTCACCCAGTCGGCCTCGGTACGGGCAGCGGCCGCCGCCGGCGCTGTTCGGTCGCTCGTCACGGTAGGCGATTGTGCCATCGGCGAGGGCGTCCGAGTTCTCCGGGCGCGCGGCATCGCCGTCGGCCAGGCTCGCGAGCAGCCGGGCCGTGACGATGGACACCACGATGTGGATGGTCCCCGGCTAGCACACCCGATAGCGTCCTAACTCAGGACCATCGGCCCAGGGAGGCTTCATGTCCGACATGCACCCCGTCACCTTGACCTTCTCAGGGGGCTCGTTGGAGTTGCCCGTGGTCCCCGCAACCGTCGGCGAGTCGGGGATGGACGTCTCGTCGTTGCTGGCGAAGGCGGGTCACGTCACGGTCGACCCGGGTTTCGTCAACACGGCCTCGTGCTCCTCGGAGATCACCTACATCGACGGGGCCAAGGGAATCCTGCGCTATCGCGGGTATCCGATCGAGCAGCTCGCCGCGCAGAGCACCTTCGTCGAGGTCAGCTATCTGCTCATCTACGGGGAGTTGCCCTCCTCCGGCGAACTCGCTGCGTTCGAGGACCGGCTGCGTCGTCACACCCTGCTGCACGAGGACCTCAAGCGGTTCTTCGACGGATTCCCCCGCGATGCCCACCCGATGCCGGTGCTGTCCAGCGCGGTCAGCGCGCTCTCGACCTTCTACCAGGACAGTCTCAACCCGTTCGAGCCGGAGCAGGTGGAGCTGTCGACGATCAGGTTGCTCTCCAAGCTGCCGACCATCGCCGCGTACGCCTTCAAGAAGTCGGTCGGGCAACCCTTCCTCTACCCCGACAACCAGCTCAGCCTGGTCGAGAACTTCCTGCGGATGACCTTCGGCCTCCCCACCGAGCCGTACGAGCTCGACGATCACATGGTCCGTGCGCTCGACCAGCTCCTGATCCTGCACGCCGACCACGAGCAGAACTGCTCCACCTCGACGGTGCGGATGGTCGGCTCCTCCAACGCCAACCTGTTCGCCTCGGTCTCCGCGGGGATCAACGCCCTCTTCGGCCCCCTGCACGGCGGGGCCAACCAGGCGGTCCTGAACATGTTGGAGGCGATCCGGGACAGCGGCGAGGACGTGTCCAACTACATGAACCGGGTCAAGAACAAGGAGAAGGGCGTCCGCCTGATGGGTTTCGGGCACCGGGTCTACAAGAACTACGACCCACGTGCAGCGATCATCAAGTACACCGCGCACGACATCCTCAATCGCCTCGACCACCCCGACGAGCTGCTTGACATCGCCAGGTCACTGGAGGAGATCGCGCTCTCGGACGACTACTTCGTCGAGCGCAAGCTCTACCCGAACGTCGACTTCTACACCGGACTCATCTATGAGGCGATGGGCTTCCCGAGCCGGATGTTCACCGTGCTGTTCGCCCTCGGCCGGCTGCCGGGCTGGATCGCCCAGTGGCGCGAGATGATCAACGACCCGCAGACCCGGATCGGCCGACCTCGGCAGGTCTACACGGGCCGGGGGGAACGCCCCTACGTGCCGTTGTTCGAACGTCGCTGAGATCCCGTGTCCGCGCGCCGACCGGTCAGCCTCCGGTCGTGACCTGGATCTCCACGACGCCGACCGCCGGTGCGCCCTCGGCGACGGCCCAGGCGCCCTGCTGACGGGTCCAGCGCTGACCGGCGGTGGCCACCGAGTCGATGGACAGACCGTCGGCCCGGGCGACCGCCCACTGCGCCAGGGCCCAGGCGTGCCGCTCCGGCTCGGTGCCGGTGAGCGTGAAGCGTGAGGTGGTCCCCGCGCCGACGGCGCCGTCCGCGCTCGCGCCCGGGTCGGCTTGGACCGAATCCGGCGCCGCCACCCCACGCACCCCGGTCTCGTTGGCGGCGGCCGTGATCACGGCCCGAGTCCTCGCGGTCTGGCCGTTCGCGTCCGGCTGCTCGAGGACCAGACCGTTCTCCGGGCGCAGCGAACAGGTCAGCGCCGCCGCGGAGTACCCGGTCAGGGCCGAGGCGAAGATCCGTGCCTCGGGTTCGTGGTCCGCGTAGGCGCTGGGGAACGCCGAGCGCTGGACCTTCTGGGCGGCCTGCGTGATCGGCAGGCTCTGATAGCCCTCGACCTTGACCAGGACGTCGAAGAAGGCGTTGGCCGCGTAGACCGGATCCATGATCTGGTCCTGGGTGCCCCATCCCTGAGAGGGGCGCTGCTGGAAGAGTCCGACCGAGTCCCGGTCGCCGTAGTCGATGTTGCGCAGTTTCGACTCCTGGATCGCGGTGGCGATGCCGATGGTCGCCGCCCGCGCCGGCAGTCCGCGCTTCTCCGCGACGGCCGCGATGATCGCCGCATTGCCCGCCTGCTCCGGACTGAGCGAGGTGGTGTTCCCGAGCGCGGTCGATCGACAGGCCGGCACGAGCACCGGCAGGCCGGTACCGCGCCCGCTCAACCAGACCCAGCCACCCCCGATCAGGATGGCCGTGGCCGCCAGGGCCCCCACGGCGCGCAGCAGCCGTCCCCTCCTGTGTCGTGACGGCCCTGACGCCCCGGCGACCCCCGGGCGCGCAGGAGGCATCGGTCTCATCGTCGGTGTCGATCCGTGCTCAGGGTTCATTCCGCTTCCGGGCCGGGCATCAGTCGTTCGCGTGCAGAGCGGTGTTCAGGGAGAACGTCTTTCCTTGGCGTGGAACGGCCTCCACGCCTCCGGTGAGGGAATTCCGCCGGAACAGCAGCCCCGAGGTGCCGGAGAGTTCGGCCGCCTTGACGACCCGCTCGTGGGGAAGGAGCGTGAGCTTGGTCCCCGCGGTCACGTAGAGGCCGGCCTCCACGATGCAGTCGTCCCCCAGGCCGATCCCCAGGCCCGCGTTGGCGCCGAGCAGGCAGCGCTGCCCGATAGAGATCACCTGCGTGCCGCCCCCGGACAGCGTGCCCATGATCGAGGCACCTCCGCCGATGTCCGAACCGTCGCCCACCACCACTCCGGAGGAGATGCGGCCCTCGACCATCGAATGGCCCAGGGTGCCCGCGTTGAAGTTCACGAAACCCTCGTGCATCACCGTGGTGCCGGGTGCCAGATGCGCGCCGAGACGAACCCGGTCGGCGTTCGCGATCCGAACTCCCGTGGGGACGACGTAATCGGTCATCCGCGGGAACTTGTCGACCCCGAAGACCTCGACAAGCCCCTCGTGGCTCGGGCTGGACGCCAGGCGCAGCCGGGTCGCCTCGAAATCGTCGACCGCACATGGGCCCTGGTTGGTCCAGACCACGTTGGTCAGCACCCCGAAGATGCCCTCGACCGACAGCCCGTGGGGGGCGATCAGGCGATGCGAGAGCAGGTGCAGGCGCAGGTAGGCGTCCGGCACGTCGGCCGGGGCGGCGTCCAGATCGATGATCGTGCGCACCACGTGACGCCTCACCCGGCGGGCCGGATCGCGCACCTCGAGCGAGCTGAGTTCCGCCGGGACGGACAGCAGGCCGTCCTCCGCCGGCGGCGGCCCGAGCCGGGGTGACGGATACCAGGCCTCGAGCACCACGCCGTCCTCTGTGGTCGTGGCCACCCCGTTCGCCCAGGCGGTCCGGGGCCCGTCGGCCCCCTGGTCCTGTTGCTCGGTGATCGCTGCATCCGAAGCTGTCATGGCATCAGCCTATGCGCGGCTGCGCGTGGATCTGGCCTAGCCTTCCCGGCATGGATCCGACAATCGACGTGGTCGAGCTGACCCGCGTCATCTGTGACATCGAGTCGGTCAGCGGCAACGAGCGCCGGCTGGCGGACGAGGTCGAGCGGGCGCTGGCCGGGCGGGACCACCTCGAGGTGCTCCGGGACGGCGACGCCGTCGTCGCCCGCACCCACCGGGGTCTCGACGAGCGGGTGGTGCTGGCCGGGCATCTGGACACCGTTCCGTTGACCGTGGACGCGTGGGGCAGGCCGACCAATCTGCCGGTACGGGTCGAGGGCGGGGGCGCGGACGCCGTGTTGCATGGCCGGGGGACCGTGGACATGAAGGGTGGGGTGGCGGTGCAACTCCACCTGGCGGCCACCGTGTCCGAGCCCACCCGCGACGTCACCTACGTCTTCTACGACCACGAGGAGGTCGATGCCCCTCGCAACGGTCTCGGCCGGTTGGCCCGTACCCAACCGGACTGGATCGCCGGAGATTTCGCGGTGCTGCTCGAGCCGACCGCCGGTGCGGTCGAGGGCGGATGCCAGGGGACCATGCGGGTGGAGCTGAGCACCCGCGGCGTGGCCGCCCACTCGGCCCGTTCGTGGATGGGGCACAACGCGATCCACGACGCGGCCGGTCTGCTGTCGCGGCTGGCCGAGTACAGCCCCCGACAGGTGGAGGTCGACGGTCTGGTCTACCGGGAGGGCCTGAACGCCGTCGCGATCGGCGGTGGGATAGCCGGCAACGTGGTGCCGGACCGGTGCACCGTCACGGTGAACTACCGCTTCGCCCCCGACCGCGACCTCGCCGCGGCGCGAGCCCACCTGGCCGAGGTCTTCTCCGATGCCGAGATGACCGTCGTGGACGCCGCCGGGGGCGCGCGGCCCGGGCTGGACCATCCCGCCGCGTCCGCCTTCGTCGCCGTCCTGGACAGGCCGGTGCGGCCCAAGTACGGCTGGACCGACGTCGCTCGATTCAGTGAGTTGGGCATCCCCGCGGTGAACTTCGGGCCGGGGGATCCACTGCTCGCCCATCGCGACGACGAGCGGTGTCCTGCCGCTCAGATCATCGACTGTGCCGAGGCGTTGACCTCGTGGCTGACTCGAGCGGGTTGACCGGAGCCGGATCAGTGCCGGATGTCGACACCGTGGTCATTACCGCCGGACGGCCGGCCACCATCGACCGGCGGAGCCTCCCCACCGGTCAGATCGATGACGTTGCGGGACCGCCGGGCTCTGCGGCGCCCGGCGTTGCCGGGCTGACCCTGCGGGGAGGCCGCCTCCGCTGCCTGTGACATGGAGCGCAGGTCGAGCACCTCGGTGACGGGTGGGGGATCGCCTGCGGGCTTCGACGGTGGAACGGGGCGTCGAGAGCGCTTGGCCTCGAGCAGTGACTCGTCGGCGCGGCGGAACAGACGCTCGGCGTCTGCCGCCGGGCGTCGCCCGGTCAGCGCCCACAGCGCCGAGCACCCCGTGGTGATCCGGACCTGGAGGCTTGCGGCGATCCGCTCCCACGGATGCTCGGACACCGCCTGGGTCAGCAGCGTCGCCACGCCGCGGGCCTCGGCGTCGCCGGTGTGCGGCAGCAGCACGACGAACTCGTCGCCGCCGTACCGCAGCAGTCGGGCATCGGGAGGGGCCGCCTCCTCGAGCACCACCGCCAGGGCGCGGAGCACCTCGTCGCCCACCACGTGGGTGTGGTCGTCGTTGATCTTCTTGAAGTCGTCCACGTCGATCAGGACCATCGACAGAGGCAGGGGCGAGAACCGCAGCATCGCGTGCAACTGCTCGTCCAGGGCGCGGCGGTTCCCGACCCCCGTCACGGGGTCGGTTCGGCTCTCGGTGTGGAGCACCTGGTGCTCGATCGCCTGCCGGCCGGTCTCGGTCGCCAGGTCCATCCCGGCCCAGGCCAGCCGGACCAGCAGATCGGTCAGTCGCTGCCGGGTGTGATCGGTGACCAGGCCCGACTCGCGCTCCATCCACATCCGCTGCCTGGCACGGCAGATCTCGAGAACGATGTTCGGGATCGAGCCCGTCGATCGGCGCAGGCTGTCGTCCAGGCTGCGGGCGGTGGCATGTGAACCGACCAGGGTGTGTGCCCTCAAGGACGCGATGACCAGCAATTGGCTCTCGGGCGAGCGCAGCCCCGACGGTTCGCCGAAGGCGTCCGATCCGAGCAGGCGCAGCGCCTGCTGGCCCTCGCCCCGGTAGGTGGCCGCCAGGGCGCGTACCCCGTCCGCCGTGCGCGCCAGAGGTTGCGGCACGGCGTTCATCCCGAGCGATCCCACGCGGTCGGCGATCCGGACGGCCCGCTCCAGCAGGCGCTGGTCCGGCTCGTCGGCTCCACGGGCCACCGGTTCCATCGCCCGCACGGCGAGCTCGGCGGCCCACGTCGCCCAGTGGGTCGCCCGGTCCACGGGGTCGCGCCGCTCGATACCGTCCTCGAGCAGTTCGCGCACCTGCTCGACCTTGTCGTACATCCGTGCCCGGGCGTAGGCGGCGGCGGTGGTGTCCAGGAGCCGGAAACCGGTCCGGGAGTCGAGCACGTCATCGAGCTCGGTGAAGTCGATCCGGGCCAGGTCGCCCATGGCCACGGCCGCCTCGCCGGTCTCCAACCGGGCCTGCGCGCGCATGGCGTGGGCGAGCCCCAGCCATGCCTCGGCGTGCGGGTGCCCCCCGTGGTGCACCGCGGCGTTCTCCATCATGGTGCAGGCTGCGACCTGCTCGGCGCGGGGGGCCCCGAGCAGACGGAGCAGCAGGGCACGCGCGTACAGGGCGGGGACCGCTGCGTCCGACTCTGGGCCCATCGTGGACAGCAGGGCCTCGATCTCGCGCAGCGCCTCCCGGGCCTGCGTGAACCGTCCCTGAGCAAGAATGCGCTCGGCCGCCTGGGACTCGAACGAGCTCCTGGGCAGGTCGGGCCGGGTGTGCTGAGGCAGGGTGGAGGCGCCGTCCTGGCCGGTCCCGTACCTCCGCCTTTGCACGACAAGAACAGTAGCGCGCTGTCACGGCGTGCACGGCGCCTGAGGAAGGTCCGGCCCCGAACAGCCGTACGGCTCTTTCGCGCCGCCCCGACGTTCCCGGACCGCCCGGCCGGCGCCCGTCGCTCGCACACCTGCGCGCCGATTGGTCGCCGCCGTCCGCTCGCCGTACCGTCACCGGGACATGGCATGCCTGGTGAGCGATACGCCGATGTCGATCACAGGTCACCGGCCGCGGCCGACGCGCGCGGTCAGCCCGGCGCGAGGGTCGCGCCGGAGCGAGATCGCGGGAAAGTGACGCTGGACATGACGGAACGACGAGTCGGATCGCGCGGTGGCTCAACCCCCGGGGCCGGAGAGCCCTCGGCGTATCACAAGGGCCCTGTCACGCTGCGTAGATCTCTTGTGCCGGCCACCACGGCGGACGCCAGACTGCTGGATGCACGTGGTCCCAGTGCCTGGCTGCACCAGGACCCCTGGCGGGTGATGCGGATCCAGGCCGAGTTCGTCGAGGGGTTCGGTGCCCTGGCCGAACTCGGGCCGGCGATCAGCGTCTTCGGATCGGCACGCACGAAACCGGACCATCCCCACTACACGCTGGGTGTCGAGGTCGGCCGTCGGCTGGCCGAGGCCGGTTACGCGGTGATCACCGGCGGTGGCCCGGGAGCGATGGAGGCGGCCAACAGGGGGGCCTGCGAGGCGGGCGGGATCTCCGTCGGTCTCGGCATCGAGCTTCCCCATGAGCAGGGCATGAACGAATGGGTGGACCTCGGGGTCCACTTCCGCTACTTCTTCGCCCGCAAGACCATGTTCGTCAAGTACGCCCAGGGTTTCATCGTGCTGCCCGGCGGCTTCGGCACCTTCGACGAACTGTTCGAGGCGCTCACCCTGGTGCAGACCCAGAAGGTGACCTCGTTCCCCATCGTGCTCATCGGCACCGAGTACTGGGGCGGTCTGCTGGACTGGATCCGCTCGACCGTTCTGGCGGACGGGATGATCGGTCCCCCGGACGTCGACCTGCTCACGCTCACCGACGACGTCGACGAGGCGATCGAGGTCGTGCACCGGTTCGCCGGCGCCTAGGACTGACTGTCGCCGGCGCCACGGTCCATCCACCGAGCCCGGCACGGGGCCGGCGCAACAGGGGGCGTTCCCGTATGTCAGGATCCTTGACGTGACGCTGCTGTTCATCCTGCTCGCGATCGGCGTTCTGGGCCTGACGGTGGCGGTCGCCCTCGGCAGGATCGGCGGGGGGTTGCAGGCCCCGACCTCCTCGCTGCCCTCGGACGGCGCGGCGGATCAGGAGTCGCTGGTGGTCGCGCTGGACGAGGCCCGCTTCGCCCCGGCGCTGCGTGGCTATCGGATGGATCAGGTCGACGCCCTGCTGGACCGGGTCTCCGGGGAACTGCGACGGCGGGACGCCGAGATCGAGCGGCTGCGCACGATGCTCGCCGAGGCGGACCTGGTCGGCCTGCCGAGCGAGATCGGTGATTTCGTGGACGACGGGGACGGCTGAATCGTGATCGACCTGTCGCGAGAGGTGGTCGTGGACGCCGCCGCGGGGCGCGTGTGGGACGTGCTCACCGATTGGAGACGTCACGGCGACTGGGTGCCGCTGACGACCATCACGGTGATCGAGCAGGGCCCCGGCGTGGGAACCCGCTTCGTGGCCCGCACCGCCGTCGCCGGTCTCGGAATGGACGACGTCATGGAGGTCACGCACTGGAGCCCTCCGCCGGCGGCACCACTCGGCCACGGCCGCTGCGAGGTGGTCAAGCAGGGCCGCGTGGTCCGGGGCCGGGCGGTGCTGGAGGTGCACGGCCTCGGCCCACGGCGCAGTCGGGTGATCTGGACCTACCGCGATCTGTGGGTGTTCTCGCCCGGCCTGACCCGGTGGATCCGGGGGCCGCTCGCCCTGCTCACGGGGGCCGGGCTCGACCGGGTGCTGGCCGCGGCGGCGGTCGAGGTGTGTCGGGCGGACGGCGACGAGACCGACCAGGGCCGGGCGCGTGGCTGAACGCCCGGAGAGGGAGCTGCCCGGCGTCGTCCTTGGTGCCGATGGTCTACCCAGGTGTCGATGGGGGACGGGCTCACCCGACTACGTCGCCTACCACGACGGTGAGTGGGGCCGGGTGGTGCACGGCGAGAGCGCCCTCTTCGAGCGGCTCACGCTGGAGGCCTTCCAGTCCGGACTCTCCTGGTTGACCATCCTGCGCAAGCGTGAGGGATTCCGGCGGGCGTTCGCCGGCTTCGACCCGGAACGGCTCGCGGCCTTCGGCGAGTCCGATCGGGCCCGGCTGCTCGCCGATCCGGGAATCGTCCGCAATCGGGCCAAGGTGGATGCCGCGATCGCCAACGCGACAGCGGTGCTGAGGATCCGCGAGGAGGTCGACGGCGGCTTGGACGCGTTGATCTGGTCCTTCGCCCCACCGGGAGGCCGGCCCGCACCGCGCCGGTTGTCCGACGTCCCGTCGAGCACCCCGGAATCCGCGGCCCTGGCTGCGGCGCTCAAGCGCCACGGCATCCGTTTCGTCGGGCCCACCACGGCCTACGCGGCGATGCAGGCCTGCGGCCTGGTGAACGACCATCTGATCGATTGCCACGCCCGCGCCGCCGGTACCTGACGGGGCGGGGCGCCGGCCCGGACC
Source organism: uncultured Actinomycetota bacterium (assembly GCA_963750395.1). GTDB lineage: Bacteria > Actinomycetota > Actinomycetes > Actinomycetales > Kineosporiaceae > JADJPO01. The sequence continues at coordinate 114,924 of CAVVQM010000012.1, read as the reverse complement.
CGGCACGAGCCGATCGAGTGGCCGATCGGCGGGTGGCCGACTCGGCCGACTCGGCCGACTGGGCCACCCGTGCCGCCCCCATTTCGCCACGACGGCCCCGACCAGGGATAATGAGCGTCGGAACAGGCTCCGGCTCGACTGCGTGCACCACGACGGTGGGTGTCGCACGGGGCCCGATCGAAAGGGGATGCCGCATGGCGGCAATGAAGCCGAGGACTGGCGACGGCCCGCTCGAGGTGACCAAGGAGGGGCGCGGCATCGTGATGCGCGTCCCACTGCAGGGCGGTGGCCGGCTGGTCGTCGAGTTGACCCCTGAGGAGGCGAGCGACCTGGGCGACGCTCTGAAGGCCGTCCTGGTGTGAGGCCGCCTTCGGTGTGAGGTCGACCCGGTTCAGGTCGAGGCAGGTCCGGCGAGTCCACTCTCGTCGGGCCTGCGACCTTTCGAGGCCTGTTCCCGTCTGGCGCTAGGTTGGAGTGATGAGCATCGACGCGACGGTGCGGGGTGCGGCCGCACTGGGCGCGGGTTCTGACGGCACGTCCCTGAGCAACAAGGCCTCGCTGGACGACGTGCTCGCCGGCATCGAGCAGTCCGAGTGTTTGCGGGACGTCGACATCCTGGCCACGGCTGTGGGCGCCGACCGGACGGTCTCGGCCGCGAGCCGGCGCGTGGCCGCCGCCTACGGGGTGGACATCGAGCGCGTCGTGTCCGAGGAGGTCGCGGGGCGGCCCGGTGACGTCGTCCGGGTACCGGTGGTTCCGCCGTCCACGGGTCCCGTGCTGCCCTGGCGCTGGGTGCTGGTCGGCGTCGGTGCGGCGACACCGCAGGACCTGCGCAGAGCGGGTGCGGCCCTCGCCGGTGCCGCTCGGGGCCGGACGGCGTTGGCGGTCGACCTGAGGCTCCGGACGGGCCGGGCGGCCGCCGCGGGGACCCGCGCCTTGGTGGAGGGGCTGCTGCTCGCGGGCCACAGCCCGCCGACGGCCCACACGCGCGATCGTTCCGGCCGGGCGGGGGTGAGCCGGATCGAACTGCTCGGCCCTGCGGACCCCGAGGCGCTCGCCCTGGGTGCCCTGCACGCCCGCACCGGTTCCCTCAGCCGGGATCTGGCCTTCACGCCGGCCTCGGTGAAGTCGCCTGCCTGGCTGGCCGAGCAGGCCCGGCAGGTGGCCGAGCGCTCCGGGCTGGACATCGAGATCTGGGACGGCGACCGGCTGGGCGCCGAGGGTTTCGGCGGTCTGCTCGCCGTCGGCTCCGGATCGAGGACCCCGCCCCGGCTGGTGCGGCTGAGTCATCGCCCGACCCGCCGACGCGGGCGGGCAGCACCCCCTCCGGTGGTCCTGGTCGGCAAGGGGATCACCTTCGACACCGGCGGCCTCTCCCTCAAACCCCGCGAGGCGATGGTGCCGATGAAGACCGACATGTCGGGGGCGGGGGCGGTGCTGGCGGTGCTGGCGGCTTGCCGCGACGCCGACGTCGGCGTCCCGGTGACCGCCCTGCTTCCGTTGGCGGAGAACATGATCGGCGCCGGGTCCTACCGTCCGGGCGACGTCGTGCGGCACTACGGCGGGCGGACGGTCGAGGTGACCAACACCGACGCCGAGGGGCGGCTGGTGCTGGCCGACGCCCTGGCCTTCGCCGACGCCCGCCTCGAGCCGAGCGTGTTGGTCGACGTGGCCACGCTGACCGGCGCGGCGACCGCTGGTCTGGGCAAGCGGCACGCGGCCCTCTACAGCGCGGACGACGCCCTCGCCCGTGACCTCATCGATGCCGGCCGCGCGAGCGGGGAGCGGCTCTGGCGGATGCCGCTGGTGGAGGACTACCGCCCCTGGCTGCACTCCGACGTCGCAGACCTGCGTCAGATGTCGCGTCACCCCGCCGCCGGCGCCGGTTCGGTGCTGGCGGCACTGTTCCTGCGGGAGTTCGCCGGATCGCGGCGGTGGGCCCACCTGGACATCGCCGGTCCCGCGCGCTCGGAGCGGGCCCAGCACGAGACGCCCAAGGGCCCGACCGGTTTCGGGGCGAGGATGCTGCTGCGCTGGCTCGAGGGCCTGGGCTGATCCCGGGGGCCGGACGACTCAGGCGTCCACCTGGACGTCCCAGACGGTCAGGTAGTCCGGGTCGTTCACGGTCTCGCCGCTGGTCTGCAGCACGTACCGACCCGGCTGGGCCGCCTCGTAGGCACCGGCGTCGGCGGGCAGGACCGCCGGCTCCCCACGGCGCTCGACGACGACCACCCCCTCGCCGACCTCCAGGACACGTCCGCAGAACTGCTCGGCACGCAGGACCGTCCCCTGCGCGTCGCGGAAGGTGATCCCGACCAGGAGCCGGGCCCCGATCAGATGGGACAACTGCTCCGACCCACGCAGCAGTCGGCGCGGCGGGGTCGGGGTGCCGGTGTTCACCGGGATGGGCGCCGTGATGTAGGGCTTGCCGCTGCCCGGGGGGGCGAAGTCCTCGTCCACCGTCTGCCCGCTCACCGGGCCCGGACCCCGACCAGCAGGCCGGCGCCGACCGGGAACAGGCCGGCACTCAGGCCGTTCTCGTCCTGGATCCGATGGGCCGCCTCACGCATCGCCGTGGTCACCGGGTCACGTCGGGCCGGGTCGGACACCTGGCCACGCGACAGCGCATCGTTGACGACGACGGCTCCGCCGGGGCGCAGCAATCGCAGCGCCTGCTCGACGTAGGCCGGCGCCTGAACCGGCTCGGCGTCCACGAGGACGAGGTCGTAGGCGCGATCGGTGAGTCGCGGCAGAACGTCCATCGCCCGGCCGGGGATGACGCGGGTCCGGTTGAGGCGCGCGCCCGCCTCGGCATACGCCTCGCGCGCCGCGCGCTGGTTCTCCACCTCAACGTCGATCGTGGTCAGGACGCCGTCCGTGGACATCCCGCGCAGCAGATAGACCCCGGACACGCCGGCCCCCGTACCGATCTCGACGACCGATCGGGCATCTCCGACGCTCGCCAGCATGTGCAGGAAGGCACCGACACCTGGGGTGACGGCGTCACAGCCGAGCTCGCCGGCGCGCGCCCGGGCGCGATCGAGAACCTCGTCCTCCTGGACGAAGTTCTCGGTGTAGGCCCAGGTCGCCGGGCTTGGCGCGCTGATGGTCGCTCCTCGGGGTCGCCGATCGTGGTCGCTCGCAGTACCCAGACTAGTTCTCCGGCGGCTCCGCCCGGCGCAGGCGGGCCTGGGAGAGGCCGCGCGTCCGAGGGCGCATCGGGGGCGGTCCCTGATCCGACCCTGACCCTGCCCCGCCGAACCCTGAGCGCAACCTGTGAGTTACCCGGGAACCTGCCCGGGTCGGGTCCCGTTGCCTGGGCAGAAGTGCCCGAGTGGGCGAGGATAGGAGGACCGCGTTGACTGCGTGGGCGATGCCGCTGCGGATGCCGATGGTTCCGCCGGTGACGATGGAGCGATCGACGAAGGGTCACCCGATGGCCGACGAGCAGGGGCGGACGGTGCGTGCTGCCGCGACCCCTGGGGTCGCCGACCCCGTCACCTCGGCGCAGAGCGACTGGACGCCGCCCACCTGGGAGGAGGTCGTCCGGGACCACTCCGGGCGCGTGTTCCGGCTCGCCTACCGGCTGACCGGGAACCGGCCGGACGCCGAGGACCTCACTCAGGAGGTCTTCGTCCGCGTGTTCCGGTCGCTGTCCTCCTACACTCCGGGCACCTTCGAGGGGTGGTTGCACCGGATCACCACGAACCTGTTCCTGGACCAGATGCGCCGCAAGCAGCGGATCCGGTTCGACGCACTGCCCGAGGACGCCGAGTCCCGGATGCCGGGCAACGATCTCGGCCCGGAGCGCATGTGGGAGCACAACCACCTCGACAACGATGTTCAGGCGGCGCTGGACCGGCTGAGCCCGGAGTTCCGCGCGGCGGTGGTGCTCTGCGACATCGAGGGGCTCTCCTACGAGGAGATCGCCGACGTCCTCGGCGTGAAACTGGGGACCGTCCGGTCCCGGATCCACCGGGGCAGGGCCCAACTGCGCAAGACACTGGCCCACCGTCGTCCGGGACTCGCGAGCGAGCCCGGGGCCGGTGACGCCGAGGGCATCAAGGCCGCCCGGCCCGCCCGCGGCGTGCTCGGGCGACTGGCCATCACCGGGCAGGCGCCGCGATGAGTCATCTGGGCGAGTCCGTCAGCGATCTGGTGGATGGGCGGCTCGATCCGTCCGAGGCCGAATGGGCCGACACCCATCTCGTGCGGTGCCCGTCCTGCCGGCAGCTGGTGGAGGCCGAGCGACTCACGAAGTCGCGCCTGCAGGCCCTGCCCTCCCCTCAGCCCATGGACGCCCTGGCGGCACGACTGCTGGCGATCCCGGACGACGGCGAGACGCCGCTCCCGGCCCGCTCCGGGATCGCGACCGAGGCCCCCGTCCCGACCGCCGCGCCGCCCGGGTCCCGGCGGCCCGGTGGGGGCACCCGGCCGGTCGCCACCGGCCCGGGCGCCCCACTCCGCCGCCCGGTGCACAGGTCCAGCAGATGGCGCGCGGCAGCGGCCGTCGCCGGGTCGGTGGGGGCGCTCAGTGTCGGCCTGTTCGGGCTGAGCGTGGTGTCGCCGTCGGCGAACGCGGCGCTGGCCCCCACCGTGGACATGCTGGCGGTACGAAACGTGATAACCATGAGTGGCCTGCCGATGCCGAACATCATCCCCGCATGGCGGGTGGCTCAGAGCATCGCCGGCCAGTGAGAAACCCCCGTGACGATGAGGCGGCGCCAGGATGACCCACCAGCCAGGCCAGGGACGGGCGTGGTCCTCGCCTGAGCCACCGGAGACCTCGCCCGAGGCGACCGATCCGCAGCTTCCGCCGCCGCTGCCCCCCGCACCGGGTGGGATGTTCCACCCCCCACGTCCGAGCGCCACCGACCCGGGGACGGACCAGGCCTCCCCTGAGGCTGCCGCGTCCTATCAGGGCACGCCCTACCAGCCGGGGCCCGATCGATCAGACGTCTATCAGTCGGGACCTGGACGGGCCGGACCGGACCCGTATCGGGCCCCGCCGACCGGCCCGACACCGGGTGGCCCACCACCGGCCGTCCCGCATCAGGGCGTGCCGCCACAGGGCGTCGTCCCGCAGAGGCGCCGGGTCGGCGCCGCGATGTTCGCGGCCCTGGCCAGTGTCGCCCTGATCGCCGGCCTGATCGGGGGAGCGGGCGGTGCCTGGCTCATCGACCGGGCCGACACGACCCGAACGGGAGGATCCGTGACCGGGGCGCGGACCGCCCCCCGGACGCCCGTCGACCCCTCGGCGCTCGCGCGTCCGATGGACAGCGTGGCGGGTGTGGCGTCGGCCGTGCTGCCGAGCGTGGTGCAGATCGCCGTGTCCACCGACCAGGGAGAGGGATCCGGGTCCGGCTTCGTGATGGACGACGCCGGGCACATCCTGACGAACAACCACGTGGTCCAGGACGTCTCCGGTTCACCCGTCGTCGTGTTCAACGACGGCACCCGCAAGACGGCCACCATCGTGGGCCGGGACCCCTCCTACGACCTCGCGGTGCTCAAGGCGGACACCGGCTCCCGGTCGCCGCTGGAACTGGGTGACTCCGACGCGGTCGTGGTCGGCGACACGGTGATCGCGATCGGTGCTCCTCTCGGACTGCAGGGCACGGTCACCACGGGCATCGTCAGTGCCAAGAACCGCCCGGTCAGTGCGGGCGGCGGTACCGGCCAGGCCTCCTACATCAACGCGATCCAGACCGATGCCGCCATCAACCCGGGCAACTCCGGGGGCCCTCTGGTGGATGCGCAGGGCCGCGTGATCGGGATCAACTCGGCGATCGCCCAGGCGTCCCAGGGTGTCTTCGGCGGCTCGGGCGGCAACATCGGCGTCGGGTTCGCCATCCCCAGCAACCAGGCCCGGCGGACCGCCGAGGCGCTGATCAGCACGGGCAAGGCGGAGTACCCCGTGATCGGGGTCAGCCTCACCTCCGACTACCAGGGGGAGGGGGTCAAGGTCGCCGAGACCAGCCTGGGGGGCCAGCCCGCCGTGACGCCGGGCGGGCCGGCGGACAAGGCCGGGATCAAGCCCGGAGACGTGATCACCGCCCTGGACGGGCGCCCGATGACGACCGCGCTGGAGCTGATCGTGGGTATCCGCGCACAAGCCGTGGGAGACACGGTGTCCCTCACGGTGCGTCGCGACGGCAAGGACACGGAGATCGCGGTGACTCTCGAAGCATCACCGGGTTAAGGTTCGCCCGTGTTCGGGATCAGCGCGAATGAGCTGTTCGTCCTCCTCGCGGTGGCGGCTGTCGTGCTCGGCCCGGAGCGGCTGCCCCACTACACCCAGCAGCTCACCCGACTGATCCGGGAACTGCGCAAGATGGCCCAGGGGGCCACCGACCAGGTGCGCGCCGAACTCGGCCCCGAGTTCGACGACGTGGATTGGCGCAAGCTCGACCCGCGTCAGTACGACCCGCGACGGATCGTCCGTGACGCCCTGGCCGACACCTTCGACCCCGACGACCCGCTGGGTCTCAAGGACACCTCGACGACGGGGCGGGGCCACCCCACGGCGAACGGTGGCTCGACCCGGCAGGCGAACGGTTCCTTGGGGGACGGCCCGGCCGGCGCCACGGGATCGCCGGCCGGTTCCGGCGGTGCCGAAGGTCGCCCGGCCGCGGCGGGGTCGACGGGTCCGGCCTTCGACCCGGATGCGACCTGAGGTCGCTGAGCCACAGGTTCGTCGTTCGGGCCGTCGTAGCGGCCTGCCCAGGGTGGTTCCGGGGCTGTGTCCGGGAGTAACGACGAACCTGTGGTTCGCCGGGATCAGCGGGTCAGGACCACCTTGAGGGCCTTGGTCTGCGCCGCCCGGCCGAAGGTGTCGTAGGCGTCCATGAACTCATCGAACGTGAAGCGGTGGGTCACCAACTTCTCGGGCGCGAGCTTGCCCTGAGCCACGAGCTTGAGCAGCATCGGCGTCGTGGTCGCGCTGACCAGTCCCGTGGTGATCGCCACGTCCTTGATCCACAGGTCCTGCAGCGCCAGCTCGACCGGCACGCCATGCACTCCGGCGTTCGCCACGGTGCCACCCGGGCGGATCAGCTCGGTCGCCATGGTGAAGGTCGCCGGCACGCCGACCGCCTCGATCGCCACGTCCACGCCCAGGCCGTCGGTCATGGCCATGACCCGGTCCTTCCAGTCGGCGTCCGCGGAGTTCACGCCGTCCGTGGCGCCCATCTCCTGGGCCTTGGCGATCCGGTTCGCATCCAGGTCGATGGCGATGACCCGCGACGCCCCGTACAGCCCGGCGGTCATGATCGCAGCCAGGCCCACCGGGCCTGCGCCGACCACGGCGACCACGTCGCCCGGCTTCACCCGGCCGTTGCGCACCCCGATCTCGAACCCGGTCGGCAGGATGTCGGACAGCATCACGGCCGCCTCGTCGCTGACCCCGTCGGGCAGTCTGTGCACGGAGTTCTCGGCGAACGGCACCCGCACCGCCTCCGCCTGCGTGCCGTCGATCAGATGACCGAACACCCACCCGATGCCGGACGTGCCCTCGTCGTCCAGGCAGTGCGACGGGAGGCGGGCATGGCAGTACGAACACGAGCCGCAGGAGGTGATGCAGGACACGATCACGCGGTCCCCGACCGCCAACGTGCTGATCGCCGAGCCGACCTGCATGACGGTGCCGACGGCCTCGTGACCCAGGACCCGGCCGTCGGCCACCGCGGGCACATCGCCCTTGAGGATGTGCAGATCCGTGCCGCAGATCGTGGTCGTCTCGACCTGCACGATGGCGTCGGTGGCATCGACGAGTCGCGGGTCCGGCACCTCCTCCCACGCCTTGTTGCCTGGACCGTGGTACACGAGTGCCTTCATGAGTCGTCCCTCTCCTGGCGCGGGCCCGGCCCGGTCGGTCGGGTCTCGCGGGTGGCTGGGAGCACCTCACCCCCGGCTTACACCCAGATGTGTCGTGTCGCATCGGCGTAGAGGGTGAGGAGATCGACCATTCGCTAGCCGGCGGCGGGGGTGAGGCCCAGGGAACGACCGACGAGGGACTGTCCGCGCTTGGCGAGCTGCTGGGCGATCTGGAGCAGTTCCTGGGCGGCCGGCGAGTCCGGGTGAGCCAGCACGACGGGCGTCCCGTCGTCCCCGCCCTCGCGCAGTGCGACGTCCATCGGCACCCGACCCAGCAACGGCACCCGGGCACCGATCGCCGAGCTCAGCGACCGGGCGACCCGCTGGCCGCCGCCGTTGCCGAACAGCTCCATCCGGCTGCCGTCCGGGAGCGCGAGCCACGACATGTTCTCGATGACCCCGACCACCTGCTGCTTGGTCTGCAACGCGATCGACCCGGCCCGCTCGGCCACCTCGGCGGCAGCGGCCTGCGGTGTGGTCACCACGAGGAGCTCCGCGGAGGGCAACAGCTGGGCGGTGGAGATCGCGACGTCGCCGGTGCCCGGGGGCAGGTCCAGCAGCAGGACGTCGAGGCTCGCCCCAGTAGACGTCGGACAGGAACTGCTCGATCGCCCGGTGCAGCATGGGGCCGCGCCAGACCACCGGCTGGTTCCCCGGCACGAACATGCCGATCGAGATCACCTTCACGTCGTGGGCGACCGGGGGCAGGATCATGTCGTCGACCTTGGTCGGTGGAGTCTCGACACCGAGCATCCGCGGGATCGAGAAGCCGTAGACGTCCGCGTCCAGCACCCCGACCTTCAGGCCCTGCGAGGCCAGGGCCGCGGCCAGGTTCACCGTGACGCTGGACTTGCCGACCCCACCCTTGCCGGAGGCGATGGCGTAGATCCGGGTGGTCACGCCCGCCTTGTTGAAACTGATCTCGGAGCTCGGCCGACCGCCGCGCAGCCCGTTCTTGAGTTCGGCGGCTGTTCCGGGTTCATCACGCCCGAGGGCGACCCTGACCTCCTCGACGCCCGGCACGGCCGACACGGCGGCGGTGACGTCCCGGGTGATCCGGTCCTTCATCGGGCAGCCCGGAACGGTCAGCAGCACCTCGACCGAGACGACTCCGCCCTCGATCTGCGACCGAGCGCACCATGCCGAGATCGGTGATCGGCTTGTGGATCTCCGGGTCCTGCACACCGGCCAGGGCCGTCATCACGTTCTCGCGGGAGACGTTCTCGTGGGAAGGGGAACCGGGGGTGTCGGAGTGGTCAGGCATATCTCGATGGTAGGCGAGGTACACCGATCATTCCCACGCGGGCCGGGCGGATCCCGTCCTAGGAGGACGCGGGCCGCCCGGCCGGTCGCTGCGCGGGCTGCTCCCCGCGCTGGCGAACGGGACGAGCCGGTTCCGTCGGGGCCGGGGCGGCCGAGCGCTGCGGGGGGATCCCGGCGCCGCTGGTGACCGGCGGCGCGGACTGCGCTGGGCTGTGCGGGTCGCGGTCGTTCCGGCGACTGCCGGACGGCGGGGGTCCGACACCAGGGGCACATCTTCCAGTCGGCCTCGAGCTTCTTGCCGCAGCTGTGGCACTGGCCGCGGTCCAGGGTGACGGTGCACCAGGGGCAGGCCAGCATGCTGTTCTCGACCTTGCGCTGGCAGGCCGGGCACGCCGAGTGCCGCTGTGGTCGGAGTGGGTGACCCGGACCGCCTCCTCGAACGTGGTCTCGCCGCGCATCGCCTTGGCCAGTGCCGACCCGCGCAGGGTGGTCATGCCGGCCGACCGGGCGGCGGCGCTGATCGCCGACTCGGTCGGGTCCGAGAGCAGCACCTGCCGCATGGCGCTGTCGACGACGAGCACCTCGTAGACCGCCGTCCGGCCGCGGTATCCCGTGTTGCCGCACTCGGAACACCCGGCGCCCGCCGCGGGGTCGCCCCGGCCAGGTCCTCCCGGGTCAGTCCCACCAGGGCCAGCGTCACGTCGTCCGGGGTGTCGGGCTGCACGCAGGAACTGCACGGCGTCCGCACCAGGCGCTGGGCGATGGCGCAGGTCAGCGAGGACGCGACCATGAACGGCTCGATGCCCATGTCCACCAGGCGGGTCAGCGCGGCGACCGCCGAGTTGGTGTGCAGCGTCGTGAGTACCAAATGTCCTGTCATAGCGGCTTTGAGCGCCAGTTCGGCGGTCTCGCCGTCGCGGACCTCGCCGACCAGGATGATGTCCGGGTCCTGGCGCAGGATCGAGCGCAGACCGGCCGCGAACGTCATGCCGGCCTTGACGTTCACCCCGACCTGGGTGATCCCCGGCAGCTGGACCTCGATCGGATCCTCGAGGGTCACGATGTTCTTGTCCGGCGACTTGATCTCCGCGATGGCCGAGTAGAGCGTGTTCGTCTTGCCCGACCCGGTGGGCCCGGTGATCAGGACCAGCCCCTGGGGCACCGCCAGGAGCGCCCGGAACTTCTGCATCTGGGTCTGGTCGAAGCCGAGCCCGGCCAGCTTGGGGATCGCCTCCCCGCGGGAGAGCAGCCGGATGACGACCTTCTCGCCGTGCAGGCTCGGCAGCGTGGAGACGCGGGCGTCGACGGCGATCCCCTCGACGGCGAAGCGGGTGCGGCCGTCCTGCGGGACGCGCCGCTCGGCGATGTCCAGGCCCGAGACGATCTTGATCCGGCTGATCACCGAGGTGGCGATCCGCTTCGGCGCGTTCATCATGTCCCGCAGCAGGCCGTCGATGCGGTAGCGCACCCGGACGGCGTCCCGCTGGACCTCGACGTGGATGTCCGATGCGCCCATCCGGACGGCGTCGGCGAGGATCTGGTTGACCAGCTTGACGATCGGGGCCTCGTTGTCGGAGCCGGTGATCGGGCCGGTGTCCTCCTCCTCGTCCTCCTCCTCGGTCAGCGCGGCGACCTGGGCGCTGTCCTGGCCCAGCGCCCAGGCCCGGTTGATCTGCTCACGGATCTGGGAGTCCGTGGCGACCATTACCGTCAGCTCGGCCGACCGGGTGTGCAGCCGCACGTCGTCCAGGGCCAGCACGTTGGTGGGGTCCGCCGTCGCGACCACGAGGGCGTTGCCCTTGCGGTCCAGCACCAGGGTGCGGGTGCGCTCGGCGATCTGGCGGGGCAGCGAGCGGACGACGTCGGGCGCCGGCACCGTCTTGGACAGGTCCACCATCGTCAACCCGAGCAGGTCGCCGAGGCATTCGGCGACCTCGCGCTCGGAGGCCATCTCCAGGTCGGTGATGACCTGGCCCAGGCGCCGGCGGATGCCGGGGGTGCTGCGCTGGTGCTCCAGGGCGACCGTCAGTTGCTCAGGGGTGATCAACTTCGATTCGACCAGGACGTCACCCAGCCGCTTCCGCACCGCCGGGTCGCGCGCCGCGGGCCCCGAGGGTCCGTCGCCGGCTCCGGACGCGGGGGTGCCGCGTCACCCGTTCTGTCTCGGCACCCGGCGCAGGGCGGCTGCCCGGCGGCGTGGCGGGAGCACTTGTCACTCGTGGGCGGTCGCGGCCGATTCGGTGGCCGTCGACCCGGTGCTGTCTGCGTCGCGTGTCCCGATCGCGTCCAGCTCCTGCAGCAGGTCACGCAGCTCGGAGCGGAGATAGTCGCGGGTGACCACCTCGCGCAGCGCGATCCGCAGGGCGGCCACCTCGCGGGCCAGGTACTCGGTGTCGGCCAGGGCGCGCTCGGCCCGCTGACGGTCCTGCTCGAAGGCGACCCGGTCCCGGTCCGCCTGGCGGTTCTGGGCCAGCAGGATCAGTGGTGCCGCGTAGGAGGCCTGCAGACTCAGGATCAGGGTGAGCAGCGTGAAGTTCAGTTCGCGCGGGTCGAACTTCCACTGCCTGCGGCCCCATCGTGTTCCAGGCCAGCCAGACCGCGACGAACACCGTCATGCCCGACGATGAATCGGGGGGTGCCCATGAACCGGGCGAAGGACTCCGACCAGCGGCCGAAGACCTCGGCGTCGACCGTGGGCGGAGGGCAGCGTGCGCCGCATGCTCCAGGGGGACGTCGAGCACCGGTCCGACGGCGCCGGCATGCCCTGCTCAGTCATCGCGGTCCCGCCAGTCGTCCGGCAGCAGGTGGTCGAGCACGTCGTCCACGCTCACGGCGCCGAGCAGGCTGCCCGCCTCGTCGGTGACCGGCACGAGATCAGGTTGTACGTGGCCAGGTGACGGGTGATCTTCTCCAGGGAGTCCGTCGGGTCCAGCGGCTCGACGTCCTTGTCCAGGATCTGGCCGACCGGGGTGTGCGGCGGTTCTCGCAGCATCCGCTGCAGGTGGGCCAGACCGAGGTACCGGCCGGTCGGCGTCTCCAGCGGCGGGCGGCAGACGAACACCGCCGCGGCCAGGGACGGCGGCAGGTCCTGCCCGGCGCAGGTGCGCCAGGCCCTCGGCGATGGCGGCCTCCGGGGCCAGGATCACCGGCTCGGTGGTCATCATCCCGCCCGCGGTGTTCGCGTCGTAGGCGAGCAGGCGGCGCATGTCCTCGGCCTCGCCGGGGTCCATCAGTGCCAGCAGCTGCTCGGACTGGTCGGGGTTCAGCTCGGCGAGCAGGTCGGCGGCGTCGTCCGGCTGCATCGCCTCGAGCACCTCGACCGCGCGATCGGTGTCCAGTTGCGAGACGATCTCCACCTGGTCGTCCTCGGGCAGCTCCTCCAGCAGGTCGGCCAGGCGCTCGACGCCCAGCGCCAGTGGCGACCTCGAGGCGGCGCTTGGGAGCCAGATCGTGGACGACGTCGGCCAGGTCGGCGGCCTTGAGGCTCCTCCAACGTGGCGATCAGGGTCGCCGCGCCCTGGCGCTGCTCCACCTCGCCGAAGTCGACGTCGTCGTAGTCGACGAGCATCGTCTCGCCGCGACGCAGCCGCCGCGGCCGGGGCCTGCGCACGAACAGCTTGGTGATCCGCCACTGTCGCGCGGCGGACGGCTCGATCGCGACGTCCTCGATGGTGACGTTCTCGTCGGTCTCGACGCATCCGGACGCTGCGGTCCAGCATCTCGGCCAGGACCCGGGTCTCGGTCGCCCGCTGCTCGAACCGGCGCAGGTTCACCAGCCCGGTGGTGATCACCTGGCCGGCGTCCATGCTGGTCACGCGTGTCATCGGCAGGAACACCCGGCGACGACCTGGCACCTCGACGATCATCCCGACCGCGCGGGGCGTCGCTGTCCCGCGCTCCGCGGCACCGACGACGACGTCACGGATCCGGCCGACCTGGTCGCCGAGCGGGTCGAAGACCGCCATCCCGGCAAGCCTGGCCACGAAGACCCTCGTCGGCGAGGGGCTCACGGGGGTCAGGCTAGGCCCGGTGCCGGGTCCACTACCCGGCGGACCGTCCGGCTCGCCCGCCCAGGTGCCACGGCCGCCAGCCCGTGGTCGACGCCCTGACCGCCCCCGGCCGGTGCCGCGGCGCTCGGCTCGTCGTCCGAACCCGTGCCGAGGGCGATCACGTGCCGTGGCACCAGCTTGCTGATCAGGCACCCGGTGCTCCAACGCTCACTCTGCGCCTGCGGATCGGGGGTGTTCAGGCGCGCCGCACGGAGGGCCTCGGCGGCCTCGGGCCAGTCGGGCGAGGTCGCCGGCACGACCACGGCATCGGCCACGAACACCACCAGCGCGGCGCGGTTCTCCTTGCTGGGCACGGTCACCTCCACCCGGGAGGTGAGCATCGGCAGCATCTGCTCGCCGACCCCGTAGACGACGTGCACCGCGCCGGCGTGCCACGCGTGCCAGGCCAGGCGTCGCCGGACGTCGCCGTCCGGACGCAGCCACACCACCGCGCTCCTGGAGCAGGCCTCGGCGATCACCGCGGACTGCTCGTCGGTGAGCCCGTGGTCGTCCGGCAGCGCCCGCGCTCCGGCATCGCGGCGGTCGCCGAAGAAGCTGATCAGGGTCTCGACCCGGTCCATACCCGGCAGCCTGGCACAGGTGTGGTCCCGGGGGCTCACGCCCGCCTGATCAACCGACCGCGGTGAACGAGATCTCGGACAGTGCCAGGTCCAGGTACTTCGATCCGGGATAGACCGAGAGCACCTCCAGACGGACGCTCGAGGTGGGCCCGAACGCCTTGGTCAGCGTCTGGGGCGCCTGGTCGTCCGCCAGCTCCCAGGTGAAGGTGGCGGTGTCGGTCACCAGCCGCACCAGCCCCACCCGGCTGTTCAGCTCGTACAGGTCCTGGGTCTTGCCCGAGCTCGTGATCGTCTTCTGGTAGCCGTTGAGCACCGTGATCCCGGTCAACTGGACGGGGTCGCCGAACCCGTAGGTCAGGGTCATTCCCGGACCCTTGCCGTCCTTGCGGCCATCGCTGTTCCAGGCGGTCTCCGGCTTGCCGTCCAGGGTGTTCTCGGCGCTGTAGGTGATCCCGCCCTCGCTCTCCTGCGTGCTCGAGGCGGTCACCGAGATCTGCGACACCGAGATGGGGGAGGGGCTGCCGCTGGGGAGCGCGCTCGTGTCGGAGCCGTTGCCGAGCCCGCGCATACCCGCGGCCACCAGCCCGATCACGGCCAGGACGGCCAGCCCGATCCCCACTCCGATGCCGACCAGGGCGATCGGCGGACGATCCGGTCGGTCGGGGTAGGGGACGGCGTCGCGCGCTCGTCCCGCGGCGGCCCGCTGACCCGGGGGCGGCGGCGGCATCTCCTCGCGGTGCTCCGCCTGGCCCGGCTCGGGCTCGGGAGCCGGTGTCTCGACGTGTGGCTGCTCGACCCGTGGCTGCTCGACCCGTGCTGACTCAGCGTGTGGCTGCTCGAGGTGTGGCTGCTCGAGGTGTGGCTGCTCGGGGTGTGGGGGCTCGAGGTGGGAGGTGGTGACCGGATCGGACGGTGCACCGCCCTCGCGGGCCAGGGAGGCGATCAGCGTCGCCGGGTCAGGGGAGCGCCGCAGGTCGACCTCGGGCCGGGTCGGCTCGCCGCCCCCGGACGAATCGCCCCCGGATCGGGGTCGGCGCGCGTCGCGCTCTGCTGCAGTCATCGCCCGGACAATTCCTTCTTTCCTCGTGGAGGTCCGTGATCACCGGCCCCCGGTGTGCCGACCGTACCCCCACCCCAGTCGGCGCGGTCACGAGCGCACCCCGGATGGCGGCGGGGAAGTACAGATTGGACCAGATCGCCGACGCAGATGCACCGAGACGGTCGCTCCGCGCCCGCGCGCGTCGCGAATGACCAGATCGGCCCAACCGCGCCTCGGGCGAACGGACCGGTCGAGGGACCGGCCACGCGGCGGAGGGACCGGCCCGGAGCGACGGATCAGATCTGATAGTGCAGGCCGCACTCGGTCTTGGACGAACCGGCCCACCGCCCTGCACGTGCGTCCTGGCCCTCGGCCACCTCGCTGGTGCACGGCCAGCAGCCGATCGACGGGTAGCCCATCTGCAGCAAGGGGTTCATGATCACCTCGGGATGCGCCTCGAGGTAGGCGTCCACGTCGGTATCGGTCCAGTGCGCGATGGGGGCGATCTTGACCAGTCGACGCCGGGCGTCCCACTGAACGGTCGGGGTGAGGTGCCGCAGCGGGGAGTCGCTGCGCCGCAACCCGGTCGCCCACGCCCGGTAGCCGCGCAGGGCGTCGTCCAACGGGTTGACCTTGCGCAGGGCGCAGCAGGCATCGGGGTCCGTGCGGTGCAGACGGCCCCGTTGGGCCTCGTGGTCGACGACGCGCTGCGGCGACCGCACCGTGATCAGGCGCACCGGGTAGGTGGTCTCGACGGCGTCCGCGGTGCCGAGGGTCTCGCCGAAGTGGTAGCCGGTGTCGACGAACAGCAGGTGGACGCCCGGGACGGCACGGGCTGCCAGGTGTGCCAGCACGGTGTCGCCCATGGCGGCGGTGACCCCGAGCCCACGACCGAAGACGCGGCCCGCCCAGGCCAGCACGGTGAGGGGGTCGGCGCCGTCCAACGCCGCGTCGGCGGCCCGCGCGAAGGCCACGGGGTCGCGCTGGAGCCAGGCGGCGGCCTCCGCGGGATCCATGCTGAGACCGGTTCCGACAGAACCGGATCCGCCCGACCCAGGTGCGACCGACCCGGATCTGACCCGCCCGGTTCCGTCCGATCCGGTGCCGTCCGATCCGGTGCCGGCCGCCGGTGACCGGGCGATGGCGGACGTGCTCATGACTGGGCCCTCCCCAGGTAGCTCACCGAGAACCGTCGCAGACAGGCGCGGCAGTTCCAGGCACCGTCGTCCACGTCCGGGCGAAGATCCTCCTCGCCGCAGTAGGGGCACAGGTTGACCGGGAAGCGACCGCTCATGACAGGTCCGCCTCCTCGGCGCGAGCCACCCACTGGGCCAGCGTCTCCTCGCCCTCGCGCTGGGCGAGCCAGCGACGCAGGAGGCGTTCGACGTAGTCCGGCAGGTCGGCGCTGGTGGTCTTGAGCCCGCGCAACTTGCGACCGAACCCGGCGTCCAACCCGAACCCGCCGCCGAGGTGGATCTGGAAGCCCTCCACCGTCGGGCCGGCCGGGTCGTCAGGGTTGGGCATCTGGATGCCCTTCAGGCCGATGTCCGCCACCTGGGTCCGGGCGCAGGCATTGGGGCATCCGTTGATGTTGATGCTGACCACGGGCGCGTCGGGGGCGAACAGTTCGGGCACGTCCGCGAAGCGCCGCTCGAGCTCCGAGACCAGGTGGGCCGCGGTCGCCTTGGTCTCGACGATGGCGAGCTTGCAGTACTCGATGCCGGTGCAGGCCATGGTGCCGCGCCGGAAGGTGGACGCCGTGGCCGGCAACCCGGCCCGATCCATGGCGTCGACCAGATCGGCGACCCTCGGCGCCGGCACGTCGAGGACGACGACCTTCTGGTCCGGGGTGAACCGGATACGGTCCGAGCCCGCCTGCTCGGCGGCGTCCGCCAGGGCGGTCAGGCGGTGTCCGGACAGCCGGCCCGCGATCGGCGCCAGGCCGACCGCGAAGGTGCCGCGACCCAGGGATCGCGCCCCGACGTGGTCACGCCGTCCCCGGGGTGGGGCGGTCGGGGCGGGGCCGTCGGTGAGCCGATAGCCGAGGTAGTCGTTCTCGAGCACCTCGCGGAACCTCTCGGCGCCCCAGTCGGCCACCAGGAACTTCAGCCGGGCCCGGTTGCGCAGGCGCCGGTAGCCGTAGTCGCGGAACACCTGGATGACCCCGTGCCAGACGTCGGGCACCTCCTGCGCGCTCACCCACGCGCCGAGGCGCTGGCCGAGCATCGGGGAGGTCGACAGGCCCCCGCCCACCCATACGTCGAAGCCCGGACCGTGATCGGGGTGGACGACGCCGACGAACGCGACGTCGTGGATCTCGTGCGCGACGTCCTGGCGGGGGCTGGTGGAGATGGCCGTCTTGAACTTGCGCGGCAGGTTCGCCAGATCGGGGTCGCCGACGAAGCGCTTGGTGATCTCGGCGATGGCCTGGCTCCCGTCGACGATCTCGTCGGGCTCGGCACCCGCGAGCGGGGAGCCGAGGACGACCCGCGGCGTGTCGCCGCACGCCTCGGTGGTGCTCAGGCCGACCGAGTCGAGCAGCCGCCAGACCTCGGGGACGTCCTCGATCCGGATCCAGTGGTACTGGATGTTCTGGCGATCGGTGACGTCGGCCGTGTCCCGGGCGAAGCGGGTGGAGATCTCCCCGAGTACCCGCAGCTGGGCGAGATCGACTGCACCGCCGTCGATCCTGACCCGCAGCATGAAGTACTCGTCGTCCAGTTCGTGGGGCTCAAGGGCTGCGGTGCGACCGCCGTCGATCCCCGGGCGACGCTGCGTGTACAGACCCCACCAGCGCATCCGGCCGCGCAGGTCGTCGCCCGGGATCGAGGCGAAGCCCTCCCGCGCGTAGATCCGCTCGATCCGCTGGCGCACGTTGAGGCCGCCGTCGGCCTGCTTGAGCTCCTCGTTGTGGTTCAGCGGTTCGGTCTGCCCGAGGGCCCACTGGCCCTCGGGGCGGCTTCTGCGCGGGCTGCGCCCGCCGGCCGGACGTTCGGTGGAGATGTCGCTGCTCACGTTGGGGGTCCTTCATTCGATTCGACCTGGGTGGGCACCGTGTCGATGGGCGCCGTTTGACGGACGGGGCCGCAGGGGTGCCGCGGGGTGGACGGGTCGGCGTACGCCGCGAAGCCTGGATCAGGCGCGACAGATGGCGCTGGCGGTACGCAGCAGGTCGACGTGGTGACGACGCACCAGTCGCAGATCGTTGACTGACATGGATTCCTCCATCGGTCCCGGCGGTAGCACCGTCCCCGACCTCGGGGTGGTTGCTGCGGCGTCGACGATCCGGGTCTCTCGGCCGCTCTGGATGGGCAAGGCCAAGGGTACGGACTCGCAGCGTCACCGGTCAATGCACAGCGTTGATCCACGCCGGACGCCGGGGGAGAACGCCCGCCGCATCGGGCCACTACCGGGTTCGGGTGAGCGGTCCGCGCGTACCCGGTCGTGTGGTGCACGACCCGCCCGCAGACCTGCGGACGGCGCTGATCGCCAACCCCACGGCACTGGCCGCATGGATCGAGCGATCTGGTCCAAATGAGTCTGCCAGGGCGCGTCGGGAGGGCAGGCCGTCGAGCGGTGCCCTCGGCTACCCCGCCGGTATGCCGCGCCGGGCCAGCACGGGCGGGCGGTCGCCGCGCAGGACGGCCACCATGTCGAGCACCCGGCGGGTGGCCCGGACGTCGTGGGCGCGGAACACCGCCGCACCGAGCCAGGCGGCCACGGCGCTGGCCGCCAGGCTGCCCTCCAGGCGTTCCTCGGCGGGCAGGCCCAGGCTCTCGCCGATGACGTCCTTGCGGGAGAGGGCCTGCAGCACCGGTCGTCCCAGAGCCACGATCCGCTGGGTGTGCCGCAGGAGCGTGAGCGAGTGCGCTGTGGTCTTGCCGAAGTCCAGGGTGGGATCGACCAGGATCCGATCGCGCGGCACGCCCGCCAGCTCGGCTCGCGCCACGCCGTCCGCGAGCGCCGTCAGGACGTGCCGGAGCACGCCGTCCGGTTCGGGCGGGTAGGTGACCGATCGCGGATCGGTCCTCGGGGGGAGTCCGCCGGTGTGCGAGACCACGTAGCCGGCGCCGATCCGGGCCGCGACCGCAGCCAGATCCGGGTCGTGTCCGGCCCAGGTGTCGTTGACCAGGTCGACCAGGCCCGACCCGGCGACGGCGACCTCGCTGCGCCAGGTGTCGAGGCTGAGCACCAGGTCCGGATGACTGGCCCGGGCCCGGGCGAGGAAGGGCAGCACCCGCTCGATCTCTTCGGCGGCTCCGACCGGATCGCCCTGCTCGCCGGCGCGCACCCCGCCGACGTCGACGATGTCGGCGCCCTCCTCGGCGGCCTCGTCCAGGGCCCGAAGCGCCGAGTCGAGGTCGGTGTGACGACTGCCGTCGAAGAAGGAGTCCGGGGTGCAGTTGACGATCGCCATCACGGCGGGTCGAGCGGCGTCGAAGACATGGCCCCTCAATCGCAGGGGTGCCGCTCCGGGCGGCACCGGGGATTCCGCCGGCACGCGCCGATGATGTCACCGCTGGCTGGGGACGGGGTTCAGCCCGGGTGTGACCGCGCAGCAAGATCACGGTGTGTGATTCGACCCAGCGAGCAAGATCACGGTGAGGGATACCCCTGCACGGCGTCTTCGATAGTCCGCATCGTGATCTTCAACGTGATCTTGGCTGCGGGGGGTGCGAGCGAGTGGCCGGCGGCCGGGACGACGAGTGGCCGGCGGCCGGGGCGACGAGTGGTCGGTGACCGGGGCGGCGGCCGGGCGGGGGAGTAGCCTGCAGTGGTGTCCGAGCCGAGCCGCGACCGCCCGAAACTGCCCGACGGCTACGGCGTGCCGGAGGGTGCCGAGGGCCTGGTCGAGTTCGACGACGTGCGAGCCCGGTTGGCCGACGCACTGCACTATTGGCTGGCGACAACCCGGCCCGACGGTCGCCCCCACGTCGTGCCCCGTTGGGGCGTGTGGCTGGACGACGCCCTCTACTACGACGGCTCTCCGCAGACCGTGCATGCGCGCAACCTGCGCACCAACCCCGCGTGCGCCCTGCACCTCGGCGACGGCCGGGAGGCGATCATCCTCGAGGGGCGCTCCGGGGCCTGCGAACCGGTGGAACCTGTTCTGGGACAACGGTTATCTGTCGAGATGATCCGCAAGTACGGTGACCTCGGCTACACCCCCGGGCCCGACTCCTGGTCGGGGCCGGACGCCGGGGGACTGGCGCTGTTCGCCCCGGTCAAGGCGCTGGCCTGGTTCTCCTTCCCGAGCGATCTGACCCGCTTCCGTTTCTCGTGACGGCCCCTGGAGGCGACGTGGACGACGTGGTGCGCGACATCGCGGCACTGGAGCAGATCTACGGAGCCTTCCCCGACGCGATGCGGCGCAAGGAGACGCCCGGCGTCACGCCACTGCAGCGCCGCTGGATCGAGGCCTCGCCCTTCGTCCTGCTGGCCACCGCCGGTCCCGAGGGTCTGGACTGCTCACCCCGCGGCGACCCGGCGCCCGTCGTCCACGTGGTCGACGAGCGCACGCTGCACCTGCCGGACCGCAGGGGCAACAACCGGATCGACTCGTTGCGCAACATCGTGGTGGACGGCCGGGTGGCGCTGCTGTTCCTGGTCCCCGGGCAGGGCACCACCCTACGGGTCAACGGCACCGCCGTGCTGCGCACGGACGAGGGGCTGCGACGGCGCCATGTCATGCCGCGCGCGGACGGCGCCAAGCTGCCCGCCTCGGTGATCGAGATCGCGGTGCAGTCGGCCTACACCCAGTGCCCGAAGGCTCTGATCCGCTCGGACCTGTGGAACCCCGGGTCGTTCCGCGCGGACGCCGACCTGCCCACCGTCGGGGCGATCATGAAGGAGATCACGGCAGGTGCCTTCGACGGGGACGCCTATGACGCGGCGTACCCCCAGCGGGTCCGCGAGACGATCTACTGACCGACGGCTGAGCGACGCGGCCACGACGAGCCCAACGCACTCGAGGCCGACTCGTGATCTGCCGATGAGACCGGGTGGCGGATTTCCGGACTCCCTTCGGCCTGCGGCGCCAGCTGCGGCTCCTGCTCCCGTTGCTGGTCACCTGGACGGGCGCGGCGATCGCCCTCGCCGTGGCCGGCACCCAACGCTGGACCTCGCTCGAGGAGCTCTTCCTGGACGCCTCCTACCTGGGCGGTCAGCCCTGGTACAGCGGCATCCTCAACGAGGCGGGACTGATCAGCTGGGCGATCGCGGTGTGCGCGGCGGGCATCGGCAGCTGGGTGGCCGCGATGGACGGGCGGCACCGGGCCGCGCGGTTCCTGGGATGGGGCGCCGTCGTCGTCGCGGTGATGCTGATCGACGTCTGGATCCAGTTCCATTCCTCCGTGGCACCTCGGCTGGGGATCGACGCCAACCTCGCCCAGGCGATGATCGCGGCGGCCGGGCTGGCCTGGTTCACCACGTTCTGGCGCGAGATCACCCGAACCCGCTGGCTGATCGTGGTGACCTCGGGCGGCATCCTCGCCTGCTCCGCCGGCATCGACGCCTTCATCAGCCCCCACGGCGCCATGGGCCTGTGGCTGGAGGACGCCGCACGCCTGGTCGGCATCCTCACCCTCACCCACTACCTGGTGGTCACCACGGTCGACATCATCAGGTCGGTCGTGGCCGAGCGGACGGCGCGCGCCGACGCGGCGGACCTCGGCTCGGCCGCACTCTCGGCGGCGGTCGTGGCCGCCCTCGGCTCTCCGCGCCCCGATGCCGCCAGCATCCCGGCACCGCCGGTGCCCGCTCCGGCCGATCTCAGTGCGGTGCCGCGGCAGCGTCATCCGGCGGATCGGGCCGGCGCCGCGCCCTCAGCCGCCGAAGGCGCGCAGGTGGTTCTGCGATCCGGCCAGCAGTGAGCCGTACACCTGCTGCGCGTCGGCGGCGGACAGGCCGGCCAGCTTCTCGGTGAGGTCGGCGATGTCCATCCGCTCGATCGTGCGTCCCACCTCCAGCGCGGCCTCCAGCGAGGTCGACCCCCGCGCGACGAAGTCGGTGTAGGACGCTGCGAAGTCCGCGTCGACGAACTCCCCCAGGGCCTTTCCGTCGGTCGGGTCCGCCTGCTCGTAGCGGGCCAGCAGGGTGCGCATCGCCTCGAGGTGGCGGGTCTCGGACGCCGCGATACGGGTGAACCGGGAGTCCCCGGTCGCGTCGGCGAGTGCGACGTAGACGTCGTGGGCCAGCTTCTCCTCCTCGGCCATGTAGGCCAGATCGGCCAGCTGCGCGGCCGTCAGGGTGCCCGAGGCGGGCAGGTTCTCCGCGATGGCCTGGCCCTGGCCGCGCCCCTGGCCCTGGGCGCCGTGTCCCTGGCCCTGGACGCCGCGTCCCTGGCCCTGGACGCCGCATCCCCGGCCCTGGACGCCGCGTCCCTGCCCCGGGGCGTCGTCACCGCCCCACGGGCTCGCGGAGACCGCGGTGGTCGGGGTGCTTGCGGTGGCCACCGGGCCGGCGAACGCCCCGGTTGCCGACAGCGCGACCGCGACGGTTCCGCCGGCGACCGCGGTGAGGGCGAGTGTGCGACGCATGATGTGCTCCCTGTCTCGAGGACCGGTCGGGGCCGGCGTTGGTGCCGTGCCGGCACGGGCGAAGCTGTCACCGATGAGCCTCGATGACCGGTGTGCACGGGCCGGTCAGTCGGTGTGGAGACGATGTGGAGATTCGTCGCGCCGACCTCTGCCCCGGCCGCGCACCACCACCGAGCGGTCAAGATGGGGCATGGCCACGGTGCTGGTCGTCGAGGACGACCGAGATATCCGCGAGGTGCTGCGCCGCTATCTGGAGCGGGCCGGGCACGCGGTGCTGTCCACGGCGTCCGGGGCGGAGGCGCTCAACCTCGTCGACGGCGGAGGCGTCGACCTGGTACTGCTCGATCTGGGTCTGCCGGATGTCGACGGCACCGAGGTCCTGCGCACGGTGCACGACCGGGGCAGCCCACCGGTCCTGGTGCTCACCGCCCGCAGCCAGGTGGAGGACCGGATCGCCGGGTTGAGCCTGGGCGCGGACGACTACGTGACCAAGCCGTTCAGCCCCACCGAGGTGGTGCTCCGGGTCGGTGCGGTGTTGGCCCGCACCCAGGGGCCGTCCGGTTCGGACGGCTCCGATGGGGAGTCCTTCGGGGACGGGCGGCTGGTCATGGACCGCACGATGCGGCAGGTACAGGTCAGCGGCCACACGATCGAGCTCACCGCGACCGAGTGGGGTGTCCTGGAGACCCTGGCCTCGGTGCCAGGACGCCCGTTCTCTCGATACGAGCTCGTGAACCGGGTGCGCGGATACGAGTTCGCCGGCTACGAGCGCAGCATGGACTCCCACGTGAAGAACCTGCGACACAAGCTCGGCGCGGATGCCGACATCGTCCAGACCGTCGTCGGGGTGGGGTACCGGTTGGGCATACGCCGTGACCCGTGATGCCGGCGAGGCAGAACGCCTGGGGCTCCTCGGCCGGCGTCTGGTCCTGGCCTTCACCCTCGTGGCCGCCGTGGCCGTCGCCCTGGTCACCCTGGCCGCGCTGGTGGGAACCGACCGCGGCCTGGCCAGTCAGCAGGCCGACCAGCGTCGCGCGACGGCGTCGGGCCTGGCCGACCACGCCGCCCAGGCCTACGTGGCCGCCGCCGGCTGGGAGGGCGCCGACCTGTCCGCCGTCCGGGCGGCCGTGGCCGGCACCGGCACCCGCGCCACCCTGCTGGACGCGGGCGGGGCGGTGATCGCGCAGAACGGGATGGGCCGCCGTGCTCAGATGTCCGACCCGGTGGCACCCGGCGCCAGGACCGACAGCGTCAGCGCCCCGGTGACGGTGGACGGCGAGCAGGTGGGCACGGTGGTGCTCACCTACCCCGCCGAGCAGATCCTCTCCGGGCGTCCGGTGGCCTGGTCATGGGTGCTCGGTGCGGCCGCGCTCGCCATGGCCCTGGCCTGGGCCGCGGCGAGGGTGGCCAGCCGCGAGCTGACCCGGCCGGTGCTCGCCCTGACTGCGGCCACGAAGGCGTTCGCCGCGGGTGACCGGACGGCGCGGCCGGCCGAACGAGGGCCCGGTGAGCTGGGCGAGCTGGCCGACGCGTTCGGTGAGGCCGCCCGCGCGGTCGAGGCCGCCGAGACGAACCGGCGGCAGATGGCCGCCGACGTCGCCCACGAGCTGCGGACCCCGCTCGCGGCGCTGCAGGCGGGTTTGGAGGAGCTGCGCGACGGGCTGGTCCCGGCGGACGGCGCGACACTGACCCGGCTGCACGACCAGGCCCTGCGCCTCGGCCGGGTGGTGGGTGACCTGGCCGAGCTGTCCGCCGCCGAGGCCGCGAGGGGCGGCCTGCCGCTGACGGACCTGACGGTGCTGGACCTGAGCGAGGTGGCCGCGACCGAGTGCGCCGCACTGGCCGGTCGGCTGCGCGCCGCCGGGCTGGAGCTGCGGACCGATCTGGGGTCACCGGTCGCGGTTCGCGCCGACCGGCAGCGGATGCACCAGGTGGTGGGCAACCTGCTGGAGAACTGCCTGCGCTACTGCGACGCCGGCGACGTGGTCACGGTCAGCACGGCACGATCGGATGACGGTTCCCTGGCGTGGCTCGCCGTCGCGGACACCGGGCCGGGCATCGCGCCCGCGGACCTCCCGCACGTGTTGACCCGGTTCTGGCGCTCGCGCGTCGCCCGGAACCGTTCGGCTGGAAGCGGTCTCGGTCTGGCCATCGTCGCCGAACTGGTCCGGGCGCACCGCGGTGACGTCGAGGTCGAGTCCCCCACGACGGCGGACGGACGAGGGACGACCATCCGGGTCGTCCTCCCCGCGGTCGTCAGGACGCCACAGGCCCGGGGCTAGTCAGCCGGGGGGCGGCACTGTGCCAGGCGTTCGGTGAGGAAGCGTGTCTCGGCCTCGTTGCCACTCAGCGCGATCGCCTGCCGATAGGCCTGCGCCGCCTCCTCGAGCCGGTCGAGGCGCCGCAGCAGGTCGGCCCGGGTGGCGTGCAGGTAGCGGTAGTCCGACAGTGTCGACACATCGGCAGTTCCTCGACGGCGGCCAGGCCGGCGGCCGGTCCCTCGACCATCGACACCGCCACCGCTCGGTTGAGCCGGACGACGTCCGTGGCGTTGAGACGCAGCAGGTGGTCGTAGAGCGCGAGGATGGTGCGCCAGTCGGTGCTGTCCCAGTCGGGGGCGGTGGCGTGCACCCCGGTGATGGCGGCCTCCAGCTGGTAGGCGCCGACGTGCCCGAGACCCATGGCCCGCGCCAGAGCGGCCTGGCCCCGCGCGATCAACCCCCGGTCCCAGCGCGATCGATCCTGGTCCGGCAGCAGCACCAGGCCGCCGGTCGCGTCCAGGCGGGCCGGGCGTCGGGCGTCGGTGAACAGCATCAGGGCGGCCAGGCCGAGCGTCTCGGCCAGGCTCACGGTGTGCTCCCGGTCGTTGCCGCCGCCGTCGGCCAACAGGTCGGCGAGCAACCCGGCCAGCCACCGGGCCTCGTCGCACAGGTCGCCGCGCACGAGGGTGGGGCCCTGGGTCGAGGTGTGTCCGGCGGTGAAGATCAGGTAGATGATCCGCAGCGCCTCGGCGCACCGCTCGGGCAGTGCCTCGCGGGCCGGGACGGCGAACGGCACCCCGGCGGCCCGGATCTTGGCCTTGGCGCGGACCAGGCGCTTGGCCATGGTCGCGGTCGGGACCAGGAACGCGGCCGCGATCTGATCGGTGGACAGGCCGCAGACCTCGCGCAGGGTCAGGGCGACCCGTGCCTCGGCGTCCAGGGCAGGGGTGGCAGCAGCCGAAGATCAGCGCGAGCTGGTCGTCGACGAGCTCGCCGTCCGTGCGCGCCGTCCCCTCCGAGGCCAGCGCGGCCAGGGCGGGCAACCGGTCGGCGAACCGCCGGTCGCGGCGCAGGCGGTCCACGGCCTTGCGCCGGGCGGTGGTCACCAGCCACGCGCCCGGTCGCGCCGGGGTGCTGCCCGGTCCCCAGCGGGCCGCGGCCTCGACGAAGGCGTCCTGGGCCGCACTCCTCGGCCAGGTCCAGGTCGCCCAGGTCCCGCCGCAGTGTGGCCAGGATCTGGTGCCACTGCTCGGCGAAGACCTGGGCGACCCGCGACGGGGGCACTAGCGGCCGAGTTCGCTCAAGTCGATGATCGGACGCACCTCCACCGACCCGTAGCCGCACGATCGGTGCCTTCGCCGCCCAGGCGAGGGCGGCGTCCAGGTCGGGCACGTCGACGATGTCGTAGCCGCCGAGCACCTCCTTGGTCTCGGCGAACGGCCCATCGGTGGTCACCGTCCCGCCGTTCTGGACCGCCACCGTCGTCGCCGATCCGCCGCCGGGTACAGAGGGGCGCCGTCGACCGCGACGGCGGCATCGGCCATCGCCTGGGCGAAGGCGAACCACTCCTGCATCTCGGCGGCTGCCCCGGGACTGCCTTCGGCGGGGCCGGCGTCGGGGGCGGAGTAGTACAGGAACATGTAACGCATCGAAGTCCTCAGGTCGCGGTTCGTGGACGGCGCACCGGTCCGGTACACCGATGCCTACCCGACGAATGCCGCGGCGAGAAATGGACAGCCCGTCCCGGTCGATCTTCGATGTGGGTGTGGGTGGGTTCACACCGAGCCCGGGGGCGGGGCGGATGCGCGCTGGAGATACTCGTTACCTGCCGCGACGAAGGGGTGAGTGCGCCATGGGCCGACTGCAGCACACCGAGGGGCTGACCGAGGACCAGGGCGAGCTGCTGAAGCTGGTCCGGGAGTTCGTCGACGAGCAGATCATCCCGGTGGCCACCGAGCTCGAGCACAAGGACGCCTACCCCGACGAGATCGTCGAGGGCATGAAGGAGATGGGCGTCTTCGGGCTGATGATCCCGGAGGAGTACGGGGGCCTCGGCGAGTCCCTGCTCACCTACGCCCTGGTGGTCGAGGAGATCGCCCGCGGCTGGATGAGCGTCTCCGGCATCATCAACACCCACTTCATCGTCGCCTACATGCTGCTCCAGCACGGCACCGAGGAGCAGAAGGCCCACTACCTGCCGAAGATGGCCACCGGCGACATCCGCGGCGGGTTCTCCATGAGCGAGCCGCACTGCGGCAGCGACGTCTCCGCGATCCGGACCAGGGCGGTCCGGGACGACGCGGGTACCTGGACGATCAACGGCCAGAAGATGTGGCTGACCAACGGCGGCTCCTGCAACCTGGTCGCGGTGCTGACCAGGACCGATCTCGGGGAGGCGTCGGTCTACAAGAACATGACCACCTTCCTGGTCGACAAGACCTCCGGGTTCGGCGAGACCGCACCCGGGCTGATGGTGCCCGGCAAGATCGAGAAGATGGGCTACAAGGGCGTCGACACCACCGAGCTGGTCTTCGACGGTTACACGCACCACCGACGCGCAGGTGCTCGGCGGCGACGCCGGGCAAGGGTTTCTACCAGATGATGGACGGCGTCGAGGTGGGCCGGGTGAACGTCGCGGCCCGGGCCTGCGGACTCGCGATGCGGGCCTTCGAGCTCGGCATCGACTACGCCCAGCAGCGCGAGACCTTCGGCAAGATGATCGCCGAGCACCAGGCGGTTCAGTTCCGGCTTGCCGAGATGGCCACCAAGGTCGAGGCCGCGCACCAGATGATGGTGATGGCCGCGCGGAAGAAGGACGCCGGCGAGCGCAACGACCTCGAGGCGGGCATGGCCAAGTACCTGGCCAGCGAGTACTGCCGGGACGTCGTCGAGGACTCCTTCCGCATCCACGGCGGCTACGGCTACTCCAAGGAGTACGAGATCGAGCGGCTCTACCGCGAGGCGCCGATGTTGCTGATCGGGGAGGGCACGGCCGACATCCAGCGGATGATCATCGGCCGGCGCCTTCTCGAGGAGTATCGCCGGTCATGACGTCGCCGAGCTCGAGCGGACCGGTCGGCGCTCCGTCGAGGGACGGCGTCGGTAGCTGATCCTCATCCTGCTCGCCCGGCCGGCCGGGTTCGGCCGGCGTCGGCAGCGGCCGGTTCAGGATCGCTCGGAGCTGAGCGAACCACAGCGGGACCAGGATGATCTGGTTGACGGCCAGACCCCACGCGGCTCCCTTCACGCCGAAGGCCAGGGCCCCTCCGATCATCAGGGTCAGCACGAGCGGTGCCTCGATCGTCATCAGGCGGAACGTCTTGCGGGCCAGCCCGAGCGCATAGATCGACACCGCCGGCCCGAGGCAGGCGGCCGCCGCGGTCTGCCCGAGCGCGACCGGCAGGAGGATCTCGCGCGAGCCCGACCAGTTGTCGCCGAACAGGAACGTGCCGGCCGGGTCGGGCAGCAGCAGCAGGACCGAGGTGTAGGCCAAGGACGCGCCCAGCATGGCCAGGCTGGCCGACGAGGGCGATCCGCCACCGGGTGGGCGCCGCCAGGCGAAGGCCGGCGTGACAGTTCCGGGAGCGTGAAGGTGAACATCGCCGAGGCCAGCGTCTGCAAGGGGCCGAGGAGCACCTGGGCGCCGCGGATCGCCGAGGTCGCGCCCTCACCGACCAGCGCTCCGACGATCAGGAACCCACCGTTGAACGCGCCGACGGTGAGCAGGTTCTCGCCGAGCAGGAAACGGGAGAGGTCCCAGGTGCGGCGCCGGCCAGGTCAGCGCGCCACGCGCATCCGGGACGGCGCGCAGGCGCACCATCGCGACGACCGCACGCAGACGGCGGCCGCTCCGCCCCAGGCCATGATCAGGTAGTGCACCTGACCCAGCCCGGCCGGACCAGCAGCGCGACCCCGACGAACTGCAGCATCGCCCACAGGGCGTCGTTGAAGGCGGCGTCGCGGGCCCGGGACTGCGCGAAGAACGCCATCCGGCCGGCGTCCTGCAGGATCAGCCCGGGCAGCGCCGCGGCGGCACCACCAGGGCCTGCCCGTGCACGCCTCCCAGGATCAGTCCGATCACGCGCCAGGATCAGGCCCAGCGCCACCGTCACGGCCAGGATGAAGCCGAAGGCCTGACCGAGCGCCTGCGCGCCACGGCGCCACCCCGGACGTCGCTGAACCGCATCCCGAGCACCTGGCCGACGAGTGGCCCGCTCGATGCCGATGACCATCGTGAACACGTAGAAGGCGTTGGCGAAGGCGTCCAGTTCGCCGCGGCTGACCGTGCGCGCGAGGACGAAGAACAGGACGGCGTTGGTCGACGGCGGTGAGCACCTGATCGATGAGGTTCCAGCTCGCCCTCCCGGCCAGCCTGCATCAGCGCCGGCCGGTTCGGGTCTGCCCATCCGTTCCACTCTGCCGTCCGCCGACCGACTCGTGGACCTGCCGGACCACCCGGACTGTGTGCCAGGCCGTCCGGACTGGGTGCGCGGGCGCGGGGTAGGTCAGGATGTCGGTATGTCGAGCCTGTCTGCCATGGGGAGCCCGCGCCAACCGGGAGTGCCGACTCCGCCCAAGGGCGAGGCGATCGCGCGGTACGCGACCTACCTCGAGGCCCAGGGCGCCGTCGACTACCTGTCGGACAACCACTTCCCGGTGCAGTTCGTCACGATCGTCGGCAGTGGGCTGCGCATGGTGGAACGGGTCACCGGGCGGCTCACCTACGGCGGGTCGCCGCTGGCCGGGGCTGCGTCGGGCGCCTGGTTCGGCCTCTTCGTCGGGCTGCTGATGTCGATCTTCGGTTCCTCGTTCGCCAGCCGCCGGGGTGTTCGCCGCGGTCGCCATCGGTGCCGCGTTCGGCATGCTCTTCGGGGTCATCTCGTACGCCCTGACCGGTGGCCGGCGCGACTTCACCTCGACGAGCCAGATCGTGGCCAGCGAGTACGAGGTGCTCTGCATGCCCGAGCACGCCCGTGCCGCGGTCGAACCTGCTCGGCTCCTGGCAGGGGGCACCGGCCGGATCGCGGTCCGGGCCCACGGCCCCGGTCGGCACGCCGATCCCGCCCGCGCCGGACCTGCCGCCGCCGACCGGACGACCCTCGCCCGGGCCCGGTCCCGGCGAGCCCGGGGGCCCGCCGGCACCCTCAGGCTGGCCCACGCGCGGAGGCCCCCCCGGCGCCGGTCACCGGGCCGACGTACGGCGAGATGGTCGAGCGGCGGCGAAAGGCCGAGCGGGAGCAGGCCGAGCGAGAGGCTCGCGAGCGCCGTCAGGAGCGTCAGGTGGAGTCCCAGCGGGACGAGTAGGCGAGTGGCCGGGTCACAGCCAGCCGTTGCGCCGGAAGCCGCGGAACAGGATCGCGCAGACGACCAGCATCAGCGCTCGTGACCGCCGGGTAGCCCCACGGGCTGCTCAACAGGGGCATGTGGGCGAAGTTCATCCCGTACATCCCGGCGATCATGGTCGGGACGGCGGCGATCGCCACCCAGGCCGAGATCTTGCGCATGTCCTCGTTCTCGCTCACCGTCAGCCGGGCCAGGCCGGCCTGCAGGATCGACCCGAGCAGCTCGTCGTAGCTCTGCACCTGCTCGCGGACCCGGATCAGGTGGTCCTCGACGTCCCGGAAGTACTCGCGGATGTCGGGGTGGACCAGCGCGTTGGGACCGGTTGGCCAGCTCGTGCAGCGGGGTGACCAGCGGGCTGACGGTCCGCTTCATCTCGATGATGTCGCGCTTGAGCTGGTAGATGCGCTCGACGTTGTCGATGCGGCGCTGGGAGAAGACCGTGGTCTCGATCTCCTCGATGTCCTCGTTCACCTGGTCCACCACGGCCAGGTAGTCGTCGACCACCTTGTCGCACACCGCGTGCAGGACCGCCGAGGGCCCGAGGGCCAGCTGCGCGCGGTTCTGCTCCAGGCGCCGGCGCAGCCCACGCATCGAGGCGTGCCGTCCGTGCCGGACGGTGATCGCGAAGTACTCCCCGACGAACACCACCACCGTGCCGGTCTCGACGATGTCACCGCCGTCCAGGTCATCGCCGGAGCGTTCGTCGCGATCGATGTAGGCCAGGGTGCGCATCGCCAGGAACAGGGCGTCGTCGTACCGTTCGATCTTGGGGCGCTGCCGTACGTTGGAGGCGTCCTCGAGCGCCAACTCGTGCAGGTCGAACAGTCTGCCCAGCTCGGCCAGCTGGACGGCGCCGGGCTCGTGCAGCCCGAGCCAGATGAAACCGTCTCCGCCGCGCGCCGCGCGACAGGCGGTGCGCAGATCGTCCTCGTCGGTCCGGCGACCGTCGACGTACAGGCCCCAGTCGACGGCCGCGGCCAGCAGGTCGGCGTCGTTCGAGGCGGCCGCGGTCAGGGCCGCCGCCCGTCGGGCGTCGGACCGCCTGACGGGGACGTGGGGCCGCAGCGGCAGGCTCTTGGCGGCCAGCGGGATGCTCCGCGCGAGGGGATGGTTGCGGGCCATGGAGAACCTCCGGAGGCGAGGCTCCTCCGGCTCGGCATCGTGGGCGGCTGTTCGCGATCAGCCGCGCGATACCCGGGCGGGGGAGCGAAGGAGTGTGGGCGGCAGGGCCAGGTGGCTGACCCCGGGACTATCCCCTGAGGACATTCCTCGCTCACCTCCTTCGACGCCGGTGTTCATCGCTGTCACAGAGTAACCGCTCACCGTGGGGCGCGCAGCCTGCTCGGACTCGGTCAGGGTGAGGACGACGAGCGCCGCGGTCCAGGCCAACGGCGCCACCGACGCCGGTGACCCGTCCCCGAGCACCTTCTCGGGCAGCGCCCCGGCCTCGGTGCGATGCTCGTCGAGCCAGGTCAGCCACCCCCGCGCCGCCTCGCGGTCCCCGGCCGCGGCGGCGGTGAGCGCGAACAGGGCGGTCTCCGGTGTCCAGGAGATCCCGTCCCGGCGCCAGCCGGCGCCCGGCGCCAGGCCCCCGGCCGGACGCAGCAGCTGGATCTGGGCCGCCCGCCAGGCCGGCAGCAGGGAGGCGAGCTCGTCCGGCTCCGGCTCCCGGAAGGGTGACATCAGGAAGGTCAGCGAGGCGTCGCGCACGGGCCGGGTACCGCCCGGGGAGCCGGGCGCGTACCGCGGGTATCCCGCGGCGCCGAACACGTCGTCGATCCGGTCGGACAGGGTGGCGGCCGCCCGCCCGGTGCGCCCGGCCAGGTCGCGGTGCCCCGCCGCGGTCAGAGGCGCGGCGGCGGCCTGCAGCCCGACCAGGAGGGGGGCGGCGAGGCCCAGGCTGACCCGGCGATCGTCGATCTCCCAGTAGTCCAGCCCGGGCCGCGGCAGCCCGCCGCCGCGGCGCAGTTCCGCCAGGGCGATGGCGGTCGCATCGAGCAGCAGCGGGTCCAACCGGTGCAGCAGGGCGGCCCGATCCGCCGGGGCCGTCACCGCCGTCAGTTCCCCGATCGCCCAGAGCACCCACCCGGCGCCGTCCGCCTCGACGCCGCGATCGTCGGGCACGCCCGAACCGTCCGGCAGGTACCTGGCCTGGAATCCCGCGTCCCCGCGGGGACGGACCCGCTGCAGGAAGGCGAGGATCGACTCGGCGTCCTCGGTGTGGCCGGTACGGGCCAGGGCGACGGCGGCGAAGGCGGCGTCCCGGGGCCAGACGTAGCGCCAGTGCGGGGTCCACCCCGCCACCGCGGCCCCGTCGTCCAGGAGCAGCACTCGCAGGTCGAGCAGGGCGTCGCGGCCCAGGTCGGCCCAGGGGCCACCGGCACCGGGCAGGGCGCCGGCGGCCAGCCAGTCGCGCTGGGCCTGGGCCGTCGCCGCGTCCAGGGCCCGCGTGTCGTCCACGAGTCGGTCCAGCTCGGCGTGGCGCAGCGGCACTCGCTGCCCGTCCTCGTTCACAGCGACCGCCTGCGCGTGCAGCGAGGGCGGGTCGCCGGCGCGCGAGGCCCACCCGGCGTCGGTGGCGGACGCCGCGGTGAGCGAGGCGACGGCCAGGCCGGTCAATCCGGCGCCCCATCGGCGTCGACGCCGTCGGAGCGAGGGGTGGGCTGCCACGGAGTGGAGCCTAGGCGGGCCGGGGCGCGGTGCACGGGCCCTCGCGTGGTGGCAGGGGCATTGTGCCCAACTCGAAACCGAACGACGATGGCCGGAGACCCCGCCCGGCATGAGCACTCGTCACAGGCGCGCGAGAGGCCTCGACGCCCACTGCGAAGGAGCCAGGAGCATGAGTCAGGATCAAGCAGACCAGCCGCCGATGGGTGAGGCGGACGGAGTGAGCCTCGGCGAGGACCCCCCGACGGGTACTGCCTCCGTCGCTCCGGCGGTCTTCTACCCCGCGGCGGCGATCATCGCGGTCTTCGTCGCGGCCGCCCTGATCTCCTCCGACGGGACGTCGAACGCGATCGGCGCCGTGCAGGACTTCGTCATCACCGATCTCGGCTGGTACTACGTGCTGTTGATCGCCGCCTTCGTCGCCTTCTCGCTCTACGCCGCGTTCAGTCGCTGGGGTTCGATCACCCTGGGGCCCGAGGACGAGGAGCCCGAGTTCTCCATGCGCGCGTGGTTCGCCATGCTCTTCAGCGCCGGCATGGGGATCGGCCTGGTGTTCTGGGGGGTCGCCGAACCGCTGAACCACTTCGCCTCCCCCAAGCCGGGGGTCGAGGGCACCCCGGCCGAGATCGCCGACTTCTCCCTGACCCAGACCTATCTGCACTGGGGCATCCACGCCTGGGCGATCTACGTCGTCGTGGGGTTGTCCATCGCCTATGCGGTGCACCGGAACCATCGCCCGGTCTCCATCCGCTGGGCGCTCGAGGGGCTGATCGGCAGGAGGCGTGCCGCGGGCCGGCTCGGCGACGTCATCGACGTGATCGCCATCGTGGGCACGCTCTTCGGCGTGGCGACCTCGCTGGGTTTCGGCGTCGTGCAGTTGTCGGCCGGGCTCGGGTACCTCGACATCGCCCCGGACACCCTGAGCACCCAGATCATCGCCGTCGCGGCGATCACCGGGGTGGCCACGATCTCGGTGGTCACCGGCCTGGACAAGGGCATCCAGTGGCTGTCCAACGCCAACATGATCCTGGCCGGATCGGTCCTGCTGTTCGTCCTGATCGCGGGGCCGACCGTCTTCCTGATGCGCGAGTTCGTCGCCAGCCTCGGTGAGTACCTGGCCGACGTCGTCCGGCTGACCTTCGACACGACCGCTCTGCAGGGCGAGGACGGCGCCGCCTGGCAGGCGTCCTGGACGACGTTCTACTGGGGCTGGTGGATGTCCTGGGCGCCGTTCGTGGGCGTGTTCATCGCGCGGATCTCCCGGGGCCGGACCGTGCGCGAGTTCGTGGTCGGGGTGCTGCTCGTGCCGACCCTGGTCACCTTCGCGTGGTTCTCGGTGCTCGGCGGAACGGCGATCTACCGGGAGCTGTTCGGCGGCGGCGGGCTGATCGTGGACGGCGCGGTGAACACCAACGAGTCGCTCTTCGCCATGCTCGGCGGGCTACCGGGCGGCTCGATCGTCTCGCTGGTGGCGTTGCTGCTGATCGTGACGTTCTTCGTCACCTCCTCCGACTCGGGCTCCCTGGTGGTCGACATGCTCGCCTCCGGCGGGGACCCGAACCCCCCGACCTGGAGCAGGATCTTCTGGGCGGTCGCCGAGGGCGCCGTCGCGATGGCCCTGCTGGTGGTCGGCGGCAACGCCGCGCTGGGTGCACTGCAGTCCACGGCGATCGCGATCGCGCTGCCGTTCTCCCTGGTCATGATCGCGATGGTGCTCTCGCTGATCCGTTCCCTGAACGCCGAGTACCAGCTCATGGAGGCACAGCGACATCACGAGCACACCCACCGGGTGGCGATGGACGTCGCGGCCAACCTCGCGGCCGACGAGGAGGGCCACCCGGTGACGGTGCGCAAGGACCGGACGGCGATGGGGGTGACGCCCGGGCTGGGGCCCAAGCGCGATCACGGCTGAACAGCGCCCGCGCCCCGGCGGTCGGTCGCCATGACAGCCGCCCTATCGACGAAGCTCGCGCATCCACGCCTCGAGCTCGTCCGGAGTGCGGGGTAGGGCCGCGGACAGGTTCTCGCAGCCGTCGGCGGTGACCAGCACGTCGTCCTCGATCCGCACCCCGATCCCGCGCAGTTCCGCGGGGGCGAGCAGGTCCTCCTCGCGGAAGTACAGGCCCGGCTCGATCGTGAAGACCATGCCGGGTTCGAGGACGCCGTCGAGGTACATCTCGCGCCTGGCCCGGGCGCAGTCGTGCACGTCGATGCCCAGGTGGTGGCTGACCCCGTGCACGATCCACCGGCGGTGGAACTGTCCGTCGGGATCGATCGACTCCTCGGCGCTGCCGGGCAGCAGCCCCCACTCGGCGAGCCGGCGCGCGATCACCGCCTGGGCGACGTCGTTGAGTTCGCGGAAGCGCCGACCCGGGCGGGCCACCTCGAAGGCGGCGTCGGCGGCCTCCAGGACCGCCTCGTAGACGCGGCGCTGGGCCCGGCTGAACCTGCCGCTGACGGGCAGGGTGCGCGTGACGTCCGCGGTGTAGAGCGAGTCGACCTCGACGCCGGCGTCGACCAGGATCAGATCGCCGGGGCGCACCGGGCCGTCGTTGCGGATCCAGTGCAGGGTGCAGGCGTGCGGCCCCGAGGCGGCGATCGTCTCGTAGCCGACGCCGTTGCCCTCCCGGCGCGCCCGCAGCGCGAAGACCCCCTCGACGACGCGCTCGCCCCGCTCGCCGTCCGACGCCTCGGGCAGCGCCCGGACGATGTCGGCGAAGCCGCGCACGGTGGCCGCGACCGCGAGCCGCATCTGCTCGACCTCGAAGCCGTCCTTGACCAGGCGCAGTTCGGACGCCGCGCGGTCCAGCTCCGCGTCGGCATCGGCGGATCCCTCAGCCTGGGATGCCTTCTCGCGCACCCGGTCCAGGCGTGCGGTGAGGCCGGCGTCGGCGTCCCTGATCACCCGGAGCACCGTTCCCTCACCCGCGGGGCCCAGGTCCTTGGCGAGGGCATCGAGCAGCTCGTCCAGGTGGCGCGACTCGATACCGGTCTCGGCCTCGATCTCCTCCAGGGACTGACGGACCCCAACCCACAGCTCGCCGTACCGGGCGTCGGCGTAGAACTCCTCGGCGTCTCGTTCGGCCCGTGGCCGGAAGTACAGGATCGCGTCGTGGGTCGGGCCGGGTGCCTCATGCTCGGGCGCCGACGACCCGGGGCGGCGTGGTTCCAGGACCAGGACGGCGTCCGGCTCGCGCTCGCCGCCGAGCCCGGTCAGATGGGCGAACGCGGAGTGGGCACGGAAGCGGTAGTCGGTGTCGTTGCTGCGCCTGGTGAGCGGGCCCGCCGGCAGCACCAGGCGCTGCCCGGGGAAGCGGGCGGCGAGCGCGTCCCGGCGGCGGGCGGCGTACGCAGCCGCGGGCAGGGGCGGCGGCAACCGGTCGGGTCGCGCCGCCCAGTCCCGGGCGATGAACGCCCGGAAGGCGGCCGAGCGGGGCACGCTGCGGTGCTCGTTCTCGGCCGCGGGCGTCGAGTCGGCTGCGTCCTCGCCCGCGGTGGCTCCCTGGGGAGGGTCCTGGTCGCTGCGCTCCATGAACCCATGGTCTCATCGGGTCCGGGTGAGCCGCTGCGTAGGCTGGGCCGAGTGCGGCGGCGGATCGTGGTGGTGGGCGGGGGCGTCTCCGGGCTGGCCACCGCCTGGCGGACGGCCCGGGCCGGTGGGGCGGTCTCGGTCACCCTGGTCGAGGCGGGCGAGCACCTCGGCGGCTGGATCCGGACGGTGGACGCCGGGGCGTTGACCGGGCGGGCGACCCAGCCCGTCGACGTCGGCCCGGACTCGATGCTGGTCCGCTCGCCCGTCGTCCGCGCCGTGATCGCCGACCTGGGACTGACGGCACATCAGCGGGAGCCGAGCCGTGCCGGTGCCTACATCTGGGTGGCCTCGGGGTTGCGCCGCCTTCCCCGCAGCTCCGTCTTCGGCATCCCGGACTCGGCCCTGGCCCTGGCGCGTTCGGGTCTGGTGGGCCGTGCCGGGGCGGCCCGGGCCGCCATGGATCTGGTGCTGCCCACCACGTCCCGCGGCGCGGACCCGAGCATCGCCGACCTGCTGCGCCCCCGCCTGGGGGCCGAGGTGTTCGCGAACCTGGTCGAGCCGATGCTCGGCGGGGTGCACGCGGGCCGGGCCGAGGAGCTGTCCGCGCGCAGCGCCGTCCCCGATGTCGCGGCTCTGGCGCTGCGCGAACGCAGCGTGCTGCGCGCCGTCCGGTCTCTGCCGCCCAGGACCGGTGCGGGCCCGGCGCTGGCCGGTTTCGAGGGCGGTATGTGTCGCCTCGTTCAGGCCCTCGTGGACGGCGCTCGCCGGGCGGGGGCCGACGTGCGCACCGCGACGCCCGTCGTCGCGCTCGAACGGGGACCGGCGGGCGATCCCGCCTATCGCGTGGCGCTGCAGGACGGCACCGCGCTGGAGGCCGACGAGGTGGTGCTCGCCGTCCCGGCCCACGTCGCGGCGCCGTTGCTGCGCGACCTGGACGCGAGGGCGGCGGGCGCCGCCGGGGCGATCAGGTACGCCGATGTGGCCACGCTCACTGTGATCTACGACCGGGCCGCCCTGACCGGCCCCTTCGCACTGCCGGCAGGCACCGGGTTCCTCGTCCCGCCCGGGCAGGGCCGGCTGCTCGTCGGCTGCACGTGGCTGTCCTCGAAATGGCCGCAGCCGGCGGCTGCGTCGACCGTGGTGATCCGGGCGATGGTCGGCCGCGACGGTGACCGCCGCTTGGCCGACCTGGACGACGCCCAGCTCGAGCGCGCCGTCCGCGCCGAACTGGCGATCGCGGTCGGGCTGCCCACGGCCGGGGGCCCCGAACCCCTGGCCCGCGTGGTGCGCAGGATGCCCCAGGCGTTGCCGCAGTACACGATCGGTCACGAGGGGCGGTTGGCCACGATCGAGCGTTCGCTGGCCTCGAGTGCACCCGGGGTGCACGTGACGGGGGCGGCCTACCGTGGGATCGGCATCGCGGCGTGCCTCACGTCGGCTCAGCAGCTGGCTGATCGTCTGGTGGCCGCGACCGCGGGTTGAGCGCGGCCTCTGTCTGCGCCCAACGTCGGCTCCATTCGGACATCGGGCCGAGAAGGTCGTCGAGGACCTTCAGCTGGGAGTCGAATGCGTCGAGCTGGCTGCGCAGCGCGGCCACGGAGGCCCTCTGCGCCGAGACCGCTTTGTGGACGGCGCTCACCTGCGCCTCCGTGAGGGCTCCGGGCCACGGGATCGGCGCGGACATCGCGGCCGCCCAGGCAGTCATGGCCGTCGCGTCCGGGGAGCTCGGGGCGCCCGCCCCGGGATCGGCGGCACCGGTGGGCAACCCGAGCCCCACCATCTGCTGGGACAGCGCCCTCAGGTGGCCGAGAAAGGCACCGAAGGGGTCGGTCGGGTCGCTTCGCTCGGCGTCGTCGGCCACTGCTACCACCATCCGCGTCCACCCGGCCGATCGATCGGTCGGTCGCACCAGCATGACCCACGTCTCACCTCCAGGGCGACCGACTCGACGCGTCGAGTCTCTGAGGTACCTCAGAGGCGGTCGGTCCCCGGTGCGCCCACGCCGGCACCCTCGCCGGCTACGGCAGCCTCCCGATGCGGGCGCCTACCTCAGCGACCGAGGCTGGAGATCATCAGCACAGCCCGCGCAGGAGGAGACCATGCTCGCCCCTCAGGAGATCCTGAACCCCTACCTCTACGAGATGGACCGCCGCTCAGGGCGAGCCGGTCGCCCGGATCCGCACCGCCACCAGCAGAACTACCTGCCGCCCCGGCAGACGCCGCTGTTGCGCCGGCTCGCGGTCCGCGTCGTCCACCGTCGCCGCAGTGCGCAACCGCACGGGCGGGTCCGTCCCGCCTGAGGTCGGCCCCTGCCACGATGGACCCTGTGGCACGTGTGACGACGCCTCCGCCCGAGCTCGTCGGGCGGGACGGCGAGCTGGCCGAGCTCGTCGACGTCCTCGGCGTGCGCGCGGACGACGTCGACGGGCCGCGGCGGGTGGTCCTGCTGTCCGGTGATGCCGGGATCGGCAAGACCCGGCTGATCGAGGCGCTGGCCGAGACGGCGCACGGCCACGGCTGGCAGGTCGTCGTCGGGCACTGCCTGGACCTCGGTGAGCGCGGCCTGCCGTACCTGCCGTTCTCGGAGGTGGTCGGCCGGATCGCCGCCGAGATGCCCGAGGTGCTCACCATGCATCCGGCGCTGGCCCGGCTCCAGCCCGGTCGGCGGGTGTTGTCCGAGGACGGTGCCGCCGGCCGTCCGCACACCGAGTGGGAGACCCTTGAGCGCGGCGCGCTGTTCGAGGCCGTGCGGCACCTGCTGGAACGGGCCGCGGCCTCCGCGCCGGTCCTCGTGGTGCTCGAGGATCTGCACTGGGCCGACCAGTCCACCCGTGACCTGCTCAGCTACCTGCTCGCCCGTCCCGTGGACGGCCCCGTCGCCCTGGTCGCCTCCTACCGCTCGGACGACCTGCACCGGCGCCACCCGCTGCGTCCGCAGGCGGCCGAGTGGGCGCGGCTGCGCGGCGTCCACCGGCTGCACCTCGGTCCGCTGCCGGCCGCTGCCGTGCGCGCCCTCGCCGAGCAGCTCCATCCGGGCCCGCTCACCCGCGCCCAGCTCCGCGCCATCGTCGAACGCGCCGACGGCAACGCCTTCTTCGTCGAGGAGCTCGTCGGCGTGACGGGTGACGCCACCTGCCGCCTGCTCCCCGCGGATCTGGCCGAGCTGCTGCTGCTGCGGCTGGACCGGCTCGAGGACGACGCGCGGCAGCTGGTCCGGGTGAGTGCGGTCGCCGGACGGCGGGTCTCGCACGAGCTGCTCGCCACGGTCTCCGGTCTGGACGCCGGGCGCCTGGACGACGCGCTGCGTCAGGCGGTGGAGCTGAGCGTGCTGCGCCCCGACGGCGGGGACTATGCGTTCCGGCACGCGCTGCTCGCCGAGGCCGTCTACGAGGACCTGCTGCCCGGTGAGCGGGTCCGGCTGCACGCCCGGTACGTCGAGGCCCTGCGGGACCGTCACCGCGCCGGAACCGCCGCCGAGCTCGCCTACCACGCCCGCAGGGCCCTCGACCGGGAGACGGCTCTGGCCGCGAGTGTGGAGGCCGCACGCGAGGCGATGTCCGTCGGCGGACCGACCGACGCCGTCCGGCACTACGAGCATGCCATCGAGCTGTTCGCCGACCCCGACATCGGCTCCCACCCGGACCTGGAGACCTCGGTGGTGGTGGCCGAGACGGCCGATGCGCTCACGGCCTGCGGGCACGCCGTCCGCGCGGCGGCGCTGCTCAGCGAGCAGCTCGATCAGCTGCCTGCGGGCGCCCCGGCGGAGGATCGGGCCCGGCTGCTGTCGTCGCGGGCATTGGCGCTGAGCAATATCGACACCGACGAGAGCCCCGCTCAGGTGTCGTCCGAGGCAGTCCGGCTGCTCGCCGGTGCGGAGATCCCGCTGCGGGCCGAGGTGCTCGCCAGCCACGCCCGGGTGCTGGCCGCCGACCATCTGTTCGAGGAGGCCCACTCAGCCGGACGCGCCGCCCTCGCACTGGCGGAGAGCCTGGATCTGCCGCGGGTGGCCAGCGATGCGTTCACCACGGTCAGCCGGATCAGCAACCGGACGTCCACCGCGGCCAGCCACGCCGCCCTGACCGGCGCCGTGGCCCGGGCCCGCGCCACGGGCCACGCCGAGGCCGAGCTGCGGGGGCGGTTCTGGCTCGGCATGGCCTACCTGAACGCCCAGGATTGGGCACCGGCCGCGGACCAGCTGCGCACCGCGATGGCGCTCGGAGCGAAGGCGGGAACTCCGTGGGCGCCCTACGCCCTGGAGTCCCGCTGGTTCCTGGCCTGGGTGCTCGTGGTGACCGGCGAGTGGGACGAGGCGCTGACCGTCCTGGAGCATCCGGACGGCACCGACCCGCCGGTACCGGCCGCCATGCTCGAGGCGTTGCGCGTCCAGGTCGCCGCCGCGCGGGGTGAGGCGGTCACCGATCGCCTGGCTGCGTTGCGCCCGGTGTGGGCCCTCGACGGGATCGTCGCGGTGCAGGCCGCCGGGGTCGGCATCGAGGACGCCGCGCGGGCGGGCCGCCTCGAGGACTCCCTGGCCGCCTACGACACCGTGGTCGAGGTGCTCAGCCGGGTCTGGAGCCCGTTCTTCGAGGCGCGGGTCCGGCTCGCGGCGACGTCCCTGGCCATGCTGGCCGACGGAGCCGCCCGGCGTCCAACGGCGGAGGGCGGATATCTCGTGGAGCACGCCGAGCGGTTGCTGCTCGACGTCGAGTCGGTCATCGCCGAGTTGGCCGGGCTCAGCGTCGAGACCGCTGCCTGGGCGGCGTTGGCGCGGGCCGAGCACGAACGGCTGCACTGGCTGGTCGGTGACCGGTCGGTCTCCGCGACGGAGCTCGTGCAGTCCTGGCAGGCCGCTGTCGCGGCGTTCGAGGTCTTCGGACACGTCCACCCGATGGCGCGGGCGCACGCCGTGCTCTCCGAGATCCTCACCGCCACAGGTGATCCGGACGGCGCGAGGAGATCAGCCGCGATGGCCCGCACGATGGCGGCCCGTCTGAAGG
Source organism: uncultured Actinomycetota bacterium (assembly GCA_963750395.1). Classification (GTDB taxonomy): domain Bacteria; phylum Actinomycetota; class Actinomycetes; order Actinomycetales; family Kineosporiaceae; genus JADJPO01. The sequence continues at coordinate 73,779 of CAVVQM010000012.1, read as the reverse complement.
CGGTGCCTCTCATGCAGCGGATCGACCGCCACGACCGGATCGGTTCGGCGGCCCGGGTCGATCGGGCCGGCTTCGATCGGGCCGGGTTCGACAAGACGGGGTTCGATCGGGCGCGGTCAGGCCCGGTGCGTGAGAGTCTCACCCCGCGCGAGAGCGAGGTGCTGGCCCTGGTCGCCCAGGGGCGAAGCAACGGCGAGATCGGCAAGCGGCTGTTCATCAGCACGAAGACCGTGAGCGTGCACGTGTCCCACATCCTGGCCAAGCTCGGCGCCTCCGGGCGCACCGAGGCGGCGGCGTTGGCACGGCGTCGGGGTCTGGTGGGGGAGTGAGCCCCGGCACGCTGCCAGAGTGATGGCGTGCTCTGGCTGAGGAGCGGCTGCGCGAGGTCCTGGACGCTCCCGGGGGGTCGATCCCCGCCTACCGCCACGGAGCCGGCATGGTCAGCCCGCCGGTTCGGGCCATGGGGTCGTCACGGGCGGCAGCATCTCGGACCCGGGTGCGGCCTGGGCGGATGCCTGCGGGTCCGGAACCGATTCGAAGGGCTGATCCTGCCCGACGCAGACCGTCCCCGCCGTGGGTGTCTCTACGCTCAGCAGGTAGGTGCTGACCGCGTCGACGACACAGGTCGAGGTGCCGAAGGCGGTGTGCCCCCAACTGTCGCTGCTCAGCAGAACGCTGTTCGGCAGCAGGGAGTTCACCTTGACCGCGCTGTCGTAGTTCGTCGCCGGGTCCCAGTAGTTGCCGACCACCAGGACCGGGGCCGCGGTGCGCCGGGTGAACGGGCCGCGGTAGGCGTCCTCGTCCTGCGCCGTCCAGGTCTTCGAGGCGCACGGCGCGGACGACCAGGCCCAGTACGGCCCGAAGCCCGGGGCCTGCTGATCGGCCGTCGCGGCATAGTCGGACCAGGCCGAGGCCGAGGCGGGGTTCTGACTGTCGGTGCAGAGCACGGAGACGGCGGCGTCGAGGTAGTTGTCGTAGGGGAACGCGTAACCGGTCAGCCGCTTGCCCCACATCGACCTCAGCCTCGCCTCGGTACGGTCGGAACGGTCCTGCAGCGTCGCGCGCCGCTTGCTCAACCGCTGGTACTGGGCCTCGGCGCCGGGCCGGGCGGCATCCCCGGGCGGCGCGAGCAGGTCGATCACCGCCTCCACCACGAGGGGCACCAGGGTGGCGCCGATCGGGTCGTACAGGAGCCCGACCACGTTCGCGATGAAGTCGGCATAGGTCAGGGTCAGGAACGGTTGGCCGGTGTCGTCGGTGATCTCCTGGGGGCCCTTGCGCAGGGTCTCGGCTACCCGGTCGTACAACTCGACCGGATCCCCGCGCCCGGCCAGCGTGCACACCTGCGCGCCCGCCTTCTCGCATCGGCGCAGGATCTCGTGCGTGGCCCGGTCGGAGGCCCGGTCGGAGGGGAGCCTCATGGTGACCGGCGTGTTCCGGGTCGAAGGGGTACCGGTCCAGGCGATCGGGTCCACGACGCCGTCCAGGACCAGGGCGCGCACGCGGTCGGGGAACAGGTTGGCGTAGACCTGGCCGAGTTGGGTGCCGTAGGAGAAGCCCAGGTAGGTCAGACGTTCGTCACCGAAGTGGCGGCGCAGGACGTCCATGTCCCGGGCCACCTCGGCGGTGGACATGGACGCCGACAGCGGGCGTCCGGTGCTCGAGCACGCCTTCCCGAGCGAGACCGAGGAGGCGATGTAGGCCTTCTTCTCGGCCGCCGTCCAGGGGAAGGCGACGTTCAGGCCGGACAGCGCGGAGGCCTGTTCCCCGAGGTTGGCCCAGCACCGGACATTGTCGCTGAAGTTGCTGCCCCGCGGGTCGAAGCCGACCACGTCGAAACGTTCCAGCAGCGCCGGTGGCAGGAAGGCGCCCGCCACCGCGGCTATGCCCACGCCGGAGCCGCCCGGCCCACCCGGGTTGAGGAACAGCGTGCCGATCCTGCGTTTGGGGTCGGTGGCGTGGGTGCGCAGAACCGCCAGTGAGGTCGTGGCGCCCTTCGGTTCGTCGTAGTCCAGCGGCACCTCGACCATGCCGCAGTCGGCGGACAGCCCACCGAAGATCACCGCGGAGCAGTCGAACCAGTCCGGTGTCACGGTGACCCGGTCGACGCGCCTCGCCTCGAGCGTCGACGTGTGGTCCGATGCCGTCGCGGCCCCGCTCGCCGGCGCCGGGGGGATGGCCAGGGCCAGGGGGACGGCCAAGGCCATGGACAGCACCGCAGCGGCGGCGGTCCGTGGGCGCGCGCCGGCGGTGATCCGTGCGCCGATCCGCTCGGCGATCCACGAGTTCAGGCGTCGGCTCGGCTCCGTCATGAGGTTCCCCCCGGGCCACCGGCCGCGTCGGCCGAGCAACGTTGTGCCCGATCCGGTCTAATCGGGACAGACCGCCGATCCTGACACAGATCCCCTCCGACAGGAACGGGCCGTTCCGTGGAGTTCTCAGAAACATCGATTCTGATACGAGCGAGAGCCACGTGAGTTTGCGCACCTCGCGCGCCGGTGCGCCGGTGTGGGCTTGCGGGCACGATGGGGCCGGCACAGAAGACCGCGGACAGAGGTGGAACTGATGCAGTTCGGGCGCAGCTACGAGGACTTCGAGGTCGGAGCGGTGTACAAGCACTGGCCCGGCAAGACCATCACCGAGTCCGACGACCACCTCTTCTGCCTGATCACCATGAACCACCATCCCCTGCATCTGGACGCCAACTACGCCGAGACGACCACCCAGTTCGGCAAGAACGTCGTGGTGGGCAACCTCATCTACTCGGTGCTGCTGGGCATGTCGGTGCCGGACGTCTCCGGCAAGGCGATCGCCAACCTGGAGATCGAGTCGCTGCGGCACATCGCGCCGACCTTCCACGGCGACACCATCTACGGTGAGACCACGGTGCTGGACAAGCGGCCGTCCACGAGCAAGGACGACCGCGGCGTGGTCCACGTGGAGACCCGCGGTTACAAGCAGGACGGCACCGTCGTCTGCATCTTCCGCCGCAAGGTGATGGTGCCCACGCAGGGCTACCTGGACGCGCGCGGCGGCGAGCAGCCAGGCCGCCCCACTCCGATCGACCCGCCGGGCAGGGGCTGAGCCTGCGTTCATCCACCCGGGTCGCGCGCACCCGTGTCGTGCTGCGCCGCGCTGGGCATCGGGTGCACCCGCACGGGGACCAGGCGCGTCAGTACCGGCCCGACGATCCCCAGGATGACGACGTAGCCGGTGACCAGCGGTCCCAGCCGTGGGTCGGTGGTCGCCGCCAGCCCGACGATGACGATGGAGAACTCCCCGCGGGCGCTGAGCGTGGCCCCTGCCCGTAGCCGTCCCCTCCACGCCACGCCGTCGCGGCCGGCGGCGAACGCGCCGACGGCGAGCTTGGAGGCGATGCCGACCACGGCCAGCATCGCGGCCGCGGGCAGCATGGGCACCAGGTCGCCCGGGCGCACGAACAGCCCGATCCCGACGAAGAAGGCCGCGGCGAACAGGTCACGCAGCGGCTCCAGCACCTGGCGGACGGCGCGGGCCACGTCCCCGGTGAGCATCAGCCCGACGATGAAGGCCCCGACGGCGGCCGAGGCGGAGATCAGCTCCGCCAGGGCGGCGACGATCAGCGTGCCGCCGAGCACCCGCAGCATCAGGGGCTCCGGGGCGGTGCCGCCGAGCGTCTCGCTGATCCTCGCCCCCCAAAGGCGGGTGACCCAGAAGGCGGCCCCGACACAGGCGACCGCCAGGACCGATCCCAGGGCCGCCTGGGCGAGGGTCCCGCCGAAGGCCAGGACCGACAGCAGGGGCAGGTACGCCGCCATCGCGAAGTCCTCGAGCACCAGGATGGCCAGCACCGAGGGGGTCTCCCGGTTGCCGAGCCGATCCAGGTCCTGCAGCACCCGAGCCGCGATCGAGGACGAGGAGATCCAGGTGGCTCCCGCCAGAGCCAGGACGGCGACGGCGTCCAGCCCGAGCAGGACGCCGGCGACGGCGCCCGGGACGGCGCACACCACGAGGTCGACCAGCGCCGAGGGCACATGGTGGCGCAGGCTCTGACCGAACTCCTCGACGGAGAACTCCAGCCCCAGGGTGAGCAGCAGCAGCACGATGCCGAGCGCCGCGGTCACCTCGACGAACTCGCCGGCCGCCGGCACCGGCGCCAGGCCGCCGTCTCCGAGAGCCAGGCCCGCGATCAGGTACAGCGGGACCGGCGAGATGGCGACCCGCCGGGCCAGGCCCGACAGCACCCCGAGGAGGGCGAGGATCACCCCCAGTTCGAGCAGAAGCGCAGGTTCCAGGTGCATGACTCACCGCCGGGCGGTGTCATGGCTGGGCCGCGATCAGGATGCGTGCCACCGTCGCCGCCTCGTCGCCGGTCAGCCGGACCAGCATGGTGGCCTGGTCGGGGTCCGCGGCGGCGTAGGTCATCACCTCCACGTCGCCGGTGCGGCGAGCCACGATGCACACGACCTGCCCGCTCGTCGTCGTCAGCTCGTGGCGGGTACCCACCCCGGGCAGCAGTTCCTTGGAGACCTCCATGGTCGTCAGTGAACCCGCCCGCGCCGATGATCACCACCCTCGGATCGTCCCGCACATCGCGTCCACCGTTCTGTGATCAGAGCCGGCTACCGGGGGTCGTCCGTGGCCCCCGGCCCGGGCAGGACGTTCCACTCGGTGAGTGCCTCGAGCAGCATCGGAGCGAGCCGGAGCCGTCCCAGGTCCGCGCGATCCACCCATCGGGCCTGCGCGGCGTCGTCCCCGGCCCGCAGCTCGCCGCCGGCGACCGCGCAGGCCCAGTCCTCGATCCGGTACACGCCGCCGTCCGGCGCCTCGCGGTCCACCGTGCCGATCGGTCGCACCGCGATCACGTCCAGACCGGTCTCCTCGCGGACCTCGCGCACCGCGGCGTCGGCGGACGACTCGCCGTCCCGGCACCGCCCCCCGGGCAGGGCCCAGGTTCCCCGGGCCGGTTCGTTCGCCCGTCGGACCAGCAGCAGGCGCCCGGAGGGGTCGTGGATCACGGCGCCGGCGCAGGGGATGAGGTGCATGGACACCAGTGTGACCAGCCCGACGGTGCGTCGCTTGACTGCCCGCCCGTCACGGAGCAACGTCACTGGTGTGAGCGACCGCGATGTGAGCTGCCCGCGCTGTGGGATTCCGGTGCGGCCCCCGGGACTGTGGAGCGATTCCTGGTCCTGCCCCGAGCACGGCGCGGTGGCGCCGTTGCACGCCGCCATCGTGGCCTCGGACGACGCCTTGCGGCAGATCGCGGCCCGCTCCCAGGTGCCGCTGTGGCTGCCGTGGCCGTTGCCGCCCAACTGGATCGTCACCGGCGTTCGGTACGCGGGGGACGACCACAGCGGCCCGGTCGCCACGGTCCTGGCCCTGTCCGGTCCCAACCCGCTGCCGCTCGACATCGGTGACGACCTCGCCGCCGACCTCCTGCTGGTCGCCGAGCAGCCCGGGGTGGGGCTGGCCGCGCATCTGGCCGGATTGGACTGGATCGACCCGGGCCGGGCGATCGGCACCGGGGCGGCCGAGGTGAAACTGGTCGCCGCGGGCCACGAGACGCCGATGTGGAACGTGCCCACCGACCGGGCCGACCTCATCGACCTGCAGCCGGCCGCCGCGTACGTGGGCGAGGCGCTGGGGGTGTGGCTGTGGTTGATCACCTGGCCGCACCTGGCCGCGGCCGTGCTGATGGACGCCTTCTCGCTCGTGGATCTGCGCGAGCCCGAGCACCACTACGCCCTGCCCTACGGGGCGCTGTCCCCGCGCCTGCGCTGACGCGGCGACGGACGAGTGGACCCGGACGGGGAGCCGCGTGCGCATCGACCTGCACACCCATTCCCGGGTCTCCGACGGCACCCAGGATCCGGCCGAGGTGCTCGCCGCGGCGCGGGCCGCCGGCCTCGACGTGGTCGCGCTCACCGATCACGACAGCACCGCCGGGTGGGGCGAGGCCGCCCGCGCCGCCAGACGCCTGGGCGTCGTGCTGGTGCCCGGGGCGGAACTGTCCTGCCACGCCGGCGGGATCGGCGTGCACCTGCTGGCCTATCTGCACGATCCCGGGCACCCGGCGCTGACCGAGGAACTGGGCCGGGTCCGGGGAGACCGGCTGGACCGGGCGCGGCGGATGGTCGCACGGATCGCCGTCGACTACCCGCTCGACCTCGAGGACGTCCTGGCCCGGGCGGCGGACGGCGGGACCCTGGGGCGGCCGCACATCGCCGACGCGATGGTCGCCCGCGGACACGTGTCCTCCCGCGAGGAGGCGTTCGCGACCGTGCTGCGCAACGGCTCGCCGTACTACGTGCGTCACTACAGCCTGGACGCCGTGACCGCGGTGACGCTGGTGCGCGAGGCCGGCGGGGTCCCGGTGATGGCTCACCCCCGGGCCGGCCGCCGTGGCCGGGTGGTCGGCGACGACGTGATCGCCGAGCTCGCCGAGGCCGGACTGGCCGGACTCGAGGTCGACCACCGCGATCATCTGCCCGCCGAGCGGGACGCCCTGCGCGCCCTCGCCGACGACCTCGGCCTACTGGTCACCGGGTCAAGCGACTACCACGGTGCGGGCAAGCGGAACCGGATCGGCGAGCACCTCACCGCCCCCGAGGTCCTCGAGGCCATCGAGAGCCAGGGCAGCGGCACCGCTGCGGTCAGGGACTGAGCCCGACCTGTTGGTCGCGCCAGGCGGCCAATGCCGCGGTCGCGTCGTCCCCGTCCAGGCCGGCCGGTCCCGGAGGGTCGCCGATCCCGTACAGGCGCCGCGCCCACCCCGGCAGGGTCGCGTAGGCGAGACCGGCGACCGGCGCCCAGGCGGGGGCCTGGGGGTGGAACGGGACCGGGCCCGTGGAGTCGTGGACGACGGCCCACAGGGCCTCCTGGGCCGCGGGGGTGCACCTCAGCGCCGGGCGGGATCGACGGATCAGCGCGCGCAGTTCCCGGCGGTCCTGCGGCACCTGCGGTGGTTCGAGCCCGACGAGCACCGCGACCCGGGCCTGTTCGCGCACGTAGACATCCTGTTCGTCGCCGCTCAGTCGCAGCCCGGCCCTCGTCGCCAACTCCAGGCAGGAGGCCACCAGGCAGGCGTGCCCCCAGGCCAGCAGGTCGGGATCCTCGGCGTCGTACGGATCTCCGTCCTCGCAGACGCCCTTGACCCGATGGTGGACGGCGCGCGCCCGCGAGGCGGCGAGCAGAGCCTCGGCGGTGGTACCGAACGTGCACACCGCGATGTAGCGGGCGAATCGGACCGGGATCACCCACGGCCGGTGACGGTACTCACTGTGGTGGTCGATAGCGGCGCTGACGGCCGGGTGCAGCGCGGCCAGCAGGATGGCGCGCATGGCGGCCAGGCCCACGACCGGGTCGCAATGCACTCTGTGGCTGACGCCGTCCGGCTCGAAGAGCCCTGTCGGGACCGACAGCGCCGCGGTTTCCTGCGTGTGCGGTCCGGCGCTGCCTCGGCCGATACCGTCCATGACACCCCAGCGTGCCCCGTCCGCCGGGGTTTCGCACGGCCAGGACGTCCATCGGGCGCGTCGTCGGCGGCAGAATGGGGTCCATGTCGCGCACCCTGGCCGTCGCCAACCAGAAGGGTGGGGTCGCCAAGACCACCACGGTCGCCTCCCTCGGCGCCGCCTTCGCCGAACAGGGCCTACGGGTGCTGCTGGTGGACCTGGACGCCCAGGCCTGCCTGACGTTCTCCCTCGGGGTCGATCCGGACGAGGTGGAGGGCGGGGTCCACGAGGTGCTGCTCGGGCTCTCGGACCTGGACGACGTGCTGCTGGAGGTCGGCGACCGGATCGACCTGCTCCCGGCCACGATCGACCTGGCCGGCACCGAGGTGGCGTTGATGGGCCGGCCCGGTCGGGAGTTCGTGCTGCGTTCGGCCCTCGCACCGTTGGAGGAGGACTACGACGTCGTCCTGCTGGACTGTTCACCCTCGCTCGGCGTGCTCACGCTGGCCGCGTTGACCGCCGCGAACGAGGTGATCATCCCGATGCAGTGCGAGATGCTCAGCCACCGCGGCGTGGGCCAGCTGCTGAGCACCATCGACGACGTCCAGCGGCTGCTGAACCCCGGGCTGACGGTGCGCGGGATCCTGCCGACCATGTTCGACGCGCGCACCTCGCATGCCCGCGCGGTGCTGGCCGACGTCGCCGAGCGCTACGGGTTCGCGGTGCTCGGCCCGCCCATCCCGCGCTCGGTGCGGTTCGCCGAGGCGCCGGCGCTGGGCAGCTCGATCCTGACCAGTGCGGCGGGCTCCAAGGGCGCGCAGGCCTATCGCGAGGTCGCCGACTCGCTGTCGCAGCAGTGGGCACGGCGTCCGCGCCGGTCCGCCGGCGGCGGTGCGCGGTGAGCTCCCGGTGAGGGGTGGGCGTTCAGTCGGCCGTGGCGGGCGCGGAGTCGGCCTTCGCGGCCCCGCCGCTGCCACCGCGGCGCCGGCGACGTCGCCGGCCACGGGGGCCGCCGTCCGCGGTCTGGGCCGACTGGTCGGAGGGTGCGGACGTCTCGGGCGCTGACGTCGCCCCAGGGGTGTCCCCGGCGCCCTCGACCGACTGTCCACCACGGGTGCGGCGGCGCTGGCGGGCGCGGCGCGGACGAGAGGCGGTGTCCACCTCGGCCTGCTCGTGCTCGCCCGACCGGCCGCCACCCGAATGGCCACCGCCCGACCGGCCGCCACCGGAGCGGGCACCGCCCGACCGGCCACCGCCGGAGCGGGCCTCGCGACCGCCCCCGTGATCACGGTCGCGGCCCGCGCCACGTCGCGGTCGCTGACCGGTCTCGCCGACGTCCTCGACCTCTTCGGCGTCCAGGCCGGCGCGGGTGCGGGCGGCCCGGGGCAGGGTGCCCTTGACGCCCTCAGGGATGTCCAGATCGGTGTACAGGTGGGGGGAGGAGGAGTACGTCTCGACCGGCTCGGGGATGCCCAGGTCGAAGGCCCTGTCGATCAGCCCCCAGCGCATCATCTCGTCCCAGTCGACGAAGGTCACGGCCGTTCCGGTGTTCCCGGCACGACCGGTCCGGCCGATCCGGTGCAGGTAGGTCTTCTCGTCCTCGGGGCACTGGTAGTTGATCACGTGCGTCACGTCGTCCACGTCGATGCCGCGGGCGGCGACGTCGGTGGCGACCAGCACGTCCACCTTGCCGTTGCGGAAGGCCCGCAGGGCCTGCTCGCGGGCGCCCTGGCCGAGATCGCCGTGGATCGCGGCCGCGGCGAATCCGCGGTCCGCGAGTTCGTCGGCGACCTTGGCCACGGTGCGCTTGGTCCGGGCGAAGATCATGGTCAGGCCGCGGCCACGGGCCTGCAGCACCCGGGCCAGCATCTCGACCTTGTCCATCGCGTGCGCCCGGTAGGCGAACTGCTTGGTCGCCTTGACGGTGGCTCCGGTGTCGTCGGGGGAGTGCGCGCGGATGTGCGTGGGCTGGGTCATGTACCGGCGGGCCAGGGCGACCACCGCCGAGGGCATGGTCGCCGAGAAGAGCATCGTCTGGCGGCCCTCGGGGGTCAGCGCGAGGATCCGTTCGACATCGGGCAGGAAGCCGAGGTCGAGCATCTCGTCGGCCTCGTCGAGCACGACGATCCTGGCGTTCCCGAGGTCGAGATGCTTCTGCTGGGCCAGGTCGAGCAGCCGGCCCGGGGTGCCGACGACGACCTCGACGCCGCGGCGCAGCGCCTCGATCTGCGGTTCGTAGGCGCGCCCGCCGTAGACCGTCAGGATCCGCACGCTGCGCAGCTTGGCGGCGGTGTCGAGGTCTCCGGCGACCTGGACGGCGAGTTCCCGCGTCGGCACCACGACCAGAGCCTGGGGCTTGCCGGGGGCGAGTAGATCCTCGAAGCCCTGCTCGTCGGGGCCGAGCACGCGCATCAGCACCGGGATCGAGAACCCGAGGGTCTTGCCGGTGCCGGTCTTGGCCTGCCCGATGATGTCGTGACCGGTCATGGCCACCGGCAGGGTCAGGGCCTGGATCGGGAACGCCCGGGTGATGCCGACCCGGTCGAGGGCCTGCACGATCTGGTCCTGGACGCCGAGTTCGGCGAACGTGGGTGCCTCGACCTCGGCGACGTCCTCGGCGTCGAGGGTCTCCTCGACCAGTCCGGCCTCGATTAGTCCGGCCTCGATCGGGGGCGTCTGGATCTGTTCTGTGATGTCATTCTCGATCTGGTCTGTCATGTCATTGACGTGTGAAGTCACGCGGTGCCTTCGGCTAGTGCGGGGGCCGCACGCCGGGCGTTGGTGCTCGACGGGCCTGCTCCGCGACGGTCGGAGCCGATCGTGCGTCCGACCGGTCATCCGTGTACGGGATAGATCCTACCTGCTCACAGGCCCGCCACCCGTGGGACATGCTGTGACCGATCCTGCCTCAGTGGTGTCCATCGGCTCGGTACGCTCCGGACATGAGCGACGTCGAGCCGGATCCTGCCGCCGGCGGTCATCGATCTGCTCGGGGCGTTGGCCTACGGCGAGCTCACCGCCTTCTCCCGGTTGGCCACCGACGCCGAGCTGGCCCCGACGCTGGGCGCCAAGGCGGCGCTGGGTCGCTGGCGGTGAACGAGTTCGCGACGGTTCCAGGCGCTGCGCGAGCGGCTGGAGGCGATCGGGGCCGTGGCCGGAGGACGCGATGGAGCCCGTTCGTCGCCGCCGTCGACGCCTTCCACGAGCGCACGGCGCCGCGACCTGGCTCGAGGGCCTGGTCAAGGCCTACGTCGGCGAGGGCATCGCGGCCGACTTCTACCGCGAGGTGAGCGCCTTCCTCGACCCCGAGGTGCGCGCACCTGGTCACCGACGTGCTCAAGACACCGACCAGGCCGACTTCGTCGTCCAGCGAGGTGCGGCCGGCGATCGAGGCCGACCCCCGGGTGAGCGGGCGGCTGGCGCTGTACGGGCGGCGCCTGGTCGGCGAGGCGCTCAGCCAGGCGCAGCGGGTGGCCGCCGACCGGGACGCGCTGACCCGCCTGCTGGTCGCCGGGCCGACCGGCCGGGGCGGGGCCGACCTGGCCGATCTGGTGCACATGTTCGGCCGGATCACCGAGGCGCACGCCGACCGGATGAGGCGTCTCGGCCTGACCCCTGAACGATCCCGCTGACGATTCGGCGCGACCCTGATCGTCAGAGGGTGCCGAAGCCCACCTTGCGCGACTCGGCGGCGCCGATCTCGATGTACCCGATCCTGTCGCCGGGCACGAGGACCTTGCGGCCCTTCTCGTCGACCAGGCTCAGCAGGCTCCCGGCGGACACGGCGTCGGCGACCTGCTTCGCCACGGCGTCCGGGGACTCCTCGGACTCCAGCACGACCTCGCGCGCCACGTCCCGGATGCCGATCTTGACCTCCATCGGTGTCCTGCCTCTTCTCCCGCCCTGCGGGCGTGGTGCTCACGTGTGCGGGCCGACCTTGTGGCCCGGCCCGAGCGTCAGGCTAACCGACCGTGCCGGGATGGGCCCTGCCGGCCACGCCGTCCTTCGGGAAGCCCCGGACACCACGCCAGGACAGCTGCGCATCAGCCTGTCCACTGCCTCGCGCGGCACCCGCCGGTCGCTGTGCAGCCAGTACCGCGCCGAGACCTGAGCCATCCCGGCCAGCGCCACGGCCAGCAGCTCGGCCTCGGCCCGGGGCAGGCCGGTGTCCTGCATGATCACCTCGGCGAACAGCTCGGCGCACTCCGAGGTCACCCGGTCCACGGCCGCCCGAACGTCGGGGTCGCTGGTCAGGTCGGATCTCGAAGATCAGCCGGAACCCCTCGTCGTCGGACTCGACGAAGTCGAAGTAGGCCGACAGGGTGGCCGCCACGCGCTGCTTGTTGTCGGTGGTGGAGGCCAGGGCGGCGGCCACCGAGTCGATCAGTTCCTGCGCGTGCGCTGCGATCAGGTCCAGGTAGAGTTCCCGCTTGCTCGGGAAGTGCTGGTAGAGAACCGGTTTGCTCGACTCCGGCGCGGTCGGCGATGTCGTCCATCGCGGCGGCGTGATAACCCTGGGCGACGAAGGCCTCGCGCGCCGAGGCGAGAAGTTCGTTGCGCCGAGCGCGAGCGGGGCAGCCGGTCGTCCTCGGTCCCTGGCGGGCTCGCTGGTCACGTCATCCTCCTGCCCGGCGTGTCTGCTCCGGTCGGCCGAATGGTACCGGCGGCCCCCGTGGCACGATCGATGAGTGCTCACCCCGCCCGAGCCCGATCGGCGCCCGATCCGGCTGCGCCCGTCGGCGGTGACGGCGCTGGCCCTCGGCGCTGCTGACCACGGTGGTGACGGTCGCGGCGCTGTTCTGGCCCGGTTCGCGCACGACCGGCGCGGCCGCTCCCGTCCAGGTGCTCGGCGAGGACGTGGCCGACCAGGCCGGACCACCGGTCGCGACCCGCCCTGGGCCCTCGGCCCCGTCGGCGTCCGTCGCGGGGCCGGCAGGCCCGTCCCCGACGGTCGGCGGCCTGACGTCCGCCGCGCCGACCGCCGAGGACGGCGTGACCGTCCTGGACCGGCAGGCCGGGCTGAGGTCCACGGCGGTCCCGCAGCGCGCCGGAACGCGGCTGGTCACGGTCGGCGGCAGCGCGCCGGCCCCGGGGGCCGGCACCCGATACCGGGTGCGGGTCCAGATGGAGCAGGGTCTGGAGGTCGACGGGACGGCGTTCGCCGACTTCGTGCTGGCCACCCTCAACCACGCCGCGCGGCTGGGGGGCCGGCGGGTCGAAGACGTTCGCCCGGATCGACGACACCGGTCGGTCGCAGCCCGACATCACCGTGGTGCTGGCCAGCCCCGACACCTCCGCCGCGCTGTGCAGCCCGCTCGCCACCGGGGGGACGCTGTCCTGCGCCCAGGGACGCCGGGCGATCCTGACCCTGTACCGCTGGGTGCGCGGCACCGAGGACTACGGTCGGGACCGCCACGGCTACCGGCAATACCTGGTCAACCACGAGGTCGGTCACGTGCTCGGGTACGGGCACGTGGGGTGCCCCGGCCGGGGGCGGGCGGCGCCGGTGATGATGCAGCAGACCAAGGGCGTGCTCGGGTGCACACCCAATCCCTGGCCCAACCCGTGACGTCGACACCCGGGAGGCGACGATGAGTCCGCTGGAGCCGCTGGTCGAGCCGCTCGCCGAGCTGAGCACCGAGGAACTGGCCCGCTACAGCCGGCACGTGATCCTGCCGCAGGTCGGCGTGCAGGGGCAGCGCCGGCTGAAGACCGCCCGTGTGGCCGTCGTCGGGGCCGGGGGACTGGGCAGCCCGGTGCTGCTCTACCTGGCCGCGGCCGGGGTGGGCGTGCTCGGCGTCATCGACGACGATGTGGTCGACGCCTCCAACCTGCAGCGCCAGGTCATCCACGGCACACGCGACGTGGGCCGGTCCAAGGTGGACAGCGCCGCCGAGGCGATCGCCGGTGTCAACCCCCACGTGCGGGTGGAGCGGCACGCGCTCCGGCTCGACTCCGCCAATGCACGTGAGGTGCTGGGCGGCTATGACCTGGTGTTCGACGGCGCCGACAACTTCCCCACCCGCTACCTGGTCGCCGACGCCTGCGAACTGCTGGGGCTGCCCGAGGTGTGGGGATCCATCTATCGGTTCGACGGCCAGGTCGCGTGTTCTGGGCCCGTCCCGAGGGGGCCGAGGGGCCGCGAGGCGTCGTCTACCGCGACCTGTTCCCGGAGCCGCCGCCGCCCGGCGCAGTGCCCTCCTGCGCCGAGGGGGGTGTGCTCGGGGTGTTGTGCGCGGCCGTCGGATCGATGATGGCCGGCGAGGCGGTCAAACTCATCTGCGGGATCGGTGAGCCGCTGCTGGGCACGCTGCTCGTCTTCGACGCGCTCGGCGCCGACTGGCGCAGACTGCGGGTGAAACCGGATCCACAGCGCGAACCGGTGACCGACCTCATCGACTACGAGCAGTTCTGCGGACTGTCCGAGCCCGGCCCGGCCGTGGCCGAGGTGGACGCCCTCACCCTGGCCGAGATGCTCGCCGACCGGGCCGCGGGACGGCGGGACTTCACCCTGCTCGACGTTCGTGAGCCCTACGAGCGCGACATCGTCTCGATCCCCGGGTCGGTGCCGATGGCCCTCGCAGAGTTGCTCGAGGCACTGTCGGGATCGGTTGCCGAGCAACGGGTTCCGGACGGTGAGCTGGTCCTCTACTGCAAGTCCGGGGTCCGCTCCGCACGGGCGTTGTCCGCCCTGGACGACGCCGGACGTCCCGGCGCCGTCCACCTGGCCGGCGGGGTGCTGGCCTGGATCGCCGACGTGGACCCGGCCCTGCCCACCTACTGAGAGCGCCTCACCCGGATCGGCGTCGGCCTGGTCAGGTCAAGGCGGTCCAGTCGGTCTCGCGCAACGTGTTCGCGTCGTAGGCGGCGACGCCGTCCAGGCCGATCGCCCAGACATGGCCACCGTCGACGATGGTGCGCTGCACCACGGTGCCGTGTCGGGACAGTCGCACCGGATCGGAGAGCCCGGCGCCGGTGAGCCGGACGGCGAGCAGACCGGACCCCGAGCCGCCACCGGCGTAGGGGGCCAGGATCAGATCACCGGCCAGGGTGAACGCGTGGTGGTCGCCCTCACCCAGGGCGAAGACCCCGGGCAGGGTCATCCGGTCGAGCCGTCGCGGATCGGAGGACTGCGAGACGTCGAAGACCGACAACTGCATCCCCGTGGTCCGCCCCGCGTCGTCGGCGTCCTGCCCGAGCCCGATCAGACGCCCCGGCCCGGCGGGGGACAGGTAGGCCGAGTAGCCGGGGATCTTGAGTTCTCCGACACTGCGCGGAGCCCGCGGGTCGGACAGGTCGAGCACGTACAGCGGGTCCGTCCTGCGGAACGTCACGACGTAGCCGAGGTCGCCGAGGAACCGGACGGCGTAGATCTGCTCCCCCCGGCCGAGCCCGTCCACCCGGCCGACCGACACCAGCCGGTTCCCGTCGCGGGTCAGCACCGACACCAGACTGTCGCTGGTGCGCCGGGTGGGCTCGGGCAGTGTCGGTTCGGGCAGTGTGGGTTCGGGCAGTGTCGGTTCGGGCAGTGTCGGTTCGGGCAGTGTCGGTTCGGGCAGTGTCGGGGGTGCCGGGCTTGTGACCGGCTCGTCCGGCGTCACTCCGGAGCCGTCCATCGATTCGGGGATGTCCACGGGACGGGGACCGGGAACCGGGCCGGCGGCGTCCCGCGTCGTCGCCACGCGCAGGTGCCCGTCGTGGGCGTCGAGGGAGAACTGATTGAGCAGGCGTCCCGGCACCCGCCCGCCGGCCACATAGGTGAGCACGCCCCGGCCGGATCGGTCGAAGGCGTAGAGCCGCGTGGTCTGCTCGCCGGAGGCGCCATCCATCGCGTTGACCGCGGACGTACCCACGACCACCTGGTCGTGGTCGGCGTAGACGGTGGCGGCCGAGGCGAGCACCGCGGTGGTCCGTCGAGCCGCCAGGCCGTCGCCGCGCAGGTCGGCGGTCAGCAGAGTCACGGTCGAGGCCCCGGAGGGTTCGGTGGGGATGGCCACATCGGTGCAGGCCACGAGCCGTTCGGTGCGGCTCGCGCCGGCCGTGGTGGTGAACCGCGCCTGCGGCAGCCAGTCGTCGATGTCCGTCCGGTCGAGGCGGGATCGATCGGTGCCGTCTCCCTCCCGCGGTCCGGGCATCTCATAGGCGAACGTGGGGTGGCTGGTCAGGGTCAGTTCGGCGACGCCGTCGATCATCCGGGCCCCCGCCGCCGAGGCGTCCACGGTCAGGGAGGACACCAGGCGGGGCCGGGCCGGGTCGGTGACGTCGATCTGGTCGAGTCGGGTGGCCGGATTCCAGGGCGCGATCGTGGACGGCGAGATGTCGCCCGCCGCGCGCCGGACGCCCGACAGCGCCTCGGAGATCACCAGCACGGTGTCGCCCTCGACCAGCAGGCTGCGCGGGTAGCCGATCAGCTCGATCGAGCCGACCTGGCGGACGGATCCGGTGCTGTCGTCGGTGCGCATCAACCGCAGGTAGGTGTCCCGACCCGGTGCCAGGACGGCCAGCAGGTCCGATCCGACCCGCTTGGCCAGATCGGCCTCGTCGACCCCGGCGACCTGCACGGTGGTCCCCGTCCGCGAGGTGAGTGCCTGGCTCCCGGACGCGGCATCGCCGGTCACGTCGCCTCCCGCCTGTTCCCGGGCTGCGGGCGAGCTCGTCGCCGCGTCGACCGGCATCCCCCACGGGGGGACGTCGTCCTGGGCCAGCGTGCGATACCGGTCCAGCAGCGCCGCGCAGCTGTCCACGGTGTGCAGCGCCACCGGCGCCGCGTCCTCCAGGGAGAGGTCGCCGGCCTCGGCCGGCGCGGCCGGCCGGTCGGCGCCGACGAGCAATCCACCGGCCAGGGCGAGCGCGGTCAGCGCGCCCAGCCCCGAGCTGATCCGTGATCCGGCCATCAGAGTCCTCCGTGGTTCGGTCCGTGCTGGACCCCCCTGTGACGCAGCCGACGGCGGTTCGGTTCCGCCGAGAGCTCGGTCGGCGGACGGGCTGGACGGTGAAACGGGTCCGGCGTCGACGCGGCGGGCACACTACGGGGATGCCGACGCAGCGAGACCGGGAGCCGCGCGGCGGCGACCTGCCCGACGCCGCGGCGGCGGTGCTCGACCTCGTCGACCGGATCCCCCCGGCCGCGGTGATGACCTACGGCGACGTGGCCGAATACCTCACCGGGGAGTCGGACGTCGGACCGCTCGGTCCCCGTCAGGTCGGCGCGGTGATGTCGCGCTGGGGCGGCGCCGTGCCCTGGTGGCGCGTGCTCAGGGCCGACGGTTCCCCGCCGCCGGGCCTCGAGCAGGAGGCGCTGCGCCACTATCGGGCCGAGGGGACCGCGCTGCGGCCCGGCGGGCGGCGGGTCGACCTCGGCCGGGCCCGCTGGGACGGCGGAGCCGATGGCGGGACCGATGGCGGGTGCGACGGCGGGTGCGACGGTGGGTCCGACGGGGTGGCCGACGGCTGAGCGTGGCAGGCGGTCGTCCGCCGTGGTGTGTGATGGGATCGAGACCGTGAACGTGGCACAGGCCGTCGCGCCCCCGGGCGCCCAGCACGGCCGTGCGCCGTCGGGCCCGGTGCGGATCGTGGCCGCCGAGCCCGCGCCACCGGCACCGCCGCCGTCTGGACCCTGCTCAGTCGGCGGCGGTCGCCGTCCGCCGGGGCAGCGGCGGCCTCGTGGTCATCGGCGGACCCGGTACCGGCAAGACGACCGTCGCGGTCGAGACGGTGCTGGCCCGCGTCGAGCGCGACGGTCTGGACCCGGGTGCCGTCCTGGTGCTCACGGCGACCCGTCGTGCCGCCGCCGCCCTGCGGGAGCGGATCACCGCTCGGCTCGGGCGCACGGTTCGTGAGCCGGTGGCCCGTACCCCGCATTCCTATGCCTTCGGTCTGCTGCGCCGCTCGCTGGTCCTGCGCGGCGAGCCGGCCCCCCGCCTGATCTCGGGTCCGGAACAGGACAGGATCCTGGCCGATCTGCTGGCCGGCCACAGCGCGGGCGCGGGGTTCGTGCCGCAGTGGCCCCAGGCTCTGGACGAGAACATCCGCGCCCTGCGTGGCTTCCGCGACGAACTGCGCGACCTGATCATGCGGGCCGTCGAGCGCGGTCTGTCCCCGGCCGACCTGGCGCGGCTGGGCCGCGAGCACGCTCGCCCCGACTGGGTCGCGGCCTGCGATGTGTATGCCGAATACCTCGATGTGACCGCGCTGTCGGCGCCGGGGGCCTTCGACCCGGCGGGCATCGTGGAAGCGGCCGCCGCACTGCTCGCCGACGACGCGGACCTGCTGATCGCCGAGCGTGCCCAGCGTGCCCTGGTGGTCGTCGACGACGCGCAGGAACTGACCACCTCCGGCGCCCGGTTGGTCGCGATGCTCGGCGGTAACGGCCACGACCTGGTGCTGCTCGGGGACCCGGACGTGGCGACGCAGGGCTTCCGCGGGGCCCGGCCGAGGCTGCTCGCCGAGGCCGCCGACAGGCTGCGATCGCCCGACGGACGGCCCGCCCGGCAGATCGTCCTGCCGACCGTGCACCGGAACGGTCCGGCATTGCGTGCGGTCGCCCGCCGGGTCACCGGTGGGATCGCCAGTGCCGGGCTCGTCGCCCACCGGAGCGCCGCACCCGCCGCTGCCGACGAGCGCGGCACCGGCCGACCGGTCGAGGCGGCCGAGGGCCGCATCGAGACGCTGTCGGACGGCCGGTGCGAGGTCCACCTGTTGGCCTCGGCGGCCCAGGAGGCAGCCTTCGTCGCCCAGTTGCTGCGCCGCGCCCACCTCGAGCAACGCCTCCCCTGGCACCGGATGGCGGTGCTGGTGCGTTCCGGTGCCGCCACACCCCGCCTGCGCCGCGCCCTGCTCGCCGCCGGGGTCCCGGTCGCAGGTGCCCGGCACCGAACTGCCGGTCCGGGACGAACCCGCCGTGGTGCCGCTCCGCCTGGCCCTGCGCTGCGTCCTCGACGAGACCCGGCTGACCCCCGAGGTCGCGATCGCGCTGCTCACCGGGCCGATCGGGGGCGCGGACGCGATCGCCCTGCGCCGGCTGCGGCAACAGCTCAGGTCGGTCGAGCTCGCCGCCGGGGGAGTCCGGGTCAGCGACGAGCTCCTGGTCGAGATGCTGCACCGCCGACAGCGGTCTCGAGCCGCCGCCGCGGTGCCGCCGAGCGGGTGGCGCAGGTGCTCGATGCCGGGCGGGACGCCGCGCGCCTGCCCGCCTCGAGCGCCGAGACCGTGCTCTGGGCGATCTGGGAGGCCACCGGTCTCGGGCCCGCTCTGGCAGCGGTCGCGCCCTCGGCGGCGGTGCCGCCGGGGCCCGGGCCGACCGGGATCTGGACGCCGTGGTGGCGCTGTTCGAGGCGGCGGCCGCGTTCGTCGACCGGCTGCCCCGCGCGGGCGTGCAGGGCTTCCTGGACTACCTGGAGGGCCAGGACCTGCCCGCCGACACCCTCGCCGAGCGGGCACCCGCCCAGGACTCGGTGACCCTGACCACCGCCACCGGTGCCGTCGGCCAGGAGTGGGATCTGGTCGCCGTCACCGGTGTGCAGGAGGGGGTCTGGCCCGATCTCCGGCTGCGCAGCTCGCTGCTGGGCGCCCAGGAGCTGGCCGAACTGGTCGATCGCGGTGTCGAGCCCCCTCGACGGTCGCGGGCCAGACCGAGGGCACTGCGCCGCGCCGTCCTGGACGACGAACTGCGCACTGTTCCTGGTCGCGGTCACCCGGGCGCGGTCCCATCTCGTGGTCACCGCCGTGCGCTCCGAGGACGTCCTTCCCTCGACGCTGGTCGACCTGGTCGAGCGGCCCTCTGGAGCAGGACGGCGAGCTGCGCCCGCTCACCGTCGTCCCGCGCACCGATGACCCTGCCGGCCCTGGTCGCCGAGTTGCGCGCCGTCCTGCTCGACGGGACCGACGACGCACCCGACCGGGACAGGCGGTGCCGCGCCGCCGCCCGGACGCTGGCCCGGCTGGCCCGGGCCGGGGTGCCCGGCGCCGATCCGGACGACTGGTACGGCCTGGCCCCGGTCTCGGACGACGGACCGCTGCGCGCCGCCGGACGGTCCGTCCAGGTCTCGCCGTCCAAGGTCGAGCAGTTCGACCGGTGCCCGCTGCGGTGGCTGCTGCAGGCCAGCGGCGGGTCTCGCCCCTCGGGGGTCGCCACCGGCCTCGGCATCGATGATCCACGCGCTCGTCGAGGACGTGCCCGACGGTGACCTGGACCGGCTGGAGGAGCTTGCTCGAGGACAGCTTCGGTCGGCTCGGGATGCGCCCGGGCTGGGTCCGCGACGGTGAGCGCGCCCGAGCCTCGAGGATGCTCACCCACTTCGCAGAGTACGTGCGGCAGTCCCGGACGGCGGGGCGCGACCTGGTCGGCACCGAGGTCGAGCTGAGCGCCCAGGTCGGCCGGGCGCGGATCCGCGGCACCGCCGACCGACTCGAGCGGGACGCCGACGGTCGGCTCGTGATCATCGACCTGAAGACCGGCAAGAGCGCCCCGACCGCCGCCGAACTCGCGCGCAACGCGCAACTGGGCACCTATCAGCTGGCCCTGGAACGCGACCCGGCCCTCGCCGACGGCGCCGCCGGCGGTGCCGCGCTCGTGCAACTCGGAACCGCCAACAAGAAGGTCGCCGTCCAGCCGCAGCGGCCGCTGGCCGAGGACGACGACCCGGGCTGGGCCGCCGAGCTGGTCGAACGCTCCGCCGAGGGCATGGCCGCGGCGCACTTCCCGGCCACGGTCAACCCGCGATGCCGCACCTGCGAGGTCCGGCGCAGCTGTCCCGCTCAGCTCGAGGGCCGGCAGGTGGGCCGGTGACCCGCCGCCTGGACGGGCGGCGGACCCGCGTCGACGCCGATCAGCTCAGCTTCGATCTGGAGGCGCTGGCCGCGCAACGCGCCCGGATCACGCCAGGCGCCACGGGGCCGGCGGTCCAGGATCCCGCGGTCGAGCCGGGGGAGTCCGTCGAGCCGGGCAGTCCGTCGAGCCGGGGCAGGCGGTCGAGCGGACCGCCCCGCCGGATCCACCGACGGCTCGGGGCATCGCCGAACTGCTCGGCCGTCCGGAGCCGACCGACGAGCAGGTCAGCGTGATCGAGTCGCCCGCCGAGGACCCCCTGCTCGTGGTGGCCGGCGCCGGGTCGGGCAAGACCGAGACCATGGCCGGGCGCGTCGTCCACCTGATCGCCTCGGGCGCGGTCCGCCCCGAGCAGGTGCTCGGACTCACCTTCACCCGCAAGGCCGCCTCCGAGCTCGGGGACCGGGTCAGGTCACGGTTGAACGCGCTGGCCCGCAAGGGTTTCGGGGTGAGCGCCGAACCGGTCACCGTGTCGACGTACCACGCCTACGCGGCCGCCCTGGTCGGCGACCACGGCCTGCGGCTCGGTCTCGACCTCGGCAACCGTCTGATCGGTGAGGCCGGTGCGTGGCAGCTCGTCGACGATCTGGTCGAGGGCTGGGACGGCGACATGTCGGCGGTGACGTCGGCCCGCAGCACCGTGGTCGACGCGGTCCTGGGACTGGCCGGTGAGTGCGCCGAGCACCTGGTCGACGGCGCCGACGTCCACGCGGTGATCGACCGGGTCATCGAGCAGGCGTCCGCCCTGCCGGCCAGGGCCGGCGAGACGGTGCCGGGCCGGCCGCAGGCTCCGGTGGCCGAGGTGCTGACCCGGTTGGCCGCCCGCCGTCAGATCCTGCCCATCGTCGAGGCCTACCTGAGGCGCAAGCGGGAGCTCGAGGTGCTCGACTTCGGTGACCAGGTGGCTCTGGCCGCCCGGCTCGCGGGGGACGTGCCCGACGTGCGCCACGGCGAGCGGGAGCGCTACCGGGTGGTGCTGCTGGATGAGTACCAGGACACCAGCCACGCCCAGCTGACCCTCCTGAGGCGTCTGTTCGGGCAGGGGCACCCGGTGACCGCGGTCGGCGATCCGCATCAGTCGATCTACTCCTGGCGCGGTGCGTCCTCGGGCAACCTGCAGCGCTTCCCGACCGACTTCCCCACCCGCGACCGGTCACCGTCGGCGGTGCGGCATCTGGCCACCAGCTGGCGCAACGACCACGCCGTGCTGGATGCGCGAACCGGATCGCCGAACCGCTGCGCGGCCGGCCGTCCTGGTTGTCCGCCTCGGACCGGGCCGCTCTGGTGGTGGTGCCGCCCCTGACCGCCCGCCGCGACGCCGAACCGGGACTGGTCCAGCTGGCCTGGCACGCCACGGTGGAGGATGAGGCGCACGCGGTCGCCGACGAGATCGAGACCGCCTGGCGCGCAGGGCGTTCCGCCGCCGTCCTGTGCCGTGTGCGCTCGCAGTTCCCGATGCTCGAGGCCGCGCTGCGCGGGCGGGGACTGCCGGTCGAGGTCGTCGGTCTGGGTGGGCTCCTGCACGTGCCCGAGGTGGCGGATCTGCGCGCCGCGCTCGAGGTGGTGCACGACGCATCCCGCGGTGACTCCCTGATGCGCCTGCTCACCGGGGCCGCGCACCGGATCGGCCCGCGCGACCTGGACGCCCTCGGAGCCTGGGCGCTCCAGATGTGGCGGCGCGCCCCCGAGCCGGACCCGTCCGCACGCGCCGTCGCGGACCCGGCCGAGGATCTGAGCCTGGTCGAGGCGCTGGACGCGCTGCCGCCGCAGGAGTGGACCGGACCGGCCGGTCAGCTGATCTCGGGGGCGGGCCGGGCCAGGCTGAGCCGGCTCGCCGCACTGCTGCGGCATCTGCGTCGCCGGACCGGACTCGCCCTGCCCGAACTGGTTCTGGAGACCGAGCGCGCCCTCCTGCTGGACATCGAGGTGTCCGCGGTCCCGGGGCATCCGCCGGCGGCGGCCCGGGCGAACCTGGACGCCTTCGTCGACGTCGCCGCGGCCTTCGCCGAGCGGGCCGGTGGCGGTGGCGCGACCCGCGAGAGCGCCGGTGGCGCCGCCGGGCTGGGCGCCTTCCTGGCCTGGCTCGATGCGGCCGAGTCCGAGGAACGAGGCCTGGACGCGCCCCTGACGCAGGTGCGCGACGACGCCGTCCAACTGCTCACCGTGCACGCCGCGAAGGGACTCGAGTGGGACGTCGTCGCCGTGCCCGGGCTGGCCGAGGGCACGTTCCCGAACGGCCGGAGCGGTCGCTCGCCCGGTCCGAGCAGCGCCTGGCTGACCGACCCCGCCGCCCTGCCCTACCCGATCCGCGGTGACCGCGCCGGTCTGCCCACCTGGCAGATCGAGAAGGCCGCGACCCAGCGGGAGCTCAAGCAGGCGCTCGAGCTGTTCAAGGAGGACTGCGGGGAGTATCTGCTCACCGAGGAGCGGCGGCTCGCCTACGTGGCGCTGACCCGGGCCCGGCAGTCCCTGGTGCTCTCCGGTGCGGTCTGGGCCGACGGCGTCAGGCCCCGCACCCCGTCCCGGTTCCTCACCGAGATCGCCGAACTGGCCGGCCGGACCGGTCCGATCCGGACCGGGGTCTGGCACGAGGTGGGCCGGGAGGAGGCCAATCCGCGTGAGGAGGTCCGCCGCGCCCTGGACTGGCCCGCCGACCCGTTGGGGGACCGCCGGGCCGCGGTCGAGGCGGCCGCGGCGGCGGTGCGCGAGGCGATGGCGTCCGGCGACACCGATCCGGATGCTCCCGATCCGGCGGAGGACTCCTGGCAGGCCGAGGCCACCGCCCTGCTCGCCGAACGGGACGCCGGGCGCCGGGACTCCCGGGCGGTCCGCCTGCCCGGCCACCTGAGCGCATCCCGGATGGTGGCCCTGGCCCGTGACCCGGCCGATCTCGCCCTGCGCCTGCGCAGGCCGATGCCGCGCCGGCCCAGTCCGCAGGCCCGCCGCGGGTCGGCCTTCCACGTCTGGCTCGAGCAGCGCTTCGCCTCCGCGGCCCTGGTGGACGTCGATGAGCTGCCCGGGTCGGCCGACGAGCCGCTGGAGCAGGACGAGGACCACCTGGCCCTCTGGCAGGCGAACTTCCTGGCCTCACCCTGGGCGCAACGCACCCCCTTCGCCGTCGAGGTGGCCGTGGAGACTCCGATCGCCATGGGTGGGGGGCGGGCCCCCGTGATGCTGCGCGGTCGCATCGACGCGGTGTTCCGCGGCGAGCCACCGACCGACCCGATCGCCGTCCAGGAACCGCTCTGGGAGGTCGTCGACTGGAAGACGGGCAGGCCGCCGGTGAACCAGGCCGAGCAAGCGGCGGCCGGCGTCCAGCTGGCGATCTATCGCCTGGCCTGGGCGGATCTGGTCCGGGTGGCACCCGAGCGGGTCTCGGCGGCATTCTTCTACGCGTCGGTCGGTGCCACGCATCG
Source organism: uncultured Actinomycetota bacterium (assembly GCA_963750395.1). Lineage (GTDB taxonomy): Bacteria > Actinomycetota > Actinomycetes > Actinomycetales > Kineosporiaceae > JADJPO01. The sequence goes on along the minus strand of CAVVQM010000012.1, from coordinate 50,101 downwards.
GCCGGTCGATCTGCTCGGCGGTGACCGGTTGACCGATCTGGTCACCGGGGCCGTGTCGTCGGAGGGACCCGAGTGAACGTACCCACATGGGTGTGGCTGGCCAGCCTCACCGGCATCGCGGGTCTGCTCGCGTTCGACTTCTTCTTCCACGTCCGGCAGCCGCACGCCCCCTCGATGCGGGAGGCTGCGATCTGGTCGACGATCTACATCGGGGTGGCCATCGCGTTCGGGGCCGGGGTGTGGGTGTTCGCCGGCAGCCAGTACGGCCTGGAGTACTTCGCCGGGTACATCACCGAGAAGGCGTTGAGCGTCGACAACCTGTTCGTCTTCCTGATCATCCTGTCGAGCTTCAAGGTGCCCCGCTACGACCAGCAGAAGGTGCTGCTCTTCGGGATCGCCTTCTCCCTTGTCGCCCGGGGCGCGTTCATCGCCGCCGGTGCCGCCCTGATCAACACCTTCGCCTGGGCGTTCTACCTCTTCGGGCTGATCCTGCTGATCACCGCCGGGAATGTGCTCAAGGGCGAGATGGCCGAGGATGAGTCGTCGGCCGACAACGCGGTGATCCGATTGGCCCGCAAGGTGTTCCACACCACCGACCGCTACGACCGGGACCGGTTGTTCACGGTCGTGGACGGACGCCGGGTGATGACCCCGATGCTGTTGGTGATGGTGGCGATCGGCGGTACCGACATCCTGTTCGCCCTCGACTCGATCCCGGCGATCTTCGGCCTGACCCAGAGTGCCTTCATCGTGTTCACCGCCACCGCGTTCTCGTTGATGGGTCTGCGCCAGTTGTACTTCCTCATCGACGGTCTGCTGGACCGGTTGATCTACCTGTCCTACGGGCTGGCGCTGATCCTGGCCTTCATCGGGGTCAAGCTGATCCTGCACGCCCTGCACGAGAACAACGTGCCCCTGATCAACGACGGCCAGCCGGTGAAGGTCGTGGAGATCACCACCGGCGTCTCGCTCATAGTGATCGCGGGCACCCTGTTCGTCACGGTGCTCGCCTCTCTCTATTCGCCCAAGGGCAAGGCGCGCACGGTCATCAACAACGTCCGTCGCCACGTCGAGGAGTACCTCGACCTGGACCGTTTCATCGATCCGGCGGTCCGGGAGGAGACCTATCGGCGGATGCTGGCCGAGGAACGTCAGCTCGAGTCGATCCCACCGCGGTTCCGATCGCTGGTGAAGGACGAGACAGCTCTGATGGCCGGGCTCGCCGAGGCGCACTCCGTCCATGGTCAGCTGAACGGTTCCTGAAAGCCGGTTTCAGTCGGTGCCGGTTTCAGTCGGTCCCGGTTCGGTCGCTGCCGGTTCGGTCGGTGCCGGTGCGGTCGCTGTCGGCGGTGACGGCGTCGTCGTCCGGCGTTCGCTCGGACCCCTCCGCCGCCAGGGGCTGACTGTCCTGGGCGAGCGAGCGGTCCAACTGCTTCAGCATCGCCACCGCGTCGTCCACGATCGTCGCGTCGTCGGTGGTCACACCGTGCAGCAGCCACCGGGCCACGGCCAGTTCACCGGCAAGGTGGGCCCGGCGGGCCAGGTCGCCGTCCGGGGTGGTACGGCGCTTGGCCGTGTACGCGCCCAGGACCGTGTCGAACACGGCCGGCTCGACGGCCCCGGCCAGCCACGCGAAGTCGTCCGCCGGGTCGGCCACCCGGGCCTGTGCCCAGTCGAGCACGCCGGTCACCTCGTTGCCCTCGACGAGCACGCTGTCGCCGTCCAACTCCCCGTGCACCACGCACGGCACGAACCGCCACGCGGTGCTCTCCTCCAGTTCGTGTTCCCAGCGGGTGAGCAGGGCGGACGGCACGTGCCCGGTGCCCGCGGCCCGATCGACCTCGGCCAGGCGGCGCTGCCGGTACTCGTCGGCCTCGTAGACGGGCATGTCGACGTCGGCGATCAGCCTCGTCGGCAGGTCGTGGATGATCGCCACCGTGCGCCCGAAGGAGGCCGCCAACGCGGGGGAGGCGGCCAGCCGGGCGGCGTCCAGCGCCGTACCGGACGGAGCCCGATGCACGAACGCCTTGCCACCCGTGGGGAGCGGGGCGTCGCCGGCGACCTTGGGCACGGAGAACGACACCCACCCGTAGAGTCCCTCGGACAGTCGGCCCTCGGCGTCCATCCGGGCGCCGGCAGCGGCCGTCCGCGGCGCGCGCACCACCCACTGCCGCCCGATGGTGTCCTCGACCCAGGCCGAATCGACGTCAGGGTCGTGCTGACCCAGCCGACGGGACGAGACCGGTTCGCACCCCTTGATCGCCCCACACACGAGGGCGGCCAGGGTGAGCGGGCTACGTGGCGCGGACACACACCCACGGTACGTTCCGCGGGCCCGTGGGGCCGGATGCGACACCCGACAGCTACAACGAGTAGTGGTGGGCGGTCGTCTGACCCGACGCGGCCGCCTGATTACAGTGAGCGTCATGGCCTGGGACCTGCGAACCCCCTCCGGTGCGGTGGGCCCTCTCGACCGGGCCGCACACCTGCGCACCCAGGAGGACCTGCTGCCGCGTCTGCTCGCCGAGCCGGGCACCCGGCTGCTGTTCCTGGACGACGGGCGGGTCGCCGTCCGGGACGACGAGGGTGGCCTGGTCCTGGCCCTGCGCGAGCGGCACGTGGCCCCCGCAGAGCCGCTGGCCTTCCTCGGCCGGGACGACTCCGGCCGGGCCCATCTGCTGATGCTCGGTCCCGGAACGATCGGTCGCCGGGAGCGGCTGGCGACCCTGCGCGAGGTGGGGGCGGTGCTGGACGCCTTCGGTGCCGAACTGCTGACCACGGCCCTGGCCCTGGCGAACTGGCACGGCGCGCATCCGCGGTGCAGCCGCTGCGGCGAGGCGACCCGGATCGCCTCGGCAGGCTGGGCGCGGCGGTGTCCCGGCTGCGGCACCGAACATCACCCACGGACCGACCCGGCCGTGATCATGGCGATCGTCGACGACGACGACCGGATCCTGCTGGGCCACCAGAGGAGCTGGCCCGCGGGGCGGTTCTCGACCCTGGCCGGTTTCGTCGAACCGGGGGAGTCCCTGGAGGACGCGGTGCGCCGCGAGGTCGTCGAGGAGGCCGGCGTGCGGGTGGGCCGGGTCGACTACCACGCGAGCCAGGCCTGGCCGTTCCCCTCCTCCCTGATGCTGGGTTTCACCGGCCACGCCGTCACGACGGCGATCACGGTGGACGGCGACGAACTCGCCGAGGCGCGGTGGTGGAGCCGGGAGGAGCTCGCGCTCGACGTCGCCACCGACGAGATCACCCTGCCGCCGCCGGTCTCGATCTCACGCCACCTCATCGAGTCCTGGTACGGCGGCCCGATCCGTGACGCGGGTGGCACCTGGCGCTGAGCGGGCTCAGGGGGTCTCGTCGTCCAGGGGCGCGGGCAGCCGCGTCGTCCGCAGCGTCGCCTCGTACACCTGGGGGTTGCCGGTCGACTCCTCGTCGGCGTGTCCCGACAGATCGGTCGAGTCGTCGCTGAAGGCCACGTGGCGCCCCCAGGAGGACATCGACACCGACGACGTCGAGCCGTCGCCGGGCTCGCGCCGGGCCGTCGAGCCGACCAGCGCTGTGCCGCCGCCGTCCAGGTCGCGGACGAACCCGCGGTCCACGTCCGGCTTGGCGTCGTCCATGGCCGGTGCCAGGTCGGTCGCCTCGGACAGGAAGGCGACCCGGCGTCCGTCGCCGGAGATGGACGGCGAGTGCGAGTCGTCGTTGCCCGGGCTGCCGTCCGGTGCGCGCGAGACCAGTTCGGTCTCCTGCTCGCCGCGCCGGTGCATGAACACGTCGCGGGCCGAGTTGTCGTCCCCGGCGACGAGGTCGTCGGCGTCCGAGGCGAAGGCGACCGAGGACCCGTCCGCCGAGATCGACGGCTGGTGGGAGGCCCCCGAACCGGCGCCGCCGTGCGGGGCCCGACTGACCAGATCGTGGGCGTGGGTGCGGGTGTCGTGCACGTAGACGTCGCTGACGTCGTTGTCGTCATTGGGGTCCAGGGCCGCGGTCGTGGCGAACGCGACCAGCCGTCCTCCGGCCGAGACCGTCGGGTGTCCGGAGAAACCGCCGGCCGAGGTCCCGTCGGCCTCGGTACTGATCAACTCGGTGTGCCCGGTGACGCGGTCGTGCAGGTACACGTCGGGCGTGGGGGTGTCGTCGCCCTCGTCCAGGGTCTGCGCCAGGGACGTGAAGGCGATGAACCGGCCGTCCGCCGACAGCGACGGGCTGAAGGAGTCGCGCTCGCCGGGATGGCCGTCGTCGGCCCGGCTGACCAGGGAGATCTGCCCGGTGCGCAGGTCGTGCAGGTAGACCTGCATGGCGTCCCCGGTCGGCGTCGTGACCAGGTCGGTGGCCGAGGAGGTGAAGGCCACGAACCGCCCGTCGGCCGAGATCGCCGGCTGGATCGAGGGGGCGTTGCCGTGGGTACCGCTCAGGGAACGGCTGACCAGGGCCACCACGTTCTCGACCAGGTCGCGCACGTAGACGTCGCAGTTCTCCCCGGTGGACACGAAGGCGACGAACCGGCCGTCGGAGGAGATCGCCGGGGCACCGGAGGCCAGGCCGGCCTGGGGCCCGTCGCTGACCTGGACCGGCCGACCGACGACGAGCCTGGTCAGGGGCTTCTGCCGCCGGGTCGCGGGCTGTCCGCCCTCGGCGACGTCGCCGCGCGCCGATTCGGGATTGGTCCGTTGGGTGTTCCCGGGTCGCTCATTCGGGTCGTCGGCACCTCTGTCGGCCATCACGGGCCCCCTTACGCCTCGTCACCGCTGCACACGGTCCCATTGTCGCCGCTCGCTGCGAGGATGGGGGCGATGAGCACCCCGATCTCTTCACCGCATCAGGCTCTCGTCGCGCCCGAGGGCGGTCCGGACGCCGTCCTGGCCGCCCTGGACGCCGAACAGCGCGAGGTCGCCCTGGCCCTGCGGGGCCCCGTCTGCGTGCTGGCCGGCGCCGGAACCGGCAAGACCAGGGCGATCACCCACCGGATCGCCTACGGCGTGTTATCGGGTGTCTACGCGCCGCAACAGGTGCTCGCCGTCACGTTCACCGCGCGGGCCGCCGGCGAGATGCGCACCCGGCTGCGCGACCTGGGTGTCGGCGGCGTGCAGGCGCGCACCTTCCATGCCGCCGCCCTGCGCCAGCTCGGTTACTTCTGGCCGCGGGTGATCGGGGGCGCCCCACCCGGCCTGGCCGACCACAAGGCCCCACTGGTGGCCGACGCCGCCGGCCGGCTGCGGATCAAGGTGGACCGCACCGCCATCCGCGACCTGGCCGCCGAGGTCGAGTGGTCCAAGGTCAGCATGCTCACCGCGCAGAGCTACCCGGACGCCGCCCGCCGCGCGGGCCGCGGGGAGCCGGCCGGGTTCGACCCGACCACCATGGCGCGGCTGATCGAGGCGTACGAGCAGGCCAAGAGCGACCGCGGCGTGATCGACTTCGAGGACGTGCTGCTGATCATGGGCGGCATCCTCGACGAACACCCCGAGGCGCTGGCCGCGGTGCGCGCCCAGTACCGGTACTTCGTCGTCGACGAGTACCAGGACGTCAACGCCGTCCAGCAGCGGCTGCTGGACGTCTGGCTCGGCGACCGGGACGACGTGTGCGTGGTCGGCGACCCGAACCAGACCATCTACTCCTTCACCGGCGCCAGCCCCAGGCACCTGCTCGACTTCCGCTCGCGCTTCCCCGGGGCGAGTCTGATCCGCCTGGTGCGCGACTACCGATCGAGCCCGCAGGTCGTCGCCCTGGCCAACGTGCTCGCCGATGCGGCGCCGGAACGGTCCGGGGTGCGGCTTCTCGCCCAGGGCCAGGACGGCCCCGTCCCGACGCTGCAGGTGCACGCGGACGACGAGGAGGAGGCCGCCGCGGTGGCGCGGCAGGCGTCGGCCCTGGTGGGCACGGGGGTGCCGGCGTCCGAGATCGCCGTGCTGTACCGCACCAACGCCCAGTCCCAGGCGATCGAGCAGGCCCTGGCCGACGCCGGTCTGCCCTACCTCGTCCGCGGTGGGGAGCGGTTCTTCTCGCGTCGCGAGGTGCGCGAGGCCGTCCTGCTGTTGCGCGGAGCCGCCCGGTCGGCGGGGGCGGACGACGGGCCGGGTCCCGACGGCACCGGGGGGACCTCGCTGCCGGAACAGACCCGGCATGTGCTCGCGTCCGCCGGCTGGACGGAGCAGCCCCCGGCCGGCGCCGGTGCCGTGCGCGAGCGCTGGGAGTCGTTGCAGGCCCTGGTGGCGCTGGCGGACACGCTGGCCGCTCGGACCCCGGACGCCGATCTGTCCGCGCTGGTCGCCGAACTGGCCGAGCGTGCCGCCGCGCAGCACGCGCCCACGGTCCAGGGCGTCACCCTGGCCTCGCTGCACGCCGCCAAGGGCCTGGAGTGGGATGCCGTCTTCCTGATCGGGATGTCCGACGGATTGATGCCGATCTCTCTGGCCCAGGGGTGGGAGGCGATCGGCGAGGAGCGTCGCCTGCTCTACGTCGGCATCACCCGGGCCCGCCGGCACCTGACGCTCAGCTGGGCCCGGGCCCGCACGCCGGGCGGGCGGACCGGCCGGTCGGTGTCGCGGTTCCTGGACGGCGAGCGGTTGGCCCCGGTGCTCACCGGCGCCGGCGCCCCGGCCGAGCGCGGCCGCAGTGGACGGTCGCGCGATCGCCGGTCCGCGCGCTCGGGCAAGGCCTCGCTGGCGTCGACCTGCAGCGGTTGCCGCGCGGTGCTGGAGACCGCCGCCCAGCGCAAGACCGGTCGGTGTGCGGACTGTCCTCCCGCCTACGACGAGACCGTCTTCGAGGCCCTGCGCGGCTGGCGCAGCGAGACCGCCTCGGCGGCGAAAGTGCCTGCGTACGTGGTGTTCACCGACGCCACCCTGGCCGCGATGGCCGAGCGGCTGCCGCGCGATGCGGCCGGCCTCGCCGAGATCGCCGGGGTCGGGCCGACGAAGCTGGACAAGTACGGGGCCGAGGTTCTCGCGGTGCTCGATGAGGCCGGGGACAACGCGGGCGGTTAATTCGATTGTCATCTCCCGGGGCACGTCGTACCGTTCTTGGAGCGCCCGCGCCCGCGAGCCGATGAACGCTGACCGAAAGCTACCGAGAGGAGGTGCCCCGATGAGCACATGGATGACCGATCGACTCGCGTACGGATGTGCCCGGGACGCCGCCTGCCCCGGTGGTTCCCACGGCGGTCGCCACGCAGCCTCCCACAAGCCGTTCGCCGGCACGGGGGCAGACGTGCGTCGGCGCACGTTCGCCATCCGCACGACCTTCGAGAACATCACGACCAGAACGGGTTTCAGATCCTGTAGACGAACGGCCTAGCTCCCCCGAGCAGGCCGCCACCTCAGGCCGCGGAACCCGACAGGGTCCGCGGCCTTCGTGTTTCTCCGCGGACCAGCGACACGCCGGACACCCCGGCACCCGCCGTGACGGGCGGGGTCGACCACCGTCGACCAGCGGTCCGTCGCACACGAGGAGGTGGTACGTCATGCAGCTCATGGCCTTGCTGGACGCCGTCGAGCCGGTCGAGGCGACTCCCGAGCAGTCGGTCCCGTGCCGGGTCCACGACGCGGAGCTGTGGTTCGCCGAGACGCCGGTCGACGTCGAGCGGGCCAAGGCGCTCTGCACGGACTGCCCGGTTCGCATCCAGTGCCTCGCCGGGGCGCTGCAGCGTCGGGAGCCCTGGGGCGTCTGGGGTGGGGAGCTGTTCCAGGCCGGTGTGGTCATTCCACGCAAGCGGCCTCGGGGCCGGCCCCGTAAGTCGGAGGTCGCCGCCTGAGCGGTGACAGAGGGGGAGATGGCAATGAACGCGCGATTGGCCGTCCTGCGTGCGCGGCAGCGCACGGCACGGGCACGACGGGAGCGCGAGCGGATCCTGCTCCGGCGCGCGATGCTCGAACGGCATCGCGTCGAGCAGGGCCGACGGGAGGCCGAGCGGGCCACCGAGCGGCTGCGTCTCGCGCTCACCCGCTACTAGCGGGACGGGGCCGTCGGCCGCTTCTGGGGGAGCGGCCGACGGCCTCGTCGTGCGTCCGGTCCTCGGGATCCGGCGAGGACTCAGCCGGGCAGCAGGAGCACCTTGCCGGAGGTGCTGCGCGATTCCAGCAGCTCGTGGGCCCGGCGGGCCTCGGCCAGGGGGATCCGTTCGCCGATGTGGATGCTCAGGGCGCCCTGGCGGACCGACTCCAGCACGGCGCCACAGCGCCGGCGCAGGGCGTCGGTGCCCACGACGTGGTCGAACAGGGCGGGCCGGGTCAGGTACAACGAGCCGCCGCGCATCAGTTCCAGGGGCGAGATCGGCTCGACCGGGCCGGAGGCGTTGCCGAAACTGACCATCAGGCCCCTGCGGCGCAGCACCTTCAGACCCCCTGCGAACGTGGCGGCGCCGACGCCGTCGTAGACGACGTCCACCGCGTGCGGGCCGAGCAGCTCCTCCACCCGGTGGGCGAAGTCGTGCTCCCGGTAGTCCACGACCACGTCGGCGCCGAGCTGTTCGGCGACCGCGGCTCTTGTCGGGCGAGCCGGCCGTCGCGACCACGCGGGCGCCGGCGGCCTTCGCCAGTTGGACGAGCAGGCGGCCGACGCCGCCCGCCGCCGCGTGCACGAGGGCGGTGTGGCCGGGGCCGAGCGCGAAGGTGTCGTTGACCAGGAAGTGCGCCGTGGCCCCCTGCAGCATCGCGGCGGCCGCGACGTCCAACTCGACCCCGTCGGGGACCGGCACCAGCTGATCGGCGGGCACCACCGCCCGTCCGGCGTAGGACCCCGGCGCGTTCAGCCAGGCCACGCGGTCACCGACCCTCAGGTCGGTGACGGCCTCACCCACCTCGATCACCGTGCCGGCGCCCTCGATGCCCGGGACCATCGGCAGATCCACCGGGTAGAGCCCACTGCGGTGATAGGTGTCGATGAAGTTCACGCCGGCGGCCGCCACCTCGACCAGCACCCGACCCGGTCCGGGGGCGTCCAGGTGGATCTCGTGCGGCTCGAGGACGTCCGGTCCGCCGGTGCGATCGAACCGGACGGCGCGCGCCGTCCCCCGGCTCTCAGCTGTCACGGCGTCCCATCCTCGTCCTCCCACTGCACGTAGTCCAGGGCTTCCACGTCGAAGCCGGGCAGCCAGTCCGCCAGCACCTGCAGCACGGGCACCTCACCGCCGATCTGGCACAGCACCGCGATGCCGCCGAGCCACACCCGGTGGATCAGCAGGTACTCCGCGGGCAGGTTGAACTTCATCCCCACCGACCACTCGGGACGACGCGGATCGTTGACGTGGCTGAACAGCTCGCGCAGCCAGGCGCGCTCGAACCGCCAGGTGGTGTGCCGGGCCGGTTCGATGAACGGGCTCAGGTAGGTCAACATCGAGTCGGCGTCGATCTCGATCGAGGGTTTGATGAACCCCTCGGCGCGAAGGCCCGCGAGCGCCCCCTCGCCGTCGCCGGCCAGGGCCCGGGTGAACAGGGCGCCCACCTGGGGCGGCATGCCGTCCGGAAGCCGCTTCACGGCGCCGAAGTCCAGGACGCCGAACCGGCCGTCGTCGGTCAGCCGGAAGTTGCCGGGGTGTGGGTCCGCGTGGAGCAGGCCGGCTCGCGCCGGACCGGCGAGCAGGAACTCGAGGTAGCGGCGCGCCACCAGGTCGCGCTGCTCGGGCTCACCGTCGGCGATCAGCTTGGACAGCGCCACCCCGTCCAGCCATTCGCTGATGATCAGGTGCTCGGTGGACTTGACGACCTTGGGGATGGCGAACGTCTCGTCACCGTCGAAGGCATGGGCGAACTGCGTCTGCGCCTGGGCCTCCAGGCTGTAGTCGAGTTCCTCGGCGACACGCGCCTGGAGCTCGGCGAGGATGGGCTTGATGTCCAGGCCCGGGATCCAGCCCGCCCCGATCCGGCCCAGTCGGGAGACCTGGGCCAGGTCGGACAGCAACGCCTCACGGGCACCCGGATACTGCACCTTGACGGCGACCCGGCGACCGTCCTTCCAGACCGCTCGATGCACCTGGCCGATCGAGGCGGCGGCGGCCGGTTCGTCCTCGAAGTCGCGAAAGGTGCGGCGCCACCGTGGGCCCAGTTCGACGGCCATCACCTTGTGCACCGTCGCCGCGGGCATCGGCGGGGCCGAATCCTGCAGCTTGGTCAGCGTGGCCCGGTAGGGGCCGGCGAGTTCCTCGGGCATCGCGGCCTCGAAGATGCTCAGGGCCTGGCCGAACTTCATCGCCCCGCCCTTGAGCTCACCGAGCACCTTGAACATCTGCTCGGCCGTGCGCGCTTGCACCTCCGCCGCGACCGCCTCCGCGGGCTTGCCGCCGACGCGCTTGCCCAGGCCGACTGCGGTCCGCCCGGCCAGGCCGATCGGCAGTGTGGCCAGTCTGGCGGTCCGGGTCACGGCCCTACGGGGCAGGTCATTCACGGGGCCATTGTCACCCGCGCCGGTGCCGTCCGCTGGTCCGACCCGGCCGTGCCGGGAGACCAGCAACAGCCGCAGTCCGGGTGAGGCGGCCACGGCCGCCGCCTGGGCAGGCCGTCGGGCAGCGCCAATTCCAGGGTCGCCGACGTGGCGGCGGGCCGTGGCTCCTCCCCGCTCGCGTCGAGATGTGCCAGGACCTGCAGCGCGGCCACGGAGGCGCCGAGTTGAGCGAGCACCGTCTCCTCCGCGGCCGCTCGGCCCGGGCGTCCCGCGGTGCTCCGGCGCGCGGACAGCACCTGGAGCAGCACGCGAGGCCAGTCCGGGTCCCGATCGCGGCGGTGCAGGTCCAGGCAGGCCAGGCAGGCGCCGTGACCGGGCACCACGAGGGGACCGACCACCACGGTGCCCTGCCCGATCACCACCGACAGGTGTGTCACATCGGCCCCGACCAGCTCCTTCGCGGCCACGGCGTCGGCGGCGTCCGGTTCGACCAGCACCACCAGCGCGCAGGACGGCAGGGGGGCACCGGGGCGAGGGATGGGGGAGGCGGCACCGAAGGTCCTCACCGCCTGCCGCGTGCCGTCCTGCCTGGTGGGCCCGCTCTCGCCCGGCCGGACCCCGGCCGGCGAGGTGTCCCAGGCCCGAGCCGGGCTTCGGTCGATGATCTGCACCGTGCCCACGCCGGCCGCGGCCAGGGTGACGGCGATCGCGGACCCGGTCCGGCCGGCGCCGACGACGCGGACGGCGCTGCCGCCCCTGCGGGCCAGCACCCGGCGCCCGTCGCGCCCCGTGCGGTAGGTCAGGGCAGCGGCGTCGGGGCCGATCGGGGCGGAGTCGGACGCGTCGGCGCCGTGGATCAGCAGACCCGCCTCGTCCAGCAGGTCGAGCAGCTCACTGGGGTCGGCGTCCGCGGGGCGTCCCGGGCCGGTCGTCAGTGTCTCGAGCAGGTCGCGGTCGGCGCCGGTCAGGCCGTCGAGCAGGAGGCCACGCTCGGCGTCCAGCCCGATCTGGACCATGGACGGCGAGCGCCAGATGACGGGGGGACCGGGAACCAGCCGGGTGTGGTGAGCGCGCATCTGCCCACCCTGGCAGGCCGGGGACCACGCACCGACGGGTTGTCCACAGGCTCAGGGGCTGCCCAGGTCCGGTCGCTTGGCCTCCAGACGGTCGCCTGAGGACTCGCCCCGCAGGCGGCGTCGAACCCAGGGCACGACGTACTCACGCGCCCACCTGGCGTCGGCCCGCAGCCGGTCCACACGCGACTGCGGAGCCTGGGCGGCGAGGGGGTGGGCCCATTCGCCGTCGTCCGGGTGGCCGTGCAGGCAGGCGTAGGCGGCCTCGGCGACCCGCCGGTGTCCCTCGGGGGACAAATGGATGCGGTCCTCGCTCCACATCCTCCAGTCCTGCAGGGCGCGCAGACCCCATTGGTGGACGACGGCGGCCCCGTGGCGGCGGGCGATGCTGTGGATGTGCGCGGTGTAGATGGCCGCGCGGCCCCGGGTGCGTTCCACCAGGGGTGCGCCCGCCGGGTCGGTCGGGGTGGCGAGCAGGACGTCGGCTCCGGCCGCGCGCAGCCGGATCACGGCGTCCTCCAACCGGCCGGCCAGGGCGTCGACGTCGGCCCTCGGGCGCAGGATGTCGTTGCCGCCGCCGACGATCGAGACCAGATCCGGCCGCAGGGCCAGTGCGGCCTCGAGCTGGTCGGTGACGACGTCGGCCAGGAGTCGGCCGCGCACGGCGAGGTTCGCGTAGCCGAAGTCGCCGCCGGTGGCCCGCGTGTCCGCATCGAGGCGCTCGGCGAGCCGATCCGCCCAGCCGCGGTAGGTCCCATCGGGCGCCGGGTCGCTCATGCCCTCGGTGAACGAGTCGCCCACCGCGACGTAGCGGTGCCAGATCCGCATGTCAGGTCCGGTTGGCATCGCTGGGTCCCCATCGCTCGGTCCGCGATCGCTCGGTCCGGATCGCTCGGTCCGGATCGCTCGGCCCCGTCAGACGCGACGGCGGGCGGCTCCCCGACCGGGGAGACCGCCCGCCGGGCGTCTGGTGAGGCTCAGGCCTTGCCGAGGATCCGGTTCAGGTTGGTGCCGCAGACCGGGCACTTGCCCTTGGCCATCCGGCGCCCGTTGGTCTCCACGACGTTGCCCTCTGCCTGGCGCTTCTCCTTGCACTTCACGCAGTAGAACTCGCCGCTGTACGTCTCAGCCATTCTTGGCTCCTTGTTCGATGTCACAGGGGGCCGTCTCTCGACCTCACGTGGTGTCTCAAGCGCCCCCAGGCGTCAAGACCCGGCCACACAGTAGCCCAGCGGGGGGGCGGTTCCGCGCACACGCGGCGGGTGGCGCGCCTCAGAGGGCCCCCGGGTGAGGTTGTCCACACGCACTGTGTTCACCGGACGGCTAGGTTGCCCGCATGTCGTCCACAAATGGTCACTCTGAGTCGCCATCGGATACTCGTTCGCTGCCCGATCTCGAGGTCCGGCGCAGCGGCCAGGTGCTCGTCCTCACGCTGGACCTGCCCGAGCGGCGCAACATGATGTCCCAGCCGATGACCGAGTCCTGGCGGCAGGCCATGGTCGAGGCCGCCGCCGATCCGGGACTGCGCTGCGTCGTCGTCACCGGTCGCCCACCGGCGTTCTGCTCGGGGGGAGACCTGTCCTGGATCGGCGCCGAGCCGGAGTTGGGGATCGAGGGCCTGCGGCGGCGGATGGCCGACTTCTACCGGGTGTGGATGTCCGTGGCCGATCTCGGCGTGCCCTCGATCGCCGCCGTCAACGGAGCCGCGATCGGAGCCGGCCTGGCCCTGGCCCTGGCCTGCGATCTGCGGGTGATCGCCCACGACGCGAAGGTGGCTGCCCCCTTCACCCGCCTCGGTATGCACCCCGGGATGCTCACCACGTGGACCCTGAGCCGACTCGGCGGGCTCGCCGTGGCCCGCGACCTCCTGCTCACCGGCCGGACCGTCACCGGGGACGAGGCCGTGGCCATGGGTCTGGCCAGTCGCGCCGTGCCGTCGGCCGAGGTGCTGCCCCTGGCGATGGAGATGGCCGAGGCGGTGGCCGCGGCCGCACCGATGGCCACCCGGCTGACCCGGCAGGCCCTGGCCGGCGACGGTCCCGCCGACCGGGAGTCCGCTCTGCAGTGGGAGGCGCTCGCGCAGGCGGTCACCCTCGCCTCGCAGGACCTGCAGGAGGGGCTGGCGGCGCAGCGCGAACGCCGCGAACCGCGATTCACCGGTCGCTGAGCCGACGCCCGCCCGACCGCAGGTGGGCCCCGGGCGGGAGCGGTGCACCTTCCCCAGTGCACCGCCCCCGGATCCGGGGCCGAGAAGGACGCTAGGGGCCGCCGCTCGGGCGGTCAAACACGGGTGTGGACGACGCTGTGGACGGCGTGGGGACGCTCCACCGACGGCCGTGGGGCGATGGTGGCCCGGGTGTGGACGACGGTGTGGATGATCGGCGATCCATCACCTCCACCGGCCTCTGACCAGCGCGGACGCGGGTCGGTGACTGTGGACGAGAGATTCTTCGTGTCGGTGGTCCCGGTTAGCCTGAGGCCCGTGCAGAACACGGCGGACGAACCGGTCGAGGTCCGGCGCAGCGCCAGGCGCCGCCGCACGGTCTCGGCGTATCGCGAGGGCGGGCGGATCATCGTGATGATCCCCCAGTCGTTCACGGTCGGTCAGGAACGGGAGTGGGTCGACAAGATGGTGGCCCGGCTCCACCGGCGCCGGGCGGGCCGACACGGTGACGAGGAGTTGATCGCCCGGGCAGGTCAGCTGTCCGAGCGATACCTGGACGGGCGGGCCCGGCCCGAGACGGTGCGCTGGGTCGGCAACCAGAACAGCCGATGGGGTTCGTGCACCCCGGCCGACGGGACCATCCGGCTGAGCACGCGGCTGCGACCGCTGCCGGACTGGGTGGTCGACTACGTGCTGCTTCACGAACTCGCCCACCTGATCGAACTGAATCACTCGCCGCGCTTCTGGGCGCTGCTCGAGGCCTACCCGCACACCCAGCGGGCCAGGGGGTTCCTGGAGGGTTACTCCGCCGCGCTGGCCGAGGGCACCCCGGCCTGAGCGCCGTCGGCGGTTCCGGCCCACGCCCTGCGCAGGGCGGTGACGGCGACCTCGATGCTGGCTGCCGCCCCCGGCGCGAGGTCGGTGGGCAGGTCGCCGAGGTCGAACCAGGCCACGTCGTCCGACTCGTGGCTGACCGACAACGCCTGCCCGTCCTCGGCGATCGCCGCGAACTGGACGTCCAGGTGCCAGTCGACCACGCCCGGGCGGCACGGTGCACGATGCCGGGACAGCTTCACCGGGTCGGGGTGCACCTGCACCCGAAGCCCCGTCTCCTCGGCCACCTCTCGGGCCGCGGCCGAGGCGAGGGTGGTGTCCGGCTCCTCGAGGTGCCCGCCGGGCTGGACCCAGGCGTGCATCTTGCCGTGCAGCACCATCGCGGTGCGGCTGAGATCGCTGGACAGCACGATCGCCGACGCCGTGATGTGCGAGGGGACGGCGCGCCGGGTCAGCAGCGCCGGGCCGTCCTCATCGAGCAGGGCCCGCCAGGCCCAGGCCTCGAAGCGGTCCTCCGCCGTCTCGCGTGGGGCGTGCGCCAGGGCGTGGCGAAGGTCGAGGACGAGCTGGTCCGACGGCGTCCAGTCGCTCATGCGCCTCGGTCCTGGTCGTCATCCGGAGCCGTTCCGTCCGAGCCGGTGTCGGCCGTCCGAGCCGGTGTCGTCTGAGCCGGTCGTCCGGCCTCGTCTGCCTCGCTCGAGTCGAGCAACTCGGCCAGGGCGCGCCTCGTCCATCGTCCGCGGACGCGGCCTCCTGGCCGGCGCCCGAGGCGAAGGCGCCCGGGTCGGAGAACGCCTCGGCGTCCGGAACCAGGTCGGGGTGGCGCCACAGCTCGTCACGACCCTCGACGCCGCGGGCCTGTGTCAGCGCGGCCCAGACCGCGGCCGCCTCGCGGAGGCGTCGGGGCCGCAGCTCCAGTCCGACCAGCGAGGCGAAGGTGTGCTCCGCGGGTCCTCCGGCGGCCCGGCGACGGCGCACCGTCTCGCGCAGGGCGCCGGCGTGCGGAAGGCGTTCGTGGGCCGCCGCGTGGACGACCTCGTCGACCCAGCCCTCGACCAGTGCGAGCACCGTCTCCAGACGGTCGAGTGCGGCCCGCTGAGCGGGGGTGTGCTGGGGCTCGAACAGACCGCTGGACAGCGCCTGCTGCAGTGCCTCGGCGTCCGTGGGGTCGATCTCGCGTACCGCGGACTCGATGCGTTCGGTGTCGATCTGGATGCCGCTGGCGTAGTCGGTGACCGTGCTCAGGATGTGCCCGCGCCAGCCATGGCACGTCGGTGAGCAGGCGGCTGTAGGCCGACTCGCGCAGCGCCAGATAGAGCCGCACCTCGTCGACGGGCAGCTCCAGGCCCTCCCCGAAGGCCGCCACGTTGCCCGGGAGCAGCGCCGCCCGCCCGGCCTCCAGGAGCGGCAGGCCGCTGTCACCGCCGCCGACGACCTCGCGCGCCAGTGCCCCGATCGCCTGGCCGAGCTGCAGCCCGAAGAACGTGCCGCCCATCGAGCGCATCATCGGCATCGCCTCGCCGATCGAGGCCGCGCATGTCCTCCGGCGCCTGACCGGCCAGGGCCTCGGCGAGGGCGTCGCCGACCCTCAGGGCGATCGGTTCGACGACCGTCTTCCAGGTCGGCAGGGTGTTCTCCACCCATTCTGCTCGGCTCCAGGCCTCGGTCCGCACCGTCGCCGACGGCAGGTCGCACACCCGGTCCAGCCACAGGTCCGCCGTCCGTAGGGCCTCGGCGATCTGGCGTGCGCCGGTCTCCGAGACGCTCGGGTCGCCTCCCTCGGCGGCAACCTGACGGGCGATGTCCCGGGCCATCTCCCAGTTCACCGGACCCTGCTCGGACGTCGTGATCAGTCGCTGCACCTGGCTGAACATCGCCTGCAGGGAGGCCGGATCCGTCGGCATCCCGGGGATGGAGCGCAGCATCTCGGTGAGTTCCTCGGGTACCTGTCCGCCCGGCACGGCGCCCCCGAACATCGCCTTGAGCATCTCGGCGAGCGGGTCCTCGTCGGAGCGATCGTTGGGTTCGGGCAGGTCGGAGCCACTCATCCCTCCACGGTAGCGGCGACCAGGTCACAGGGGCGACGTAGGCTGTCGCCGGTGAGCCAGCCACCGGCCGACGCGGCCCAGCCAGCCCCGGTCGCGGTCTCGCTGCGCGACAGCACGGCCCTGCTGCTGGTCGCGGTGTTCTCGGCGATCCTGCTGGGAGCGGTGATGATCCTGCTCCCGCTGCCCTACGCGGAGGTGGTCACCGGGCCGAGCACGGACACCCTCTCCGAGCACGACGGCACAGCGCTGATCTCGATCGAGGGGGCGAAGACCTATCCGACCGAGGGCGCGCTGGATCTCACCACGGTGCGCATCTTCGGGGGCCCGCAGGCGGGGATCACGCCGTGGCAGATGGTCTCCGGCTGGATCGACCCGGGCTCGGCCGTCGTCCCGCAGGAGGCGCTCTTCCCGCCGCAGCAGACCGCGCAGCAGGCCGAGGAGGAGAACCGGCTCGAGATGGCCTCCTCCCAGCAGAGCGCGACCGCGGCGGCCCTGCGTGCCCTCGGGTATCCGATCGGGGAGCAGGTGCGCGTCGCGGGCCTGACCGACGCCTCGCCGTCCGAGGGAGTGTTGAAGACAGGCGACGTGATCGTCTCGGTCGCCGGGGTGGCCACCCCCGACGCGGACGCGCTGCGGGCCGAGTTGCAGAAGGTCACGCCCTCCCAGCCGGTCCAGATGGTCGTCCAGCGGGACGACGAGCGGGTCACCGTTCGCCCGAGGACCTCCGAGAACCCCTCGGGGAGCACGGTCCTGGGGATCCTCGTCGAGCCGCGCTTCACCTTCCCGTTCGACGTCAAGATCCAGATCGACAACGTGGGCGGTTCGAGTGCGGGGACCATGTTCGCCCTGGGCATCATCGACAAACTCACTCCGGGATCGCTGACCGGGGGCCGCCGGGTGGCCGGCACCGGCACCATCGATCCCGACGGGAACGTCGGGCCCATCGGGTTCATCGTCCAGAAGATGCTCGGCGCCCGGCAGAGCGAGGCCACGGTGTTCCTGGCGCCGAGGGACAACTGCGACGAGGTGATCGGGCACATCCCCGACGGGCTGTCCGTGATCGCGGTCTCGACGCTCACGCAGGCGCGGGACGCCCTCGAAAAGATCTCCGCAGGCGAGGGTGAGGCCGGCCTGCCGCGCTGCTCATAGGCGATCGCAGCGGACCGCGCGGACGTCCGTCGCGCAGGATCAGTCGCGAAAGGTCAGCTGGAGGGCCTCGACCAGGGCCGGGACCAGGTTCGCGCCGACGGCCACCTGATCGTCCTGGTCGTGCTCACGGGAACGGATCGCGCAGGCGTCCGGCCCGTTCCGCAGTACCGCCCCGGCCAGCCTCAGGTCACGGCGCTGCGGGTGCCCGGCGATGTACTCCTGCGCGCCGTCGCCCTCCGGGATGCCGGCCTCGGCCTCGGTGGGCAGCACCGTCCGTTCCAGGACCAGGGCCGCGCCGTCCACCGTGGGCGGCCAGACGATCTGGGCCAGCAGCGCCTCGATCGTCTCTGCCTCGGGCAGGCCGTCCTGTTCGACGGCGGTCAGGTGCTCGGCGTCCGCCTCGGCCGCGGCGACCACCTCCGCCGGCAGGCGCGGGGCCAACTCGGGGTCGCGGGCGAGCGCGTCCGCCGTCCTGACCAGCGCGAACAGGCGCCACGGACCGTCCCAACCGTCGGCCGCGACATGCTGTTCGAGCTCGCGGATCACCGTCAGGACGGCATACTGGCGGGGGTCGGCGGCCTCGGACATGTCCCGATCGTGTCACGAACGCACCCGCGGACCACACCCCAACGGGAACCGTCAGGGCCATGGATTAGGTTGAGTAATTGTGAGTTCCGAAGGAGACGCCGTCCCCGGCCGCCCGCAGACCATGCCGCCCACCGCCGCACGCAGAAGGGGGGCGCTGGCGCCCACCCTGGCCGTGCTCGGTGTGCTGGTGGTCCTGCTGCTGGGTCTGGCCTCCATCTGGACCGACGTCCTGTGGTACTCCCAACTGGGCTACACAGCGGTGTTCCGGACCACGCTGATCACCCAGACCGGGCTGTTCGCCGCAGCCGGGTTGATCACCGCCGCCTGCGTCTTCGCGAGCATGTACGTGGCCTATCGGTCCCGACCGATCTACGCGCCCATGGCCGTGGACACGGCCAGCCTGGAGCGCTACCGCGACAGCATCGAGCCGTTGCGCAAGCTGGTGGCGATCGGGGTGCCCGCCACCCTCGGCCTGTTCGCGGGCTCCGCCGCGTCCCAGCGCTGGCAGACCTTCCTGCTGTGGTGGAACGGCGTCGACTTCGGGCAGACGGACACCCAGTTCGGCATGGACATCTCGTTCTTCGTCTTCACCCTGCCGTGGCTGCAGTTCCTCACCGGGCTGTTCACCATGATCACCTTCCTGGCCGGCGGCGCCGCGCTGGTGATCCATTACCTGTACGGCGGGGTGAGGGTGCAGGGCCCTGGTCCACGGATCACGTCGGCGGCCCGGATCCAGCTGGGGATCATCGCCGCGATCTTCCTGCTGCTGCGCGGGGTCGACTTCTGGCTCGGCCGGTACGCGCTGACCACCAAGCAGTCCGGGAGCCTGAACATCACCGGCCTGACCTACACCGATGCCAACGCCACCCTGAACGCCCGGGGGGTGCTGGCGGCGATCGCCACGATCGTGGCGATCCTGTTCCTGGTCGCGGCGTTCGTGGACCGGTCGCGGATGCTGCCGGTGTACGGGCTGGTTCTGCTGGTGGTCTCGGCCATCGTCGTCGGCAGCCTCTACCCGGCGGTGATCCAGCGCTTCCGGGTCACCCCGAGCCCGCAGAACTTCGAATTCCCCTACATCCAACGCAATATCGACGCGACACGTGCGGCGTACGGCCTCGACAGGGTGGATACCCAGCGGTACAGCGCCAAGACCGAGGCGTCCTCGCAGGACCTGCGCAACGACGCCGACGCCATCCCGGGCATCCGATTGCTCGACCCGGCGCTGGTCAGCGACACGTTCAAGCAGCTCGAGCAGAACAAGCAGTACTACCAGTTCGCCGACGCCCTGGACGTCGACCGGTACACCGTCGACGGGACCGTGCGGGACACGGTTGTCGCCGTCCGCGAGATGAACCTGTCGGGCGTTCCGGCCGACAAGCGCAACTGGTACAACGACCACTTCGTCTACACCCACGGCTTCGGGATGGTCGCCGCCTACGGCAACGAGCAGACCCAGGCGGGCGCCCCGGTCTTCGTCGAGGGCGGCATCCCGGTACGTGGGGAGCTGGGGGAGTACGAACCCCGGGTCTACTTCGGCGAGTACTCGCCGAGCTACTCGATCGTCGGGGGCCCGGCGGACGGCCCCAAGCGGGAACTGGACTTCCCGGACGACAACAGTGAGACCCAGCAGGCCAACACCACCTATGCCGGCGACGGCGGGGTGGCGAATGGGGTCCTACCTTCGCCGGATCCTGTTCGCCCTGAAGTTCCGCGAGCAGAACATCCTGCTGTCCGAGGGCATCAACGCGCAGTCGCGGATCATGTACGACCGTGCGCCGCGTGACCGGGTGGCCAAGGTGGCGCCCTACCTGACCCTGGACGGGGACCCCTACCCCTCGCTGGTGGACGGCCGGATGGTCTGGATCGTCGACGGCTACACCTCGTCGAACAAGTACCCGTACTCGGCTCTGCGCTCCCTGAGCGATGCGACCAGTGACTCGATCACGGCGAGCACGCGCTCGGTGACCGCTCTGGCCGGGGAGCAGGTGAACTACATCCGGAACTCGGTCAAGGCGACGGTGGACGCCTACGACGGCTCGGTGACCCTGTACGCCTGGGACGAGACCGACCCGGTGCTGCAGGCCTGGCGCAAGGTGTTCCCGAGTACCGTCAAGCCGCTGGCCGACATCAGCGGGGACCTGATGTCGCACCTGCGCTACCCGGAGGACCTGTTCAAGGTTCAGCGTTCGCTGCTGGCCCGCTACCACGTGACCGATGCGGCCTCGTTCTTCTCCGGTGGCGACTTCTGGCAGGTACCGCCGGAGCCGACGGCGGCGAACTCGGGAACCGCGCCCCGCCAGCCGCCCTACTACCTGAGCATCGCCATGCCGGGGCAGGACGAGCCGCGGTTCTCGCTGACGTCGAGCTTCATCCCGCCGGAGGGCGGCCGGAACACCTTGAAGGGGTATCTGGCGGTCGATGCCGACGCCGGGGCGACGGCCGGGGAGAAACGCGGGGACTACGGGACGCTGCGGTTGCTGCAACTGCCGACCGACTCGATCAAGGGTCCTGGGCAGATGCAGAACGACTTCAACGCCAACCCGACCGTCACCACCGAACTCGCGCTGCTGCGTGGTGGCGCGAGCGGAGCCTCGGACGTCGAGCTCGGCAACATGCTTGTGCTGCCCGTGGCCGGTGGTCTGCTCTATGTCCAACCGGTCTATGTGCGAGCGCGTGGCGAGACGTCCTACCCACTGCTCCAGCGGGTCCTGGTCGGCTACGGCCAGCAGATCGGTTTCGCGGCGACCCTGGGTGAGGCGTTGAACCAGGTGTTCGGGACCACCGGCGGCGCCAACGTCCCGGCCACGGACGGCGGCACCACCCCGCCGGCCGGGGATACCGGAGGTACGGGCACCGATGCCGGCAGCGGGACGGCGCAGGCCCAGTTGCAGGCTGCGCTGACCCAGGCGTCCCAGGCGATCAAGGACAGCGACGAGGCCCTGGCGTCCGGTGACTTCACCGCGTACGGCGAGGCGCAGCAGCGTCTCAAGGCCGCCGTCGCGCGGGCGACCGCCGCCGAGGCCCAGATCGCCGGTGCGGCCCCGGCCCCGGCCGCGACGCCATCCCCGGCGCCGTCACCGTCGCCGTCCGGCTGAGCCGTTGGGGGGCCGGAGCAGGCACTCGATTTGCTCCGGCCGCGGGGCTCCCGTAGCCTTGCGGAGCCGACGCGGGGTGGAGCAGCTCGGTAGCTCGCTGGGCTCATAACCCAGAGGTCGCAGGTTCAAATCCTGCCCCCGCTACACAAGAAAGTGCAGGTCAGAGGCCCTGTCCGGTTCGCCGGGCGGGGCCTGTGCCGGTCATTCGGGGCACGGATTGGGGCACGAGCTGGCTTTACCGCGCGCTGTCCGCCGTTGGTCTCGCCGATCACGCGTCGTTCCCGGTTCTGACGAAGCTGGTGTGAGGGGGCCCCATCCGCTGGGAATTATTGGATTTTGGGAGGGAGGGGGGGGGCATCCCAGCAGTCAGGTCTGGTGTGTCAGCAGCGAGTGATTTCGCCGATCTCGGCGACGAAATACCCGCGGCCCGGTTCGGTCCGATGCCGGGCACGCCCTGGATGTCGCGAGCCGCGGCGGCTCGAAGGGCACCCGGGGGGTCAGCCGGGAGTAGCCGTCAAACGCCAGCACGGAAGCTAACTCGAAACACGTTGCCGGGCAAAGACGATTTCAATTACAGGTTGACGTACGTAGACTATCGGCGTTTCTAGGGATGGTCTCGAGCGTTTCCTGCAAGACCTACGGGAGAACACGAACCGAGCTCGTCGCCAAGGGCCTACGAAGATCAATCGGTTTGGTGCAACGACCACGCGAATCCGCCGTGTCATTCTCAGACCGGGGATACGGCCCGGACTACGACCGCGGCCAGATCCTGGTCGACCTGGGCCTCGTTCACGGTTGTCTCGGCGGACTCCATAGCCGACGCGCGCGACGGGGGCCGGAGGATCACCTGTCATCCGGGTGGGCGTGTGCCAGGGTTGGTCTGTGAGCGATGGGGCGGGTGCCGGGTCCGACTACGACTTCTTCGTGTCCTATACCCAGGCGGATAGAGCGTGGGCGGAATGGATTGCCTGGGATCTGGAGGAACGGCCACCGGGTGTTGGTGCAGGCGTGGGACTTCGTGCCGGGATCGAACTGGGTGTCGCGGATGCAGGACGGGGTCGAGCACGCGCGGCGCACGATCGCGGTGTTGTCGCAGGAGTACCTGGGGTCAGTGTTCGGGGCCGCGGAGTGGCAGGCGGCCTGGGCCAGGGACCCGGGTGGTGCGGACCGCAAGCTGCTGGTGGTGCGGGTCGGCGAGTGTGACCGGCCCGGGTTGCTGTCGACTGTGGTCAGCCGCGACTTGCTCGACCTGAGCGAGTCCGAGGCTAGGTCTCGGCTGCGCACACTGGTGCAGCAGGCGGCCTCCGGGCGGGCCAAGCCCGGGCGGCGCCGCAGTTCCCGCCGAGCGGGAAGGCGATCCAGACCCGGCCGCGGTTCCCGACCTCGCTGCCGCGGGTGTGGAAGGTCCCAACGCGTAACCCGAAGTTCACCGGTCGGTCCCGGGAACTGGCGGTCCTGGAGGCCGGGTTTCGGGCCGGTCGGACCGTGACGGTGCATTCCCTGCACGGGATGGGTGGGGTCGGCAAGACCCAGCTTGCGGTCGAGTACGGGCACCGCCACGCCAGTGACTACGACCTGGTGTGGTGGGTCGACGCCGAGCAGGAGGCCCTGGTCCCCGACCAGTTCCGCACCCTGGCTACCAAGCTGGGCTTCGAGCCGCCGGTCGATCCGGTCGAGGTCCGCAGACCTGGTGCACGAGGCGCTGCGGGCGGTCCCGGGGTGGCTGCTGGTGTTCGACAACGCCGAGGAACCCCACACCCTCGCGCCGTGGGTGCCCTCCGGCGCCGTTCCAGCCCGGGACGCCGGCACACGTGTTGGTCACCACCCGCCGCCCCGGGTACGTGGAGCTGGGTGAGGTCGTCGACCTGGACGTCATGCTCCCCGGGGAGGCCGTCGACCTGCTGACCCGACGGGCCCCCTGCTTGGCCACCGACCCGGCGACCGCGGCGGAGATCGCGGAGGAGCTGGGCTACCTGCCGTTAGCGTTGGACCAGGCGGCCGCCTACCTGGACCGGACCGGTATCGCCCCCATCGAATGGCTGCGGCTCTGGCGGGGCCGCGTCACGGGACTTCCACGCCCGGGGTCACCCGGCGTTTCACCGGGACACGATCGCCACATTGTGGTCGCTGAGCCTGGAACGCCTGCAGGCCAGTAACCCGGCCGCGGTGCAGCTCATCGGAATGTGCGCCTACCTGGCTCCGGAGCCGATCCCGCTGGACCTGTTCACGGATCATCCCGACGTCCTGCCCGAACCGCTGCGCGGCGCGGTCACCGACCCACTCGCTTTTGTCGAGACAGTCGCCAGCGTTGACCGACTACTCCCTGGTCAAACGCGGCCCGGAGACCATCCAGGTGCACCGCCTCGTCCAAGACGTCATCCGCGCCCGAGCCAGCGCCCACGCGCCACCCACGCCATGAGCGCCCACGGCGGCGCAGACGGCACGGGCACCACGGCAGGCGTACTGCTGGTGGCTGCGGTGCGGATGCTGCGTGCTGATGTCCCGGGGGAGATCGGGTGCTCGGGGGCGTGGCCGCGGTGGCGGCAGGTGTTGCCGCACGTCGTGGCGGTCACCGGTCATGCTGCCCCGGCCGGTAGCGGCGTGGTGGCGGGGCCGGGCTCGGCGGTGGCCGGGGCGGGGAGTGGGGATCGGCCCAGGCCTGGTCGGGCCGATCACGCTGGACGTGGCGTGGCTGCTGGACCGCGCGGCGACCTACCTGCAGGTCATCGGCCAGCCGGCCGCGGCGCGGCCGCTGGCCGAACGGGCCCTGGCCATCGCCGAGGCCGCCCACGGCCCCGACCACCCCACCGTCGGCGTCGGCCTGAGCAACCTCGCCACGATCCTGCAGGATCTGGGTGAGCCGGCGGCGGCGCGGCCGCTGGCCGAACGGGCCCTGGCCATCGACGAGGCCGCCCACGGCCCCGACCACCCCACCGTCGGCGTCCGCCTGAGCAACCTCGCCACGATGCTGCAGGATCTGGGTGAGCCGGCCGCGGCCCGGCCGCTGGCCGAACGGGCCCTGGCCATCGACGAGGCCGCCCACGGCCCCGACCACCCCGACGTCGGCGTCCGACCTGAGCAACCTCGCCACGATCCTGCGGGATCTGGGTGAGCCGGCCGCGGCGCGGCCGCTGGCCGAACGGGCCCTGGCCATCGACGAGGCCGCCCACGGCCCCGACCACCCCACCGTCGGCGTCCGCCTGAGCAACCTCGCCACGATCCTGCGGGACCTGGGTGAGCCGGCCGCGGCCCGGCCACTGGCTCGAACGGGCCCTGGCCATCGACGAGGCGGCCCACGGCCCCGACCACCCCGCCGTCGGCATCGACCTGAGCAACCTCGCCGACGGTGCTGCAGGATCTGGGTGAGCCGGCGGCAGCGCGGCCGCTGCTGCGAACGGGCCCTGGCCATCGACAGAGGCCCACGGCCCCGACCACCCCGCGGTCGCGATCTCCTGAGCAACCTCGCGACGATCCTGCAGGACCTGGGTGAGCCGGCCGCGGCCCGGCCGCTGGCCGAACGGGCCCTGGCGATCCGGGGGCGGCTCTCGGCACCGAGCACCCGATGGACCCGCGCGGCACGGTATGTCCGTCACCAGCCTGCATCGCGCACCAGGGGGATACGTGAGTGATCAAGCTGTGATGCTGGTGTTGGCGTACTGGCAGGAGCATCGCGAGCAGCTGCGGCAGTCGGAGAACCAACGGGCGGTGCTGACCAACTACGTCCTGGTGATCGCGAGCGCCCTGACCGGGCTGGCCGTGCAGAACAAGCTCGCGCCACCAGACGTGGCCGCTGGCCGTGCTGGTGTTCCTGGTCGGGGTGTACGGGGCGGTCACCGTGGCGAAGTACCACGAACGCGCCGACTACCACCTCAGCCAGGCCCGCGCCCTGACCAAGACGCTGACCGGCCTCGGCGTGCTCCCGGCCGACGACTCTCTGCTGGACGCGTATCGGCGGGCCCACTACGCCCGCTACCCGCGGCTGCACCGGATCCGCCTGCACCTCCTGTGGACCGGGCTGCACGGCGCCATCGCGGTCCTCGGCATCGCCCTCACCGCGACCGCCATCGCGAGGTAGACGTGATGCGTAGATGGATGAGCTGCTGGTGGCTGCGGTGCGGATGCTGCGTGCTGATGCCCCGGGGGAGATTACGGGTGCTCCGGGGGCCTGGCCGCGGTGGCGGCTGGTGTTGCCGCACGTCGTGGCGGTCACCGGCCATGCCGCCCCGGCCGGTAGCGGCGCGGTGGCGGGGCCGGGCTCGGCGGTGGCCGGGGCGGTGAGTAGGGATCGGCCCGGCCTGGTCGGGGCCGATCACGCTGGACGTGGCGTGGCTGCTGGACCGCGCCGGCGACCTACCTGCAGGTCATCGGGCAGCCGGCCGCGGCGCGGCCGCTGGCCGAACGGGCCCTGGCCATCGCCGAGGCCGCCCACGGCCCCGACCACCCCGCCGTCGCCATCCGCCTGAGCAACCTGGCGGTGGTGCTGCAGGACCTGGGTGAGCCGGCCGCGGCGCGGCCGCTGGCCGAACGGGCCCTGGCCATCGACCGAGGCCGCCCACGGCCCCGACCACCCCGACCGTCGCATCCGCCTGAGCGTCCTCGCCTCGATCCTGCAGGATCTGGGTGAGCCGGCCGCGGCGCGGCCGCTGGCCGAACGGGCCCTGGCCATCGCCGAGGCCGCCCACGGCCCCGACCACCCCACCGTCGGCATCTGCCTGAGCAACCTCGCCTCGATCCTGCAGGATCTGGGTGAGCCGGCCGCGGCGCGGCCGCTGGCCGAACGGGCCCTGGCCATCGGCGAGGCCGCCCACGGCCCCGACCACCCCGACCGTCGCCATCTGCCTGAGCAACCTCGCCGCGATCCTGCGGGATCTGGGTGAGCCGGCCGCGGCCCGGCCGCTGGCCGAACGGGCCCTGGCCATCACCGAGGCCGCCCACGGCCCCGACCACCCCGCCGTCGGCATCCGCCTGAGCATCCTCGCCTCGATCGCTGCGGGACCTGGGTGAGCCGGCCGCGGCCCGGCCGCTGGCCGAACGGGCCCTGGCCATCGACGAGGCCGCCCACGGCCCCGACCACCCCGCCGTCGCCATCCGACCTGAGCAACCTGGCCGGTGCTGCAGGACCTGGGTGACCCGGCCGCGGCCCGGCCGCTGGCCGAACGGGCCCTGGCGATTCTGGGGGCAGCTCTCGGCCCCGACCACCCATGGACCCGCGCCGCACGGTCTGTCCTCACGAGCCTGCATCGCGGCCAGGGGGACATGTGAGTGATCAAGGTGATGCGGTGTTGGCGTACTGGCGGGAGCATCGCGAGCAGCTGCGGCAGTCGGAGACCCAACGGGCGGTGCTGACCAATTACGTCCTGGTGATCGCGAGCGCCCTCACCGGGCTGGCCGTGCAGAACAAGCTCGCCCACCAGACATGGCCGCTGGCCGTGCTGGTGTTCCTGGTCGGGGTGTACGGGGGGGTCACCGTGGCGAAATACCACGAACGCGCCGACTACCACCTCACCCAGGCCCGCGCCCTGACCAAGACGCTGACCGGCCTCGGCGTGCTCCCGGCCGACGACTCTCTGCTGGACGCGTCTCGGCGGGCCCACTACGCCCGCTACCCGCGGCTGCACCGGATCCGCCTGCACACCCTGTGGACCGGGCTGCACGGCGCCATCGCGGTCCTCGGCATCGCCCTCACCGCGACCGCCATCGCGAGGTAGACGTGATGGTCGTGGATGAACTGCTGGTGGCTGCGGTGCGGATGCTGCGTGCTGATGTCCCGGACGAGATCACAGCGTGCATCGGGGGCCATGGCCGCGGTGGCAGCTGGTGTTGCCGCACGTCGTGGCGGTCACCGGCCATGCCGCCCCGGACGGTAGCGGCGTCGGTGGCGGGGCCAGGCCCGACGGTGGCCGGGCCGGCGAGTTTACGGATCGGCCCAGCATGGTCGGGACCGACCACGCTGCACGTCGGCGTGGCTGCCTGAACAACCGCGCGACGACCTACCTGCAGGACCTGGGCGAGCCCGGCCGCGGCACCGGCCGCTGGCCGAACGGGCCCTGGCCATCACCGAGGCCGCCCACGGCCCCGACCACCCCAGGTCGGCGTCCGCCTGAGCGTCCTCGCCTCGATCCTGCGGGATCTGGGTGAGCCGGCCGCGGCCCGGCCGCTGGCCGAACGGGCCCTGGCCATCACCGAGGCCGCCCACGGCCCCGACCACCCCGAGGTCGGCGTCCGCCTGAGCGTCCTCGCCTCGATCCTGCAGGATCTGGGTGAGCCGGCCGCGGCCCGGCCACTGGCCGAACGGGCCCTGGCCATCACCGAGGCCGCCTACGGCCCCGACCACCCCATGGGTCGGCATCCGCCTGGGCGACCTCGCCGTGATCCTGCGGGACCTGGGTGAGCCGGCCGCGGCCCGGCCACTGGCTGAACGGGCCCTGGCCATCACCGAGGCCGCCCACGGCCCCGACCACCCCTACGGTGGGCGCCCCCCTAAATATCCTCGCCTGGATCCTGCAGGACCTGGGTGAGCCGGCGGCGGCCCGGCCACTGGCTGAACGGGCCCTGGCCCTCGACCGAGGCAGCCCACGGCCCCGACCACCCCACCGTCGGCGTCGACCTGAGCATCCTCGCCTCGATCCTGCAGGACCTGGGTGAGCCCGGCCGCGGCCCGGCCTCTGGCCGAACGGGCCCTGGCGATCCTGGGGGCGGCTCTCGGCCCCGACCACCCGAGGACCCGCGCGGCACGGTCTGTCCTCCCCCCAGCCTGCACCGCCACCAGGGGGACACGTCGAGTGATCAAGGTGATGCGGTGTTGGCGTACTGGCGGGAGCATCGCGAGCAGCTGCGGCAGTCGGAGACCCAACGGGCGGTGCTGACCAACTACGTCTTGGTGATCGCGAGCGCCCTCACCGGGCTGGCCGTGCAGAACAAGCTCGCCCACCAGACGTGGCCGCTGGCCGTGCTGGTGTTCCTGGTCGGGGTGTACGGGGCGGCCACCGTCGCGAAGTACCACGAACGCGCCGACTACCACCTCAGCCAGGCCCGCCCCCTGACCAAGACGCTGACCGGCCTCAGCGTTCTCCGGCTGACGACTCTCTGCTGGACGCGTCTCGGCGGGCCCACTACGCCCGCTACCCGCGGCTGCACCGGATCCGCCTGCACGCCCTGTGGGCCGGGCTGCACTGCGCCACGGCGGTTCTCGGCATCGCCCTCACCGCGACCGCAATCGCAAGGTAGAGGTGATGGTCCTGGATGATCTGCTGGTGTCTGCGGTGCGGATGCTGTGTGCTGATGTCCCGGGGAGGTCACGCTTGGTGCTCCGGGGGCGTGGCCGCGCTGGCGGGAGCGGGTGTTGCCGCACGTCGTGGCGGTCACCGGCCACGCCGCCCCAGCACGGCAGCGGCGGGGTGGCGGGACCGGGCTCGGCAGCGGCCGGCGCGGGGAGTAGGATCGGCCCGCCTGGTCGGGCCGATCACGCTGGACGTGGCGTGGCTGCTGGACCGCGCGGCGACCTACCTGCAGGTCATCGGCCAGCCGGGCGCGGCGCGGCCGCTGGCCGAACGGGCCCTGGCCATCGCCGAGGCCGCCCACGGCCCCGACCACCCCAGCGTCGGCTTCCGCCTGAGCAACCTCGCCTTGATCCTGCAGGATCTGGGTGAGCCGGCCGCGGCGCGGCCGCTGGCCGAACGGGCCCTGGCCATCGCCGAGGCCGCCCACGGCCCCGACCACCCCACCGTCGGCGTCCGCCTGAGCAACCTCGCCTCGATCCTGCAGGACCTGGGTGAGCCGGCCGCGGCCCGGCCGCTGGCCGAACGGGCCCTGGCCATCACCGAGGCCGCCCACGGCCCCGACCACCCCGGCGTCGGCGTCGACCTGAGCAACCTCGCCTGATCCTGCAGGATCTGGGTGAGCCGGCCGCGGCCCGGCCGCTGGCCGAACGGGCCCTGGCCATCGCCGAGGCCGCCCACGGCCCCGACCACCCCAGCGTCGGCGTCGACCTGAACAACCTCGCCTCGATCCTGCCGGATCTGGGTGAGCCGGCCGCGGCCCGGCCGCTGGCCGAACGGGCCCTGGCCATCGACGAGGCCGCCCACGGCCCCGACCACCCCGCCGTCGGCGTCCGCCTGAGCAACCTCGCCTGATCCTGCAGGACCTGGGTGAGCCGGCCGCGGCCCGGCCGCTGGCCGAACGGGCCCTGGCGATCCTGGGGGCGGCTCTCGGCCCCGACCACCCGAGGACCCGCAGCGCACGGTCTGTCCTCACCAGCCTGCGGCGCCACCAGGGGGGCGACTTGACCTGACGCCAACTGGTGGCTGCCGTGGTCGTGCTGGTCCGGCCGGTCTGCCCGGCAGCGATCCCGGTCGGGCCGGGACCATGCTGTTGACCCTGGTGTTGCATCGCCCTGCCCGTCGCCGGCGCTACCTGCGACGTCCTGCCTGTCTGTGGTCCTGGTTGCGAACGCCGTCATGTCCCGGCGGCGGCCGGTCGGCGGCGAGAAGGCAAGCTCACCCACCATCATCGAACATTTGTTCGATGATGGTGGGTGAGCTGATGATGGTTGCTATGGCTGGAGGGATGGCTTCGAGGCGGAGCGGGGATCACCTGGCCATGGTCTTGGGCCTGGCGGGTGGTTCAGCATCCGCTGTGGTGAGCGCGCGGCATTGTTGGGTGATCGATCCGCCGGGCCTGCCCGCGGGGCGTTGGCCCGGCCTGCTGCAGCACTGGGAACGCACGCCGGGCGGGTGGACGGGGCTGGTCACATTCGCTGTCGCGTCGTCTGCGGGTGGTCAGGTGATCGTGCAGGCCAGGGTCGCGGCGGCGCATCTTCGCCCGCTGTGAGGGCGTGCAGCGGACCGGGCCGTGGCCACCTGGACGTGGCGAAGAGCCGCGTCGTCGGTAGCGAGGTCCTGCAGCAGATGCGCTACGTCCAAGGCACCGGCGTTGATCTCGGATCGATCCCGATCGTCGCTGATACCGCCGAGTCGTCTGCGCAGCTCGGCTGCGATGGCCTTCGAGAGCGGATCGATTTCGGGTCGTCACAGCATCTGCCGCAGCCCGGCGACTGCGGACGATCCGTCCGTCAACGGCGTCGGCCGTGTCATTGAGGTCTTGCCAGCGCAGCAGCAACTTGGTGATCGCCACCGCGAGCGTCAGCAACCCCTCCACGCTGCGAACGCTAGCGCCATTGCTCAGTCCGCCTCATTGTCATCTGGTGCGTGATCGGGAATCGGCGGTTGTCCATCGGCGTGGGTGCCTCCGAGAATGTGCTCAGCGATTGTGGCCGCGGCTGCGTCGTCCATGCCTTCGATGAGGTGGCTGTAAACCTGGAGCGTGAAGGCGACAGAGGCATGGCCAAGACGTTCGCTGACCACCTTGGGGTGCACGCCCGCCCTGAGGGCGGCGCTGGCGTAGGAGTGCGAACGTCGTGCAGCCGGATGAACGGCAGGCCGGCGGCTCGGGAAAGTCGGAAGAACCGGTCGTGATCGTCTGTGGGTGTACGGGCTGGCCGTCGGGCCAGCAGAAGATCAGCGGCGAGTTGTGCCCGGTGGATCGGCGTTCGGCTCGCCAGCGCTTGATGTGCTGCTGGATGGCCTCCGTGGTGACCGGGTCAAGCGCGAGCGACCGGTAGCCATGGGAGGTCTTCGGCTCGGACTCCTGCGCACGGCCGTCCACGACCACCCTGGGGACGGCGGGGGTGACCTTGCCCGCTTTCAGGTCGAAATCCTCCGCGCGGAGACCGGCCAGCTCGCCGCGGCGTAGCCCGGTGGTGGCGACCAGGAGCCAGAGGGCGTAGAAGCGGTCGTCGCGGGCATGCTCGACGAAGGTCCGGAGCTGCTCGGGGGTCCAGACCTTGCGCTTGCGGCCCGATGTCGAGGGCGGCTCGGCGTCCTCCGCCGGGTTGTGGGCGAGGTATCCCCAGCGGACGGCATCGCGTAGCGCGCGGCGAAGCATGACATGGACATTGCGGACGGTCTTGGGTGCCAGGCCGTCAGGCAGCGCCGCGGCCTTGCGGACGCGGCCCTGCTTCAGGAGGTGGTTGTAGAGCAGGTTGAGACGGACGGCGGTGAGGTCCTGCAACGCGGTCTTGCCGACGATCGGCGTGACGTAGGCGTCGCGATAGTCGCGGTAGCTCGCCAGGGTGGTCGGCCGTACGCGGCCGTCGATCGTCGTGACCCACTCGTCCAGGAACTCCGCGACGGTGCGGCGGGACGGCTTGACGTGCTTGCCCTTTTGAGACCGCTCCATCGCCCCGCGCATGGCGTCGGCCGCCTCCTTGCGGGTGGCGAATCCCCCTTGCTGGTCTGACGGCGTTTGCCGGTGAGGGGGTCCGGGTCAAGATCGAACTTGAAGGACCAGGCGTCGTTCCGACGAAAGACGCGTCCGTTCACTCTGCTTCTCCGAGGGAGCGGACGGCGGCGGTGATGACGTAGACGCGGCCGCCGAGCCGGCGACGAGGGGAGTTCGCCGGTGGAGGCGAGGCGATAGGCGGAGGCGCGGCTGATGCCGAGCATGGTGGCGGCGCGGGGGACGGGGATGAGTAGGGGCAAGACGTCCGGAACCTGCTCGTCGTCGGGCGCCGTCGGGGCAGTGTCGGTGTCGGGGCTGGTCATGGTCGTGGCTCCTGTCGGAATCGGATCACGCGGGGTTGTCAGGGGTGGTGCGTACGGTGAATGGGTTGGGAGTGACCGTCTGGAGACGGGGGTGTGGGTCATGCCGATGGACGTGCGGCCGATCAGTACGGGTGGTGCGGCGCCCGGCGGCCGGGCCGTTGCCGACGATCGGTTGCCGCTCGGGACGCCGCCTGAGGCGGTTCGGTCGGGTCTGGACTTCGCGGCGAACCGCGACGGCCGGTGGGCGCCGACCTGGGAGGCGTTCCAACGGGAGCTGGCCCGGATGACCGACCTGTTGGACGACCTCGTGCACGCCGGTATCGACCGAGCGCCGGAGCACTTCACCGACCGGGAGCAGTTCGTCCAGGGCGTGAAGATGACCGCGGCATGGACGTTGGGCACCGAGGCGTTCCCGCCGCTGTCCGGGCGAACCGCGACGGCGGTGTCGGACGCCGCGGTCGGCCAGGTCCTCGCACAGGCGGAGCGAGTTATCGTCGTCCAACCGCAGATCCGTTGGTACGCCGAAGGTGTGCGGGCGTGGCTGCGGTGGATCACCGGCGAAGTGCCTGTCGGTCGAGTACCCGCCGGCCTGATCGAAGCGGCTCACAGTTCGGCCCCCCAGTCGCGACCGTGATCGGCGCCGGCGGCGTCGGTGGACGATGTCGTATCGAGTCCGGCGGTGTGGTCGCCGGCGTCAGGGTGGTCGAGTTCGGCCGCCTCGCGGCGGCGCCGACCGGCGTCGAGTGATTCGGCGGCGAGGTCCTCCTGGGCGGCGTCCTCGTGGGCGGCCTCCTGGCTGATCCGGTCCGCGGTGATCGCAGTGGTGGCCGCGGTGGTCGCGGCGAGGGCTTCGAGCTGGCGGGCGTCGATCGATGCATCCAGCGCGCTGTGAGCGTGGTTGCTCGGATGATGCCGCGGTTCCGGTTCGTCCGCCGCGTCGGTCTCGCCGAGATGGACGCCGTGATCGGCCTCTCGGCCGCTGTCCACCGGGCTGCCGTGCTCTGCGCCGGCGGCGATCGCAGGGTGGTCGAGTTCGGCTTCGGTGATGGGCCGGTGGGCGTCGTCCGCGGCACGAGCCTCGGCCTCGGCAGCGAGCCACTCGGCGGCGGTCGTGCGGTCGGGTTCGTCGTCCAGGGTGACGCCGCGGTCGCTCGAGTTCGGCCTCGGCGGCCTCGGCGTTGGCCTGCGTGACGACGGCCTGTGCCGACCCAGTCGGCGCGGGCCTGGGCGGCGTCGGTGAGCCGCTGGGCCTTGGCCGTTGAGTGCGTCGGCCTGGGCGCGGTGCCGGGTGGCGTCGTCGGCCTCGCTGCTCGGCCTCGGCCAGGGCGGCGTCCTGGCGGGCCTGCTCGGCGTCGAGCTCGGCGGCCTTGCAGGGCACGGTCCACGTTGGGCGGTGCCCAGGCCTGCTCGTTCTGCCAGGCCCGGACCCGGGTGCGCAGCTGTCCCTCGGTCATGCCGGCCTCGGTGAGCCGTTCCTCGGGGCGGCCGAGGGCGTGCCAGGCGGCGGTGTAGGTGGTGCGGCGTTCGGTGGTGGTGGCTCCGGGCATCTGCCCGAGGGCGTGCTCGGGGTCGGTCCAGCCGACCGCTTCCCGGTAGGCGGCGACCTGCCCGGCGCGGTGTTCCCAGTCCGGCCGGTCGGCGGCGTCCGCGGCCGTCGGGCACCGGCCCGAGGGACTGCACCGCCCACGCGGGGGCCTCCTCGGCGGCTCGGGCGCCGAGGTCGCGGGCCCGGTCGTCGGCCGCGCGGGCGTGCAGGCCGGCCAGCCGTTCGTGTTCGGCGGGGGTGATGTCGCCGGGGCATCTCGGTGCCCGGGCACGGGATGGTCCAGGGAGTGGTGGTTGCTGATCCGGTGGGACAGGACCAGGGCGGGGTGCTCGGCGTCGTCCAGGCTCTTGCCGCCGGTGATGGCGTCGGTCGAGGACGCTCGCGCGGGTCGTGGCCGGCCTGTTCGACGGCGCGCAGCAGCCGGGACAGGTATTCGCTGCCCTGGTCGGCGGCCAGGCGCCCGCGGTCCTCGGCGGGCAGGTCGCCGTCGTGGGACCAGGTCGTCGAGGTGGCGTTCCAGCCGGTTGCGGCAGGCGAGCCGGGCCTCGGCTCCAGGCGGCCGGTGATGGTCGCCATCGAGGCGGCGAGTTCCCGGTCGCGTTCGGCGGCGACGGTCGCGGCCAGGTCGGACGGGGTCGTCCCGGTCGAGGCCGGCTTCCAGGACGGCGCGGGCGGTGGGCCGCGCCGTGGCGCCGTCCACACTGACCATGCCACCGCCCTCGGTGACGGCTCGCGGGGCGCTGTCCCAGCACTCGTGGCCGGGGGCGGTCAGGGCGACGTACGGCGGTGTTGCGGTCCCGGCCGCGGGTCATGGCGACGTATTGGGTGGCGGCGTCGGCGTCGCCGTCGGTGACGAAGCAGGCCGAGTCGACGGTCAGGCCCTGGGCGGCGTGCACGGTGCCGGCGTAGCCGAGCTGGACGTGCTCGGCCACGTACGCGGCGGGCAGCTCCACCGGTGCAGTGCCGGCGGCGTCCTGGCCCGGTCGGGCGAGGGGCTGGACGAGCAGGCCGCCGTCCGGTCGGGTCGCCAGCACCGTGTACCGGCGCGCGGTTGGTCACGCCCAAGCGCGGTGGTCGTTGCGGCGGCACTGACCAGGTCCCCGATGCCGGCGGTGTTGCCGTCCCGGCCCAGGGCCACTCCGTCGGCCTCGACCATGGCCGAGGTCGATGAGCTGGTCCCGGACCCGGGTGGCGATCCGGGCGGCCAGGTCGTTGGTCGCGGCGACCACGACGGTGGAGCGGCCGTCGAGGCGGTCGGCGACGGCGGCCCGGGCGGCGGCGTCGACGCGCGTCGTCCAGGTGGCGGCGTCGACGAGCCGGCCGTGCCGGTCGTACTCGACCAGCGCCTCGGGGTCGCCCGCCGCGTAGGCGAGCGAGGCGTCGCGTTCCCAGGCTCGGTGAAGCGGCGGATGTCGGTCAGGGTGTAGGTCTCGGCGTGCCCGTCGAGCAGGCCCATCACCCCGCCGGCCTCGACCGCGGCGAGCTGGCGCGGGTCGCCGGCCAGGACCATCCGGGCGCCGGCCGCGCTCGACCGTCGCCGGATCGCGTCAAGGTCGGTCGTGGCGACCATGGACGCCTCGTCGACCAGGACGACGTCCCGGGGCCCGAGCCGCCACCGTTCGTCTCCGAACGATCGGCCTCGGGCGTCGCCGCGTGAGCCAGCGCGGTCGAGGCGGTCCTGGGCGGGGAGGAAGGCGGCGATGTTGCCGCGTTGTCGATCCCGTCGTCGCGCAGGACCTGGGTGGCGATCTGGGAGGTGGCCAACCCGACCACCCGGCCCCGTCGCTGGTCCTCGCCCAGGCGTGCGGCCAGGACGCCGGTGGTGTAGGACTTGCCGGCTGCCGGCCGGCCCGACCAGGACGGCGAGCGCGGCGCCGGGGAGGTCGGATGCCTTCGACAGCGGCGCGCTGGTCGGCGCCGAGGGTGGGGCGTGCTCGTCCAGCCACGCCTTGACCGCGGCGGCCTCCAGTGCGTGCCCGCCGCGCTCGACCGCGGCCGGCGCAGGGCGGCCTCGGCGGCCAGGGTGCCGGCGGCGGCGTAGCGGGTCGAGGACGGCGCCCGGTAGTCGGCGTCGTCGTCCAGCCCGGTGACCTGGACGACGTCCTGGCTGGCCAGCGCCGAGGTCGGTGAACATCTCCAGCACGAGCCGGGACTCTGGCGGCGTCGACGTTCCGAGGACGGGGAGGCGCAGCTCGATCTCGTTGATCAGGTTGGCCCGGCCCCACGTGGCCGAGCGGTCCGCGCAGGCGGCGACGGCCTCCGCGGACGATCGCGGCCGGCGACCACTCGCTGTCCGGTGACGGGTCCGGCGTCGGCGTGGATCTGCGAGCAGTTCGGCGAGACCGTCCAGGGTGTGCCCGGTGCGGCCGGCGAGCCGGGCCTGCATCCGGTCGACCATCTCCTCGATGGATCTCGCCGTCGTGGGTCTTGGCGGCTCGGGTGGACCGTTGCGCGACCGGTGGATGGTCGCCGTCTCAGCTTGGTCAGCGACGGCCGGGCTCGCGTCCGTCCTCGGTCGGCGACCAGGGGCTCCATGGCGGGGTGACGCTGGTTGACCTGCTGGCGCCGGGCGGAGAACTCCGGCCGGATCTCGGCCGGGACCACGGTCAGTTCGCGGGCGGTCCCGTCGGCGTTGAGCGCGGACATCGAACCCGAGCCGGGCCAGGCGCTCCATCAGGACCCGGTCGGCGACCGCGGACGCCGCGTACCGCTGGGCGAGCAGGTCCTGCCCGTCCAGGGCCCGGTAGTCGCCGTCCTCGCACAGCGACCCGGTTGAGGATCACGTTGTGTTGGTGCAGGTGTGGGTCGATCGATCGGTTGGTGTGCTGGAAGAACGACGCGACCGTCAGGCCCTGGGCCTGCACCCACTGCAGCGGCGCGCCGGATCCGCCGCCGGTCCGCGAGGTCGCGAGGTCCTCGAACACGGCGACGCCGGCCTCGTTGGCCTCCGCGATCGCCGACTCGATCCCGGATCGGATCTGGCGCGATCCGACCTCCGCCCGATCGATATCGCCGGATCGGATCGCGGCGATCTCGGCCCGCTGCGCCGCGGTGTGCGCGACGGTCACCGACTTCGGGACGGCGAACGTGGCGTCCCACCCGATCGTGTGGCTGCGATCGGTGCGCTCGACGGATCGGCGGATCTCCTCCAACCGTTCCGGCAGCGCGCTCAGGCTCGGCGGCCTGCGCCTTGGCCACCCGCTCCTCGGTCGCGGCGAACTGATCGCGGGCGCCGGCCCAGCTGCTCACGGGTGTGCGGGTGCACGAAGTCGCGGTAGAGCACGTGCATGTCCTCGGCCTGGACCTCGCCGTTCAGGCCCAGCCGGGCGGCGCCCCGGCCGAGCCACCGTCCGGGTGGTTCACCCTCGGTGACGGCGTCCAGGTAGTAGGACTCGAAGCCGGACAGGGCCCCGGCGCCCGAGGTGTAGTACTCGGCGCGGTCGCCTTGCCTACGGTGATCATGAAGAACCCCCCGTCTGATCGCAACGGTGCTTTCCACGCGGCGGCTCTGCGGGTCGCGCGAACGGCCTACGGCAGTCGAACTGCATGGGTGCCCTGCCTTGAATGGTTTGCTGTGTATTCCTTGGGTCGATTGATCGTGTGGTCCTTCGTGGTGTGGGTGTTTTGCATTCCTGGGTCGCTGTTCTCGGGCTTCTGTTCTCTGCCTTCGTGTGGTTCTCGCTTCTGCTGCTGGGGGTTTGGTCGGGATCGGCTGGTCGCTTGCGGTGGTCACGGTGGGTGTCAGGGCTGTTCGGGCTGCTCTGGCGTAGTGCGGGGAGATCTGGAGGTGTCGGCGGATGGCCTCGATGCTCGGCTGGGGGTCGAGGTCTCCGGCGGTGATGGCCTCGCGGAGGCGGGTGACGTCGTTCGGGCGGGCGGTGTGGCCTCGGCCTGGGTCCGGCGTTCGGCGGGGATCAGGCGGCGCCGGTGTCGGTGGGATCGGCTCGGTGGCTCGAGGGCAGCGGCCGGGCGTTCCGTGGACGGCGGGCGGGGATCGGCCACGGTGACCGGATTCGATCCGGGCACCGGATCGAGCGGGGTGATCGGGGCGATCGGGTGAGCGGCTCCGTTGGCCCGGACGGGCGCACGCTCCGGATCCGGGGGTGCGATCGGATCGGATCTGGATTCGCGGCGGGGCCGATCGATCGCCTGGGCCGATCCGTCGTGTGGGGTGGCGGTGGGTGTGTCCGGTTCGACCGTGCTCGCGTCGGGTGTCCTCGGCGGCACGGGAGGAGCGGCCGGGGTCGGAGCCGGGTCGGGGTCGGTGTGGTGGTCGAGGAGGACGTGGACGCGCCAGGCGACGATGACCAGGACGGTCATGATCGCGGTGGCCAGGGGTGCGGTCCAGGAGGTGGGCAGGGGTTGCCCGTCGCGGGCGGTGTGGGCGAGGTGGGCTCCCATCGAGGCGAGCAGGGCGCCGGCCATGACGGTGATCGCGGCGGGGACGTCGCGGCGGGTGTGCAGGGCGGCCAGGACGTAGGAGTCGATGGCGGCGGGTAGGGCCCAGGCGATCTGGGGGCGCAGGTCGAGCACGGTGCGGGCGAGTTCGTACTCGGCGGAGGCGGTGATGGTCAGGACGGCGAGCAGGGTCAGGCGCGGGCAGGGCCCGCAGGACGCGGCCCAGCACACCCGGCCCGCTCTGCCCGCCGTGGGCGTGCTGGGCGGCGGCTTGGTCGATGAGGCGGCGGGGGCGGTCACTGGCGGCCTCGCATGAGCCGGTCCCAGACCTGCGGGACGTCCGCGCATGCCGCCGGGTCGGGAGTGGTGGCAGGTGCCGCGATCGCGGACCGTGCCGGGACCTCTACCTCGGCGACATCGGGCGGCGCGGGTAGTGGCCAGGCGTCGCGGGCTGGGCCCGGGCGGGGTCGGGCACGACGGTGACGTGCACCCGGTCCGGGGCCCTGGTCGGTCGGCACGGGCACCGGGGCCGGGTCGGGCCTGGCCGCCGCGCCTGGCCGCGCGGCGGCGGGCGCGGCGGATGCTCGCGTTCACGACCGCGATGATCAGGAGGTGGACGAGGACCAGGACCGTGAGTGATTCGGCGGCGGCCACGACCAGGGCAGCGACGGCCCCGGTGGCCAGGGCCCAGACCACCGGCACCGCCACCGCCAGGCAGGCCAAGGCGGCGGGGGCCAGCCGGGTCAGCGACCCGGCACGCAGGCCGCGTCCCCGGCGAGGCCGAGGGCGGGGGCGGAGGGGTTCACACACGGTCGGCCTCCGCAGCTTTGCCAGCGTGGGTGAAGCCGTGCTCGTGCAAGCTGGCGGCGGCCCAGGCCCGCAGCATCGGTGCCAGCTTGACCGGGGACAGGGAGATCGGGTCAGAGTCGTCATCAGGGCACTCCGTCTGAGTCAGGTCGATGTGAGTCGGGTAGGTGTGAGGGCCGCCCAGGCGTGGCGGGTCAACGTGACCGGCCATCAGGCGATCTGGTCACTGGCCGAGATCCAGCTCCGTGCCGTCGCGTTCGACGACCTCGGCGGGCCGGTAGTCGATCTCGTAGCCCGCTTCGCGGGCAGTGGTGGCTCGCTCAAGGTGGGTCGGCCTGACCTGGCCGGTGTCGGGGTCGACGGTGTAGAGGCAGGGTGACTCCCCCAGGCGACGACGCGCCGCGAGCTTGCGGCCTGGAGGCTGCTCGCCGGGGTCCTGATGCACGGCCGGCGTGTCCGCGTTGCGCATCAGTGCTGACCCCCGACCCGGCGGTCAGGGCTCTGCTCGGCCTGGCCGGCTGCGATCCACGCGGCCCGGGTGATCACGCAGGGCCAGCGTTCGGCGTGGGCGCACAGGTCCCAGCCGTCCTCGATGGCCGGGCGGCGACATGGCGTGAGCAGATCAGCCAGCCGGACCAGGCGGTCGTCGGTGTCGGGCTGGTCGGTGAGTCGGCGCCGGATCGCGGTCTCGACCTGGTCGGCGTCCGGGCCCGCGCCCAGGGCCTGGTGCGCGCGCTCGGCGAGGTAGCGGGCATCGACGATCGCGATGCCCGTGGCCTCCAAGCGGGGGTCGGGGTCGGTGACCCAGGCGAGCAGGGACTGGGTGCGGACGGCTTCGGTGATGTTCATGTCGGACTCCTCAGGAGATGGGGGTGAGTGCGAATGCCTCGATGGCGTCGGGTCGGGTGCCGTGGGTCTCGGCCCACCAGGTGGCGACCAGGACGAGGTCGAGTCGGGGGAACTCGTAGCCCCGTCCGCCGACTCGGTGGGCGCGGTCGCTGGCGCATGGGCCGGTCTCAGTCGTGAGCCGCCGGATGGAGCCGGGCAGCCAGCGCGCCAGGAGCTCGCTGACCGGGGTCGGATCAGGGATGGTGTAGACCGCGCGGTACTGGGCGCGGGCAGCGATCACCTCGGCCACGGCGGCGGGGTGCAGCGGCCAGCACACCGGTAGCGTCAGATGTCCGAGCTGGGCGAGCACGTCGGCGGCGAACGCCGCTGCGTCGCACAGCCATTGGCCGGCCTCGGCCGGGTCGGTGACCGTCATCCAGTTCGGTTGCCCGTCGGCTCGCCGGCTCGTCGGCGCCGGGAACCTGGTCGGCCGGGTGCTCGGGCTGCTCGACCAGGCGCCGGGTGGCAGCCTCGGCGAGGTTCTTCACCTGGGTGGTGAGGTCGCCCAGTCCGCGGCCGAGGGCGGTCACGTCCGCGTCGAGTGTGTCCAACCGGCTCAGTCGCTGTTCCAGCCCGTCCAGCCGCCGCGAGAGGGCCGTGACGGTCGCCGCTGGATCGGGTTCGTGACGCCTCACTGGTCGCCGCCGTCTGGGGGCGTGATGCCCTCCACGCCGTCCTCTGGGCCGCTGGTGTGCTCGTCGGGGACTGGACGGGATCGACGGAGCGGCGAGGCGCCGGCACGGAGACCGGTCGACGCCGCGGCATCGGTATGCGGGCCGTGGCTCCGGTGACGACGCGGGCCAGCCGCCCGCGGCTCGACGGGGTGGACCTGCCGGTCAGTGCGGCCTCGAGCTGGGCCACGGCCTCCTCGCGGCTGCGCGGCAACCGGACCCGGTCCCTGGCACGGACCGTGTGCCGGGGTGCCACACCGATCACGGCGGGCAGATGACGGCGCAGCACCAGCACCTGTCCGGGTGGCATCGCCCGGATCTGCGCGGCCGACAGGACCGGGACCCATTGGTACTCCCCGCGAAGCTCCCCGTCCCGGTCCCGGTCGACGTGGGTGTGATCGATGCCGATGACCTTCATCCGGTGGTTGCCGGTCAGCGCGGAGATGTCGGCCAGATCGTCGTGGACGGCGGAGCCGCCGAAGATGATGAAGCAGGCGATGTTCGCCAGCAGCGCGGTGGCTCGGTCGGTGCCCCATCGGGCACGCATCTGGGCCAGGGACTGCACCGAGATGTGCAGGGTGATCCCGGAGCCGCCCATGTCGGCGGTCCACTCGTCCAGGGGCACCGGGACGACGATCGCGGCCTCGTCGAGCAGCATGGTGACCGGCGGGTCGAGCCGCCCGTTGAGGTGCTGCGCGGCCAGAGTCCTTGCCGTGTAGGCGATCTCGGCGACGAACGCACCGATCAACGGCGAGATGGTGCCGTGCTGCTCGTGGCCGAGCAGGTGCAGGGTCTGGCCGCGTTGGATCAGCTCGGTGATCTCGATCAGCGCTGGGTCCCCGACCTCGGCGTCGCCCAGGGCGCGGGCCCGCGCATCGCTCAGCCACGCCAGCGGGATCGCCATCGTGGTCGCGATCGAGGACCGGGTGCGGTCGTTCGTCTCCCAGAATCCGCGGATCTCGCTCACGCGGCCCCGGGCGGCGCCGTCCTCGGAGTCCAGCAGGGCGCTGACGACCTCCTTCAGTTCCTCCTCGCCCTGCCCGCCCGACCAGCGGACGACGTCGCGCATCGACCGCCCGGACAGGGCCGCGGCGTTGAGCAGGATGGACAGGATCCGGCGCGCCTGGGTGTCCCACAGGTCGCGGTCACCATCGCTGCGGGGGATGAGGTCGGCCGCGCGGCGATTGGCGGTGGCGTAGTCCTCGCACCCGTCCAGGACGCGCCAGCGGACGGTGGACGGCACGCCGCCGAGCGCGGCCGGGTTGAAGATGTGGACGGCGCCGCGGCGCAGCCGGACGCCGTGCAATGCCTCGGCGAGGTCGAGCCGGGTGCTCGTGGTGATCAGTGCGCCCGGGGCGGCCAGGCCGTAGGGGGCGAGGGTGATCGTCTTGCCCATCCGCGGCCCGCCGATGCGCAGCGTCGCGTCCTCAACGGTCGACCAGACCTGTTGACCCCACGGCAGCCCGAAGCCGGTCTTGGCGACCAGGACGCCGAGCTGGCGTGGACCCATCCGTCGGATCTGCCACCACGACATGCCGGTCGTGATCGCCGGGCGCAGTACTCGGGCCTGCAGCCGCAGCGCGGCCGGTGAGGCCACCTCGGCAACGTCCAGACCGGTCGCGCCCCCGCCGGATCGCTGATCGAGTTCCGCCCGGCGCTTGATGAGCGCCCGGGTCGACTGAGGCCGCCCGACGTGCCGGGTCACCCACCATGCCGTGATCATGAGCATGACCAGCGCGGCGAGCCCGACCAGGCGGTGCCCCGGTGTCGGATGCCCGATCCGGACGAGCAGCAAACCGGCGGCGGCCAGCGCGACGCCGACGCCGGCGACCCGCCACGGGTAGCGGTAGCGCATCCGGACGACGCTGAACGCGAGCGTCCGGATCTGGGCGTAGCGAATCACCACAAGAATCAACTCCAGTGAGCGTTGAAAGGGATTGACGAGAAAGGGATTGACCGAATGGAGCCAGGGCGCCTCGACGTCGGTCAGGTCCAGTCGTCCAGGCACAGCTCGGACGCCGGCGCCCGTGTCTGCGCCGCCTGCTGTTCGGCCTGCCGCTCGGCTTGCTGTTCAGCGCGCCGTTCGGCCTGCAGTTCGCGGTCGGTCTCGACCCGCGTCCCGGACGGCCTCGGGATCGGCCAGGCCCCAGGATCGAGCGGCCTGTGTGCGGATCTCGTCCGCGGAGTGCGCCGGCTCCGCGTAGCTGTCGCGGCGTTCCTTGACCCCGACCGACTGAGACGGCTTCATCTGAGCGACCGCCGCGGCCGCATCGTCCAGGGCCGCGACGCCTTCGGCATAGCCCACGTCGTAGCCCGACTGCACGCCGCGCGTGTAGCCGGCCATCCAGGCCTCCTGCTGCGGCGTCCGGGCCATCACAGGGCCAGCCTCCCACTCGGTGGCGTGGTCTCGCTGCTCAGTCAGCGT
Organism: uncultured Actinomycetota bacterium; assembly: GCA_963750395.1. Classification (GTDB taxonomy): domain Bacteria; phylum Actinomycetota; class Actinomycetes; order Actinomycetales; family Kineosporiaceae; genus JADJPO01. Next base: position 7,434 of record CAVVQM010000012.1, on the reverse strand, counting down.
GCGCTCGACGTGCTCTCGGCCGGCAGCCTCGGCGATCCTCTGGGCGACGTCTGCGCGCTCCTCGGTGGCGATCGCGCGGGCTGTGTCCGCCTCCTGCGAGGCCATCGACCGCAGCTCGGCCTCGGCCTGGCGCCAGTGCAGGGCCTGATCGCGGGCCGACGGGACTCCGCTCACGACGCCACCGCCGCGCCATCCGTTGCTCCGAAGCGGCTTCGGCCCTGGCCGTGAGGATCGCCCGGCGCTCCCGCGGCGTCAGCCCGCCCCAGATCCCGAACTGCTCGCGATCGGCCAAGGCGATCGCCAGGCAGCGCCCCATCACCGGACACGACTGGCAGATCGCCTTCGCTGTCCCCTCCTGCACCCTCACCAGCTCGGACCTGGCCCGTTCGGACGGGAAGAACAGCTCCGGATCGTGGTCCTTGCAGGCGGCCTCATGCCGCCAGTCACCGGCCGTCGAAGGGCCGGTTGCAGGCACACGGGTACCCTGAAATGGCATCGAAGACTCCCTCGGATTGGGTTTCTGGTGCATTGGCCTCGGCGGTGTTGACGCACCGCCGAGGCGTTCCTTTCGTCGCGCTGAACCGCGAGACACACACGGCCGGAAGCACTCACGTCGATCTGTGTGGGATGTCGTGCCCCCTGCTGAGACGTCAATCTATGACGACAGTGCTAGGTGTGTCAACACAGTATGGATCACCAGGATCTGGACTCTCGTTACCTCGGCCCTAGGCTGGTTGTGTGACCCTGCAGCCCGATGACCCACGTCCGCCGTATCTCCAGATCGCGGACGCCTTGCGGGCTGCGATCCTGAGCGGCGAGTTCGCCCCGGGCGGTCAGATCCCGTCGACGAATGACCTGACCCTGCGCTACGGGGTGGCGCGCAACACCGTCCGCAGTGCCGTCAGCAAGCTCGTCGACGAAGGCCTGCTCGTGCCGCGTCACGGCAGCGGGGTCTTCGTGAGGTCATCCCTGCCGCAACCATCCGATGCCGGCGCTGACGGATCCCGCGTCGATGCCGTCGTCCAGGAGCTGAGCGACGTGCGGGCGGAGATCCGCGAACTGCGCCAGCGCGTGGCTGCTCTGGAGTCCCTGACGGAGCGGGAGGACGCGCGGGAGGGCTGAGTCTTTCGGCCGCGCATGCTGTGCTGATCCGCCCGAGTGTGGTCGGATGGCCCACGACAATTGGTGCAGATCGGACGGGTGGCGAGGAGGCCGAGTGAGTCAGACCGAGATCCCGGTGTCCGCAACCGCGCGTGTCGGTCGGGAGGACCGCCCTGCTGCCGCGCGTCCGCGGGTGTTGATCACGGGAGCGGCCGGTGTCTTGGGGACGATCCTGGCTCGGGCAATGAGCCCGGATCACTCGCTGATCGGCGTGGACCTGACACCGGTGCAGGAGCCGGAGCACTGGGCGGAGGTCCACGAGCTGTCGGGTGGGGAGCGGCAGCCGATGGTCAAGCTGGTGGCCGACGCGGATGTCGTTCTGCACCTGGCGCACGGGGCCTACGCCGGCTGGGAGGGATTGCGGGAAGTCGACATCGACGGCACTCGCAACGTGCTCGACGGCGCTGTGGCAGGACGGTGCCGTCGGGTGGTGTTGGCGTCGTCGAATCACGTGGTGGGCTGGTCTGAGGTCGACATGCTGGCGGGGGCCGCGGTGGACTTGCCAGTGAATCCCGGCGATCCGCCTCGCCCCGACGGTCTGTACGGGGCGGCGAAGACGGCGATGCGGCAGGTACCCGATCTTCAGGCCCGGCATCGGCGTGGCTTCGCCCTCGATGTCGTTGTCGACGCCCGCCATGATCTTGAGCAGCGTCTACTTGCCCGAGCCGTTGAGCCCGAGCATGCCGATCTTGGCGCCCGGGAAGAAGCTGAGCGAAATGTTCTTGAGGATCTGCGCTTGGGCGGGACGATCTTGCCCACGCGGTTCATCGTGAAGACGTACTGCGCCATGTCCTGGTCCGAGAGTGAAGTCAATGGGCCACCCCCATCGGGCGGGCCGGACGTGCGCCGCAGCGAACGTCAGACGCCGCCTGAGCGGAGGTGTCTCTAAGGGAGTGAGCCGAAGGCGAAGGCCACAGACTGCGGCGCGCGATCCCCTATTGTCGCCGCGAAGCGATTTCTCGCGCCCGCCGCGGCCTCTGCGTTGACCTTGCCGGCCGGCATTGGCGGCACTGTCTGTGTGTGCCTGCCACCCGATGCCCCGTGCTGCAGGCGGAATTCGGGTAATTACTGAGCCCGCAATTTACAATATGTTGCAGACCAGCGCAGTCACCAGTCACTGCGCTGACGTCATCCGACTGAGCCGCTTCGGCTCACCCACCCTTCTGCCTGCGACTGGCGCCCGGATCTAGAGCGACAGGCCGATCTCCTCGTTGGAATCCCATGTCCTTTGACACCCTCGGCCTTGCCGAGCCGCTGCTGCGCGCCGTGCACGACAGGGCTACACCACGCCCACGCCGATCCAGGCCCAGGCCATCCCCGCCGTGCTCGCCGGCGGCGACTGCTCGCCGGCGCCCAGACCGGCACCGGCAAGACCGCCGGCTTCGTGCTGCCGATGCTGCACCGCCTTTTGCGCCAGCCCGCCGGTGCGCGACGCGCAGCGGCCAGCGTGCCGATCCGCGCGCTGATCCTCACCCCGACGCGCGAACTCGCCGCCCAGGTCGAGGAAAGCGTGCGCATCTACGGCAAGCACACCGACGCTCACCAGCATGGTGATCTTCGGCGGCGTCGGCATGAAGCCGCAGATCGACAAGCTGCGCACGCGGCGTCGACATCCTGGTCGCCACGCCGGGCCGCCTGCTCGACCACCTCCAGCAGCGCACGCTCGACCTGTCGCACATCGAGATCTTCGTGCTCGACGAAGCCGACCGCATGCTCGACATGGGCTTCATCCACGACATCAAGCAGGTGCTCGCGCTGCTGCCGCAGAAGAGGCAGAGCCTGCTGTTCTCGGCCACGTTCAGCGACGAGATCAAGGCGCTGGCCGACCGGCTGCTGAACAAGCCGGCGCTGATCGAAGTCGCGCGCCGCAACCAGACCGCCGACAAGATCGAGCAGCACGTGCACCCGGTCGGCCGCGAGATGAAGAAGGACCTGCTGTCGCACCTCATCAAGGCGAACGACTGGCACCAGGTGCTGGTGTTCACGCGCACGAAGCACGGCGCCAACCGCCTGGCCGAGCAGCTGAACAAGCCAGGGCATCAGCGCCATGGCGATCCACGGCAACAAGAGCCAGAACGCGCGCACCAAGGCGCTGGCCGACTTCAAGGCCGGCGAGCTGCACGGTGCTGGTCGCGACCGACGTCGCGGCGCGCGGCCTCGACATCGACGAGCTGCCGCACGTCGTCAACTACGAGCTGCCCAACGTGCCGGAAGACTACGTGCACCGCATCGGCCGCACCGGCCGTGCCGGCGCGCAGGGCGAGGCGGTGTCGCTGGTCTGCGTGGACGAGGACGGCTTCCTGCGCGACATCGAGCGGCTGATCAAGCGCGAGATCCCGCAGGAAGATCGTCCGGCTTCGCCCCGCCAGCCAACGAGAAGCGCCGAGCCGATCGTGCTGGGTCGCATGGCATCGGTGTGGCGCGGGCCTGGCATGCGTCCTCGGGTGGCGGTGGCGGTGGCCGCGGCGGCCGTCCGGGCGCGGTGGCGGTGGCGGTGGCGGCGGTGGTCACCGCGGCGACGCGCGCCATGCCTCACCCGCTCGCCCCGGCCACGCCGGTGGTGCGGGCGGCGGTCACGCTGCGCCGGCGCGCCACGCGCCTTCGGGTGCCGGCCGCTCGCAGGGCCCCGCGCGCAGCAGCGACCGACGTGACGGCGCGCCCGCGCCGCGTTCGACGCAGCCCAAGCGCTGAGCGTCCCGAACGTCTGAGCCCGCCTTTGGCGGTGCTCCAGCAGCCACCTGCGTTCTGCGCAGGTGGCTTTTTCTTTGTCTGGAAATGGGCGCGGCGCGCGCCTGGTCACCGATCCGAGCAGCGCGGACGGGGGGCGGCCGCTGGGCTTGGAGCGACTGTCGGCGCTGCACCAGCCACACCGCGGCACCCGCGAACAGCGGCTGCGACGCGGCCGTTTGCGCAGCTGCGAGGACGGGTGCCGTCTTGCTCAGCGCCCCGCGACGTCGCTGCGCGCTGCTTCCCACGCCAGCAGCGCCCGCTTGCGGTCGGCGCCCCAGCGGTAGTGGCCGCTGTCGCCGTCACCGCGGATGACGCGGTGGCAAGGAATCAGGTAGCTCACGCGGTTGGCAGCCAGGGCGCTGCCGACGGCGCGCTGCGCACGCGGCGCCCCGGCCATGGCCGAGAGCTGCGTGTAGCTCACCGGCGCGCCGGGCGCCACGCGCATCAGCGCTTCCCACACCGCAAGCTGGAAGTTGGTGCCCTGCAGCACCACATGCAGTGGGCCGGCGCCCGGGCTGCGCACGAAGATGCGTGCCGCCCAGGCCGCCGCCCCGGCCGTGTCGAGTTGCACCTCGGCCAGCGGCCAGTCGGCGCGCACGTCGGCCAGTGGCACCGCATCGTCGCCATCGTGGAAGGCCAGGAAGCAGATGCCGCGCGCCGTCCAGGCGATGAAGGCGGGGCCGAACGGCGTGGCCGCCGACGCGTGGCGCAGCGCCACGCCAGCGCCGCGCGCGCGGATCTCGCCGGGCGTCAGCGCCACGGTCTGCACCATCAGGTCGTGCAGCCGGCTTGGGCCCGAGAGCCCGACGTCGAGCGCCGCGTCAAGGGTCGTGCTCTGGCGCAGGCAGCCCAAAGCATGCTCCTTCGTCAGGAACTGCAGGAAGCGCTTGGGCGACACGCCGGCCCAGGCGCTGAACACGCGCTGCAGGTGGTGCTCGCTCAGGCCGCGGCAGCGGCCACGTCGGCCAGGCTGGGCTGCGCCGTCGCGTGCGCCCGCAGGTACGCGATGGCGCGCGCCACGCAGGCGTAGTGCGCGGCCTGCAGCGCGGCGTCGGCGTCGGCTTTGCGCTCAGACACGGATCGCCGCCTCGGTCGACCACAGGCTGCGCGGCGTGTAGCCCGTAACGAGTGCCGTCCCCGCCAGCACCGTCAGCCCGCCCGCCAGTGTGTGCCAGCCGACCGGCTCACCGAGGAACACGCTGCCCCACAACACGCCGAACAGCGGGATCAGGAACGTCACCGTCAACGCGGGTGCAGGGCCCAGCTCGTCGATGAGCCGGAAGTACAGCAGGTAGGCGACCCCACTGCACAGCACCCCCAGCGCCAGGACCGCAGCAACCACGCCGGGCCCAGGCGCCGCATGGGCCGGAAAGAAGGGCACGGCGGGCGCGAGCAGCAGTGTGGCTGCCCACATGCACCCGTGGGCGTTGGCAAAGGAATCGACCTTGGGAGCGGACTTGGCATAGACGCTGGCAAGACCGTAGGAGAACGCGGCCGCCACACCCGCTGCAACCGCGAGCCCGGCTCCCGGACGCAGCGCGACGCGGTCGAAGCCCACGAGCAAGGCCACCCCGCCACACCCAGCGCCAGACCGAGCAGCACCTTGCCCGAGACCATCTGCCGCGACGCCAGCGCCCCCAGCACCGCGCCGGAAATCGGCGCCGTGGCATTGAGCACCGACAGCACCGAGGCCGAAAGCGTCTGCGCTGCGTAGGCGATCAGCAGGAAGGGCACGGCGGAGTTGAGCAGCCCCAGCACGAGGTAGTGCCGCCAGTGCGCGCCCGCGTGCAACTGCTTGCCCAGCCACAGCGCGATCACGAGCAGGAACAGTCCGGCCGAACCGACGCGCGCGGCGATCAGCCAGACGGGCCCGAGCACGGGCGCGCCGATGCGCATGAACAGGAACGACGCGCCCCACAAGGCGGCAAGACTCAGCAGACGGACAAGGTTGGCGCGATTCACGACGGCAGGAGGGACGCGAAGGGATCAAATGGAAGGGAGGATTGCCAGTATCGGCGCGCACCCGGGGCCGGGCCACCCGATTCTTGCGACGGCTGCACGTTAGTCGGCTCGGCGCCCATCCGAGCCTGCGGCGCGGGCGTAAAAAAACCCGGCGAGGCCGGGGCTTCAGTGGGCGCGGGGGCGCTCAGGCCATCTTGGCGTGGCGCACGGTGCGCTTGTGCTTCTTCACGGGCTTCTTGGCAACCGTTGCTTTCTTCGGGGCCGAGACGCTGGTGTCGGTCGACGCCGTGCCGGTCGGCTGCGCCGCATAGGCACCGAAGGCAAAGCTGGAGGCAATCAGTGCGGCGATGAGCTTCTTCATGGGAACTCCGGTGGAGGTGCGCTGCGGGGCCGAAAATCGGTTCCCGCGCAAGCTAACGGCATCCGGGGCGCGGCGGTTGACGGTCAGGGCGTGCTTTTCAGTAACGCACTGCATCAGACGGCCTGCCGCCGCAGTTCAGCTGAAGCGCCCCTGCCGCAGCCACTTGGTGGCCACCCATTTTTCGCCTTCCAGCACCGGCGCGCCGCCATGCAGGCTGAGCGTCATGGGGTGCGGCCGGTCGTAGCTGAAAAAGACGGCGTTGCCCTTGATCGGCGCGACATCGAGCTGCACGTCGGGGAAGATCGTCGCCCCGCCACGGCGCGGCGTGTTGAGGTAGGTCACGAGCGTGGCCACCCGCTGCCCGCCGCGCTGCAGGATGGCCGGCGTGCCGGGTTGCGCCGGATCGAAATAGTCGTAGTGCGGCTTGTATTCGGCGCCCGGGCCGGTAGCGCAGCACCTGCAGGCCTTCGCCGTTCTCGACCGGCCAGTCGAGCAGCGCGGCGATGCGCGCCTCGATGCGCGCGCACAGCGCGTTCTCGCCGCGCTCGAAGAACATGCCCTCGCTGGTGCGCGCCTCGTTGACCTCGCTGGCACCGGTCGCGTGCTGCACGGTCTCCGAACGCGCCAGCCGCGCCGGCCAGCGTCGACCAGCGCGTCGCATTCGTCGTCGAGAGCAGCCCGCCGAAGACGATCGAGCCGCGGCGCGCGCAGGTTCACCAGCAGCTGCACCTCGCGGTCGCCCGCCCAGCACGCTGGCGGCACCGTCGCCGCCCAGCGGCTGCGGCACCAGCACGGGCTCGGGCAGGCCGTTGGCGCGCGCGTGCGAGGCGACGAACGCTTCGAGGGTCTCCTCCAGCGCGACGATGGCCACGTCTTCGGCCCAGCCGCTGTCGAGCATCGACTTCAGCACGGCCTCGTGCGAATGCCCGGCTCGGACCTGTTCGACGATCCACTGCCGCAGGGCGGGCGTAACGGGCTGGGTGTGCTGCGCGCTCATGCAAACATTCTGCCGGATGCCTTCACATGCGACCTTCACGCACCAGCGGCCGCATCGCCAGCCACCCCAGAAGCGGGCCGAGCGCAAGCCAGGGCAGCACGACGGCCAGCGGCCAGATGCTCGCCATCCAGCCGAATGCGCCGATGGTCAGAACCGAGATCGAAAAGCCGATGCTGTTGACAAAAGTCAACACGCTGCCGACCCATTCGCGCGGGGCGTTGCG
>CAVVQM010000011.1:0-265128 GCA_963750395.1 uncultured Actinomycetota bacterium | reverse complement strand
GTGAACGGCGAGGCGGTCTGACTCGGCGAGTAGGTTGCCCGCCGTCTCACGATCCTTCGATTCGGCTGCCAGCCGAGCTTGCGCGTCAAGCGCGAAGACCTGCACCTCCAGGTTGCCGGTGGCCCGCGCTGCGTCCAGCACCGATCGCAAGGCGTTTTCGTCGCGGCGCTCGGCGGCGAGCATGCAGTCGGTGAGCAGCGCGAAGTCGCCGCCGCCGGCGGACTTGTACCACCGCTGGTTCTCCTCCAACAGCGCAACGGCTTCGGCGCTTCTGGCCCACACCACGCAGGAGCCGAGCCAGGTTAAGCCGAGCGGTGGCGGTCAGGCGCCCGTCCCCGACGGACAGGGCGTCCCGGATCGCCTCCTCGTAGGAGGCGCGCGCTGCCGGGTCGTCGAGTCGGTGCTGGACCCGCGCCAGGGTGGCGCGGTGCAGGGCGGCCTGGCCGAGGAATCCCATGGCGGCGGACTCGTCGGCGGCTCGGTTTAGGGCGCGCGCCGCGTCGTCATAGCGGTGCTCGGCCTGGGCGATCCCACCGAGCATGGCCTCGGCGTGCGCCATTCCCCACGAATCGCCGATCGGCTCGAGCGCGCCGAGTGCCTCGGTGGCGTCTGCAGTCGCGGCTGCCGTGTCGCCGGCCATGAGGTGGCCGTACGCCGACAGCAGCAGACTTGCGGAAGTGCGCCACGCCAGGTCGAGCGGTCTGTACGTTGCCAGGCTGGTCGCGGCACGGTCCAGCACTACGCCGGGCCGACCCTGCTGGATGGCGAGGAAGGCCAGGTGGCGTTCGACGTCGGCGACGAGGACGGGGTCATCCAGTCCCGCGGCCAGGTCGGCGGCACCGTCGAGATCCGACTCGGCGAGGGCGACGTTGCCGGCCGAGGCCTCGAGCCAGCCGGCCAGGAGAAGCGCGGTCGCCCGCTCGCGGGCCGGGGCGTCGGGCGTCAGCGCCTGCCGCACACGGGCGGCACCTGCAGGTCCATCGCCGAGCACGACCCAGGTCCAGCCGAGGCCGTTTGCGATGCGCAGACCCAGCCCGGCGTCGTGCGCGGAACACCAGGCCAGCGCGAGGTCGACGTTGCTGCGCTCGGCCCGGGCGATGGCCAGGCACGCGGGCTGCCGGTCGCCCCGGACGTGCTTGTCGCACCAGGAGGCGGTGGCGGCATACCACGAGGCGTGCGCAGCGGCGGCCGCGTCGCTGTCACCGGACTCCGCCAGCCGTGCGGCTGCGAAGGCCTGGATGGAGTCGAGCAGGCGATAGCGCACCCCGCCGTCCTCGGCGTTCTCGACGGTGACCAGGCTACGATCGACCAGCCGGGTGATCGTGTCGAGCACCGCATTGCCGGGTACCCCAAGGGCCGTGAGCACGTGCTCGGTCGCATCCAAGGGCGCGTCACCAGCGAAGCAGGAGAGCGCCCACAGCCCGCGCTGGTCGTCTGGGAACAGCAGCTCGTAGCTCCAGGCGATCGCCCCGGACAGCGCCCGGCGGCGTTCGTGCTGCTGGCTGGTCGGGTCGCGGAGGAGCACGAACCGGTCGTCGAGGCGTCGGGCGATGTCACGGACCGACATCGACCGCACGCGCGAGGCCGCGAGCTCGATCGCCAGCGGCAGGCCGTCGAGGGACCGGCACACCTCCTCGACCGCCGCGACTGTGTCCGGGTCGAGAACGAGCTGGCGCCGCATCTCCCGCGCCCGGCGGGTGAACAGTGCGACGGACTGGCCCTGGGTCAGGGGGGCGAGCCGGTGGATGTGTTCGTCCTCGAGGCCCAGTGGCAGCTGGCTGGTCGCGAGCACCCGAAGGTGTGGCACCGTGTTAAGAAGCCAGCTGACCAGTGCGGCCGCGGAGGCCACGACGTGTTCGCAGTTGTCGAGTAGCAGGACCGTGCCCGCACCGGAGAGTCGCTCGTGCAGTGCGGCCCCTCCACCGGCGACGTGCAGGGTCTCGGCCACGACCTGTGGGAGGGCCGCCGTCGTGTCGATCGCGTCCAGCCGCACCAGCCAGACTCCACCGGTAGCCGTGAGGCCTCGACCGACCTCGGTGGCGAGCCGGGTCTTGCCGACCCCGGCCGTGCCGACCAGGGTGACCAGCCGGTGTTCATCCATGGCGGCCACCAGGCTCGCGAGATCATCGTCGCGACCGACCAGCGGTGGCGCACCCGTCGGCAGATTGCCGGGGACGCTGATCCCCACCGTCGGGATGCCGGCATTCAGACTCGGACTCTGCTGAAGCACCAGCCTTTCCAACGAACGAAGGGTCGGACCGGGCTCGATGCCGAGGTCATCGACCAGTGCCGTTCGTACCCTCCCGTACGCCGCCAGCGCCTCGGCCTGCCTGCCGGCGCGGTAGAGCGCGGTGATGAGGGAGGTCCACAGTCCCTCACGGAGCGGGTGCTGCCCGACCAAAGACTCGAGCTCGCCGACGATCTCGCTACCGACCCCGAGCTCGACCCGGGCGGCCATCGCATCCTCGACCAGTCCCAGCCGGAGCTCCTCCAGCCGGGTGCGGTGCGGCGCCGCCCAGTCACCGACGTCGACGAGCACCTCGCCCCGGAACAGGGCCAGTCCTTCGCGCGACCTCGCGAGTGCGCCCGCCGCATCGCCTGCGGCGCGGGCCGCGCCGGCGTGAGCGGCGAGCGCCACCACGCGGAAGGCGTCCACGGCCGTCCGGTCGATGGCCAGGGTGTAGCCGTCCTGGTTGCCGACGAGCAGGTCCTTGTCCCCCAGCGCGCGACGCAGCTGAGAAACCTTCGAATGCAAAGTGTTGCGACCGGTCGGCGTCGACCACAGATCCTCGATCAACACGTCCGCGCGGACGTGCGAACCCGCAGCCAGCGCGAGCCGCGCCAGCAGCTCGGAGGTCTTGCCCGCGGGCAGGTCGAGGCGCACATCGTCTCGACGTACTTCGACTGCCCCGAGAACGGACACGGTCAGCACCCTCCGAGAGTAGGGCCCGTTCCGGGCGAGCGTCACTGGCGTCGACGGCCGGTCGTCAGCGCGCCGTCAGCGCCCACGTCCACTGTCGTCCTGTGCCCACCGACCAGTCCCTCCTCCTCCACCGCCTCGTCGGCGGGAACACTGGCGCCGCCGGCGAGATCCTCACCCTGGCCCCGACGACGGACTCCGCGTCCGTACTCGTCGCCGCGGCGATGCTCGCCCGTGACGCCGGCCCTCTCGCCCGCGCCAACGAACTGGCCACGGGGACCCGCGAGCGTCAGCTCGTGGTGCTCGCGCAGGCCCACCTGGAGGGCAATGCCTACCTGCTCGACGTCCTGGTCCGCGACCACCTCGCCGACCACCCCGACCACCTGCTGGCCGCGTGGATCGCCGGCCAGCCCATCCCCAGCACTGACCAGAAGGAGACATTCATGTTCCAGCTCAGCACCGCACCGCGCCGTACCACACCGCCCTTCAGCACTGGCCAGGCCACGGCCCGCACCGCGGCCCGCTGGATGGTGTCGTTCCTCGGGTTCCCGCTCGGCGGGCTCACCGCGATGGTCCTCAGCGGACCCGTCGACTCCCTGGCCGCCGCGATCCTTGGCGGACTGCTCACCGGCACGGTCCTCGGTGCCGCGCAGGCCGTTGCGATGAGGTTCGACCTGCTCACCTGGGTGCTCGCGACGGCCGCCGGGCTGGCCACCGGCCTCGCGATCGGCGCCTCGGTGGTCGACTACCGGACCGGGCTCGGGGACCTGGTGATCCAGGGCGCGATCTCGGGGCTCGGCGTCGGTGCCACGCAGTCCCTCGTGCTCCTACGCCGCACCGGGTCGGTCGCATTCCTTTGGTCCGCCTACCTTTCCGCGGCCTGGTCGATCGGCTGGGCGGTGACCACGTCGGTCGGCGTTCAGGTCGAGGAGCAGTTCACCGTCTTCGGGGCAGCTGGCGCCCTCACCGTCACCCTGCTCACCGCCGTCCTTCCCGTCCTGCTCCACACCCGCTTCCGCACAGAGAAGACCTCCTGATGCGCCACGTCGTCCTCGGTACCGGCCAGGTCGGTGGAGATGCCTCCGACCCCGACTTCGCCGTCCGCGTCTGCGAGGGAGCGGACGTCGTCTACTTCGGTCCGGGCGCGATGCGATCGGCCCTGGCGAGACGGTCTTCGGGGCCGCCCTTGCCGGCAAGACCGCCCAAGTGATGGGCGGCCCGGCGCTGCCGCACAGCTACTCCTACACCCCCGACATGGCCGCCGCCCTGATCACCCTCGGCACCGCGCCCGGCACCACAGGACAGGTCAGGCACCTCCCCGAAGCAGAGACTCGCACCATCCGCGAGGTGGTGAGGCACGCCGAGCGCGTGCCGGCCTCCGACCACTGATCACCCACGTCCACCCCCAGAGGAGCACTCCATGAGCACCATCGACCGCAGCACCATCCGCGCCACCGACCACACCAGTGACAGGGTCACCGCCCGACGAGCCGGCGCCGCGCTGGCCCTGGCCTCCAGCCTCGCCATCGCCGGCTTCACCGTGCTCGGCACTGTCTTCGAGTACCCCCAGATCCTCGAACAGCCGACCGCCGACATCCTGGCCCTGTTCCGCGAGCGGCAGGGCACGGTGATGGGTTGGTTCCTCGTTCTCGCCGTCAGCGCGGCGCTGATGGCACCGGCCGGCATCTGGCTCGGCCGGATCGCCGGAGGACGCCTCGGCCGCTGGATCGCCGGCGTCGGCATCGCCGCCGCCACCGTCCAGGTCGTAGGCCTGCAGCGCTGGGTGACCCTCGTCCCCGGCATCAGCGACGACGCCCTCGACCCGGCCCTGCGCGCCAACGCCGAGGAGCGCTTCGAGCTGTGGCACACCGTCCTCGGCCAGGCCATCGGCGAGACCCTCGGCTACGCCCTCACAGCTACGTTCACGATCTTGGTGGTCGTCGCCCTCAGCCGCACGATCCTGCCCCGCTGGCTGGCGATCGTCGGTCTCGTCGCCTCCGCCCTGATCGCCACCGGTGTGGTCATCCCCCTCGTGGGGGCGGCCAGCCTCAGCAACTTCGCCGGGTACGTCGCGTGGTGCGCGTGGCTGCTCGCGGTGGCGTTCCTGCTCTGCTCTTGCCGTGATCGGGCTCTATGTGAACCTCGAATGGGGCTGCCATCTGTCTGTCAGAGTTGGAGGTGAAGCCGAAGGGCGTCGTCGAGGTGTGCCATGAGATGCACGGGCACTTTGCCGATCACGTGGCCAAGGCGCGCGACGGAGACCGAGCGAACTTGCTCGGCCTGTGCCTTGGACTCGGCGCGAAGGCCGGTCTCGTTGGCCGGGAGCAGCACCTGGAACGGGTAGACGCGCGTGGTCGTGCTCGTCACTGGGACTACGGTCACCACTCCTTTTCCGAGCCGAGCTGCCGTGGTGTTCGCACGGTCGTTGCTGACCACGACCGCTGGCCGTCGCTTGTTCGCCTCGCCAGGTCGAACCGGATCGAGGTCGACCAGTCGGATCTCACCGCGCCGCATCGACCAGCCCGTCGCCTGCGGTGGACTCCCACGCCTCCGCGTCGCCCGAGGTCTGCCATTCGTCCCACGCCTCGGCATACGCGTCCTCGAGCTCTGGGTCCCCCAGTAGTCGGATGGCCTGCTGGATCGCCGCCGACCGGGAGGGGAGCCCTGCGGCCTGGGCGTACTTGTCGAGAGCCGCTACCTCTTCGTCAGACAGGCTGATACTGAGTTTCATACCGCAATGCTACCTTGGTAGTACCCAAAAGGCTACCCTGGTCGCTCAACCGCACACGCCGCGAGGCAGCCGTGTGGCTCCCCGGCGATCGGCTGCCGGCTGGTCAGCCTTGGTACTGCATGACCCCCACGATGTTGCCCGACGGGTCGGCGACGAAGGCCAGGTCTCCGACGCTGGGGATCGTTGTCCCCTCCATGGGATCCGACCCTGGTGTTCCAGCACGCATCGAAGGACCTGGTCCAGATCGTCGACGCGCAAGGTCACCTCGGGTCCGGTGGCTCTCGCGCCGGGGATCAGATCGCGGCGGGCCTGAATGGCGGCGACGGCCTCGTGATTGGGGGGAAGCAGCGCCCGTGCGAACCCTGGCGGACCCCAGTCGGTGAACGTCCAGCCGAACGCTTGTTCCCAGAAACGTCGCGTCGCGAGGTCATCATCGTGTTGATGGCGATGTGCGCGAGGAAGGCCGGCATGCGGCGAGTCTTGCCGGTCTGATGCTGTCGTGCCACGCCGCAGATGGAGCCTTGGCGTTGGGAGCCCCGGCGGGGGCCGGACCGCTGACACCGAAAAGGGGGACTCACCGACCTGCCGCGGCCCGCGCTGCGCGGCTACCGACGGTCCATGTCCGCAGGGAAACCACCGACGGCCCGGGACGCGGTCACCGCCCGTGCGATCCTGCTCGACGGCGTCGCGAGCGACATCGACGTGGTCGAGATCCTCGGCGAGTTGGCGCCACTGCATCCTCGGAGCAACACCTTCCCCGGCGAGATCCTCCTACGCCTGGCCGCCGACGCTCTCGAGTGGGCGCAGGTCGACCGGGCCCACCCAGTCGACCTGGAGGGGACTCGAGAGCGGTTTCTTGCCGAGGTCGACCTACTGGACGAGGTCGCCTGGTGGCAGACCGACGACTTCTGGCGCTACGCCGCCTACGCCGCAATCGCCTACATCCGCATCGTCGCCGACCGAGCCGGCGTCCCCGCAGCACAGGTGTGCCGCGGCCTGGCCCGTGAACACCCGCCCCCCACCAGGATGACCGCGACCTGCGCTCACATCGGCGCGGTCAGAAACGGGTCCATGGAGGGAGCAGCCGCCAAGCCCGGCTATTCCAACGGAAATTCCAGCCGTCCTCGCTCACGGACGCCGAGCACGAGTCCGCCATGGCGGACGCGTCGGCCTGCCAATGGACGTGCGGACTGATCGCGCTGCCATCGGCATCTTGGCTCGTGGCGGCAATGGCAAAGTGATCCAACCGGCTACCCGAGGTCAGATCCGTGATCATCGTCTGCGACAGAGGCGGCAGAGGTGTTTCGAGGCGCACGGACGAACAGCCCGTTCTTCGGGCGTCATCGGGCGTGGTGCCACGTCTCGCCAGACGCTTTCACCCACCGCATCGCCTTCTTGGATCATCACCACAGCCATGTGTCTGGTCGCGCACTCGGTGAGCAAGAACTATTGCACCGAGGCCTCGTGAACTGGCGACGGCCGCGCGTGCGCCATGTTCATGGCCTCTGGGGATGGCCTCGTGGTTTCAGGTGCGAGAGTCGGCGATCCGCTGCAGGAGGTCGACGAGTTGGCTTCGCTCGCGGGGACTCAGAGCGGCGAAGACGTCGTCCTGGACGCGGGCCGCCGCGCGGTCCAGCTCGGCCAGGCGTCGTCGCCCCTTGCCCGTGAGCGTGACGAGTTGAACCCGCGCGTCGTGGTCCGATGCGTCTCGCCTGACCAGCCCGGCCTGGACGAGACCACGCACGGTGACGGTCACGTCCCGCCGGTCCAGGTGTGCGCGCCGCCCGACGTCCGCCTGCGTCGCGGAGCCGGACCGCACGACGCTCAGGACCCGGAACTGGTATCCGCTGGCCCCGCGCTCGACGAAGGTGTCGCTCAGGATCCGGTGGGCTCGCCGAGCCGCTTGTGTGAGCAGCCACGTCGGCAGGTCCCGGAAGTCGTCGTGCGGCACGGTCCGTCCTTGAATGCGTTGCGCGCCGTGCTCGACCGTCAGCTGTCCGGATCGGCACTCCCCAGCTACCTCGCGTGGATATGCATGAACCTCGCCCAGTCCCCAACCTCTCGTACCGACCTCGCGGTGCACCTACAGAGGGAGACACACTGCACTCCAGGGCAGGCGTCGGACGCCGTTGCTGACTTGACCGATCGAGGCCTGATCGGCGCCGGTGGTCATCCGACCTCCTCGGGCAACGCCGAACTCGACGCTGTCCGGCTCCGCGTGAGGGCGACGACCCAGGACCCTGGGGCGGGCATCCCTGAGGAGGAACTGTCGATCACGACCCGAGTGCTGGACACCGTCAGGCGGCGCGCCGAGGAACTGCTTCACCCCTGACCCCGCGACCAGGCGCAGGGGCCGCCTGGCAGCACACCCGCTCTCGCCGCGCTCTGTGCCTACGCGCGTGCCGCTGGGGGCGCTCGTCTCAGCTGGGCCCGTGGTTGGGGCCGCTGAGCTCGTCGTTGAGGTCGCCGTACTCCTCTGGTGCGCGCATCCGCCAGGCGTCGGTCACAAGTTCACGGAGTCGTTCGACGCTCACCTCCGGCAGGCGCACCATCACCAAGGGCTGGTGTCGGTATCCGGGCGCGGTGAAGAAGAGCTTGGGCTCGCCGAGCAGGAGGGCCTGCTTCTCATCCTCGTCGCCGACGAAGAGCACCGCGATATCCGTTCGGATGACACGCGGCTTGCCGGGTCGGCGCTCGGGATAGGACCAGATGAACCCCTGGCCGCCCACCCGAAAGTCGAAGCCGGCGCTGGGATTCTCCACAACATGCGGTAGAGCCTCCGCCAACCGGCGGACATCGTCGGCGTCAGCCATCAGGGTCGCTCTCCGGACTCGCCAGCCGCATCAGGCCAAGGCTACCTGCCGACGGAGCGACATGGCTGGTGTCAGGCGATGGGTGGTCCTGACGTTCCACACTACGAACCGAACCGTCGCGGTGACTGGACCACCTGTCGCGCTCGAGTAGCCGGTGATCGCCAGGGCGGGCTACCAACGAGGGTGTGCGGGCAGGGGTTATCGACTCCGGACGTCCTCTGTCAGTAGTGGTAGCGCGCCTGCTCAACCACGCAGCCCGCTGTCGCGCAGATACGTCAGCACCGCGGAGACCCTCCGGTTGACATGCGGCTCGGCCTCCAGCCCGAGCTTGGCGAAGATCGTGTTGATGTGCTTCTCGACCGTCGACTCGGACAGATGGAGGCCGGCCGCGATGCCTCGGTTGCCACGTCCGCCGGCCATCTCGCGCAGCACCGACAGCTCCCGTTCGCTGAGGCCTGCGAGCGGACTGTCCCGCAGCCGCACCTGCCGGGACACCAACGCCCCCACCACCTGGGGGTCGACCACCGACCCGCCGCGGCTGACCTCGGCGAGGGCGTCGAGCAGCACCGACAGCTCGGCCACCCGGTCCTTGAGCAGGTAGGCGAGCCCGTCGGTGCCGGCGCGGAACAGCGCGTAGGCGTAGGCCTCATCGGCGTACTGCGAGAGCACGACCACCCCGATACCCGGGTGGGCCGCGCGGATGGCGTGCGCGGCCTCGATCCCCTCCATGCCTTCGGGTGCGCCTTGCCCACCGCCGCTGCCGCGACCGTCCCGGAGGCCGGCTCCGGGGCGGGCATCGGGCACCGGCATCCTGATGTCGGTGAGCACCGCGTTCGGCTGGAGTCGGCGCACCGCATCGACCAGCTCGGGCGCGGAGCCCACCGCGGCGACGACGTCGACGCATCCCGACTCCGCCAGCAGTCGCCGCACGCCCTCGCGGACCAGGTAGTTGTCCTCGGCGATGACCACCCGCAGCGGCTCAGCCACGACCGGCCTCCGCTTCCGCCGAGATCGCCGCGACCGGGATCCACATCCGCAGAACCGTCCCCGCTCCCGGCCCACTGTTCACCTCGAGCGAGCCGCCGAGGGTGTCCAGACGGTCGGTCGAAACCGGTCAGGCCCAGCCCGCGTGGCCCGGTCGGCTCGAAGCCGCAGCCGTCATCGCGCACCGACACCGCGAGATACCCGTTGTCGCGGGCCAGTGTCACCTCCACCTCTGAGGCCCCGGCATGTTTGGCCGCGTTGGACAGGGCCTCGGCGACCGCGTACCAGGCGGTGACCTCCACCCCGGGGGCGAACCGGGCGCCGCGCAGCGCGGGGTCGGCACGAACCGCGGTCGGCACAGCCGCCCGCGCCGCCTGGCCCTCGATCGCGTCCAGCAGCCCGCGGTCGGCCAGGACCGACGGGTGGATCGCGTACGCCACGCGGCGCACATCCTCCAGCAACGTGCTCACCTCGTGCTGCGCCTCGGCCAACGCCTCCTCCACCCGCGGGTCACCGCGGCGGAGGCGCTCGCGGGCCAGGCTGAGCCGCGCGCTGAGCGCCACCACCTGTTGCTGGACGCCGTCGTGCAGGTCCCGCTGGATCCGGCGGCGCTCGGCGTCCTGTCCTGCGACCACCCGTTGCCGGGACGCGGCCAGCTCCGCCGCAAGCCGGACGTTGCTCACCGCCGCGCCGGCCTGCGCCGCGATGTAGGCCAGCACCCGCCGGTCCTCCTCGAGCAGCGGCCCGTCCCGCCGCGGACCGCACTCGATCGTGCCGTGCGTCGTCCCGGCATGCGCGATAGGGACGACGGCGTCGACCGGGGCCGTCACCGTGCCGAGAACCCTCGATGCCGGCTCCCCGGAGGGGTCCACGACAGAGACCCGCACCCAGGTGACCCCGAGACCTCGCCGGACGGCGTCCGCCAGCCCGGCCAGCAGCTCTCCGGAGCCACGGGCCCCTTCCAACACCGCCCCGAAGCCCTCCACCGCGTCATACCCGCCCAGCCGGGACCCGAAGACCCAGCGATCCCCCGCCCGGACCAGGCGCCGCATGAGCGGGCCGAGCGCCAGCGCTACCGCGACCGCCACCACGATCGCGATGCTCGGCCCCCCGGTTCGCTCCGCCAACAGCCCCGCCGCCGCGGCGATGATCGCCGACGCCAACCCGACCATCCCCCGCAGCGCCCAGCCGGCCCAGCGGCGCCGTCGAGGCTGGTCGATGCCCAACACGCCATCGTCGAAGATCGCGACGAGGACCGAGCCCAAGGCGAGAACCATGACCGGCGGCCACAACACCCACGAGATCAGTCGCTGCGCGTCGTGGTCGGCGCCGGCCGCCACCAGCAGCATCTGCGCGAGCCCGAAAACCATGGCGCCGGTCCAGCCGACGAGGAGCCAGCGGACCGGCCGGCGCTCCTGCGGCCCGAAGCGGCGGTAGCGCAGGGCGAGCAGTACGAGCCCGCACAGGACGACCGCTGGGAACGCCCGGTAGGCGGCCTCGGCGAGCGGGGCCAGCCACGACAGAGCGGGGACGTGAACCGGGCTCGGCACCGTCGGCTCACTGTCGGCGGCATACAGGCCCGTTGCCAGACTCGGTGAACCCAGCGAGTCGGCGACCGGGATCAGCACCGCCAGCGCGCCCGCACCGACCAGCACCCACCGTTCGGCGCCGCTGTTCACGCGGCCGGTGGGGAAGGACGCAAGCAGGCCCAACGCGAAGTACGAGCTGAGGATCGAGGCGCACATCCGGGTCACAGCGACCGCGAACAGCGCGGTCGAGGAGACGGATCCGTTGATGTCGTGCAGGATCGCGTCGCCCAGCGCTGTCTCCAGCGCGAAGCTGGATGAGACCGCCAGCAGCCAGGTCGACGTTTGCCGGTCCGGACGGCGGGTGAAGGCGACCAGCCCGACCACGAAGAACGGCAGCGGTCCGACCAGCCACCAGGACAGCGAGGACAACGAGCCGGTCTGAGCGCGCAGCACCGCGCCGCCCGCGGATGCCATGACGGCGATGGCCGCGAGCACGGCGACGACCGCGCGGGCACGCACGTCGACCATCGTGACCCCGCGGGCATGTTCGCACCAGGAGGCCCTCCGTATTCGGGGTGGCGGAGGACCCCCACCGGGTCTGAGGCTCGCCGGGTCCCGCCGGCACGGCCGCCGTCCCTAGCGTCGACGTCAGCGACTTCGAGTCACCGCAACGGGAGGAGCGCGAGATGCGAACGGCGTACCGAGCACTGGCCTGGACGATCGCCGGCGGCGTGGCCGCGCAGGCCGGCAGCGTCGCCTGGGGGTTCTTCACGGTCCTCCTGTACGTGGAGGACGGCGGGGTGTTCACCTCCGGGTACGACTACGAGAGCAACGTCGGGATCATGATCCACCGGTACGTGGGGCTCGGGCTGATCCCGCTGGCGGCGCTCGCCCTGCTCATCGTGTCGATCTTCGCCAAGGTCCCCAACGGGGGACGCCGGGCGGGCGCGCTGTTCGGCCTGATCGTGCTGCAGATCGCTCTGGTGTTCCTGGCGTTCACCGTTGCCTGGGGCGGCGCGCTTCACGGCGTCAACGCGCTGGCGATCCTGCTCGTCGCCATCTGGACGGCCCGAAAGGCCCGGCCAGTGATCGCCGAGGACAAGCGTGCGCTGGACGTCGCCGCCGCGTAGCCGGCTCGCCGGCGTGCTCGCCGCACTCGCCGGAGTGACCACGTTGGGATGGCTGTGGGCGTCCAGCCTGGTGCCGGGGAGCTACTCGGTCATGGACATGGGGGCGGGCAACCACCATCAGGCTCACGGTGCGGCGACCGGGGTCTCCGTGGTGGACCTCGCCGGCCCGATGGGCCCGCCCGACGTGGCGGTGATACTGACTGCCCGCCGCGAGCAGGTCACGCTGGCATCCGGTCAGGTGTTGGACGGCTACACCCTCAACGGCACCACCCCCGGCCCGGAGATCGAGGCCATGCAGGGTGATCTGGTCGAGGTCACCCTGGTCAACGAGTCGGTGCCGGACGGCGTGAGCCTGCACTGGCACGGCGTCGACGTGCCCAACGCGGAGGACGGCGTCGCCGGGGTGACCCAGGACGCCGTCCGGGTAGGGGGCCGGCACGTCTACCGCTTCGTCGCCGAGGACGCCGGAACCTATTGGTACCACTCGCATCAGGTCTCCCACGAACAGGTGCGCGACGGCCTCTTCGGCCCTCTCGTCGTGCGAGCCCCCGGTCCGCCGGCCGAGGACCGCGACGTGCTGGCCGTGGTGCACATCTACGACGGGCGCCCGACACTGTCCGGCGGGACCGGCCCTCGCTCCGAGCCCGCCGAAGCGGGCGAGACGGTGCGGGTACGGGTGGTCAACACCGACGGCGGACCCGTGCCGGTCGCGGTGGCAGGCGCCCCGTTCGAGGTCGCGGCCGTTGACGGCACGGACGTCGTCCGGCCGACGCCGGTGCAGGGTCGCGTCGTCCAGGTCGCGGCCGGCGGGCGGGTGGACCTGCGGTTCACGGTGCCCGCCGGATCAGCGGTGCTGGTCCGCCTCGGGGTGCTCGACCTGGCCGTGGGGCCGGCGCACGCCCCGGTACCCGACCCACCGCCGG
Organism: uncultured Actinomycetota bacterium; assembly: GCA_963750395.1. Classification (GTDB taxonomy): domain Bacteria; phylum Actinomycetota; class Actinomycetes; order Actinomycetales; family Kineosporiaceae; genus JADJPO01. The sequence goes on along the minus strand of CAVVQM010000011.1, from coordinate 252,098 downwards.
ACGGGCAGCCGGTGCTCGACCTGCTGGCCTACGGGTCCCCGGCCCCGCTGCCGTTCGATCCAGCGACCGCCGAGAAGTCCTTCACCTATGACATCGGCCGGCGGCCGGGATTCGTGGACGGCCGCCCCGGGCTGTTCTGGACGATCAACGGCCGGCTGTTCCCCGACGTCCCGATGTTCATGGTCGACGAGGGGGATGTGGTGCGGATGACGATCCGCAACCACAGCGGCCAGCTCCACCCCATGCACCTGCACGGCCACCACCTGGTGGTGCTGGCGCGGGACGGCGTGCCCGCCTCGGGCAGCCCGTGGTGGGTCGACTCGCTCGACGTGGCGGACGGCGAGACCTACGAGGTGGCCTTCGTCGCCGACAACCCCGGCGTGTGGACCGACCACTGCCACAACCTGTCCCACGCCGCGCAGGGCCTGATCGCGCACGTCATGTATCGCGGTGTCACGACGCCGTTCCGCATCGGCGGGGCGGCGGCCAACCATCCCGAGTGAGGAGTCCGAGATGAGCCACCACACCACCCGTGCCCCCGCCTGGGCCCGGCCGCGCCCCGGCCTTGCCGCGCTGTCCGGCTGGACGACCGGCGTGCTGGGCACGGTCGCGAACGGCCTGCTCGCCGGGTTCTTCGCGCTGTCGCCGCGCTTCGGCACCGGCAACCCGCTCGGCCCGGCCAACGACATCGTCGGCTCGCTCGCGATGGCCGCCTCGGTCCCGGCGCTGGTCGCCGTGGGCCGGCTCGTCCCCCTCACACCGTGGTCGCGGCAGCTACAGGGCGCCGTGATCGTCGCGGCCGGTGTGTCCACCGCAGCGGGTCCGCTGCTGGTTCTCGGGGTGCTGCCGTTCGAGGTGAGCACCACCGCGTCAATCCTGGCGTTCTGTGCGCTCGCCACGTGGATCGCCGACGTCTGCCGCCGCCTCGGCCGAATCGGCGTGATGCCGGTCGGCCTCGCCCGGCTCGGTCGGCAGGTGGTCCGCGCCGCGGTCTTCGGCCTCGGCGCAACCGGAGCCGGGCTGCTGCTCCCGGACGGCTCACCGGTCCGCACTCTGATGCTCGGCTCGGGGGTGGCCGCCGGCGCGACGGCGTGGGTGGCGGTACCCATCTGGTTCTGGCTGGTCGGGTCCTGGCTGAACCAGGACAACGACCCTGCACGTCTTCGGTCCGATCAGTGACCGGGGTAGCGGCCTGAGCAATCTGCTCGTCTACACGACGATCATCGCCCTTCCCTGGCCCGCCGAGTCGAAGGAAGCCACGCGGGGCGCCAAGATCGGGCCAAGATCGGTCTCACCCTTCTGTATGCGTGCCGGCGTCGTCACCCTCAGGTTGGGACGAGCGGCGCGGTGGCTCGGTGGTCCCTGTTGGACGGCCGACGACGGGTTGAGGGTGGGTGCTATGCAGGTGCGGTGACGACGAGACCGTTGAGTTCTGCTGCGTCCGCCAGCCGGTCGTCGTAGGTGACCAGCCCCTCGAGCTCGTCACCGAGGGCGAGCGCGGTAGCCAGGTGGACTACGTCAAGGCTGCGCAGAATCGTCGGATCCAACCGGCCCGCCTCTTCGAACATGGCCGTGCTCACCCCGACCAGGGTGACCGAGTCGAGCACCGTCCGGGCCTGGACCGCCCGATCGGGTGCCACCCGACGCACCGCACGCAACAGCTCCGTCCTGGCCAGATCGCAGGACACCGGGGCACGATCGGCCGCCTTCAGCCACGCCAGCAGAGCGGGGGTCTCCGCCTCGGCGACGACAAGCTTGACCAGCGCCGATGTATCCAGGTAGTAGGCCATCTCCCGACGCGATCAGTAGCGCTCGGCATCGCGCTGAGCGGCCAGCTCGCCCGATAGGTCGGGTCCCGGCCTCGGCGCGGGCAGTTCGGCGACGTCACGCTTGGCCGGGCGGGCACGGCCGGACTCGACCAGCTGCTCGACCCGGGACGACGGGATGGGCGTCAGCTGCGCCACCGGCCGACCGCGATCGGTGATCGTCACTCGTTCTCCGGCGGCGGCCTGGGCGACCACCGCGGAGGCGTTCTGCTTGAGGGCCCGGATCCCGACCTCAGTCATGTGCTACATCGTAGAACAATGTGGTTCGACGAGCCAGCCCTGCCGTATCGAACAAGGCCTCGTCATCCATCGGTCCGCAACGGGATGGGACCGCTCGGCGAGCAGCGCACGGACCCGGATGTCGCCTGCCACCTCGGTTGGACCTTCAGCGCCATCAATCCCGCTGCCGCACTGCTGCAGGCATGTGGTGTCGATCCGGTCCGGCTGGGCGCCGAGCTGGATCGCACGCCCTGATCGGCCCACGCTTCCAGTCCCGGGCCAGGAATGCAGGCAACAGCGCGTGCCGGTCGGTGGAGCTGAGGGGACTCGAACCCCTGACCCCCTCGATGCGAACGAGGTGCGCTACCAGACTGCGCCACAGCCCCAAGGCCCGCCAAGGCTAGCACCTGGCTCGGCCGCCCCCGAACCGGTATCGGGGGCCCCGGATCACCCGTTGACGGCCCGCCGACGGGCCAGGAACAGGTCGATGTCGTCGGCCCAGGTGTGCTCGACCTCCCAGGGCCGCGGGGCGTCCTTGCCGGGCCCGCCCGACGCCGTCTGCTGTTCGGCGGCGGGCCGCGGAGCGGGCTCGGGTGCCACGGTGAGGATGGGCTTGGCGGGGGTCACCGGCTGCGCGGCCGAGGCCACCTCGTCCTCCTCCAGGGGGCGCGGCTGCGGTCGCTCCACCACGGGTTTGAGCATGTAGGTCGGTACCGGCACGGGGACCGGCGTCCACGTCCTGTCCCGCCCGTCGCCCGCGCCCCCCTCCCCTGCGCGCACGCCTTCACGACCCCGGGCGGAACCACGAGCGGCACCGCGAGCGCCGTCCTCGACGTCGAACGGCGACACCTCGTCGGAGAGAACAGGACGACGGGCCGTCCGTGGGCGCTCCGGCGCAGACACGGCACGGGCCATCCGGCGCGCCGTCCGGTGCCGGTCGGCGACCCGGCGACGGGCCAGGGCGATGATCGCGGTGACGTCCAGGGCGAGCAGGGTGGTGGCGGGCAGCGCCGTCCACCACGGCACCCCCGGAAGCGCGACGATCCCCCACGAGGTGATCGCCACGACGGACAGGGTGAGCAGCAACCGGGCGCGGCGCGCGGCGGCACGGCGACGCGCAGGACGATCGACGGTCTGTGGCCGCAGACCCGGCCCGCGGCGGTCGGCGACCACGGACGGCGACCGAGTGGGCGCCGGGGAGGTCAGCAGAGACTGCGAGGATCGGGTGGGCGCCCGGCTCACCGTCGGTGTCGGAGCGGCCCGCCGGGACAGCACCCGCGACTGCGCCGAGTCACGATGAGCCGACCCCGACAGCCGAAGCGCGTCGCGGCGGGAGACCCAGCGTGGCAGGAGATAGGCAACCCAGCCCGCGATGATGGCGACGAAGACCAGGGAACTTGGCTGCACGGTACGCAACGGTATGCCTCCGCACAGGCCACCTCACGCACCGTCAGCGGTGTGTCGCTGCCGAGCCAGGAGGTGACTGCTGTGACGGGTGTGACAAGGGATGGATGCTCTCGGTATCGGCCACATACTGGCGCCACATCGGCATCACCCCGATCGGCACGTCCTCGACGGTGAGCGCGAACGTCGCGTGGTCGCGCCAGGCGCCGTCGATGTGCAGGTAGCGCTTGCGCACCCCCTCGGGCCGGAACCCGAGCTTCTGCGCGACCCGCAGGCTGGCCTGGTTCTCCGGGCGGATGTTCACCTCGACCCGGTGCATACCCACAGTGAACAGACAGTGATCCGTCGCCAGCGCCACCGCGGTCGGCGCGATCCCCCGCCCGGCCATCGCCCGGTCCACCCAGTACCCGATGTGCCCGGAGCGCAGCGAGCCCCAGCCGAGGCCGGCGACCGTGAGCTGGCCGACCAGACGCGAGTCGACCTCGATCACGAACGGCAGCATCCGGCCCGCCCGCGCCTCACGGCCGAACGTGCGAACCATGCGGGTGAAGCTCGGGGTCACCTCCGAGCTGTCGGGATGGGTGGCCTCCCAGGGCCCGAGCCAGGCCGCGTTGGCGGCCCGGACGGCGCGCCACTGCGGGGCATCGCGGCGGCGCAGGGGGCGCAGCACGACAGGCCCCTCACGCAGTTCGACCGGCCAGGCCCGGCCAGCTCGTTCGCCGCCCACGTCGAGAAGTGTCGCAGTCCGCACGCCCTCACGCGTACTCGACGCAGCCGGGGGACCTCAGGACGGCGGCTCCGACGACGGGTGATCGCCCCCGTGGATCTGGTCGACCGCGTGTACCAACACCTCGCGGAGCACCGCGATCCCGTCCCTGCAGCCCCCCGGGGACCCCGGCAGGTTGACCACCAGCGTCGAGCCGGCCAGCCCCGCGATCCCCCGCGACAGGCTCGCCGACGCCACGCCCGAGGCCACACCGTGGGCCCGCACCGCCTCGGCGAGCCCGGGCACCTCCCGCTCGATCACCTCCCGGGTGGCCTCGGGGGTTCGGTCGGTGGGGCTCAGGCCGGTGCCGCCGGTGGTCAGCACCACCGCGGCGCCGGCGGCCACCGCCTCCCGCAGCGCCTGGGCCACCGGGTCGCCGTCCGGCACCACGACCGGACCAGCGACCTCGAACCCCATCTGCCGCAGGCCGTCCGCCAGGATCGGACCACCGCGGTCGGCATACACCCCGGCCGCCGCCCGGTTCGACGCGGTGATCACCACCGCGCGCCGCGCGCCGTCCGGCGCGGCGGGTCTGCCCGGCGCATTAGCCCTCCGACACACCAGGCCCGCTCACTCGAAACGCCAATCGCCCGAACGGCCCCCGCTCTTGGCGATCACCCGGATGTCGGTGATGCGGGCCTGCCGGTCCACGGCCTTGACCATGTCGATCAGGGTCAGCCCGGCGACGGCGACACAGGTCAGCGCCTCCATCTCCACCCCGGTCCGGTCGGCGGTGCGCACCGTGGCCCGGATCTCGACCCCGTGCTCGACGACCTCCAGGTCGACCCGGACGGCGTGCACCGCCACAGGATGCGCCAGCGGCACCAGGTCTGGGGTCCGCTTGGCGGCCTGCAACCCCGCGATCCGGGCGACCGCCAGCGCGTCACCCTTCGGCACACCGTCCCCGCGCAGCAGTGCCACCACCTCGGGCGTGCAGAGCAGGCGCCCCGCGGCGGTCGCCTCGCGGGCGGTGACCTCCTTGGCGGACACGTCGACCATCCGCGCCTCACCGCGCGCGTCGACGTGGGTCAGGCCCGCGCCGTCCGGCCCGTTCACCGGCGCACCCGTTCCAGCAACAGACACCGCAATTCGACGTCCGGCTCCACCCGGGTCACCTCCTCGGGCACCACCGCCAGACAGTTGGCCTCGGACAGGTCGGCCACCAGGTGCGAGCCCTGGGCCCCGACCGGGCGCACCGTGCGGCGGCGCCCGCCGTCGGCGTCCAGGACCGTCGTGACGACCGCTCGCACGAACTGACGCTTGCCCGGCGGGGAGGACCAACCGACCTCGGTGCGCGCCGCGACACCGGGCCGGTGCAGCGCGATCTCACCGGCCATCTTGCGCAGCACCGGCCTCGCGAAGATCTCGAAGGAGACCATCGAACTGACCGGGTTGCCGGGCAGAGTGATCACCGGGACGCCGCCGAGCAGGCCGAAACCCTGCGGCATGCCCGGCTGCATGGCCACCTTGCCGAACCACATCGAGGCGGTCTCGAGCAGCACGGCCTTGACCGGATCGTAGGCACCGGCCGACACCCCACCGCTGGTGATCACCAGATCGGCATCGGCGCAGGCCGTCTCGATGGCGGCGCGCACGTCCTGCTCACGGTCGCCGACGAACCCGAGGTAGCGGGCGCTCCGCACCGAGTTCGGCGGCCGCGGCGAGCAGCGCGTACCCGTTCGAGTCGTAGATCTCTCCGTGCGTCAGCGGGCCCCCCGGAGCCACCAATTCGCTTCCGGTGGAGACGATCGCGACCCTCGGCCGGGGGTGCACCAGCACCCGGCCCAACCCCACCGCGGCCAGCAGAGCGATGTGTCGCGGACCGATCCGGGTCCCCGCGGGCACGACCAGTTCGCCGGCCGTGACGTCCTCCCCCGCCGATCGCACGAACTGGCCGGCGTCCGGGGCGCGGGTCACGGTCACGGTCGCGGTGCCCTCGTCCGTCCACTCGACCGGCACCACGGCGTCGGTGCCTTCCGGAACCGGGGCCCCGGTCATCACCCGGACCGCCGTGCCGGCCGCCAGCACCAGCGGCTCGGACGGGCCGGCCGGCACGTCGGCGGCGACCGGCAGGACGACGGGCTTCTCCGGGGAGGCCGCGGCGACGTCCGGCATCACGACGGCGTACCCGTCCATCGCCGAGTTCATGAAGCGCGGGATGTCCACCCCTGCGAGCACGTCCTGCGCGAGCAGGCACTCCAGGGCGTCCGGCAGGGCGACCTCGACGGGCTCGAGCAGGTCCACCCCACCCAGACAGCGGGCCAGATGATCCTCGACCGATATCACACCACGACTCTAGGCGAGTCCGGCCGGGCGGCGCCGCGGCCCGGTCAGGCCGCCCTCGGCGCGGGTGGTGTCGATCACCCCCGCCAGGCCCGTCGGCGCGGACGCCATGGCCCAGCGATCCCGTCCGCCCCGCTTGGCCTCGTACAGCGCGACATCGGCCGCGTGCATCACGCCGGCGGCGCTGTCCGCGTGGTCGGGGTAGCTGGCCAGACCGATCGAGACGGTCACCGACCGGCTGAGCTCACCCTCCTGGAAGGCCTTGTCCCGCACCCGGTTCAGGATGCGAGTGGCGACGGCCTGCGCCCCAACCGGACCGGTCTCGGGCAGGACGACGGTGAACTCCTCACCGCCGCGGCGGGCGACCATGTCGACCTCGCGCAGACAGCCGGACAGCCTGGCCGAGAACTCGCGCAGCACCGCGTCCCCGAAGTCGTGCCCCGCATCGTCGTTGACCTGCTTGAAGTGGTCCAGGTCGAGCATGAGCACCGACAGGGTTCGGCCGAAGCGGTGGGCCCGCTCGACCTCGCGGTTCAGGGTCGCGGTCAGGTGGCGGACGTTGCCGGCGCCGGTGAGCGGGTCGGTCAACGACAGGCGCTGCGCGGTGACGTGTTCGCGCACGTTGGCCACCGCGGTCCCGGCGTGGTCGGCGAGGGCCTGGACTGCGGCCCGCGCCGCGTCGTCCAGCGGCCCCTGACCCCGCGGGCGGACCACGGCGAGCGCGCCCACCATGGTGTGCCCGCACCGAAGCGGCAGGGCGAACCCCCCGCCCGCCAACGGATCCAGGTCGCCGGCGCACGCCCGACCGCTGCGGACGGCGCGCGCGGCCAGCGTGGTCAGCCGCTCCAGGACGTCGCCCACCCACACGCCGTCCACGCCGTCCGGCACCGACGACACCCGCTCGGAAAGACCGCCCGCGTCGCCGAGCAGCACGGTTCCGACCACGCCGCCGGCGCCGCGCCGGGCCGCCTCCACCACCGTGCGCAGCAGGGCGTCCAGGTCGTGCGTGCTGGCCAGCGCCTCACCGAACTGCTCGAAGGTCTCGGCCAGTGCCCGGTCGCGGCGATGGATCTCTCCGCGCGCCGTCTCCACCCGCACGCCCATCCGGGTCAGGGACCGGGCGAGCGGGCCGAACGCCTCGTCGTCGGCCAGGGGTCGCAGGTCGAGCTGCGCCGTCAGGTCACCGTCGGCCAGCCGGCAGGAGGCGTCGTTCAGTCGGTCGATGGCGGCGAACGGCCGGCTCAATCGGATCGCGAGCACCGCCACCGCGATCGCCGTACCCGCCACCAGGGCGACCGGCGGCCACACCCGGAAGGGGTCGGCGACGCCGCCGTCCATGCCGGTGCCACGCGAACCGGCCCCGGTCAGGATCAGCACCAGGGCCGCCAGCAGTGGCCCGAGCATCACGGCGGTCATCGACAGCGCGATCCGCGCCCGCAGGGACACCCCACCCCCACATCCGACGACGCCCGAGCGATCGCCCGGACAGCATCCACGTTCGCTGCACCGGCCGGCACAGGTGACTTAAGAGTAACGGTGTCGTGGCACTATGTGACCGCTTTGCGGGTTCATGGCGACGTCCGCCCCGGCAGGTACGCGCAATCGCCGGATGAGGAGGAAGATGGGGTGATCCAGACGTCCGGCGCAGAGGAAGTCGTCATGACGAGCACCGTCATCGATCTCGTCGCGGCCAAGGCGGCGTTGCGGACCCGCATCCGGGCCGAGCGCCGAGACCGGTCGAGATCCTCCATCGAAACCGATGCCCGCGCGTTGACCACCGTGGTCATGGAGCTGCCCGAGGTGCAGCACGCGGAGTGTGTCTGCCTCTTCGCCTCGGTCGGGGCCGAGATCGACACCAGACCCCTGCGGGCCGCGCTGGCCCGCGCCGGTGTCCGGGTGCTGCTGCCGGTCGTGTTGCCCGGGGGCGTGCTCGACTGGGCGGAGGACACCGGCGAGAAGGACATGGGCCCACCGGTCGGTCCGGGCGGGCCGCAACCGCTCGGGCCGCGGCTCGGCCCGGAGGCGGTGCGCGAGGCCGACGTCATGCTCGTCCCGGCCCTGGCCGTGGACACCCTGGGCCGCAGACTCGGCCAGGGCGCCGGCTACTACGACCGGTCGCTCAGCTTGCTCTTCCCCTCGACGACGGTGGTCGCGCTGGTGCACGAGGAGGAGGTCCTGGACGCCGCGGTCGAGCCGATCCCCACCGAGTCCCACGACCTGCCGGTTCACGTGGTGGCCACCCCTCGCCGTTGCCTGCGCGTGCGTTGACAGTCCGGTTCACGGCCCGTTCGACGGCCCGTTCGGCTTCCCGCTCGACGGCCCGTTCGACGGCCCGTTTGACGGCGCGGTGAGCGTCGACGAACTGGGCGGCGTCCTGCTGCTGTCGAGCGCCATCCTGCTCGTCGCGGTCGCCGCCGTGCGCCTCAGCGTGGGCATGGGCCTGCCGTCGCTGATGGTCTACCTCGGGCTGGGCCTGGTCCTCGGTCGGTACTACAGCTTCGAGGACGCCACCATCACCGGCGTCCTGGGCTACATGGCGTTGATCGCCATCCTCGCCGAGGGCGGGCCTGACCACCCGCTGGGAGTCGATGCGCCCGATCGTGACCCCCGCCGCGATGCTGTCGACGTTGGGCACCGTGATCTCCATCGCGGTGACGGGCACCTGCGCCCACTACCTGCTGTCCCTGCCGTGGGAGCAGGCCCTGCTGGTCGGCGCGGTCGTCTCCTCGACGGACGCCGCCGCGGTGTTCTCGGTGCTGCGGGCGGTGCCCCTGCCCCGCCGGGTGGTCGGCATGCTGGAGGCCGAGTCCGGCTTCAACGACGCGCCCGTGGTGATCGCCGTGGTCGCCCTCACCTCGCGCGCCGTGGACGACCAGCACGAGCCGATGTGGACCTTGGCCACCGAGGCGGTCACCGAGCTGGCCGTCGGTGCCGTGGTCGGTCTGGTGATCGGCCGTTTCGGCGCCGAGGCGATCCGGCGGGTCGCACTGCCGGCGTCCGGGCTGTATCCGATCTCGGTGATCGGGTTGATCGGCTTCACCTACGGCATGTCGGTCACGCTGCACGGTTCGGGATTCCTCGCCGTCTACCTCGCCGCCCTGGTGCTCGGCAACGTCCGGCTGCCGCACGGGGCCGCCGTCCGCGGATTCTCCGAGGGACTCGGCTGGATCGCCCAGATCGGCCTGTTCGTGCTGCTCGGCCTGCTCGCCAATCCCGGCCGATTGTCCGGCCAGCTGGGCCCGGCGATCGTGCTGGGAGCGATGCTGCTCTTCGTGGCGCGGCCGCTGTCGGTGATCGGCAGCGTGACCTGGTTCGGGATCCCCTGGCGCGAGCAGGCCTTCCTGTCCTGGGCCGGTCTGCGCGGAGCCGTGCCGATCGTGCTCGCCACGGTGCCGCTCTCGCGCGGCATGGAGGGCAGCGCGGCACTGTTCGACCTCGTGTTCGTGCTCGTGGTGGTGTTCACCCTGGTCCAGGCACCGACCCTGCCCTGGGTGGCCCGTCGCCTCGGGCTGGCCCAGCAGGTCTCGACCACCGCCCTGGGCGTGGACAGCCAGCCCCTCGGGGCGCTGAACGCCGACGTCATCCAGGTGCGCGTCGGGCCCACGTCCCGGCTGCACGGCGTCGAGCTGTTCGAGCTCCGGCTGCCGCCCGAGGCCAACGTCACCCTGGTCTGCCGGGGCGGGGAGTCGTTCGTGCCGGGGCGCACCACCGTGCTCCGCCACGGCGACGACCTGATCGTCGTGGCTGCCGCCCACGTCCGCGAAATGGCCGAGCAGCGCCTGCAGGCGGTCAGCCGCCACGGCAAGCTGGCCGGCTGGCGCCGGACCACGACCGGACCCTGACCCCGCACCGGGCATATCTTTGGCACTCGACGCGTTAGAGTGCCAGGCACAGCTCTCACCTGACGCTCGAACCGACGCTCCGAACGCGACCCGAACCGAGGAGGCCATCAGTGCCGACCTATGCCTACGCGTGCACCGAGTGCGATCACCGCTTCGAGGCCCAGCAGGCCTTCACCGACGACGCGCTCAGCGAATGCCCGGAATGCACCGGGCGCCTGCGCAAGCTCTTCAACGCCGTCGGGATCGTCTTCAAGGGCTCCGGCTTCTACCGCACCGACTCGCGCTCCGGCTCCGACTCGGGCGCCAAGGCCCCCTCCGGTTCGTCCGGCGAATCCTCGAGCGAGGCCGGCACCAAGAACGGCACGGGCGGCAAGGACTCCTCCAAGACCTCCTCGGACGCCGCGTCCTCCTCCTCGAGTTCGACCTCGAGTTCGACGACGTCCTCCGGTGACTCCGGCAGCCGCGGCGGGGCGTCGACGTCCTCGAAGAAGACCTCGGCCGCCTGAGGTTGTCCACAGGCCGGACGTGGGGCCCGGCGGCCGGGCCGCCGAATCGGTAGCGTCCCGGATGTGACGAATCCATCGCAGACCCCGACGAGCATCGGGGTGATCGGCGGCTCCGGCTTCTACTCCTGGTTGGACGACGCGGAACCGGTCGAGGTCGGCACTCCCTTCGGCCCACCGAGCGAACCTCCCGTCGTCGGTGAGGTCGCCGGACGGCGGGTGGCCTTCGTGCCACGACACGGGCGCGACCACCGCCTGCCCCCGCACGCGGTCAACTACCGGGCCAACCTGTGGGCACTGCGCAGTCTGGGGGTGCGCCAGGTGCTCGGCCCGTGCGCCGTCGGCTCGATGCGTCTGGACCTCGGCCCCGGCAACCTGGTGGTGCCGGATCAGATCATCGACCGGACGTGGGGTCGCAAGCACACCGTCTACGAGGGTGCCGCCGGGCATCACGACCCAGGCCGTGCCCCGCACGCGGTGCACGTCGCCTTCGCCGATCCGTACTGCCCCCGGGGTCGCGCGGTCGCAGTGCAGGCCGCGGCCGTTCAGGGCTGGCCACCTCGGGACGGCGCAACCCTGGTGGTGATCAACGGCCCTCGGTTCTCCAGCCGCGCGGAATCCCGCTGGCACGCCGCGGCCGGCGCCGACATCGTCGGCATGACCAGCATGCCGGAGGCCGCGATCGCCCGGGAACTGGCGATGTGTTACACGAGTCTGGCGATCGTCACCGACCTGGACGCCGGATTCGAACACGGCGACGGCGTCACCCATGCCGAGGTGATGGAGGTCTTCGCGCTCAGCATCGAGTCCCTGCGGGGCGTGCTGTCGGCCACCGTCGCCGGCCTGCCTTCGGACGACGACTGCCCGTGCCGCCGAGCAGTGGACGGCCTGCCGCTGCCCTTCGACCTGCCCTGACCGAGCCCGTGTTCAGCCCAGTGGCCACTCGGTCGACCGAGCCGTTTGCGGGGCGCCGCCCCGACACCGCGCGGGGGCCTCGCGAGGGGGTGGATGCGGCCAGACCGACCTGGCGGCGCCTGCGGCGGGAGGTGATGGCCCGTCGCCGTCTGGCCGCTGCGGGCCTGCTCGCCGCCGCCATCGCGGCCGGACTGCATGCCGTCGCTCCCGCCCAGGCACCGACCGTCGAGGTGCTCGTGGCGGCAGCGGATCTGCCTGCGGGGCATCGGATCTCAGCGCAGGACCTCAAGGTCGCGCACTGGCCCCAGGACGTGCTCCCCGGTGGGGTGCCGTACCGGCTCTCCGACCTGCCCGAGGACGGAGGCGTCGTGTTGGCCGGGCCGATCGCCGAGGGCGAGCCGGTGACGCGCACCCGGCTGCTCGGGTCCGGACTGCTCCACGGGCAGCCCCCGGGCACGGGGGCGACGGCCGTGCGCCTGTCCGAGCCGGTCGCCGGCCTGCTCACGCCCGGAGACCGGGTCGACGTGGTCGCCGGTTCCGGCGCCGACGGCCTGACGGGCGCGGGTGGCCTGGACGGCTCCGGAGTCCCGACCCAGGCCTCGGTCGTCGTCGACGACGTGCTGGTGCTGGCCGTCGGCGGCGCCTCCACGGGGGGCGGCGAGAGCGACGGACTGTTCCCCGCTGCACCGGAGGGCTTCGGCCGCGACCGGTCCTCGGGACGGCGCGCTGATCCTGGCGGTGACCACCGCTCAGGCCCTGAGGATTCGCGCGGTCAGCGAGATCCGGACGCTGAGCGTTGTGGTACGTCCGCGCGCCCGGGCCGAAGACCCGGGCGCGCGCTGACTGTCAGGTGAATCCGAACAGGAGCCGATGGCTCAGTTGGGCAGATCGACTCAGTTGGGCAGGTCGATCGGGCGCAGCACCCGGTTGATCCCGTGGGCGATCTGCTTGTTGCCCTTGTTGATGTTCGCGTTGTTGACCCGCGGGTTGCGGCTGTCCTTGTCGGCGTCCACCAAGGAGATCTTGCCGCCCTTCACCTTGACCGTGATCGTGCCGCCCTGCGCCGTCTTCAGCTTGGCCCCGTTGGCCTTCAGCGCGTCCTTGGCGGTGATCGTCTTGCCGGGAACGACGTGATAGAGCAGCACCGTCTCCACCGTGTCGATACCCAGACCGGCGACGGCCGCGAACACGTCCTTCTCCCTCTTCACCCACTTGCCGCTGACGTCCTTCACGAGCTTCCGGAACGCGGCGTCGTTGGGCGCGAACGCGGTCAGCCTGGTGTCGCCCTTGGTGAGAACGCCGACCTTGGAGTCCGGCTTGGCCTCGAGCACCGCGAGGACGGCCTCGGTGAGGATGTCGTAGTCCCGGGAGTTGCGGTCGAACTTGTTCTTGTCGGAGGTCAGCACCTCGGCGAGCGACGTCGTGCCCAGCGCCTTCCGGTGGGAGTGATCCCCCCTCTTCTTGGCGTGGGACGCCTTGTCCTTCTTGGCGTGGGACGCCTTGTCCTTGTGGTGGTGGTCGCGGTCGTGAGCAGCGGCCGAGGGGGCCGCGGCCAAGCCGGTTCCGGCGGCGAGCGCCAAGCCGCTGACGAGCCCGATGATCCGACGGGTAGAGCTCATTGTGGGCACCTTTCGTGTGATCGGATTGCCTGGTCAGACTGGGAGGGATGAGGCTGCTTACACCCCCACTTCCGCGCGAACGCGCTCCTCGGATGCAGGAGAAGTCCAGAAATTTCCGGTTCTTTCCCCAGAAGGTCGTGGTAAGCGTCCAGCCAAGCCCGACCCGGTGAGGCGCGGTCAGCGAGATCTGGCCCCTGAGCGTCGTGGTCCTCGCGCAGCACCCGCCGGGAAACCTGAGTTCACCGACCAAGGTCGTCTCAGCCGTTAGGGTCGGCGGAGCCCGAACCGGGCACCGGAAACCGAACGTCCCCTCAGGAGGCACCAACTCATGCTCAAAGGCTTCAAGGACTTCATCCTGCGCGGAAACGTCGTCGACCTCGCGGTCGCGGTCGTCATCGGCGCAGCGTTCGCGACCGTGGTGGACGGCCTGCTCAAGGGCCTGATCAACCCACTGATCGCCGCCATCTTCGGACAGCCGAACCTGGACAGCGTCGGCACCTTCACGGTCAACAACGCGCAGTTCTCGATCGGGATCCTGCTCACCGCGATCATCAACTTCCTGATCGTCGCCGCGGCCATCTACTTCTTCGTCGTGGTCCCGGTCAAGAAGGTGATGGAACGCCGGGCCACCGAGGAGGTCATGGAGACACCCGCCGACGTCGCGCTGCTCACCGAGATCCGCGACCTGCTGCGCACGCGATCCTGAACCTCGGGTAGGGCCGACAGGCCCGACCCACACCAGTGCACTTTCCTGGGGGCATGTTTCATCCGACCGGCCGTCTCGCCATCGCGGCGGGGCGGCCGTTCGGCGTTCTCACGGTCACTCGAGAACGCCGTCAGGCGACCTCAGCCTCACTCCCAGTGTGGCGGGCGCTCCGACTCGAGCCAGTCATCGCGCGCAGCGTCCTCGCGGAGACGATCGTCCTCGCGCCAGTCCCCGCCCAGCGCATCGGTGTCGTCCGCGGTGTGCTCGGGCAGCACCGGGTCCTTCGCCCGACCCGCCGCGGCGCGGGAATCCTGGCGACGATCCGGAGCCGGGCCCGGCCCGGTGCTCACGACGGCCCCAGCCGTGGACGACCGGTCTGGCCGGTGTCCGCGCCGTCCAGGACCCGTCGGGCGGCGCCGCCGACCGCCGCCTCGACATGCATGCCGCGCCGCGGCAGGTGCAGGGCCTCGCGGACCAGGGCGGCCAGTTCCTCCGCAGAGCGGTGCACCCCGTCGGACAGCACCCAGCCGGCCACCTGCTCGAGTTCGGCGTCGGAGTACTCGGTGATCGGCAGGCCGGGGGCCACCGCGGGCTGCGCGGACCGCACGCGGGGCCTTCCGACGATGATCTGGGTGGGGCGCGTCGTCGGGCCGGCGCCACCGACGTCCATCCAGAGCCTGCGGATCCGCTCCACCTCGCCGGCCGGATCGCAGAACAGGTCCATCGCGGCGACCCTCAGGTAGGCCCAGCCGGCCCGTTCCAGGCTCTCGCGACGTTGCCGGTCCCGGGTCGCCACGCTGGGGCAGGCGGCGAAGCTCGGGCCGTCGACCTCGATCGCCATCAGCCGCCGGCCCGGTGACTGCGGGTCGGCCAGGGCGATCGCCATGGGCCAGTCCGGCAGCGCCGGGGTGGCGGTGACCGGCAACCCGACGGACTCCAGCCGATCGCGCAGGTCACGGACCAGGGCGTCGGTCTGTTCCACCGGCTGCGCCTGCTCCGGGTGGTCACCACGGGCCGTGGGATCGGCGGCCAGGGCCAGGACGTCGCGCAGCATCTTGGAGCCGTCGCTGCGCAGTCGCTCCCCGTCCAGGTCGTCCGCGGTGAAGCAGCAGACCAGCGTGGTGCGCCGTCGCGCCCGGGACAGCGCGGTGGCCAGGCACGAGGTGCCGTAGCGCCCGTCCAGGACGCCGAAGCGGTGCAGCACCCGGCCGTGCGGGGTCCGGGCCAGGCCGACGGAGACGATCACCGCGTCGCGCTCCACACCGGGGATCCGGTGGATCGGCCGGACCAGGAAGGGCTCGGAGATGTCCCCGGCCCAGTGCACATCGAGCCATCGCGCCAGCTCGGGCCGGTGGGCGACCTCGAGGCGCAGCGCCTCCTCGATCCGTTCGGCGTGCCGGGCCCCGAGCGTGACCACGAGCAGGGACTCCCCGGGACGGCGCGCGGCGTGCTGGCTGACCAGGTCCACCACCCGGTCCACCTCGGCCTCGGCGCTGACGACCACCTGCTCGCCGGGTGCCGGGACGCCGACGCCCTCGCGGACGTGCTCGAGCGTCAGGGGCGAGACCGGTGGGGCGCCCGGCACCAGCGCCCAGGCCCTGGTGTAGAGCGGGCGCAGCGGTAGCAGCAGCCGGCCGTCGCGGGTGCGGTGGTCGCGGTCGAGGCGGTTCACCGACAACCGGTGGTCACCGTCCGCGAGCGAGGCGACGGCGGCGACCACCGACGGACCGCCGGTCGCCGGGGGCAGCCGCAGCCGGTCGCCGGCCACGATCACCTGCTGGGCGCGGGCCAGGGCCGCGGCCGCCTCGGGCATCCCGACCTGGCTGGCGTCGTCCACGGCGACCACGTCGACCACGGGGGCCCCGGGCCGGGCGGCAGGCAGGTTGCGGGCCACGGCGTCCGGGCTCATCACCCAGATCGGCCGCAGGGCCGCCAGCAGGTCACCGGCGTAGCTGAACAGGTCCATCGGCCAGCTCGACCGATGCCCGCGGTGCACCTCGGCCAGCAGCCAGCGGACCTGGTCGCCGTGGTGACGGACGGCGTCCACGGCGCGCAACGCGCAGGTCGCCACGGTCTGCGCCGCCCGCGCCTGCAGCAGCCGGTTCTGCCCGTCGCGCAGGGTCTCGACGTGACCGCGCAGCTCCGCCGGATCGTGGGCGGCAAGCCGTGGCTCGCTGCGAATGATCGCCTCGAGCACCGAGGTCCACCAGGCCAGATCCAGTTCGCCCTCGACCTCGCTCGCCTCGCAGCGACGGTCGGTCAGATCCTCGATCAGGGGGGTCAGGCCGGCCCGGCGCAAACGGTCCATCCGGACCCGGCGCTGCGGCTGGGCGAGCAGGCCCTCGGAGTCGGCCGCGAGGTCACCGACGCGCTGCCGCAGCTTGTCGGTCGGCAGCGTGTCCAGCGCCGGGGTGCCGGTGCCCTCGAGCACCTCGGTCAACCTGCCCACGGCCAGTTCGAGTTCGCGCACCGTCGCGTTCGCGGCGTCCAGACCCGTGGGCACCCGGGGCCAGCCACCGCTCGCGGCGATCTGCTGCCACGCCGTCCTCTGCTCCTGGGCGGTGACCAGACGCTCGTGCAGATCGAGCAGGTGGGTCCCCGGCCGGACCAGGGCACGCGCCCGGCGACGCAGCGAGCGGCGAGCGAGCCAGCCGTCGTCCGGCGGGTCCTGCGCGGTGGCGCGGACCAGGTCCTCCAACGGCTGCTCGAAGACCGCCGGCTGCAACACGTCCAGGGTCGCGCGGATGCCGAGCAGCAGGTCGAGCTGCGGGCGCCACTGGGCGAGGGTGTCGACCGCCTCGATCCCGGATGCGGTCGCCAGGGCGTCCATCGCGCTCGTTGCGGCGGGAAGCACCGTGCGGGCGGCGCGGGCGGCGGCCAGAGCCGCGTGTGCCTCGTCCTCGTCGGCGACCCGCGCGTCGAGCCAGCGCGTGTCCAACCGGGTCAGCCGGAAGGCGCCCAGCTCGGCCACCTCGCGCAGGTCCTCACGGAGCCGGTCGCGGGTGGCGGCGTCCAACTGGCGGGTCACCGCATGCGGCAACCGGACCCGGGTACGGGGCGGGGTGTCCCCGGTCATCAGCTCCGCCAGCGCGACCATGGCCTCGTAGGCCGAGACCGCCCACGGTTCTCGCTTGGCGTGCAACGCCTTTCCGGCCGCGGCCAGGGCCTCCGCGGCGTGCCGCACCTGGGCGGCGGCGACCGCCTCGGCACCGGCGGCGGCCTGCCCGTGCTCGACCGCGCTGCCGGAGCGTCGATCCGGGGTCGATCCGCTCTCCAGTGCCTTGGCGTCGTCGATCGCGGCGTCCAGGGCCTGTTCGAGTCCGCTCAGGACCTTGATCCGGTCACCGAGGCCGTCGTGCAGGTCCAGCACCAGATCGGACAGTCCGGCATCGGCGAACCGCCGGATCAGCGTGTCGGCGGTGCCGCGGTGCGGGGTGACCACCAGGACGCGGCGGCCGCGGCCGGCGAGGGCTCCGGCGGCGGCTGCGAGGGTGTGGGTCAATCCCGTCCCCGGCGGCCCCTCGATGAGCACGTTCGACCCGCTCAGTGCCGCGTCCACCGCGGCGCGCTGGGAACAGTCGAGGTCGAAGGCGACGTCGTCGGTCTCCGGTTCCGGGTCGATCCAGCACAGCGGCTGGTCGTCGTCCACCCGTGGCACGTACGGCGGCGCCGCGGCGAGCTGGTCGCTTTCCATGGACGGGGTCGCGTTGGCCACCCGCGACAGCAGCGGATGGATCTGCAGGGCGAGCCGCGCGGCGTCCAGATCTGCGACGAGGGCGTCCGAGCCGGACGTGAAGCTGCCCACGACCAGGCGCCGATCGATGGCGAACCCGGGCACTCGGGCGCACACTTCCTCGAGCACGCTGAACACGGGACGGGGGTCGAACCCGTCCACCCCGAACGCCAATCCGCCCAGTCCTGACGGATCCAGGCGGATCCCGTGGTCGGTCGCCAGCCGGCGCACCACCTCGGGATTGACCACTGCCGTGTCGTCGAGGTCGAGCTCGTAGTCGTCCTGGGCGGGCCCACGCGGGTGCAGGCGACAACTGCGCAGCAGGACCGGGGCGCTGATCGGGGTGGCCGCGCCGCCGCCCGGCGCGGCACCCGGCACGGGCGACCAGGTGACCAGGCCCGCGGCGAGATAGGCGGACCGGACACCGCGCTCGGCCGCAAGCCGCTCCGCGCTGGCGGCGATCGCGCGCGCCCGACGCCGCGCGGCCACGTGCGCCGCCGGTTCCCGGACCAGGCTGGACAGGCGGGTGGAGCGTCCCGCCATCAGGGTGGCCAGACCGGACGGGTGCGCGTGGGTCAGATCGAGGACCTCGATCCCGAGGTCCTCCCCGATCAGGGTGTCCGGCAGGCGGGCGGCTGTCAGGGTGGCCTGCCACCGTTCGACCGCGGAGGCGACGTCGGCCGCCTTCGCCCGCCGATCGAGCGGATGATCGAGCGATTGCCCGAGAGGTCGATTGACCGGTTGATCGAGAGGTTGATCGAGAGGTTGATTGAGCGGTTCGGGCGGCGCCTCGGCCGCCAACGACCCGGGCGGGGCCTCGCCCCGGGGGGCGATCACCTCCGACAGCGAGTCATGTGCCACCGTCCAACGCTAACCGCCGAGCACGGCGCCGCCGCGGAGCAGAGGCGGCGCGTCGCCCTCAGGCAGCGAGCAGCATCGCCAAAACCGCCGTATCGGGGTCCTGAGCCGGGTTGATCCCGATCTGACTGATCAGTCTGGTCACGGTTCCGTCGGCCTCGGCCTCCACCCAGGCCGCCCGGTGTTCCAGGCCCAGGTGGGGCAGACCGGGCAACAGGACACACCCCGAGGCCGCGCCCGCGGCCTCGGGGGTGGACGGGCGGCTCTCGGACGGCGGGTGCAGCAGGATCAGCGCCGAGGGCAGCTCGGCGCCGAGGTCACCCGGGCGGGGAGCGCCGTCGCCGAGCACCGGACCGGCCAGGGTGACCAGGCCGACGGTTCCGGGATGGGGGTCGTCGGGGACCTCGTCCACCGACCGGTACACCGTGGTGGTCGGTACCAGGCCGGGCACCGCCGCCAATCGGACGGCGAGAGCGAGGAACTGTGCCCATTCACGGGTGGAGGCCGGCCAGCGCCCGGAGACCACGAACCCCGACAGATTGCGGTTGCCACCGGAGTACGGAGCGATTTCGACATGTGGCTCGTTCATGGCGACTCCCCGACGAATCGGAGCCCGTCGGCATCGGCCGGCGGGCTGTGCCTCTGTGTCGAAGAGTGCGCGAGACAGGGGCTGGCACACAAGGGGTATCGAGTGCCAGCCCCCACGGGCAGCACCGCCAGTGAGCAGACTCACCCACTCGGGGGCAGGTTCCGCCCACCTGGCACCATCGTCCGATGGCCGATGACACGCACCGCACCGTCACCCTCACCCGTCTCGACGAGGGGATCTACCTGGCCCGCAACCCCCGGGGGCTCGAGCTGCGATTCGGCAGCAAGGACCCACAGGGGTTCACGCCCGTCGAACTGCTGCTCGCGGCGATCGCCGGATGCTCGGCGCTCGACGTCGACGTGGTGACGGGGCGGCGGGCGGCGGCGACGTCGTTCGAGGCCCGGGTGGACGCCGAGGCGGTCCGGGACGAGACCGGAAACGTGCTGCGCGACATCGTGATGACCCTCTCCGTGCGCTTCGAGGACGGCCCGGACGGCGACGCCGCCCGCGCGGTGTTGCCGCGCGCCGTCCGCGCCTCGCACGACCGGACCTGCACCGTCTCGCGGACCATCGAGGCCGGGGTGCCGGTGCGGATCGAGCTCGACTGACCCATCTCGGGTGCGAAGGTTGCCGGGTTTGCCCCGCGAGACGCGGGTTAACCCGGCAGCCTTCCCGCCCGAACACCCTCAGAGCAGGCCCAGCCTGGCCAGTTCCCGGGCCAGGCCCGCTCCATCCGGGGCCCGGACCTCCTCGGCGGGGACCGGCACGGAGGCGCTGTCCTGTCCGGGGCGTTCGGTGACGGTGCCGTGTGCGAGCACGTGCTCCGCCGGGCTGAGCTGACGGATCGCGACGGCCCGGACCCGGTCGGGGTGGGCCTGGGCGAAGTCGGCGTACAGGCCGGGATCGTGCTGCCCGTCGTCGCCGACCAGCAGCCAGCTGATCCGGGGCAGGTCGGCGACCAGCGCCGCCAGGCAGGAGCGCTTGTGCTCCGGACCGCTGCGGAACCAGCCCGTATGGGTCGGCCCCCAGTCGGTCAGCAGGAAAGGCCCGTCCGGAAAGCCGTTGCGGCGCAGGAATCTCCGCAGCGCGGGCTCGGTGTTCCAGGCTCCTGTGGAGACGTACACGACCGGGGAACCGGGATGGCGGGCGAGCAGGTCCCGGTACAGCTCGGCCATGCCGGGCACCGGACGACGGCTTCTGCTCGCGCAGCACGAACGTGTTGTAGAACGCGATCAGGGGCCGGGGAAGCCGGGTGCGGATGACCGTGTCGTCGATGTCGCTGACCAGCCCGAAGCGTTGTTCCTCGGCCACCACGAGAACCATGGCGACCGAGGTCGTCCCGTCCACCTCGAGCACGACCCGCTGCCAACCGGGCCCGAGGCGCGGGTTGGGGATCCGGACGTCGAGGTACCCGCCGCGGTCGGTCGTCACCGGCCACCCGCCGTCCGGTTCCCGGGCCGGGTCACCGCCGACTCCGGAGGCGTCCGGAACCCGAACGCGCGCCTGCAGGGTGGGTGCCGGCGCGCTGACGAAGCTGCGCCAACCCCGGCGATCCTCGACGTCCTGGTCGACGCGCGGACCGTCGGTGACCAGGCGGTGTCCGGCCGGCACCAGGACCACCCGGGCGAGCACCCGAAGCATGTCGGCGTTGCCGTACCCGGCGTAGGCCAACACGACCGGTCGCCATCCCAGTCGCCGCAGCCCACGGCCCAGCAACGAGTTGAACACGTCCTCGACCGCGGCGGCAGGGTGCCTGCGCATGGTGCTCATTCAGCCGGCGGCCTGCGGGTCGCCCCGGCGCTCGGCGGCGAGGCGGCCCAGCGCGACGAGCTCGGGGCCCAGGGCGTAGCTGCGGTCGGCGAGCTGCCTCACGTAGCCGCGCTCGACCAGGGTGCGGGTCAGCCGATGCATGGTCGCCATCGGGATACCGGTCTCCAGAGCCAGATCGGTCAGCGGCAGGTCACCACCGGCGGCGGCGAGAGCCTCGAGGACGTCGAGGGCCTTGTGGACCGACTGCACCCCACCCGGGGACCCGTTGCTCACTCGCGTCACGGTACCGGTGGACGCCGCAGGCTCACCGTTTCGGGGCTACTGGTCGAGCGCGCTGGCGTCGTCCGGGACGTCGACGGCGTGCTCGCGCAGGGACTCCAGCGGCACGATCTGCAGCACCGCCTCGTTCGTGCTGGCCAGCACGACGGGCGCGGCGGCGCCGTCGGCGTAGGCGCGCGCCCAGTTGACCGCGGTCACGCACCAGCGGTCCCCCGGCCGTAGCCCCGGAAAGTCGTGCTGTGGCATCGGGGTGGACAGGTCGTTGCCGATCGAGCGCTGATGCTCCAGGAACTCCGCGGTGACCACGGCGCAGATGGTGTGGCTGCCCAGGTCCTGGGGCCCGGTGCTGCAGCACCCGTCGCGGAAGAAGCCGGTCATCGGGTCGGTGCCGCACGGCTGCAGCTCGCCGCCGAGAACGTTGTGTTCAGCCACGCCTTTCATCCTCGCGGTCCGGGCCGGATCGCGGCCAGCCCTGACCGGCGGTGACTTCGCAGGGCCGATCCATGCGCCACGTCGGTGACCCGGGCCGCTCTGCCCGAGTGGGCCCGAGGCGGCTTCAGCGACGACGGATCGGGGACCCCTCACGTCCTGGGCGCCTCCGGTGACTTGATCGGCGTCCTGTTCAGGTTCCCGCCGACCTACTCGACCGATCCCACCAAGCAGACCAAGATCCTCTGGATCGCGCGGCCCCAGGAGCAGATCGGCCCCGAACCCGCGGTGACCGGCCTGCACCTGAGCGCTCACCTGACGGGCACCTCGACGAGGATCGAACGGCTCATCGACGACGGCCCCGGCCCCTCGGGGGTCAACTTCCCGGATCGCGGCTGCTGGGTGGTCCAGGCCCGCTGGGCCACCTACGCGGACACCCTGGCCATCCCGGTCGGCTGACGGATCAGACCACGCGTTCGGTGACCCGGCCGTCGGCCACGTCCAGGCGCCGGGTGAGGTGGACGGCGTCCAGCAACCGTCGGTCGTGGCTGACCAGGAGCAGGGTCCCGGGATAACTGTCCAGGGCCTGTTCGAGCTGCTCGATGGCGGGCAGGTCGAGGTGGTTGGTGGGCTCGTCCAGGACCAGCAGGTTCACCCCGCGTGCCTGCAGGAGCGCCAGGGCGGCCCGGGTGCGCTCGCCCGGCGACAGGGATGACACGGCACGCGCGACGTGGTCCGCGCCGAGGGCGTACTTCGCCAGCAGGGTCCGCACGTCGGCGTCGGCCCAGTCGGGCAGCAGCGCGGCCATCGCCACCGGCAACGACTGCTCGCCGGCGAACAGCGATCGGGCCTGGTCGATCTCGCCGACCACCACGGCCGGTCCCAGACTCGCGGCGCCCTCGTCGGGTGCCAGGCGCCCGAGCAGCACCCCGAGCAGGGTCGACTTGCCCGAGCCGTTCGGGCCGGCGACCGCGATCCGGTCGGCCCAATCGATCTGCAGGTCGACCGGTCCCAGGGTGAACGCGCCGCGGCGGACGACGACGCCGCGAGCGGTGGCGACCACAGCGCCTGCCCGGGGGGCCGCCGCGATCTCCATCCGCAGGTGCCATTCCTTGCGGGGTTCCGCGACCGCGTCGAGCCGCTCGATGAGCCGCTCGGTCTGGCGGGCCTTGGCCGCCTGCTTCTCGGTCTGCTCGGTGCGGAACTTGCGCCCGATCTTGTCGTTGTCGGTGGCCTTGCGGCGGGCGTCGCGCACCCCCTTCTCCATCCAGGCTCGCTGGGTGCGAGCGCGTTCGGTGAGTCCGCCGAGCCGGTCGGCGTAGGCCTCGTACTGCTCACGGGCGTGCCGGCGGGCGATCTCGCGCTCCTCGAGGTAGGCGGCGTAGCCGCCGCCGTAGACGGCCACCTGCTGCTGGGTCAGATCGAGTTCGACCACCCGGGTCACCGTGCGGCTCAAGAACTCCCGGTCGTGAGAGACCACGATCACCGGCGCCCGCAGCCCGGTGACGAAGCGCTCCAGGCGATCGAGCCCGGCCAGGTCGAGATCGTTGGTGGGCTCGTCGAGGAGGAAGACGTCGTAGCGCGACAGCAGCAGCGAGGCGAGGCCGACGCGCGCGGCCTGGCCACCGGACAGCGACGGCATCGCCTGACCGAGGTCGACGGCCAGACCGAGGTCGGCCGCGACCGCCTCGGTGCGCTCGTCCAGGTCGGCCCCGCCCAGGTGCAGCCAACGTTCCAGCGCCAGGCTGTAGACGTCGTCCGCGGACACCCCGTCGACATCCGTTCCCGTGGCGAGTGCCTGGGTGGCCACCTCCAGAGCCGTGGACGCCGCGGCCACCCCGGTGCGGCGCGCGAGGAAGTCGAGCACGCTCTCGCCCAGACGACGATCGGGCTCCTGCGGCAGGTATCCGACGACCGCCGCGGTCGGGCTGAGCGAGACCTGTCCTTCCTCGGGTCGGTCCAGGCCGGCGAGCATCCGCAGCAGGGTCGACTTGCCGGCGCCGTTCGCGCCGACCAATCCCACGACATCGCCGGGGGCGGCCACCAGGTCGAGACCGCTGAACAGGGTCCGCCGGCCGTGCGCGGCGCTCAGACCCCGGGCGAGGATGGTGGCGCTCATGATGGCGCAACGGTAGCCCGGCGGGTGGTCCGCGTCAGGTTCGCTGGTGGCACAGGATCGGCCGCGATTAATTGGGCTATTGATATGACAAACTGTCCATGGTAGGAAGTCTCTGGGTGCACGGGCGCCCGACGACATCGCTCACACAGAGGAGTCGAGATGGTGCGCATAGGGCTGTTCGGTGCCGGTCGGATCGGGCGGGTCCACGCGGACTCCGTGGCCCATCATCCGCGCACCACCCTGGCCGCCGTCCACGACCCGATGCCCGACGCCGCCCGGGAGGTCGCGGGGTCACAGGGAGCCCGCCTGGCCACCTCCCCGGAGGACGTCTTCACCGACCCCGATATCGACGCGGTGATCATCGGCTCGCCCACGCCGACGCACGTCGACCTGCTGACGGCCGCGGTCAAGGCCGGCAAGGCCGTGCTGTGCGAGAAGCCCATCGACCTCGACCTGGCTCGTGTGGACGCCTGCTGGCAGGACGTCAAGGGCGACGGGGGCACGATCATGCTCGGCTTCAACCGCCGCTTCGACCCCTCCTTCGCCGACGCCCGCGCCCGGCTCGCCGCGGGTGAGATCGGCGACCTGGAGCAGCTCATCATCATCAGCCGCGACCCGGCCCCGGCTCCCGCCGGCTACATCGCCTCCTCCGGCGGGATCTTCCGCGACATGACGATCCACGACTTCGACATGGCGCGGTTCTTCCTCGGCGAGGTCGTCGAGGTGCAGGCCATGGCCGCCAACCTGATCGAGCCGTACATCGCCGAGGCGGGCGACCACGACTCGGCCAGCGTGACCCTGCGCGCCGCGGGCGGGCAGTTGTGCCAGATCGTCAACAGCCGGCGCTGCGCCTTCGGCTACGACCAGAGACTCGAGGTCTTCGGCTCCTCCGGGATGCTCTCGGTCTCGAACCAGGTCCCGACCACGGTGCGCCGCAGCGACGCCACCTCGACCGAGGCGGCGCCCCCGTACCTGGACTTCTTCCTCGAGCGGTACACCACCGCCTACCGCGCCGAACTCGACCACTTCGTCACCTCGATCGAGAAGGGGACGGCGCCGAGCCCGTCCTTCGCCGACGGACGCCAGGCGCTGGCGCTCGCCGACGCGGCCAACGAGAGCCTGAGCTCCGGACGGGCCGTGCGTCTGAACGACTGAACGACTGCACGACTGCACGACTGAACGGCTCCTACGGCCGGGACGGCGAGGTCGCCACGTCGAGCCGGACGACGACCTCGCGACCCTAGGGGTGCTGGTCCACAGCGGCGCCCTGTACCGCGGTCAGGAGGGTTCCGGCGGTGAAGAGGTGCTCCTCGGTGTCGGCGCCGGGCAGACCCGCGTCGGCCTCGGACAGCGAGCCCGGCCATCCACGTTGCGTCGAGAGCCATTGGCGCAGTTGCCGTTCCTCGGCGATCAGGCCACCCGCGTGCAGATCTCCCATCGTGGTCAGCACCGCCCCCAGGTCGGCCAGGGCCGCGACGACCAGGGCGACGCGTCGGGGCTCGCCGGGCGAGACGGCCGCGACCAGTCGGGCCGTGGCGAGACGCTCCACGAACAGCGAACGCGCCTCCTCGAGCGAGCCCATGTCGCGGGCGGCACCTCCCGCCCGGCGCAGGCTGTAGGAGTACTCGGCGAGCAGGCCCTCGGACCGTCCGTGGACGGCGATCAGCTCGCGCAGTTCGGCCAGCCGACCATGGTTGCCATGGCACTCCAGTACGGTCCAGTGATCGCCCTGCCGGCGGGCCAGTTCGCCGAGCAGGTCGAGCTCCTCGAGCAGCTCGACGCGTCGTTCGGTGGTCCGCTCCAGATCGAACAGCCGGCGGGTCAGCTGAACGAGGCGCTCGCGGGGGACGCGGGCGCCGTCCAGGTCGTCGATCCGCTCGCAGGCATCGGCCAGGAGCCGGTCGGAGAGCATCATCTCCTCGGTCGTGCGGGCCTCGCGACACAGGGCCTGGGCGGCCGAGACGGCGTCGGGGCCGTCACCGAGATCGAGCAGGCTCACCACCCATCGATGCAGGGTCTCGAACATCGGCGGGCCGAGTGGGTCGGCGTACACAACTCCTCCGAACGGGGGCCTGATCAGATGCATCACTACGTTGAGTGACCTGGTCCCCCGACGTACAACGTTTTCACGCACGATCCCACCTAACGTAGCGCCAATCCCGTGTGATCGTGCCGCGTTCCACGGTGTGTCACGCGACCCGACCCGGCCCAGGTCGCGCGGGGCCTCACTCGACACCACGGGGCAGGATCCGCACCGGACCCCGGGACAGCACGATGACCGACTTGGTCCGGACCACGACCGGCTCGGTCTCGATCCGCCCCAGGATCCGTTCGAAGTCGCCGATGTCCCGGGCCCGCACCTGGAGCAGGCCGTTCGCCTCCCCCGAGACCGTGCACGAGGAGACGACCTGCGGGTGCTTCGCCGCGATCGCGAAGATCGCCGACGGGCTGGTCCGCGGCGCGCAGTACAACTCGACGTACGCCTCGATGGTCCACCCCAGCGCCGACGGATCGACGACCGCTGTGAACGAGCGGATGACCCTGTTCGCACGGAGCCGGTCGACCCGGCGTTTGGCCGCGGGGGCCGAGAGCCCGACCGCGGCGCCCAGCTCGGAGTAGCTGGCCCGGCCGTCGTCCTGGAGCAGGGCCACCAGACGCTCATCCACCGGGTCCAGATCCATGACGCAATGATCCTCCAACTGGTCGCGCGCAGACGCAACGAATCGCCGTTCAGCCGCAACGGGACGAGCTTCACGGTTGATCTGCCGCCCCGTAGCGTCGAGGTATGACGATCACCGCCCCGGCGCCCTTCGCCGCCGCCGCCCGCCACGACGTCCACATCCGGCGCTACCTGATGTGCCCGCCGGAGCACTTCGGCGTCGACTATGCGATCAACCCGTGGATGAGCGTCGACGAGCCGGTCGACGTCCGCGCGGCGATGGATCAGTGGGAGCGGTTGCGCCGGACCTACCTGGACCTCGGCCACCGCGTGGACCTGATCGATGCCGTGCCCGGTCTGCCGGACATGGTCTTCGCCGCCAACGGCGCGCTGGTCGTCGACGGGCTCGCCCTCGCGGCGAGGTTCCGCCACCAGGAGCGTGTCGCCGAGGGTCCCGCCTACCGATCCTGGTTGCAGCACAACGGGTTCGCAGTGACCGACACCGAGCACGTCAACGAGGGAGAGGGCGACTTCGCGGTCGTCGGCGACCTGATCCTGGCCGGCACCGGCTTCCGCACCCACCCCGGCTCCCACGACGATGCCCAGGAACTGTTCGGCCGACCGGTCATCTCCCTGCACCTCGTGGACCCGCGCTTCTACCACCTCGACACCGCGCTGGCCGTGCTCGACGAGCACACGGTCGCCTACTACCCGCAGGCGTTCAGCCCGGGCTCGCAGGCCGCCCTGCGCCGGTTGTTCCCGGACGCCGTCCTGGCCACCCGTGCGGACGCCGAGGTGCTCGGTCTGAACGCGGTCAGCGACGGCCGCCACGTCGTGCTGTCATCTGCGGCCCGCGATCTGGCCGCGGCACTGCGCGAGCGCGGCTACGTGCCGATCGGCGTCGACATGCCCGAGCTGCTCAAGGCCGGCGGCGGCCCCAAGTGCTGCACCCTCGAGATCCGCTGACCGACAAGGAGCCCCTCAGATGACGACGCTGCAGACCACCCGGCAGGCGGCACCCGGCCGGGCCACCTCCGCCATCGCCCCCAACTACCGGCCGCTGCCGGTCGTGATCGCGCAGGGCCACGGTGCGTGGGTGAGCGACACCGACGGCCGGCGATACCTCGACTGCCTGGCCGGCTACTCGGCGCTGAACTTCGGCCACGGGCACCCGGCGCTGGTGGACGCCGCGCGCAGCCAACTCGACCGGGTCACCCTGACCAGCCGGGCGTTCCTGCACGACCACCTGGAGGAGTTCTGCTCCGGTCTGGCCGCCCTCGCCCGACGGGTCGATCCCGCGATGGACATGGTTCTGCCCATGAACACCGGCGCCGAGGCCGTCGAGACCGCGATCAAGCTGGTCCGGCGCTGGGGGTACCGGGTCAAGGGCGTGGCCCAGGGCGAGGCCACGATCGTGGTCGCCGCGGACAACTTCCATGGCCGGACCACGACGATCGTCTCCTTCTCCACCGACCCGGTCGCCCGGGACGACTTCGGACCGTTCACCCCCGGGTTCCGGGTGGTTCCCTACGGCGACGCGGCCGCGCTGGCGGAGGCGATCGACGACACGACCGTCGCCGTCCTGCTCGAACCGGTCCAGGGCGAGGCCGGTGTGATCATCCCGCCGACGGGCTACCTCGGCGAGGTCCGCCGACTGTGCGACGAGGCCGGGATCCTGTTCGTCGCGGACGAGATCCAGTCCGGGCTCGGTCGCTGCGGGACGACGTTCGCCACCGAGGCCGGCGGCGTCGAACCGGACGGCGTGCGCCCCGACGTCCTGACCCTGGGCAAGGCCCTGGGCGGCGGCATCGTTCCGGTCTCGGCGGTCGTCTCCCGGCGGGAGGTCCTGTCCGTGATGACCCCGGGCAGCCACGGCAGCACCTTCGGCGGCAACCCGCTGGCCTGCGCCGTGGGCCGGGCCGTCGTCGAGCTGTTGGAGACCGGGGAGTTCCAGCGCCGGGCCGCCGTCCTCGGTGCCCGGCTCCGGACCGGACTGGACGCGCTGGTCGGCGACGGCGTGAGCGAGGTGCGCAGCATCGGGCTGTGGGCGGGCGTCGACATCGACCCCGACCGGGCGAGCGCCCGCGCGGTGTGCGAGCGACTGGCCGCCCGCGGCATCCTGACCAAGGACACGCGGGCCACGACGGTCCGGTTGGCCCCGCCCCTGGTGATCAGCGAGGGTGAGATCGACCACCTGCTCGACGCGTTCGCAGCCGCCCTCAGCCCACGGTGACGACGATGGTGCCCGGGCCCGCGCCCGGGGCGTCCCCGCCGCCCTCGCCCTGGACGACGTCCACGACGGTGAAGTGCAGACCGGCGGCGTCGTAGGTCTGGCCCTTGGTGACCTTGACGTTGGTGGCGGTCCCCTCCGGCGGCTCGACCACGACGATGCCGTTGTCACCGGACAGGTTGATCGCGACCAGCCGATGGTCGCCGACCTCGGTGGGCACGTTCTGCCGCAACCGGATCGCGTCGTCCGGGTAGGCGGGGGTGCTCTCGCCGCGCGGGCAGCCGGCCAGCACCAGTGCGCCGGCGACGACGAGCAGTGCGGCGACGATCCGACGCATCAGTTCCCCTCCAGGTCGGAGACATCGAAGCGCGAGAACGATTCGGCGAAGTCGGCGTAGCTCATGGTGATCGGTGGGTGATGGCTCAGGCCCCAGGGGTTGACCACGGTGACGGTGCCCGCGCTCTCGTCGATGCTCTGCACATAGTAGGCGTGCCCCTGCACGAGGGTGCCGTCCTCGTAGAGGGCGGTGTGGTCGTCGTGGTAGGTCGAGACCAGGATCGCGCCGTTCGCGTCGAGCACGCCGGACAGGTTGGCCGCCGACGGGACGTTGTCGCCGTCCCAGGGCAGCCAACTCCCGTGGTCGTGGGTGGAGACCGGGGTGCCGGTGAGCAGTCCCAGCGCCTTGGAGGGCCAGTCCCCCTCGATGTCGGTGTAGTCGCCGTAGTGCTGGGCCGCCGCCTTCTCCAGGATCTGGGGCCACAGTTCGTACACCCCGGCGTCGCCGGGGCTCGGGTTGTCCACGAAGATCGGGTCCCCGTCGACCGTCGGGATGTCGGGGGTGACGGTCACCTGCACCGGGCGGCCGTCGTCGTAGAGGGTCACGGTGTAGGTGCCGTTGGCGTTCTCGGTGATCATCGACTCGATCAGATCGGGACGACTGTTCGCGATCGCCCCGATGCTCGCGATGAGCCAGCAGTCGCCGATGTAGCCCTGTTCGAGGTCGGTGGGATCCACCGGGGACTGGCCGTCCTGCGCGACGAACAGGTCGTGCGGGACGTCGGTGTACTCGCCCTGGTTGATCGGACTGTTCGGGTCGTCGCGGGCATCGTCGCCGCCGACGTTGCTGAAGTCCGGCTGCACCTCGTCGGTGAAGGCGGCCAGGCGGTCCAGGGTCTCGCGGGACGCCTTGGCGGCGAGCATCGACCACAGCTCCTGGCGGCGCTCGCGGCTCCATCCCGAGCCGACCCACCCGTCGTCCAGTTCGTCGATCCAGTGCCGCAGTTCGTCGTCGGTCATCCCGGCGATCACGGCGTCCAGCTCGGGTCCGGTCAGGCCCTCAAGCTCGCCGGAGATGTCGGACAGCTCACCGGAGCGGACCCCGTTCCAGCCTCCGTCGAGGCTGTTGCGGATCGAGTCCAGCGCTTCGTCCACCGTGGCCTGGTCCACGACCGGTGGGGCCGCCGCCTGGTCCGCACCGGCGGGCAGGCCCGTTCCGCCGGGTCCGGCCGGATAGGTGACCGGGGGGACGGCGGTTCCGCAGGAACCGGACTGCGTGACGATGGAGCGGATGGCGCACCGGAGGCCGGTCGCGATCGGCTGCCCGATGCCGGAGGCCGCGAGCGCGCCGATGAGGACCGCGACCACGACGATGACGCCCGCGTACTCGGCCGAGGTCTGGCCGCTCTCGCGGGAGCGGGGGGCCGGGTTCAGCGGGTGCACCCCCGTAGCCTGCTGAACGCCGGACCAACCAGGCAGGGCCCCCGGGCCCAACGTCGGGCCCGTATCCCTGGGCCTGGTCTGGGTCCTGCGGGCCCCGGACCGAAAGATCTACCCGGCGGCGACGGGCCCGGCGGACGACGGCACGCTCGGCTGCGAGCTCGCACTCGGTGAGGGTGATCGTGATCTGCACGAAGCGCTGCAGGAAGCGGCGCTCGTCAAGGCGTTTGCGGCGCATCCAACCGGTGACCTCGTCGTTGCACTTGCTGGCGTTGCAGGATCGGCAGGCGGGCACGACGTTGTCGAGGGTGTAGCGGCCACCGCGCGAGAGAGGCTGCACGCAGTCGCGCTGCGGGGCGTCGTCCCCAGCACCGCAGTAGGCACAGCCGCCCCACGCGTCCTTCAGGGCCGACCACTGCTCGTCGGTCAGATCGTGCTCGACGCTCTTCATACGCCGTTGACGGCGGCGTGCGGCCCTGGCCCGGCGGGTCCGAGAAGCTGCTGCCACCGGCCCACGCTAGCCCGACCCGAGCCGGTTCGTCGCGCGACGCGGATGCGCGTCACGATCGGGATCTGATCGGACGGCGTCGCCTGGCGCTGCAGCCGGAACAGGTGACGACCACAGGGGCCGCGGTCGGGTATCCCACCGGGTCCGATCACGGTGGATCCGCCATTCGGCCACGGCCAGGTTGGCCGCGCAGGCGCAGACCACGGCGAGCGGATAGGCGACGCGGTGCGGCAGACCGGTGGCCGCCGTCACCTGCGTCCAGAGCTCGAAGGTGAGGAAGAACATCGTCAGGGCGAGGCTGCGCAGCATCCAGGCACGGTGCCGCTCCACCTGACCCGCTCGGACCCGCACCACGGCGAGGACCGTCGTGGCCACCCAGGCGCCGGAGGCTACCGCGAGCAGTACCCGCGCCGTCCGTGGCACCTCGAAGAAGACCGCACTCCACAGGCCGCCGACCCCGGCGACCAGGACCGCGACGACGTAGACACGACCGATCGCTCTGTGTCTCACGATGTTTCGCCGAAGTCCTGCGTTGACCTGCAGGGCACCGGTGACCAGTGCGACGGCGCCGGCGAGCGCATGCAGGACGAAGACGACCGGGACGGCGCGCGCCTTCACGTCGTGGATCGTCCCGGTCCAGGACAGCGTCTCGGCCGCGGCCTGGACGAGCGCGAACCCGGCGTAGACGGCACAGATCGCGATGAGGACGGGCCACCATGCACTGCGCAGCCGGGACGTGACGACGGTCGGGTGAAACATCAGGCACCGCCTGTGCATCGGGCGCGGAGGTCGGCCAGCGTCGCCGCCGCTGCCCGCACCCTGTCCTCATCAAGGCCGCCGAGGTGGTCCGCCAGGTAGTCCCGCTCCCGCTCGATGGCGGTGTCGATGAGCCGCCGGCCCCGGTCGGTGAGGGTGATCAGCGGCGAGCGCCGGTGGGCGGGGTTGAACCGCTGCTCGAGCAGCCCGGCGCCCACCAGGTCGTTGACGATCGCCTGGATGTGCTGACGGGTCACGCCTCGCTCCCGCGCGATCGTCGGGACGGCGGCATCCCCCGAACGGACCAGATACTCCAGCACGGCACGGCGCGGGGCACTCAGCTCGGTCTCGGGGTGCACATCGTCCACGAGTGCGGCCAGGGCGTTGAAGGTCAACCTGACCTCGTTGATCAATACCAGAGTCTCGTCCACCAACATGACAAGTAATCTGTCATATTGACAGTTTACTTGTCAATATGCGAAAGCCCACTATGAGCTGCTCGGCGCCCGGCGCGAATTGACGAGCCACTCAGTGAAGGGTGCCGCGGATCTCGCCGACGTAGCCGCCGGACCCGGATGAGCGGAACAGCTCCCGGGGGTTGGCGTGGACGACGTCGGACCCGCGGCGCTTCTCCAGGGTGAGACGGACCTCCTGGTCCGGATGGAGATGATCGAGAAGCAGCGTCCACACCGGCCCGGTCGGATGCCCGGCCGGCGTCGGGTACAGGTAGTCGTAGGTGACCGAGGGGTCCAGTCTGACCTCGGCGATGGCACCCCGCGTCGTCTGGATCGGGGTGACGAAGCGCGCGTAGACGTCTTCGCCCCAGGTGGTGTCGGCGTGGTCGCAGACCAGCAGGACCGAGGACTCCTTGGGCGTCGCGGGTCCGGCTGTGAAGCGGACGACGTGGGTCTGGTCGACGCGGGCGTCGGGCAGGCACACCCGGACCGCGCGGTGATCGGCGTCGACTGCCCATCCCGCTTCGGTTCGGCTCGCCGCCGACCGACGTGGCACCGGCACGCCATCGCTCTCGACGTCCGTGATGACCCGGTCGCTGACCAGGTCGATCCGCAACGGCCGGACATCGGCGAGACCGGTGACGCTCGAGGCGGCCTGCACCTCCACGACGACGGCATCGGCCTCACGACGCTGTACCACCACGATCTCGCGAGGCGCCTGGCTGCGGCTCGTGCCGCCGTCCTCGTAGACGGTGAAGGACGACTCCGGCGCGCCGGCCCCGCCGTCGTACACGCGCAGAACGAGGTCATCGAATCGCTCGCCGCCGTTGCGGTGGCCCCCGGAGTCGAGTGTGCCGTCGTCGACGTGCATCATGGGGATCACCGCTGCGCCCCGGGCGAAGGCCGGCAACCGGAACACGCCGTCCCGGTACTCCGGGACGAAACCCACCCACTCCCCCGCGCTGTCCACGGCGGTGCCGTTCCAGAAGTCGTACCACCGCCCCTGCGGAAGGTAGACACGACGGGCGTACTCGCCGTGCCCGGCGACGACGGCGACCATGAGCCACGGCCCGAGCAGCTTCTGGTGGGCGGCGCCGCGCAGCGCCTCGTCGTCGTACGCCAGGCCCGGGGGCGGGCACAGCGGCTCGCCGGTACGGGTGGCTCGATGCGCCAGCGAGTAGTAGTAGGGAATCAGCTCGTAGCGCGTGCGCAGGTTGGCCAGATTGCTCGGCCAGGTGGCCGACCTCGTTGGGCGCCACCCGGTTTCGGCCCGGGCCGTCCGGGGTGTTCTCGGCCCGGTTGACGTAGAACTCGTGATTGTTGACGTGCGGGCGCAGCGGGACGTCGAACCAGGCGCTGTTGGCGAACCACTGGGTGTACAGCTCGTCGAGCAGTCGGACGTCGCGAAGCGCGCTGCGGTGGAAGCCGCCGACGTCCGAGCCGTAGAAGTCGATGCCCGAGCAGGCCAGGTGGGCCTGGTTGTGCACCTGCGAGACCAGGACCTCCATCCGGCTGCTCGTGTCGCCCGACCAGACCGCTGCCCCGTGTCGTTGGATGCCCGCGGTGGCGGCGCGGGTGAGCAGCAGTCGCCGCTGGTCGGCGTCCGCCGGATCGCTGTCGTAGCCGGAGTCGATCGAGCGGTGCCAGAAGAGGTTGTAGACGTTGGCGATATCGGCGTGCCCGGTGCGCAGTGAGCCGTCGCCGTCCAGGTCGTGCCCGGCGTACTCGGCGTCCGGGTGGAAGATCTCGGGTTCGCCCAGGTCGGTCCAGTGCACCCGGACGCCGTAGTCGAGCATGAACGGCTTGCGCCGGTTGGCGTGCGATCCACTCGCCGACGTCCGGGTCGCTCCAGTCGAACATGGCGGCGCCCTCACCGAAGAACTCCTTGTTCAGTCGCAGCACGGCGGGACCGACCCGGACGTACGCCTCGGGTACGGCATGGCGCAACTGGTCGAAGGTGGGCGTGGAGTCGAGGACGTAGGACTCCTCGATCAGCGCGAACCCGACATGGTCGGCCGCGTAGTCGGCAAGCCTGGCCTGCGGGTCGGGGAAGAACGGGTCGTCCACCCCCGGATCGTCGGTGATGTCCCAGGTCGAGGTTGCCCATGTCGCTGGTGCTCTTGCCGGTCTGCTGGATCCCGCCGAACCAGAACAGGTCGAGCACGATGCCGTCGAAGGGGTAGCCGCCGCGCGCGCAGACCGCCGATGACCCGGTCGACGTCCGACCAGTTCTCGTACCCGTACTCGGACACCCACAGCCCGAACGCCTTGCGGGGCGGCACGGGTGGTCTGCCCAGCAGGTCCATCACCCGGCGCCGGACGTCGAGGGGGCTCGCGCCGCCGACGACATAGACCCGTACCGGGAACGTGGGGTTGATCCCGACGTCCGAACCCAGCTGGAACGACCAGGGATTGGTCTGGAAGTCCGCCTCGATCCGGAACACGTAGTCCAGGACCAGGGCGAACGGCTGCGGCCCGCCGGCCACCATCAGGACGGGGATCTGCAGATAGCCCTCGACCCCCTCCTCGTAGACCTGCGTGCCGTGACCGTAGGGCCGGTACTTGTCGACGACGTTCGCGTCCACGACGTTGCGCCGGCGGCCGACCCAGTCGGCGCGAGACGCGGTGGTGGCGAAGCACTGGCCCAGACCCCAGGCCTGCAGTCCGGAGGCCACCTCGGCGTGCAGGGTGCACGGGCCGCCGCCGGTCAGCCACAGCCGCAGCACCTGCTGCCCCTGTGCCGTGGTGATGGTGACGACCCCTCGCCCGTCCTCGTCCGACAGGCCCGTGGCCACCTCCCACAGACCGGTGGAGACCTGCTGCCCCGCACCGACCGTGGTGCCGAGCGGCAGCCGACGATCGAGCAGGACCGGATGATCGGCGACGCAGTCGGCGTCGTTCGAGGCGACGATCCGGACGACGTCGGACGCGACCTCGTCGGCGCCGACGCCGTCTCTGGGCAGGTCCACAGAGAACATGTGCATCCCCCTCCCGGCACACCTTCAGCATGAACCCTCCCGACCCGGCTCTCCAGGGTTTGTCGTCCCCGTGCTCGCCGGTGAGTGAGATGGGTCTCTTGAGGGCATTCCGGGCCGATCCAGAACCTACGGTACCGTAACTTACGCTACCGTAGGTTATGTTCGGTCTCGCAGATCGCGGGCCCCGAGCACGATTGGACGGCAACAGGCCATGACGACCGAAACCTACCGACCGGCGCAGGGCAGCCGCCCCGAGATCATTCAGGGCGGGATGGGGGTCGCCGTCTCCGACTGGCGACTCGCTCGGGCGGTCTCCACCGCCGGTCAACTGGGAGTGGTCTCCGGGACGGCACTCGACGTGGTCTGCACACGACGCCTCCAGGACGGCGACCACGGCGGTGACATGCGCCGAGCGCTGGCCGCCTTCCCGATCCCCGGCGTCGCAGACTGGATCCTCGACTCCTACTTCGTCGAGGGCGGCATCGCCCCCGATGAGCGCTATCGCCAGGTGCCCCGGCACACCCTCACCTCCGGGCGTCACCTGCTCGAACTGACCACGGCCGCCAACTTCGCGGAGGTCTATCTCGCCAAGGAGGGTCACGCGGGCGTCGTCGGGATCAACTACCTGCGCAAGATCGAACTACCGATCCCGGCCGCGATCTACGGCGCGCTGCTGGCCGGCGTGGACTACCTGCTCGTCGGCGCCGGCAGCCCGGCCGAGATCCCGGCCCTGGCCCGTGGACTGGCCCGACACGACCCGGTCACGATGTCGGTCCGCGTCCTGGGAGCGCGCTCCAGCGACGGTTTCGGCGACATGACGTTCGACCCGCGGGGATTCTGGCCGGAGGGCACCGACCTGCCGGCCGCACTGGCGATCCCGGCTGTGCTGGCGATCGTCGCCTCGACGGATCTGGCCACCGCGCTGTCGCGCAACCCCGACACCTCACCGGACGGCTTCGTGGTCGAGGGCCCCAGCGCCGGCGGCCACAACGCCCCGCCCCGTGGCCCGCGCCGACTCGACCCGATCGGGCAGCCGGTCTACGACGACCGCGACGTGGTCGACATCCCTGCCCTGGTCTCGCTCGGCCTACCGGTGTGGCTGGCCGGGTCGTACGGCAGCCCACAGCGATTGCACGAGGCGAAGGGACTCGGTGCGGCGGGGGTCCAGGTGGGGACACTGTTCGCCTACAGCGACGACTCGGGCTTCGACCCCGACATCGTCGAGGCCGTCCGCAGCCGGATCCAGGCCGGTGACCTCGTGGCACGGGCCGACTGGCGAGCCTCGCCCACCGGGTTCCCGTTCCGGGTGGCCGAACTGCCCGGCACGCTCACGGACGACGCCGTGGCCGCGGCCCGCCGTCCGGTGTGCGATCTGGGCGCGCTGCGCACCGCCTACCTGAAACCGGGCGGCACCGTGGACTACCGGTGCCCGGCCGAACCGACGGCCACGTACCTGCGCAAGGGCGGCCGGGAGGCGAACACCGCCGGGCGGGTCTGCCTGTGCAACGCGCTGTTCGCCAGCGCCGGGATGGCCCAGCGCCGCCCAGGGGGCGGGGTCGAAGCGCCGCTGGTCACCATCGGCGAGGACGTCGCCGGAGTGGCCGAGTTGCTCGCCCGTCGTGCGTCCACCCATTCGGGCACCGGCTACACCGCCCGCGACGCGGTGGACTACCTGCTCGACCGCTCCCCGGCCGTCGCCTGACCTGTGCCTCGAGGACCGAATCCCCGCCTGGCCGCCGTGATCATGACCTCGGCGTCACCAGGTGAGCGGCCCAGAACTGCGTCAGGCAGAAGTGCGGGGGTGGCTCGAATCGTCGTCCGGTCAGTCGGCTACCACGCAGGCCGTCGAGGCAGATCACGCGCTGCGATCCGGCGGCGGCGACCACCAGGTGCCACGAGCCGGCCTTGAGGACCAGCCCGAGCGGGTCGACCGGATCGGGTTCGCCCTGATCGTCGTCGAGGTGGAGTTCGATCCGTCGTCGTTGCCTGATGGCGCGGGCGATCCGGCGCAGCTCGCCGTGCGGGATCCGGTGTCCGGACCAGGGATCCGGATCGTGAACGAACCAGCTCGACAGGCTGTCGGCCTGTTCGGCGTACGCGGCCGGGACGGCGCCGGCCAGTTTGTGCCGCACGCTTCGGGTCGGTGCCGCGAGCCCGAGTCGATGAGCCACCTGTGGCTGGCCGACGAGGTAGAGGCACTCGGCCTCCTCGGCGGTCAATCCGGTCAGACGTGTCTCGAAGCCGTCCAGCAACTCGATCCCGCCGCCGGATCCACGGCTGGTGTAGATGGGCACGCCGGCCTCACTGAGCGCCTCGACGTCCCGCAGGATCGTGCGTTGGCTGACCTCCAGCGCCGCCCCGAGCTCGCGGGCGGTGAGCCGCCCGCGGCGCTGCAGCACCAGCAGCATGTCCAGCAACCGGGCAGCCCGCATGGGGTGCATGCTAGATCTGAACGTGACACCTGATGTCGGGTTACGTCTGCCAGGTTTGACCCATGACTGTTGACGACGTCGAAGGAACGGGCACGGCCGCCGACCCGTGGCAGCTGTCCACGCCCCCCGGAACGAGCGGTTTCCAGGCCTACCGTGACCCCGAGGCCGACCCGCCTGCGCTGGTCGTCCAGGTCGGGAAGACCCAGTTGCGCTACCACCTGTCGTGCATCGAGGACCTGCACGGGATGCTGGTCGAGCACGGCGATTGGATGGCCCTGGGCAACGCCGACGAGCAGAAGGCCGCGGCCGAGGGCACGGTCGAGGCGTGGGGTCGATCGGAGAAGAACCCCGTCGGCGGGTGGTACGGCATCAAGAAGGGCCTGCGTGGGCGGTTCGGCACCTACCTGCCACCCGTGCTCGAGGCGCTCGGGCTGGTCGAGGTCGAGCACAACGCCCGGAACAACCGGATGCGCGCGATCTGACCCACCCTTGCGGCGGGGCCGAGTCGCTCAAGTAGGCGGGTTTCCCGGTCGATCCAGCAGTCGTGGACAGCGCAGAGTGCCGCTCATGAGGCGACGGGCGTTCACCGATCTGGCTCTGTGGATGGTCGGTCTGGGAGTTGCCATCGGGCTGGCCTTCCCGTTCGCCATGGTCCTTCTGGGCGTCCCGAGCCGGTTCACGCTCACCCCTCGGTTCTTCGCGGCCTGCGTCCTCGCCGGCGTCGCGCTGGCAGGGATGAACAACGTCCTGGCACGCCGCGTCGTCGGGCTCCGGCTGGCGATACTGACCCAGCGGATGCGCTACGTGGCCAACGCCATCGAGGAGGCGAGTTACTCCGGCCAATGGGACAAGTGCAGCCCGGCCGAGTGCTGTCTGCCGGTGGAGTCCGCGGATCACCTGGGCGAGGCAGCCTCCTCCTTCAACCAGCTCATCTCCTCGCTGTCCGTATCGCGTGACGTGCAGGAGGCCATGACCCAGATGAGCAAGACGCTCTCCGAGCATCTGGAATGGGACGACTTCTCCACGGCCGCACTGCGTGCCTGGCTGCGCCATGGTGGGGCGGATGCCGGGGCGCTCTGCGTCGTCCGGGACGGCGAGCTCGGCGTCGCCGCGGTCCAGCGGCTGCAGGCCGCCGGGCTGGAGCAGAACCCCACCGTCCTGGCAGCGATGTCAGCCACCGCACCTCTTGTGGTGGACGTTCCGGACGACGTCTCGGTGGACGCCGCGGTGCTGTCGTTCCGCCCGTGCTGTGTCGTTGTGGTTCCGTTGCGCTTCCGCGATGTCCCGCTCGGTGCCGTCGT
The DNA here is from genome assembly GCA_963750395.1 of uncultured Actinomycetota bacterium. Taxonomy (GTDB): domain Bacteria; phylum Actinomycetota; class Actinomycetes; order Actinomycetales; family Kineosporiaceae; genus JADJPO01. The sequence continues at coordinate 213,203 of CAVVQM010000011.1, read as the reverse complement.
CCTGGCGTTCGGGACGCGGCCCGGGCCCGATCGACAGCGTCTGCTGGCCTCCTTCGCCGACCCGATGGGTGTGGCCCTCAACAACGCGATGGCGCACGAGCGGTTTCAGACGCTGGCCGCGATCGATCCCCTGACCGGGGCGTACAACCGCAGGTTCGGGCTGCAGCGCCTGGGTGAGGAGTGGGCGCGCGCGAGTCGTACGGACGGTCCACTCGGCGTGCTGACGTTCGACATCGACCACTTCAAGGCCGTCAACGACGACCACGGCCACCTGATCGGGGACCGCGTGCTGCGCCAGGTGGCGTCGTTGGCGCGGCAATGGGTGCGCAACGGCGACGTGCTGGTCCGGATGGGCGGGGAGGAGTTCCTTGTCGTCCTCCCAGGAGCAGGCCCGAACGACGTCACCTTCGTCGGCGAGAGGATTCGCCGCGGGCTCGCGGCCGCCAGTGTGCCGTCTGGAGGCCTCGCCGTCCGCGTCACCGTCAGCCTCGGCGGCGCGTGCGTCCCGGACGGCACCTGCCTGGCGGCCGAGGACCTGCTGGCCAGGGCGGACGCCGCCATGTACGTCTCGAAGCGCAGCGGTCGGAACCGGCTCACGATGGCGGACGAGGGCCTGCCCGCGAGCGTGACCTGAGCCGCTGGACCACGAGGCGACGAACGTCGAGCCCCGTGCGAGTCCTGGATATCAGGTGACGGTCAGCGAGGCGCCGGTGAGGCCGCCCGTTCCGTAGAAGACGATCTGTGGGGCAGGCACCCGCCTCCCGTACTCGGGAAAGGCCCAGCCGCCGACGGGCCTGGTGCTCCCGCTCATGATCTTCATCGGTGTGGTCGTCGTCACGACCAACCGACGCGACGACGGGTGCGCGAACGTGGCCTTCTTGGCATGGGGCGCCAGCCGAACCAAGCGCCACGAGGCGTCCAGATGCAGGGTGGTCGTGGTCTTGGCCGACACGACATCGTCCAGCCGGACGCTGTGGTGCGCATCGTCGATGACCCAGTTGCGGGTATGGGCCACCCCGTACTGGGTGTCCCGGGTCATCAATCGGTGCGCAGGACCCGACGACCGCTGGAGGACGAGGGAGACCCGGGCCGCGGGATTGAATGGGCGCCCTCGCACGATCTGAACACTGTGACCGAACGGCGCCAGCTGGAATGCCTTGTACGGCCCCGCGTCGTAGCTGAACCGTCCTGGGTCGACCAGTACTGGCACGCCCAGGGTCGACCACACCAGGGCCGTGCGATCCTCATGACCGTGGGCCATCCGGGGCGGCCCGTAGCGCACCATGTAGAACGAGGTGGCCGGGTCGGTCCACGACCAGCGTCCGGTCACGAGGCCGGCGACATCGTCGCGGACGACGGCGCGTGGCTGCGGAGCAACGATCCCTGCTCCGGTGTTGCTGTCTCCGTAGGTGACAAGCTGCTTGCTCGGGTCGGTCAGGTAGGCCACGGCAGAGCGTGCCCGAGCGGTCTCTCGGCGGATCTCTGCGATCTTGGTCGCGGCGGAGGGTAGGCCGGACTCCGCCAGGGCGTCGGCGACTCGCTCCCAGAGCGAGATGTTGACGAGGGCGTACTCGGCGGACTGCTCGATGCTGAACCCCGCCGGGGTGAAGGCTGCCTTCACCCCCGTGAGCAACCGGTCGAAAGCAGCCGAGACCCATTGAGGCCGTTCGAGCAGCCTCCCGGCGTCCAACAGGAACAGGTTGGCCATGACGCCGTGGTTGTGCGGGATCCGCTTGGGCGGTCCGTAGTAGCGGGTCATGTCGAGGTTGGCTGCTGCTGTCGCCTCGATCAGCGGAACCAGTCGCTCGTCCCCGTCGGTGGCGCGGAACAGGCAGTTGAGCGACTGCTGCCGCCGCAGATTGGTGCCCTCGTCCCAACCGAACCTGCTCGCGCCGGAATCGGGATTGTTGCTCAGGAACTCGACGGCCGATCTCACCAACGCTTCGAGAGCCTCGGTGTCACCGGAAGACCTGGCGCGATCGATCACGGTGCCCATCCAGATGAGTCCCTGGAAGTTCATGTCCCAGACCGCCTGGTCGACCGGTGGAGTCCGCCACCAGGAAGGCGGTACCGCCCCTATCCGGAAGCTGATCTTCGATCCGACGAGCTGTACCGCCGTGTCCGCTCCGGCGCCGGAGATCGCGGCGACCGAACGCAACCCGCAGGAGTTGGGCAACAACGCGGCGGTACTGCCGGCGACGACCGTCCCCTCGGTGATCTGCGGAAGGGGCGGCGCGTCGGCGTCGGCGCGTGCGGGTGCGGCCGACGTCAGCGCGAGGGCCGCTGATCCCAGGACGGCGATCCACGAACGCGCGGTTCTCTGCGAACGCTGCCGACCGGCACGGGTGCCTGGCCTGGGATAGCAGAACACTGGAGTGGCGTCGGCACATCGATCGCCGATCCTGAGGACTGGATCGCTCGACGGCGTCCTGGTCCGCTCGGGGCTGATCCACGCGGTCTGGCGCACGGGAATGCGTCGAGGTCGAGAACACGCCGGGCTTCATGCTGTGTCACGGCATTCACGACCAATCGGGTGAAACCGGCCCGGCCATCGAGCCGGCCCTCGCAACGCCGCGCCGGCGAGGCCCGGCACGGGCCGCCCGGTCGCGGATCGTGCCCGGTCCGCCAGAAGACGCGTCCCGGACAAATGGGCCCCGTGTTTGCTGGATACTTCCTTGAGGGCTGCGCGGCCACGCTGCACGCCGCAGATCGGCCAAGGCCGGCGCGACCCTGCCGGCAGCGAGCGAAGGAGGCGGTTGGAACGGGCGCGCGTGAGGCAGTCGGCACTGATCCAGCAGTGGTCGGGCATGCTGACACATCGGGAAACGGGCAGGCGAGACGCGCTCCGCAGAGCACGGCTCAGGCCAGGCGTGTCCGGGTCCGTCATATGCTCCTCGGCTCGACCAGCCCGCGCCGCTACCTCGCTGCGGACCTGTCCCTGCTCACCCCCGCCGCTACCTCGCTGCCACCTCTCTCTGAAGACCTGTTCGCGACGCTCGAGCGGAACGGCGTCGGGTATGCGGTCCTGCGCTGGTTCGACGCGCTTCCGCACGTGGATCCCGGCGAGGACGTCGATCTCCTCGTGGCCGACGAGCACCTGGAGTTCGTCCAGACGCTGCTACGCCCTCGGCCCGGCCGCCCGGGCAGCCAGGCGTTCGACATCTACACCGTCAACGGACTACCGGGAACGGACTTCGGCGACGGCGTCCCCTACTACCCGCCACAATTCGCCAGGGAGCTGCTGGACGGCGCCGTGATGATGCGGGAGCTGTGCCGGGTGCCGAACCCCGAGCACCACTTCCAGTCCCTCGCCTACCACGCCGTCTACCACAAGGGGTATCGGTCCGGGCTGTCACCCCGGGACGGCGAGGCCCCTGACCGGGGGCAGGCTGACCACGACTACGAGGGCGTCCTGAGTGAGCTCGCGGACCGGCTGGGTCGTCCGACGACCCCCACGCTCGAGGGGCTCGACCAGATGCTGGCGGACGCCGGGCTGCGGCCCCCGCTCGACACCCTCGAGCGGCTCGCACCCGGCAACAGCTGGATCCGCGACCGCTTCTTCACCGACCTGCCCGATGTCGATCCGGTCTGGCACGGGCTCGCCGTCTTCGTCGTCCGGGAGCGTGCCGACGGCCATACCGAACACATCGCGGAGGAGCTCGACCGGCACGGGTTCGAGGTCCTCGACGTCCTGCAGCTCGATCCCGAGCAGCGGGCCGCCGCCCGGCGGCGCATCCGCGGTGGGAACTGGGGGCAGGGCCCCTGGCAGGTCAGCGGAGGCGACCCCACCACCTTCATCCTCGCCTACGACGTGGCGCCGTGGCTCGATGGTGACGGTGCATCGGGCCACAACCTGCGCATCGCCGAGGCGAAGGCCAAAGTGCGCTCGCGACTGCTCGACGGAGTCGATGCGGCGGCCCAGTACAACCCGCTGCACTCCTCCGACAACACTCGGCAGGCCCTGGACTACCTCGACGTCCTCGGCTCTTCGCAGGTCATCGCCCGGCTTCGCGAGCAGATCCGCATTCTGACGGATCGATGCAGCCTGCCCTACCCCGTGATTCGCTTCCTGGCCCCGGACGGCCCGGCGCGGCGCGCACGGGTGGCGCTCGTCGAACATCCAGAACACGGGCCCAGCGTCTGCAAGATCTACCGGCCCGGCGCGGCGCGCTTCTTCGATCGTGAATTGCGTGCCCGGCGCGATCTGAGCGATCTCCCCCTGATACCCGGTCTGCTCGAGCACGGCGACAACTGGCTGCTGACGCCGTTCTACCGCGACGACCGTCGTCACGTGCTGCGCAACCTGCCCTTCCAGGACGACTTCGAGAACGCCGTCCAGTTGAGGCCCGAGGCGACCCGGGCGCTGGCCGGGCTGGCGCGGGCGATGCACGAACGAGGGCTGTTCGTTCTCGACCTCACGACCGGGAACCTCCACTCCGATCCGCAGGCCGGGCTCAAGGTCATCGATCTCGAGTTCCTCCAGGAGTATGCGCAGGCACGTCCGTCCCTGGAGGGCTGCTACACCTTCCGTGGCATCCCGCCGCGGTCCCGTCACCTCTACGACGAGCCGCAGGACGTCCCACTGACCGACAGGGTCGGCAACCCGGTCTTCCACCCGGCCGTCGCGGGGCTACCCATCCGCTCGCTGCTGCGGCCTGAGCGGGCCACGGACCTCGTCCGACGCCCGATCACCCAGTGGGCCTGGTACCTGTACTTCGGGGTGGTCCGACCGCCTCGGCGCGTGCGCGCCGTCCTCGCCCGGTCCCGCTGGGGCCGGTTGCTCAAGAGGATCGTGAAGAAGCTGATTCGGATGATCCGACGCCCGCAGCAGCCCGGATGAGTGGAGGGGTCGTTAATCGCGGCGGCGCGGCCTCGCTGACGGCGCTCACCGTCCGTGGGTTCGCCTGGGCGTTCACCGGAACGGTGAGTCAGGCGCTGCTGCAGATCGTCTCCATGGTGGTGCTGGCTCGCCTGTTGACGCCGGCCGAGTTCGGCGCAGCGGCTGCCGCCGCCCTGATCGTCGGCCTCTGTCAGGTGGTCAGCCAGATGGGCGTCGGGCCGGCCCTGGTGCAGCGGCACAGCCTGACCGACCGAGAGGTGACCGCGGCCCTCTACGTGTCGCTGCTCCTGTCCGGGGTGCTCGCGGCGGTTCTGTTCGTCGGGGCCCCGCTGTTCAACCGGCTCGTCGGGCTTCCCGCCGACTCCTCGCTGCTCCGCCTCCTGACGATCGCCCTGATCCTCGCCGGAGCCGCCGCGGCGCCTATGGGCCTGCTCCAGCGGGCGCTGCGCTTCCGTTCGATGGCCATGGTCGACGTTCTCGCTTTCGGTCCGGCCACGATCGGGGTGAGCGTCACGCTGGCCGCCCTCGGTCAGGGCGCGGTATCCATCGTCTGGGGCCAGATCGCAGGTGGCCTGGTGATCGCGGTCGGGTACCACCTGCTGGCCCGGCCTCCGCTGCGGCCGACCGGACCGTTGGACACCTGGCGCAGTGTCCGTCCGCTGCTGCGCTTCGGCTCGTGGTACTCGATCTCGCAGCTGGGGAACTGGTCGGCTCTCAACGCCGACAACTTCGTCACCGCCAACGTCCTGGGCCCGGCACCGCTCGGCATCTATGCGCGGGCATACAACCTGCTCGCGCAGCCCGCCAACGTGATCGGCAGCGCCGCGGACAAGGCCCTCTTCCCGGCGATGGCCAAGGTCCGCAACGACGGCGCGCGGCTGCGCAGCGCCTACGTGCGCTCGGCGTCGCTGGTGGCTCTGGTGACCCTGCCGAGCAGTGCCCTGCTGTTCGTGCTCGCGCCCGAGATCGTCCTGCTCCTGCTCGGGGGGCGTTGGGCCGCGGTGGTGACGCCCCTCCAGGTCTTCGCTCTGGTGCTGCTGCCACGGGCGTCGTACAAGATCAGCGGTTCCCTGACCCGGGCGACCGGAGCCGTCGCCGGCGGCGCCTGGCGCCAGTGGCTCTACGCCGCGGAGGTCCTGGTGGCATGCGCCATCGGATCCCGGTGGGGCGTGAACGGAGTGGCCGTCGGCGCTTCGGTCGCGATCGTCCTGCACTTCCTGGTGATGCTGCGATTCTCGGCGCGGGTATCACCTGGGCTCATGGGCGGCGTGCTGCGGATGTACGTCAAGCACGTGCCCATCGCGCTCGCCGCGTTCGCGGTGGCCCAGTCCGTCGCAACCCTGACCCGCCGGCTCGACGTGACCGTCGCCACGATCGGCCTGACGACTCTCGCCTGGGCGGCCGCGACACTCCTCGCGGTCACTCTGCTCAGGCGCTTCTTCCAGGACGAGGTCGGCGTCGTCCTCAGTGCCGTGAGGTCCAGACGCAACGCACCCGCCGGCGAGGGTGAGACCGGGGTGATCGTCGAGGAAGGCGCCGGTGAGGTGGCTCGGAAGACCACGCCGCCGCTCTAGACCTCAGACACACGCCGGTCCTGCGTCACGAGCGGTGACCGATGTGCCAGCCGAGCTGCCACGCCTGAGCGTGGATGCTGGACCGGTGGATCACGAAGAAGCGGGCGAGCCGGGCCACTCCCAGCAGCGGGTGTCGGCGGTGGGACGGGCTGCCCGAGGTGTCCCGCGAGGCGTCGTCCGTGGTCAGGTCGATCACCGACGCCTCGGCCGGTTCGGCAGACGACGCCCCGTGCCGGGCGTACTCGGGAGCGGCGATCGTGGAGCGGCTCGCGGCGCCGGCGCGGGCAGCCGCTCCCGCGTACCGCTGCTCCAAGGAGGCGTGCGAGGCGCCATAGTTGCGGCCCTGACGGAACATCGACCACAGCGACGCCCGCAGCCGAGCGTGCACGACGAGCTCAGGCACGAAGACGAGCGGGTGTCCGGCCAGCTGAACCCGCCAGCAGAGATCGGTGTCCTGCAGGTACCGGACGGCGGGATCGAATCCACCGACGTCGAGGAACACCGACCGGTGGATGCCCATGTTCAACGCGCCCGCGTGCGGAAGCCCCACGACACGCGAGGAGAACTGGAGCCCGTCCTGCTGGTCGAGAGCCCGCGAACGGAGGGTGCGAGAAGAGTTCAAGCGCTCTCCGTCCAACCGTCCTGCCACGAAGGAGTGCGCGGCCAGCGCCCGGCACAGGGTCTCGAGCCAGTTGTCCGCGACCTCGTCGTCCGCGTCACAGAAACCGATCCACTTGCCCCTGGCGACGTCGACGCCCGCGTTGCGGGCCGGCCCTGAACCCGCGATCGCCGAGGCGTCGATGACGCGCAGGCGCAGGCGGTCGGCCCAGCTCCCGGCAAGGGCCACCGTGCCGTCCGTCGAGCCGTTGTCGCAGATGAGCAGTTCCCACGGCACTGGGCACGGCTGGCTCGCCAGGGCGGCGAGCTGGACCCCCAGGACGTCCTGGACGTCGCGACACGCGATGATGACGGAGAGTGTCGGCGTGGAATCGGACGAGTCCCCGGAGTCCTGCGTCATGAGACCGGATCACCTCCTTGTCGCGGGCCCGCACCGTGCGTCCCGGACCGCCGAACAGGTCCGTTCCCATGGCGGACACAAGCGTGAATCATGGTCGGTCGCGACTTTGTCTCATTCTTCCGCTCGACCACGAATCCTCCAGAAGAGACTCGCCAGGTTCAGACAGTACCAATTGACCATATTCCGGCGGCATATGCCGCCTGAACAGGATTCGTGTCTTTGCCACACGAGCCCTCGGGCGGCGAGGCAGGACTCAACGCAGTGGGCAGGTGCCCGGCGACCATGATCGGGTGCCCGGTCGCCGTGAACCTAGGTGACCTTGATCGTGTGCGTGGCCTCCACAGGCCGCCCACTGGGCTCGACGCCTCTCAGGGTGACTCTGTATGTACCGGCCTTCTTGTAGGTGTGTGCCGGGCTCTTGGCGGTGGAGGTCTGGCCGTCCCCGAACTTCCAGGACCACTTGGCGATGGGCCCGGTCGAGGTCCCCGTGAATCTCATCGTGCGGGCTGTCGCCTTGGAGGCCTTGAAGTCGACCCGGGTGGCCTGCACGCGGCGGGGCAGGGGGATGTCGGCGTGCCAGTATCGCTGCGTGGCGTCGCTGCTGGCCAGCATGACCAGCCCGGTGGCGGACGTGAGGCTCTGCTTGGTGCCGGTGACGTTGTTGATGTCGGTCGTCTTCGTGTCCGTGATCACCGCCCTGCCCCGTCCGGGCCCGAAGGCGATCTTGCTCATCGGGGTGGTCTTCTCGTAGATGGTCCCGGGCGTGCCGGTCCTGGGGCAGCCACCGCCCGAAGGACCGGTGGCGAACACGTGCAGGACCTTGTTCGTGCTATCGATCATGACCACGGGGCGGGACAGGCAATCGGCCGCGGTCGCATACGTGGTCGACGACCAGGTACCGCGGGTCGGGTCGAAGCTGAGCAGGAGGATCTGTGGCGCCTTCGGGCCCTTGCCCTCCAGGCTGGTCTTGACCGCCGCGAAGAGGCGTCCGCTCGGGTCTCCGGCGAACTGCTTGAGATTGATGTGGTCGTCAGCGATCTGCGGGTCCGACAGCGCTTTCCGCGCCGTCCATCGGGTGCGCGTGTCGCCGTCCCGGTGCACGGCGAAGTAGAAGCTCGAGGTGGCCTGGTTGCTCCACATGAGGCCGATCTTGGACCCTCCGTAGGCGGCCACGGAGGAGACGTCATCGGCCTTCAGTCCGGCCGCCCCGGGGACGTTCAGCGCGAAGGGTTTGCCCCAGGAGGTGTCGGTGCCCTTGGTCGAGTTGAGGTACACCTTGCGCCCCTGCGTCCAGGTGGCCCACAGGACGCCCTTGGAGTCCTTGTCCAGGGTCAGGGACTCGCTCGAGACGTTGTTGATCGCGACGGGGAAGCCCGGGTCGAGGCGGTACGAACGGCGGGCGGAGTTGTAGGTGTAGCGATAGAGCCGTGCCGGTTTGCCCGAGACGCTCTGGGTGGACGACGCCGCGAGCGCATGCGTCGCGGCGTAGAGGTGCTTGCCGTCCCAGAGAACGTCACCCCTGGTACGCGCCCGATCGTCGATCCGGGTCCCGGTGTCGGACCAGGTGTGCGTCGCACGGTTCAACCGGAAGATGTGCCACGTGCCGCTGGCGGGGTGGAACATGTTGGCCCACCAGATGCCGTCGTTGAACCAGAGCTTCGACTGTGGCTTGTCGGCGGTGGGCGCGCTACCGGCGCCGGCGAAGGAGCCGTCCCTGTGGACGAAGTCGGCGGCCGATGCCGCGGGGACGCCCAGGGACAGCGTGACCACGCCGGCAACCACGCCCACGAACAAGGACATCCACAGGCGCCGGGCCGATCCTCGTCGATCGAGTGCCATCACGGTGCATCGCCCCCTGCGACCTGTAGGTTTGCGCTCGCTGACGGCGCCACGATAGGGGGCACGGCGGGCCATATGGCGCCGATTCGCCGCTATTGGAGTCGCAAAGCCATAAACGCGCCACCGCGCCTGCTCACTCGATCCGCTCAGCCACGTAGCGCACCAGGGCGGCGAAGGAGTCCACGCTGGCGTAGTCGCTCTCCGGGACGGAGACGTGAGCGAGCAGGTCGATGTTCTCCAGCACGCCCAGGAAGTCCAGCGAGTCCAGGTCGAAGACCTGGCGCAGGCTCTCGCTCGGCTCGAGGTCGGCGAAGTCGGCCTCGGGCGCCACTCGAAGGATCGCCGTCCGGACCGCCTCGTCGGCCGTCATCGTCGTCATCACAGGGCCTCCGGTTCCTGCAGCAGTTCGTCGACGGCGGCCAGGTACAGACCGCCGATGTGGCCGTCGCTGGCCCGGTGGTCGGCGGACAGCGTCGCCGTCACCGTGGGATGGACCGCGACGGTGCCGTTCGTCGCCCACGGCCGCTCGACCACTCTGCCGAACCCGACCAGGGCGACCTGCGGTGGGTAGATCACCCCGAACACGGCCTCCACGCCGCGGTCTCCGAGATTCGTCACGGTGAGCGTGCCGCTCGTCATCTCGCTCTGGCGCACCCGCCCGGCGCGCACCCTGCTGACCAGATCGCGCAGCGCGGCCATCAACGTGTCGAGGTCGAGGCGGTCCGCGTCGGCGATGGCCGGTGCGATCAGACCGCCCTGGCGCAGGGCCACGGCGACCCCGAGGTTGACCTGCTCGGCCGGCGCGAACGCGTCGTCCAGCCAGTAGCCGTTCAGCTGCGGCACCTTCCGGACGGCCAGCGCCGAGGCCTTCAGTAGCATCGCGGCGGGCACCAGTCGCCCGGCCACACCGCGGTCGGCGTTCAGCTCCGAGAGCCGGGCGAGCGCACGGCTCAGATCGATCGTGCTGCTCAGGTAGTAATGCGGCACCTCGCGCTTCGAGCGGGCCATGAGGACGGCGGTGGCCCGGCGTGCGGCCTCGGCCCGGGCGGCCCGCTCTGTCGCGGCGGTGGGCTCGGCCTCGACGGTGGGCTCGGCCTCGGCGGTGGGCTGGGCCTCGGCGGTGGGCTCGGCCTCGACCGTGGGCTCGGCCCCGGCGGCGACCCGGACGTCCTGCGCGGTGACGACGCCGCCCCGCCCCGTGCCGTGCAGCCCCGAGACGTCGACGCCGAGCTCGCGGGCGAGCCGGCGAGCCATCGGCGAGATCGCCACCCGTGCCGGTCTCGCCGGCGGACCGAGGACGGCGAGCGGGGTGCCGACCGGAACCGTCGCGTCGACGTCGACCAGCAACTCCTGGACGACGCCGTCCTCGAAGGACTCGATGTCCATCGCGGCCTTCTCGGTGTCGACGACGGCGACCACCTGGCCTCGGTGCACGGTGTCCCCCGGGGCGACCAGCCACTCCAGCACCCTGCCGTGATCCATGTCCGCCCCGAGGGAGGGCATCAGGAGGTCACCCATCTCAGGCCAGCACCTCCCTGGCTGCTGCCACGATCCGTTCCATCGAGGGGATCGCGGCCAGCTCGAGATGCCGGGCGTACGGCATCGGGACCTCGGCCGAACAGACGCGGGCCACCGGGGCGTCGAGCTCGTAGAAGGCCGACTCCATGATCCGGGCCATGACCTCGGCGGAGATGCTGCCCGAGCGCCAGCCCTCGTCGACGACGACGACGCGGTGCGTGGCCGCCACCGCCTGCGCGATCGCCGCGTCGTCCAGGGGTCGCAGCGTGCGCAGGTCGAGCACCAGCGCGCTCGACCCCGTCCGCGGCGAGCCGGTCGGCGGCCTCGAGCGCGGTGGGCAGCGTGCCGCCGTAGGTGATCAGCGCCAGGTCGGTCGCCGTCGCGGCGCACGGCCGCGTGGTCGATGTCGACCGGGCCGGCGTCGTCCGCCAGCTCGCCGGAGCCGTTGTAGAGGCGTGCCGTGCTCGAAGATCAGCACCGGGTCGGGGTCCTCCAGCGCGGTCCACAGCATGCCGCGGGCGTCCTCCAGGGTGGCCGGGGTGACCACCCGCAGACCGGGGATGTGGGCGTACCAGCCGTCCAGGCTGTGCGAGTGCTGGGCCGCCAGCTGCCGACCGGCGCCGGTGGTCATCCGGATCACCAACGGCACGCCGACCTGACCGCCGGACATGTGCCGCAAGGTGGCGGCGTTGTTCATGATCTGGTCGAGGGCCAGCAGGCTGAAGTTGACCGTCATGATCTCGACGATCGGCCGCATCCCGGCCATCGCGGCGCCGATGCCGGCGCCGACGAACGTCGACTCCGACAGCGGCGTGTCCCGGATCCGGTCGGGTCCGAACTCGTCGAGCAGACCCAGGCTGACCGCGAAGCACCCGCCGTAGCGGCCGACGTCCTCGCCCATGAGGAAGACCCGGTCGTCACGGCGCAGCGCGTCGCGCATGGCCTCCCGGATCGCCTCCCGATACGTGGTCTTCACCGCCGTCACCTCCCGCTCGCGGTCGAGGAGTCGGCGTAGACGAAGCGGGTGAGCTCCTCGACAGGCTCGTCGTGCCCGGCCTCCGCCTGCGCCACCGCCGCGTCGACCACCGAGGCCACGTCGGCCTCGACCGCGGCCAGCTCCTCGTCCCGCAGTTCGTGCGACTCACGCAGCAGCCGGGTCAGCGCATCGATCGGATCGCGCCGTGTCCACTCCCGGACCTCGTCCTTCTCGCGGTACCGCTCCGGGTCGTACATCGAGTGGGCGCGGAACCGATAGGTGCGCAGCTCCAGCAGATGGGGTCCGCCACCGGCCCGCACCGACTCGACGGCGCGCCGGGCGGCGGCCCGCACGGCCCGCACGTCCATGCCGTCGACCGGCCAGGCCGGCACCTCGTAGGCGCCGGCCTTGAGCGAGATGTCCGTCTCGGACTCCGACCGCGACAGCGCGGTGCCCATGGCGTACAGGTTGTTCTCGCAGCAGAACAGCACGGGCAGGCGCCACAGGGCGGCGAGGTTCATCGACTCGTGGAACTCACCCTCGGCGACCGCCCCCTCGCCGAAGAAGCACACGGTGACGGCGTCATCGCCGCGCATCCGGTCCGCCAGGGCCAGCCCGACGGCGAGCGGCAGCCCGCCGCCGACGATGGCGTTGCCGCCGTAGAAGCCCCGCGAGGCGTCGAAGATGTGCATGGACCCGCCGCGACCTCGGCTGGTGCCCTCGACCTTGCCGAACATCTCCGACATCACCGCGCCGGGATCGACCCCGCGGGCCAGCGCGTGGCCGTGCTCGCGGTAGGTGGCCACGATCGCGTCCTGGTCGGCGAGCGCGTCGATCACCCCGACGGCGACCGCCTCCTCACCGATGTAGACGTGCAGGAACCCGCGGATCTTCTCGGCGGAGTACAGCTCGACACACCGCTCCTCGAAGCGCCGGATGAGCAGCATGCCGCGCAGCAGCCGCAGCAGGTCGTCCCGGTCCAGGCCGGTACCGGTGCCCGCGTAGGGATCGTTCTCGTGGTCGCGCTGCTGACCCATCGGGGTACTCATCGCGACCCCCCTTCCAGCGTCGACAGGTCGCCCTCGGGCAACCCGAGCTCGCGGGCCTTGAGCAGGCGCCGCATGATCTTGCCGCTCCGGGTCTTCGGCAGGTCGTCGGCGAAGGCGATCTCCCGTGGCGCGGCGGCCGGTCCGAGCCGGGTGCGCGCGAAGCCGGTCAACTCCCGGCGCAGTTCGTCGGACGGCGCGACGCCGGCACGCAGCGACACGAAGGCCTTGACCCGCTCGCCGGCGAGCGGATCCGGTTTGCCGATCACCCCGGCCTCGGCCACCGCCGGGTGCTCCATGAGCACGCTCTCCACCTCGAACGGGCCGATCAGATGGCCGGCCGACTTGATGACGTCGTCGGCACGCCCGACGAACCAGAACCAACCGTCCGCATCGCGCCGGACGAGATCGCCCGAGCAGTACCAGTCACCGACGAAGCACTTCTCGTACCGGGCCTGTTCGTGCAGGTAGCCGCGGAACATGCTGGGCCACCCCCGACGCAGCGCGAGCTCGCCCTCCTGGTCGGGTTCGGTGACGAGGCGTGGCCGGCCGTCGTCGACGATCCGTTCGCCGTGGGCGTCCCGGGCCACGACGGCCGCCTCGATGCCCGGCAGCGGACGCCCCATCGAGCCGGGACGGATCTCGCACGCGGCGTAGTTGGAGATCATGATCCCGCCGGTCTCGGTCTGCCACCAGTTGTCGTGGGCCGGCAGTCCGAACGTCTCGTTCGTCCACTGCGACGACCTCGGGGTTGAGCGGTTCACCCACGCTGGCGATGAACCGCAGCGCCGACAGGTCATGGCCCTCGCGGTGGCTCGCCCCCGCCCTCATCAGCATCCGCAGCGCGGTCGGCGCGGTGTACCAGACGGTGACCCGCTGCTCGGCGAGCAGCCGGTACCAGCGGTCGACGTCCAGTTCCTCGGTGTCGACCAGGGCGGTGACCCCATGGGTCAGCGGAGCGATGATGCCGTAGGAGGTCCCGGTGACCCACCCCGGATCGGCGGTGCACCAGAACACGTCCTGCGGGTGCAGGTCCAGCGCGAGCTGGCTGGTCACGTGGTGGGCGAGGACCGCGTCGTGGACGTGGATCGCGCCCTTGGGGGTTCCCGTCGTGCCGCTGGTGAAGTGCAGCAGCGCCATGTCCTCGGGATCGGTCGGCGGGATCTCGAAGGTCTCCCCGGCCTGCGCCATCAGCTCGGGGAAGGACAGGGTCTCCGGCGGCGGGTCCTCACCGGGATCGACCAGCAGGACGTGCGCCAGGCCGGGAACCCGGTCGCGGATGGGCGCCACCTTGCGCTTGTACAGGGCCCGGCTGGTGACCAGCACCCGGCCGTCGCCGATCGTCAACCGCTGCCGGACCGGCTCCGGGCCGAAGGCGGAGAACAGCGGGCTGAACACGCTGACGTTCTTCAGGCTGCCCAGCGCCGTGAGGTACAGCTCCGGCCGTCGTCCGAGCAGGGTGAAGACCCGCTCGCCCCGCTCGACCCCGAGCGCGCGCAACACGTTCGCGAACCGGGCCGTCCCGGCCCGCAGCTGCGCGTAGCTCAGCTCGGAGACGCCGGAACGGCCGGCGAAACGCAGTGCGGTCCGAGTCGCCGACGCTCCGGCGGCATGCCGGTCGACGGCCTCGTGGGCGATGTTCAACCCCCGACCGGCGGGCAGCCCCTCCAGATCCTTGCGCGCCGCGGCCCAGCTGAAGGCCTCGTGTTCGCGCGCGTAGTCCTGGAGGTTGGGTCGCACCACCCAGCGGGTCGGATCCTTGACAATCGCCTGCCGGCGCATGGCCGCGCCTCCTCGATCGTCACCCCGCCGGGTCGAGCGGCGGTAGGCGCCGTCAGATCGCCGGCCGGGTCACACCTTCATCGTGTCCCTGCCGGACGGCGCCCGACTGGGCCGAAGGTCGTGCCTGCGGTCTCGTCACTGGGCTGTGCCGGTGACGCCGAGGCGTCGGGCGGCGGGGCCGAGGGTCAGCCCTTGGACGAGGACGGACACGACGACGATGAAGAACACGACGTTGAAGACCTCGCCGGCCGAGGCGAGTCCGAACTCGTTGCCGCCGATGACCTCGGTCAGGCCGAACGCGATCAGCCCCATCGCCAGCACCAAGATCGGGTAGAGACCCGGCGTGGCGACGCTGAGCCGGTTGGTCAGCCGTGCCCCCACCCATCCGAGGGACACGCCGGCGACGATGCCGAGCGTCATCTGGACCAGCAGGTCCAGCAGGATCTCGCCGGCGTTGACGGTGGACAGGGTGAGCAACTCGAGCAGGGTGGTGGTCAGGATCACCGCCATCGGGTCGTTGGTGCCCGACTCGAGCTCCAGGAGGCTGCGGATCCGGTGGGTCGGCTTCGGTCCGCCGCCACGGAACAGCGCGAAGAGCGCGGCTGCGTCGGTCGACGACACGATCACACCCAACAGCAGCGCCTCCGGCAAGGTCAGCCCGCCTGGCCCGATATCGAACTGGGTGAACGTTCCCAGCAACCACCAGGCGATGGTTCCCCCAGCACCCCGGCGGTGACGACGACCCCCGCCCACCCGGCCCCTCCGACCCGGCCAGCATCCCCACGGCCAGGAACAGAAGCAACGACGGCACGCGCAGCCGTTCGGACACCCGTGCCGCATAGACCGCGGCGAGCAGCAGCACACCCACGTCCAGAAGGACGACTTCGATACCCACTACCGAAGTCTCCCCGGTGATCGATCGCATGAGGCCGGACCGCCCCACCAAGCGGCCCTGGAGAAGCGATCAGGCGCCCACTGCCTTGACGAGGTCACTGATCGTTGACCATCCCGCACGGTGCGCGTAGGTTTCGATCGAGCGATTCGCCACGCCCAAGGGGGTGGAGCCGTGAGCGATGACGCGCAGGCTCCTGTCGGTGACCAACAGCCGTCAAACCGCTTCGAGGTCACGGTCCACGTTGAACAGGACCGTCCCGGGCCTGAGGCGGTGGCCCGGATCTCGGCCCTCGACCTGGACAGGATCCCCGACGCGGACGACGTCCGGCTCCTGGTCACCATGGAGGACGCCGCTCGGCTCGTCGACCAGGGATTCGAGGTGCGCCTGCTGCGTGCGGTCCCGGTGCAGCCGCTTGACGCGGACCTGATCGCATCGGACGACCAGGCACGGGACTGGTTCGACGACCGGGTGCGCGGCGTCGCCGAGGCACAAGCAGAGCCAGAGGCCGACGAGGGTGAGCGCCCGGACGACGGCGGTGAGCGCTGATGTACCGCACTGTTGCCCAGTTGGACTCTCTGAGCGCCCTGTTGGCCCAGTTCTTCCCACAGCAGGTGAGCCGGTTCCCGCTGGCGGAGACGTCGGTTCAGGGTCGCCCGGTCTTCGGGCTACGGCTGCGTGCCGGCGGCGGCGAGCAGGAGCGGCGCGGTGTCCTGCTGATCGGGGGAACGCACGCCCGGGAGCTGATGAACCCGGACATGCTCATCGAGCTCGCGGTCGATCTGATGGTCAGCTACCGCGACGGCACAGACCTGGTGCTCGGGAACCGCACGTGGGTGGCGGCGGACCTGAAGCTGATCTTGGACACCCTTGACCTGTACATCGTGCCGTGCATCAACCCGGACGGCAGGATCCACGTGATGACGGTCGACGACCTGTGGCGGAAGAACCGGCGGGACAACCCCGGGACGGCGTGCGACGGAGTCGACCTGAACCGCAACCTCGACCTGCTGTGGGCAGTCACCGAGGGACAGACGTCGTGTTCGCCGTGCTCGGACGTCTACGCCGGCCCGTCGGTCTTCAGCGAGCCGGAGACCCGCAACGTGCGACGGTTGCTGGACGCCCACCGGATCGATTGTTTCGTGGACGTGCACTCCTTCTCGGAGCTGGTGCTCTACCCCTGGGGCCACGCACCCACCCAGACCACCGACTCGAGCAAGCGGTTCACCACCTTGCCGAGCGGCACCTGCAAGCCGATCGGCATCCCCGGCTACCAGGAGTACATGGACCCACGAGACCTGATGCGCTTCGAGACCGTTGCGCAGCGGGTGGTGGACGCGATCGCTGCGGTCCGGGGCCGGGTCTACTCGCCGCAGACCGGAATAGGCCTGTACCCGACCACCGGCACGCACAGCGACTACGTCTACAGCCGCCACATTGCGAACCAGGACTCCCGCAAGGTCTACGGCTACACGATCGAGACCGGGCCGCAGCTGGACGACATTCGGGAGTCCTTCCACCCGGCGAACCCGGAACCCATCAAGGAGGAGTCGGAGTCCGGGGTGCTTGCCCTGGTGCAGCAGTGCATCTGCGCGATCGAGCTGATCGGCGGGCGCTTGCTCGGCGGCCGCGCGGATCTGTCAGGGCTGCGCCGGGTCAGGGACCAGATGCTCGCTACGACGCGGGCCGGCCGCGAGTGGATCGCCCTGTTCGAGCGGGTGCAGACCCCGCTCATGTCGGTGGTGTTGTCCGACGAGAGGCTCGGCAACCGCACCGCTGAGCTGGTGGAGCGCGCGGTGGCCCTGGTCGAGGACGACCGGTCTGTGCTGGACGACGCGCTGGTCGAGCGGTCTGTCGAAGTGGTGCGGTCGCTGCACCAACTCGTCGGGTCGCGTCCGGTCCGCGCCGACCTGCGTCTGGTCGAAGACCGGCTACGCGCCATGTCGGGCCGCACCAGCCGTGAGGTCATCGAAAGCCTGATGGCCGAGGCGCCCTGAGACCCGTAGGTGGTTTGGGCAGTGGACGCTGTGCCCCCGGCAGGAATCGAACCTGCGACACACGGTTTAGGAAACCGTTGCTCTATCCCCTGAGCTACGAGGGCCCACCAGAAGTGGATCGTATCCGGTTGCCACCAACGACGTGTCAGGCAGAGCCCGATGCGTAGTACGAGCGCTGACCGGTCATCGGATCACCACGGCGGCGGTGACCACAACGAAGCCGACGAGCTGCAGGCTGGCTCTGATGCCTTGAAACGTCTCCCAGCGGTGTCGTTGTTGTTGCCAGTCGTGGGGTGGGTCGTTCGGGTCCCATCGGCCGGTCCTGCTGTTGATTCCGACGTTGACCGCGATCGTGGTGGCCAGCGCGACACCGAGCACTGCGGTCGCCGTCCAAGCCGAGTGTCCGCGCGGAGTCCTCGAGAGAGACGGCGGTCGAGCCGGCCAGGATCGGGGCCGCGGTCATTCCGATCGGCATGACCCGCCCGAAGGTGCCCAGCAGCCCCTGTTCGACCTCCAACCAGTACTGAGGTGGAAGGCGACGGAGGACGGGATGGACCAGCGCCCACGATCCGAACTCGGCGCACCCGACGAAGCCGACGACGCAGACCGTCACGAGGTACAGAACGCTCACGCTCGTCCTCCGAGCGTGATCGCGAGTGGTTGGCCGTCGGCGATGTTGCGCCACCACTCCGAATCGGTGGAGACGACGAGCCCCTGCGTGTCGTTCGCGGTAGGCGACCGGAACGTGGGAGCTCCGTCCCGTCGTGCGGCCGGTGAAGTGCAGCGTGGCGTAGCGGGCACTCATCAGCCGATGGATCGGGCTGGCAAGCACCAGGCGGGGCACGGCGTTCTTGAGCGTGCTGGTCAATCGAGACATCGGCTCTCCGTGATGTTGTCAGTGTCTACTTGTGTCGGCGACCAGCGTGCGTCATCATGTAGTCAATGTCAACATCAGATCGGAAGTACCATCCGGGCGACGTCCCCGAGCGGGTGTTGGCCGCGGCGCGCAGTCTCCTCGACGACCGCCCCGCCTCCGACATCAGCGTCCGCGAGCTGGCGCGCACGGCCGACGTCAGCCATGCCGCGCCCTACCGTCACTTCAGCGACCGCGCCGGCCTGCTCGTCGCACTCGCAGCCCACTGCCTGGGCGAGTTGATCGCTGAGCAACGCACGGCCTACGACACCGCCGAGCCGGGCGAGCGGCTGCTCCAGGTGGGGCTCGCCTACGTCGGCTACGCCACCGACCACCCCAACGCCTTCGCGCTCATCTTCGACCCCGGCGTCAGCCCGGGCGCCGATCCACCCGAAGCCCTCAGGCCCCTCATCGAGGCGCACACTGCACTGCTCTCAGCCGCGCTCGACGACGCCATCTCGTTCGGACGATTGCGATCTGACGTCCCGCCGGCTGACCTCGGCGGTGCCATGTGGAGCGCAGCCCACGGACTCGCCAGCCTCATCACGTCCGGCCGCATCGAACGCGCCGCCGCCCCGGGCATCCTGTCGGCTGTGCTCACCTGACCGCCGGCACACGCCGGGGTGCCGGGATCCTTCGAAACCTAGCGGAGCCCGAGAGCCAGATCGTCGAGATAGCTGCGCAGGCCGCCGACCTGCGCCGTCCGCAACCAGGCGGCCTCGTCCCGGTCGTTGCCAGCGCCCCGCACCCCGGCGACGGGCCATCCACCGGACCAGCGGCCGTCGTCCAGGCCCACCTGACGCACCAGGGTCCTGACGCCGACCATCTCGGCGGCCACCCGGGCGCCGTCGATGTCGGGTGCCGTGCCCGCTTCAACTGAGAGCTGCATGTCACCAAGACTCACCCTCAGCGCTACGCGTTCGAGGGATAACCCGGGGTTATCATCCGTACTCCCGAGAGGCGGGGTCGACCGCCCAGACGTCCTTCACACCCCCGTACTGGTCTTCCGCTGGTGGGCCAACCAGGGGCCATCCCCACAACCGTGGCACCAGTCGCTGCCGCAATGCGCGACAATGGCGAGGGACGCGGGGGTGGCCTACCCCCGCACAACACGCATGACCCGTCGTCGGCGCATCACCGGTGGGGGGCTGGAGGAGGACCATGGCAGCCGCCGGACGCTTTGTTCGTGAGCGTATCCCCGTGCCGTGCAGCGTGCCCGAGGCCGGCCGACTGATCCTGGAGTTGGTGTCCGGCTTCGCGGGCTGCGACGCCGAGCCGGCCGGACCGATGACCTTCAGAGTCGTCCGCCGCTATCGCCCGACCTGGGCGACCGCCACCGCGTTCCTGGTCTTTCCCCTGTTCATCCGCCAGACCGAGGTCTGCCGCGTCGCCGTGATCGAGGCCCGGATGGGGGCCGAGCTGTTGCTCGAGGGCACCCTCGAAGAGGACCTGCACGCCGCCCTGGCCCAGCTCGGCCGCATCCCCGACGCCGCCAGGGTGTCCACGCTCGGTCCGCGGCCGGTCCCCCAGGGTCTGTCCGCGGCGCCGGCGCGCCCGGCTGCTCCGCTCCCGCCGCCGCCGTCCTCACCGCCCCCCGAGATGATCGATCTGCGCGACCGCCGCCAGGGGTCGTCGGCCCAGGCCCAGCGAGACAGCCGCGACCAGTTCTCCGACCTCATCCCGCCGCCGCTGCTACCTCCGGCGGGAGCCTCGGCCGACCACTCGGCCTACGCGGACCCCGCGCCCTCACGCCCCTCCGGGCCGGCGCCCGCTTTTGAGCCGATGCACGCTCGGCAGTCCGACGAGGGCAATGGCTCCAACGGGTCCTCGTCCAACAGGCGGCCCAGCGCCTTCCGGTCCGACCGCGACTCCGTGCAGAGTGAGGACCTCTTCGCCTCGGGATCGAGTGCACCGCCTCGCGCCCGCCCCGGCGTCCCCGCACCCCCCGACACGGTCGCGGCCCCGGCCGTCACCCCGATGACGGTCACCGTGACCGTCGACTCCGGGGAGCAGAGCGTCCTCGATGGCCACCTGATCATCGGACGGGCTCCGGTGCGGGGGGCCCACGAGCAGTCCGCCAAGCTGCTCAAGATCGAAGACCCCAGCCTGTCGGTCTCCAAGACCCACCTCATGATCGAGACCGACGGCGACGGCCTGTGGGTGACCGACCGCAACTCCACCAACGGCACCTGGATCGACGAGGGACGCGGCGCGCTCCGTCCGGTTCCGGCGAATGAGCGGACGGCGGTGCCGCCCGGCGCCCGTGTGCTCTTCGGCGAAAGGGTGCTCACCTTCACGCGTCAGCCCCGCTGAGGTTCTTCGACGATCGCCTCCGCCGATCCGAGCACGATCACGGTGCGGGGGTTCGCCGCCGTCACAAGATCACGATGCGGGGATCGCCGTCGCTCCAAGATCACGATGCGGGGGTTCGCCGCCGCTGCAAGATCACGATGCGTGCGGCGCCGCTACGTCTGCGCCACTTCACCACATCGTGATCTTCATCGTGATCATGTTGTGAGGGTTTCACGGTGACTCGGCGCCCTCGGGTGAGGTGATTCTGCAGAGCGGATTGTGATCGGCCGGTGGTGGGCCGTCGAGCTCAGGCCTCGCGGAACTCGCAGGACGCCTCCGCGTAGGTCAGCCTCGATCCGACCCGCAGCGGATGCGGGAACCAGGGGATGAGTCGGGTGGTCACGCCGTCCGGGTCGGTGATCGCGCATCCATTGCGCGACCCCAGGTCGATGGCGAACGCACCGCCGACGCCGACGTCGATCCGCACGTGATTGCGCGAGATACCGCGCCCCCCCGTGGTGATCTCGACCAGGGTCGCCGGGTGGTCGGTGCCCTTCGGTTCGGACGGCGCGCGGCCGATCAGCACGGGCCCGTCGACCAGAACCGTGGCACCGTCCTCGAACACCAGCACGCCGCACGCGGCCTCCGGCGTCGACCCAACAGGTTCCGAGACAACAGGTTCCAGGTCTTCGGGTTCCGGGTCATCGGGTCCCGAGGAGACGGGTCCCGAGTCCCCCGGCTGCGGGGCAGAGTCCTCTGAGGCGACCGGCTCGTCCACACCCGGCTCGTCCGCAACCGGTTCTTCGGCCACCGGCTCGGGGACGACAGCCGCTGCTGGGGCGACCACGGACGACGCGTCGTCCGCCGACGGGGTCTCGACCAGGTCGGTCTCGTCCGGCGCGGTCTCGTCCGGCTCGGTCTCGTCCGGCGCGGCCTCGACCGGTTCCTCCGGCACGTGCGGCGAGTCGTCGTGCCGGGTGTTCGGAGCGGCTGGGCGGCGCGACTGCGGCACGACGGCCCCGGAACGACCGCGATCGGATGACCAGTCCCAGGCGCCGTAGCGGCGGCGGGCGTGCGAGCCGAGACCTGCCGTGGTCCGGCCCGCGGCTGCGCGGATCTCCTCCGGCGTCCAGGCCCGGCCCCCGCGTCGGACCGACTCCGTGTCGTCCGGCACCTCCACCGCAACCGCCCCGGCCTGGGGCGCGGCAGGGGCCGCACCGGCGGGCACGATCTGATCGAGCTGGATCGGGCGCGTGGGCGAGGTCGCCGCCGCCGACGACTCCTGGGCGACCCGCTCACCCAGGTCGGGGACCGCCGACGAGCCCGCGAGAGGCAACCAGGCGACCACATCCGCCAGAACGGCAGCGGCGGCCACGGGCAGGGCCACGCCGTCCAGGGCCGCGCCCGGCCGGACCATCCACACGGTGTCCGCCGTGGACACCCGCTCGTCGACCCAGCCGGAATCGCGCGGCGCGTGGACCTGACGTGGGTGTCCCTCCGGTGTCTGCAGGGTCACTCCGATCCGGCCGCGCGAGACGAGCCGGACCTCGTCGCCGTCCACCTGGGCCAGGGCGAACGCGGGCGCGATCAGCGAGCCGTGTCGGGTGAGCACCGCGAGTGTCCGTTCCGGATCGTCGCCCGCGCTGACCGCTCGCCAGAGCTCGTCCAACCGGTCGCTCGGCAGCTCAGGATCGACCAGGACGGCGGCCGACGCAGAGACGAGCGCAAACCAGGCGCCCGGCGAGTACGTGGCCCCGGACCCCATGTCCTACCGCCCTCCACTGCCGTGTCACGCCGTCGGCGCAGGTTCGGGCATCTCGCCCAAACCCCATCGCGAACGCTACCCGAACGCCGACGCCGCGGTCAGCCCGAGCAGGGCCTTTGACCTGCGTGGACGATATCCAACCCGCACACATCGCCCCGTGATCGACCAACCATGACGATCGTCACCTCCCGCCCCACTCCGGCAGCTCCGCGAAGGTGGGTCACAGCGGCCTCAGCGGGGCCCGCCCGCCGACCGAAGGGCGGGCGCACCGAGGCGGGGCCGCGACGTCCGCGTCACCCTGGCACGCCTCGACCACCGGTGACCCCGGCTCGGGCCAACCCATAGGCCTCCTGGCAGGCGGCCAGGACCGCCGGCCACGTCATCGGCGGCGGCTCGGCACGGCAGCGGGCGGCCATCGCCCGGCGGCGGTCGGGGTCCGCGGCCAAACCGGACAGCGCCCGGGCCAGTCCCGCGTCATCCTCCGCCAGCACCCCGTGCGCGCCGTCCTCGACGAATTCCGCGATTCCCGTACCGGTGCGGGCCAGCACGGGGACCCCCGCCGTCCGGGCCTCCAGGGCGGCGATCCCGAAGGACTCCCTGGTGCTCGGCGCCACGAACAGGTCGGCCCGGCGATACAGCTCGCGGATCTGCGCGGGGGCCCAGCGCCCGGGCAGGTCCACCCACCCGGACAGGTCGGCGTGACGCACCCGGCGCTGCATGCGGGCTCGCAGTGGCCCCTCCCCCACCACCACCGCCCGCAGCCTCACCCCCCGCGGGACCTGACCTCGCGCCCGGGCGAGGACCTCCAGAAGCGGCAGGCAACGCTTGCGTGGAGCAAGCCTCTGGACGGCGGCTATCACCACCTCGTCATCCGGGCGGGGCAGGGGGTCGACGCTCCAGTCCTCGACGTCGATCCCGTTGGGAATCACCAGGATTCGCGCATCCGGCCCACCCGCGACGGCCCGAAGGGGCCGGGCGGCAGTCGAACTCACCGCACTCAGCACGACTCCCGGTCGTGGCGGGCGCCCGCGACGGAGGAGGCCGAGCAGGGGGCTTGAGGGCCACATCGAATGCACGGTCACGACGACGGGCATCCCGGGGCCGGCCAGCACCGCCAGCGCCTGGTAGGCGAACGGCGAGATCACCCCGACATGCACGTGGGCGACGTCGAAGGCGAGGCCGGACGCCGCGGCCCGCCCGATCGCGCGCGCCACCTCACGCCCGCCCCGCGGATGCACCGGGAGCTCGAACGGCAGGTCGATGCTCGCGCGGTGGACCGGCACGCCGTCCACCACATCGTCCCCGGCCACGTCGTGGCGGTGCCGCGGCGTCGCAGTGATCACGCGAGCGTCCATACCCGCGGCCCGCTGCCGGCCGGCCAGGGCGTGCACCTGGGTCTCGATCCCGCCGAGCCGGGGCAGGTAGCAGTCGCTGACGTGCAGCACCCTCACCGCCGCGACGATACGGCGCCGAGGGTGTTCTGACACGATGCCCGAGTGAGTTTCACGCTGGTCGCCCTGCACGCGCACCCGGACGACGAGGCGCTGCTCACCGGGGGAACCCTGGCGCGCGCCGCCGCGGAGGGACACCGCGTCGTCCTGGTCACCGCCACGGACGGCGGCGCCGGTCTGGCTCCCGGCAGCTACGGCCACGGCGCGGATCTCGCCCGAGCCCGGCTCGCCGAACTGGACGCGGCGGCACGTGCGCTGGGGGTGGCCCGCACCGTGCGTCTCGGGTATGCCGACTCAGGACTGGACGGCGCCGCCGCGGGCGCCACGTTCATGCGGACCGATCCCGAGCAGGCCGCCGAGCGGGTCGCCGAGGTGCTGCGCGAGGAGGGGGCGCACGTTCTGACCGGCTACGACGCGGCGGGCGGCTATGGGCATCCCGATCACGTCAGGGTGCACCAGGTGGCCCGGCGCGCGGCCTCCCTCGCCGCCACGCCGGTGCTGCTCGAGGCCACCGTCGACCGCGACCTGCTGATGCGTGGCCTGCGCCTGGCCCGGCACCTGCGGCTGCTGCCGGCGGGGGTCGACCTGGCTGCGTTCGCCCGCGCCTACAGCCCCCGGGAGACCTTGACGCACAAGGTGGACGTCGCCGCGCACCTGCCTGCCAAGCGGGCCGCGCTGGCAGCGCACGTGAGCCAGGCCGGGAACGACAGCGGGGACCTGCGCACCGTGGCGGCCCTGCTGCGGCTGCCCGGGCCGGTGGCCCGCCTGGTGCTGGGCAGGGAGTGGTTCAGCCAGCCCGGCCGGGCTCGCCCTGCACGCCTGGTGGACGACGTGTTCGACTCCCTGCGCTGATCTCGCCCTGCCGTAGACACCTCTTGAGCGCTGTGTGACATCACGCTCAATAGACGAGCGCAACGTCACGCCGTGAACACCTCTTGAGCGCTGTGTGACATCACGCTCAATAGACGAGCGCAACGTCACGCCGTGCGCATCGCGGGGGACGCGAGCGGGCGAGCGGGGATCAGCCCAGGTTCAGCAGCCCGTCGAGGAGATCCTGGGCACGCCGGGTCATCCGGCTCAGCAGCGCCCGGCGCTGCTCCTCGCCGATCTGGCCCTCGCTGAGCCAGGCGTAGCCGATGTCCCCGTCGGTCGACGGATCGAGCGCCTCGCCGGCCAGGGACCGCACGATGTGCAGGGCCCGTTCAAGCGGCTGGGCGTCGGGGGTCATCGGCAGGTGGTGACGGGCGACGACCTCGTAGATCCGGGCGGGGAAGTGCCACTCGGCCATTGCCGAGGCGGCGACCTCGTCGTGCGAGACGCCGTACCGGGCACGTTCTGCAGCGTCGCGCGCCTCGGGTGCCTCACCCTCGGGCAGGCACATGGCGACCGTGTCGCCCCTCTGGTGCATCAACGCCGTGCCCATCATGTGCAGCAGTCCGATCATGAACGCGTCCCCGGAGTCGGCGTTCACCATCGGCGCGATCATCTCGGCGCCGACGGCGCAGAAGGCCGCGGCCCGCCAGAAGCCCTCCGGGGCGGCGTCCGGTCGGTCCAGGCCCGAGATCCCGAGGACGGCGAGGCTGCGCACGCCCTGGAATCCCACCACGGACACCGCGAACTGCAGGGTGGCCACACGTCCGCTGAGCCCGTAGTAC
The DNA here is from genome assembly GCA_963750395.1 of uncultured Actinomycetota bacterium. Lineage (GTDB taxonomy): Bacteria > Actinomycetota > Actinomycetes > Actinomycetales > Kineosporiaceae > JADJPO01. The sequence continues at coordinate 187,645 of CAVVQM010000011.1, read as the reverse complement.
GCAGAATTGGCCGTGCGAAGCACCTTGGCCGTGAACATCGGATCCGTCGCGATCGCCCCGGCCAGGTCGTCCGAGGACGATCCGGGGTCGTCGCACAACCGGAGCACCAGGGCCGCCGCGTCCGGGCGCGTCTCGATCTGGTGCTGATCTGTTGTTCTCCGGTTCACCTCTCGGCCTCCAAGGGCGCACGGGGACTGGGGGGCGCGGGCCATGGAGCCTGATCTGGCTCCGGCTCGTCGGTCCAGGCCAATCGGTACCCGCGGCCACCGGCCTTCTTCGCCTCGTACATGGCCTGGTCCGCGGTCTGAAGAAGGGATTCGACGGTGTCCTGGGAGTGCGGCATCGCGACCCCGATACTGGCCGACACGCGCAAGTCGCAGCCTCCCCAGTGGATCGGCGCCTCCAGCGCCTCGAGCTGACGCCGGGCCGCCGCCGCGGCCTCGTCCGGGTCGTACACATCGCGCAGCAGCACGACGAACTCGTCGCCGGCGACTCGGCCGACCATGTCGTAGGCACGGGCCACCCGGCGCATCCGGCGGGAGGCCTCGACCAGAACCCGGTCGCCGACATCATGACCGTGCGTGTCGTTGATGGCCTTGAAGCCGTCCAGGTCGATGAACATGACCGCGAAACGGCGATCCCGTCCGCGGCGACTGACCAGCAACCCGCGCAGCACCTCGATGATCTGGCGGCGGTTCACCAGCCCCGTCAGCGAATCGTGATTGGCCTGGTAGGTGATCTTGTTCTCCCAGGCCCGTCGCTCGGTGATGTCTTCGGCGACGCCGATGAAACCCGCTGCACGGGAAGGCGTCACGATGGGGCCGAGCCGAAGGTGGATCCACCGCGGTGACTCGTCGTCCTGACGAAGACGCAGGTTGAGCTCGGCCTTGCGTCCGCCCAGCACCCGCTCGAGAGCCAGCCGCAGCTCACGCTCGTCGTCCGGATGGAACACCTCGAGCCAGTCGGTGCCGTTCAGCTGATAGGAGGCCGCACCGCACAGATCGGCGAAGATGTCGTTGACGTACCCCAGGCGCAGCCCGACCTCGGAGAGCAGGATCCCGATCGGAGCCGACTCGGCCAGCGCGGTGAAACGGGCCTGGGCCTCATTCAGTTTCTCGTCCCGGTCATCGGTCCCACCACCGACGCTGATCAGCGTCACGAGCCAACCGGTCAGACCGTCGGCGGTGATCGGGACCACCTCGAGCGAAGCCGGAGAACTCGGTGCCGATCGCCGACCGACCGCGCACCGATCGCCGGCCGCGTCCTCGGGGGATCACCCCCGCGAGCACACCCACCCAGCCGTCCTCGATGTGCGGACCGGAGGGTTCGAGGTGGGTGAGCTCCGAGAGTGGCTGACCGAGCAACTCCGAGTCGTCCAGCCTGAACAGATCGGCCAGGCTCCGGCTGACCCAGTGCACGATGGGCGCCCCTCGGCCCCCCTCGGCCGGATCACCGGCCAGCAGCATCGCAGGCGCGCCGCTGTCCGCGGCGGCCCGCCAGGCCTGGGTCAGCAGGGAGAGCGCACGAGCGTCCGCATCGCTCGTCGGGTGAGGGCTGGCCTCCCGGCACGTTGTTGGTCATCGGAGCCCCCGAGGCATCCCTGAAGCCTCGGCCGCTCACATCGCGTGCACTCAGAAGGGCAGAAGCGGCCCAATGCGGCTGAACCGGGGCGCCGGCGCCGGCTGCACGCGTCCGTCCACCTCGATGAAGGCCTCTCGAGCTCGGGCGTGCGGGTGCGCTGCCGCCGCGCGCGGGCTGAGCACCGGCGTCACACAGGCGGCGGTGCCCTCGAACACGGCCTCCCAGTGCGCCCGGCGCTCGGCCGCGATCACCTCGGCGAACCGGCTGCGCAGCACGCGGCCAACCGGCGATGTCGTACTGGCTCGGGCAGGTCCGCGGCGTCCAGGCCCAACCCGGCGAGAGAACGGGCGTAGAACGCCGGCTCCAGGGCGCGACCGCGAGGTACTCGCCGTCCGCGCACGCGTAGGTGGCGTAGAACGGCGACCCGCCGTCCAGGAGGTTCTGGCCACGCGGGGCCGTGGCCACCCCGCCCACCCGCAGCCCCTCGACGACCGAGGCCAACAGGGCGGACCCGTCCACCATGGCCGCGTCGACCACGCGGCCCGATCCGGAACGCTCCCGATCGGCCAGCGCGGCCAGCACGCCGATCACGGCGAGCATCGCCCCTCCGGCCAGATCGGCCACCGGGATGCCGGGCACCTGGGGCGGTCCCCGGGCCGGTCCACAGGTGCCCAGCGCGCCGGACAACGCCAGGTAGGTGAGGTCGTGTCCGGCCCGCGGGGCCAGTGGGCCGTCCTGCCCCCAGCCGGTCAGGCGGGTGTAGATCAGGCGCGGGTTGCGCCCGCAGCAGACCTGCGGACCGATGCCGAGCCGCTCGGCGACCCCGGGCCGGAACCCCTCGAGCAGCGCGTCGGCCGCGTCGGTGAGCTCCAGCAGCCGCTCGCGGTCGGCCTCCTGCTTGAGATTCAGGACGACGACCTCCGCCCGACCGCGCATCATCGGCACGTCCTCGGGCGGCTCCAGATCACCGCGAGCGTGCTCGGGGCGGCAGATCCGGACGACGCGAGCGCCGAGGTCGGCCAGCATCATGGCCGCGAAGGGGACCGGCAGCAGGCCGGGCAGTTCGACCACCCGCAGATGGCCCAGCGGCCCGTGACCGTCCGGACCCCAGGGCCACGGGTCCGACCGCCCGCTCACGCCGCGCCGGAGACCCCGCCCGATTCCGCCTGGGCCACCAGCGAGGCCGGCGGGTCGAACCGGCCGCCGTAGCGCTCGGCGAGTTCGCGGGCGCGGGCGACGAACCCGGCCACCCCGCCGGGATAGCCGTGGACGTACTGCAGGACACCACCGGTCCACGGCGGGAAGCCGATGCCGAGGATCGAGCCGATGTTCGCCTCGGCCACCGAGCGCAGCACGCCCTCGTCGAGACACCGGACCGCGTCGATCGCCTCGGCGAACAGCATCCGCTCCTGGATGTCCCGCCACGGCACTGGCACGTCGCCCGGCTCGGTGGGGGTGGCGATGTCCCAGTGCTCGACGATCCCCGGCCACAGCCGGGCGCGTCGTCCGTCGACGTAGTCGTAGAACCCGGCGCCACCGGCCCGACCGGGGCGCCCGAACTCGCCGACCATGCGGTCGATAATGGCGTGCGAGGCCATGTCCGGGAACGTGCGGCCGGACGTGGTCGCGGCGGCGATGAACCCGGCCCGGATCTTCTGCGTCAGGGTCAGCTAGATCTCGTCGGTCAGCGCGAGGGGCCCGGTGGGGTACCCGGCCTGCAGGGCCGCCTGCTCGATGGTCTGCGGGTGCACCCCCTCGGCAAGCATCCCGACGGCCTCGTCCATGAACCAGCCGATCACCCGTGAGGTGAAGAAGCCGTGGCTGTCGTTGACCACGATCGGCGTCTTGCCGATCAGCTGGACCACATCGAACGCTCTGGCCAGGGCCTCGTCGCCGGTCTGTTCGCCGACCACGATCTCGACCAGCGGCATCTTGTCCACGGGCGAGAAGAAGTGCAGGCCGATGAAGTCGTCGGGGCGCTGAACGCCCCTGGCCAGCATGGTGATCGGCAGTGTCGAGGTGTTCGAGGCGAGCAGCGCTCCGGCGTCCAGCACCGGCTCGGTCTCGCCGTAGACCTTGCCCTTGACCGACGGGTCCTCGAAGACCGCCTCGATCATCAGGTCGCAGCCGGCCAGATCGGCGACATCGCCGGTCGGGGTGATCCGGGCGAGCAGCGGCGTCGGCCTGCTCCTGGGTGGAGCGCCCCCGCGAGACCGCCTTCGCCACGAGCTTCTCGCTGTACGCCCTGCCCCGAGCGGCCGACTCGGTCGAGACGTCCTTGAGCATCACCTCGACGCCCGCTCTGGCCAACACATAAGCGATCCCGGCGCCCATCATCCCAGCCCCGAGCACCGCGGCACGAGAGGGCCGCCAGACCGGGACGCCGTCGGGACGGGCTGCGCCCTTGGTGATCTGCTGCATGTCGACGAAGAACGCCTTCATCATGTTCTTGGCAACCGGGCCCATGACCAGGTCGACGAAGTACTGCGTCTCGATGGCCAGGGCGGTGTCCACGTCGACCAGGCTGCCCTCGACCGCAGCGGCCATGATCGCCTTCGGGGCCGGCATCGGGGCCCCCTTGAGCTGCTTGCGCAGGTTGGCCGGGTAGGCGGGCAGGTTCGCCGCCAGGGCCGGCGTGTTCGCGGTACCCCCCGGAATCCGGTAGCCCTTGACGTCCCAGGGCTGGACGGCGTCCGGGTTGGCCGCGATCCAGGCGCGCGCGGCGTCCATCATCGCCTCCGGCGAGTCGACGACCTCGTCGATCAGTCGGACCGCCAGTGCCTTGCCCGCCCGCATCTGCGGCCCCTGCAGCAGCACGCCCATCAGCGCGTCGGTGATGCCGAGCATGCGCACCGTGCGCGTCACCCCGCCGCCGCCGGGCAGCAGACCCAAGGTCACCTCGGGCAGGCCGAAACGTGCCTTCGGGTTGTCGACGGCGATCCGGTGGTGGCAGGCCAAGGCGATCTCCAGCCCTCCGCCGAGGGCGGACCCGTTCAGGGCCGCGACGACCGGGACGCCGAGCTGTTCCAGCCGGCGCAGCTGGGACTTGACCGTGGTGAGCCGCTCGGTCATCTCCGCGGCCTGATCCGGTCGCAGCGCGAGCATGGCCGGGACGTCGCCGCCGGCGAAGAAGGTCTCCTTCGCGCTGGTGAGGATCACGCCGCTGATCTGGTCGCGGATCGCCTCGAGCTCGTCGACGACCGCGCCCATCTCGATGACGTATTCGTCGTTCATCGTATTCACCGACGAGCGCGGGTCGTCGAACACGACCACGGCGATCCGCTCGTCCAGCTCGTCACGCCGGGCCCGCACGGGCGGGATCATGTCGTGATGCGCCGTCGTCGGCGCCGTCTGCTCGCTCATCACACACGCTCCACGATCGTCGCCACGCCCATTCCGCCACCGATGCACAGGGTCGCCAGCCCCCTGCGCAGCTCGCGCCGCTCCAACTCGTCGACCAGCGTGCCGAGGATCATCGCCCCCGTGGCGCCGAGAGGGTGGCCCATCGCGATGGCACCGCCGTTGACGTTGATCAACTCGTGGTCCACGCCGAGCTCGGCGGCGAAGCGCAGCACCACCGCGGCGAAGGCCTCGTTGACCTCGAACAGGTCGATGTCGCCCACCTCGAGGCCGGCCGTGGCCAGGGCCTTGCGGGCCGCGGGGGCCGGACCGGTGAGCATGATGGTCGGTTCGGTGGCGACGACGGCCGCCGAGACGATCCGGGCCCTCGGGGTCAGGTCGAACTCGCTGCCGATCTGCTCGCTCCCGACGAGCAGGAGGGCGGCGCCGTCCACGATGCCCGAGGAGTTGCCCGCCGTGTGCACGTGCTCGATCCGCTTCGAGCCAGTGGTAGTTCTGCAGAGCGACCGCGTCGAACCCGCCCGCCTCACCGATCCCGGCGAACGCCGGCTTGAGTTCGCCCAGGGACTGCATCGTGCTGTCCGGACGCATGTGTTCGTCCCGGTCGAGCAGCAGCACGCCGTTGCGGTCGGTCACGGGGACCACGGACTTCGCGAAATGCCCTCCGGCCCAGGCCTTCGCGGCGCGGTCCTGGGAGGCCAACGCGAAGGCATCGCAGTCCTGCCGGGTGAACCCGCCGATGGTGGCGATCAGGTCGGCGCTGATGCCCTGCGGCACGAAGGAGACGTCGTAGTTGGTCTCCGGGTCGAGCGCCAGGGCTCCGCCGTCCGAACCCATCGGGACCCGGGACATGCTCTCCACACCCCCGGCGACGATCAGCTGCTCCCAGCCGGAGCGGACCTTCTGGGCGGCGACGTTGACCGATTCGAGGCCCGAGGCGCAGAACCGGTCGAGCTGCAGGCCGGCGGCGGTGGTCGACAGTCCGGCGGTCAGCGCGGCCGTCCGCGAGATCACCCCGCCCTGGTCGCCGACCGGCGAGACGACGCCGAGGATGACGTCCTCGACGCGGGTGGGGTCGAGGTCGGGGTTGCGCTCGAGCAGGGTCGTCAGCAGGTCGGTGACCAGGGTGATCGGCTTGACCCCGTACAGCGCCCCACCCTTCTTGCCGCGCCCGCGGGGCGTGCGCACGGTGTCGTAGATGAATGCCTGCGTCGATGGATCGGTCATCTGGGACTCACCACTCGCCTTTCGCCGAAGTACTCGGTGGATCGGGATCCGCTGGGATCGGGAACGTTCTGGTCACAGCGCGCGGGCCACGAGTTCCTTCATGATCTCGTTGGTGCCGGCGTAGATGGGCTGCACGCGCGCGTCGGTGTAGAGGCGCGCGATCGGATACTCCCGGGTGTAGCCGTACCCACCGAACAGCTGCAGACACGAGTCGATGACCCTGACCTGCGCGTCGGTCACCCAGAACTTGGTCATCGCAGCGGTGGCCACGTCGAGGTCACCGGTGATGTGCCGGCCGATCGCGTGGTCCACCATCAGCCGGGCGGCGCGCGTGGTCGCCAGGCACTCGGCCAGGGTGAACCTGGTGTTCTGTTGTTCCAGAAGCGATTTGCCGAACGCCTGGCGCTCCTTGGTGTAGGCGATGGTGAGCTCGACGGCCTTCTCCATCGCCGCGACCCCGGCAACGGCCACCACCAGACGCTCCTGAGGAAGCTGGCTCATCATCTGTGCGAACCCGCGACCCTCTTCCGTGCCGAGCCGGTTGGCCACCGGCACGCGCATGTTGTCGAAGAACAGCTCGGCGGTGTCGTTGCCGTGCATGCCGATCTTCTCCAGCTTGCGGCCACGCTGGAAACCGGGGGTGTCGTCGTCCACCTCGCAGACGAGCAGAGACACCCCGGAGGCCTTCTGGTCCGGGTCGGTCTTGACCGCGAGCACGACCAGACCGGCGAGGAACCCGTTGGTGATGAACGTCTTGGATCCGCTGACCAGGTAGTCGTCACCATCGCGGACCGCGCGGGTGCGCAGGGACTGCAGGTCCGACCCTCCCCCGGGCTCGGTCATCGCGATCGAGCCCACCCGCTCGCCGCTGCACAGTGGCGGCAGGAAGCGCTGCTTCTGCTCCTCGGTGCCGTAGTCGGCGATGTAGCCGGGCACGATCCCGCTGTGCACACCCAGCCCGAGAGTCACGTCGAGCGCGTCCGTCTGGCCCTCGAAGAGCACGGCCTCGTGTGCGAACGTGCCACCCCCGCCGCCGTAGGCCTCTGGCACGGACAGCCCCAGCAGCCCCTGCTCACCGGCCCGCAGATAGGCCTCGGGGTCGGGGTTGCCCTGGGCCTCGTAGGCCTCCCGGTGCGGGACGACCTCCTTGGTGAAGAACGTACGGACGACCTCGGACAGGTCGTCGTGCTCCTGGGTCCGCCAGGGGGAGCGATAGGCCAGGGTCATCGGCCGTTCCTTCCGCGAGATTGCCGGGCGCTGCGAACTGCGATCGGACAGGGGCGACCGTCGCGACCACGACGACGCGTCCTTCTCAGTCTCCCCCTTATTGGCGTATTGTCAACAGCAGGTGCCGCACCCGGGACCCACCGCTCCGCACACCCGTCGACGCGACACGAACCAGCGACCGAATCGCCTGAGGGAGGCCCGGATGCCGGCAGGGCCGACCCCCCGGTCGACTCCCCCGTCGACCCCTGAGCCACCCCCCACCGTGCGGCGCCGGTTGGATCCGGATGCACGCCGCCGGCAGATCCTCAGTTGCGCCGTCCGGCTCTTCGGCGAGAGGCCCTACGACGGGGTCTCCGCCTCCGACGTGGCCCGCGAGGCCGGCGTCGCCCGGGGTCTGGTCAACCACTACTTCGGGACGAAGAAGGACCTGTATCTCGAGGTCGTCCGCACTCTGCTGACCGTGCCCGAGGTGGTCGTGGACGGCGCCCCGGCGGGGGACCTGCCGGCGCGCGTGGACGCCGTGGTGACCTGGTTCCTGGACAGCGTCTCCCGGCACGCCAAGCCCTGGTTGGCCGCGATCGGCGCCACCGGTCCGACCCGCGACCTCGAGGTGGACGCTGTGATCGCCGAGGCCGACGAGGGGACGGTCGACCGCATTCTGACCCTGGCCGGGATCGATCCGCGGCATGCCGAGGAACCCCTACGGGCCGCGACCCGCGCCTACGTCTCGTTCGCCCGCACCGGCGCGGTGCAGTGGCTCGTACAGCACTCCCTGACCCGGCGGCAGGCGCACACACTGCTGAGCCAGACTCTGATCGCGCTGCTCTCGGACGTCGTGCCGCTCCTGAGCGATGCCGGATCAATCGGCGACGAGGCCTGGCTCGCCGGCCGCACGGACTTCCCCGCGATGGGGGCGATCAGCGACGACCTGCCTGCTCCACGACCGTTTTGAGCGCGGCCAGGCTTGCCTCCAGCGAGCTGCCCACTCCCGATTTGAGCTGCGCTCCCACGGCCACGACGGCGGCACCGGAGAAGGCGAACTCGGCCTGGGCGCGCGAGCCGGCCCCGGCGGCCATCACCTGGTAGGTCGCCGTCAGAGCCATACCCATCGGGCCCTGACCGGTCAGGACGACCTTCGAGGGCGCCTCGACCTGCTGAACGGTCCAGCCCACTTCGGCCGGCATGCCCAGCACCGTGAGTCTCTGACGGAAGGAGGCGCCCGCTTCGTAGCCCGTCGGGGGATCGCCCACGAACCCGTCGTGGTTGTCCACCCAGGCCGCGAACTGCGACGGGTCGGCGATCACCGCCCACGTCTGGACGGGTGCCGCATCGATGTCGACGGAAGCGCTCACGTGGGCCATGACCGCCGATGCTAGTGGCCGAGACTTCGCGCCGGCTCTCCCAGCCCAGGACGGGGCGCCTCCAGCGCGTCTACAGTGACCGTCGGACGACGAATCCTGGGGGTCTGGCGTGCATCGCCTCGGTACCGGTCTGCTCCTGATCGCGGGCGTCATCCATCTGCTGCCCGTCTACGGCGTCGTCGGCGCGGCCCAACTGACCCAGCTCTACGGGATCGCGTTCGACGACCCGAGCCTGGTGGTCATGATGCGCCACCGCGCTGTGCTGTTCGGCATCGTCGGCGGCCTGCTGCTGGTCGCGGCGGCGCGGCCCGCGCTGCGACCGGTGGCGATCGTCGTCGGCCTGATCAGCGCCCTCTCATTCGTGGCGATCACCGCTCTGGTTGCGGCCGGTGGCGGCGCCGTCGGCGGCCTGAGCACCGTCGTGGCGCTCGACCTCGTCGCTGTCGCCGCGCTCGTCGGTGCTGCCGTCCTCGCCCGGACCGCCCCGCACGCGGGCGCGGCCCGAAACCGCTAGGAGCCGACCATGTCCCCGGACTGTTGCCGTCGCCCGTCCTTCCGACGCCTCGAGGATCGTCTCGCCGACGTGGGCTCGGTGGAGCCCGATCCGATGGATCCCTGCTCGCCGATCACCGTGCACGCCGCCGACGGCGCCGCCCTGACGGTCAGCCCCCATGGCGGCCAACTACTCGGCTGGCGGACGGCCGCAGAACCCTCCCGCGACCGCCTGTGGCTCAGCCCGTCTGCCCGATGCGGCCCGGGCGAGGCGATCCGTGGCGGCGTCCCGGTCGTCTTTCCGCAGTTCTCCGACCGCGGTCCGCTGCCGAAGCACGGCGTGGCCCGCGACCGGGTCTGGTCGCTCGAGGCTCAAGACGACGGCAGCACCGGCGTTCTCGCCACGCTCACCGACTCCGAGACGACCCGGGCGATCTGGCCGCACGCCTTCACGCTCGGCCTGCGGATGACCGCCGAGGCATCCCGGCTGGCACTGCAGCTGTCCGTGCGCAACGACGGGCGCGAGTCGTTCAGCTTCACCGTCGCGCTGCACACCTACCTGGCGGCTCCGCGCGGCTCCGCCGTGCTGGGCCTGGACGGTGCGCTCGCCGAGGACAACGCAGCGGGCGGGGCGGAGGTCACGGTGGCGGGCATCGCTCTGGACGCCCTGGCCGAGCGGGACATCGCGGTCCGCGACCTGCCCGGTGCGGTCGCCGTGAGCCTGCCGGACGGTGGCCGAATCACCCTGACCCGCACGGGGTTCCCCGATCTGGTGGTCTGGAATCCCGGGCCGGCCCACGCCCTGTCCGACGTCCCGGCCGGACAGGCCGAGTTCGTCTGCCTGGAGCCGGCCGCGCTCACCCCGATCCATCTCTGTTCGACCCAGACCTGGCAGGCCACAGCGGTCTACGAGATCATCTGAGGCCGGAGGCAACCCCCGCCCGTCCCCGGACCGAGAGGCCCCCGTGCATCCATCGTTCACCACGGTCGTCGTCGGCGCCGGCAACGCCGGGGTCTCCCTGGCCGCGCGGATGCGCCGCGACGGACACGGCTCGATCGCCCTGATCGAACCGAACCGCGTCCACCGCTACCGGCCGATGCTCAACTACATCGCCACGTCGCGAGCACCGGTCCATGCCTACGAACGACGGACGAAGAGCGTCGTCCCGAGCGGCGTCGACCTCGTCGAGGGATCGGTGGTGGAGGTGCACCCGGACGACCGTCAGGTGGTCCTCGACTCGGGGGAACTCGTCGGCTACGAGAGGCTTGTCCTCTGCCCGGGTCTCGAGCCCGACTGGCACGCCGTCCCCGGGCTCGAGGACGCGTACGCCGCCGGCCTCGCGGTATCCGCGCACGTACCCCCGAACGTCGGGGCGACGCGCACGGCCCTGGACTCCGTCCGGGAGGGGACGGTGGTGTTCTCGGTCCCGCCGGAGCCCGGCTCCTGCGTCGGCACGGTCATCAAGGCCCTGCTGATCGCGTGCGACACGTGGCGGCGCGCCGGCCTTCTACGTCGACTGAGAGTGCATCTGGTCACCCCCTACACGCCGATCCTGGGGCTGCACCCCGCCGATGAACGACTCGCGCCCTACCTCGAGACCCATGGCATCACGGTGCACACCGACTCGGTCGTGACCGCTGTCAGCACGGCCGATCGGACCGTCTCGATCACGTCCCCGAACGGATCCAGCACCCTGCGCGACGTCACGCTGGCCTATGTGACACCCCACTCGCGCGCGCCTCGCTTCATCGCCGCATCCGGACTGGCAGACCGATCCGCGGCGGAGCTGGTGGAGATCGACCCCCAGACGTTGCGCCACAGGCGCTTCCCCGAGGTCTGGGGCCTCGGGGACGCCGCTGCCATCGCCACTCGTTCCTCCGGTGGGGCGCTGCGCCGGCAGGTCAGCGTGCTCGCCGACAACATCGCGGCCGAGCAGCGAGGTTCGCCGATGCGCGCCTATGACGGCTACACCATCGTGCCGATCGCCGTCAGCCGCACCAAGCTCCTGCTCGCTGAGCACACGCGCGACGGCATTCCGTCGCCGACGACGACGCTGATCGACCTCACCAAGCCGCGACGTATGCTCTACGTCTTCGACCGCTACATCGAGCCGCGCGTGTACTACCAGTGGCTGCTCGAGGGGCGGGTCTGACCGTCCTCGATCGTCTCGGGTCCGGTCAACCGGCAACCCACCCGCCACCTGGTGTCACCGGCGCCCGCCACCAGCGGCGCAGGTGACCTACCGACCGAACGGCCGGATCCACCGGGGTGCAGGATGGGGCCATCCACCTGTGACGCGGTCCACACCGATAGGAGACCCACGATGAGTCATTCGGTCATCGCCGTCGGGATCGACGAGAGCGAGATCAGTCGATGTGCTTTGGCATGGGCGGCGAAAGAGGCCCTTCGCCGCGGGTCGTCCCTGCACGTGATCACCACCTGGAGCTGGCCCACCGACATGGGGCCGGCGGGGCTCGCTCCGATCGACGGCGAAGCGCTGGAGGCATCCGCTCAGCAGATCCAGCAGGACTGCGTCGACGTCGTGCTCACCGGCGACCTCGCCGGCATCGCCTTGGAGCGGTCCGTCGTCTGCCGTCAGCCGGCGGACGCGCTCGTCGAGGCGTCGAAGGACGCCGACCTCGTCGTGGTGGGCAGTCACGGCCGCAGCGCCATCGGGTCGCTGTTCTTCGGTTCCGTGAGCCAGCTGCTGATCAAACACAGCCACTGCCCCGTCGTGGTGCTGCCGCCGAGCATGACGGGTGTCGATCCGGCCGAGCTGGACGACGCCTGACAGCGCTCCGCACGCCACGCATCATCGGTCAGGCCACCTCACCCAGGAACTCGTCCCAGGCAGGATCCCGCGCCTCGTTCGCGCGCACCAGCCAGGTGGCGCCGCGGGGCGCGTAGGGTCGCGCCCGCAGGGACCAGCCCTTCTCCTCCGGCGTCCGGTCACCCTTGTGGTTGTTGCAGCGCAGACAGCAGGCGACCAGGTTCTCCCAGGTGTCCCGACCCCCTCGGCTGCGGGGCAGGACATGATCGACGGTCGTCGCCGCGCCACCGCAGTAGGCGCACCGGCTGCCGTCGCGACGCAGCACGCCACGCCTGCTCACCGGCACCGAACGGGCCATCGGCACGCGGACATACCGGGCCAAAAGGATCACTGTGGGCCGCGGGAGGGTGATCGACCCTCCCACCACCGGCGTGCCGCCGTGGGCTAGAACGCTGGCCTTACCGGCCAGGACCAGGACGATGGCTCGCCGGAACGACACCACGGACAGGGGTTCGTACCCGGCGTTGAGAACCAGGGTCCGCATGGCCCCACCTCCACCCATCTGGGACGCCCGCCTGGCTGGCGGCGTCGAGACGCGTGCGACCGCTCGGCCGCATCCGACCGCGCGGGGGGAGCATGACTCCTGAGAATGCTGAAGGCGCCGACCCCGAGGGGCGGCGCCTTCCGAACGACGCGTGTGCCGGCGGTACCGCACTGGTCAATGCGGCACCGCGACGTCCTACTGCGGCGTCGTCCACGAACACCTCCGAGCAACGATCTCCTCGCGCTGTCGCAGCACAGCCTAGGCAACGCGAGCCGATCGGCCCAGACCATTTAGCTCACGGAGGCCGAAGTTCCCCACGCCACGTGCACGGACCCGCCGTCAACGACCTGCCCGGTCCGGGTCAGGCGACGCGGCCGAAGGCCACGCTGGAGGTCCAGATGGCGCGCTTGCTGATCGACTTACCGCTGCGCGGGGAGTCGTACATCATGTTGCCGCCGGCGTAGATCCCGACGTGCCCGGTGCTGCCTCCGCTGCTGCTCACGACGAATACCAGATCGCCCACCTTGGCCTGCGAGCGCGGGATGCGCGTGGCGGCGTTCATCTGCTGCTGGGCGGTACGGGGCAGGCTGACTCCCACCTGCTTGAAGACGTACTGGGTGAACCCGGAGCAGTCGAACCCGGACGGCGTGGTGCCGCCGTACCGGTAGGGGATGCCGACATACCGGGACGCGATGGCCAGGACACCCGATCCACGCGCCACGGGAGCGGGGGCGGCCGCGGCCTTCGTCGTGGTCTTGGTGCTGGTCTTGGTGCTGGTCTTGGTGCTGGTCTTGGTCGCCGTCCTGGTCGACGCCGCCCGGGTCGAGGTGCTGGCCTTCTTCGCGGCGGTCGTGCTGGCCTTCGGCGTGGGGGTCTGGGCGACCTTCGCGGCGGCCGCCAACGCGCCGGAGCGGTTGGCGCCGGTGGCCCGAGCCTGGCGAGCCTTGTCCTGCGCCGCGGCGGAGCGGCTGGCCCGCTCGGCGGCGAGGGCCTCACTGCGGGTGTCGGCGGCGCGCTCGGCCACCGCGGCCGCGTCTGAGGCACCGCCTCGGGAGACCGTCGCCCCGCTCTCTCCGACGGTGAGCAGGGAGCCACTGGCCAGTTCAGCCGCTGCCGGGTCGAAGCCGGAGGTCGCGTCCAGGACGGCGCCGCTGGTCAAGGCGGTCGCGGCGACCAGACCGGAGGACACGGCGATCACGGCTCCGCCGCGCCCGAAGACGTCGACACCGTTGCCGGCCGCCTGCTGAAGGCTGGGCCGGACCGTGTTGGTGACGGTGTCCGCGAGGGCGCTCGTCGCACTGGTGACGGTGCCAGAGATGACGCTCGTCGCATTGGCCACCGTGACCGAAATGGCCCCGGTCACGGGGGTCAGCGGGGTCACCGCCTTCGTGGGTGCGCGGTGACGCGCGCGTACCTGCTCAGTCAAGACTGGTGCCTCTCCGGACGCCTACGAGGTGAGCTGTCGGGTTCGGGTGGGAGTTGTCACCCGGTCGGTCGACCGCCAGTCTGGTGCGGCGCTCTTCCGACTTCACCCCAAGGGACTCGAGTTATCACTACGTTAAGTAACTCTTAGGAGTCCCGGGAAGTGGTTCCCCCGCCTCTGCCAAGCGGTTGTCGCCGGACCCCAGACGGTGGCAGAGCTCGGCGTCCATCTAGGGGCTTTCCCATGGCTGAGTAAGCGATTGGCACGCTACCGGCCCACTGCCCCAATGTCACATCTCGATAACCATGACATGTTGTGATGTACCTGACACCACCAAAGGTGACTACGAAGAGTCACCTTCGACGGCGACATCACGCTCGACGAAGACGTGCTGAGCATCGGCGAGTGTCAGCTCGAGCACCTGATCGTCGACCTGGATACGGACCGCACCCTCGTTCAGGTTCGCCGCGACACGCCGTCCGGGCCGCAGGGGCAGCCGACCGAGTCGCTCGAGCAGGGCGATATCGGACTGAATCGGCTCGCCCAACCGCCGTACCACCACCTCGTGGCGCACCTGCTGATCCGACTGCACCACCTCGGTGAGCGACAGGACACCGTCCCGGAACCCCTCCGCGTCGGCGCCGCCCAGCTCGTCGAGCCCCGGGATGGGGTTGCCATAGGGCGACTCGGTGGTGTCCTTCAGCAGGGTGAGCAGCTTGCGTTCGACGCGGTCGCTCATCACGTGCTCCCAGCGGCAGGCCTCGTCGTGGACGTACTGCCATTCCAGACCGATCACGTCGAGCAGCAGACGCTCGGCCAGCCGGTGCTTGCGCATCACCCTGGTCGCCTTGGTGCGTCCGTCGACGGTCAGCTGGAGGTGCCGGTCATCGGAGACAAGCACCAGGCCGTCCCGCGCCATCCTCGCCACCGTCTGGGAGACCGTCGGTCCCGAATGCCCGAGACGCTCGGCGATCCGTGCCCGCATGGGCACGATCCCCTCCTCCTCGAGCTCGAAGATGGTGCGCAGGTACATCTCGGTGGTGTCGATCAGGTCGGTCACCGCGCTGCTCCCTCTGCGGCTCGGTGGTCGGCCGCCGGGCCATTGTCGCCCACTTCACGACTCGCCCCCACCTGGTCGGTGTCCTAGGGTCACCGGATGAGCACCCAGGACGCGACCGTGTGCTGGTTCCGACGCGATCTCCGGCTCAAGGACCACCCGGCCCTGGTGGCCGCTGCCCACGACGCGACGCGCGTCGTCCCCCTGTTCGTGGTGGATCCGCACCTCTGGGAGCCCGCCGGCGCGGTGCGTCGCGCGTGCCTGGTCGCCTCGCTGCGGGCTCTGAACGCCGACCTGGACGGCGCCCTGGTGGTCCGCACGGGCGATCCGGTCGACGTGGTCGCCGAGGTCGCCGAACAGGCCGGCGCCGCCCGTGTGCACGTCAGCGCAGACGCGGGCCCCTACGGGCGCGGGCGCGACGCGCGCGTGGCGGGCGTCCTGGAGGCGGCCGGGCGCGCCCTGGTGCCGACCGGGAGCCCGTACGCGATCGGTCCCGGGTCGATCCTGAACGGCTCCGGTGAGCCCTACAAGGTGTTCACCCCGTTCCTGAAGGCCTGGCTCCGGCACGGATGGCCGGGGCCGGCGCCCGCGCCGTCCGGGGTGCGTTGGGCCGAGCTGGACGGCGAGCAACTGCCCGATGGAGATCGGATCGGGGACGTCGGCGGTGTCGATCTGCCCGCGGCCGGGGAGCGGGCGGCACTGGAACGCTGGGCGGCCTTCCTTCGGGACGGATTGGACGACTACGCATGGGCCCGGGACCGCCCGGACCTGGCGGGGACCACATCGATGTCGATGTCCCTCAAGTACGGGGAGATCCATCCCCGGACGATGCTCGCCGACCTGGCGGAGCACCCGGACGGCGAGAGCGTCAGAAGCCTGCGCTCGGAGCTGTGCTGGCGGGAGTTCTACGCCGACGTGCTGTGGCACAACCCGGACTCGGCCCGGCACTACCTCCGGGAGGACTACGCCCGGATGCGCTACGACGACCCCGCCACCTCGGCGGCGGTCGAGCAGCGCCTGCTCGCCTGGGAGGCGGGCCGCACCGGGTACCCGTTCGTCGACGCCGGCATGCGTCAGCTCCTGGCCGAGGGCTGGATGCACAACCGGGTGCGGATGGTGGTGGCCAGCTTCCTGGTCAAGCACCTGCACGTCGAGTGGCAGTACGGCGCCCGGCACTTCATGCGGCGTCTGCGCGACGGTGACCTGGCCAGCAACAGTCACGGCTGGCAGTGGGTCGCCGGATCGGGCACCGACGCGGCGCCCTACTTCAGGGTCTTCAACCCGGTCACCCAGGGCGAACGCTTCGACCCGGACGGCGCCTACGTGCGCCGCTACGTCCCGGAGCTGGCACACCTGGCCGGGGCGCAGGTCCACACACCGTGGCAGGCGGTCGACGGCCACGCGCACGGCTACCCGGAACGGATCGTCGATCTGGCGCAGGAGCGCCGAGAGGCCCTGGACCGGCTGGAAGAACTCAAGGCGACGGACGGCTGAGCCTGACCTCGATGGTGAACCCGACGGCGCGTAGCCGTTCGGTGAGCGCCTCCCCGAACGCCACGGCCGGCGTCAGCACCCCGGCCCGGTCCGGGAGGTCATCGAGGGCCAGTGCCAGGGCGCTCTGGGCCAGCATGGCGCCGGTGCCGCCGAAGCCCGGGTCGAGGCCGGCCCCGAACCGGGTTGCATACTCCGCCCCGGTCGAGGTGTGGGCGCGGACCTCGATCAGGAAGGAGCCGGCGGCGATGGCCTCCTCGCTGGGGCCCTCCCCCGGTGCGGGCAGGAGGCGGTCCACCAGCGGGCGGGTCACCGGGACGGCCAGGCCGATGGCCAGTCCGGCGGAGGCGGCGGTGACCGCGACCGCGCGGGCGGCGCCGGCCGGACCCGCACCGGTGTCGCTGACCTCGTCGTAGCGGAATTGGGCGCCGTAGGACCCTCCGGTCAGGGCGTGCGATCGCCGGACGATCTGTCGGTTGAACGCGGCCATCATGAACGGCGCGGTGAACCGCCCGGTGTCCCGGTCACGACCGATCGGCAGGGCCTCGCCAACCCGCTGTCCGAACCGCCTCAGTCCGCCGAGTGGCCCCCGCGGCACACTCCCCGGCGCGGCCGGGGCGCGGCGCTCCTGGTCGAAACCCTTGGGGGACAACGAGTTGGGGCTACCCAGGAGGCGGCGTAGCGACGGGTCGGTCGCGGCGGCACGAGCCATCTCCCGGGCGGTGTCGACGGTTCCCCCACCCAAGCCACCGCGCAGCCGAAGCACGTGCAGCACGGTGTCGGCCAGGGTGCCTGCGCCGTCGGCCTCGACCTGCCGGGCGGTCAGCCACACGGCCAGGTCCGACGGCACCGAGTCGAACCCGCAGGCGGGCACGATCCGGGACCCGGTCGCACGCGCCCGCTCGTCGTGGGCGTCGATGACGTCCCGGACGAACAGGGTCTCCCCGGTGATGTCGGCATAGTGGGTGCCCGCGGCGGCGCAGGCGGCCACCAGTTCCCGGCCGTACCGGCCGAACGGGCCCACGGTGGTCGCCACCACCCGTGCCCTCGCGGCGAGGTCGGCCGCGGCACCGGCGTCGGTGACGTCGGCGACGACGCGCGGCCAGTGCAGCGCCGGGTGCTCACCCCCGAGCCGACGTCGCAGATCCTCGGGCAGCGCCGCGAGGCGCTCGGCCGATCGTCCCGCCAGGGCCACCTTCAGCCCGGCCGGGGCGTGGGCGGCCAGGTGCGCGGCGGTGTGACGCCCGGCGAAGCCGGTGGCCCCGACCAGGACGACGTCGAACTCACGGGAGGGATCGCTCGGCTGTGTGGTCATCGACTCCACGGTAGGTGGCCGCGGGCAGTCATGCTGGACCAGGACGAGGTGAGACACGCCCCGACGCGAGGATGGTGCACCAGTGAGCAGGTCCGGTTCGATTCTGCGCATCCCGGCCGCCGCACGCGGACCGCAGACCTCCGGGAACGGCGGATGGACCAGCGGCGCCGTCGCCGAACGGCTGCTCGAGGGGCTGTCCGTGGCGGCCGCGGTCCGGGTCCGGCTGAGTGCGCCCCCGCCGCTGGAGCGAGATCTGACGCTGGCGGTCGCCAAAGCCGCGGACGGCGCCGAGGGCCTTCGGTTGACGGACGCCGACATCGTCATCGCCGAGGCGATGCCGGCCCCCGAGACACCGCCGATCGTGCCCCCGCAGACCAGCGACCCGGAGCGCTCCTTCACCCTGGCCGAACTCGCGGGCGGCCGATTCCCGGGACTGGTCGATCACCCGTTCCCGGAGTGCTTCGCCTGCGGAACGCGCCGCGCGGACGGCGAGGCGCTGCGGCTGCGGCCGGGGCCGGTCGGGGACGGCTCGACCAGCACCGCCTGGGTGCCGCACCCGGGCTTCGACGCCGGTGACGGGACGGTCGCCGTGCCCACCATGTGGGCCGCCCTGGACTGCCCGGGCGGCTGGTCCGCCGACCTGCCCGGGCGACCCATGGTGCTCGGCACCATGACCGCCCAGATCTGGCGCCTGCCCCGGATCGGCGAACGATGCGTCGTCCGGGGGCGGGCCGAACCGACCGGAGGGCGCACCGTCCCCGCATGGACCACGATGTACGGGGCGGGCGGCGAGGTGATCGGCGTGGCGTCCCAGATCTGGGTCACCATCACCGCTTGACCCGGCGCGGAAGCCTCGCGGAAGCCGCGTCCCGCGACCTACGGGCAGACCGATTCCTCAATGCCATTGCGTCGCGCGAGAACGGAGTCTATTTTCCCGGGTACACGGGAAAGGAGGTGGTCCGGAGTTGGATAGTCAACGGACGCGTGAGGTGGCTGTCCGCTAGCCGCTGAGGACAACGGACGGACTGCCCGTCACCCCGCCCAGGAACACGGCGGGCCGGGCTCGCGTCGGCGCCACGGCGACCGGCGTAGTACCAGGCAGTCACCGCAGCCCGTGGGTTCCGCGACCCGTCCATCGCGGAGGCCGTCAAGGCGACCCACGGGCTGTTGCCTGCCCGGACGCGGCCGCTGGGCCGCTGGGTACGAGGCGTACGCTCGCGAGGGTGACCATTCGGCTCGGCTATCAGATCCCCAACTTCACCTATCCGGGCATCGCGACGGCTCGGATCTTCGAGACCGTCGTGGCCCAGGCGCGGGAGGCGGAGGCGGCCGGTTTCGACACCGTCCTGCTCATGGACCACTTCTACCAACTGCCCGGTCTCGGTTCCCCCGACCAGCCGATGCTGGAGTGCTACACGACGCTGGGGGCCCTCGCCACCGCGACCTCGAGGATCCAGTTGTCCGCGCTCGTCACCGGCAACACCTACCGGAATCCGGCCCTGCTCGCGAAGACCGTGACCACCCTGGACGTCGTCTCCGGCGGTCGCGCGATCCTGGGCATCGGCGCCGGCTGGTTCGAGAAGGAGCATCACGACTACGGGTTCGAGTTCGGTACCGTCACCGAGCGCTTCGAGCGCCTGGACGAGGCCCTGCAGATCATCACGCCCATGCTGCGCGGGGAGCAGCCGAGCCTCGACGGCTCCTGGTACCGCGTCCACGAGGCGCTGAACAACCCGCGGCTGCGACCGGACATCCCCGTGATGCTCGGTGGCGGGGGCGAACGGAAGACCTTCCGGCTCGCGGCGCTGTTCGCCGACCACATGAACATCATCTGCGATCGCCGCGACATCGGTCGCAAGGTCGCCGCGCTCCGCGAACGCTGCCAGGAGGTCGGCCGCGACCCGCAGACGCTGCCGACCAGCTACCTGGCATTCGTCATGATGACCGACACCGAGGCGCAGGCTGCGGCCGTCATCGAGCGCGTGCCCACAGCCCGGCGGGAACGGGCCTTCATCGGCACCCCCGATCAGGTCGCCGACGCCCTGCGACGCGACGTGCTGGACGCCGGCATCGACGGTCTGACCATCAACATGGTCTTCAACGGACACGAGCCCGGGATGATCGCCGCCGCGGGCGCGGCGCTACGCCCCCTGGTGGCCTGACCCGCCGACCTGCTGCCGCGATCGGGTCAGCGCCCTGGACGCCGTCCGATCCCCACCAGTCGCGCGAAACCGGCCCAGGCGAGCCAGACGGCGGTGCCCACCGCCAGGTAGGTGATCGTGTGCTCCACGCCGACGGAGGCCGGTTGGAAGAGTCCGGGCACCATCTCGGTCGGGGTGGGGCTGGCCACGGTGTCGGCCACGAACCACATCGCGAGGGCCAGTGCCGCGCTCGCCGCGAACACGATCAGGCCGCGCACCACCAGCCTCATCGCGCACCCCTCAGGACGGCGAGGGTCTGGGTGCGCAGCCAGCCCCAGTGGCTGAGCACATGCGAGGCGAGCACGACGAGCAGCAGGGCCGAGGACAGCGAATGGATCCGCAGCCAGAACGTCGTCTGGGTGACACCGATGCCGATCGTCGCCATGACGGACTCGCTGATGAGGAACCCGGAGAGCATGACCGTGGTCGCCAGAACCCACATCCCCGCGTCGAGCAGGCGGTGGACCTGGTTCTGGGCTCGCAGTCGGACCCGGAGCAGGTGCCGGGACAACCAGTCCCAGTGCATGACCACGTGGACGAGCAGGACGAGCAGGATCCCGGTGGACAGCCACTCGTGGATCGGCACGCCGGTCGCGCCGGGCACGGCGGCCAGCATCCAGGCGGCGAAGAGGCCGAGGTCGACCCAATACTTGCGCCGTGACGATCGTCCGGCGGTCGGTCGTTCGGTCGTCGGTCGGTCGGTCAGACTCATGGCCCCAGCTTTCCCGATCCGTCGCGGCCCTGTCCGGCGTTCTCCCCGCCTGGCGGGGCCGACCTCAGGGCGAGCGGCGCTGGACCGGCCAGGACGCGGCGTCGTCCAGGGCCGCCGGGGCGCCCTCGGTCAGGTAGACCAACCGATCGTGCAACCGCGAGGGGCGGCCCTGCCAGAACTCGATCTCGACCGGGCGCAGCAGGTAACCGCCCCAGTGCTCGGGGAACGGCACGTCGTCCGGACTGCCGGTGTCCGGCCATCGGCGGCTCAGCTCGGTCCAGCGCCGGGTCAGCTCGCTCCGGCCGGTCAGCGGCGATGACTGCCGGCTCGCCCAGGCCCCGATCCGCGAGCCGTAGGGCCGGGTGACGAAATAGGCGCGGGACTCAGCGACGCCCAACCGCTCGACCAAGCCGGCCGCGGCCACCTGCCGAGCCATCGCGTGCCAGGGGAACAGGACGGCCCCCCGGGGCACTGCCGCCAGCTGCCCGGCCTTGCGCGAGGTGTGGTTGGTGAAGAACGTGAACCCGCGGGCGTCGGCCTGCTTCAGCAGAACCGTGCGCGCAGACGGGGTGCCGTCGGCTCCGGTCGTCGCCAGGACCATCGCATTCGGCTCGGCCAGCCCGGCCTGGACCGCCTGGGCGTACCAGGCCTCGAACTGGGCCAGCGGGGTCGCCGCCAGGTCCTGCTCCAGCAGCCCGGTCTCGGCGTAGGCGACCCGTTGGGCGGCGTATTCGGTGATCCGGTGCGCGTCGGGATCCAGGGGATCGGTCATCGCCCCAGTGTGGCCCCGCTCCTTTGAGCGCAACGTCACGCAACGACCGTCTCACGGGCGCAACGTCACGTCGTGCCCAGCCGGGTGGGGGTGACAGAATCGGACGGTGACCGCATCGACCAGCTCTGCCACCGAGGCCGGCCAGGCCGACCGCATCGTCATCCCCGATGGGATGCGTCCGGCGGACGGACGCTTCGGCGCCGGGCCCAGCAAGGTCCGCCCGGCCCAACTCGACCACCTGCTCTCCGCCGGCAGCACCCTCATGGGCACCTCCCACCGGCAGAAGCCGGTCAAGGAGCTCGTCGGGCGGGTCCGCCGGGGGCTGGCCGATTTCTTCGAGCTGCCCGCGGGTTACGAGGTGGTGCTCGGCAACGGCGGCGCGACCTGCTTCTGGGACATCGCGGCGTTCGGCCTGGTCCGCGAGAGGGCCCAGCACCTGGTGTTCGGGGAGTTCTCCGGCAAGTTCGCCAAGGTCACCGACCGGGCACCGTTCCTGGCGCCGTCCAGCGTCATCGAGGCCGCGCCGGGCGGTCTGCCGACCCCGGCCGCCGAGGCGGGGGTCGACGTCTACGCCTGGCCGCACAACGAGACCAGCACCGGCGTGATGGCGCCGGTGCGGCGGGTGGCGGGCACCCGGGCCGACGGCGACGACGGAGCGCTGGTCGTGATCGACGCCACCTCGGGCGCCGGCGGACTGCCGGTGGACGTCGCCGAGAGCGACGTCTACTACTTCGCCCCGCAGAAGTCGTTCGCCTCGGACGGCGGGCTCTGGCTGGCGCTGTTCTCCCCCGCCGCCCTGGAACGGGTCGAGCAGATCGCCGCGACCGACCGCTTCGTGCCGACCTTCTTCGACCTGCCGACCGCGATCGACAACTCGCGCAAGGACCAGACCTACAACACCCCGGCCGTGGCCACTCTGGCCCTGCTCGCGGACCAGGTCGACTGGCTGAACGCCGGCGGCGGGCTCCCCTGGGCCACCGCACGCACCGCGGACTCGGCCGGGCGGCTCTACGGCTGGGCACACGACCGCGAGTACGCGACGCCGTTCGTCACCGAGCCGGCCGCGCGCAGCCACGTGATCGGCACGATCAACTTCGACGAGGGAGTGGACGCCGCGGCCGTCGCCGCCGTTCTGAGGGCGAACGGGATCGTCGACGTCGAGCCGTACCGCAAGCTCGGACAGAACCAGTTGCGGATCGCCATGTTCCCGGCCATCGACCCCGACGATGTGCAGGCTCTGACGTCCTGCATCGACTTCGTCGTCGAACGACTCGGCTGATCCGGGGAATCGCTCAAGTACCACCATTCGATCGGCCGACCCGACAAGGGTGCCTGCAGACCGCCACCGTCCGACGCTGCCAGCCCTGATGACCGTCGCGCTGGTCCCGCTGCTGGTCGCCGCCCTCGGATATCTGGCACTGGACCGGACCTCGGAGACGGGCCGCTCGGGCTGGGGTGGCGCCGGCGGGCAGACCGCCGTCGTGGTCGCCGACGCCCTGCACCGGTGGGCGGGTCTGACGGAGCTGACCGCGAACGATCCGCTGCTACCCGACCTCGCCCTGCACCCCGGCAACGCCGAGGCGTTGCGGCCACCCGTCCAGGGACGCCTCGCCGGGCTCGCCTCCGTGATCGGGGATGATCGCGCCGTCGTCACCCTGCTGAACACCCGCGGGGCGGTGATCGCACAGGCCGTCGGGAAGCAGATCGACACGGCCATCCGGCCCGGCAGCGACCTCAGCCAGGATCAGGGGGTCGCCGGGGCCCTGACCCTGCCCGCCGGACAGCTCAGCCAGACATCGCCCCACGTCTCGACGGCCACGGGGGCCTGGGTGATCACCACCTCGATCCCGGTGACGTCCGGTGCGAAGACGGTGGCCCTCCTGAGCGTGCAGATCGATCTGCGTCACCTGCGCAGCGTCCTGATGGCGGCGATCCCGGACGGCGCCCGGGCGCGCGTCGTGGAGACGACCTCCGGCACCACGGTGGTCGACACGGGCGTCGAGGTCGCGACCCCGGACCAGAACCGTGCACCGCAGATGCAGTGGCTGCCGCGCGCTGCGCGCCTGGCCTTGGGCGACGGCCGGCGTGTGGAGTCCGCTCAGATCGATCTGGGCCGCTCGGGCCCCGCCGACTGGCGCGCCGACGCAGTCGTCCAGTCGCCGGAGACGTCGGGGCCATTCCTGTGGTTCCTGCTGATCCTGGCTGCCGTCACGGCGCTCCTGGCCTGGGTGGTGACCTCGCTCAGGACCGGCGGCACCCACCGCGTCGAGAGGACACAGACCGCGCCCGATGCGGCGGACATGCCCACGGCCCCCGCCCTCGCGGCCTTCCACGCGTTCGACATCCTGCCCGGACCAGGTCCGGCCCACGCTCACCCGCAGCCCGTCGAACCCACGATGTCCGCGCCGCCCCGGACGATCCCGCCGCCGCGCAGGCCGTCCGACCCAGTCAGCACAGGTTCGGTAGGCACAGGTCCAGTCAGCACAGGCCCCGCAACAGCACTGAAGAAGGGACTGCCCGGGCCTCGCGACCCGAACCGCCGCAAGCCCCGCAAGCCCCAGCGCAAGAAGGGGTCCGGCCGCCCCATCCCACGCTGACGGCTGCGCGAGCCCGGTCAGCGGCGGTCTCGGGACCGGCGGCGTCGCAGGAGCGCGACCGCTGTGGTGATCAGCACCAGCGGAAGGCCGATCGCCGCCCCCAGCGCCGCCGTCCGCCGGTTCACGCCGTCGGTCCACACGGACCGAGCCTGGTCCGGCGAGGTGCCGGTGGCGGACGGCTCGGGAGCTGGATCCGACGGTGCCACGGACGGCGTGAGGGCCTGCATGAAGGTGGACGGCATCCTCGCGCGCAGAATGGCTTTGCGCACGCCCTCGGTGGACAGGTACAGCGTGTCGCCGTCGACGGCGATCCCCTCACCCTGGGGCTGGGCGGGCAGTGCCACGGTGGCCAGCGACTCGATCCGCGTCGACGCGCCTCCGGCGCCGGTGGGCGGCGGCGGCAGGAGCGACGCTGAGCCATACCCGCGCAGCACGACCTGGCCCGAGGAAAGCATCGCGCCGTCCGTGGCGAGGGGGAATGCCACCTGCCCGAGGAGTTCAAGGGTGGCGACCTCGCCGGACTCACCCGGCCAGGCCGTCTCGGGCACGCGATAGATGCGCGAGGTGAACAGTCCCTTGGTCACCACGTACATCCGATCCGTGGCGGCGTCGACGAGCAGTGTCTCGGCGTCCACCGGCTGGTCGGGGTAGCGCAACCTGATCCGCCGCAACGGTTCCACAGACACCTCATCGACCGTGCCACCCGTCTCGCCGGAGGTCCGGGTGGTCGGTTCGGCCAGCACGTCGATCTCGATCCCGCTGCGGGCACCGATGTTGTCGCCGATGTCGGCGACCGCGAGCAGTGCCCGCCCGGACCTGTCCCGCCACCCCGCGAGCGCCTCCCAGTCGACGTTCGGCACGCCGTCCACGCGCAGCCGGGCCCGGGTGGCTCCGTCGGGCCCGATCCCGAACAGGACCGGCGGGTGGCCCGAGTCGTTGATCGTCCAGAGCAGACCGTCGTGCAGCCCGCTGACCGCCAGGCCGGAGCTCTCCGAGATCGCCGGATCCTGCACAGTGCGGTCCACGTCCGCCGACAGACTCGGTATCGACGGCGCCGTGTCGGGTGATGGATCCGTGGGTGGCGCAGTGACGCCGGCGGCCACCAGCATCGCAACAAGCGGGACCAACAGAGGGGGCGTCATGGACGCGGCCCGATCCGTTGCCGCACAGCGGATTCGACGAGATCGCCGAGGGCGTCCAACAAATAGGGCCGCACCTTCCAGTCGGCGCACAGACCGACCAGATCGGCGGCGGCACCGGCCTGAGCACCCGTCCCTCGGGGGTCGCGTCGCATCCGGAGCATGGCGTTGCGCGGCGTGTGCCGGGAGTCGATGAACTCCACGACGTCCACCCGATAGCCGATCAGACGCATCAGCTGGGCGCGCAGGGTGTCGGTCAGCACGTCGGCGAACCGCTGCCGCAGGATCGCCTCTCCGACCAGCGCAGCGTAGGGGGCCGGAGGCGTCGACCCCGCCCGACGCCGCGCGCCGAGCTGACGGTGCAGGTCGTGATGGCAGCACGGCGCGGCCAGCACCGCACCGGCACCTCGGGCGGCGGCGGTGGCCAGGGCGTCGTCCGTCGCCGTGTCACAGGCGTGCAGGGCCAGCACGAGGTCCACCGGCCCGGCCACCCCCACCTCCTCGATCGAGGAGACGACGAATTCCAGTCCGATGGCTCCCAACCGGTCGGCCAGACGCCGATTGCGCTCCACCATGTCGGCCCGGACGTCGACGCCCACGGTGCGGATCGGACCCATCGATTGGGTGAGGTACCGATGGGCGGCGAAGGTCAGATACGCGTTGCCGCAGCCCAGATCGACCACATGCAGCGGACGATCGGCCGGCGGTTCGGGCACTACGGTCTGCAGCTGGCGCAGGAACGCGTCGACCTGACGACGCTTGTCGGCGCCGGCCCCGAGGACGTCGAACAGCCGGTCGCCGGGATCCAGCAGGTGGGCCTTGTCCCGATCGTGACGGCGCACCGCAGGAACGGACCCCGCCTCGTGACCGTCGGGCCCACCGACGACCTCCGGGCTGGTCGAGTGCACCTGCGCGGCACCCCGCTTGGTCACCCGCAACTGCACCGTCCGTTCCCGGGTCTCGACGTGCCAGTTGCCGAACGGCTCGGCGAGCAGTGCGGTCACGGCCGCCTCGGCGTCCGCGCCCGGGGCGTGGTTCCGAGTGGTCGGGGTGAGGCCGTCGCTGGTGACCACCTGCAGGTGCGGGCCGGACTTGAGGTCCACCGGCCGCAGCTCGGCGCGCTGCCAGGGCGGCGGGTCGAGGCCCCGCCGCCGCCCGGCCGCCACGGCCCGGACCAGGCCGTCCAGGTCGAGCAGCAGCGGACGAAGGGCGGCGAGTGCGTCGTCCAGCGAACCGGGCGCCCGAGACGCCTCAGCCACGTGCGGACAGCGCCGTCAGCCGCCGCCGGAACTCAGCGACGGCGGGCGCACCCCAGTCGGTGTGGGTGTTGCGCCAGCCCTGCCGGTCGCGGAACTCCGGCGCGGAGTTCGCCGTGCCGTGGCCGTAGACGTGCGAGGTGGCGATGCCGTAGCGGTCCTGGAGCGAGGCGACCAGCAGCAGCAGTGAACGGGACTGCGCCGGGCGGTCGAGGATCTGCCGGTCGGCCCAGGCCGAGGAGTTCCCGTGCGTCGACTGCATCACCTCGATGCCGATCGCGCGGTGGTTCATCCCGATGGCGTGCCGGCACATCACCGAGGTGGAGACCAACTGGTAGACGGTGCCGTCGGTGTCGACGAGATAGTGGGCGCACACCCCCGGCAGCTGCCCATGGTTGGGCCGGTTCGCGGCGAAGTGGTTGATCACCCCGGAGACCGAGTCGGACTCGGTGAAGTGCAGCACCACCGCGGTGGGCGTCAGCCGCCAGGTCGAGATGCCGTAGTGAGCCCTGGCGTAGACCGCCATCTGAGCCTTGCGCGTGGACGGATACGGAATCGGCCGCTGGACGACGCGGGGCAGGCCGACGACGTAGCCGGACCCCGGCCTGAGCCCGGTGGGATCGACCGGGCTCGACGCAGGGGTCGAGGCGGCCGCGGGCCCGGGGGACGTCGCCGCAAGCGGGGCCCTCTCACCTCGGGACAGCAGACCTGACAGTCCCACCACGAGGACGACCGTCGCCGCCGGTACCGGCAGGACCAGCGCCCAGCGCCGTCCACGGCCGCCGACATGCATGCGGCTCAGGGTACGGGGGGACAGGTGACGACAGCGCCAGGACCACAGCGCGGCGGCGGGCGAGTCAGCGGAGGAAGGTGAAGAGCACCCGGCCCGGGCGCAGCGGGCGCGGCTCGGTCGTCAGCCGTTCCACTCCCAGACGCATGGGCGAGCCTTCGATGTCCTCGAACAGCGCCACGGGTGAGAAACCGGCCTCGTCGAACCACGCTCGGATCTGCGGCCCGAGGTCGGGCTCCATCCGCCCGCGCGTCCACAGCACGGTGGCATTCGGCGCACAGAACTCCGGCGCGGTCTGGATCAGTCGCCGGATGTCGCGTGCGCTGATGTTGCCCATCAACCCGGAAAGCACCACCAGGTCGGCCGGCACGGCCCCGACCACGGTGTCGGACTGACCCGCGTCGCCCTGGCGCACCTCGATCCGGTCGGCCAGGCCCAGCCCGGCGATGGTGGCCCGTGCCCGATCGGCGAGGGGGTCGAGGATCTCCACCAGGGTGCCGGTGACGCGGGTGCGGTCGTCGCGGTCGGCCAGGACCTCGAGCAGATCGCGGCCGTCGCCGGCGCACAGGCTGAGCACCCTGACCTCACGCGGCGCGGTGTCGTCGAGGTAGCGATCGATCTCGGCCTGCACCCGGCGCAGCCGCCTGGACAGGCTCGAGGTGGGGTCGTCATACGCCTCGTGCCACGCGAGGTAGTCGCGTAGCGCACCGGGGATCGTGGCGCCCGCGTCCGTGCTCGCCTCCGCCACGCCGACAGCCCGAAGGTCCGAGACCGGATCGGCCTCGTCGCGCGGTTCGTGGCAGGTCACCGGACCATGATGCCTCCGCCTCGGGCGCGACCGGCGCCCTCACCGGCAGGTTCCGTAGGACGCGACGAGGGCCGCCCCGAGACCGGCCAGCTCCCGGCGCACCGACTCCGGCTCGAGCACCTCCACCATCGACCCCCAACCGGCCAGCTCGCGGGCGATGTCCAGTGGCCTCGGCGCCCCGAGGCGGACCTGCGCCCGACCGTCCACGCGCTCGCTCACGACCTCGACGTGGCGGCCGAACCGGTGCTGCAGCACGGAGACGAACCGGGCGTCGATGAGCACGCTCGCCCAGGTCCGCGAGCGTCGCCGCTCCATCTCCTCGACCACTTCGGCCCAGTGCGCGGCCAGCGAGAGCTCGTCGGGGACCTCGGCGACCTCGTCGAGCGGTTCGGCGGCGAGCACGCGGTCGAGGCGGAAGGTCCGCCGTCCGCGGTCGGTGCCGGCCAGGAGGTACCACGTGCCGTCCTTGTCGACGAGACCCCACGGGTCGACCACGCGTTCGGACCGCTCGGCCGACCGGCCCCGATACCTCAGACGCACGCGTCGGCGGCGCACCACGGCGGACTGCAGGACCTCGACCAGCTCGGGTCGGCGGCGCTCAGCCTCGCCCCATCGGGACGGGTCGACGAGGGTCGCCCCCGCGGCGGCCGTCGCCTCCGCCTGGAAGGTCCGCGGCAGTGCACCGACCAGCTTGCGCAGCGCCGACCTGGCCTCTGAAGAGACCGAGGCCGCCGGTCCGAGGAGCAGGAACAGAGCCCGCGCCTCACCGGCGGACAGGTCACTGAGATCGGTGCGGGCGCCGCCGACCAGGGACCAGCCGCCACCACGGCCCACCTGCGGGTACACGGGTACCCCGGCCGTGGACAGCGCCTCGAGGTCGCGACGAGCGGTCGCCACGGACACCTCGAGCTCGGTGGCCAGCTCGGCCGCCGTCACTCGGCCGCGGACCTGCAGGAGCAGCAGGACGGCGATCAACCGGTCGGCGCGCATGGCCTCAGTCTGCCGGGAGAAGTGCTCACAGGATGAGCACTTCACTCGGGCAGGGTGGGGCCGTCCGGCACGAAACGCCCGAGAAACCATCGAGAGTGAGAACGCCATGCTGCGAGGACTGAGCACCGTCGTCTACACCGCGACCGACGTCGCCGCCGCCCGGGACTGGTACGCGCGGCTGCTCGGCGTCCAGCCCTACTTCGCCCGCGACGCCGACGGGGCGCCGGCCTACGTCGAGTTCCGGATCGGCGACCACCTGCACGAGCTCGGCATCGTCGACCGTCGGTTCGCGGCGGGCGCCGTGGAGGGCCCGGGTCCGTCCGTCACCTACTGGCACGTGGACGACGTTCAAGCCGTCGTGGACCGGTTGCTCGAGCTGGGGGCCACGGTGCACGAGCCGGTGACCGAGCGCGGTCCGGGCTTCGTCACGGCGTCCGTGCTCGACCCGTTCGGCAACCTGCTCGGCGTGATGGTCAACCAGCACTATCTGGACATGCTGGAGGGCTCGGCGTGAGTCGGAGGGACCAGGCCGACCGTCCGGGCAACCCGGCGCATCTGGTCGGTGAAGAAGGCCTCCCGCAACGCCGGGTCGTCGTCCACGACGTTGTGGGTATGCCCGAACAGCTCGAAGGAGACAGCGCCCACGAGCAGGGTCCAGGCCGAGATCCCGCGGGCCAGCAGCTCATCGGGCAGGTCCGGGGGGACGGTGCTGCGCAGCGGGGCGAGGGCGCGGACGACGTCGGGTGCCGCCTCGGGCAGTGTCGCCGGATCGAGGTCGCCACGCGAGATGGCCTGCACCAGAAGGCCGATCAGCACGCGCGGAACCCGCGCGGCGGGCTCGATGGTGGTCTGCGGCGCGGCGTATCCCGGCACCGGTGAGCCGAAGATCAGCGCATGTTCGTGCGGGTGACCGAGCGACCAGCGCCGCATGGCGGTGCACGCCGCCAGCCAGCGAGCACCCAGGTCCTCGGGCGCAGCGGCCGCCTCCCCCGTCTCGACGGCCTCCCCCAAGGCGTCGTAGGCCTCGACGATCAGCAGGGTGAGCAGCTCGTCGCGGCTGGCCACGTAGCGGTAGACCGCCGACGACACCATGCCCAGGCCCCGGGCGACCGCGCGCAGGGACAGGGCGGACGGTCCGACGTCGGCGAGCTGCCGACGGGCCTCGGCGACGATCTCAGCGGTCAGCTGCTCGCGGGCTCGTTGACGTACGGTGCGGGCCGTCGACCGGGTGGGCATGCCACCGATGATGCCTCCTCCTCAGAGCACTGACAACAAACCGGAGCAGTGCTCTTGACAGAACCGGCGCGACAAGCGCATGGTGATCCCAGGTAGAGCACTGCTCTCGAAGCAGAGCGACAGTCCATAAGGAGACTCACCATGGCCACATCCCTGCACGTCGTCATCGGCGCCGGCCCGGTCGGCACGGCCGTGACGCGCCTGCTGACCGACTCCGGATCCCGGGTCCGCCTGATCACCCGATCCGGCTCCGGCCCGGACCACCCGGACGTCGAGCGGGTCCGGCTCGACGTCGCGAACGAGGCGGACGCCACCCGCCTGACCGAGCTCAGCGAGAACGCGTCCGCCATCTACAACTGCGCGAATCCGCCCTACCACCGGTGGGCCCAGGACTGGCCACCCATCGCCGCCGCCCTGCTGGCGGCGGCCGAGTCGAGCGGCGCCGTCCTGGCCACCTGCTCGAACCTGTACGGCTACGGGCCGACGGACGCCGCGTTGAGCGAGCCGGGGCTCCACGAGGACCTGCCGCTCGCCGCCGCCGGAACCAAGGGCCGGGTGCGGGCACAGATGTGGCGCGACGCGCTCGCGGCGCATCGGGCCGGTCGCATCCGGGCCACCGAGGTGCGCGGTTCGGACTATCTCGGCGCCACCGCCGCCAGCATGGTCGGCGACTCGGTCGTCCCGAACCTGCTCCGCGGCCGGACCGCCCGGGTGCTCGGCGACCCGGCCCTCCCGCACACGTTCACCTTCACCGGGGACGTCGCCCGGCTCCTGGTGACCACCGCGGCCGACGAGCGCGCGTGGGGGCGGGCCTGGCACGTGCCGTCCCATCCCCCGGTGCGCATCGAGGACCTGGTCGGCGAGCTGGCTGCCCACCTCGACGTGCCGACGGTGCCGGTGCGGCAGATCCCGGCCTGGCTCATCAGGGTGGCCGGCCTGGTCAACCCGATGGCCCGTGAGTTCGACGAGGTGGCCCACCAGCACACCCGCCCCTGGCACCTGGACTCCTCGGCCGCCCGGAGCACCTTCGGGCTGGACCCGACGCCGTGGGGCGACGTGCTTGACGCCCACCTGGCTTGCTACCGGACGCTGCAGAGGACCGCCTGAGCCCAGGTGGGATCAGCCGTCATCGACCAGCCGCTCGACGCTGTCCAGGACCAGACCGAGCGCGAAGCGTAGGTCGCCCTCGGGGTCTTCGAGCCGCTCGTAGGCTCCGGACTCCCAGGTGCGCACCATGACCGGATACCGGTTCGCGTCGAAGTAGGTGCCCCAGAAGCTGGACCGTGCGTCCCAGAAGTCGCCGCGGCTCTGCCCGGTCCGCAGCGCCTCGGCGCTGTCCGCGATGTCACTGCGCGCGATGCCGAAGACATAGGACTCCAGGAGTGAGGCGACCCGGACGCCGTGCGCCGCAGAGAGACCGGCGTCCGCACCGATCGCGAGCATGCTCTCGGTGACGTCAAGGACGTTGGGGCCCAACGGCAACCGCCACAGGTTGGACTGCAGCAGCCACGGGTGTCGACGGTACATCGCCAGGCCCTCCCGGGCGTGCGACTCGTAGCGCTGCCGCCACGGCAGACCTGGGTCCGGCAGAGCTCGTTCGCCGTAGGCCCGGTCGATCATGAGCTCGAACAGCTCGGCCTTGCCCGGTACGTAGGTGTAGAGCGACATGGGGCTGGTCCCGATGCGCTTGGCCAGGCCGCGCATCGACAGGGCCTCGAAGCCGTCGGCGTCGGCGAGGTCGGTGGCGGCCTCGATGATCTCGTCCACGGAGAGCCGTTGTCGTGGGCCCCGGACGCTCGGCGTCGGTGCACCCCAGAGCAGGGCGATGATCCTGCGTCCCTCGGGCGTCCCCCACTGTTCCGGGTCGTCGGGCGTCTGGTCGCCGGGCGTGCCGTCCGGCCACCTCCCGACCGGGCTCGCGGTGGCGTGCCCGGGCGATGTCGCCGCGGAGGGATCGATGTCTGCCGCCTCGTCCCGGTTCGCCACCGCCGCCCACCTCCGACATCTGCACCATCGGGAACGCCTTGAAACTCCGTACGTCGTACGCTAGCATCTCATCAATCCAGTACGCTGTACGGAAAGGATGACCGCGGTGATCCACACCCAGGCTCTCGCCCGAACGTTCACCAGCGGGAAACAGACGGTGGAGGCAGTACGGGGCATCGACCTCGACGTGGCTCCCGGGGAGCTGGTCGCCGTCCTCGGGCCGAACGGGGCCGGCAAGTCCACGACCCTGCGGATGCTCACCAGCCTGCTGCCACCCACCTCGGGGACGGCCCGGGTCTGCGGCCGGGACGTGACCCGTGACCCGGCCGGCGTCCGCCGCCGGATCGGGTACATCGGGCAGAGGAACGGCGCCGGCCACAACCACCGGGTCGGCGACGAGCTGCTGATGCAGGCGCGGTTCTACGGCCTCGACCGACGGACGGCGTCCGGCCGGGTCGATGAACTCGTCGCGAGCCTGGACCTGGGCGGGCTCGCGATGCGCAAGGTGAGCACCCTGTCCGGGGGTCAGAAGCGGCGACTCGACATCGCCCTGGGCCTCGTGCACTCGCCCCCGCTGCTGTTCCTCGACGAGCCGTCGACCGGGATGGACCCGCAGAATCGGGCCAACCTCTGGGAGCACATCACCCGGCTCCGTGCCGAGTACGGCACCACGATCGTGCTCACCACGCACTACCTCGACGAGGCCGACGCGATGGCCGAGCGGGTCGTGGTGATCGACCACGGCCGGATCATCGCCGACGACACCTCGGCTGCCCTCAAGGCGGACCTCGCCGGTGACCGGATCACGCTCACCGTGCCGTCCGACGCCCTCGGCCGGACGCGAGAGGCCGTGTCCCGGTTCGACACCGAGCTGGACGACGGTGAGCTCCTCGCTGGTCCGAACGGGACCAGCCACCGGCTGGTGCTGCGGGTCCGAGCGGGCGATCGCCTGCTGCCTCAGGTGCTCGCCGAGCTGGCAGCCCGCGAGATCGAGGCCCTCGCCGCGACCCTGCACCAGCCCACCCTGGACGATGTCTTCCTCGCTCTCACCGGGCGCAGTCTGCGCGAAGGAGCCGAAGCCTGATGGCCACGAGAACCGTTGCCCCGCAATCGGTCCAGACCGATGTCGGTCGCGAGACCAACATCTGGTCGGACATCGCCGCCGTGTGGATGCGGGAGACGCTCACCATCGCCCGGGACCCGTTCACGCTGGTCTTCTCCCTGCTCCAGCCGCTGGTGTTCCTCGGCCTGTTCACCCCGCTGCTGTCCGGAATGGCCTCATCGGGCCCGGCCGCGGGCGTGTCGGGGTCGCCGAGCACCCTGCAGTGGTTCCTGCCCGGCGTCATTGTGATGATCACGATGTTCGGCACGTCGATGACCGGGTCGAACCTGCAGTTCGAGATCATGACCGGCGCCTTCGAGCGGGTCCTGGCCACTCCGCTGTCCCGGGCCGCGTTGATGGTCGGCCGGGCACTCAAGGAGCTGACCCCCCTCGTCGTCCAGGCGGCGGTGATCATCCTGGTCGCGTGGCCGTTCGGGTTCGTGATCCATCCGCTGCACGTTGTTGCTGGACTGGCGATCCTCGGCATCCTGGGGGTCGGGATCGGAGCCCTCTCCTACGCGCTGGCGATCGCGGCGCGGCAGGCGGAGTGGGTGTTCTGGGCGGTGCAGCAGACGCTGCTGTTCCCGCTGCTGATCCTGTCGGGAATGATGCTGCCGCTGGAGGCGGGCCCGGCCTGGATGCGCGCGGCGTCCACGGTCAACCCGCTCACGCACGTGGTCGACGCCGAACGTGCCCTGTTCGCCGGCGTCTGGAACGAGCAGGCCCTCTACGGGCTGCTCGCCGCCGTCCTCACCTGCGCGGTCGGGCTGGCGGTCGGGGTCCGTGCGGTTCGCCGCACGGTGTTCTGAGCCGAACCCCGCGGTCAGGGGCCGGCGCCCATCGCCGTCCGCGACCGCGCCTGTGTCTCGGCGTGCAGGGTGACCCGCGGCAGCAGCGCCAGGGCCGCCAGCGCGGCGATCAGACTGACCACACCGCCGACCCCGATCGTCCACCGCGCCCCCAGATGCTCACCCACCCAACCGATCACCGGGGATCCGATCGGCGTGCCACCCATGAACACGGCCAGGTACAGGGCCATCACCCGCCCGCGCATCTCGGGCTCGGTCGCGAGTTGGACGGTGGCGTTCGCCGTGGTCATCAGGGTCAGTGAGGCCAGACCGACCGGGACGAGCGAGGCGGCGAAGGAGAGATAGCCGGGCATCAGCGACGAGACCGTCGCGGTTACGCCGAAGGCGACGGCGGCCAGCACCACCAGGCGCAGCGTGGGCCGTTCGCGGCGCGCAGCCAGCAGCGCCCCGCCGAGCGCCCCGACGGCCAAGACCGAGCCGAGCATCCCGTACTCGCCGGCCCCCCGGTCGTAGACCAGCCGGGCCATCAGAGCCGTGGTCATCTGGTAGTTCAGTCCGAAGGTGCCGACGATGCCGACCAGGCTCATCACCAGCATCAGATCCGGGCGGCCACGGACGTAGCGCAGTCCCTCGCGCACCCCGCCCCGGCCCGGGCGCGGGCCCAGCCGGGCCCCGCCGTCCACGGGGTCGCCGTCCTGGCCGGCGCGATCCAGGGCCTGGGGACGGATCCGCGACAGGGAGATCAGGACGGCGCCGAAGGACGCCGCGTTGACCAGGAAGACCGGCCCCGTGCCGAACCAGTGGATCAGCCAGCCGGCCAGGCCCGGACCGATCAGGCGGCCGGCGTGGAAGGACGCGCTGTTCAGGCTGACCGCGTTGGCCAGGTCGGCCTCCGGCACGAGTTGGCCGACGAAGGCCTGCCGGGTCGGCGCGTCCATGGACGCCGCGACACCGAGCAGACCGGCGAGCACGTAGACGTGCCACAGCACGACCGTGTCGGTCACCACCAGCAGGCCCAGCACCAGCGCGAGCAGCCCCGAGGCGCTCTGCGTCGCCAGCAGCACCCGGCGACGATCGAACCGGTCTGCGACGACGCCGGCGAAGGGTGCCAGGATCACCATCGGGGCGAACTGCAGCGCGGTGGTGATGCCGACCGCGGTCCCGGAGTTGTCGGTGAGCACGGTCAGGACCAGCCAGTCCTGCGCCACCCGCTGCATCCAGGTGCCGGCGTTGGACACCACTGCACCGCCTGCCCAGATGCGGTAATCCACGTGCGCCAGCGCCCGGAAGGTGGGGCTCACAGGCGGGCAGACCTCCTGGCATCGGGCGGGCGCACCGGGGGTCGGAGCACCGCGTTGGGGGGCGTGGCCTTGGGGCACGGCAGCGGCGGCGTGCACGATGGCGTTCAGGGCCCACTCGTGCCAGCAGGCCGAGGTGCGCCGATATTCCGGCGGCCCGGGGCGGCACGGCGCCTGAGCCTGGTCGGAAAGGGTGCTGCTCTCCCCCGCCTACCGGGGGAGAGCAGCACCCTTTCGGCCACGGTGTCGATTTCGCGGTGCGCCGGAGCGTGCAGCCAGGGCCGGGACGCCGCCCATCGAGGTCCTGCCCACCATGGCCGCGCGGATCCGCCGGGCGAAGGCCACGATCCGCGACGTCGCGATCCGGCAGCGGCGTTGGACCTGCTCGATCAGATCGATCTGCCCCGCCACCATCTGCTGCACGCCGTCCGTGCCGACCTGTTGGCGCGGCTCGGCTGCGTGGCGGGGGCCCGGGACGCCTACGACCGGGCGCTGGAGCACACCGGGAACGACGTTGAGCGCGCCCACCTGGTTCGGGCCCGAGATCGGCTCGGCGCCTGAGCAGGGGCTCGGCACGTGACTTCATAGCCTGCAACGCGCGCCGTCACCACATCGGAACGCCGAGGCGACCTTCCCATGGGGACGCCTGGTGTCCGGAGCCCGGGTGGGACCGGACCCGGTCAGGCGGCGACGAGGGCGGGAGCCGGGTCGCTGCGTGAGCGACGGCGTTCGAGGAGGCACCATCCCGCGGTGACCAACGCCGCGAGCAGCAGGCCGACGACCGTGACATAGCCGGTGTTCGGCGGGGTATCCCAGTCCGCGTCGCTGCGCCCGATCGCGATCGTGTACTCGACCATCAGGTGACCGTGGCTCATCGCGGTGGCCCCGACCAGCACTATCGCGTACCGCACCCGATTCACGTCGGTTCCGCCGAGCCGGCCGGCGACCAGGGCGAGCAGGACTCCGACGACCGCGAAGTCGATCGCGAGGAACAGAACGAAGGTCAGGGCCTCCGGCGCCTGGAGGGCGGCCGCGGCGGCCCCGACCATCGCCAGCACCGCGGGTGAACCGAGAGCCAGCCGGGCGAGGCGGCCGACCTGGAGGGTCGGCAGGACGACGAGCCAAGCGGTCGCGAGCACCAGCATCGCCACGGCGCCGAGCGTCTCGGGCAGGGACAGCTCCGCCGGGGGCAACGGGATCGGGAGCGGAGCGTTGACATCCATCGCCGTCAGGCACGCGGCGCTGAAACCATCGGGGCCCTGCCCCGCTGCGCACGGCCGCCAGAGGAGCCACACCGCCCTGCCGAGTGCTGCTGCGCCGATGGCGAGCAGACCTGCAGCGACAAGCCATCGCGACGAGGTCCGCATGGGGGGATGCTAGCGCCGGCTCACGCGTCCGGACAGGCGGTGCACGCCACCTCAGGCACGGTGCCGTGGGCGCATCGCCACACGTGGATCGACGATGACGGTCATCGGTCCGGGTGCCGGTCCGGTCCGCGCCCGAGCAGGACCAGCGCGGCGCCGGCCAGGCCGAGGGAGACTCCGCTGGCCACGGTCCGGAGCTGGTTGAACAGCTGCCAGCGGCCGGAGTAGTCGCTCCAGATCGCCTGGGCCTCGCCGAGGTCGGACGGGACGACGATGCCGGCGAGGTTCTCGTTCATGGGCACGTTCACGGTCATGGTGAGGATCAGCCCACCGCCCAGGTAGACCAGAGCAGCGGCGAGCAGCAGTCCTGCCGACATTCGGCGTCGCTCCCGGTACGCCAGCGCCGCCGCCAGCCCCAGCACCACCGGGGTGAGGAAGAAGGCCGGGAAGAAGACGGCGTTGCGCACCGAGTCGTTCATCGCCTGCATGGCCGCAATGGCGACCCGCGGGTCGGCGTCGTCCAAGCCCCACATCGTCGAGCAGACCCACGCGAAGAAGAAGCCGAAGATCGCGCCGGCGAACAACACACCGCCCCAGGCGCTCACGGTGGCCGGGGTCAGCACGCGATGGGGGTCGTTCGGGCTGGAGGTGGACGTTAATAGAACTCTTGGGTTCGGTTTCATGCGACCAGTATCCGAACTGATGGGTACGGTTGTCAACCCACGACCCGCGGAGCACCTGCAGCGCGTCACGAGGTGACGTCTCGGCGTCGAAGCACCCACGCCAGCGCAACGAGGCTGAGCCCGGCGTATGCGGTCGCGGTCACCCAGATGCGGGTCTGATCGACCGGCGACTCCAGGGGCGAGACGACGCCGCGTAGCACCAGCCCCGGGAACCATCGTGGGGCGAAGTCGAGTTCGTCGCCCAGCACGTTCTCGACGGGGCCCGCCCACATCAGCCCGGCCGCGAGGCCGACAGGTATGGAGCGGCTGAGCACTCCGACCAGGGTGCCGAACAACGCCCAGCCGAAGGTGAAGGCGGCGATCCGCGCGGTGTCCCCCACGAGGTCGGCCAGGCCGGCGGCGGAGAACCATGCCGTGGTCTCGACCCCTTGGGAGGGGGCGAGCGCGAGCGCGGTGGCGCTACCGACGAACAGGGTCGCGGCGAGCATCGAGGACACCAGTGCCCAGCGAGCGACGAGCTGACCCCCGGCGACCGCGAGGCGGCGTGGTTCGTGCAGCAGGGCTACCCGGAAGGTGCCGTTGGCGTAGCCGCCCGCGGACAGCGCGACGAAGACCGCGAAGACCGCGATCGACCCGAACGCCATGCCGGCGCCGATGGGCATCGTCGCCCCCTCCGCCCGCTCCAGCAGGCGCTCGTCGAGCGCGAGTGGGTTGGCGGACTCCCCCAGCGTGATCATCATCACCGCGGTGACCCCGATCCCGAACAGGGCCGCGCCGAGCGAGCACGTGACCAGCACCTGACGCCGGGCCAGGCAGAACCACTCGGCGCGGACCGTGCGCACCATGGTGTTCACCGCACACCGCCGATCACGGCACCGGTCTCGCCGGTGGGTCCGCCCGCTGCCCCGACCAGCTCGAGGTATCGACTCTCGAGATCGACCTGGCGCAGTCCCACACCGGCGAGCGGTAGACCCGCCATGACCACCGCCCGGTTCAGTTCGGCAGCCAGACGCCGTGGATCCTCAGCACCCACGCAGACCTGGACCCTGCCGTCAGCCACGGTCGGCTGCCGCCCGAGACCCACCAGCACCGCCCGCACGGCCTCGACGTCGGCCGTACGCAACGCCACCAGTTCGACCCGCTCGCCGCCGGATCGAGGCAGACTCGCCGGCGGGCCTTGATGGGCCAGGCCGCCACGATCGATCACGACCAGGTGATCGCAGACCTGCTCCAGTTCAGCGAGCAGGTGCGAGGAGACGAGAACGGTGCGCCCCTCCCGCGCAATACGGCGGATCACCCTGCGCAGGTCTCGCATGCCGACCGGGTCGAGGCCGTTGGCAGGCTCGTCGAGGATGACCAGATCCGGGTCGTTCAGCAGGGCCGATCCGATCGCGAGCCGCTGCCTCATGCCCAGCGAGTAGGCGCCGACGCGACCACCGGCCCGATCCGAGAGGCCGACGAGCCCGAGCACATCGCAGACACGGCCTCGATCGTGTCCGCCCAGGAGCGCCAGATACGTCAGGTTGGCCCGACCGGACAGAGCCGGGTGGAAGGCGGGCCCCTCGATCACGGCACCGACCCGACGGACATAGCCCGTCGGGTCGGCCAGCGGGCGGCCGAGCACCCAGCCGTCTCCGGCTGTCGGACGCACGAGCCCCAGCAGGATCGCCATCACGGTCGTCTTGCCGGCGCCGTTGGGTCCGATCAGCCCGGTCACCGATCCTGCCGGAAGCCTCAGGTCGAGGGCGGAGACCACCGTGCGGCGGCCGTAGCGTTTCGTCAGCGAGCGAACATCCACCGCCCAGGTCCTGCTCGGTCGGCGGTCGGCGGGGTCGGCGGGGTCGGCCGATCGGAGTATGCGTCTGTCATGGCCACCACCGTCGCGGCCACGGACGAGGTCGGCGTCAGCCTGGCGCCGAGATGCCGGTACGTCCGGCGCTGAGGTCCATGACGCGACGACTGCGCAGGATCACCCCGGAGGCGCAGCGAGCCCGCGACGGTAGGCCAGGACGACCAGCTGCGCCCTGTCCCGGGCCTGCAGCTTCGCCATCGCCCGGGACACGTGCGTGCGTACGGTGGCCTCGGAAACGAACCAACCCGCGGCGATGTCTGTGTTCGAGAGCCCCTGCGCCACGAGTCCGACCACCTGTCGTTCCCGATCGGTGAGCAGGGCGACCAGTGCCGGATCGGGCGGTCGCCCGCTTCCGTGCAGGTAGCGGGTGATCAGACGGCGGGTCACCTCGGGTGCCAGCAGCGCCTCGCCGGCGTGGACCACCTGGACGGCGCGCACGATCTCCTGAGTCGGCGCGTGCTTGAGCACGAAGCCCGATGCGCCGGCGACGAGTGCCTCGGCGACGTACTCGTCGAGGTCGAAGGTGGTGAGCACCACCACCTTGGTACCCGCCAGTGTCGGATCCTGCAGGATCCCCGGGTGACTCGAGCCCGCCCTGGAGCCTCTGGCCTCAGCCTCGGCCCCACGTGCGATCCGTCGACGACACGAGGCACCGAGACCGTGCTCTTGGTCAGCCCGTCCGGTGGAGCGGCCACCTGGCCACCACCTCCCATCCCCCGTCCCCCAGCGGGCCGGTGCTGAGTGTGCCGCCGGTGCCCTCGACCCGTTCGCGCATCCCGACCAGCCCGACACCCCCGGGGTCCGTGGGCTCGGGCCGTTCCTGCGCAGCGGAGTTGCGCACGGCGACGACCAGACCGTCCCGATCGCTGAGCTCCACCTCGCTGCGAGCCCCGGGTGCATGCCTCCGAGCATTGGTGAGCGCCTCTTGGACGACCCGGTACGCGGCGACGCTGACCGGCGCCGGCAGCGGGTCGATCGACGCGGGTCGGGACTGCACCGACTGACCGCTTCGCCGGGCCTGGTCGATGAGCTCCGGCACGTCGTCCAGCATCGCCAGCGGCTCTCGCTGGGCGCCACCCCGCAACCCGTGCACGAGAGTCCCGAGATCCGTCGCCGCGGAGGCGCTCAGCTCCGCGATGGCGTCAAGGGGGCCGCTTCCCGGGCCGCTGCCGACCTGGCGCACACCGGCGCGGGCTTGCAGCGAGATCGCCGAAAGGGCGTGCGCGACCGTGTCATGCAGGTCCTGGGCGATCCCCAGTCGCTCCTCGGCCGCAGCCTTCTCGCGAGCCGCCGTCGCCTGCCGGGCTCGCGCCGCGACCCGCTCATCGCGTGCCTTGACCACCTCGGCAGCCAGCAGCGGCAGGACCAGCCACAGCAGCGCAAAGGCAAGCGGGGCCAGGGCCCCGGACCAGCCGACCACCTCCATCTCGGGCCAGCCGGGACGTTCCTGGGCAGTCGCCCCGACCACCGATCGCCAATCGACGGCGCACAAGGCCAGCAGCAGCCCTGCACCCGCACCCTGGCGCCACGTGCCGGC
Organism: uncultured Actinomycetota bacterium; assembly: GCA_963750395.1. Taxonomy (GTDB): domain Bacteria; phylum Actinomycetota; class Actinomycetes; order Actinomycetales; family Kineosporiaceae; genus JADJPO01. The sequence goes on along the minus strand of CAVVQM010000011.1, from coordinate 146,664 downwards.
GAGGTCCAGCAGATACACCGTCAGGCTGGCGCCGACCAGGATCGGTCCTCGGGTGTAGTCGAGGGCCGTGTAGGTCGCAAGAGCGGCGCCGACCAGGAGCACGCCCGCAAGGCGCCAGCGGCGGACGGTGAGCACCCCCACCGACATCAGCATCACCAGGACACCGGCCCCCGCGTCGAGGGCACGCTCGCGCGCCTCCGGCTCAAGTCGCATCGTGGCCCACGCGGCGACCAGCACCGCGAAGGCCGCGGCGGCATCGAGCGCGCGAAACGATCTCACCCCAGCCATGCTAGGGACGGGCCGGGCTCGTCCGCGTCATCGCGATGTGGAGATCACGCACGTGATACCGGACGGCTGGACGGCGGCCCTGGGGGTCGGCTCCGCGATCATGCTGCGCGCGCGACCCGTGTCCAAGATCGTGACCTTCTCGCCGGCTCCGCCAGGGCAGGCGGGCGAAAGGGTGCTGTTCTCCCCCATCAGGTGGGGGAGAACAGCACCCTTTCGCCCGCGGGCTCAGCCGTCGAGACGCTCGTGCAGGAACGCGAGGACCTCGGCGTTCGCCGCCGCCGTCGGATGCCCGGACACGGTGGCGGACGGGTGCGTGAGCACGGAGTGCGCGCTCGTCGGAATGCCGTGAGCGTTGCCGGGGGCGGAATCGATCTCCAGGACCCGCCAGCCGTCGCCGAGGAGCTCGGCGAATGCGGCGAAACGCTCGGCCGGGACGGCCCGGTCGCGGGTGAAACGCAGTCCGAGGGCGCACAATCCCTCCTCGCGGGCTCGGTCGCCGACGACGGCGCTCTCGCGCGCCGACAGCCCGGTCGCCGATCGGCCGCGGCCGATCGCCGGTGGCATGGCGGGCTGGCTCACCACGGGCGCGAGGACGGCGGGCTCCACGGCCGCGGCGAGGGCGAACCCGCCGGAGAAGCACATGCCGATGACCCCGATCCCTCCGCCTTCGCACTCGGCGTGCAGGTCACGGGCCAGTGCCCGCAGGAAGCCGGACACGGGCCGCTCGGCTGCGCGGGCGAACGCGGCGAACTCGCGCGCGACGCACATCCGCCCGATCGAACGCGCCAGGTACACCGGTGACGGTTCACGGCCCGGGACGCCGATCACCGAGGCGACCGCGACCCGGAAGCCGTCGGCGACGACCCGGTCCGCCAGTGCCATGACCTGCGGCGTCGCGCCCGGCAGTTCGGGGACGAGGACGACGCCGGGACCGGTGCCCCTGCGCAGCACCTCGTGGGTGATGCCGTCGGCTGCGAACGGCGCCCTCCGCCACCCGGAGCCGAGACCACCGGCGTCGTCCGGGCGGGTCAACACTCGATCACGTTCACCGCCAGGCCCCCGCGGGAGGTCTCCTTGTACTTCACCTTCATGTCTGCCCCGGTCTGGCGCATCGTCGTGATCACCTTGTCCAACGAGACGATGTGGGTGCCGTCCCCGCGCAGGGCCATCCGGACGGCGTTGATCGCCTTGACCGCGGCCATCGCGTTGCGCTCGATGCACGGGATCTGGACCAGGCCGCCGACCGGATCGCAGGTCAGACCGAGGTTGTGCTCCATGGCGATCTCCGCCGCGTTCTCCACCTGGTCGGGGCTGGCGCCCATCACCTCGGCCAGACCGGCCGCGGCCATCGAACAGGCCGAGCCGACCTCACCCTGACACCCGACCTCGGCTCCGGAGATCGAGGCCATGGTCTTGTAGATGACCCCGATCGCCCCCGCGGTCAGCAGGAACCGGACCACGCCGTCCTCGCTCGCCCCCGGCACGAAGTTGCGGTAGTAGTGCAGCACCGCGGGGATCACCCCGGCCGCGCCGTTGGTCGGCGCCGTGACCACGCGGCCACCGGAGGCGTTCTCCTCGTTGACCGCCAGCGCGTACAGGTTCACCCAGTCCATCGCGTGCAGCGGATCGTGCCAACACCCCGCCTCCGCCGTCAGTTGCCCGTGCAGGGCCGGTGCCCTCCGCGCGACCCTGAGCCCGCCCGGCAGCACACCCCCGGTCCGGCAGCCCCGTTCGACACAGCCCTGCATGACCGACCAGATCGCCAGCAGCGCCTCGCGGATCTCGGTCTCGGTGCGCCAGGCCTGCTCGTTGATCAGCATGACCTCGCTCATCGGGACGCCACGTTCCCGGCAGTGCGCGAGCAGTTCGGTGCCGGTGGCGAACGGCATCGCCAACTCGGTGCCGTCCTCGACGGGCACGCCGTCCTCGCCGGCGATGAACCCGCCCCCCACCGAGTAGTAGACCCGCCGCACGAGTTCACGGCCCTGGTCGTCCAGGGCGACGAAGTGCATGCCGTTGGGGTGCAACGGAAGGGACTTCTTGCGGTGTAGGACGACGTCCCGGTCGACATCGAAGTCGATCTCAGCACCGGTGGGCAGCCTCAGCCGTCGCTCGCTGCGCACCCGCTCCACCAACGCCGGCGCCGCGTCGACGTCCACCGATTCGGGCCGTTCACCCAGCAGACCGAGCACCACGGCGCCCACGCTGCCGTGACCGTGCCCGGTCGCTCCGAGCGAGCCGAACAGTTCGGCACGGACCCCGGCCGGGGGGTGATCGGTCTGGGCCAGCGACTCGACGAACATCTGCGCCGCGCGCATCGGTCCCACGGTGTGGGAGCTGGACGGCCCGATCCCCACCGAGAACAGGTCGAAGACACTGATGGCCACGAGCGGCCCCCAAGGAGTCGGCGGGCGATGCACGGGGTGGAGCGGTAGACCTGGATGATGACCGGGTGAGCGCCGAACCGCAATCCTCGACCGGCGCGACGCCTCGACGGCGGACGATCGCAGAGATCTGGATCGTCCTGGGCCTGTCGCTCGGCCAGTCGGCCGTGTACGCCGTGATCAACCTCGGCGGGAAGCTGACAGCCGGCCCACCGCTGGCCGCGCAGACCGCGACGCTGAACCAGTCGGTCAGCCCGCGCCCCTACCTCGACCTGACCTATCAACTGACCGGGATCGTGTTCACCCTGGTGCCGGTGGCCCTGGTGGTCTGGCTACTGGCCGGTCAGGCCGGTTCGGCCCGGACGGCGCTGGGCCGGCTCGGGTTGGACCGATCCCGGCCGTGGCCCGACCTGGGAGGCGGCGTGGTCCTGGCCGCCGTGATCGGGATCCCAGGGCTGGCCCTCTACTACCTCGGGCGTCAGCTCGGGATCACCGCCGAGGTCGTCCCGGCGGCCCTGGCTTCCTACTGGTGGACCGTTCCGGTGCTGCTCCTCCAGGCAATCAAGAACGCCGTCCTGGAGGAGGTCGTGGTCGTCGGCTACCTGATGACCCGTCTGCGCGAGCTGGGCTGGCCGGTCTGGGCCGTCACGGGCGCGAGCGCCCTCCTGCGCGGCTCGTACCACCTCTACCAGGGCTTCGGTCCGTTCATCGGCAACGTCGTGATGGGCGTGGTGTTCGCCGAATGGTTCCGCCGACGGGGACGGGTGATGTCGCTGGTGATCGCGCACACCCTGCTGGACGTGGTGGCCTTCGTCGGATACCAACTCCTGCTGCGCTGAGCGGGTCGCCACATCCGCGAAACCTGCGAACGGTAGTGTTCGAAGCCGTCCTATGCACCGATATCTCGCACGGCGTGCGCTGCTCCGGACCCGGGCAGTCGTCTGCGGCGCGTCTCCATGGAGGGCTCTGTGGCCTGGTACCTCGGCCAGTCTTGGCTGATCATTCTCTTGTCCGTCCTGCTCGGGCTGCTCATCGGGTGGGCGCTGTGGCGCCGGCCCTGGCACAAGCGCTACTTCAGCGAGTCCGAGGCCATCACCAAGCTGAGTCGCGAGAACTCGCAGGCCCTGGCCGCCGCGGACCGGCGCCGGGCCGACGCGGACCGGACCATCGCAGCCAGGGACGCCGAGATCGAGCGGCTGACGGCCCTGGTCGAGAAGAGGGCCGCCACTGCCGTGACCGCCGCGCGGGCAGCGTCCGGTGCAGCAGCGGCCGAAGGGTCCGACGAGTCGGCCGCCGACACCGCCGAGATGAGGGTCCCGGTGCCGACCGCCGATGCGGTCGACGTCGACGCGGTGCAGGCCTCCGACGTGGACGTGAACGATCCCGCGACCGGCGAGGTCGATCTGTCCGCCATCCAGGCAGCCAGCGTCGACGTGAGCGCCGAGGCCACGGCCACCCGGCTCGACGGTGACGCCGCGGAGCCGGACGGGGATACGGCTACCCCTGCGGACCAGCAGATCTCGGGCTTGGCCGGTGGGGCGCTCGCGGAGGACGGCGACGAGGCCGCCGCGGCCGAGATCAGCCTCCAGGACGAGTCCGGCGAGGACGAGCTCGAGCGCGTCGAGGGCGTCGGCCCGCGCATCGCCGGGGCCCTGGCGGCCGCCGGCATCACCACGTTCCGCAAGCTGGCCGAGTCCGACGTCGCGGAGCTGCAGTCCGCCCTGGAGCAGGCCGGCCTACGTTTCGCGCCGAGCCTGCCCACCTGGTCTCGTCAGGCGCGGCTCCTGGCGGAGGGCGACGAGGCGGGCTTCCTCAAGCTCACCGAACAGCTCGTCGCCGGTCGCGACGTCGGCCGGAGGAGCTGATGTCGGAGTCGAACAGCGTTCCTCGCGAGGGCTACTACTGGGCGCGGCGGCGCGCCGGTGCGTTGCCGTGGGTGCTCGGCGCCGCGGGTCTGCTCGGGCTGGGCGCCGCGCACGACGTCCCGAGTTCGGCACTCGATCGAGCAGACGCTGGAATCCTCCTCCCGCCAGGCGCTGGACGCCGCGGGAGCCCCAGGGGTCACCGTGGACTTCACCGGTCGCGACGGCGTACTCGCCGGTGACCTGCCGGCCGGACTCACCGCCGACGATCTGATCACCAGACTCGAGGCGATCGATGGTGTCCGGGTGGTCCGGGCCGAGTTCGGCGGCTCCGGATCCTCCGGGGCCTCCACGGGCGGCGATGCCTCGCCGTCCGCAGAAGTGTCCCGCGAGCCCTCGGCAGACGCCTCGAGCGAGCCCTCGGCCGCAGCGACCGGGCCGGAGGCGAAGGCCGCCGCGCTCCCGTCGGCGACCGCGTCGGCATCGGAGGGGAAGATCGCCCTCACCGGCACCGTCCCTTCGCAGGCGGAGGCCGACGCGCTGGTCGACGCGGCCGCCGCCCGCTTCGGCGACGGGAACGTGACCAACCAGCTCACCATCGACCCCGGGGTGTCCGCCGAGGGGCTCCCCGCCCTCGCGGGCCTGCTCGGGGCATTGGGCCCGAACGACACCGTCACGGCGGCACTGTCCGGCGGCTCGCTCGACCTGAGCGGATCGGTCTCCTCCGAGGCGACTCTCACCGCTGTGCAGAACGCCGCGAACGAGGTGACGGCCAACGTCACCTCCTCGCTGACGGTCTCAGGGGCGGCCGGATCCGGGTCGAACGGGTCGGGCCAGTCGGGTGCTCAGGCCGAGGTGCAGGCTCAGCTGGACGCGCTGCCGCAGATCACGTTCTACTCCGGCGGCACGGCGCTGACCCCGCAGGGGATGGACGCGGTCCGACAGGCGTCGGAGATCCTCAAGAAGAACCCGGACGCCCTCGTCCGGGTCCAGGGATACACGGACGACGTCGGCGAGGCCGCACCGAACCTGGCCCTGAGCACCGCGCGGGCGAAGGCGGTCCGGGCCACCCTGCACACGCTGGGGATCGCCCACGAGCGGATGTCGTACGTCGGCTTCGGCGAGACCCGCCCCCTGGTCCCCAACACGTCCGAGGCGAATCGACAGAAGAACCGGCGGGTCCAGTTCGAGGTGCTGTGAGACGCGTGCCTTCGACACCCGCCGTCTCATCACGGCGCGTGACCGCTCGTGGCATCCGTGGCCGGACTTGCCAGGATCGGACACCGCCGGTCACGCTCTCAGTGTTGACTGGTGACGGCTGACTTGTGACAGCTGACTGGTGACGGCTCGCGGCGGGTCTGTGACGGGCCGCCGAGTGAACGGTGTCGTCAGCGCGGGTCGACAGAGGGAGGACCTCGTGGAGTGGGTCGGGCTGCAGACCGTGCCCGCCCTCATCGTGGCCTTCGCGGTCGGATTGCTGGCCGGCTGGCTTCGCTGGGGACGTGCGAGCGGCTCGGAGGAGAGCGAGATCCCGACCTCCATGGCCGAGAACGGGACGGCGGTGCCCGCGGACGCGCTCCCGTTCGGTGACGTGCATGCCGCCGTCCAGCGCACTGCACACGGCACGCCCATGACGGTCGACCGCTTCTTCCCCTTCGGTCTGAACGCCGAGCCGACCCCAGATCACGATCGGCCCGTGAACGAGATCGAGGAGCACGACGACCGAACCGACCAACAGACCGACGACCAGACCGATGAGAGCAACGAGGTCAGCATGCCGGAGGCCACCAACGGGGTAGACGAGCCCGACGGCGACGGCGAGTCCGACGACACCGGCTACACCGATAACACCGGCGACACCGGCGACACCGGCGACACCGAGGCCGGCGACACCGACGACGAGCGGCCCGACGACGAGGGCGCCGACGATCTGACTCTGATCGATGGCATCGACGAGCACATGGCGGCGGCGCTGTCCGCCGAGGGCCTCAGGTCCTACGCAGCGATCGCGGTCGCTTCCGAATCGGAGTTGCGCCGGGCGCTGCGTGTCAATCGGATCAGGTCGGCCCCCGGCATCAGGACCTGGGCGGCCCAGGCCGGCGAGCTGGCTTCGGCGCAGGCGCCGGTCCCCGAGGACGTCGCGCCCGAGCCGCTCGGGAAGACCTCGCCCGCGGAGGATTCACGTCGAGTCCCCACCGCTCGCTGCGGCACCCCACGAGGTCGAGTCGAGGCCGCAGGCCGAGGGCGAGCAGTCGCTTCTCACCGAGGCCATGCAGGCCCTGGACTCCGGGTCGGGACCGGACGACATGTGGACGGTCGACCCACTCGCGGCCGACGGCGTCGTCACCGCCGAGGACATCCTCGCGGAGGACGGCCTGGGCGAGACGGATCTGGCTGCTCCTTCGCCGGAGCCCGAAGCGGGGCCGGAGCCGCAACCCGAACCGGAACCGGAACCGGAACCCGAACCGGAACCCGCACCCGCACCCGCACCCGCACCATCAGAACCCGCATCCGTGCCGGTCTCAGCGCGGCCCCCGGCGACGGGTTCGATCCACCACGGTTCGGCCTTCCGGACGAGCGCCAAGGCGAGTGGTCCGTCGTGGACCACCATCGTTCCCTCCGCCGAGGACGACCTGAGCCGGGTCCTCGGGGTGACCCCGCCGATCGCCGAGGCTCTGCGGGCGGCGCGGGTGACCAACTACACCCAACTGGCCGCCGTCCGGGACGAGGAACTGCGCTTGATCCTCGAGGACGCCGGGATCGACATCCCTCCCGTGATGAGCACCTGGTCGGTCCAGGCGGCCCTGCTGCTGCAGGGCGACGCCGAGAGCGCCGCCACCCTGGCCGGTGGGCTCATGGTCGGGCGGGACGACTCCTGAGGCTCAGACCTGCACCGCCGCCGTCGAATCCAGGTCGCTAGGCTGATCGGGTGCGCCTCTACGTGCGATCGGCCGATCGCCGACCCGATCCCGAGCCGCTCGTCACCGACGAGCGCCGGGCGATCAAGTGGATGACGGCGGGGTGGGGCGTTGCTCTGGTTGCCGGGATCGTGGGGTACGGGTACCTGAACGACACCGATCGCGGGTGGTGGGTCTGGACGCCACCGATCGCGATCGCCCTCGGCCTGTACGGGTTGCGCCGGCTGGCCAGGCAGCGCCGCTAGCAGATCCGGACGAGCACCATCACGTGTCTGCCTCGGGCGGCGCCACGCCCTCATCCTCGGCCACGGCCTCCTCGACGTCCGGGTCCGTACCGGACGCCGGGCCTTCGGGCTCGGCCGGTCGCGGCGGCAGGACGATGGCCTCGGCCCCCGTCTCGTCGAGGATCAGCGCGGGCAGCGCCTCCGCGACGGGTCGGTCCACGTCCGTCTCGCTGTGGGCGCCGCAGCCGTGGTCGGCGCTGACCACCCGTCCGTCGGACGGTGACCACTCGTTGCCACAGGCACCGAACATGGTGCGCAGCGACCCCGCCAGGGGAAGGAAGTATCCACAGGTGGAGCAGGCGGCCTGCGCGTGCACGGCCTCGTCACTGGTCGGACCACGGTCGGAGGAGTACCAGCGCCGGGCCAGCTCCGTGAGTCCGAGCCGGGACATCACCCGCTCGCGTCCCAGGCCCAGCTCCCAGAGCGCCGTACGGTCCTCGTCGAGTTCGTCGGTGACCGCGTACCCGGGCTCCAGGTAGGGGTCATCATCCCGGTAGGCGAGTTGATCGGTCGCTCCCAGGTCCCCTGGAGCCACCCGGTCTGACCAGGGCAGCCACTGCGGCGCCAGCACCGCCTCGGGGCCGGGCAGCAGGACGACCTCGCACACGGTGGGCGTCCGCGAGCGCGGGGCGCGGGCCAGGACGACCGACCACCGCCAGCCGTGGTAGCCGGAGGTGAGGCACTCGAAGTGATGGCTGACCAGCCGCTGTCCCTCCGCGACGACGCCAGCGTGCTCACCCACGTGGCCTGCCCCGGCCACCTCGAGGGCGGCCTGCCGGGCCCTGGTCACCGCGGCGGCGCACACCTCGTCCAGGGCGACGACCACCGGGAGCGCGCGATTCGCATCCGAATTCCCTCCCGGGTCGTCGTGATCGGACCCACCTGCCTCGTCGTGCGAGGTCGGCGTGCTCGGAGAACCGTCGGGAAGATTGAAGCTGATCTGCACCCGGTGATTGTCTCCCATGCCGCGCCGTGCTCGTCGCCACTTCCCGTGCAGGATGGGGGGTATGTCGTCCGGCGTCCGTCACCCAGGGGTGGCCGCAGCGCGGGCCGCGTCCGCGCTGGGCCGCTGGGCGCGCAGGGTCGGACGGGCCGTCCGGCGCACCACCCATTCGGGCGGGGCGGGCGGTTCCGGTCTCGGCCGGCTGCTGGAGCTGCACCTGCTCAGCTCCGCCGCCGACGCCCTGATCGTCACCGCTCTGGCCAGCACGATCTTCTTCGCCGTGCCGACCGAGCAGGCCCGTGGCCGGGTGGCCACCTCGCTGCTGGTGACGATGGTGCCGTTCCTGGTGCTGGCCCCGGTGATCGGTCCCCTGCTCGACCGGGTGCGGCGCGGACGACGCTACGCCCTGGGGACGACGATGGTGGTGCGGGCCTTCCTGGCCTGGGTGATGGCCTCGGCGATCGCCGACGGCACGCCCGCCTTCTCGCTGTACCCGGCGGCCTTCGGTTTCCTGGTCTGCCAGAAGGCCTATCTGGTGATCAGGGCTGCCGCCGTCCCCCGGGTGATGCCGCCCCAGGCCAGGCTCGTGACGGTGAACGCACGGATGGCCGCGGCCGGCGTGATCGCGATGAGCGTCGCCGCGCCGATCGGGGTGGTCATCACCCGATACGTCGGCCCGGAGTGGACCCTGCGGCTGGCCTTCGTCGTGTTCGCGGCCGGCACCGCCCTGGCACTGGCCCTGTCCTCGGGTGTGGATTCCGACCCTGCCGCCGAGGAGGAGGACGCCGGGGAGGGCGATCCGGACGGCTCGACGGACCCAGCCGTCGCCGTCCTGGACGGGAGCCGGATCGACCCGACGCGGATCGACCTGCCCCCCGGCCGACGGCCGTCGCGGACCAGGGCGCCGCGCGGGTGGCGCCGACCACGGGTCTCCATCGGCGCCACGGCGGTCATCGGGCTGCGGTCCAACGCGGCACTGCGGGCGTTCACCGGCTTCCTCACGCTGTTCCTGGCCTTCCGGCTGCGCACCCACCCACTGCCTGGCATCGAACCGACGACGGCGGTCGCGCTGGTCATCGCGCTGGCCGCCGTCGGGGGCGGGCTGGGGACCGCGCTGGGCACCATTGTCCGTCGGGCGCACCCTGAGGCGATCGTCGTGGCCCTGCTGCTGGCGCTGAGTCTGTCCGCCCTGTGGGCGGCCTTCTGGTACGGCCTGCCCTCGATCGCCACCGTCGCGCTGATCGCCGGATTGGCCCAGGCGCTGGGCAAGCTCTGCCTGGACTCGTTGATCCAGGACGGCGTACCCGACACCGTGCGAACCTCGGCCTTCGCCCGCTCCGAGACCGTTCTGCAGCTGGCCTGGGTGCTGGGCGGCGCCCTGGGCCTGGGGTTACCGCTGTCGGGCCCCTGGGGGCTGGGCATCGCCGGGGTGCTCACCGCGGCCGCGGCCGCCGCCGGACTGCGCGGGATACTCCGCCTGGCCAGGAGGACGGCGCGGATCCGCTCGGCGCGGGCGCGGTCCTGATCAGGTCCGCCGGATCAGGCCTCGAGATCGTCCGCGACGGCGCGCAGCACCGTGGCGACCTTGCGCGCGTAGGACCGCTCGGGATAGCGGCCCCGGCGCAGCCCGTTCGAGACTCCGTCGAGCAGCTTGATCAGGTCCTCGACGATGACCGTCATGTCCTCGGCGGGCTTGCGGGCCGCCTTCGCCACCGAGGGCAGCGGATCGAGCACCCGCACCGACAGGGCGTGCTGTCCTCGTTTCCCCTCCGCCACTCCGAACTCGACCCGGGTTCCGGGTTTGATCGCTTCGGCGCCGGCCGGCAGCGCGGAGGCGTGCACGAACACCTCGCCGCCGTCGTCGTCGGCCAGGAAGCCGAAGCCCTTCTCGGCGTCGAACCACTTCACCTTGCCTGTGGGCACGTCAGATCCTTCTGTTCCCGAGGGGGCCGATTCGTCAGGGTGAGCCGGCGGCGTCACGCACGACTCTATCCGCGACCCACGGCGGGTGTCGGCCCGGTTTCGCAGGTGACTTTGCTCAGGTGGGTGTGCTCAGGTGAGAGGCCAGCCAGTCCGGGAAGGTCAGCAGGTCGTCCAGGACGACGTCCGCGCCCGCCTCGGTGAGCGCGGCGGCAGGGTGCGGCCCCGTGGCCACGGCGACGGCCGTGGCACCGGCCAGCCGGGCTGCGGAGACGTCTGCCGGATGATCACCCACGTAGGCGAAGGCCGCACTCTCGCGCAGGGCGCCGGCCTTGGCCCTGCCGAACAGGTCCCCGTGCACCTCGTCGACGACCAGCCCCACCTCGTCCAGCACCGCCTGGACGGCGGAGACCACCTTGGTCGAGACCACGATCACCCGGGCCCCGGCGAGCTCGCGGACGGCGTCCACCGCCTCGTGCGCGCCGGGCAGGGTGAGCGTCTGCGGGACGCCGACCCGCGGGTACATCTCGCGGTACCGGGCGGCGACGGCCGCGGCGTCCAGGCCATGGGCGAGCCTGATGATCATCTCCTCCAGGGGGAGGCCGATCAGGGACCACACTCGTTCCGGCGGGACGTCGACCCCGTGCTCGGCGATGGCGGCGCACAGGGTGGCACCGATCCCGGCAGCCGAGTCGACGAGGGTCATGTCCAGGTCGAACCCGATCGCGCCGGTCATGGCTGTGGACACCGCCCGATGGTATCCGCGCGGATCACCGCGGCCTCACCCGGTCGAGGCGTCCCGGTTTCTCCTGGGCGGCGGAAGACGGCACAGTGAGCACGTGTCCGCCACCCCCACGACCATCGTCCTGTTCGGAGCGACGGGTGACCTGTCCCACCGCAAACTGATCCCAGGCCTCTTCCACCTGTTCCAGAGCGGCCTGCTCCGCGAGATGCAGGTCGTCGGGACCTCCCTCGAGGAGTACACCCGAGACTCGTTCCTGGCCTTCGTGCGCGCCTCGCTCGCGGAGTTCGCCGACCAGAGGAAGGCCGACCAGGACACCGTGCAGGCGTTCTGTCAGCGGGTTCACTGGGCGGCCGGCTCGGAGGGCGCGACCGGACTGCGGGAGAGGGTCGAGGAGGCAGAGAGGAACTGGGACGAATCACCTCCGCGTCGGCTGCACTACCTGAGCGTTCCGCCCCAGGCCGCGCTGGCCGTCGTCCACCAGTTGCGCGACGCCCAGCTCGTCGAGGGCAGCCGGATCATCATGGAGAAGCCGTTCGGAGTCGACCTGACGTCCGCGCGCGAGCTGAATCGCAAGCTGCACGAGGTGTTCGCCGAGGAGCAGATCTTCCGGATCGACCACTTCCTCGGCAAGGAGGCGGCCCAGAACATCCTGGCGTTCCGGTTCGCCAACGGCCTCTTCGAACCCATCTGGCATCGCAATCACATCGACCACATCCAGATCGACGTGCCCGAGTCGCTCGGACTGGCCCAGCGCGCGTCGTTCTACGAGGCGACGGGCGCCTACCGCGACATGGTGGTCACGCACCTGTTCCAGGTGCTGGCCTTCACCGCGATGGAGCCGCCCACGGCACTGGAACCGAATGCGATCGGCGAGGAGAAGAACAAGGTCTTCCGATCGATGTTGCCCATCGAGCCCGCGGACGTCGTGCGCGGCCAGTACGTCGGCTATCGGGGCATCGAGGGAGTCCACCCCGAGTCCGAGACCGAGACGTTCATCGCGCTGAAGTGCTACATCGACAACTGGCGCTGGGCGGGCGTCCCCTTCTACCTGCGCACCGGCAAGGAGCTGGCCGAGGGCGCCCGGATCATCTCGATCGCGTTCAAGGAGCCGCCCCGCACCATGTTCCCGCCGGGCTCGGGTGTGGGCGATCACGGGCCGGACCACCTCACGTTCGACCTGGCCGACCAGGCCAAGATGTCCCTGTCCTTCTACGGCAAGAGCCCCGGGCCGGGGATGCGGTTGCAGAAGCTGTCCATGCAGTTCGCGATGCACGACACCTCCTGGAGCGGCGCGGTCCTGGAGGCCTACGAACGCCTGATCCACGACGCCGCCCGCGGTGACCGCACCCTGTTCACCACGGCCGAGGGCATCGAGCGCCTCTGGGAGCTGTCCGCGCCGCTGCTGGAGAACCCACCCGTCGTCCGCCCGTACCGCAAGGGCACCTGGGGCCCGAACCAGATCCACCAGTTGATCGCGCCCTTCGCCTGGCGGCTGCCGTTCGAGCGCGAGTGGCGCAGCCCCAACGAACTGGGCGGCTGAGTCAGGCCGCCGGCTCGTCCATGGAGCGACCCGTCTCCACCAGGGTCTTCAGGCCCGACAGGCACCAAGGCCAGCCGCCGCCACCCTGCTGCGGGTCCTGACCGCCGGCGACCTCCGCGCCCAGCTCCGGCGCCGCGCTCACGTCGTGCGTCAGGACGACGTAGGTCAGGCCGCTCGGGTACTCGGTCAGCTCCCAGGTCAGCCGGGTGGGGGCCGCCTCCGGGTGCCAGGAGGCCTGCCAGTCCAGCACCAGCCGCTTGGGGGCGTCCGACTCGATCACCGTGCCGGAGATCGCGACGTCCCCCATCCCCATCGCGCGCATCTCGGGTGTGGTGCGGTTGCGGAAGGTCCCACCCGCGGTGAGGTCGTACTCGACGTCGCCGCCGTATCCCCACCTGTTGGTGTACTCCGATGTGGTGATCGCGTCCCACACCTTCTGCGCGGGAGCGTTGACGTAGATGCTGTAGACCTGGATCAGGTTGGCGCTCATGGGTTCTCCTTGGTGTCGGTCCCCGGCGGGGACTGGTTCCGCCCGGCCGCGTCGTCCTCGACGGCGCGCTTGATGCCGAGCAGGAACGAAGCCATCACGGAACGATCGGTGTACTTGCCGATCCAGCGTTCGTGGATCTGCTGGATGGGCACGGGATTGAGGTAGTGCAGCTTGCTCCTGCCTTCGCGCCGAACCACGACGAGCCCCGCCTCCTCGAGGAGGCGAAGATGCTTGGCGACCCCGAACCGGGTCATCTCGACGCGCGTGTTGACGACGTTCTCGAGCTCCCCGAGCGAGCGGCCGTCCCGCTCGAAGAGCGCGTCCAAGAGAAGGCGACGGATGGGATCCGCCAAGCCCTTGAAGACCGCGTCGTCGTCCACACGGTTCTTTTTATGTGACCAAATGGTCACCTGTCAAGCTCGGGTGTCGGTCGATCGCTCGTGGTGGCACGGCGCGGCAAGATCACGGTGCGGGTTCGACGCGCTGGGCGAGATCACGGTGCGAGGTTTCATCCAGCATGCAAGATCACGGTGCGTGGTTCGACGCGCTGGGCGAGATCACGGTGCGAGGTTTCATCCAGCGCGCGAGATCACGATGTGGACCGCGTGTGCTCATCGACGCACGGTCCACGCATCGTGATCTTCACCGTGATCTCTGGGTCACCGTGATCCCTGGGTCATCGTGATCTCTGGGGCAGCGTGATCTCTGGGCACCGTGATCTCTGGCACCGTGATCCCTGGGTCACCGTGATCCCTGGATCAGACGAGGTCCTGAGACATCGCCCGCATCTCGACCTTGCGCACCTTGCCGCTGACCGTCATCGGGAATCCGTCGACCAGGTGCACATAGTGGGGGATCTTGAAGTGGGCGAGCTGCCCCTCGCAGAACTCGCGCACCGCCTCGACGGTCAGCGGATCGGCGCCCGGGCGCAGGACGATCCAGGCCATGAGTTCCTCGCCGTACCTCTCGTCCGGCACCCCGATCACCTGGACGTCGGCGACGTCAGGGTGCGTGTGCAGGTAGTCCTCGACCTCGCGCGGATAGACGTTCTCGCCACCCCGGATGACCATGTCCTTGATCCGCCCGGAGATCTGCACGTAGCCGTCGTCGTCCATGATCGCGATGTCGCCGGTGTGCATCCACCCGGCCGCATCGATCGCCTCGGCGGTCCGTTCGGGCTCGTCCCAGTACCCGAGCATCACGGAGTAACCGCGGGTGCACAGTTCCCCGGGCACGCCGCGCTGGACCTCCAGACCGCTCGACGCGTCGATGATCTTGATCTCGACGTGCGGCATCACGGTGCCCACCGTGCCGCAGCGGCGATCGAGGTCGTCGTCCCGGTCGGTCATGGTGGACACCGGGGAGGTCTCCGTCATGCCGTAGGCGATCGCGACCTCTGACATGTTCATCTGCGACACGACGCGTTTCATCACCTCCACCGGACACGGCGAGCCGGCCATGATGCCGGTCCGCAGGGTGGAGGTGTCGGTCGAGGCGAAGTCGGGGTGGTCGAGTTCGGCGATGAACATGGTCGGCACGCCGTACAGGGCCGTGACCCGCTCCTCGGCGACGGCGCGCAGGGTGGCGCCCGCCTCGAAGGCGGCCGAGGGGAAGACGATCGCCGCGCCCCGGCTGTAGGCGCCGATCACCCCCATCACCATGCCGAAGCAGTGGTACATAGGCACCGGGATGCACAGCCGGTCGGCCTCGGTGATACCGATCCGGCCCGTGACGAAGTACCCGTTGTTCGCGATGTTGTGGTGACTGAGGGTGGCGCCCTTCGGGAAACCCGTTGTGCCAGAGGTGTATTGGATGTTGATCGGATCATCGAAGGAGAGCGTGGCCGCGATCTCGTCGAGCTGGTGGTGGTCGCTCGCACCCCCCTGGACGAGCAGATCGCTCCAGGAACGCTCACCGATGTAGATCGTGTGCTCCAGGTCCGGGCAGTCGGCGAGCGCCTGCTGGATCATCGCCCGGTAGTCGCTGCCCCGGTGCTCGGGGACACTGACCAGCAGCCTCACGCCGGACTGCCTGAGCACGAACGCCAGCTCGTGGGAGCGGTAGGCCGGATTGATGTTGACCAGGATCGCGCCGAGCTTCGCCGTCGCGTACTGCACGATCACCCACTCGGCGCAGTTGGGGGCCCAGATGCCGACCCGGTCCCCCTTGCCGATGCCCAGACGGAGCAGCCCGAGGGCCGCCTCGTCCACCTCGACGTCGAGTTCGCTGAAGGTCCACCGGCGGTTCGTGGCGCAGTCCACGAGCGCCTCACGGTCACCGAAGGCCGCCACGGTGCGCTCGAACCGTGTCCCGAGCGTCTCCCCCAACAGCGGCTCATCGGCCACGGCACTGGCGTAGGACAGGGTGGGTTTGGTGAGCATGGCGGCCTCCGGTCTCCTTCGACGCGTGCCAGCCATCGTCGTCCCATGCCTGCCTGGGCGCCAGGGTCGGGCTTGTGGGGCAGACCTCAGGAGGCCGCGCGACCGTTGAGCTTCAGCAACAGGTACACGCCGGCGATGATCGGGCCGAAGCCGGCGATCAACGCCAGCACCAGGAATCCCAGGAGTCCGAGTGCCATCAGGGGGTCACCTCCCCCGGCGCCGGGACGGGAGCGACCTCTTCGACGACGGCAGGGCTGTCGGACTGCACCTCGGTCGAGGTCCGCACGACGAACAGGGAGGCCCCGAGCAACACGATCATGACCGGCGCGAGCGCCGTCCAGATCGTGGCGACGATCTTCTCCCGGCGGGTCCACCGCGCCGAGGCCCAGGCACAGACCACGCCGAGGAGCGGCCCGACCAGCGGCAGCAGCACCGCGCCCACCGTCAGACCCGCGACCGCGATGATCTCGAGCGGACCCCACGGTGAGGAACGGGCCGGCGTCGGTGGCGGGGTCGCCGTCCGGATCGGCCGGTCGTCCGACTCGGCGCCCACGATGTCCTGAGGGGAGCCGACCCGGTCGAGCACCCCATGCACCGACGCCTCGTCGTCCCCCACCGAGGCGAGCGCGTCGGCCACGTGCGAACGGATCTCGGCGAGCAACTCCTCCCGGCGACCCGGCGGCAACCCCGAGGCCGCGGCATCGAGCCGTCGCAGGTACTCCGCGACCAACGGATGATCAAGTCCCACGGCCATCAGTCTCTCCCGTTCACGCGGTCCATCGATGCGGCCGATCCCGGCCGCACGTCGAGCACGCTGTCCACCGAGTCGCGGAACCGGGCCCAGTCCTCGACGAAGCGGGCCAGCGCCGCCCGGCCGTCGCGGGTCAGCGCGTAGTACCGGCGCGGAGGGCCGGACTCCGACTCGTGCCACGACGTGGTCACCAGGCCGTCCTTGCGCAGCCGGGACAGCAGGGGGTAGATCGTCCCCTCGCTGGTCAGCAGCCCGTCGGCCTCGCTGAGTTCACGGACGATGTCGAAGCCGTAGCGCGTCGCGTCACGCAGGAGGGCCAGCACGCAGTATTCCAACGCCCCCCGCCTCAGCTGCGTGAGCACCGGCCTTGCCTCGCCCGGTTCCATGTCTCGCAAGGTACGCGGCACGACAGGGTGCGTCAAGAGACGTGGCGGGCCACGGGAGCCGCGCTCATTCGTCGCGGGTCAGGCCGGCAGTCGGAGCAGCATCGGCAGCGAGCCGTCGGTCAGCGCCATCAGCGTGGCGATGGTCAGCATCACCCGAGCATGGATGAAGCGCTGCCGGTCGACCTCCTGGGACGGCAACGGCAGCAGCAGGTCAGCCAGTTGGCGCGAGCGCCACAGGTCGTAGCCGAAGGCCTGGACCCCGTCGTGGTCGGCGGCGAAGCGGTTGGACGACAGCGTCGTCCCCGGCACCAGGTTGACCACCACCCAACCCTCCCGGTGACGCCCCTGAAGGATCGAGACGCTGTTCGGCGCCTTGCGCTCGAGCAGGTCGAGGATGTCGCCGCGACCAGTGAAGTAGGCCGCCGACCGGCTGCGGAGCACCAGGCCGGCACCCAGCACCCGCAGGTAGTGATCACGATCGAAGTCGGCGTCCAGGATGGTCCGGGCCAGCCGCTTGTGGTCCTCGACGTACTGGGGGTCGATCATGCATCCCAGCACGGAGTCCAGACCGTCGATCGCCCCGCACCCGACGTCCTCGGCGTGCTCGGCATCGTCGCGGTGGCCACCCGGAGCCAGGCCGAGCCGCAGATAGGACTCGACCATCATCTCCGCGTCCCCGCTGAACGTGCCACGGGTCAGGTCGTCCTTGTCCACCCCCAACCGGTAGGCCAGCGCGGCGCCCGGGGCCCCACCGGGCACCTGCGGCCCGAGGGCGGCCTCGTCCAGGTCCGGGTCGTGGCGCCCGTCGATGCACCGGGTCCTGGCCCGGTCGGAGACCCTCACGTAGTAGCGGCTCAGGCCGTCCAGGACGGCGCTCGGGTCGGCGGCGGGTCGACCCGCCGACAACGGGCCGGGCCAGGTCCTGTCCGAGAGCATCCCGATGCTCAGCGTCCGGCCGGCCGGGGGCGCGGCGACACGTCGGGTCCGGGCCATCGGGACTACCGCCCTCCGGACGGCGTGGCCGCCCCACGCAGCGACTCCAGTTCGGCGGCCACGACCTCCACCATCGACTCCGGCGCGTCGTAGCGGGGGGCGCCCGGCACCGGCCAGTGCACGACGACGTCGGTGAAACCCAGCTCACCGGCGCGGCCCACGGCGTCCCGGAAGGCCTCGATCGATGACAGCGAGAAGGTGGGTGCGGCGTCCACGGAGAGCATCCGGTCGATGGCCGCGCTGCCCGCGGCGGCCTGCAGATCCTCGAAGCGGCCCGCCAGTGCGGCGACACCGGCCCACCAGGCGTGGTCGCCGTCCACCTCCGAGGATCGTGGCCCGGTGGTCGCCCAGGCGCGGCCGTGACGCAGGGCCAGACGCATCAGTCGGGGACCGTTGGCGGCGATCACGAAGGGCAGCCTCGGCCGCTGCAGGCAGGGCAGGGTGGTGGCGGCGTCCACCGCGTCGAAGAACTCGCCGTGGTGGTTGGTGCTCTCCCTCGTCAGGACGGCGTCGAGCAGGTCGACGAACTCCTCCAACCGGCCGGCCCGTCGCCCAGGGGTCAGAGCGGGGCCGCCCAGCACCGCGGCGTCCGAGCCCGAGGTGCCGGCGCCGACGCCCAGGACGGCGCGCCCGCCGCTGATGTCGTCCAGGGCCGCGAGTTCCTTGGCGAAGGTCACCGGGTGCCGGTAGTTCGGCGAGGCCACCCAGGTGCCCAGCGGCACCGTGGAGGTTGCCGTGGCCGCGGCCGTCAACGTCGGAATCGTTGCACCCCAAGGCATCCCAGCGAAGTCGTCCCAGGTGAGGTGGTCGTAGGTCCAGGCGTGGTCGAACCCGTACGCCTCGGCCCGACGCCACAGCTCCCGCTGCTGCGGCCACCTGGCCATCGGCAGCACCACGATTCCCACCCGCACGGCGCCACGGTAGCGGCTGCAGCCGGCCGGGTTCTCCGGCTGGGACCAGGCGATTCGCCGCGCCAGCGCCGTGGCGTTCGGTCGGCCCGCCACGGCGTAGCGTTGGCCTGATGTCCTCCGCCGCTCGATCCTCCCCGGCCGTCGCCGTGCGCAGCCTGGCCGACGAACTGCGCTCGTGGGACGAGGAGAGGCTCGCCCGCCTGCTGGGCGAGCGGATCGATCTGACCGCGCCGCTGCCGCACGACCTGACCGCGCTCGCCGTCCGGGCCGCCTCGCGGGCCAGCGTGCAGCGCGCCGTCGACGCCCTGGACACCGCGACCCTGCAGGTGCTCGAGATCCTGGTGGTGCTGCCCGAACCGGCCGATCCGGCCGACGTCGCGGCGCTCGCCGGCCGGGATGTCACCGAGGCGCTGTCCCGTCTGTGCGGGTTGGCCCTGGTCTGGGGCGCGACACCCGAACTGCGCCTGGTGCGGACGGTGCGCGATCTGTTCGGGCCCTACCCGGCGGGACTCGGCCCGGACCTGAGCGAGTGCCTGACCCGGCGCGAGCCCGAACGTCTCGTCGAACTCGGGGTGGCGCTGGGTGTGCCGACCGAGTCAGTGGCGGCGCTGCCCGCACTGATCGCCGCCCACCTGGGCGACGCCGGGCGCCTGGCCGATCTGCTGGACGGCGCCCCCGAGGGCGCGCGCGACGTCCTGGACGCCCTCGCCTGGGGGCCGCCGGTGGGCCGGCTGAACGACGCCGATCGCCCGGTCAGTCCCGCTGAGGCGACCACCTCGGTGCGGTGGCTGCTGGCGCACGGCCTGCTCGCGGTCGCCGGTCCGGACATCGTGGTGCTGCCCCGGCAGATCGCGCTGGCGCTGCGCGGGGGGCAGGTGCACCGTGCGGGCAGCCATCGACCGCCGACACCGAGCACGCGGACCCTGGCCCGGGCCGACGAGAGCGCCGCGCCGGCCGCCGTGGAGGCGGTCCGGCTGGTCGAGGCATTGGGCCGGTCCTGGGAACTCAGCCCCCCGCCGGTGCTGCGCAGTGGCGGTCTGGGAGTGCGCGAGGTCAAGCGGGTCGCCGCGCGTCTGGACATCGACGTGGTCGAGGCATCCCGCCTGATCGAGATCGCCTACGCCGCGGGACTGATCGCGGACGACGGTGAACTCGAGCCCCGATGGGCGCCCACCCCCGCCTTCGACGACTGGCTCGCCGCCGAGCTGCCGCGGCGCTGGGCCCACCTGGCCGAGGCCTGGCGGACGACGACCCGCTGCCCCGCGCTCGTCGGCTCGCGCGACGCCAGGGACTCCCCGCGCAACGCGCTGAGCGGCGACCTCGACCGGGCGATGGCCCCCGGGGTGCGCGGCTGGCTGCTCGGCACGCTGGCCGATCTCGGGCCGGGCGAGGCGGCATCGATCGAGGAGCTGACCGCGTTGCTGGACTGGGCCGCGCCCCGCCGGGCCGGGTCGTTGCGCACAACCCTGCTGGAAGCGGCTCGGACCGAGGGGATCTGGCTCGGGTTGCTGTCGCCGTCGGTCCCGAACGGCTGCGCCCTGGCCGGGTACGCCCGACCGTTGCTCGACGGGGGTGGGGACGCCGAGCACGCGGCGGCCCACTCGTTCGCGCGGGTTCTGCCCCCGAGCGTGGATCACGTCCTGCTGCAAGGGGATCTGACGGCGGTGGCGCCTGGGCGGCTGACCGACACGCTGGCCCGCGATCTGGATCTGGCGGCCGACGCCGAGAGCCGCGGCGGGGGCGCGGTGTATCGGTTCAGCCCGGCGTCCATCCGGCGGGCCCTGGACGCCGGGCGGACCGGCGAGGACCTGCTGGGCTGGCTGCGCTCCGCGTCGAGGACCCCCGTGCCGCAACCGCTCGAGTACCTCATCGCCGACACGGCGCGCAAGCACGGCCGGATCCGGGTCGCCGGCGCACAGGCCTTCATCCGATCCGACGACGAGGCCTCGCTGACCGAGCTGGTGGCCGACCGGCGGCTGGCCGCCCTGCGGCTGCGCCGCCTCGCACCGACCGTTCTGGCCGCCCAGGCGCCGCCCGAGACGGTGCTCGAGGTGCTGCGCCGGGCAGGCCTGGCCCCGGCGATCGAGACCGATGAGGGCGCCGTCGTGCTGACCAGACCGACGGGGTATCGGACGACGCCCCGACTCGGCCGTCCCGGTCTGGCGCGGATCAGTCCGGCCACGCCGTCCGAGGCCGTCCTGCGCTCGGCCGCCGCGGCCCTGCGGATGACCGAGCACCTGGACGGGCGAGCGGTGGATCCCGATCCGCCCGAGGTCGGCGAACCGACCGTCGCCGCCGACCCGGGCGCCATGCTCACCCTGCTCGCCCGGGCCGCCGAGGCCCGGCGGCCGGTGTGGGTGGGTTACGTGGAGTCTGACGGCAGTCCGGCGCGACGGCTCGTCGAGCCGATCCACGTGGACGGCGGCCGGGTCAGCGCCTTCGACCGGGAGACCGCCAGCGTGCGGACCTTCCCGATCGCCCGGGTCACCTCGGTCACCGCGGCTCGGAGCTGAGCATCCGCGGGGGTGACCCGGGCGCCCGCCGGCTCATTCGTCGTCGCCGGCGAGGATCCGGTACATCCGCTTGCGGGCGTCGTCCAGGACGGCGGCGGCCTGCTCGGCCTGCCCCTCGTCCCCGTGACGGGCGACCTGCTCGACGGCGGCGCCGAGTGCGCTCATCCCGGCCATGATCGATTGGATCCGCTCGCGCGGGCCGGTGTCGGCGACCTTCCACGGCTCCTTCAGTTCCTCCGCGTGCTCGGCCACGTAGGCGCGGCCGGCCTCGGTCAGGGAGAAGTTGCGCCGCCCCTCGGCCTTCTCGGCCACGACCAGGCCCTCGTCCTGCAGCTGCGACAGCACCGGATAGATCGACCCCGGGCTCGGCCGCCACAGGCCGCCGCTGCGCTCGGCCAACTCGTTCATGATCGCGTAGCCGTGCTGGGCGCCCCGCTCGGCGAGCAGGGCCAGGACGGCGGCGCGCACGTTGCCGCGCCTGCCCCGCCGGCCTCCGCGACCGCCCCACGGGCCGCCACGGTGCCCGAAGCCCGGACCGAAGCCCGGACCGGGGCCGTGACCTGGGCCGAAGCCCGGCGGGCCCCATCCGCGACGGCCACGACCGCGACCACGCTGCTCCTCGTCCTCATCATCCATGGACATGTGCATATCAGGGCCGCACTCGTGCGCCCCGGCGAAGTGGGCCCGTCCAGGGCCCCTCATCTTCTGGTTCTTCACGACAGTCTCCTTTCACGATGGTCTGTCGATGCGTTAACGATATATCGTTAACCTATCGATCGCAAGCTTGTGTTCCGTGACCTACGCTCGACGGGTGAGCGACGGACCCCTGATCGTGCAGAGCGACAAGACGCTGCTCCTCGAGGTCGACCACGCCGAGGCCACCCCCTGCCGTCAGGCGATCGCCCCCTTCGCCGAACTGGAACGTGCCCCGGAGCACGTGCACACCTACCGGCTGACCCCCCTCGGACTGTGGAACGCCCGGGCCGCGGGCCACGACGCGGAGCAGGTGGTCGACGTCCTGCTGCGCTACTCGCGCTACCCCGTCCCGCACTCCCTGCTGGTCGACGTCGCCGAGACCATGAGCCGGTTCGGCCGGCTCCAACTGCACGCCCACCCCACCCACGGGCTGGTGCTGCACGCGCTCGACGTCCCGGTGCTGGAGGAGGTGCTGCGCAGCAAGAAGGTGGCCCCCCTGACTGGTGAGCGGATCGAGACCGACACCGTCGCCGTGCATCCCAGCGAGCGCGGCAACCTCAAGCAGGTGCTGCTCGAAACTCGGTTGGCCGGCAGAGGACTTCGCCGGGTACGTGGACGGCGAGGCGCACCCGATCACGTTGGACCAGGACGGCTGGTCGCTGCGCGCCTACCAGACCGAGGCCGCAGACGGCTTCTGGCACGGGGGCTCCGGCGTCGTCGTCCTGCCCTGTGGGGCGGGCAAGACGATCGTCGGCGCGGCCGCGATGGCCCGGGCGAGCGCGACCACCCTGATCCTGGTCACCAACACCGTGGCGGCGCGGCAGTGGCGGGACGAGTTGATCCGACGCACGTCGCTGACCGAGGACGAGATCGGCGAGTACTCCGGAACCCGCAAGGAGGTCCGGCCGGTCACGATCGCCACCTACCAGGTGCTCACGATGCGCAGAAAGGGCGTCTACCCGCACCTGGAGCTGCTCGACGCCCGCGACTGGGGACTGATCGTCTACGACGAGGTGCACCTGCTGCCCGCCCCGATCTTCCGGATGACCGCCGATCTGCAGGCCCGGCGTCGGCTGGGCCTGACGGCGACCCTGGTGCGCGAGGACGGCCGCGAGGGTGATGTGTTCTCCCTGATCGGACCCAAGCGCTACGACGCGCCGTGGAAGGACATCGAGGCCCAGGGCTACATCGCCCCCGCGGACTGTGTGGAGGTCCGGGTGACCCTGCCCGAGAGCACCCGGCTCGCCTACGCCACGGCGGAACCGGACGAGCGGTACCGCCTGGCCGCGACGGGCGCGGAGAAGGCCAGGGTGGTCGAGCGGCTGGTGGCAGCACACGCCGGCGAGCAGGTGCTCGTGATCGGGCAGTATCTGGACCAGCTCGGCGACCTCGCCGAGCGCCTGAACGCCCCGGTGATCACCGGTCAGACCCCGGTCGCGACGCGGCAGAGACTCTTCGCGGCCTTCCGGACCGGCGAGATCCCCACCCTGGTCGTCAGCAAGGTGGCCAACTTCTCCGTCGATCTGCCCGAGGCAAGTGTGGCCATCCAGGTCTCCGGCGCGTTCGGCTCCCGTCAGGAGGAGGCCCAGCGGCTCGGCCGGGTGCTGCGACCGAAGGCGGACGGGCGGGGGGCCAGGTTCTACGCGATCGTCGCCCGGGACACCCTCGATCAGGACTACGCCGCCCACCGGCAACGCTTCCTGGCGGAACAGGGGTACGCCTACCGGATCGTGGACTCGGGTGACGTGACCGACGGCACGCCCCCGACGCCCTGACATATCGGTCGTTCGCAGGCTCGTCCTGGCAACCACTCAGCCTCTTCTCAGGGTCGCCGTGAAGTCTTCTCATGAGGAACGGGCGGAATCGCCGTCCGGCCCCGTTGTGAGGAGCCACGGTGACCACTCTGCTCGAGCCCGCACCCACCCGCGCGGCACGACGGACACCGCCCCGCCGGCACCCGCTCACCACGCCGGCCTGGCAGCGTGACGCGGTCGGCTCCCTGACCTGGCTGAGCCTGCTGGTCGTCACGGCCCTGTGGGTGAAGGGCGGTGGCCTGCAGGATCTCGGCGGCCTGGGGAGCGGGTTGATCAGCGTGAGTCGCCTCAGCGGCCTGCTCGCCAGTGACCTGATGCTGATCCAGGTGCTGCTCATGGCCCGGATCCCGTTCGTGGAGCGCAGCTACGGTCAGGACGAGCTGGCACGCCGTCACCGTCTGGTCGGGTTCGCCTCGATCAACCTGATGCTTGTGCACATCCTCACGGTGATCCCGGGCTACGCGATCAGCTACGACGACAACGTGTTCCGTGAGGCGTGGCAGATCGTCGTCGACTACCCGGGCATGCTTCTGGCCACCGCTGGAGCCGCCCTGTTGATCATGGTCGCCGTCACGTCGATGAAGCGTGCTCGAGCCAGGCTGCGCTATGAGTCCTGGCACCTGCTGCACCTGTACGCCTACCTGGGCACCGGCCTCGCCCTGCCGCACCAGCTCTGGACCGGTGCCGACTTCACCTCCTCGGTCTGGGCCACCGCCTACTGGTGGGGCCTGTACGGCGCCACGCTGGCGGCGGTGCTGATCTGGCGCGTCGGCCTGCCCCTGTGGCGCACAGCCTCGGCCCGCCTGGTCGTGCATCGCGTCGTCCAGGAGGGTCCCGGGGTCGTCTCCGTCGAGATGCGCGGGCGCAATCTGCATCGCCTCGCGCACGCCGGCCAGTTCATGACGTGGCGCTTCCTCGGCCGCCCGGGCTGGAGCCGCGGCAACCCGTACTCCCTGTCCGCCGCGCCGACCCGGGACCGGATGCGCATCACGGTGAAGGACCTCGGCGACTCCAGCTCGGCCCTGTCCCAGGTGGAACCGGGCACCAGGGTGGCGATCGAGGGCCCGTTCGGCCGGCTGCACGGCGGGGTCCGCACGCGGCGGAAGGTCACCCTGATGGGCTCGGGCATCGGGATCACCCCGCTTCGCGCCCTGCTGGAGGAGTTCGAGGCGGCACCCGGCGAGCTGACCCTGATCTACCGTGCCTCGAGTTCGCAGGACCTCGTGCTCGCCCACGAGATCGACGACCTGGCGGCAGCGAAGGGCGCTCGGGTCTACTACGTGCTGGGGCCGCGGGTGCAGCACCGGCAGAGCTGGCTGCCCACGTCGGCGGCCCACCTGAGCGACGCCGAGGCCCTTCGGCAGTTGGTGCCCGACGTCGCCGACAACGACGTCTACCTGTGCGGTGCGCAGCCGTGGATGGACGCGGCGTCGACCGCAGCCCGCGAGTGCGGCGTGCCGGCGGCGAACATCCACCTGGAACGGTTCTCGTGGTGAGGCGACGAGGCGACCACCCACTCGATCTCCCGGAGGGGCAGGACTGACATGCGCCGGATCGCCATGGCGTTCATGACCACGGTGAGCAGCGTGGTGCTGCTCTTCAGCTACCACACCAGCCGGAACGAGGCGGCCGTGGCGGCCCCCGACCCGGCGTCCCCAGGTTCGGCCGCCACAGGTTCGGCCGCCACAGGTTCGGCCACCACAGGTTCGGCCACCACAGGTTCGGCGACCGGCGGGGGTACATCGGCGCAGTCGTCGAAGACGTACACCGGCGACGCCGTGGACACCCGCTGGGGCCCCGTGCAGGTCGAGATCGCGGTCTCGAACGGGCAGATCGTCAGCGCCGACGTGGTGCAGGTGCCCTGGGAGAACGACCACGACATCCAGATCAACACCTACGCCGTGCCGATCCTCAACTCCGAGGTCGTGGCGGCGCAGAGCGCCAACATCGACTCGGTCTCCGGGGCGACGGTGACCAGCGGCGGCTACCAGCAGTCGGTGCAGTCGGCGATCGACCAGGCCGGGTTGTGACACCGTCCATGTCACCCACGGCACGCACGGCACCCACCATCGCCAAGCGGGCCTGGGTGGAGCAGATCATGGGGATGCCGATCAGCATCCACCTGCGCGGCGATGGCCTGCGGACGCCGGCCGTCGACGGTGCTGTGGCCGCCGTCCACGACGGGTTGCGCGCCGTCGACGCGGTCTTCTCGACCTGGAAGCCGGACAGTCAGATCAGCCGGATCCGGCGCGGAGAGCTGAGCCTGGCCCGGGCCGACCGCCAGGTGCGCGAGGTGGCCCAGCTGTGCGAGCGGGCCCGCGAGCTGACCGCCGGCGCCTTCGACGCCGATCTTCCGGACGCCGACGGCCGGGTTCGGTTCGACCCGACCGGGCTGGTCAAGGGCTGGGCGGTACAGCGGGCAGGCGTCGAACTGGCGAGCCGGCTGCCCGGGCACGATGTGCTGATCAATGCCGGCGGGGACATCGCGGTCAGCTGCGGGCGCACCGACACGGGCCCCTGGCGGCTCGGCATCGAGGACCCGCACGACAGGTCCCTGCTGCTCGGCACCGTCGAGGTGCGCGCGGGCGGTCTGGCGACCTCAGGGACGGCGGCCCGTGGAGCGCACATCGTGGCTCGGGGATCCGACGCCCCGGCGTCGGGGCTGACCGCGGTGAGCGTGGCGGGACCCTCCCTGATGTGGGCCGACGTCTACGCCACGGCGGCCATGGCCATGGGGCGCGAGGGCATCGACTGGCTGGCCGGGCTGCCGGGTCACACCTGGTTGGTGGTGACCGACCAGGGACGGGTGGTCCGGAGCTGATCCGATCCGCCGCCCGGGCACCCAGCCCACGTCCAGCGAACTCCCAGGGTGAAGGGGCAGACTGAGGTGGTGAGTACCACTGCCCCCGAGGCACGCCTGCTGATCGTGGACGACGAGCCGAGCATCCGCGAACTGCTGACCGCCAGCCTGCGGTACGCGGGCTTCGAGGTGTTCAGCGCCGCCGACGGCGCCGAGGCGCTGCATCTGGCCGAGAAGCACACCCCCGATCTGGTCGTGCTGGACGTCATGCTGCCCGACCTCGACGGCTTCACCGTCACCCGCAAGCTGCGCGAACGCGGGCGGGATGTGCCGGTGCTGTTCCTGACCGCGCGGGACGAGACCCCTGACAAGGTGCAGGGCCTGACGGTCGGCGGGGACGACTACGTCACCAAGCCGTTCAGTCTCGAGGAGGTCGTCGCCAGGATCCGGGCGGTGCTGCGCCGCACCGGGGCCGGCCCCCTGTCCGCGCCCAACAACCTGGTCTTCCACGATCTCGAGCTGGACGAGGACTCCCACGAGGTACGGCGCGGCGGACGTCTGATCGAGCTCTCCCCCACCGAGTTCAAGCTGCTTCGCTACCTGATGCTCAATCCGCACCGGGTGCTGTCCAAGGCCCAGATCCTCGATCATGTCTGGGCCTACGACTTCAACGGCGATGCCGGGATCGTGGAGTCCTACATCTCCTATCTGCGACGCAAGATCGACACCGAGGACCCGCCCCTGATCCACACCAAGCGCGGCGTCGGCTACGTCCTGCGTCTGCCTCCGGACGCGTGAGCGCCGACACGGCAGCCGAACCGGTGCCCGGCCGGATCGACAGGCGGACGGTGAGCGCCGGAGTGCGCGCGCGCTGGACCGGCCTGCCGCTGCGCGCCCAGCTGGTCGGCATCATGCTGGTCCTGCTGCTGGCTGCCCTGGCGGTGACCGGATTCGTCGCCCAGCGGGTGTTCGCCTCGATGATGCTCAGTCAGATCGACGATCAGCTGATCCGGACCGCCAGTACGGCGAGCCTGGACCGAGGCTTCCTGAACAACCTGACCACCCGGGACCGGACCCGCTTCCCGTCCCAGTTCGTCGTCCAGGTCAGTGTGGACGGTGAGCGGCAGCCGGGCCCGATCGCCGGATACCGCAACGACTCCGAGGATCTGCCGACCTTCCCGAGCGTCTCGAGCGCTCAGGCGGCACGACTGATCGGGCAGGCCTACACGACGCACGCCGACGACGGGACTCCCTGGCGGGCAACGACCTTCCCGGCCATGCGCAGCGACGGGGCACTGGCGGCGGTGACCATCATGCAGAGCCTGAACGAGGTCGACGAGTCGGTGCAGCGGTTGCGGTGGCTGATCCTGGGGTTGGGCCTGATGGTGATGGCGGCCGGCGGGATCCTCGGCACGATCGCTGTCCGGCGGGCGCTGGTGCCATTGCGCGAGGTGGAGGACACCGCAGCGAAGATCGCCGCCGGCGATCTCTCGCAACGGATCCCGGAACGTCCGCCGACGACCGAGGTGGGCAGCCTGACCGGTTCGTTGAACGCGATGCTCACCCAGATCGAGACCGCCTTCCGTGAACGCGAGGCCTCCGAGGGCCGGACCCGCCGGTTCGCCGCGGACGCCTCGCACGAGCTGCGCACCCCGCTCGCCTCCGTTCGCGGATACGCCGAGCTGTACCGCCAGGGTGCCGTTCCGCAGCAGGACGTCCCGCGCACCATGCAGCGGATCGAGGACGAGGCCAAGCGGATGGGTGGACTCGTCGAGGACCTCCTGCTGCTCGCGCGTCTGGACGAACAACGGCCCACGCGCAGTGCGCCCGTGGACCTGGCCGTCCTGGCCGGCGACGCCGTCCACGACCTTCGCGCCCTGGCCCCGGACCGCACGGTGCGCCTGGTCGGCCTGGTCGGCGAGGCGCCGGGGTCGGCCCCGACCCTCGGTGACGAGGACCGGCTGCGGCAGGTGGTCTCGAACCTGACCGGCAACGCGGTGCGACACACCCCTGCCGGGACGGCCATCGAGATCGCGGTCGGCACCTCCACGGACGGCGGGCGGACCGAGGCCGTGCTGGAGGTCCGCGATCACGGTCGGGGTCTGTCCCCGGAGCATGCCGAGCGGGTCTTCGAACGCTTCTACCGGGCCGACGCCTCCCGCAGGCGTGGGACCGGGGGCGGTTCGGGGCTGGGCCTGTCCATCGTGGCCGCCGTCGCGGGCGCACACCGCGGGACGGCGAGCGTGCGAGCGACCCCGGGTGGCGGCGCGACCTTCACGGTGCGCCTGCCTGCGGCACCGGCCGTCCCCTGAGCCTGACATCCAACTCCCAGACAACTCACAGGCTCCGTCGAGGCAACCTCCAGCGCCCTGGTCTTACATGGATGACATGACGCAGACCACCGAGAACCGGCACGACCGGCCCGCCCCCGACATGAATCCACCCGCGGCCCCGTCCGAGCCGTTCACCCCGGTCTCCGGCGGGCAGATGCCTCCTCCGCTGCCGCCCGCGGGCGGCCTGCAGCCGCCCGCGTCCTTTGCCTCAGACCGATCCGGCCCGGCCGGGTCCGGACGCCCGAGCTGGCGAGGCGTGATCGCTGTGGGAGCCGGCGCGGCGATGCTGTCCAGCCTGCTCACAGCGGGCGTGGTGACCGCGTTGCAGCCGGAGTCGACCGGCACGGTCGCGACCGCCGCCGCTGGCACCGCGACGCAGAACACCGCTCCCCTGGTCACCGCCACCGCGGGCCAACCCGACTGGGTGACAGTGGCTTCGGCTGTCGAGCCGAGTGTGGTCTCGGTGCAGATCTCCAGTTCGCGCGGTCTGCTCGGTGAGGGATCCGGCGTGGTGATGGACGCCGAGGGCCGCATCCTGACCAACAACCACGTCGTCTCGGAGGTCAGCGGCGCCCAGATCGCCGTGGTGCTCTCCGACGGGAGGTCCTACCCGGCCTCGATCGTCGGCACCGACCCCGCGACCGACCTGGCAGTCATCAAGATCGATTCTCCGCCGAGCGATCTCACCCCGGCCACCTTCGGTGACTCCAGCGCGGTCCAGGTGGGCGACCCGGTGATGGCGCTCGGCAACCCGCTCGGGCTGTCCGACACCGTGACCACGGGCATCGTCAGCGCCCTCGACCGGCCGGTGACCACCAGCGCGTCCGCGCAGCAGAACCCGTTCGGCGGGTCCGGCGGCGGCACCAGCGAGCCCGTCGTGACCAACGCGATCCAGACCGATGCCGCGGTCAACCCCGGCAACAGCGGCGGCGCCCTGGTCGACGGTCAGGGCCGGGTCATCGGCATCACCTCCTCGATCGCCTCGCTGGGCAGTTCGGCAGGTGGCTCCTCCGGGAGTATCGGACTCGGCTTCGCCATCCCGTCGAACGAGGCGAAGTCCGTTGCCGACCAACTCGTCTCGACCGGCACCGTGCAGCACGCCTATCTCGGCGTGGGGCTGAGCGACGGAACCGTCAGCCTGAACGACGCCAAGCGCCAGGCCGCGATGATCGCCTCGGTCTCCTCGGGCACCCCGGCCGCCGACGCCGGGCTGAAGAACGGCGACGCGGTGATCGCCATGAACGGCGAACCGCTGAACGGCGCCGAGTCGCTGATCGGCCGGGTCCGCGCGGCCAGCCCCGGCACGGAGATCACCCTCACGGTGGTGCGGGATGGCAAGTCCATCGAGGTCCCGGTCACCCTGGCGGCGCGCCCGAACGGCTGACCTCTGATCGGCGGCCGGTTCGACGGGCCGGGATACCCTCGGCACGATGGGTATCCCGGCCCCGCACGTGCAACCATCCGACATCGCCCGCCTGAGGCGACACTGGCGTCTGGTTCTGGACCGATGCGGAGCGGTGGCTGACGTCGGAGCCGTTGCGGCACAGGGTGATTCGCTGATTGATCGGTGGCGCGAACCGCACCGCAGGTATCACGACCTGGCCCATCTGAGTGCCGTTCTCCGCGCACTGGACACGGTCACCGCGACGCCCGAGATCCCCGGCGAGGTCCTGCTCGCGGCGTGGTTCCACGACGCCGTGCACGACGGCGTGCCCGGTCAGGACGAGCGGGCGAGCGCGGACCTCGCCGTCTCGGTGCTGACCGGGCTCGGTGTGCCGCGGGCGACGGCCACCGAGGTCGCACGGCTCGTCCTGGTCACCGTGGACCATCGCGTGAGCGGCGCCGATGAATCCGCCGCCTCGCTGGTCGACGCCGACCTGGCCGTGCTGGCAGGGCCCGCACCGGAGTACGCCCGCTACGTGGCGGCGGTCCGCGCGGAGTACGCCCACGTCACGGATGCGGACTTCGCCGTCGGGCGGCGTGCCGTCCTGGGCTCGCTCATGGACCGGCCACGCCTGTTTCACACCGAGATCGGGTACCGCCTGTGGGAGGCACCGGCCCGACGGAATCTGGCCGCCGAACTGTCCCGGCTCCCCGCGAACCCCTCTGCCTGATCATCGCGATCCCGAGCACCGTGATCCACACGCACCGCGGCACCGTGATCATCCTGCCCGCTGGCCCCATGATCATCGCGCACCGCGACACCGTGATCATCTTGCCCGCTGGCCCCATGATCACGATGAAGATCACGGTGTCGTCAACCGACGCCGACATGGGGCCGCCGTCCACATCGTGATCATGCCCCACCCCCGACACCACACACCGTGATCGTGCTCACCGACGACTGGCGCCCGCACCACCCGCCCTGACGACCCCGCGAGCGGCGGCCGGGCGGTCCAGGCGTCGCGGTCAGCGCGGACCGGCGGGGGCGTAGCGCGCCAGATGCTCCAGCAGGGCCGCTACCGGAGACGCGATCGCGGCCGCGGCGTCGTCGAGCCCGAGCCAGATCGCCCCCTCCACGGTCGGCCCCATCGACGCCCTCGCGTCCGATCGCGCCGAGAGCACCGCCTCCACGCGGAGGACGCGATGGTCCTCCTCCATCACCAGGCGCAGGAACCCGAACGGGAAGAACGCCTCCGGTGGCGCAGGGCGGCTCGTCGTCCGGGGTAGGTCGACCCGTCCCCCGCGGTCGTGGACGAGCACTCGGCCCTCCTGCACGACGACCAGGCACCAGCCGACGACCGGCGACGGTGGCACGAGTCGAGACAGGACGGCGTCCTCGCGGACCCCCGGCCGGACGACGCGGCCGGCCAGCACGCGTTCACCCTTGCGCTTGCGACGGCGCAGACCCGCGCACCGCAATCGGGTCAGCAGTTCCCGCCCGGTCACCGCCTCGGCGCCGGCCGCCAGCACCTGGCGGTAGTGCTCCTCGGGGACGTCGTAGTGGTCGCCCTCGAACATCCGTGGGTCGAGCCCGATCAAAGCGGCGAAGGCGTGCAGTTCCTCGAAGGAGACGTCGCTGGCCAGATGCGACCAGAGCCGGCCGTGGGCCGGCCAGACGGGCGGATCGATCAGCAGGGTCATGGAGGAACCTCGTCGACGCCGGCAAGCGCGTCCAGCAGGGGGGCGACGCGCGACGGCACCAGTTCCAGCACCGACATCGCGGTGCTGGTGCGCACCACGGACCGGCATTCGAGCAGGCGGCGCGTCACCCGGTGCAGGTCCGCCGGATCGCGCGCGACGACCTTGGCCAGCAGGTCGCCGTCCCCGGTCGTCGCATGCAGCTCCACGATCTGCGGCACCTGGGAGAGTTCGGCGATGATGCCCTCGATCTCACCCTGGGTGATGGTCAGCGTGACGAAGGCGAGTACCGGATGGTCGATCGACTCCGGACGCACCCGGTTGGAGAACCGGTAGAGCGCCCCGGATGCCTCCAGGGCCCGCAACCGGGCGTGGACGGTGTTTCGGGCCAGCCCGAGGCGGCGCGCGAGGGCGACGACGGTCGCCTGTGGGTCGTCGTCCAACGCCCGCAGGATGCGGGCATCCGTCTGGTCAAGGTGGCGCACCTGGGCATCGTGTCACGCGATGCCTCACAAGCGCTGCTACCTCTGAGCATTCTGCCTACCCGCTGAGTCATCTTGTGAGCAGATGGCGAACCCGGCGACCGGGAGCCACGACATCCACCCCCGAGGACCCGCCGCGCGGCAGCAGGACGGGCGCCATGCGTCGCTCGATATGCCTCGCTCGCCATTGGCCACTCGCCACTCGTCGCTCGCCACGACCCGACACGAGTGGCCGGGCGCCCGGACCTGCGGTTCACTGCCCAGGTGAACGACCCCCGGAGGGATTCGGTCCGCTGGCTGTTCGGTGACCAGCTGGGACCACATTTCGTCGACACCGACGACCAGCGCGTCGTCCTGGTCGAGTCCCGCAGCGTGTTCTCCCGCAAGCGATTCCACCGAGCCAAGGCCCATCTCGTTCTGTCCGCGATGCGGCACCGGGCCGCGGAGCTCGGTCCGGCATGTCGCTATCTGCGCACGGACACCTACCGCGAGGCGATGACGATCCTGCGGGCCGATACCACCGAGCCGCTGACCGTCGTCCACCCCACATCCCGACCCGCATTGGCCCTCGTCCAGGGTTGGGACGACGTCGAGGTCCTCCCCGCCCGAGGGTTCGCCACCCCGATGGAGGACTTCGCGCGGTGGGCCGACGGCCGCGGTGGTCGACGCCTGGTCATGGAGGACTTCTACCGAGATGCCCGGGCCCGCCTCGGGGTGCTCATGGACGGCCCGGAGCCCGCCGGCGGACGGTGGAACTTCGATCACGACAACCGGGAGCCGCCACCACGGCAGGCCCGGGGCCGCACCGGGGCGCTCGTCGCACCCGAACCGGTCTGGCCGGTCGAGGACGAGATCGACCAGCAGGTCCGGGCTGACCTGGACCGTTGGGAACGGGACGGCGACGTGGCCTTCCTCGGCGAGGACGGCCCGCGTCGGTTCGCCGCGACCCGGGCCGAGGCGGTTGAGGGGTTGTCGGACTTCGTGTCCAACCGGTTACCTGCCTTCGGTCCCTACGAGGACGCCGTGCTGTCCGGCGACGCCTGGATGGCGCACTCGCTCCTGTCGGCGCCGTTGAACCTCGGGCTACTCGACCCGCTCGAGGTGGTCGAGGCCGCCGAGCAGGCCTACCGGGACGGCGCGGCGCCGCTCGCCTCCGTCGAAGGGTTCATCCGCCAGGTCATCGGCTGGCGCGACTACGTCTGGCACCTGTACTGGCATCTCGGCGAGGACTACCGGTCCCGCAACGCTCTCGAGGCCCACGGAGAGATCCCGCGATGGTTCGCCGACCTGGACCCGTCGGGCACCGACGCGGCCTGCCTGTCTGCGACGCTCGGTCTTCTGCGCGAACACGGCTGGGTGCACCACATCCCTCGGTTGATGGTGCTCGGGAACTACGCGCTGCAGCAGGGATGGCACCCCGCCGCCGTGACGGACTGGTTCCACCGGGCTTTCGTGGACGGCTACGACTGGGTGATGGTGCCGAACGTCGTGGGCATGTCGCAGCACGCCGACGGAGGTGTCCTGGCGACCAAGCCCTATGCGGCCGGCGGGGCCTACCTGAACCGGATGACCGACCACTGCGCATCCTGTCGTTTCAGCCCGTCGGTCCGAGTGGGCGAACGGGCGTGCCCATTCACCGCGGGCTATTGGCTCTTCCTGCACCGCCACCGGGATCGGTTCGCCGGCAACCACCGCATGCGTCAAGCACTTCGGGGGCTGGATCGGCTGCGTGACCTCGACGAACTGCTCGCCGAGCACGGACTTGGCGGGGACTCGGGTGGCGAGGGCAGGTCGAGCTGAGGGGAGTCGGCGTGATGACGCTGGACCCCGACCGACGGTCCGGCGTGAGGCGGGCCCTCGTCCGATCGCGGCGCTGCTGCGCATCGTGTCACATCATGCATCACAGGCGACGACTTCGATTAAGCATATTGCGCATTTGCCACGTCATATCTTGAGCAGATCGTGAAGCAGGCGCACAGTGAGGGGATGACATCGACCAGCGACCTGACGCGATCAGCAGCGGTCTGGGGTGACGAGTCGTGGATCGCCCGCGAAGTCCTCGACTGGGCCAGCAACCGGGTCGTTCGGCCCACCGACCCGAAGACGACGGCCCGCCCCGCCTCCGAACTGGCCAAGGACGTCGGCCCCACGATCACACCCGAGGGAATCGGCGCCCACCGGGCCCTGTCTCTCTTCTCCGACGTGCTCGTGCCGGCCACCCGGGCGCAGGGCGACCCGATGAACCTGGCCTACATCCCCTCGGCCCCGACTCGAGCCGCCGCCGCCTTCGACTCAGCCACCAGCGCTGCGAACGTGTTCGGGGGTCTGTGGGAGACGGGCGCGGGCGCCATCTTTGCGGAGAACCAGGCCCTCGGTTGGCTGATCTCCCTGCTGGATTGGCCGCTCGAACGGGCCGCCGGAGTCTTCGTGCCCGGCGGCACCATGGGGAATCTGTCCGCGCTGCACGCGGCGCGGGTCGCCGCGACCCGCACCCGGGGCCGGCCCGCGTCGGGCTGGAAGCTGCTCTGCGCCGCGAGCGCGCACTCCTCGATCCGCAGCGCCGCACAGGTTCTCGACGTCGACCTGGTCGAGGTCCCGGTCGCCGATCTGGAGCCGATGTCCGGCGAAGCCCTTCGGGCCACGCTCGGCGAGTTGGACGATCCGGGAAGCGTCTTCGCAGTGGTGGCGTCGGCCGGAACGACCAACGCCGGGATCGTCGACGACCTCTCCTCGATCGCCGACGTCTGCGACGAGTTCGACCTGTGGTTGCACGTGGACGGCGCCTACGGCGGCGCAGGACTGTGCGCCCCGTCCGTCAGGCCGCTCTTCGCCGGCATCGAGCGGGCCATGAGCATGATCGTCGATCCGCACAAGTGGCTGTTCGCGCCGTACGACTGCTGCGCGCTGCTCTATCGGGACGGCGCGACCGGGCGGGCCGCCCACACTCAGACGGCCTCATACCTCGACGTCGTGGACCGCGAGGCGCCCAACCCGAGCGACCTGGCGATCCACCTGTCCCGGCGGGCCCGTGGCCTGCCCCTGTGGTTCAGCCTGGCCAGCCACGGCACCGCTCGCTACACCGCGGCCGTGGAGCGGACGCTGTCCACCGCGCGGGAGGTCGCGACGGGGATCACCCGCGCGCCGCACCTGCGCCTGCTGCAGGAACCCCAGCTCACGGTGGTGCTGTTCGAACGTCTCGGCTGGGATGCGCAGCGCTACCGCGCATGGTCCCGGCGGGCGGCGCTCAGCGGTGAGATCCTCTGCCTACCCACCGTGGTGGACGGGCGCACCGTGCTGCGTCTCGCCTTCGTCAATCCGCAGACGCAGGCCGATCAGGTCCTGGCCGTCCTGGATCGGATGGCGGACTGAGGGCTCATCTCGGGGTACCGAAGTTCTGGGTCCAGTAGATGCCGTAGCTGCCGCCGCTGGCGACGCCCACGCCGATCTCGGTGAGGCTGCAGTTGAGGATGTTGGCGCGGTGCCCGGAACTGTTCATCCAGGCCGTGACCACGGCCTGCGGCGTGCGCTGACCGGCCGCGATGTTCTCGGCCGCCAACCGGTAGCTGTACCCCGCGGCCTTCATCCGGTCGAACGGCGAGCGGCCGTCCTGACCGGTGTGGGAGAAGTAGCCCTTGGCCGCCATGTCGGTGCTGTGCCCCTGAGCCGAGGCGGTGAGCTTCGAGTCGACCGTCAGCGCCTTGCAGCCGTTGGCCACTCGCTCCTGGTTGGTCAGGGCGACGACCTGTGCGGCCTGATTGCCGGAGACGGGCGCCGGAGCCTGCGCGGTCGTGGCCTTCTGGGCCGCGGTCTGCGTGGGCGTCGCGGTCCTGGTGGCGGTGGTGGTCTTCGCCTTGGGCGCGGTCGAGGCCGGCGACTCGGCTGCGGGCTGCTTCGCGCTGGGCGCCGAGGCGATCGCGTTCGGCCTCGTAGGACTGTCGGGTGCGGCCGCCTTCGAGGACGTGGGTTCGCTCGTGGCGGACGGTGAGGGGACGGCTCTGACGGCGGGCGACGCCGGGGAGGAGGTCACCCGGGAGTCACCGGTCTTGATCGTCAGCCTGGCGACGGCGCTGTCGGCGGCCTCGCCGGCCACACGGGTGGAGACCGAGTAGTCACCGTCGGCCAGCCGCATCCGGCGCGGGTCGATGGTCATCCGGAACGGGGCCTTGCCGTCCACGAGCACGGTCTTCGAGGGCCCACGCAACGAGAACTCGACCTTGCCGTCGTCCGGCAGCGTCGACCCACCGACCAGGGTGAACCGGCCCGTGACCGTGCCCAACTCGGCTCCGTCCGCCACGACGAGGCTCTTGGCCACGACGGCGGACGTCCTGCGCTCGGCGTTCTGCCCACCTGCCTGGGTGGACACGGACCTGAAGGAGTTCTCGCTGTCGCCCGAGCCCCACAGCCAGCGGCCACATGCGGCCGCCGCTCCAGACTGCACGGAGATCCCGACCACCAGAGCGGCGGTCGGGACGGTGATGGCCAGACGGCGGCGGGCACTGGACTTCATGCTGACGAACCTAGGAGGACCTGCGCTAAGGACGGTCGAAGTCACGCCTAAGGTGCGCTTTCCTTTCTCTGCATCATCCCTTGACACTCCCGCCGGAACCCGCCGCATGACGGGCGCTTCGCCGGTCGGGACGCACCGTCGACCTCGAGACGACCCACGGGCTGTGGACGGCGTGAAACCTCCGCGAGGCTGTGGACGACGGGCCACGGACCTCCCGGTCGGTGCCAGCCTCGTGCCTGCGTCCCGGACTGCGGACGCCGCCCGCGAGGGCGTCTCAGAGGGCCGTTCGCAGGGACGGTCCCACCGGAAGGGGATGTACATGCGATACGAGGTCGACAGTGCCCAGGTAATGCAGGCGAGCACCGCAGTGCAGGCCTCGGCGGTCCAGATCCGCGAGGAGGTGGACCGGATGATGCGCCACCTGCTCGAGTTGCAGGGTGGCTGGCGGGGGCAGGCCGCGAACTCGTTCCAGGCGGTCGTCACGGACTGGCAGGCGACCCAGGAACGGGTGCGGGCGAGCCTGGAGGACATCCAGCAGGCCCTGGCCCTGGCCGGGCGACAGTACGCGGAGGTGGAATCGGCGGCCACTGCCATGTTCGCGCACTGACCTCAGCCACCGAGAAGGCTGGCATCGGCGGACCGGGTGCGGGCGTAGTCTTGATCACCGTGCCTGAGACCGGATCCAGCCCCTTGGTGGCCGAGCAGGCGTACCTGGACCGGGCGCGCGAGCAGCTGGCCCGGATGCGCGCCCTGACCCTGAGTCTGTCGATCCAGGCAGGCGACAGGGTCTCGGGCGAGTACCTCGCCTCCACTCTCCACCATCGGGCCGCCTCCCTGATCGACGACCCCGCCACCACCCTGTTCTTCGGCCGCACCGACCACGACGACGGTCGGTGCTGGTACGTCGGACGACGCCACGTCGCCGACGCCGAGGGCGAGGCGATGGTCGTCGACTGGCGCGCCGACATCTCGCGGGCGTTCTACCGGGCGGGGGGCTCCGACCGGATGGGGGTGCTCCGGCGCCGCCGATTCGGGGCCGAGGGCGGGCGCCTGACCGCCTACGAGGACGAGCACCTCGGCGCCGTGTCACCGATGGACACCCCGCGGCACAGCGCGATCCTCGCGCGTGAGATCGAGAGGCCACGCGTCGGCCCGATGCGCGACATCGTGGCCACGATCCAGCCGGAGCAGGACGAGATCGTGCGGGCCGACATACTCACCTCGGTCTGCGTGCAGGGGGCGCCAGGGACCGGCAAGACGGCCGTCGGGCTGCATCGGGCGGCGTGGCTCCTCTACGCCCACGGAGACCGGTTGTCCCGCTCGGGGGTTCTCGTGATCGGCCCGAACGCGGCCTTCCTGGAACACGTCGCCGCCGTGTTGCCGAGCCTGGGTGAGGTGCAGGTGCGGCACACGACCATCGATGCGCTCGTCCAGGCCCGGCCTACGGGACGGTCCATAGCGCAGCGGCGCCGTCCTGCCCGTCCCCCCGCCCCGGAGCCGGTGGAGCGTGCCACCCTGAAGGGCCAGGCCCGGATGGCCGAGGTCTTGCAGCGAGCGGTATGGAGCCACGTGAGCGCCCCGGCCGAGGCCCTGGTCCTTCCTCGGGGGTCCCGCCGTTGGCGGATTCCGGCGTACACGGTGGTCGAGGTGGCCGAGGAGCTGACCCGGCGCGGAGTCCGCTATGCGGCAGGCCGGGAGATGTTGCCGAGGCGGCTGGCGCACCTCGTCCTGACGCTCATCGAGGCGGCCGGCGACTCACCGGACGACAGGGTGCAGGACCAGGTTGCCCGCAGCCGCGAGGTCCGGCGCTGCGTCGACGAGGTGTGGCCGGCCCTCAAGCCGGCCACCGTGCTCTTCCGGCTGCTGTCCGACCCGGACTTCCTGGCACGCTGCGCGGACGGGGTGCTGACCGAGGCGGAGCAGGCTGTGTTGATGTGGGAGTCCCCGCCGCGCGGCCCGGGCTCGGCGCGCTGGTCGACGGCGGACGCCGTCCTGCTGGACGAGCTGGCCGACCAGGTCCAGCGGACACCGAGCCTGGGCCACATCGTGCTCGACGAGGCCCAGGACCTCTCACCCATGCAGTTGCGCGCGGTCGGGCGGCGCTGCTCCACCGGCTCAGTGACCGTGCTCGGAGACATCGCTCAGGGCACGACGCCCTGGTCCACGCCGTCCTGGCAGGAGTCCCTGGCCCATCTGGGCCACCCGGAGGCGGTGGTGGAGATCCTCGACCGGGGCTTCCGGGTGCCGTCCGCGGTCATCGACTTCGCCGCACGTCTGTTGCCCTGGATCGCCGAGGGCCTCCCGCCGCCCGTCTCGGTCCGGGAGGACCCCGGAACCCTCACGGTGTGCGGGGCACCCGACCCCGAGCAGCTTTGGCCGGCGACGCTCGAGGCCGTGAGGAGGGCGTTGGCAGAACCGGGCTCGGTCGGCGTGATCGTGACCGAGACGCGGATGGAGCAGGCCGTCTCCGCACTGAGCACGGCCGGCATCGACCACCTGGTGGCCGGTGGCGCCGATGAGAGCGCCGACGGCACCGCCGAGGCCCTGCTCGATGCGGCCCTCGGCGACGAGGAGGCCCCCTTGCCGCGGGTGACCGTGGTACCGGCCCGCACCGCCAAGGGTCTGGAGTACGACCAGGTCGTGGTCGTTGAGCCCGCCGAGATCGCGGCGGCCGAACCGGATGAGCGGACGGGCCTGCGCCGGCTCTACGTGGTGCTCACCCGCGCCGTGTCGGGGTTGGCCGTCGTCCATCACGACCCCCTGCCCCCCAGCCTGAGCACGACGTGACGTTGCGCTCGTCTATTGAGCGCCACGTCACTCAGCACTCACCCGGTTTGAGCGTGACTCCACTCAGCTGACGGGCCGGCGTCACTGGCTGTGACCGGTCGCCGGATCACCCGTCCTGGGACTGGCGGGCTCGATAGGCCGCGACGGCGTTGCGGTTGCCGCACGTCGTGCTGCAGAAGCGGCGGGAGCGGTTCCGCGACAGATCCAGCACGATGCCGTCGCACGCCTCGTCAGCGCAGACCGACAGCCTGGACAGCTCGTCGGCGCGGATCACGTCGATCATCGCCATCGCGGTGTCGACGCGGATCCGCTCGGCCAGCGGGGCCTGCGGGTCGACGAGGTGCAGATGCCAGTCCCACCCGTCATGACGGACCAGCTGCGGCAGGGCCCGGGCCCGCAGAAGGATGCCGTTGACGAGTTCCACGGCCCGGTCACGCTCGGCCAGGAGCAGCTCGCGCAGTTCGGGTCTGCAGGCCCGGACCTGCTCCAGTTCCTCGCGGGTGCGGTCGTGGCGCCCGCTGTAGCCGAAGCGATCCCAGACGGCGTCCAGACCCGCGACGGTGGCCAGGGGGTCGGGCTCTGCCGAGACGCTGTCCACCAGGGTCACAGCGGCCTGCAGGGCCGCAGCGGTGTCATGAGCGAAAACCACGTTGACATCTTACCCAGCACCCGCTTAGCGTCATGACCCATGAAGGGCTTGACTCATGACGCAGACGCGGATGCGACGTCGCTCGCGCGGACCGGACTCGGGCTGGCGCTGATCTCAGCGGCATCGTTCGGAATCTCCGGAGCACTCGCCCAGCCGCTGCTGAGCTCGGGGTGGAGCGCCGGAGCCGTGGTGCTGGCGCGGGTCGGCATCGGCGCCCTGGCCGTCATGCCGCTGGCGCTGACGGGTCTGCGCGGACAGTGGAACCTGTTGCGGCGCAACATCTTCCTCATCGCCCGATTCGGACTGATCGCGGTGGTCGTCACCCAGTTCTGCTTCTTCTCGGCCCTGCAGTACCTCCAGGTCGGCACCGCGCTGCTGATCGAGTTCACCGCGCCCGCCGTCGTCGTGGTGTGGATGTGGCTGCGCCACGGCCAACGTCCCGGCCCGGTCACCCTGGCCGGCGCCGCCGTCGCCGCCGTCGGACTGGTCCTGGTGCTCCAACTGTTGACCGGCGCCCATCTGAGCCTGCCGGGGGTGCTGTGGGCGCTCGCCGCCATGATCGGCGTTGTCGGCTACTTCGTGATGTCCGCGGACGGCGACAACGGGCTGCCGCCGCTCACCCTGGCCGCGGGCGGGCTCACCGTCGCCGCCGTGCTACTCGGCGGGCTGGGCCTGGCGGGCCTCCTGCCGATGCGCGCCGGCACCACCTCGGTCGCCTATGCGGGCAGCCCGATGCCCGCGCTCGCGGCGCTTGCCCTGCTCGGGCTCGTCACGGCAGCCCTGTCCTACAGCGCCGGGATCGGGGCCAGCCGCCGACTCGGCTCACGCCTGGCCTCGTTCGTTGCGCTGAGCGAGTTGCTGTTCGGCGTCCTGTGGGCCTGGACCCTGCTGGACCAGGTGCCCCGCCCGATCCAGATCCTCGGGGGTGTCCTGATCCTCGGCGGGGTGGCCACGGTCAAGCTGGGCGAACGCTCGATCCCCTCGCCGGAGCCGGTACCGACCGGCTGACCGCGAGCGGGACCGGGTCGGGTCGGATCGCAACGGACGTCTCGCCCCACCGAGCACACGCCTCCACCCCGACCGGAACACCCGACCGGAACACCGACGGACACCCGACCGGAACACACCGGCCGGAACACCCGGCCGGGTCAACAGCCGAACGCGCACAGTGCCGATGAGGTGTAGATGAATGTGAACGGAGTCGGTTCAGCGGCCTTCCAGTTTCCTCAGCTTCCGGACCAGGCGGTGATCGCGGCAGTCGTCGCGGCGCGGCCGGCGGCCGCCCAGATGCAGCAGACGGCGGCTGCCCAGACCTCGGTGCCGACGCCGGACGCCGAGGGCCACTTCGACTTCTACGCCTGAGGGCCCGGACGTCGCCGGCGCTCAGACCGCCGGGTGGCCGACGTCGTGCAGGTGGTGCAGGACGTCGTGCAGGCAGTACCGACCCAGGGACTCGACGGTGAACACCGCCCCATTGCTGCGCCGCCCGGGCCGCAGCCAGGCGTCGTCCGGCACGGCGTCGAAGGCCGCAGCGAGGGCCTCCCCGGCGTCGGTGAGTTCACCATGCACCGTCACCGGGTTCTGCTCGCCGTAGCGCTCGGCGAGCGCGGTGGCGTCCTGGTCCCAGTTCGGGAACTGCGGGTCGTCCTGCTCGAGCATCATCCGGAGCCGTTCGGCGAACACTCGGTAGACGTCCCGGACGTGGCAGGCGTACTCGAGCGCCGACCAGACCTGCGGCGAGGGCCGCTGATCGACGTCCTCACGCTGCAGCACCTGCTGCCAGTCGGCGACGGTGCGCCGGGTGGCCGCGCCGAGGTCTCTGACGCCGTAGTCGTTCACGTTCACTCCGCACGCAGGGCAGCGCTTCTGAAGGACCCAGGTCCAGTCCTTGTCGTCGGGCGGGATCGGTCGTGAGGTCTCGGTCACGACCAGCACCCTACGTGCTCGCCGAGATCGACAGCCCCGCCGGTCACGACCGGCCCTGGGCCGCTGCCATCGGCGGCAGGGATGGTCCAAGCTGATGCCCATGGGTGATGTGCAGCTGACAGCCGGCCCGGCCCGGCTGGCGATCAGCCCGGACAACGGCGGACGCTGGAGCTCATTGAATGTCGACGGTCTGGAACTGCTGGGCCGGGGCGCGAACGACCTGATCGGCTGGGGGTGCTTCCCGATGGCGCCCTACGCCGGTCGTATCCGCCACGGCGTGCTGTGGTGGCGCGGACGGCGACACCAGCTGCCGGTGGACAGCCCGCCGCACGCCATCCACGGGGTGGTCCTGGATCGGCCCTGGGCCGTCACCACGGGCCAGGGCGACCACCGTGCCGGAAGGATCTCGCTGCGCTGCGACTTCGACACCCGCTGGCCCTGGCCGGGGCACGTGGTGCAGACCCTGCAGCTGACCGGCCGAGGACTCGACGTCCGGCTGGAGGTGCATGCCGACGATGTGGCCATGCCGGCCTGGACCGGGCTGCACCCCTGGTTCGCCCGACGGCTCGCGATCGGGGAGCCGGCCCGGTTGGAGGTGCGGGCGGCGGGCATCCTGCCCCGGGACGACGAGGGCATGCCGCGGCCCGAGCCGGCGGCGATACCGCCGCCACCGCACGACGATGTCTTCGTCGGCGTGGACTGGCCTGCCGCAGTGGTGTGGGACGGTGCGCTCCGCCTGGAGATCAGCGCCGGCTCACCCTTCGCGGTGGTCTTCGACGAGCGGCCGGAGGCGATCTGCATCGAGCCGCAGACGGCGCCGCCGAACGCTGTGGAACTGGATCTGGCAGCGGTCATCGAGCCCGGCCACCCACTCACCCTCCAGACGACAATGACCTGGCACTGACCTGATCAGAGCGAGGTCAGCCGCCACGGATCCGGCCGGGACTGCAGCATCGCGGTCGCGTCGTGGCGACCCTGCTCGATGAGGGCGTCGATGAAGTCAGGGTCGAACAACAGATAGCTCAGCAGTTCGCCGTGGGTGGAGTGGGTGCCGCCGATCAACCGGTCGAGCAGGGCGATGTCCGGGCTGCGCAGCGCCTCAAGCCCGCGCAGGGAGTGCAGCGCCGCCTCGGCCAGCCGCGGGATGGTGTCGTTGCTCGACGGACCGGCGAACACGTACGGGACGGCGCGGTAGCCGGCGTCCGACCCGGCGCCGGCGTCGATCAGCCGGTTCACCCGGGCCAGGGCGCGCA
Organism: uncultured Actinomycetota bacterium; assembly: GCA_963750395.1. Classification (GTDB taxonomy): domain Bacteria; phylum Actinomycetota; class Actinomycetes; order Actinomycetales; family Kineosporiaceae; genus JADJPO01. The sequence continues at coordinate 103,027 of CAVVQM010000011.1, read as the reverse complement.
CGTCCTCGACCATCCGGTCGACCAGGGTCGCGGTCAGCACCGTCGCGAAGGCCCCGAACAGGTCCAGCGGCCGCCCGTCGAGCGGGGCCGCCGCGGCGGGCTGGACCAGCGGATGCGTGGCCACCACCACCAGGCGGTCGGCGCCCAGATCCAGCGCCGGTTTCACCGGCGCGTTCAGGCGCACCCCGCCGTCGAGGTACCAGTCGCCGCCGGTGCCGTCGTCGTCCGGCAGTCGCACCGGCGGGAACATCGCGGGAATCGCGCAGGAGGCCATGATGTGCTCGGCGGTCAGTCGCGAGCGCCGGTAGACCACCCGGCGTCCGGAGTCCTCCTTCGGCAGGCGCCGTCGCGGCCGGGCCTCGATGAACACCTCGCTGCGATGCCGGCCGGTGGCGGTGGCGATCAGCGCCACCGCGTCGAGCCGGCCCTCGCGGACGTTGCTGTGCAGCTTCGGCCAGTAGTCGTACCGGGACAGCGTTCGCCGCAACGGTGCCGGGTCGAGCAGTGAGGTGACCGGGTGCTCGCCCACCCCGATGACACGGGCGAGGTAGCGCAGACCCAGCCCCGGCATGCTCGTCAGCAACGGCCTGAAGACCCCGCTGCGCGCGGTGCTCCGCCAGACGTCGATCGCCCGGCGCACGGCCTCCTCCGGGTCCAGATGCATCAGCGAGGCGATCAGCACGGCGTTCATGGCGCCGGCACTGGTGCCGATCACCAGTCGAGGCCGCCGGCCGTGCTCGTGCAACCAGGGCAGCACCACCGAGAGCAGCCCGATCTCATAGGCCCCCCGGGCACCGGCGCCGGCGATCACCAGGGCGATGGTGTCCGCCTGCTCGTCCGGCGCCTTGCGCCGTGCCGCCATGACGCCTCCCGCAGAGGTCGAGTTCGCGCCAACCACGCTACCGTCGAGCGAGATGAGATCCGGCTCGGGGATCGAGTTGCCCCGGCGAGCGTCGATCGTCGCACGGGGAGAGCGCCACACGTTCCCGGCATGGCCCTGATCGAGAGCGAGCAGTCGTTCGAGCACACCTGGTCGGCGCTGATCGGCGCGGTCGAGGTCAACCCCAACATCACGCTGGTCGCCGTGATCGACCACGGGGCCGCCGCCGGGTCCGTCGGGTCCGAACTGGCCCCCAACCGGGTCGCCGTGTTCGGCAATCCCGCGCTGGGCTCGCCACTGATACGGCGCAACCAGGCGGGGGACGACGCAGGCCCCGGCGGCTGTGGGGCTGATGGCCCTGCTGACAGGGTGTCCCCATGACTCTCGTCGCGGGAATCGACTCCTCCACCCAGTCGTGCAAGGTCGTCGTCCGGGAGGCGGACAGCGGCGCCCTCGTCCGGCAGGGCCGCGCAGCCCACCCCGACGGCACCGAGATCGACCCGGAGCACTGGTGGCGGGCGTTGTCCGAGGCGGTCGCCGAGGCGGGCGGGTTGGACGACGTCGCCGCCGTCGCCGTCGGCGCCCAGCAGCACGGCATGGTGACCCTGGACGAACGGGGCGCGGTGGTCCGTCCGGCGTTGCTGTGGAATGACACCCGCTCGGCCCCCCAGGCCGCCCGCCTCACCCAGGAACTGGGTGCGACGGTCTGGGCCGACCAGGTCGGGGTGGTGCCGGTGGCCTCGTTCACCGTGAGCAAGCTCGCCTGGCTGGCCGAGCACGAAGCGGACGCCGCGGCGAGGGTCGCCGGGGTGTGTCTGCCGCACGACTGGCTCACGTGGCGGCTCGCCGGATCGCCGGGTCTGGAGGCGCTGGTGACCGATCGCGGCGACGCCTCAGGAACCGGCTACTGGTCGGTCCCGACCGGGCGGTACCGCCGCGACATCCTGGCCATGGCCCTCGGTCACGACGCCGCCCTGCCCCAGGTCCTCGGCCCGGCGGACGGCGCCGGAACCTCTGCGGCACAGCAGATCTCGACCGGGGCGATGCTGGGCCCGGGCACCGGCGACAACATGGCCGCGGCCCTGGGGGTGGGCGCCCGGGCCGGCGACGTCGTTATCTCGATCGGCACCTCGGGCGTGGTCTCCGCCGTCGTCGAGATCCCGGCCGCCGACCCGAGCGGCATCGTCGCCGGGTTCGCCGACGCGACCGGCAACTACCTGCCGTTGGTGTGCACGTTGAACGCCGCCCGGGTGCTCGATGCGACCGCGCGGATGCTCGGGGTCGACCACGACACCCTGTCCGACCTGGCCCTGTCGGCCCCTGCCGGATCGGGTGGTCTGGTGCTGGTGCCCTATCTGGAGGGCGAACGCACGCCCAACCGGCCGAACGCGACGGGCGCCCTGCACGGTCTTCGGCTGGATACCGCCGATCCGGCACATCTGGCGCGGGCCACCGTCGAGGGCCTGCTGTGCGGGCTTGCCGACGGCCTGGACGCCCTGATCGAGCAGGGCGCGACGGTGGATCGGATCCTGCTGGTGGGCGGAGGGGCGCGGTCGGCCGCGCTGTGCCGGATCGCGCCGACCGTTCTCGGGCACCCGGTCGTGGTGCCGCCACCCGGCGAGTACGTCGCGGACGGCGCGGCACGACAGGCCGCCTGGGTGCTGGCCGCGCAGTCGGACGCCGCGACGGCAGAACCGGTGTGGGACGTCGCCGGAACGCGGAGCTTCGACGGCGACCTCACCCCCGGCGTCCGCGAGCGGTACGCCGAGGTGCGGGAGATGACCGCCGTCCGAAGGTGAGTGCGGAGCCACCCAGACCCTTGCTACCCCGGCTACCCCGATCGTTGCGCCGCGATCAGGTCACGGTAGACCTGATAGCTCTGCCGGATCCGCCGCCGCTGGGTGTCGTAGTCGACGCGGACCAGCCCGAACCGCTGGGCGTATCCCTCGGCCCACTCGAAGTTGTCCATCAGGGACCAGGCGAAGTAGCCACGCAGGTCCACCCCGGCCCGGACCGCCGCCGCGGCCGCCGACAGGTGCGCCGACAGGTACTCGACGCGGGCCGGATCCGGGATCGGGTCGCAGTCGTCCTCGGAGTCGTCCTCGGAGTCTTCGGAGTCCTCGCGTTCCTGCAGAGCCGAGTGACTGTCGTGCCAGGCCGACCCGTTCTCGGTGATCACGAGCGGGACGGGAGGGTAGTCCTCGCTGATCCGCAGCAGCAGGGTCCGCAGACCGTCCGGGGTCACCGGCCACCCCATGGACGTCGAGCCGGGCCCGCCGTGCACCGCACCGACGCCCTCGGTCGCGGGAAGCCGCGGGACCGGTGCGGCGAGGTCGTCCGAACCGGCCGGCACCAGCAGCTGGTCGTTGTAGTAGTTCACCCCGAGGAAGTCGAGCGGCTGTGAGATCAGGCCCAGGTCCCCGTCCGCGATCACGCCGCGCAGGTGGTGTGCGAGCAGGTCCAGGGTGTCTTCCGGATAGCGGCCCAGGAGCAGCGCGTCCAGCCACCACCGGGTGTGGACGCCGTCCAGGGCCCGCGCTGCGCCGGCGACCGCCGCGGCGTCCTCCGGGGTGAGCCCGTCCGCCGCCCGATACGTGCCCGGGTTGAGCACGATGCCGAAGGAGTGATCGGCCGGGGCCTGCGCCCTCATGCCCGCCAGCGCCAAGGCGTGCCCGAGAAGGAGGTGGTGCGATGCCCGGGCCGCGGCCCCGACGTCGCGCAGCCCCGGCGCGTGCACCCCCGCGGCATACCCGAGCCAGGCCGAGCACCACGGCTCGTTCAGCGTCATCCAGGAGCGGACCCGGTCACCGAGCGCCGCGTGAACGCTCACCGCGTAGTCCGCGAACGCCTCCGCGGTCGCCCGGACGGGCCACCCACCGGCGCTCTGGAGGGCCTGTGGCAGGTCCCAGTGGTAGAGGGTGACCCACGGCTCGATCCCGGCGCCGAGCAACTCGTCGATCAGGCGGTCGTAGAAGTCCAGCCCCACGCCCGCCAGCGCGCCACGACCGTCGGGCTGCACGCGAGGCCAGCCGATCGAGAACCGGTAGGCGTCGACGCCGAGGTCGCGCAGCAGCGACACGTCCTCGAGGTAGTGGTCCACGTGGGCGCACGCGACGTCCCCGTTCGAACCGTCCTTGATCCGGCCGGGCTCGGCGCAGAAGGTGTCCCAGATCGACCGTCCGCGGCGGTCCGCCGCGCCCTCGATCTGGAAGGCCGCCGTCGCGGCTCCCCAGACGAAGGGAACGGAGATCCCGCTCAGATCGACGGGCTGATCGTCCGGCTGGGTCGTCACCCGGTCAAACTACAAGCGGGCCGGGCCCGCTCCGCGCGGTTACCCTGTTTCGGTGACGGCAGATTCCAGCGATCGCTCGGCGGCGCCCGAGGGCGCCCTGGCCGACACGTTCGGCCGTGTGGCCACGGACCTGCGGGTCAGCCTGACCGACCGGTGCAACCTGCGCTGCTCCTACTGCATGCCCGCCGAGGGTCTGGACTGGCTTCCCGGCGCGCAGGTGCTCACCGACGCCGAGGTCGTCCGCCTGATCACCATCGCAGTCCGTGAGCTGGGGATCACCGAAGTCAGGTTCACCGGGGGCGAGCCGTTGCTCCGCCGGGGCCTGGAGGAGATCCTCGCCGCGACCACGGCGTTGCGCACCCCGGCCGGCGCCGTCCCGCAGACCGCGCTGACCACCAACGGGCTGGGACTCGACCGCCGCGCCACCGCCCTGGTGGCCGCCGGGCTGCATCGGATCAACGTCAGCCTGGACACCATCGACCGCGAGCGATTCGCCCGGATCACCCATCGGGACCGGATCGACGACGTGCTGGCCGGTCTGCGCGCGGCGACCCTGGCGGGGCTCAGTCCCGTGAAGATCAACGCGGTGCTGGTCCGCGGCGTCAACGACGACGAGGCCGCCACCCTGCTGCGCTGGGCGGTGTCGCAGGAGTACCAACTACGGTTCATCGAGCAGATGCCGCTGGACGCGCAGGGATCGTGGCGACGGTCGGACATGATCACCGCGGCTGAGATCCTGCAGACGCTCCAGGCCGAGTTCACGCTCACACCCACCGGCGCGGCGGCCCGCGGCGCCGCCCCGGCCGAGACCTGGGTGGTCGAGGGCGAGGCGGGCCGGACGCCGTCCGGAGGTCAGGCGAGGGTGGGCATCATCGGCTCGGTCACCCGGCCGTTCTGCGGCGACTGCAACCGCACCCGGCTGACCGCGGACGGCCAGGTGCGCAACTGCCTGTTCTCCCGCACCGAGACCGACCTGCGCACCCTCCTGCGCGACGGCTCGAGCGACACCGACGTCGCCGAGGCCTGGCGAAAGGCCATGTGGGGCAAGGCCGCCGGGCACGGCATCGACGACCCGTCGTTCCTCCAGCCCGCCCGCCCGATGAGCGCGATCGGAGGCTGAGCGGATGCTCGTGGCCGTGCGCTACTTCGCCGGTGCCCGCGCGGCCGCCGGCCTGGACGAGGAGAAGGTCGATCTGGACGCCGGCACCGGGCGACCCACGATCGCCGACCTCGCCGAGGTGCTGGCCCGGCGCCACGGCGGCGATCTGCCCCGGGTGCTCGCGGCGTGCAGCTTCCTGCTGGACGAGGTCGCCGGAGGGCGGGACCGCCTGCTGCACGACGGCGCTGAGGTGGACGTCCTGCCCCCGTTCGCCGGCGGCTGACCCTCGTGCTCGACCGGCCCGGCAGGGCGATGAGCCGACCGTTCCGGCAGGTCGACGTCTTCACCGAGCAGGCCTACCGGGGCAACCCGGTGGCGGTCGTCGGTGCGGGCGCCGACCTGGACACCGAGACCATGCGGGCGTTCGCCCGCTGGACGAACCTGTCCGAGACGACCTTCCTGCTCCCGCCGACCGACCCGGCCGCCGACTACCGGGTTCGGATCTTCACCCCGGTCACCGAACTGCCGTTCGCCGGTCACCCGACCCTTGGGTCGGCCCACGCCTGGCTGGAACTCGGTGGGGCGCCGGCGAAGGCGGGGACCGTCGTCCAGGAATGCGGCGTGGGGCTGGTTCAGATCCGTCGCACACCAACGGGTTTGGCCTTCGCCGCGCCCGCGCTGATCCGCTCGGGACCGGTCGCGGACGTCGATCTCGACCGGATCGTCACCGAACTCGGCATCACCCGCGCGGACGTGCTCGACGCCCACTGGGTGGACAACGGGCCGGGCTGGGTCGCGGTCCTGCTCGCGGACGTCGACGCCCTGCTCGCCCTTCGCCCGGGCACCCTGAGCCTGGAGGTCGGCGCCGTCGCCTTCCACCCGGCGGGCGCGAGCGAGCTGTACGAGGTGCGAGCGTTCTTCCCCAAGGACGGCCTCGCCGTGGAGGATCCGGTCACGGGCAGCCTGAACGCCTCACTCGCCCAGTGGTTGATCGGAACCGGCCGCGCACAGGCGCCCTACACCGCCTCGCAGGGCACGACTCTCGCTCGTGCCGGCAGGGTCCACATCGAGCGGGACGACGACGGCACGATCTGGGTCGGCGGTGGGACGGTGACCTGCGTCAGCGGCCACGTCAGGCTGTGAATCGGCGCGACGCTGTCACGGGCATGCCACCCATTCGTCGCTGCCGTCGGTGAAGACCTGCCGCTTCCAGACGGGCAGCCGGTGCTTCACCTCGTCCACGATCAGCAGACAGGCCGCGAACGCCTCCTGCCGGTGGGCGGCGGCGACCGCGACGACGATCGCGGACTCGCCGATGGCCAGCTGTCCAACGCGGTGGGTGACCGCGACCGCCTCGGCGTCGGTGCGCGGGACGACGTCCGCGACCAGCTCGGCCAGGAACCGCGCGGTGGTGGGGTGGGCGACGTACTCGATCCCGGCGACGGATCGACCACCGTCGTGATCGCGCACCTGCCCGCTGAAGGTCACGACGGCGCCGGCGCGGTCGTCGTCCACGGCCCGTTCGTGAGCCCGGACGTCGAGCGGGGCGTCGCTGATCGCGGTGAGGGCGACCCGGCGTTGGGGAGGGTGCATGCGCGAGGCGTCGCGCGCCGGTGCCTCGTTCGTGCTCACCACCCCAGGGTACGTCCGGCCGCGGTCACCAGCCCCCGCCGCCCCCGCCGCCGACCCCACCGCCCGTGAAGCCGCCGCTCGATCCCGAACCGCCCGAGGACCCCGGTGTCGGCGCGGAGATCGCGGTCGTGGCGATCGCCTGGAAGCTCTCCATGGACCCGGCGAGTCCGGTGGCCCAGTAGGCGTTGGTGAGCGCCGGGTAGGTGCCCACGTACCAGGTGGGCACGGGGACGGACCGCTCTCGCGCGGCCTCGGAGAAGACCCTGGCCCACCGATCGGTGAGCCCGAACACGATGGCGTAGGGGAGGTAGCGACTGAAGACGTCCTCGTGCTCGTCGAATCGCAGTCGGTCCGCCTCGGTCGTGGCCAGGTGCTGCCGGAATCCGACGGCCTGAGCGAGCACCTCGGTCCCGGCGGCGGTCCGGGCGGGGGCCGTGCCGCTGAGGGCCATGACGAGCACGCCGATCAGCGCGAGGGCGATCGGCACGAGCGCCGCACCTGGCAGTTCGGTGGCGGCAGCGAGCACCGCTGCCACGATGACCCCGAGGCCGACCAGCAGACCGCCGACCACGAGCCAGGTGGTCCGCACCCTGGCGGGGTTCGCCCGGAACCACCCCTTCTCGGTCACCCGCTCATACAGCCGGCTCTGCACGTGCTTCCTCGAGGTGAGGAAGGTGGTCTTGAGGTCCGAGAGCCTGACCGCCTCCCGGTCGCGGAAGAGCTCTGACATCAGGAAGGCCTCGAACGGCTCGAGGCCGTCCCCGCCGGACCGCAGCCTCACCAGGGTCCAGTCCGGCGATCCCTGCTCCTGGTGTGGCACCTCCTCGATCCGCAGCCACTCGCGGACCGCCAGGTCCACGATGGTCGCTGTCACGTCCACCGGGTCGGCCCTCTCATCGATCAGCGTGCCGATCTCGCCCGGTCGGGCGCCGTCGGGCGGGGTGAGCCGCACGGCCACGGGAGCGCGCGAATCCCGGTACCCGGTCGGGGTCTGCAGGCCCGCCATCGGACGCAGCCCCGAGGTCGCCCCCAGATACGCCCGGTCGCGACCGACACGACGCACCCTGCCGACCACCAGCAACGCTCCGAGGGCCGCGACGATCGCGGCGATACCGCCGCCGGGCGTGATCGGTCGAATCGTCGCCAGAGGGTCGGGCCGGGTGCGCAGGATGGGCTGCACGCCCGCGAAGGTGCCGCCCGGCCACCCGGTGACGGTGGTGAACCCGTCCCCGACGGGGACGACGTCCTGGGTGAACGTGGCCGTCGACCCCGTCATGGTGGCCGAGGTGCAGGCTCTGGTGGAGTTCGGTGGTCCGGCGAAGCAGGCGGCCCCCTCCACGGCGGTCGGCCCCGTCACGGCGACCGTCAGGTCGGACAGCGGGACCTCCCACCCCGGACCGATGACGTCCCAGTACAACTCGTCACCGGAGTGCTGGGCGTTCGCGGGATTGATCCACCCGTCGACCGTGAAGGAGATCCGGTAGGTCTGCACACCCGACACGTCGTCCACGTCGGGGTCTCCGATCCGCAGGATCACGGCGGAACCGTCGTCCTCGCGGTTCACCTGGGCCGGTGCACCGGTGGGGCTCTCGGCGCGCACGTCGCTGAACTCGAAGAGGCGGTCCTGTTCGTCGTCGTAGGCCACGCGGGTCGGGAAGGTCAGGTAGGGACCGTGCCCGGGGTCGTTCCCGAAGTCGAAGTCCAGGTCGATCCTCACCGCGACGGCGCCGTCCGCGGCCGCGCTCGCGGTCACGTCGTACCGGGTGATCTCCCGTCCGTCGGTCAGATCGGCCGCGGCGGTGGCCTGAGTCGCCGGGCCCACCAGAAGCGGTCCCAGCAGCAGGGCCCCGAGCACCGCCACGAGCGCACGTGCCACGACGACCGGGCCTCGACCGCCGGCGCCTTCCCTCGTCCTGATCATTCCGCCGAATCTACCGATACCCCACCGGCCGGTGGGGCGTCTGGTCGTGGCGTTCGTCCCCCCACACGGCGCCGACGGCAGGTCGCGGTCACCTCGGGCCCGGCTTCCGTAGACTCGGGCAGCCCGCCCCGACGACACGACCGATGGCCCGGGGCACACCCACGAAGGAGTGAGGATGCCCCGTATTGAGGACCTGTTGGCACATCTGGCCACCCTGGACGCACAGCTCGGCGACGACCTCGACGTCCGAGCGCCGGCGGCGCTGGCCGCCTGCAGATCTGCGGCGGAGTCGATCCTGGGCGCGACCCAGGACGGCGACCAGCTGTGGTCGCTGGAGCGGGCTGCGTCGCGCGGTGATCTGGGCAAGCTCACCCTGCTCGCCGTGAAACTGGCGCGTTCGCGTGCGTTCCTGCTCGGGGCACCCCAACCGCTGACGGTCTCGGTCGTCATCCCCGCCTACAGCGAGGTCGTGCGTCTGATGCCGCGCGGCACGGGCGAGGGCCAGAACCCGGACGGCGAGGACTTCGTCGTCCAGAAGAGCGCTCAGCTGGCCTGGTTGTTCGCCGGAACCCCGAGCACGTACGACGTGATCTTCGTCGACGACATGTCGAAGCCCGAGCCGACGCTGACCGGCGACGCCATCGCCGCCGCCATCGCCGAGCAGGGCGTGCAGAACTTCCGCGTGCTGTTCCTGACCGACGGGGTGGAGAACGAGAAGGGCGGGGACGGACTGGTCGCGGCCGCGCTGCGCAAGGTCGAGATCCCGAAGAACACCCGCAAGGCCGGGGCGGTCTACTACGGCGCGGCCAAGGCGATCGAGACCCATGGCACCGGACCCGCGCACATCGTCTGGCTGACCGACTGCGATCTGTCGGTGGACCTCGGCCAGGTCGGAAACCTGCTCTCGCCCATCGCCGTCGGCGGTGCGGTCGCCGCCGCCGGATCCCGGCGGCTGCCCGAGTCCGTGCTGGAGATCACGCCGGGCCGCAACGTGCGGGCCAACGCCGCCCGGTACTTCCGCGAGCTGTTGTTGACCGGACTGCTACCCCGTGACACTCAGTGCGGCGCCAAGGCTTTCGCCTCCCACGCGATCGGCCAGGTGATCTCTTCCGGCATGGAGGTGATGGACTTCAGCTTCGACATCGAGCTGCTGACCAAGCTCGCGCTCACCTTCGGCGCCGACCGGATCAGTGCCGTCCCGGTGGCCTGGTTCGACTCCTCGGAGTTGACCACCACCGACTCCTCCGTGCACCACCGGATCATGCAGGCCCAACTGGAGATCGCTCTGGCCAACCAGACGGGCAACGGCGAGGTCTTCGACTCCACGGTCTCGGTGGCCCGCAAGCTGACCGGCGACGAGGACGTCTGGTTGGCCTTCCTTGATGAACTCGCGCAGGACGGCGACCTCATCCGCGGGATCGAGACCTTCGATGTCACGGTGTTGCCGGCCCTGGACCGGCTGGCCGACTCCGCGGCGTCGTAAGTGCCTCGAAAGGACTGGCCGACCTCGGGCGCCGACAATGGTCCGGTGCGAAGCGACCGACGAACCCTGGCCCTGACCCTGACCGCGGCGGCCGCCCTCGGGCTCAGCGCCTGCGCCGGATCGAGCGCCGAGACCACGGCGTCGGCGGCGGCGCCGACCGCCGCGGCGTCCGCCGACGCGTCGCAGGATCCGGCATCCGGCGCGTCGCAGGAGGCGGCGCCGGTCACCGAGGGTGCCTACATCGACTACGCCGCCTACCAGGTCGATCCGGGTGCGGTATCGGGTGACGTCGTCCTGTTCTTCCACGCCACCTGGTGCCCGAGTTGCCGGGCCGCCGATGCCTCCCTCACCGGCGACGGGGTGCCCGCCGGCCTGACCGTGGTGAAGGTCGACTACGACACCGAGACCGATCTGAGGAAGAAGCACGGGATCACGCAGCAGCACACCTTCGTCGCGGTGAACCCGGCCGGCGACCAGTTGTCCAAGTGGTCGGGTTCGGTCACCGGCGAGGAGATCAAGGCCAAGGCCAACGCCTGATGACGGCGCTGGTCGGCGCCGTCCTGGCCGGAGTGCTCACCACCCTCGCGCCATGCGTCCTGCCGCTGCTGCCGGTGATCGTCGGTGGATCACTCGCACCGGGTGATTCCGGGCCGACCGGCCTGCGCCGGGCGCTGCTCGTCACCGGATCGCTCGGCGCCTCCATCGTGGCCTTCACCCTGGCGCTCAAGGCGTCCACGGCCCTCATCGACATCCCGCAGCAGACCTGGTCGATCGTGGCGGGAGGCCTGCTGATCCTGCTCGGCCTGGCCGGGCTCGCGCCGGGCCTGTGGGAGCGGGTCAGCGGGCGGCTCTCGCTGCAGGAGCGCAGTGCCGGGCGACTCACCCGAGCACGTCGGCGGGGCGGGACGGCGGGCGCCCTGCTCACCGGGGCGGCGCTCGGGCCCGTGTTCTCCTCGTGCAGCCCCCTGTACGCCTACGTCGTGGTCACGGTGCTGCCCGCTCAGTTCGGCTACGGGTTGCTGCTGCTGCTCGCCTACGCCGTCGGGTTGTGCGCGACCCTGCTGGCCGTCGCCCTGGCGGGTCAGCGGCTCGTGCGTCGTCTCGGCTGGGCCGCGGACAGCCACGGGATCTTCCGGCGGACGCTCGGGCTGGTGTTCGTCGTCGTCGGCCTGGCGGTTCTGTTCGGCGTGGACCGCGACCTGCAGACCTGGATCGTGCAGAACACCCCCGTCGCGCCCTGGGAGGCGGATCGCGGGTTCATCCCCGAGTGAGGCCACGCGCACTCGAGGGACCCGTCATCTGCTCGGCTCATCTCCCCGGCGCTGCGGATCCGCGCGGCCGGAACCGCTGAGGGTGCGTCCACTTCGGTACCGCAGACGGTGCAGAAGTGGACGCGACCTCACGTTCGCCGCCGGGCGCAGAGTCCAGATCGGCGGCGGGCAGCCGACCCCGCCAACCGCACTCACAGGTGACCTCGAGCTCCTGACCCGCCTCACCGCCTCGTCCGAGCACCTCGAGCTGGTGACCGAAGCTGTCCTGATGGCTGTGCACGATGCTGCGGGCGCGGGGGGACGCCTGGGCAGCGAGGACGAGCAGGTTCATGGTCGCCCTCCCTTCGATCGAGGGTCGGTCCCCGGCGGCTCCGGGCGACCCGTCCTGGCGGGAGCCCACCGTCACGGTGCACCCGTAGCACTGCATTCACGGTGATCCTCGGCAACCGGACGGCCAACCTTGATGGCACGGATCCCCGCACGACGTCGTAGGTTCCTGGTGTGACAGCGACGGCGGGGCGGGTGCCACGACGGGCCAGGGTCGTCGTCGTGGGCGGCGGCGTGATCGGCTGCTCGGTGGCCTACCACCTGGCCGCGATGGGTGAGCGGGACGTCGTCCTGCTCGAGCGGGATCGGCTGACCAGCGGGACGACGTGGCACGCCGCCGGACTGATCGTCACCTTCGGTTCGATGTCGCAGACCTCCACCAGGCTGCGCCAGTACACCAAGGACCTCTACTCCCGGTTGGAGACCGAGACCGGTCAGTCCACCGGGTTGGCGAAGGTCGGTTTCATCGAGGTCGCCGCCGACGCCGACCGGCTGACCGAGTTCCGGCGGGTGGCGGCGTTCAATCGGCACTGCGGCGTCGACGTCCACGAGATCTCGCCCGGCCAGGTCGGCGAGCTGTTCCCGCTCGCCCGCACCGACGACGTCCGCGCCGGGTTCCACGTACCGGACGACGGTCGGGCCAACCCGGTGGACGTCACCATGGCACTGGCCAGGGGTGCGCGGGCGCGGGGGGTGCGGATCGTCGAGGGGGCGAGCGTCAGCTCGGTCGACGTCGAGCGCGCGGGCGCCGGCGGGGCACGGGTCCGGGGTGTGCACGCCGTGCTGGACGGCGAGGCGAGGCGGATCGAGTGCGAGGTCGTCGTCAACTGCGCCGGCATCTGGGCCCGCCAGCTCGGCGAGGTCAACGGCGTGGCGCTGCCCCTGCAGGCCGCCGAGCACTACTACCTGATCACCGAGGCCATCGACGGCGTGCATCCCGGGCTACCGGTGCTCGAGGACCCGTCGACGTACGGCTACATCCGTGAGGAGACCGGCGGCCTGCTCATCGGTCTGTTCGAGGGGCGAGCCGCACCGTGGTCGGTATCGGCTGTGCCGCAGGACTTCTCGTTCGGGTCGATCCCTCCGGACTGGGATCGGATCGCCTCCTACGTGGAGGCGGCGATCAGTCGCGTGCCCGCGACGTCGGACGCCGGACTGCGGTCCGTCTTCTGCGGCCCCGAGTCCTTCACCCCGGACCTGGCGCCCCTGATCGGCGAGGTCCCGGAGGTGCGGAACTACTTCGTCGCGGCCGGGATGAACTCGGTGGGCATTCTCACCGGGGGCGGGATCGGCCGGGTGCTCGCGCAGTGGATCGTCGCCGGCGAACCCGATCTGGACATCTCGGCGATGGACGTCGCGCGGCTCCAGCCGTTCCAGGCCACGCCGTCCTACCGGCGGATGAGAACGGCCGAGACCCTTCCGCAGGTCTATGCCTGCCACTACCCCGACCGGAGTCCGGCGAGCGCTCGCGGCGTTCGGCGCTCGCCGGTCCATGACCGTCTCGTCGCGGCGGGCGCGGTCTTCCGCGATCTGGCCGGCTGGGAGGTCGCCAACCACTACGACCCCGAGGACGTCACGGGCGATCTGGCCGAGGCCCGGATGACCTTCGCCCGCCCGGACTGGTTCGGACCGTGGGCGGCCGAACACTGCGCCGCCGTGGATGCGGTCGCGCTGTTCGACCTGTCCCACCTGACCACGTTCGAGATCGCCGGACCCGATGCCGACACCGTCCGGAGCCACGTGGCGGGCTGGGCCGGGATCCGCATGGGGGCTTCGGAGGGCTCCCGGTGCTGGGTGAGCGTCACCACCGCGACGGCGCGTCGCATCGAGTCCCGGCTCAGGCGCGCACTCGCGTCAGGCCCCCTCGCCGGCGCCCGGGCACAGGTCAGCGACGTCACCGCGGATCGGGCGCTGTTCGCCGTCCGCGGGCCCCGTTCGGCCGACCTGATGGACCGGCTGGCGTCGACGGGCCTGGTCACCGCGGGCCTGGCCACCGCGGGCCCGGTCACCGCGGACCGAGACCTGCTCGTCCCCGCGCGGCACGCTCCGGAGGTCCACGACCAGATCGTCTCGGCCGGACGAGATCTGGGCCTGCGCCACGCCGGCTGGAAGGCCCTGGGGAGTCTGCGTCTGGAGCGCCTTCGCCGGGGTGAGCCGGGCAGCGTCCCCGAAGGGACGGTCGCGGTGCTGCTCGACGACCCTGAACCGATGATGCATGGTGGGGAGGTCGTGCACCGGGACGGCATCGACGTCGGATACGTGACGTCGGCCTCCTACGGGCACACCCTCGGCGGCGCGCTGGGTCTGGTCACGCCGTCCCACACCGGCGACACGACCGAGGCATGGGCGGCCACCGGCACCTGGACGGTCGACGTCGCCGGCTCCGAGTATGCCGCGACCGCCTCCGTATGCAGGGTGGGCTCGGGACCGTCCTACGCGGGTTGAGCGCCCACTCACGGTGATCATGGGGTTTCCGTTGGTCTGCCCCTGGAGCGACCAACGGAAACCCCATGATCACCGAGACATCAGATGGGGCAACCCATCTCGCGCAGGGCGATACGCACCCGATGCACCATCCTGGCCGTGTCCTGGAACAGGTCGACGCTGGTGACGACCTTCAGCCGCCAGCCGGCGTCCTGCAGACGTTCCTGGCGCCGTAGGTCCAGCTTCCGGCGACGGACACGGTCCTCGGGGGCGACATCGAAGTGGTACTCCCCGTCGTAGTCCACGGCGACCTTCCATCGCGGCCAGGTCAGATCCGGCCGATGCAGGAACCTGCCCTGCTGATCACGCACGATGGCATTGACGACCGGTCGGGGCAGGCCGGCCTGGACGAGTACATAGCGCACCCGTGTCTCCATCGCCGAGGCGACGGGTGCCTCCACCAACTCCAGCACCCGCCGCAAGGCCAGCACGCCGCGCCGTCCCGCCCAGTCCTCGACCGCCACGGCCAGACGCGCCCTCGCTGCGGTCGGGTCACCGCGGCTGACGAGGGCATCGGCGACGGCCAGCAGGTCGACAGCCGCCCAACCCTCCGTTGCCAGATCGCAGAGCGTTCGCTCCGGTCGGATCACGCGCACATCCTTGAGAACCACGACGTCCGTCTCGGGCAGCAGCGCGTCGTGCCCGCGCAGTCCGGCAAGCACTGGCACGGTGATCCCGCGCGGGACGGTCACATGCAGGTCCGACGGCTGCCAGCCGATGGGCGTCGGCAGTTGCCAGATCTGCAGCGCCGTCTCGTGTGACATCGCCGCCTCCGGGGGGACCACCAGACTGGCGGCCAGGCACCGCATGTCCAGCCGGTGAGCCATCTCGGTCGGCACGCGGACGCCGCGGAACGGGGTCACGAACCGGCTCCCGCGCAGCACCTGCTCCCCGACTCCCGCGGCGGCGGCCCGGGCCACCGTGAACGGACCCCGCAACAGTTCGTCAGGCAGCTCACGCACGCGCACAAGCCTGGACCGGACAGCGCCGACGTGATCTGAGTTATCCACACGCTGTCCACAACCCTCCCCACTTCCCCTGATCATGGAGTTTCGGTTGGTTTGGGCCACGTCAAACCAACGGACTCTCCATGATCAACTATGCGGAGACCGCGCGAGACCAGGCGAGACCAAACGAAAGGGCGGCCCTCCCGGTGGAAGGGCCGCCCTTCGTGTGGTGCAGGGGCTTGTGATCAGCTGATCAGAAGTCCATACCGCCCATGCCACCCATGCCGCCGTCGCCGCCGGGCATGGCCGGGGCGGCCTTCTCCGGCTTGTCGGCCACGACAGCCTCGGTGGTCAGGAACAGCGCCGCGATGGACGCCGCGTTCTGCAGCGCCGATCGGGTGACCTTGGCCGGGTCGATGATGCCGGCCTTGATCAGGTCGACGTACTCGCCGGTGGCCGCGTTCAGGCCCCAGCCCTCGTCCAGGCCGCGGACCTTCTCGGCCACGACGCCGCCCTCGAGACCACCGTTGATGGCGATCTGCTTGAGCGGAGCCTCGAGCGCGACACGGACGATGTTCGCGCCGGTCGCCTCGTCACCGCTGAGCTCGAGCTTCTCGAACGCCTTCACCGAGGCCTGGATCAGGGCCACGCCGCCTCCGGCGACGATGCCCTCCTCCACGGCCGCCTTCGCGTTGCGAACGGCGTCCTCGATGCGGTGCTTGCGCTCCTTGAGCTCGACCTCTGTGGCCGCGCCCGCCTTGATCACCGCAACACCGCCGGCCAGCTTGGCCAGACGCTCCTGCAGCTTCTCGCGGTCGTAGTCGGAGTCGCTGTTCTCGATCTCGGCGCGGATCTGGTTCACCCGACCGGCGATCTGGTCGGCGTCACCGACACCCTCGACGATGGTCGTCTCGTCCTTGGTGATGACGACCTTGCGGGCCCGGCCGAGCAGGTCCATGCCGGCGTTCTCGAGCTTGAGGCCGACCTCCTCGGAGATCACCTGCGCAGCCGTGAGCGTCGCGATGTCCTGAAGCATGGCCTTGCGGCGGTCGCCGAAGCCGGGCGCCTTGACGGCGGCCGACTTGAACGTGCCACGGATCTTGTTGACGACCAGGGTGGCCAGAGCCTCGCCCTCGACGTCCTCAGCGATGATCGCCAGCGGTTTGCCGGACTGCATGACCTTCTCCAGCAGCGGGAGCAGGTCCTTGACGGAGCTGACCTTGCTGTTGACGATCAGGATGTACGGGTCGTCGAGAACCGTCTCCATGCGCTCGGCGTCGGTGACGAAGTAGGGCGAGATGTAGCCCTTGTCGAAACGCATACCCTCGGTGAGCTCGAGCTCCAGGCCGAAGGTGTTCGACTCCTCGACGGTGATGACGCCTTCCTTGCCGACCTTGTCCATGGCCTCGGCGATCATCTCGCCGATCTGGGGGTCGGCGGCCGAGATCGAGGCCGTGGCGGCGATCTGCTCCTTGGTCTCGACCTCCTTGGCCTGCTCGAGCAACTGGTTGCTCACGGCCTCGGTGGCCTGCTCGATGCCGCGCTTGAGCGCCATGGGGTTGGCGCCGGCGGCGACGTTGCGAAGACCCTCACGGACCATTGCCTGGGCCAGGACGGTCGCGGTCGTCGTGCCGTCACCGGCGACGTCGTCCGTCTTCTTCGCGACCTCCTTGACCAGCTCGGCGCCGATCTTCTCGTACGGGTCTTCGAGCTCGATCTCCTTGGCGATGCTCACACCATCGTTGGTGATGGTGGGCGCTCCCCACTTCTTCTCGAGCACGACGTTGCGGCCCTTGGGGCCGAGTGTGACCTTGACGGCGTCGGCGAGGATGTTCATGCCCCGCTCGAGACCGCGCCGGGCCTCCTCGTCGAACGCGATGATCTTTGCCATCGTGTGGTGATCCCTCCGCGGTACCGGGGTGGGTGGATGACCGGGCGATGCCCGCGACGGACGGGACGGCACGCCGCGGTCACATCCCGCGACGACCGGCCCTCATCGGTCCGGTCCGGGAGCATGGCTCCCAGGTCTGTGGTTCTGTCACTCTCGGGTGGAGAGTGCTAAGTCCATGATTAGCACTCGACCCCATCGAGTGCAAACCCATAGGGGGTGCTCAGTCGTGAGGCGCTGCGCCGTCCTGCGCGGGGGCGGCGATCCGGCAGGCTCGGCGGACTGGACCATCACGCCGCTCCCCCACCCGGACGGGCCCGCCGGGCCGCCGGTGCACGTCGACACGGCCGGCCTGCCCGAGCTGATCCGCCGGATCGAGTCCGAGCACGCCCCGCGCTGGGTGTGGCGCAGCACGAACGAGGTCTACCCGCACCTGCTCGAGGCCGGCGTCCGCGTGGCCCGCTGCCACGACCTGTCGTCCACCCGGCGGCTCCTGCTGGCCCACGAGGGCCGCTGGGCCGAGCTGGACGCGGCCGGGGACGACGGGGGCCCCGCGGTCGAGGAGGCCCAGGCCGCCCTCTTCACCACCGACCCGGCCCCGGTCGTGGGCCCGGAGGCGCTCGACCCGGCCGCCGAGGACGCCGACCAGGGCGAGCGCATCCGGACGGCGCGCCGCGACGTCCGCGGGTTCGCCCTGTTGGTCGCCGCGGAGTCCGCCTGCGCGCTGGCGGCGCTCGAGATGGGGCGAGCCGGACTGCCCTGGGACGAGACGGCCCACGAGCAGATCCTGACCGACCTGCTCGGAGCGCCTCCCGGACCGGGGCACGGGCGCCCGGCCCGGTTGCAGCAGCTCGCGCAGGAACTCGCCGCACACCTGGCCACGCCCGGGCTCAACCCGGACTCCCCCGCAGACCTGCTGCGGGCGCTGCGCCGGGCCGGGTTGCCGGTGACCTCGACGAACCGGCACGAGCTGGCCCGGCATGATCACCCCGTCGTCCCGCTGGTGCGCCGATACAAGGAGCTGGCCCGCCTCTGGACGGCGCACGGCTGGGCCTGGCGGGAGACCTGGGTGCGACGGGGCCGCTTCCACCCCCAGTACGTCCCGGCGGGCGTGGTCTCGGGCCGCTGGGCCACCCGGGGCGGCGGGGCGCTGCAGATCCCGAAGGCGGTCCGCGGAGCCGTCCGGGCGCCGGCGGGCCGGGTGCTGGTGGTGGCCGACGCGGGTCAGCTGGAGCCCCGGGTACTGGCCGCCCTGTCGGCCGATGCCGGCATGGTGGACGCGACCCGTGCCGGGGACCTCTACGCCGACATCGCCGTCCGCGCCCTCGGCCGGGCGGAGGCACGCGCCGAGGCCAAGGTGGCGCTGCTCTCGGCGATGTACGGCGGCGGGACGGGCTCTCCTGCCCTGGCCGCGCTGGCCCGGCGGTTCCCCGTGGCCCTGGCCCTGCTCGAGTCGGCCGCGCGGGCCGGTGAGGACGGCGCGAGCGTCCGGTCGGTCCTGGGCCGGGTCTGCCCCCCGGCAGCGGATGGCTGGCTGGACGGTCTGGACGACGCCGCGGCCCGGGCCCACACGCGCTCGCGCGGACGGTTCACCCGGAACTTCGTGGTCCAGGCCTCGGCGGCGGACTGGGCCGCCGTCTGGCTGGCGGCGCTGCGTCGTCGACTGGCCGAGCTGGGCCCGCCCGGCGCCCGGTGGGATCCGGACGCCGCGCAGGTGGTGTTCTTCCAGCACGACGAGGTGATCGTCGAGTCGCCCCGCGATCAGGCTGACGTCGTCCTGGCCGTCGTAGGGCAGGCCGGCGCCGAGGCGACGGCCATGGTGCTGGGCGAGAGCGGGGTGAACGTGCCGCTGCACGCGGCCGTGGTGGACAGCTACGCCGACAAGCCGTGACCGGATGACGGACCGGGATCCGGCCGCTGGGGAGGCGGGCCCCCACCACGCGAGGCGCCAGTGGCGCGTCAGCGGCGGCTGAGCGTCGCACTGGCTCCCGACGGGCTGGTGTCCCGCCCCCGCAGCCGCGACAGCAGTGAACGCCGCTGCGACGCCCGCGCCGTCGCCGGCAGGACATGGTCGAGCCGGTGCCGGCGGAAGTCGTCGACCAGGGTGTCGTCGAGATCCGCGAGCGGTCCGGTGACGTGGCCGATCAGCCGGTCGGCCAGCGCAGGGTTCAGGGCCAACACGGGCCCGTGCAGGTAGGTGCCGTACACGCGGCCCTGAACCGCGCCCTCGGTGCGGACGGATGCCTGGCCGGACCCGCCGTCGACGCCCACCGCTACCGTGGCGACCCCGTTGCCGACGCCGATCCGCACGCGACCCAGCGGGCTGGCACCCGGGCCCAGACGCGTTGCGCCACCGTGGTTCTCGAAGCCGATCAGGTCGGGCAGCACCTGGGTGACGCCACCGCCCTGATCCGCGTCGCCCCCGGGACCCGCCACCGCGGGCAGGGGCAGCCCGGTGGCCAGGATGTTCCCGACGGCGCGACGTTCCAGACGGTCGGTGGTCACGTTCAGCAGACCGAGACCGGCCGTGGGGTGCCCGCCCACGCCGAGGAACGTCGTTCCCAGCAGCTGATACCCGGCGCAGATGCCGAGCACGACGGACCCGTGGGCCACCGCGGCCCCGAGTGAGCCGTCAACGGCGAGTTCGGTGGCGGCGGCGGTCTGTTTCGCGTCCTCTCCGCCGCCGAGCAGATAGATGTCGCCTGCTGCCGGAACAGGTTCCCCGGGATGCACCGTCACCAGCTCGCACCCGATGTTCCGGGCCAGCACCCGCTGCCGCAGGACCAGGGCGTTGCCCGCGTCGCCGTAGGTGCCGAGCAGGTTCGGGTACAGCTGCACGAGCCGGACGGCGGAGGGCCCGCTCACGGCTCGGCCCTCGATGACGCCGCGGCCGGCGCTCCCGACGGATCTGACGCATCCGACGGATCCGAGGGCTAAACGGCCGGACCGGTTGGACCGGTTGGACCGGTGGGATCGAGCCCCTCGACGGCGTAGCGGCGCATCTCGCGGAAGGCGGTGTAGTTCGCGGCCACCACCAGCGGCCCCGGGGGCAGCGCCGCGGCGAGGCGCGGCAGGTCGTCGTCCACGATCACCTGGCAGCCCGCGTAGTGCAGCCGGACCGCGAGATCCGCACGGCGGTCCCCGATCGCGCCGACGGTGCGCCCGGCCAGCCGCTCGAAGGGCACGTCCCACAACCAGGAGGTGTCGGTCCCGTCGGCAGTGCGGGCGTTGATCCCCACGGCCAGCACACTGTCGGGGTCGATCATGGTCAGTGCCGCCGCCCACCCGGCGGGGTTCTTGGCCAGGAACAGCCTGGCGTCGCGCGCACCGAGCCGCAAAGACGCGTAGCGGCCGTCCACGACGGCGACCGCGGCCAGCCGTCGGGCCGCCTCGGTCCGGTCGGCTCCCAATGCGACCGCGGCCGCGACGGCGAAGACCGCGTTGCCCCGGTTGACCTCTCCCGGGAGGCGCAGGTCGAGCGGAAGCACGGTGCCGTCGGGGCAGCGCACGCCGCCCAGGATCCAGCGCGTAGTCGGGCTCGGGCATCGCGAACCCGCAGTCGCTGCTCCACCGACTGCGCCCGTCCTCGGCGGGTTCCCAGGCGAGCACCGACCCGCAGCGCGGACAGACCCCGGCGTCCTCGGTCCAGCGCAGACCGGGATCCACCCAGACGGCGCGCACCCCCTCCGCGGCGTCGGCGGCGTCGACGACGTGCGGGTCGGCCGCGTTGGCCACGACCACCACACCGGGGCGGTCGGCGAAGGCCCGCGACCAGAGTTGAGCGATGCGGCTGACCTCATGGGTGCGGTCGAGTTGGTCCCGCGTCAGGTTGAGCGTCACCACGACGTCGGGACGGGTCTGTCGCATCACCGACGGCACGTGCAGTTCGTCGGCCTCCAGGACGGCGGCGGCGCTCGGCGAGTCGTCCAGCGCCGTCAGGACCCCCGGGGCCATGTTCGCGCCGGTGTCATTCGTGGCGACATCGCCGCCGAGCGCGGCGGCGATCAGTCGGGTGGTCGTGGACTTTCCGTTCGTCCCGGTGATGACGACCGTGTGGCGTCCCGCGGCCAGCCGGACGATCGCCTCGGGGTCGATGGCCAGGGCGACACGGCCCCGGACGACGACCCCGGACCCCCGGCCCAGACGCCGCGAGAGCCCACCGGCCAACCGGCCGACCCGCAACGCGGCGGCGGCGCGGAACGAGGTCACCGTGGAGGGCACCAGGGCACCCTATCGACCGGGACCGCTGGATCTACCGGGACCGCTCGATCCACCGGGACCGCTCGCAAACGGCAGCGGTGCCGCCCCGGTGTCGGGACGGCACCGCTGTCGCGATGCTGGTTGTCTGGACCGCGAGGTCTGTCGGTGTGGCAGGGCGACCTCAGACCGGGCGAACTGCCTCGGCCTGCGGACCCTTCTGACCCTGACCCACCTCGAACTCCACTCGCTGACCCTCGTCCAACGACTTGTAGCCGTCGCCCGAGATGGCCGACCAGTGGACGAAGACGTCAGCCCCACCACCATCGACGGTGATGAAGCCGTAGCCCTTTTCGGCGTTGAACCACTTGACGGTTCCCTGAGCCATTCGATGCTCCTGTTGCGATGACGGTTGCGCGGCCCGCGCACGGCACCCGGGCCGGGTCTCACATTCGCCTACCGACCCTGCCGGGCTGATCCGCGATAGTCCAACATGCGGACCTCGTTGCCGAGGTGGTGCTCATCGAACCGTTCGACCGGCGCCAACTGTAGCGGAGCGCGGCCGGTGCGGAAGCCGTCTCACGTTGTCATCGGTGGATGCCATCGAACCCGCGCGTACCCTTGCCCGGTGTCGTCCACACCGGGTCGCCGTCGACTGCGCTCGGTGGTGAACATCGTCAATCTGTCCACCCCCCTCGGTCTCGTCGTGGCGCTTGCGGGGCGGGCCCGGCTGCGCCGGGGCCCGGAGGGGTTGATCCTGGCCGGCGACTACCGTGCCGCCGTTCCGGCGCCGCGCGCTCCGGCGGTGACCATCGGCAACGTCATTCTGCTGCGGATGAGCACCGACCAGGCACTGGCCCGGCCGGCCCTGATCCGCCACGAGTCCCGCCACGCCACGCAGTACGCGTTCTGGCTGGGGCTGCTGGGTTTCCTGCCGGCCTACCTGCTCGCCTCGGTCTGGTCGTGGTGGCACACAGGCGATTTCGCGTTGCGCAACCCGTTCGAGGTGCGGGCGGGTCTGGTGGACGGCGGCTACCTGCGGTCACCGCCGCCCGATCAGTTGGCGTAGTCGTTGCTGATGACCACGGCCAGGCCGTCGGCCGCGTACGTGGTGTTCGCCTTGGCCACGCCCACGCCCAGCTCCTTGATCACGGCCCGGACCGTCGGCAGCTGCGACTCGTCGGCGTAGTAGATCGTGGTCCGGTTCACGGGGGCACCGTTCCAGGTGAGGATGTTTCCGATCGACCAGCCCTTCGCCTTCGCGGCGTTGGCAGCCGTCCGGCTCAGCCCGGGAACGTTGGGCGAACTCCCGTTGTAGAAGTCGATCACGATGGTCTTGTCCACCGTGGCGGCCGGCGATGGCGACGCGGCGTCCGCCCCGGCGGATGGACTCGCCCCGGCGGAAGGACTCGGCCCGGCCGTGGCGTCGGCCGCGCTCGGGGAGACCGCCGCGCTGGGTCCGGCGGCCGCGGTCGACTCGGCCACCGTCGGGATGGCAGCCTCGTCCGCTCCGCGACCGAAGAGCAGATAGGCCAAGGCCGCGACGCCGATCACCAGCGCGCCCAGCGCGACCAGCGGCAGCATCCCCACCAGCGGATTGCCCCGTGGACGGTGCGCGCCTCGGCGGGACACCTCGCTGACCTGGAGACCGGCGCCCTTGTCGTTCTTGGTCATGCTCATCGATTCACCTCGGGTGCTGCCGTCGGGCGGCAGCACGGTACCGGACGACTCGCCTGCACCTCAGCCCAGCCCAAGGCGCCGCGCCGAACGGGCCCGTTGGCGGGTCTGGCGCATCCGGCGCAGCCGTTTGATCAACATCGGGTCGTGGGCGAGGGCCTCGGGACGGTCGATCAGGGCGTTCAGCACCTGGTAATAGCGCGTGGAGGACAGGTCGAACAGGTCACGTACGGCCTGCTCCTTGGCGCCGGCGTACTTCCACCATTGGCGCTCGAAGGCCAGGATCTCGCGCTCCACCGGCGTGAGCGGTTCGGCTGCGGTCTCCACCAGTCGTGCGGCTTCCATCCAGTGTCCCTCCAGCGACATGACAGCGTCACTGTACGGGCGTGACACCGCCGTGCTTCATCCTGCCACCGGTTCCCCCGGTCCCGTGGGGTGACCTGGCGTCGCGGGCGAGTCTAGGCCGCGGCACCGACATCCGTGGCTGCCAACACCCGTCGACGCGCGACGTGGCGCGCGGGCAGGACACCAGTAGAGTTCCTGCGCGTGACCCGCCGTGCGCTGCCCGACCTGCTCGATCCGGGGTGGGCGAGGGCCCTCGAACCGGTCGCGGACCAGATCGCCGGCATGGGCGACTTCCTGCGGGCAGAACTCGCCGCGGGCCGCGGGTATCTGCCCAGTGGGCCCAACGTGCTGCGGGCGTTCACCCAGCCGCTGGACGCGGTCAGGGTCCTCATCGTCGGGCAGGACCCGTACCCCACCCCGGGGCACGCGGTCGGACTGTCCTTCGCCGTCGCCCCCGAGGTACGCCCGATCCCGCGCAGCCTGCAGAACATCTACCGCGAGCTGGTCGAGGATCTGGGGGTGCCCCGGCCGAGCACCGGTGATCTGACGCCGTGGGCGCAGCGCGGCGTCCTCCTGCTGAACAGGGTGCTCACCGTCGCCCCCGGCGCGTCCGGTTCTCATCGTGGCAGGGGCTGGGAGCAGATCACCGATGCCGCGATCGCCGCGCTGGTGGCCCGAGAGCGACCGCTGGTCGCCGTCCTGTGGGGCCGCGATGCGCAGACCCTGACCCCGCAGCTCGCCGACACTCCTCGGCTGGCCAGCGCGCACCCCAGTCCGATGTCGGCCGACCGCGGGTTCTTCGGCTCCCGCCCGTTCAGCCGCGCCAACGACCTCCTGGCCCGGCAGGGCGCCGAGGGCGTGGACTGGCGTCTGCCGTGACGAGGGTCGATCGCGCCGGCGAGGCTCAGTTCAGGCGCTGCGGACGGCGGAACTCCGTCCACCGGGTGTGCCGGTACTCCAGGCAGGCGGCGTCGTAGACGGCCTTCTCCAGGGGGAAGTGCACAGGGGTCAGCGGAACCTGGCCGAGCAGCCGGAACAGGGCCTGGATGCGCGCCTCGCCCGCGTGCCGGCCATGGTCCTCACCGACGATCGACCGCCCGGCGCGGGCCACCAGATCGCGGCCGTCGGGGGTCACCCCGATGCCGTGTTCGTCCGCCACCACGAGGCCGGCCCCGACCAGCAGCGAGAGCGCGTGCTCGAGTTCCACCCGGGAGACGATGAGCTGATTGACCGCGTCGCAGGCGGCCACCAGATCGAAGAGCCCCCCGCGCTCGGCGACCGAACCACTCACCCGCGCCGCGGCGAGCACCCAGGCGTCGCTGAGCAGCCAGCCGGCGTCCTCCGCCGGCTGCAGCGGCATGCTGGCACTGCTCACACGTACACTCCCCTGGCCTGAGGCCCGAGCCGTCCGTCGCGGATCCGGATGGCTCGGATAGCCCAACGCTAAGGCACGCCGGGCGTTCACCTGCGACGTTCCCCCGGACGGACGCGGTGCCCATCCGACCCGAGGACCCCGCCGTGGGTGCCGGAGCCCGTGGTCGGGGTCGAACCGACGACCTACCGCTTACAAGGCGGTTGCTCTGGCCACTGAGCTACACGGGCGCGTTTCTGGCCAATCGTATTTCTGGCCAATCGTATCGGCCGTCCGCTCTCCGACGTTCGCCGTGCATCGGTCACCCGTTCTCCCGACCATGACCTGGCATATCCACAGCGTGACGATCCATAAACTGCAGGTAATCGTCGAGGAGAGGTCGCAGGTGACGACTCACAGTGGTGAACGGCTGGTGCCCCGCACCGGCGCGCATACCCACCCGACCCCGACGACCGGCCTGTCGGTGTCGCTGGCCCGGCCCACCGTGCTGGGTGAGGTGCTCGACGCCGTCACCGTGGGCTCGTCGTCCACGACGAGCAGGGCACCATCGTCGCCGCCAACGAGATGGCCCGGTCCCTGGTGGCCGGTCTGCCCGCGGCGGTGCTGGACAACGCCGTGGCCGCGGTCGCCGGGGCCGACCCGGCGCGGCCCCGCAGCTTCACCCTGTCCACCGCCCGCCCCGACGGGACCCCCAGACAGCTGGTGGCCACCTCGGTGCCCCACGCGGCCACCGGCACGGTCGTGACCACGCTGCGGGACCTGCACACCGACCGGCGCGCAGACCGACCCCGTCGCACGTGACCAGCCCAGCCCGGACCAGCCACGTGGACAGTCCGACGAGGCCCGGCTGCAGGAGACGCTGGCGATAGCGCACCGGCGTCTGCACACCGCACTCGAGCGCTCCCCGATCGGCACCGCCGTGCTGACCACCCACGGACGGATCATCGAGGGCAACAAGGTCCTGGCCCGTCTGCTGGGCCGACCCGTCGGCGAACTCACCGGCCTCAGCCTGGCCGAGGTCACCCACCCCGAGGACGGGGCCCGCGAGTCGCGCCTCTACGACAAGCTGCTCCACCGCTCCATCGACGGGTACGAGCTCGAGAAGCGGTTGGTGCGTCACGACGGCCGGATCGTGTGGGTCCGTCAGAGCCTGGCGCCGGTGCCCGACGAGGACGGTCGTCCGGCACAGTTCATCCTCCAGGTGCAGGACCTGACCGAGACCCGGACGGCGGTCGCCCGCCTGACCCACCAGGCCCGCCACGACCCGCTGACCGGGCTGGCCAACCGCATCCAGCTCGCGGAGGCGGTGCACGCCGGTTTGGACCGCAGCCGGCGCAGCGGCGCCCCGTGCGCCGTCCTGTGCTGCGACCTCGACGGATTCCGGGTGATCAACGACGGCCTGGGCCCCGGGGCCGGCGACGCCGTCCTGATCACCGTGGCCCGCCGCATCGCGGCCCTGCTCGACCCGAGCGACACCCTGGCCCGACTGGACGGGGACGAGTTCGTCGTCGTCAGACCGCAGGTGGCCGACCGCGCCGAGGTGAGCGCGCTGGCCGAGCGCCTCGTGGCGACGGTGGGCGAACCCGTCGATGTCGGCGGACGCACCGTGCTGCCCGGCGCCAGTGTGGGCGTCGCACTGTCGGGCGAGGGCGACACCGAGGCCGCCCTGCTGCTGCGCGACGCCTCGACCGCGCTGCACCGCGCCAAGTCGGCGGGCGGTGGCTGGGAGATCGCCGACGAGTCGATGCGCCGAGCCGCCCGCGAGCGCGTCGACCTGGAGGAGCAGCTGCGCACCGCCGTGCGCGAGGGCCAGCTGCGCTTGTTCCTGCAGCCGATCGTGGCGCTGCGCGATCAGCGCATCGTCGGTCGAGAGGCCCTGATCCGCTGGCAACACCCAGAACACGGCCTGCTGCCCCCGGCGCGCTTCCTGCCCGTCGCCGAGCAGGCCGGACTGATCGACGACGTCGGGCGCTGGGTGATCGCCGCGGCGGCCCGGCTGGCGGCGGCCACGCCACACCTGGGCTACGTGGCGATCAACGTCTCGCCGTCCCAGGTGCGCCGCACCGACCTTGCCGGCGACGTCCGGGCAGCCCTCTCGGCCGTGGGGCTGCCGCCCTCTCGGCTGGTCATCGAACTGACCGAGTCCGTGGTGCTCGACGGATCCCCTCCCGCCCGGGAACAGCTCGCCCGACTGAATGCGATGGGTGTCCCGCTCGTCGTGGACGACTTCGGCACCGGGTTCTCGGCGTTGTCCCATCTGCGCGACCTGCCGGTGTCGGGCATCAAGATCGACCGCAGCTTCACCCAGGGCCTGGGCCAGGACCGGCACTGCGAACGGATCGTCGAGGCCCTCATCGGGCTGGCCCGCGGGCTGGACGTCGACCTGGTCGCCGAAGGCGTGGAGACAGAGCACCAGGCGGCGACGCTGACCACCATGGGCTGCCCGCACGCCCAGGGCTTCCTGTTCGGCCGGCCCGAGCCGGCCCAGCGCTGACCGACGACTCAGAGCAGTCCGAACGCCCCGCCGAAGGGCCAGTCGAACAGCGAGCCCAGGCTCGGCCGGGGCAGGGCATCGATCAGGGTCGCCACCGGTTCCCAGTCAGGCCCGGAGCCACCGGCGACGACGAGCAGGGACGAGACCGCCAGGAAGGCGAGCAGCACCATCACGCCCCGTCCCAGCGGTCGCCGCCGGGTGAGCGAACGGGCCGCGATCCGCGAGCCCCGGCGCAACGCCCCACCCCCGGGTCCCCACCAGGCACCGAGCCATCCGACGACGCAGCCGGCGGCCAGTGGCATCGCCCCGGCGGGATCGGGGGTCTGCGGCGACTGGACGGCGGCGGTCAGGAACGCCGCACTGGCGGCCAGCAGCAGGGGGAACACCATGGCGACGAGGGCGCGCGGGACCGAGGCCAGCACCCTCCAGGGAAGGGCCACCACCGCGGCCCCGGCGTCGGTGGGCCTCGGACCGTAGGCCGCCCGACGGCGCAGGGTCGCCGTCGCGGTCCGGTCCACGACGCGGGCCAGGACCAGCCAGAGACCGCTCAACACGACCACCATCCCCGGCGCGACCGGTGCCGCCGCGGCCAGTGCCACCAGGACGCCCAGCAGCAGGGCCTGGACGGCGCGGGCGCCGGAGTCCGTGCCGGCCCCCTCCGACCGGGCCCCTGACCGGGCCCGGGTGCGGAGCCGGGCGCCGGGTGCGGAGCCGGGCGCGGGTGCGGGGTTGGGCCCGCCCGGCCCGACCACGGATCCACCAGGTCGGGGCGGAGGTCCGGCAGGTACCGGCGGAGTGCCGACGCGGCCGGACGCGGGCGGCGGCGGAGTGGCCGTGGTCGTCCGGCTGGTCGGAACCTGGTCCGCGGGAAGGGGTCTGGTCGTCGTCATCGGCCGGGCGACGACCTCGGTCCGGACGGCGTCCTGCGACCTGTGGGGGGCCGCTGGGCCAGGCGGCGGTGGAGGTGGAGTTGGAGGCGCAGGTGGAGGCGGAGGCGGCGGAGGAGGTGGCGTGCTCTGGGTGGTCACCGGCACGGTCCGCACCTCGTCGGGTCGCAGGGCCGCGGCGATGGGACTGGCTCCGGGACGCCAGGGCTCGATCTGCGACAGCCCGGCCACCAGCATGTCCCCGGTGCCTCGCCAGACCGGGTTCACCGTCAGCGCCGAGTTGAGCACCTGGGCCAGCCTGGGATCGACGCCGGCGAGGTCGGCCTGACCTCGCCGGAC
Source organism: uncultured Actinomycetota bacterium (assembly GCA_963750395.1). Lineage (GTDB taxonomy): Bacteria > Actinomycetota > Actinomycetes > Actinomycetales > Kineosporiaceae > JADJPO01. The sequence continues at coordinate 74,492 of CAVVQM010000011.1, read as the reverse complement.
CCGGTCCAGCACGACGCTCGAGGGACCGGTCCCGAACGGCGCGCGGCCAGTCGCGGCGAACGCCAGGCTGGCGCCCCAACCCCACCAGTCGGTGGCCGGGGTGATCTGGCGACCCTCGACCAGTTCGGGCGGCAGGTACCCGGGGGTGCCCATCACCAGGCCGGCAGAGGTGATCCGGGACTCGTCCGTCACGTGAGCGATCCCGAAGTCGATCAGCACCGGGTTGTCGTCCAGGAGCAGCACGTTCCCCGGCTTGAGGTCACGGTGGACGACCCCGGCACCGTGGATCGCCCGCAGCGCCGCGGCCAGCAGTCGGCCCAGGTGGGCCACATAGGAGATGGGCAGACGGCCGTGCGCACGGACCTGGGCCTCCAGGGTGCGCGCCGGGATGAACGCAGTGACCAGGTAGGGCGAGGGAGCCTCGAGGTCGGCGCCGAGCACCTGGGCGACGTTGGGATGGCGCACCCGACGCAGCGAGGACAGCTCCCGACCGAGCCGGCGCCGGGCCTCGGGGTCAGCGGCGACGTGCGGTTTGAGCACCTTGACCGCGACCGCACGACCACCCTGGTCCAGAGCGAGGTGGACCACGCCCATGCCGCCCTCACCGAGGATCCCCACCAGGCGGTAGGGGCCGATCATCGCCGGCGGATCAGCCGCCCCGGGGCGCACGTTCACCAAAGCCACGTCCGCTCAACGCGCGAACGCCCGACACGACTCCCACGTGGACCGAAACACCTCAGTGGCGGGCTCAGCTCTGGATGTAGGCGGCCAGGTGATCGCGCTCGGACTGCAGCTCACCGATGCGGTGTTTCACCACGTCACCGATGCTCACGATGCCGGCCAGTTCGCCGTCGACCAGGACCGGGACGTGACGGACCCGCCGATCGGTCATCATCACCATGAGGTCGTCCACCGCCGTGTGCGGGTCGCACATGTGTACCTGGGACGTCATGATCTCCCGGACCGGGCTGTTCAGCAGTTGGGCACCATGGCTGTGCAGGTGACGGACGATGTCGCGTTCACTGACGATGCCGGCCACCCGACGGCCGTCCTCGGAGACCACCAGCGCGCCCACCTGGTGCTCGGCCAGACACTCGAGAAGGCGCTGAACGGTCTCGTCGGGCCCGATGGTCACCACCGCGTCACCCTTGCCGCGAAGCACATCGGAAATCCGCATGTCGAAACCTCCAGGGGTAGCTCGAAGCGCCGGACATCGGCGTTCGGGGAGTTACCACGAGTTATCAACGACGGTATCTGCAGGGGCCCTGATGAAGAAAGCCCAAAGGAACGCTTCACACGTACTCTGAGGTGAACCAGACCTCGGGACCGCGTGAAAGGACCTGCTCTGCCGTCGTTCCTGGCTGATCGTCCGCTTTGGTTGGCCTTCTCCGCGCTGTACGTCATCGCGACCGCCCGGGGACAGCTCACCTACTGGCTGGCGCGCGTGGCGAGCGAGCGCGCGACGCGCAGGGTCCTCGCGCGCGACGCACGTCGGATCGCCAGCCGGGTGGGCGGCGCCGGCGAGCCGTCGGCGGACGACGCCACCGCCGCGGGCGCTGCCCCCCGGCGGCTCGACGGACTGGCCCGTTGGCTCGACGGCCGGGGGGTCGGCCGAGGACGTCGCGCGATCGAACGGTGGGGACCGGCCGCGGTGCCCCTGTCCTACCTGACGGTCGGGTTCCAGACCCTGGTCCTCGCATCCGCCGGGGCGATGCGGATCGGCTGGCTCCGCTTCAGCCTGGCCCAGATCCCGGGCGCGCTCGGCTGGGCCCTGATCTACACGACCATCGGATGGGCCGCCTGGGAGGCCGGACTGTCCAGACTGGCCGGGCGGGGCTGACCGCCCCGACGACCCCCTCACGCTCCGTCACCGAATTCCGTCCTTCGTGGTAATCGGGCCTGCCCGCCACGACCCGCAACCCCGCCCTGCCCCTTGTCGCAGGCCCCCCGGCCTGTGAGGATGACACCCGGTGGCGGGTGTGTTGCGAGCCCGTCACCCGGCTGTGCGAACAGCCAGTAACCAGAGCCCCGGTCGACCCGGCCGGACTCGCCCTCACTCGGATCGTCCGGCACGTTCCTGCCGGTGAAGGGAAGTAATGAGCCATGGCTACAGTCACGTTCGACAAGGCGACCCGCATCTATCCGGGCGCCACCACACCGGCAGTCGACTCGCTCGATCTGCAGATCGAGGACGGTGAGTTCCTCGTCCTGGTCGGCCCCTCCGGTTGTGGCAAGTCCACCTCACTGCGGATGCTCGCAGGCCTCGAGGACGTCAACGGCGGCCGCATCCTGATCGGGGACCGCGACGTCAGCCAGGTGCCACCCAAGGACCGCGACATCGCCATGGTGTTCCAGAGCTACGCGCTCTACCCGCACATGACCGTGGCCGACAACATGGGCTTCGCCCTGCGGATCGCCGGCGTGCCGAAGGACCAGATCCGCACCCGCGTCGAAGAGGCAGCCAACATCCTTGACCTGACCCCCTACCTGGACCGCAAGCCGAAGGCCCTGTCCGGTGGTCAGCGGCAACGTGTCGCGATGGGCCGGGCCATCGTCCGCAAGCCGCAGGTCTTCCTGATGGACGAGCCGCTGTCCAACCTGGACGCGAAGCTGCGGGTCCAGACCCGTACCCAGATCGCCTCGCTGCAGCGCCAGCTCGGCGTCACCACGGTCTACGTCACCCACGACCAGACCGAGGCCATGACGATGGGCGACCGGATCTGCGTCCTGAAGGACGGCCTGCTCATGCAGGTCGGGACGCCCCGCGAGCTGTATGACCACCCGGACAACGTGTTCGTGGCCGGCTTCATCGGCTCACCGGCGATGAACCTGCTCGACCTCTCGGTGACCGACGGCGGCGTCAACCTGGGCGACATGGTCTACCCGGTCGACCGCAGTGTGCTCTCCAAGGCCAAGGGCGCCAAGGTCACCATGGGCATGCGTCCGGAGGACATGACGCTCGCCGAGCACGGCCTCGCCGCGGAGGTCGACGTCGTCGAGGAACTCGGCGCCGATGCCTACATCTACGGCCACGTGGTAGGCGAGAACGACCTGCAGGTGATCGCGCGGACCGAAGGGCGTAACCCCCCGAAGAAGGGCGACACCGTGCACTTCGCACCGACCGAGCACGTCCACCTGTTCGACGCCGAGACGGGTGAGCGGCTGGGCGACTGAGTCGCGCCGTCGGGTCAGGCACGCGCTGACCGCGAACGAAGGGGGTGGCCGCCGGTCTCGGCGGCCACCCCCTTCGTTGTTGGGCCTTCGTTTGTTCGGCCTTCGTTTGTTCGGCTCGACCCCGCTAGGCGGACGTGTGGCTCGTGTGCGCCTGCTCGTAGTGCGCGGTGAGCACCGCGCTGGCCTGACCCGCACGATGGGCGATCTTGCGGTCGCACACCGCGCAACGCACGACGGGAAGCTTGGTCACTGTGACCGGAAACGCGCGCCGACGCTGCGCGGAACCACTGGACGCCATGTCACCCAGTGTCGCAACGCGCCGGGGGCACGGCCACCCGACGCCGACGCGCCTCACCCTTTTGGACAACGGACCGTCGGTACGCAGTCGCCCAACTGCGTAGCGTAGGCATCGGCCGGTCACGCGCGACGACGGCGACACGGCACAATGGACCGTGATGAGCGAAACCCGCACCAGCCGCCTGACCATCACCGCCGCCGCGCCCGATCCCGCACTCCTCGACCTGCCGTGGGACCTCCCGCTCGAGGACTGGCCGGAGGAGCTCCTGGCGGCCCTGCCACGAGGCATCTCACGACACATCGTGCGGTTCGTCCGCATGTCCGGAGCGGTGTTCGCGGTCAAGGAGATCGGCACCGCACTCGCCACCAACGAGTACGGGCTGCTCCGCATGCTGCGGCGCATGGGCCTGCCCGCGGTCGAGCCGATCGGGGTGATCAGCAACCGAAGGACCACCGATGGCCAGCCGCTGGACTCGGCCCTGATCACCAGGCATCTGCAGTACTCCCTGCCCTACCGTGCACTGTTCGCCCAGTCCCTGCGGGACGACACGGCGACCCGCCTGGTGGATGCGTTGACCGTCCTGATGGTGCGTCTGCATCTGGCCGGCTTCTACTGGGGTGACGTGTCGCTGTCCAACACGCTGTTCCGGCGCGACGCCGGCGCGTTCGCCGCCTACCTGGTGGACGCCGAGACGGGCGACCTGCATGACACGCTCAGCCGGGGCCAGCGCCTGTACGACGTCGAACTGGCGTGTATGAACATCGCCGGTGAACTGATGGACCTGCAGGCGGGTGGGTACCTGGACGAGGATTTCGACCCGATGTCGCTGACCGGGATCCTCGCGGAGCGCTACACCACGCTGTGGGCGGAACTGACCGACCCCGAGTCGTTCGAGCGTGGCGAACGGTGGCGGGTGGACGCCCGGATCCGCCGCCTGAACGAGCTGGGTTTCGACGTCGGCGAGCTGGCCATCAGCACCGATATCGACGGCACCTCCGTGATCATCGAACCGAAGGTCGTCGACGCCGGGCACCACTCCCGCCGGCTGCTGCGCCTGACCGGCCTCGACGTGGAGGAGAATCAGGCCCGCCGCCTGCTCAACGACATGGACACCTACATCGCGGCCATCAACGAGCAGGGCGGCGACGAGGAGCTGCTGGCCCACAGGTGGTTGGCCCGGTGCTTCGAGCCGGTGATCCATGCCATCCCGCGGGATCTGCGCGGCAAGCTGGAACCCGCCGAGCTCTACCACGAGGTACTCGAACACCGCTGGTACCTGTCCGAGCGCGCGGCCGTCGACGTCGGGCTGGACGACGCCACCACGAGTTACGCGAGCACGGTGCTGCCGGTCAGGCTCAACGAGAGTTCGATCGTCGGGGTGGACACCCTGCAGATGCCCGTGGTCGTGGACGACGACTGACCCTGCTCGAACCGACCTTTTTCCAACCGCGGGATCTAGGTCCGTCGACATCGAGGTGATCTACCCCAAGGATTGCTGTCTCCGATGTCGACGATGGGGCACACCGATGGAATCCACACACCGCCTGCCCCGACTGCGCGCACTCGGTCAAACGGTCAAGGACCTGGAGAGGGACCTGGTCAGCAACCTCTACTACCAGCGCGGCACGACGATCGAGTCGGCCAGCGCCCAGGACGCCTACCACACGCTCGCGCGTGACCGTGCGGGACCGCCTGGTCGACCGTCGGTCCCGGACCGCCGCGGCGCACTACGAGGCCAACCCGCGCTTCGTCTACTACCTGTCCGCGGAGTACATGCTCGGGCCGCCAGCTGGGCCAGAACCTGCTCTACACCGGGCACCGAGCCGGCGCTGCGGCGCCGTGGCGGGACCGGCTCGGGCTCGACCTGGACGACCTGGCCAGGCCTCGACGTCGAGCCGGGCCTGGGCAACGGCGGGCTCGGCCGGCTCGCCGCCTGCCTGCTCGACTCGCATGGCCACCCTGGACATCCCGGCGGTCGGCTACGGCATCCGCTACGACTTCGGCATCTTCAAGCAGGCGTTCGACGGACGGCGAGCAGGTCGAGACGCCCGACGACTGGACCTTCTACGGCAACCCGTGGGAGTTCCCGGCCCCCGACGACCGCCAGATCGGTCGGCTTCTACGGCCACACCGAGGACGCCGCCGACCCGCGCAACCTGCGCCGGCGCTGGGTGCCCGGCGAGACCGTGCTCGGCGAGCCCAGCCACATGCTCGTGCCCGGGTACGGCACCGAGACGGTCAACATCATCCGGCTGTGGCGCGCCCGGGCCAGCCGGGAGTCGTTCGACCTGAGCCAGTTCTCGCGCCGGCCAGTACGCCGAGGCCGTGCAGGACGTCGTCCGCGCCGGAGAACATCAGCAAGGTGCTCTACCCCGACGACAGCACCGAGCTCGGCCGGGAGCTGCGCCTCAAGCAGCAGTACTTCCTGGTCTCCTGCTCGCTGCGGGACATCATCCGGCGGTTCCGGTTCCGCAACGACGGACTGGGACGACTTCGCCGACAAGGTCGTCATCCAGCTCAACGACACCCACCCGGTGCTGGCCATCGCCGAGCTGATGCGCCTGCTGGTCGACGAGGAGGGGCTGGACTGGGACCGCGCCTGGGCGATCACCCAGCAGACCTTCGCGCTACACCTGCCACACCCTGCTGCCGGAGGCCCTGGAGACCTGGCCGGTGCACATGCTCGAGCCGGCTGCTCCCCCGGCACATGGAGATCATCTACTCGATCAACTACTTCTTCCTGCAGCGAGGTCGCGATGCGCCACCCCGGCGACGACGACCGGCTGCGGCGCGCTGTCGATGATCCAGGAGGGCCGCGAGCGACCGGGTCCGGATGGCGCAACCTGGCGGTGGTCGGCAGCCACGCGGTCAACGGGGTCGCCGAGCTGCACTCGCAAGCTGCTGACCGAGACCACGCTGCGACGACTTCGCCGAGCTGTGGCCGGACCGGTTCCACAACGTCACCAACGGGGTGACCCCGCGGCGGTTCCTGCGGCTGGCCAACCCGCGGCTGTCCGGCGCTGATCACCGAGCGGCCTCGGCGGCGAGGGCTGGCTGCGCGACCTCGACCGGCTGCGCCGAGCTGGAGCCCCTGGCCGACGACCCCGACGTTCCGCGACCGGTGGCGCGAGATCAAGCGCGCCAACCTCGTCGACCTGGTCGACACTTCGTCGGGCGCACCGGACGTGCGCATCGACCCCGACTCGCTGTGCGACGTGATGATCAAGCGGTTCCACGAGTACAAGCGGCAGCTGCTCAAGCTGCTGCACGTGGTCACCCTCTACCACCGGATCCTCGCCGACCCGAGCCGCGACGTCGTCCCGCGGACCGTGGTGTTCGGCGGCAAGGCCGCCCCGGCCTACCACGCGGCCAAGCGGATCATGAAGCTGATCAACGCCGTCGGCCGGCGTGGTGAACGCCGACCCGGTGGTGCGCCGGGCGGCTGACCGTGGCCTTCCTGCCCGACTACAACGTCACCCGGGCCGAGCTGATCATCCCGGCGGCCGACCTGTCCGAGCAGATCTCGATGGCCGGCAAGGAGGCCTCCGGCACCGGCAACATGAAGCTGGCCCTCAACGGCGCGGTCACCATCGGCACCCTGGACGGCGCCAACATCGAGATCCGCGACCGGGTCGGCGCGGAGAACTTCTTCCTGTTCGGCCTGGACGCCGCCCAGGCCGCTGCAGCTGCGCGGCGGCGGCGTACCGACCCGCGGCAGCTACTACGAGGCCGACGACGAGCTGCGGGCCGCGGTCGACGCCATCGCCGGCGGGCGCCTTCTCGGCGGCGACTGCTCGGGCTTCGCCGACGTGGTCGGCAGCATGCTGGACTGGGACGAGTACCTGGTCACTGGCCGACTACCGCTCCTACATCGACGCCCAGGACCGGGTCGAGCAGGCCTGGCGCGACCGCGACGCCTGGACCCGGATGTCGATCCTGAACACCGCGCGGTGCGGGTTCTTCTCCTCCGACCGGACGATCCAGCGACTACTGCGCGCGGATCTGGAAGGTCTCGCCGGTCCCGGTGCCCGGGCCGGAGTGAGGTCCGCGGTCGCTGCGCCTCAGCTCATCACCCGGCGCAGCGCCGCTCGCAGGTCCGCGACCACCTCGAGCTGCCCGTCCACGTGCACCACCCCCGGTCGTCCCCAGACCCACCGGTAGAGCTCGGACGGCGCGCCGGTCACCGTCGCCTCGGCCGGCACCTCGCCGTCCAGCACCTCGACGACCCCGGCGTGGCGTACGACCGTCCAGTGCCGCAGGGGGCCGTCGTCCGTCGTGGCCGCCCGGAGCCTGACGGCGTCCCCCGTCCCGCCGACGTCAACCCCGCTGCGGGTCCCCAGCCATAGACGCAGGGCCTCGTCGACGCCGTCCAGGGCGACGTCGTCCGGGACCGGCCGGGGACGGTTGAGCGCCTCGAGGACGTCACCGGCATGCACGGCGTGCTCGTGCGCCATCCGGCGTCGCCAGAAGGCGAGGGTGGCGTCGAAGGCGCACCAGGTGGGCGCCGGGGCATCCTTGGGTTCTGCGCCGAGACGCACGTGCAGGGCCCGCCAGCCGCGCGCGAACTGCAGCACCGGCTCCGCGTCGTCCAGCGGTGGCGGCACCCGGCGCGGACGACGCCCGGCGGCCAGCCAGGCCGGCACCAGCCGGTGGATGTCGGCGAGATGTTCGAGGACGTCGCCGACGGTCCAACCGGGGCAGGCCGTCACGGGGACGGTCAGCGTCGCCGGGTCGGCGACGACGGCGGACTCCAGGACCCGGCACTGGCGCTCCAGCTCGTCCAGGTGGGTCACGCCGTCGACCGGCAGCCCAGGGGTGACCACCTCCCAGAACGGCGGTGAGTAGAGGACCCGCCCGGTCCGCGCGGAGCCGGCACCGGGCAGGGAGTGCACCTGGAAGGCGGTCGTCGGGATGCGCTCGGAGGGCGCGAGGAGCCCGACCGCGTCGGCCGGGACGAATCCGAAGCGCGAGTAGAGCGCCGGGTCTCCCTCCAGCACGACGTGGTGTTCGCGGTCCCGGGCTGAGCGCGCGCGCCACCGCCTCCGAGACCAGGGCGCGCGCCACCCCACGCCCCGACGAGGTCGGGTGCACGGCCAGCGGCGACAGGCACAGCGCGTCGGGAAACGCCTGGAAGCCGTTCTCCCCCAGTTCCTCCACGGTGACCGAGGTGAGCATGACGAAGCCCACCACACGGGTGTCGTCCAGTGCGACCAGCGCCAGGTCGGGCAGGTATGTCGGGCCGGCGCGCAGGGCGTCGACCAGGGCGTCGACCGATTCGCCGGGGAAGCACTGACGGAGCAACTCACCCAGGGCGGCGTGGTCGTCAGGCCGTTCGGGCCGGATCAGCATGGTCAGGAGTGCGTGGCGGAGCGCCGGCGAGCCACCTCGTACAGCGCCACCCCGGCGGCCACCCCGGCGTTGAGTGACTCGGTCCCGCCCGCCATCGGGATCGAGACGACCACGTCACAGGTCTGCCGGACCAGCCTGCTCAGCCCCTTGCCCTCGGAGCCGACCACGATCACCAGGGGCTCGGTGGCGGCCTCGAGCGCCGGCAGGTCCAGGTCGCCGTCGGCGTCCAGGCCCGCGATGAAGCACCCGGCGCGGGAGTACTCCTGCAGGGCGCGGGTCAGGTTCGCCGCCCGCGCCACCCGCACCCGGACGGCGGCGCCCGCCGAGGTCTTCCAGGCCCCGGCCGTCATCCCCGCCGAGCGGCGCTCGGGGACGACGACGCCGTGGCCACCGAACGCGGCGACCGACCGGACCACGGCGCCGAGGTTGCGGGGATCGGTGACGCCGTCCAGGGCCACGATCAGCGGCACCTGACCGGCCTCGCGCGCGGTCGCGATCAGGTCACCGGGGTGGGCGTAGTCGTACGGCGGGACGGCCAGGGCGACACCCTGGTGGATCGCCCCGTCGGTCATCCGGTCGAGGTCGGTCCTGGTCACCTCGAGCAGCGGGACCCTGCGGTCGTTCGCGGCCTTGAGCGCCTCCTTGATCCTGGCGTCGTGCTCGATCCGGGCCGCCAGATAGAGGGCCTTGGCCGGCACGTCGGCCCGCAGGGCCTCCACCACCGGGTTGCGCCCGGCCACGTACTCGGTCGCTCCTGTGGACCGGGAACCCGAGCGCCCCGTCGTCCGCGGCCCGGGACGGCGGGCGCCGCCACGGCTGCGATCGCCCGCCCCGGCGCCGCGCTCGCTCGGCCCGTCCTGCGCCGCCTGCGCCGTCCGACGGGCCGCGGCGCCCGCGCGGGCGGCAGGATGCCCGGTCCGTTCGACGGCCTTCGGCGTGGGGCCCCTGCCCTGCAGGCCCCTGCGGTTACGCCCGCCCGAGCCGGCCGTGGCGCCCTTCTTCGACGCACCCTTGCGGACGGCGCCCCGACGCGAGGAATTGCCTGCCATCAGTTCCCCCCGGCCTGGGTGTGCGCCGGCGTCTGCAGGGTCCATCTCGCCCCGTCGGGGGTGTCCTCGACCCCGATCCCGGCCGCCTCGAGCCGGTCGCGGATGGCATCCGCGATCGCGAAGTCCCGGTCGCTTGCGGGCGGCGGCCCGGGCGTCCAGTTCTGCGCGCACCAGCGCGTCCAGGGCCGCCCGGGCCGGATCGTGACCGCGGCCACCTGCCGCGGTCAGCCAGTGCGGGTCCAGGGGATCGATGCCGAGCACATCGGCCATCGCGCGGACCCGCAGGGCCAGCGGCAGCGCCGCGTCGTCCCCGGCCGCCAGGGCGGTGTTGCCGGCGCGCACCGTCTCGTGCATCACGGCCAGCGCGGCCGGGGTGCCCAGGTCGTCGTCCATGGCGCGCACGTAGGCCTCGGGCAACTCCACGGTTGTCGGATCGGCGTCGGTGAGCGCCCCCGCGAAGACCTCGGCGGCCCGTGTCACGAAGTTCTCGATCCGCTCGTAGGCGGTCGCGGCCTCGGTGAGCGAGTCGGGCACCACCACCTCGATGTTCGAGCGGTAGTGCGGCACGGCGAGCAGGTAGCGGATCACCGCCGGCGGGACCTGCTCGACCAGGACGTCGAGCGCCATCACGTTGCCGAGGGACTTGCTCATCTTCTCCCCGCCCTGCACCACCCACCCGTTGTGCAGCCAGTACCGCGCGAAGCCGTCACCGGCCGCCCTGGACTGGGCGATCTCGTTCTCGTGGTGGGGAAAGCGCAGGTCGAGTCCGCCGCCGTGGATGTCGAAGGTGGCGCCCAGGTAGCGGGTGGCCATCGCCGAGCACTCCAGGTGCCAGCCCGGGCGCCCGCGTCCCCAGGGGGTCGGCCAGGACGCGGTGGCAGGCTCACCCGCCTTGGCGCCCTTCCACAGCGCGAAGTCGCGCGGGTCGCGCTTCTTCGCGCTCGGGTCGGCATCAGCGGCCGGCTCCATGTCCTCGACCCGCTGGTGGGTCAGCTCGCCGTAGCTCGGCCAGGACCGGACGTCGAAGTAGACGTCGCCGGACCCGTCCGGGGCGGGGTAGGCGTGCCCGGCGTCGACGAGCCGGCCGATGAGCTCGACCATCTCGGTGGCGTGCCCGGTGGCCCGCGGCGCATAGCTGGGCCGCAGCGCGTTGAGGGTGTCGTAGGCGGCGTCGAAGGCCTGCTCGAACTCGTACGCGTGAGCCCACCAGGGACGGCCCGCCTCGGCGGACCTGACCAGGATCTTGTCGTCGATGTCGGTCACGTTGCGCACGTACGTGACCTGGTACCCGGTGCGGGTCAGCCAACGGCGCAGGACGTCGAAGCTCACCGCCGCCCGGAGGTGGCCGATGTGCGGAGCCGACTGCGGGGTGGCGCCGCAGACGTAGATACCGGCCCTGCCCTCGGTGAGCGGGACGAAGTCCCGGACGGCGTGGGTCGCGGTGTCGTACAGGCGCAGGGTCACCACATCAGGCTATCGACACCCGGCGATCGGACACCGGTCGATCCTGTCCCGTCACGGAGCATCGGCCGCCACGGTGGACGCGGCGCCGGGGACCTAATGCCCTTGAGGCAAGGGGTGGGCGGGTATCGACTCGAACATGAAGGACCCGTATGGGCCGCGAGGGGGCAACGGGGCGATGCCGGAGGGCGAGTCCAGGTGGCTGCCGCCGAGAGTCCACGGAGGCCAGGGAAGGCCCGGGCGCTTCCGCCCGCGGAAGCCGCCCATGACTCCAGGGAGGAAGAGATGCCAAAGTTCTCCAGGACCACTGCGCCGACCCGCTGGAGCGTTCCGGGACTGATGGACGCGGGCCAGCAGGAACTCGACGGCTACAGCGTCGAGATCGAGCGCTGGGAGGTCGACATGGACTTCGCCGGCTGGCCGACGGCAGCGAGGAGGTGTTCGAGGCAGGCGACGCGTATGTCCTCACGCCCGGACACACCCCGTCCCTCACCGCGGGGACCGAGTTCGTCACGTTCACACCGACCGAAGAGGCGAACGCGATGGCCCCGGTGCTCCAGGCGAACATGATGAAGTACGCCGAGGAGCACGGCCTCGAGCTGGCGGGCTAGCCGCCTGTCCCGCCATCCCAGATCGGCCCCAACACGCTGATCATGGAGTTCCCGTTGGTTCGACACCTCTGGACCAACGGAAACTCCATGATCACTGAGGAGGGCGCTACGGGCCTGGCAGAGCAACCGTGTGCCGGCAGACGTCGGTCGCGGTACGGATGTCCCAGCCTTGGGCACCCGCTCACTCGACCCCGAGCAGGGCCTTGACCGGACCGATCGCGAAGTAGAGCACGAACAGGGCCGAGGCCCCCCACATCAGCGGATGGACCTCCGAAGCACGCCGGCCGGCCAGCTTCAGGACCGTGTACGCGACGAACCCGGCCCCGATGCCGGCCGTGATCGAGTAGGTGAAGGGCATCAGCACGATGGTGAGGAAGGCTGCGAGCGCGACCGGGCCGTCGTTCCAGTCGATGTTGCGCACCTGGAGCATCATCAGGAACCCGACGACGACCAGCGCGGGCGCCGCCGCCTCGTGCGGCACGATGCTCACCAGCGGCGATAGCCAGGTCGCCAGGAGGAAGAGCACCCCGGTGACGACGCTGGCCAGGCCGGTCCGCGCCCCCTCCGCGACGCCCGCCGCTGACTCGATGTAGGAGGTGTTCGTCGACACCGACGCGGCACCGCCGGCCGCGGCCGCCACCGAGTCGACGACCAGGATCCGCTGCGCGTTCGGCGGGACGCCGTCGTCGTCGAGCAGGGCGCCCTCGGCCCCCACCGCCACCATCGTGCCCATCGTGTCGAAGAAGTCGGCCAGCACCAACGTGAAGACCAGCAGCAGGACGCCGGCGATCCCGATCGCCCGGAACGAGCCGAGCAGGCTGAACTGACCGAGCAGGCCGAAGTCCGGGGCGGCCACGATGCCGTCGGGCAGCGCGGGCACGTTGAGCGCCCAGCCGGTCGCGTTCTGCGTGCCGTCGGTCAGCACCGACGGACCCACCTCGAAGGTCCTCTCGACGAGCACAGCGAGCCCCGTGGCCACGATGATGCCGATCAGCATGGCGCCGGCCACGGCTCGCGCGAGCAGGACCGCGATCACCGCCAGCCCGACGATGAAGACGACGGTGGGCCAGCCGGCCAGGGTGCCGCCGACCCCGAGTTCGACCGGCACCGGTCCGGCACTCGTGCGCCGCACGATCCCGGCGTCGACGAAACCGATGAAGGCGATGAACAGACCGATCCCGACGCTGATCGCCGTCTTGAGCGAGTCCGGGACGGCGTGGAAGACCGCCTTGCGGAACCCGGTGAGCACCAGCAGCAGGATGACCAGACCCTCCATGACCACCAGGCCCATCGCGTCGGCCCAGGTCATGCCCGGCAGCGCGGCGATCCCGAACGCGACGAACGCGTTGAGGCCCAGTCCGGTGGCCAGCGCGAGCGGGTAGTTGGCGACCACCCCCATCAGGATCGTCATCAGCCCGGCGACCAGGGCCGTGGCCGCGGCCACCTTCGGGATCGCCGTGGCCGCGTCGCCCCCGATGAACGACCCCGTCCCGTCCTCCTGGGTGCCGATGATCAGCGGGTTCAGTACGACGATGTAGGCCATCGTGAAGAAGGTGACCAGACCGCCGCGCATCTCGGCACCGAGGCTCGAGCCGCGCTCGCTGATCCGGAAGTATCGGTCGAGCCCACCCTTGGTGGGTGGGCGGGGCGCCCCGGCGGAATCGGTGCGGGCCATGGTCGTCCTCACGATCGGAGATCGTGCCGCGTCATCCGAGACGCCGCGTCACACTGAGCGAGTTTCGGCCGACAGTAACGGCCGTGGGTGACCCACTGTGGCGAGATCCCCCAGGTTCCTTCCCGCATGACCCAGAACATCACCGTGCGTACCGAACGCGTCGGCGCTCGCCATACTGCTTGTCATGGGCGGACCCCGCCGGTGGGTGTTCCACGTCGACCTGGACCAGTTCCTCGCCGCGGTCGAGGTCCTTCGCCGTCCCGAGCTGGCCGGGCGACCGGTGATCGTGGGCGGCCGGGGCGACCCGAGCGAACGCGCCGTCGTCTCCACGGCGTCCTACGAGGCCCGCGCCGTCGGTGTACGTTCCGGGATGCCGCTGCGGCTGGCCATGCGCAAATGCCCGGAGTCCGTCCTGCTGCCGGTGGACGCCCCCCACTACCTGGCGATCTCACACCGGGTCATGGACGCGCTGCGGACCCTGCCCGGCGCCACCGTCGAGGTGCTCGGCTGGGATGAGGCGTTCGTCGGGGTCGAACTGGACGAGGACGTCGACCCGACGACCTACGCCGTCCAGGCCCAGCAGAGGGTGCTGGCGGCGACGCGGCTGCACTGCTCGGTCGGCATCGGCGACACCACCACCCGCGCCAAGATCGCCACCGAGTTCGGCAAGCCGGCCGGCACGTTCCGGCTCACCCGGGAGAACTGGTTCGAGGTGATGGGCTCGCGGCCCACCGACGCCCTCTGGGGTGTCGGCCCGCGGATCCGGGACCGTCTGACCCGGCTGGACATCGCCACCGTCGACGACCTCGCGACCGCCGACCTCGACCTGCTGATCAAGGAGTTCGGGCCGACGATGGGGCCGCACTATCGGCGACTGGGTCACGGCGCCGGCCGGACCCGCGCCGACGACACCCCCTGGGTCCCCCGGGCGCACGGACGCGAGACCACCTACCAGCGGAACCTGACCACCCCGCAGGAGATCACCGACGCGATTCGGGCACTCGCCGAGCAGGTTGCCGTGGACATCGCCGCCGAGGGCCGACCGTGCGTCCGGGTTCACCTCAAGGTGCGCTTCGCCCCGTTCTTCACCACGAACCGCTCACGCAAGCTGCCCGAGCCGACCTCGGACGCCGTCCTCATCGCGGCCACCGCCCTGGACCTGCTGCACGCGCTGGACGACGACCGGCCGATCAGGCTGCTCGGGGTCCGCGCCGAGATGACCCCGCCCGATGAGCCCACCCCTGTTTGAGCGCAACGTCACTCAGTGCTCAATAGACGAGCGTGACGTCACGTCGTGGCTCACTGGACGAGCGTGACGTCACGTCGTGGCTCAATGGACGAGCGTGACGTCACGTCGTGGCTCAATAGACGAGCGTGACGTCACGTCGTGCTGACGCCGGTGGGCCCGCGCCAGCCGGTCTGCCCAGCGCCGTCGGGCACGACCAGGGCAGTGGCGACGGCCGCCACACCCTCGCCCCGGCCGGTCAGCCCCAGACCGTCGGTGGTGGTCGCCGAGACCGTCACCGGGGCCCCGCAGGCGGCCGACAGCGCCGCCTGCGCCTCGTCGCGACGGGTGCCGATCCGCGGCCGCACCCCGATCACCTGGACGGCGACGTTGCCGATCCGGAAACCCGCGGCCCGAGCCCGCCGGGCGGTCTCGGCGAGCAGATCCGTCCCGGACGCTCCGGCCCACTCCGGGCGAGAGGTGCCGTAGTTCGACCCCAGGTCCCCCAGCCCGCAGGCCGACAGGACGGCGTCACAACAGGCGTGGGCGGCGACATCGGCGTCCGAGTGGCCCACCAGACCGCTCTCGCCGGGCCAATCGAGCCCGGCCATCCGCATCGGGGGCGCCGGCTCACCCGGTGTGGACGGACGGGCGAACCGGTGCACATCCACCCCGATCCCCGTTCTGGGCAGCGGCATCTCGGCGGCGAGGCGGGCCGGTGTCGTCTCATCCACAGCCGTCACCGTACGGTAGGCGCATGGACGGCGCGGTGATGATCCTGGCCGGCGGCAGCGGGTCGAGGGCGGGCGCCGAGATCGACGGCAGGCCGGTCAACAAGGTCTACCTGCCGCTCGGGGATCGTCCGGTGCTGGCCTGGTCGGTGCGAGCGGCCGATCAGGCGCACGGGGTGCGGCGTTTGGTGGTCGTCGTCCGGAGCGGTCAGCAGGACCTCGCCCGGCGCATGCTCGCCGACCACCCGCCGCAGACCCCGGTCGACGTCGTGGTGGGCGGTGAAGCGCGCCACGATTCCGAGCGGGCCGGGCTGACGCATCTGGAACCGGCGATCACATCCGGCGAGATCGACGTGATCGCCATCCACGACGGTGCCCGTCCGCTGGCCACGCCGGACCTGTTCAGCGAGGTGCTGGCCGTGGCCTCGCAGGTGGGCGGCGCGGTCCCCGCGGTGACGACCACCCTGCTGAGCGCGGACGACTCCCCCACGCCGGACTTCCTCAGCCCCGGGACGAGCATCGTGGCCGTTCAGACCCCTCAGGCGTTCCGTGCCCGGCCCCTGTTGACGGCCTACGCGGCGGCCGCGCGGCAGGGCTTCGAGGGCACCGACACGGCCTCGTTCGTCGAGAGGTTCACCGACGTGCCCATCCAGGTCGTGCCGTCCACGGCGGCCAACCTGAAGCTCACGTTCCGGGGTGACCTCGTGCGGGCGGCTCGGTTGGCGGCGCAGCGGATCTAGACCCTCGCGGGCGCCTGGGCGGCGGACTGGACGACGCGCCGGACCCCCACCGTGCGGTCCAGGATCGCCACGGCGACGGCCAGGTCGTCGCCCGCGCCGTCAGAGACGGCGACGGCCGCCGCGAGGGCCGCGTGGGTGACCACCAGCGGGCCGGTGATCGATCTGTAGTCGTCGCGAACCAGGGTGGCCAGCACCCGGCCCGCCGCGTCGACGTGCTTGAGCGTGTCGGAGACCCCCGTGCAGCCCACGGCCGCGACGCAGTCGCCGTTCTCGTGCCACTGGTCGAGGACGGACAGCACCTGTTCGGTCCCCTGCAGAGGGGTCCGGGGATCGTGCACCAGCACCAGGTCGCATGGGGTCTCGAGCAGCTCCTTGAGCCGACCGGCGCGCGTCACCACCTCGACCGACGTCCCCGGGAGCACGCGGCGCATGACGTCCGCGGCGGCCTCGCTGGCGCCGATCCCGGCGGACGGGCGATCTTCGAGGCCGTCGACGTCGAGAACCACCGCCAGCAGAGCACTCATGGAGGGTGACTATGCCGCACGAAGGCGGCGTGGTCCGAATCGGGGCGGCGGACACACGGTCCCGGTGCGAGAGACGATCGATCAACGCACCGTCCGTTCAGGGCGATCGATCGGTCAGCGGTCCCGGGCCCGGGACGCCGCGTCGGCGATCTGGGCGGCGATCTGCGCCGCGCCCTCCGCGCCCGCCTGGCCCGGACGTTGTCGGGGCACCGCGCGCCCCGTCGTGGACGCCTGCGACTCACGAGCCAGCGGGCGGGCGAACACCATCCGGCCGTTCGCCGTGACCAGCACGCTGATCACGACGACGTCGACCTCATGACCGACCTGCTCGCGGGCGCGCTCCACCACCACCATGGTTCCGTCGTCGAGGTAGCCCACCGCCTGAGTCGACTCCTTGCCCGGCCGCGTCAGCAGGATCCTCAGCCGGTCCCCGGCCGAGACCGGAGGCCGCATCGCCAGCGCCAGCGTGTGCAGGTTGAGCACCCTGCAGCCGGCCAGGTCGGCGACCTTGGCCAGATTGGTGTCCAGGGTCGCCAGGGCGGCCTGTCGCTGGCGGCAGATCTGGACGAGCTTGGCGTCGACCTCACGCACCTGCGGTGCCTCGTCGCCGATCACCTCGACGTCCAGCCCGCGCTCGTGGCGCAGCACCTGCAGGATGTCCAGGCCGCGCCGGCCCTTGGCGCGGCGCAGATCGTCCTCGGAGTCTGCGAGACGCTGGAGTTCGCCCAACACCGGTTCGCAGACCACCACGGTGCCGTGCAGGAAACCGGAGCGGACGACGTCCACGATCCGCCCGTCGATGGCCACCGAGGTGTCCAGGACGAGCGGCAACGAGGCCGCAGCCGGATCGGGCAGATCGAGGCGTCCGTTGCCGCCGAGCAGGGACAGCACGGCGCGCCGCCGCGACAGACCGATCCGGTAGCCCAGGGTCCCGACGGTCATCACGACGAAGAGGAACAGCGGGGTGGTGAGCTGCAGGGACCCCACAAGGAGCAGGGGCCAGGTGAGCGCGGCGGCGACGAGAACGCCCGCTGCGGCTCCGGTCAGGCCTGCCAGGAGCTGTTCGGCGGTGCGGCCGGCCAGGGCCTCCTCGGTGCGGGCGACGGACGCCGACGTGACCCGGGCGATCACCCCGCCGAGGACGTATCCGCTGAATCCGCCGAGCAAGGCACCCAGGCCAGGCCCGTCGAACACACCGACCACCAGGGTGCCGGACCCGAAGCCCCTGCCCACCTGGTAGCCGATGACCGCCAAGAAGGCGACGACGCAGAACCGCAACGCCTCGATGACCACCGGCGGGAACCTGGTATCCCGCTGCGACACGCCCAGACCTCTCTGTGAGACCTCGGCGGCCGCTGAGATGTCAGGAGGCCAGAACCTCGTCGAGGATGGCCGCCGCCTTGTCCTCATTGGTCTGTTCGGCAAGTGCGAGCTCGGACACAAGGATCGTGCGCGCACGACCCAGCATCTGCTTCTCACCGGTGGACAGCCCGCGGCCCTGATCCCGACGGGTCAGGTCACGCACGACCTCGGCGACCTTGATCACGTCACCGGAGTGCAGCTTCTCGAGATTCGCCTTGTACCGACGCGACCAGTTGGTCGGCTCCTCGGCGTAGGAGGCCCTGAGGACCTCGAACATCTTGTCGAGACCCTCTTGGCCCACGACGTCGCGCAGACCGACCATCTCAACGTTCAGGGCGGGCACCTCGATGGTCAGAGGGCTCTGGGACACCTTCTCGGTGGGGCGGAGAACCAGGTATTGGCGCTCCTCCCCCATGATGGTCCGTACCTTGGTTTCCACGATCATCGCGGCCCCGTGCTGGGGGTGGACGACTGTCTCGCCGACATTGAACGCCATGTGGTGTTATCCCCTTTCCCAACCTCGATCTTAGCACGGGATGCCGTGGCTCACATGTGCCCGACGTCTCGTTTGCGCAGGTCAGACGCCTGAGAGGTGCCAAACCCCGCTTGACAAGCATGCCCGGACGTGGTCCTCGGACCCGAGGGGTGCTCTCCGCGCAGGCCGAGACAGTAGGCTTCGCCCGCGTAGTCATTCGTGAGGGAGGACCGCCCGTGATCCGCAGCAGCCGAGCCGATGGTTCGCTCGTTCGCCGTCGTGCCTTGGGAGCGGCTCCGCTGCTCGCCGTCCTCGCCCTGGGGGCCGCACCGGCCCTGAGCGGCTGCTCGTTCTCCAACCCGTCGGTCGTCGCGACCTTCCCCGCCTCCGACGGCGTGAACGGCCAGATCGACGACGCGGCCACCAGGACCTCGCTGCGGCTGCTCAACCTGCTCCTGGTGACCGAGGCCGAGGGTGCGCCCGGCGCAGTGATCGGCGCGATCGCCAACGACGGGACCGACCCGGTCACGGTGCGCTTCACCGTGCTCGATCAGAGCGGCCAACCGGTCGGCGACGGAACGGTCGTGGCCAGACCCGGCGTGCTGACCACGGTCGGCGACGGCGACGCCGACGTGCGGGTCGCCTCGGTCCCCAGTCCGCCCGGCAGCACGCTGAGGCTGCAGGTCGACACCCCCGTCGGCGGAGCCCCCCTGGTCCTGCCCGTGGTCGCCGCGCAGGGACCGTACGCGGATCTCGTGCCGAGCCCAGCGCCGTCCGAGCCCTCCCCCTCAGCCTCGCCGTCGCCGTCAGCCTCCGTCTCCTGAACGAGTGGCCCCGGTCGGCCTGGCCCGACGGGGCAGGCTGAGGCCGCTCAGGCCTCGAACTTGTAGCCCAGTCCCCGAACGGTGAGCAGGTAACGAGGGTGGGCCGGGTCCGGCTCGATCTTGCTGCGCAGCCGCTTGACGTGGACGTCGAGGGTCTTGGTGTCCCCCACGTAGTCGATCCCCCAGACCCGGTCGATGATCTGGCTCCTGGTCAGCACCCGCTCGGAGTTGCGCAGCAGGATCTCCAGCAGCTCGAACTCCTTCAGCGGCAGTGAGACCGGGGTGCCGTCGACCGACACGACATGTCGGTCGACATCCATCCGGACGGGACCGACGCTGATCATGGAGGACGGCGTCGACTCGGGTTCGGTGCCACGGCGCAGCACCGCTCGGATCCGAGCGATCAGTTCGCGCGTGGAGTAGGGCTTGGTGACGTAGTCGTCGGCGCCCAGTTCCAGGCCGACCACCTTGTCGATCTCGCTGTCCTTGGCGGTCAGCATGATCACCGGAACGTTGCCGCGTGTGCGCAGCTGCCGGCAGACCTCCGTGCCCGGCAGGCCGGGCAGCATCAGGTCGAGCAGCACCAGATCCGCCCCGTGGCGATCGAACTCCTCCAGTGCCTGGGGGCCGGTGTCGGCGACGGCGACCTCGAAGCCCTCCTTGCGCAGCAGGAAGGACAGCGGATCGCTGAAGGACTCCTCGTCCTCCACGACCAGGATCCTGGTCACCGGGACACTCCTCTCGATCGCTCCACAGGTTGCGTACCGGACGAGGGCCACCCTCCCCGCGCGGCCGGCAGCCGCAGGGTGAAGGTCGACCCCACCCCCGGTTCGCTCCAGAGGCTGACCTCACCGCCGTGGTTGGCCGCCACGTGCTTGACGATGCTCAGGCCCAGCCCGGTTCCGCCGGTGGCCCGGGACCGGGCGGGGTCCACGCGGTAGAAGCGCTCGAAGATCCGATCCTGATCCGAGCGGGAGATGCCGAGCCCCTGATCCTTGACGGCGATCTCGACCAGGGCGTCTGCCCGGCGTACGGAGACCCCGACGCTGGTCCCCTCGGCGGAGTAGGCGATCGCGTTGTCGACGAGGTTGCGCACGGCGGTCACCAGCAGTTCGTGGTTCCCGAAGACCACCGCACCCCCGTCGCCGCCGACCGACACGCTCACGTCCCGGCGGGCGGCCTTGAGGGCCACCCGATCCACGGCGTCAGAGATCACCGTGTCGACCTCGACCGGCTCGGGCTGGTGCACGGCGTCGGCCACCTGGAGCCGCGACAGATCGATGATCTCCTGCACCAACGTCGCCAGCCGCTGCGCCTCACGTTCCATCCGCTCGGCGAAGTGCTGCACCGCGTCCGGGTCGTCGGCGGCCCCACCGACCGCCTCAGCGAGCAGTTGCAGGGCCCCGATCGGGGTCTTCAACTCGTGACTCACGTTCGCCACGAAGTCCCGGCGCACCTCTTCGACCCGGCGGGTCTCGGTGTGGTCGTCGACCAGGACCAGAACGTGGTCGGAGTCAAGGGGGGCCAACCTGGCGTGGACGACGAGCCGGGACTTGCCCAGCGGACCGCGGGCCAGTTCGAGCTCACGTTCACAGACCAGACCGAAGCGCCTGGCCTCCGCGGCCAGTTCCCGCAACTCCGGATGAACCAGTTCGTGCCCGCGGACCAGGCCGAAGGCGTAGGCAGGCGGGCTGGCCTGGATCACCCCCTCGGCGGCGTCGAGCACGATCGCCGCGGACCGCAGGACCGCCAGCACCTCACTGATGCCCTCGGGCAGACGCGGTTCGGGGATCACACTGAGACCGCGGCGCTCGTTCTCACTGGCCCTGAACGCCAGCACGCCCGCCGCACCGGTCAACAGCCCGACCAGGGCTGCCAGAGCGGTTGCCATTGCCTCACCCACCGTCACAGAGTAGGTGGCAGCGGCGCCCGGACAACGCCTGCGTGCGCAACGTTCACCCCAGATGGGCCGAACGTTCACACCCACCTGGCACCCTGGAATTCGATCAGCGAACCGGGACGGAGTCACTTCGATGCGAGAGCAGTTCCACGACGAGCTCCAGAGCCTGTCGGACATCCTGGTGGAGATGACCCGATTGGTGGGCTCCGCGATCTCCCGGGCCACGGTGGCCCTGCTCGACAGCGACCTCGCCGTGGCGGAATCGGTCATCTCGGCCGATGAGGAGATCGATGCCCTGCAGTCTGAGTTCGAGGAACGCTCGCTCGCGCTGCTCGCCCTGCAGCAACCCGTGGCCACCGACCTGCGGGTGATCATCACGGGACTGCGGATGAGCGCTGATCTGGAGCGCATGGGCGACCTCGCCCGACATGTCGCCAAGGTCGCGCGGATGCGCCACCCGCACTCCGCGATCCCCCCTGAGCTGCGCGGCACCGTGCAGGAGATGGGCCAGGTCGCCGAGCGGATCGTGGCCAAGACCGGCACCGTGATCGCCGATCGCGACGTCGCCCGGGCACTCGAGCTCGAGGTCGACGACGACGCCATGGACGCCCTGCACAGGCGGCTGTTCACCGCCCTGCTCAGCGACGACTGGGCACACGGGATCGAGCCCGCGATCGACGTCACCCTGTGCGGGCGCTACTTCGAGCGGTTCGCCGACCACGCCGTGTCCGCGGCCCGCAGGGTCGTCTACCTGGTCACCGGCGAACGGGTCGTCCCTGCGGGCTGAGGCCGGCCGTCAGCGACCCTGGCTGGCGACGGCTGCGGCGGCGGCCTCGGCGGCGGCCGGATCCAGGTAGCGGCCGCCGGACTCCACCGGTGACAGGTCGTCGTCCAGCTCGTAGACCAACGGGATCCCGGTCGGGATGTTCAGCCCGGCGATGGCCTCGTCGCTGATCCCGTCCAGGTGCTTGACCAGGGCACGCAGCGAGTTGCCGTGCGCTGCCAGGAGGACCACCTTGCCGGCCCGGAGGTCCGGGATGACCTCGTCGTGCCAGTACGGCAGCATCCGGACGACGACGTCCTTGAGGCACTCGGTGGCCGGCAGGTCCGGACCCAGATCCGCGTAGCGGGGGTCGGCGTCCTGGCTGAACTCGGTTCCGGCCTCGATCGGCGGCGGCGGGGTGTCGTAGGACCGGCGCCAGAGCATGAACTGCTCCTCGCCGTAGGTCTCCAGCGTCTGCTTCTTGTTCTTGCCCTGCAGGGCGCCGTAGTGCCGCTCGTTCAGCCGCCAGTTGCGCTTGACCGGGATCCAATGCCGGTCGGCGACGTCCAGGGACATGTTGGCGGTGGTGATGGCGCGGCGCAGCAGGGAGGTGTGGACGACGTCCGGCAGCACGCCGGCCTCGGCCAGCATCCGACCCCCCGCCTCGGCCTCGGCGCGACCCTTGTCGGACAGGTCCACATCGACCCATCCGGTGAACAGGTTCTTCGCGTTCCAATCGCTCTCGCCATGACGTAGCAGCACCAGTGTGTAAGTCATGGCGAAACACTAGTCGTCCGCGAGCAGATGCTTGAAGGCCGCGAGATTGTCGATCGGCTCACCGCGCGAGATCCGCCAGTCCCACTCCTTCTTCATCGAGGTCAGGAAGCCCATCACGAGGAGGTCGTTGAAGCTGGAGTCTGCCGTGGACAGCACCACCCCGAGCAAGCGCGTCGATGCTCTCCTCGGTGACGGCCGCCAGCGGCATCCTGCCCACCAGGTACACGTCGCCGAGGTTGTCCAGGGCGAAGGCGATGCCCGGCAGGCGGAGGTTGCGCGCGAGCAGCCAGCGGTAGAGGGCCTCGTGATTCTCGTCGGGTCTGCGCACCACGAAGGCGCTGACCGACAGGCCCCGATCCCCGACCAACAGCGATGTGGTGGTGCGGAGCTTGGCCTCGCCGGGCAGCTGGACGACGTGTTCCCCCGGGCGGGCGCCGAGGTCGTGCTCCAGGCCGGATTCGGCCAGCCATGCGGTCACGGCCCGGTTTGCGCGCTCTCGATCCATGCGCTCTCGATCCAAGCGGTCTCGATCCGTCATCGGGCCAGGACCACATCGCGTCGGCGGCGCGGCTGTTCGGCCGCGCCCAGGTCGATCACGTCCCGCCGGTGATCGGCGACGGCTCCCAGGTAGACCTCCTCCAGGGCCTCGACCGTGTTCTGCCAGGCGAACCGGGCGGCCTGGCTGATCGCGGCCCGGCTCATGCGCCGCCGTCCGTCCGGGTCCGCGAGCAGTCGGCGCAGTTCACCGGCCCAGGTCGCCGGCTCATGGTCCTCGACGAGCAGGCCCGAGACGCCGTGGTCGACGACGGTGGGCAGGCCGCCGACCCGGGCGGCCAGGACCGGGACACCGCAGGCCTGGGCCTCGACCGCGACCAGGCCGAACGACTCGCTGAAGGAGGGCACGGCCACCACGTCGGCGGCGCGGTACCACTGCGCCAACCTCTCCCGGGCCGCCGGCGGGTGGAAGGCGACCACGTCGTCCAGGCCGAGGTCGCTGACCAGGTTCTGGATCTGCTCGGGGTGCTCGAGACCGGTGCCGCTGGCTCCGCCGAGCACCGCGACCCGCAGGCCGGCGCGTCGTCCGGGGTCGCGGGCGAGCAGCTCGGCGACGGCGCGGATCAGCACGTCCGGCCCCTTCAGTGGCTGGATGCGCCCGACGAACAGCACCAGGTCGGCCTCGTCGTCCACGCCGAGCGCCCGGCGCGCCGAACGGCGTCCATCGGACCCACCCGGAGTGAAGGTGTCCAGATCGACACCGGGTGGCACCACCGCGACCCGTTCCGGCTCGGCGCCGTAGAGCTCGATGAGCTCGCGGGCCTCCTGATCCGTGTTGGCGATCAGCCGGTCGGCGACACCCACCACCTGCTCCTCGCCGATGATCCGCGCCTGCGGCTCGAGACTGTCACCGGCGGCCAGCGCCTGGTTCTTGACCTTGGCCATCGTGTGCATGCTGTGCACGAGGGGCCGCTGCCACCGGTCGGCCGCCAGCCAGCCCACCTGACCGGACAGCCAGTAGTGGGAGTGGATCAGGTCGTACCAGCCCAGCTCGTGACGGGCCTCGACCCGCAGCACCCCGGCCGCGAAGGCGCACAACTGGGCGGGTAGGTCGTTCTTGGACAACCCCTCGAACGGTCCGGCGACCAGGGCCCGCACCAGGACCCCGGGGGCCAGCTCGGCCAGGGCAGGCACGTCGCTGCTGGTCGCCCGGGTGAAGATCTCCACCTCGGTGCCGCGCTCGGCCAGACGCTTGGCGGTCTCCACGACGTAGACGTTCAGACCGCCGGCATCCCCCGTGCCCGGTTGCTCCAGCGGCGAGGTGTGCACCGAGAACATCGCCACGCGCCGCAGCCGTTCGGCAGTCACGACTCACTCCCTCCGTGGGCCGCCACACCGCTGCGAGCGGCAGGACACCGGCAACCAGGACCATCAACGTCGGGGGCCATCTCGGACCTTCCCGCTCGGGGTGTTGGAGGCGTCAAGCGTGGGACAACTGCACCACAATCGGCGGCGAAGCGCCGATCGGGCCCGGCATGCTGGGGGCGTGGGGCAACCGGTGTGAGCAGGCGGCAGCCCTCGCACGCTCCGATGGGTGTGATCACGCGGGGCACGACCAACCCCAACCGCCTGCGCCGCGTCGACCGCTGGCTGGCCGGGCCCCAGGCCCCGCGGCTTCGCCGGGCCGCCGACCCGGTCGTGGTCGACCTCGGGTACGGGGCGAGCCCGGTGACCGCCCGAGAGCTGCTGAGCCGGCTGCGCGCCGTCCGGGCCGACGTCGAGGTCGTCGGGGTGGAGATCGACCCCGAGCGAGTGCGGGCGGCCGGGCCGATGGCCGGCGACGGGCTGAGTTTCGCGCGCGGCGGCTTCGAGGTGCCGCTGCCGAACGGCAGGCGACCGGTCGTCGTCCGGGCCCTGAACGTGCTCCGCCAGTACGACGAGGACCAGGTGGACCCCGCCTGGGGGGCGGTGGTCGACCGGCTGGCCCCCGGCGGGCTGCTGGTCGAGGGCACATGCGACGAGATCGGACGGCGCGCGGCCTGGATCGCGGTCGAGGCCGCAGGGGCGGTCTCGCTGACCCTGTCCACCCGGCTCGCCGACCTGGAGCGCCCGGGTCAGCTGGCCGAACGCCTGCCGAAGGCGCTGATCCACCGCAACGTGCCGGGCGAGCCGATCCACGACTTCCTGGGGGCCCTGGACGACGCCTGGGCGCGGCAGGCGCCCCGGGCCGCCTTCGGGGCGCGGCAACGCTGGATCGCTGCGGCGGCGTTCCTCCGTGAGCGCGGGTGGCCCCTGCTGGACGGGCCGGCGCGCTGGCGCCTGGGTGAGGTCACGGTGGCCTGGGCGGCCGTCGCGCCCACCTGATCCCCCCCGACCGATCCCGCCCCCTGATCCCGCCGAGCGGCGCGGTCAGGACAGGATGCGGAACCGGATCGTCTCCGGCAGCGACTCCAGCGAGGTGATCGCCTCCTCGCAGATGCTCTCCGAGACGTCGGTGATCACGTAGCCGACCTCGCCGCGGGTGCCGAGGAACTGGCTGTCGATGTTGACCTGGTGCTCGGCCAGCACCGAGTTGATGGCGGCCAGCACCCCGGGGGTGTTGGTGTGGATGTGCACCAGCCGGTGCTCCCCGCCGCGCTCGGGCAGCACCAGGGCCGGCAGGTTGACCGACATCGCCGTCGACCCGGAGCGCACGTAGTCGGCCAGCTTCCCGCTGACGAACGTGCCGATGTCCTGCTGGGCCTCCTGGGTCGAGCCGCCGATGTGGGGGGTCAGGATGACGTTGGGCAGTCCGCGCAGCGGGGAGACGAATTCCTCGTCCGAGCTCTTGGGCTCGACCGGGAAGACGTCCACCGCGGCCCCCGCGATGTGCCCGCTGGACAGGTGGCGACGCAGCGACTCGTAGTCGACAACGAAACCCCGGGACAGGTTGAGGAACAGCGACCGCGGCCGCATCTGGGCGAACTCCGCCTCGCCGAACAGCCCGCTGTTGCCGTGCCGGCCGTCGACGTGCAGGGTCACCACCTCGACCGAGGCGAGCAGTTCGGACAGGGAGCCGCAGCGCCGGGCGTTGCCGAGCGCGAGCTTGTCGGCGGTGTCGTAGAACCAGACCTGCATGCCGAGGCTCTCCGCAAGCACCGAGAGCTGCGTGCCGATGTTGCCGTACCCGACGATGCCGAGGCGCCGGCCCCGCACCTCGTGGGACCCCGCGGCCGACTTCAACCAGACCCCCTCGTGCATGGACCGGTCCTTCTCGGACAGC
Source organism: uncultured Actinomycetota bacterium (assembly GCA_963750395.1). Taxonomy (GTDB): domain Bacteria; phylum Actinomycetota; class Actinomycetes; order Actinomycetales; family Kineosporiaceae; genus JADJPO01. The sequence goes on along the minus strand of CAVVQM010000011.1, from coordinate 47,797 downwards.
CTCCTGGCCAGCATGATGATCTCGGCCAGGGCCAGTTCCACCACGCTGCGGGTGTTCGAGAACGGGGCGTTGAACACCGCCACGCCCCGGTCCGCGGCGGCGGCCAGGTCGATCTGGTTGGTGCCGATGCAGAAGGCGCCGATCGCCGCGAGGTCGGGCGCGCCGTCCAGCACCCTCTCGCTCACCTTCGTGGTGGAGCGGATGCCGAGCAGCTCCACCCCCTTCAGCGCACGGGCGAGGTCGTCCTCGCCGAGGGCCTCCTGGCGCAGGTCCACCTCGAACCCGGCGGCCTGCAGGACCGGTACCGCCTCGGGGTGGATGTTCTCCAGCAGCAGCGCGCGCCGCGGCGGGTTATCGGTGTGGCTCAATGTCAGCTCCATCGACGAACAGGACTTCCTCACAAGTGGTCAGGGGCGTCCCCGGCTCACGAGACCCGGGAGACGTCGACCGCGACCGAGAGCTCGGTACTGCCCCCCTCGGTGTAGATCACACCCTTCAGCGGGGGCACGTCCGCATAGTCGCGGCCCCACGCGGTCAGCACGTAGGAGTCGTCGACCACCCGATCGTTCGTCGGGTCGAGATCGAGCCACCCCACCTCAGGAAGATAGACCGAGACCCAGGCGTGCGACGCATCGGCGCCGACCAGCTTGCGCCTGCCGGGCGGCGGGGTGGTCTCCAGGTACCCGCTGACGTAGCGGGCCGGCAGACCGACGACGCGCAGCACGCCCACCGCCAGGTGGGCGAAGTCCTGGCAGACGCCCTCGCGCAGCCGGAGCACCTCGGCCAGGGTCGTGGACACCGACGTCGCGCCGGGATGGTATTCGAGGTCGGAGTTGATCCGGCTGACCAGCGTACGCACGGACTCCCAGACCGGCCGGCCCGGCAGGAACACCTCCGCGGCGAAGGCACGGACCTCCGCCGAGGCCAGCACGTGCCGCGAGGGCAGCCGAAAATCCCTGATCCGCAGGGCCTCTGCGGCGCGGTCGGGGTCGAACCCGGAGCGGTCCGCGGCCTCCAGATGCTCGTCGACCCGCGTCACCGCCTGCTCCCAGGGCAGCTCACCGCCGGGCACGCCGCCGTCGAGAGCGACCCGCTCGACGCTCACCCGGCTGTGGGCCGTCACCACCAGTTCGGTGTGCGCGGTGTGCACCTCGACGTAGAGACTGCGGTTGCCGTAGAAGTCCCGGCTCTCGCGCACCAGGTCCGGCTCCGGGCGGATCGCGAGGTCGTCGCTGACCCGGACCTGACCGGCGCCGTCGCGGGGCACCAGGTGGGCGCGGCCGTAGGAGGCGGTGACCTCCTCCTCGTAGCGGTAGGTCGTCGTGTGGCGGACGTCGTAGAGCCGGCTCACGTCGTCCATCCCACGATGGCCGGCGTCGGCCGGGACGGCGCCTGGTGCACGAAGTGGATCTCCTCCATGGCCCGCGACAGCTCGAACAGCTCGCCCAGCAGCACGTCGAGCTGGCGGCCGAGCTGGGGCCGGTGCCCGTTCTCGACCACGGCCGCCGCCGCCGGGTCGAACTCGCGCAGGCGCGCGGCGACCCGCAGCAGCCGATCCCCGAGCTCCTGGCCCGCCCCGGAGGCCGCCGGCAGTCGGGACAGGTCCTCGGCCAGCCGGTCGAGCTGCAGGGCCACCGAGCGCGGGTTCTGCCGGTCCTGCACGAGCAACTCGAGCACCGACTCCACCCGGACCCGGCCCCGGAGACGCCGGTGGGTGATGATCGACTCGCCGGCGGTCAGGACCGCCTCCAGCACGAGGGCCTCGTCGGCCGGGACGACAGGGCCGCCGCCCACCGGCCCGGCGGACGGGTGGTCCAGGGTGTGACGCAGCAACGACAGGATCTGCACGGAGCGTTCGATCCGCCGGCCGGCGTCCATGAAGTGCCACCCGACGTCGCGGATCATGCTCTCGGCCCCCAGGCCGGCCAGCGCGAGCAGCCCCTCCAGCACCCTGGCCAGGGCGGGCGCGAGCGCCGGTTCCTCGCCGGCGCCCTCCACCGCGGCACCGGCCCGGTCGGCCAGGTCGTCCAGCACGCGGTCGAGGCTGCCCAGCACGATCCAGGTGTCCAGGGACAGTTGCTCACGCAGGGACTGGGCCGCGGCGACGGTCCGGCGGACGGCGTAGGCCACGCTGCCGGGCAGAGCACCGTCCGCGACCAGATCGAGCAGCGGCAGGTCCGGCGTGAGGGTGACCCGGCGGGTCGCCTCCGTCAGCACCTCGACGACGGCGGCGCCGGCGGTCCCCGGACGCGTGACCCAGTCCTCGGCCAGTTCGTCGACCACCCTCACCAGGCGGACCGTGTCCTCGGCGCGCTCGGCGTAACGGCCGAGCCAGAACAGGTTCTCCGCGACCCGAGGCGGCAGCCCGGCGGTCATCGGCGGTCTCGTCGCGATGGTCTCGACGTCGCCCACCAGGGTCAGCGGGCCGGTGCTCGGAGCCGTGGTCGCCTCCGGGGCGAGCACCCAGACGTCCTTGGCCAGGGCACCCCTCGCGTTGCTCACCAGCACGGTGTCCGCCGTCGCCGCGACCCGTCCCAGGCCACCGGTCATCAACTGGTACCCGTCCTGCTGGGCCACCGCGAACGTGCGCAGGGTGAAACGGCGGGGCTCGAGTCCGCGCCCGGTCACCACGGGTGCCGTGCTCATCTCCAGTGGCTCCTGGCCGCACCAACGGTGAGGCTCAGCCTCGATCTGCGCGCGCAGTTCCTCCCGGCGCCCGTGCGACAGCTCCCAGCCGAACAGTCCCTCGCGGCGGTCGGTCGACTTGATCACGAGGTCGCCCAGGTTGGCCAGCACGTGGCCGCGATGGGCGTCGAGCCCGCACCACCAGGTCTGCGGCCCGGACAACGCGGCCGGCTCGCCGAGCAGAGTCTGCGACAACGCGGGCCAGAACGCCTGCAGCGCGGGCGATTCCAGCACCCCGGCGCCGAAGGAGTTCACCACACTCACGGCGCCGGACCGGGTCGCCTCCAGCAGACCGGGCACACCCAGCTGGGACTCGGCCCGCAGCTCCAACGGATCGGCGTAGTCGGTGTCCACCCGTCGCAGCACGACATCGACGGGGTTGTCCTGACCCACCGACCTCATCAGCACCCGGCCGCCGCGGACGGTCAGGTCCTCCCCGGTGACCAGCGGATAGCCCAGCAGCGTGGCGAGGAAGGCCTGGTCGAAGGCCGTCTCGCTGTCAGAGCCCGGCGACAGCACGACCACCCTCGGGGTCTCGTCGCCGTCGATCCCGCTGCTGGGCGGGGCGAACTCGGTCAGCGCCGCTCGGACGGAGTCGAAGAAGGAGCGCAACCGGATCAGTTCGGTGTCCCGGTAGAGCGCGGGCATCACCCGGGCGACCACCCTACGGGTCTGCAGGGCGTACCCGGCCCCGGACGGCGCCTGGGTGCGGTCGGAGAGCACCTGCCAGGTGCCATCGCCCGTGCGGGCCAGGTCTGCCGCGTGCATGAACAGCTGTCGCGGGCCCGGGACCAGCACGGCGTCCGCCTGACGAACGAACTGCGCATTGGTCAGGATGGCCTCGGCGGGCACGACATTGTGGCGGAGCAGCCGGCGAGGGCCGTACACGTCCGCGAGCAGCGCGTCGAGCAGCATGGCCCGCTGCTCGAGGCCGCGCCGCAGGAACCGCCAGGTGGCGTCGTCGAGCACCACGGGCAGCGGGTCGACCCGCCAGCGACGTTCGGAGGCCCGCACGGGCGGGCGGCCCGAGTCGTCCTCGGGGCGCCGGACGCCGTAGACGATGCCCTCGTCCTCGACCAACCGGGCAGCCTCGGCGCGCCGGGCGAGCAACGTGGGCAGCCCGAGCAGGTCGATCCGCGCCAGGAGGTCCTGGGAGCCCGCCCGGGGCATGCCGTCAGGTCCGAAGAGTTCGTCGACGTGGCCCTGACCCTGTGTGAGCCGCTGGTACGCCTGACCGGCCCGAACGCCACCGGGGCCGTTCGGACTGTCCAGCGCGGCGGACCCGGTCACCGGCGGAGTCTAGCCGCGGTGCGGCTTTCCGCGAGGTCAGCGGGGTGTGATGGACACCGCGGCCGACTTCTCGCTGCGGTTGCCCGCCGCGTCGACCGCCCGGAGCTGATACCTGTTCGCGCTGCCCACGACCGCCGCGGGGTCGGTGTGGCCGGGGGTGGGTGACCAGCTGACGTAGGCGCCGTCGCGGTAGATCAGGTAGCTGACCACCCCGACGTTGTCCGTGGACGCCGTCCAGGCCAGCCTGACCGAACCGCCGCCGGCGTCGGTGAGGCTGAGCCCGGCCGGCACCGAGGGCGGGGTGGTGTCCGCGTTCGCCCCGGTGTAGGTCACCGGTTCCGACTTCAGCGAGCGGTTGCCGATCCGGTCGTTCGCCCGGACGGCGTACTCGAACGGACCCGCCCCGGGACCGGCGTCGGTGAAGGTCGGGGTGGCGGACCAGCCGATGTAGGCGCCGTCGCGGTAGACGGTGTAACTGACCACCCCGACGTTGTCCGTGGACGCCGTCCAGGCCAGCCGGACGTCCTGGCCGGCGCCGGTCGCCGTCAGGTCGGTGGGCACGGTCGGCGCCTGGGTGTCCCCACCCGGGACGGCCGTGGTGACGATGGCGGCCGCGCTGGGCGCGCTCAGGTTCCCCGCCCCGTCGTAGGCCCGGACCGTGTAGGTGTACCTGGTGCCGTTGGCCAGCCCCGTGTCGGTGTAGCTCGTCTCGGTCACCTCGGCGACCGCGGTGCCGTCGCGCAGCACCCGGTAGCCGGCCACGGCGGTGTCGTCCTGGGAGGCGTTCCACCCGATCTGGACCGTCCCGCCGCCGACGTCGACCGCCTCCAGCGCCGTCGGTACCGAGGGTGCCGTGGTGTCCCGTCTGGGGGGTTCCCAGCCGCGCGGGCAGAACTTCGCGAAGCCGCCCACCCAGCGCGACTGGCCCGCCGAGACCCCGCCCACCTGGTAGTCGCCGCCCAGGTAGAGGCACCCGTTGGTGTCGGAGGCGGCCGCCCAGGACCCGTCCTTCGAGCCGTCCAGGTCCGGTCGGAAGTCCTCGTGCAGGGACCCGTCGGCGGCGTCGTAGGCCATCGTCAACTTGTTCGGTGTGCGCTGACCGGACACCGAGTTGTAGTGGGTGATGTAGCCGTTGCGCGTCGCGTAGGTGCAGTGGCACCCGGCGAAGACCACGTCGCCGATCCGCTCGGCGAACTGGTAGGCACCACCGGCGAACGAGCCACAGTAGGTGAAGTAGGACCCGTTGCACTGGTTGTAGCCGGTGCCCGAGAAGGCGCTGAGGTGGTGGTCGCCGGCGCGGAGCACCTCGAGGATGTGCTGCTCACCGGCCACGAAGACCAGGTCATCCCCCATCGCCACGTCGTACATCTCGGGCTGGGCCTTGGGGTAGTTGCGCGGCAACGCCTGCAGGCCGGTGACGCTTGCCCCGGTGGCGGCGTCCACGGTGTGGAAGTAGCCGCTGGAGGCGAGCCCGTTCGTGCCGGAGAAGTATCCGGTGAGGTGCACCCGGTTGCGGTCGGGGTCGACCGCGAGACCCCAGACGCCCGAACCGGTCACGGCCGGGACGAAGCCGGTGTCCACCCGGCCGGTGGTGGCGAGCATCTTGACCACCTTGTACAGACGGACGCGTTGCCCGCCCGGGCCCAGGCCGTGCGAGAAGTTGCCGGCGGCGTAGAGGTCGTCGCCGACGACCGCCATGTCCCGGATGCCGGCCCGATTGTCGGAGTAGGGCCGGTCGATGGAGCCCTGGAAGGTCGCGTCGGTCTGGCAGGTCGCCGGATCGAGGGCCACCAGGCCGCGGCGCACCTGGCCGTTGACGGTCTCGAACTCCCCGCCCACCAGCAGTTTCCCGTCGGCGTTGCGGTCCAGGGCGTAGACGGCCCGATCGAAGGACGGTCGGCAGTCCTCGATCCAGGCACCCGTGTCGACGTCGAAGGCGGCGAGGTACGGCTGGCTGACTCCGGCGGCGCCCTTGCCCTTCTGGACGTTGAGGAAGGCGCCGCCGACGAAGATCCGGTTTCCGGCCTGCTGGATGTCGTAGACCAGGTTCTCGAGGGTGGGGGTCTGGGTGGAGGCCGGGTCCTGCCCGGAGACGCCGTCGATCTTCAGCGGCACCATGTCGAGGGAGTCGACGTCGATCGGCGTGTTCTGGCCCGCCGAGGCCATCTGTCCGGTGAGCAGCAGGCCCGCCAGGGCCAGCCCGCAGGCTCCCACGAGTCTCAGTGCGGTGCGCGTTCTCACAGCTCGTACCCCCCCTCGGTACACACCTTGAGGAAGGCGACCACCTGGCCGCGGTCGGCCCCGCCGGAGGTGGGCAGCGCCACGGCGGCCTTGGCCACGGCGGTCGTCGAGGACGGTTCTGCAGCGGCCAGCGCCTTCTTGACGTGGTCGTCCGGCGCCTCGCCCTCGTCGAGGTCGGTCAGGGCGAACTCGGCCTGCGCACAGGCGGCGGCCGCGGCGGCGTCGAGCGTCCAGACCTCGCCGACCTCGTTGCGCTGCGTGGTGGCGGCGACGGTGGCCTCACGGGTGGTCGGAACGGACCCCGGGGCGGGCGCGGCGTCGATGGCGGACGGCTTGGGCGTGGCCGCTGCGCGGGAGATCCCCGTCGGCGAGGGCGAGGCGGACCCCTGGGCGTCCGGTTCGGCACCGCCGGTGCACCCGGTCGCGAGAAGGGCCGGCAGCAGGAGCAACATCGTGGATGTCGCAGCGCGACGGGGGATCCTCACCGAATGCCTCTCGGCACCGGGCTGCGTGGAGTTGAGGGGTTGCGCCGGACGGCGCGGGATCGAGCGGGCGCGCCGGACGGCGCTGGGACCTCAGCCGCCGGGCGAGGTCGCCTGCGAGCGCAGGCCGGCCAGCCACTGCAGCAGGTCGGCGACCGCCTCCGGCCCCCAGACCCGGTAGGCCGCCGCCGTGGGGCCCTCCCCCACCTTGATCGAGACGTCTCCCGCGACGGGGTCGAGTACCTCGAACGCCTGCTCGTCGGTCACGTCGTCACCCAGGTAGAGCAGGGTGCCCGGGGCCAGTCGCAGATGTTCCCGGACCGCCGCCAGCGCGGTCCCCTTCGTGGCCCGGCTGACCGACAGCTCCAGCACCTCCTTGCCCCGGATCAGGTGGATCCCCTCGCGCATGGCCGGCCCGGAGAGCACCGCCTGCTCCACCGCCTGCACCGCTTCCCGGTCGACCCCGCGGGTGTGCAGCGTCGTCGAGGTCGCCTTGCGCTCGATGGTGGCACCCCGATGATCGGCGGCGATCTCCTGCAGCTCGCCCGACACGGTCTCGAGCAGGTGGCGCCGGTCGTCGTCCAGACCCAGTTCGTGCAGCCGGACGGCGGCCATCAGCGTCTCGTCGCCCTCCGCCTCGGCCCCATGGCCACCGATGAGGGCGATCCCGTCCGGCGGGTTGGCCTGACGGCGCAGGCTGTCCAGCGAACGGCCGGAGACGAGTGCGACGTGGGTTCCCGGCAACGCGGCGAGTTCCTCCAGGGCCAGCATCGCCGTCGACAGCGGCCGGGCCTGATCGGGCCGCTCCACGATGGGGGCGATCACCCCGTCGAAGTCGCTGGCGACCAGGATCTCCTGGCCGGCGGAGAAGTCGACGAGCGCGGCGTGCAGGGGGTCCGGGCCCGGCGTGGCCGCCTCGATGACATCGTCCGGCTCACCGAGGGCGGTGAGGAAGTCGCGCGCCCATCGACTGACGGTGCGCCGCCCGACGTGACGGCGCATCGCCCGCATCCGGCGGGCCTGCTCGCGCCCGGAGGTGTGCATGGCGCGGATGATCGTCTCCTTGAGGCCGTCGATGTCGTGCGGGTTGATCAGGTGCGCCGAGGTGAGCTCGTTCGCCGCGCCGGTGAACTCCGAGAGCACCAGGGAGCCGCGCTCGTCGTGCCGGCTGGCGACGTACTCCTTCGCGACCAGGTTCATCCCGTCCCGCAGGGCGGTGACCAGCATGACGTCGGCGGCCTGATAGAGCGCGGACAGCTCCTCGCGCGGGAACGACTGGTGCAGGTAGTGGATCGCCGGGTGCCCCAGCCGGCCGTGCTTGCCGTTGATGCGGCCGACCTCGACCTCGACCTCGTCGCGCAGCGCCTGGTAGCTGCCGACCCGCTCCCGGCTCGGCGTTGCCACCTGGACGAAACTGACGGCAGGCGTGTGCAGGCGGCCCTCGTCGAAGAGTTCGCCGACGGCCTTGATCCGGTGCCGGATGCCCTTGGTGTAGTCCAACCGGTCGACGCCCAGCATCAGCGTCTCGGGGTCGCCCAGCTCGTTGCGGATCTGCCAGGACCTGGCGATCACGTCCTCGCGGCGTGCGATGCGATCGAGCTGGTCGGTGTCCACCGAGATCGGGAAGGCCGCGCACCGGACCTCACGAACGCCGGAGGGGGCCGCGACCAACGCGTGGCCCCGCCGGGTGGCGATGCCGAGCCGGCGACAGGCGCGCAGCACGTTGTTGGCATCCGCCGGACGCTGGAAACCGAGCAGGTCGGCGCCCAGCAGCCCGAGCAGCACCTGACGGCGCCAGGGCAGCTGCGCGAAGATCTCGTAGGGCGGGAACGGGATGTGGTTGAAGAACCCGATCCGGACGTCGGGACGCGCCTCGCGCAGCATCCGGGGAACGAGCTGCAACTGGTAGTCCTGCACCCACACCGTCGCGCCCTCCCGGGCGTGCTCGGCGGCGACGGTTGCGAACCTGCGGTTCACCGCGCAGTAGGACTCCCACCAGTGGCGATGGAAGATCGGTGGGGAGATCACATCGTGGTAGAGGGGCCACAGGGTGGCGTTCGACATGCCTTCGTAGTAGTCGGCGACCTCGCCTGCGCTCAGCGGGACGGCGGCCAGATCGAGCCCGTCGGCATCGATCCGCTCGGAGGTCTCGCCGACCGCTCCGGTCCACCCCACCCAGATGCCCCCGCGCCGGCGCAGCACCGGCTCCAGTGCGGTGACCAGCCCCCCCGGGCTGGTCTGCCAGGTGACCTCTCCCTGTTCGTCCACCTTGCGGTCGACCGGCAACCGGTTGGCCACGATGACCAGCTCGTGAGTAGGCGCCACGGGTCAGGATCAACTCCTCGGGTCGGTCGCCGACGATGTGGCCTACACCGTCTCATCTCCTGCCCCACTTGGCCGAGCCCGCGGGACACCTCGGTGCGAGGGACAGGCCGGATGAGCGTCCCCTCCAGCGGCGGGTCTCAGCCGAGGTAGCGGGCCAACCGGTCCAGGCCCTGCTCGATCTCGGCCGCCGAGCGGGCGAAGCTGAACCTCACGAAGTGATGCCCCTGCCGGGTGTCGAAGTCGACCCCGGGGGCCAGGGCGACACCCGTGTCGGCCAGCACCTCGGCGCACCAGGCGGCGGAGTCCTGCGTCAGGTGCGCGATGTCGGCGTAGGCGTAGAACGCGCCGTCCGCGGGCGCCAGCCGGTCCAGACCCAGCTCGGGCAGTCGGCGCATCAGCACGTCACGGTTGGCCCGGTAGCGAGACACGTGAGCGTCGAGTTCGGCGATCGACTCCGGACAGAACGCCTCCACGGCGGGGATCTGCGCGATCGCCGGCGGGCAGATCGTCAGGTTCCCGAGCAGGAGCTCCACCGGGCGATGCAGGACCTCGGGCAGCAGCAACCAGCCGAGCCGCCACCCGGTCATCGAGAAGTACTTGCTGAACGACCCCACGACCACCGAGTCCCGCCCGGACTGCCAGGACGAGGCGCAGTCACGGCCGTAGCTGATGCCGTGGTAGATCTCGTCGCTGATCAACAGCGTCCCGTTCTCGGCGCACCAGCGCGCGATCCGCTCGAGCTCCTCGGCGTCGATCATCGTGCCGGTGGGGTTGGACGGGCTGGCGATGACCAGTCCGGCGGGAGGGGCGGGCAGGTCCTCCAGCATCGCGACGGTGGGCTGGAAGCGGGTGCCGGCCTCGCACTCGATCTCCAGCACGTGGCAGCCGAGGGCCTGCAGCGTGTTCCGGTAGGCGGGATAGCCCGGGCTGGTCATCGCGACCGTGTCGCCGACGTCGAAGGCGGCGAGGAAGACGGCCGTGAATCCCCCGGACGACCCGGTGGTGACGATGACGTGCTCCGGACCGACGTCCAGCCCGAGTCCTCGGTAGTGGTCGGCGATGGCCGTGCGCAACGGCAAGATCCCGGTGGCCTCCGAGTAGCCGAGCGCGCTGTCGGTCAGCGCAGCATGGGCGGCGCGCAGGACGGGGGCGGGGGCCGGGGTCGAGGGTTGACCGACGCACAGCAGCAGCACGTCCCCGTGCGTCTCGGCGCGACGGGCAGCGGCCTTGATGACCTCCATGACGTGGAAGGGCTCCACCGCACCACGGTGCGACAGACGGACGGCGCGGGTGGTCGAGGGCATGCCCCCAGCCTGCCCCATCTGCCCGGCTCAGCCGGCCGGTCGGGCCGAACGCTCCCGATGGTGCGCCGCGATGTGGACGGGCGCGTTACCGGTCCCGTAGCCGTCGTAGTCGCCGAAGCGCTGCAGGACCTCGAAGAACACCCGGGAGCCGATCACCTGGGTGTAGAGGTGGACGATCTCGCCGGAGTCGTCCCGCTCGTACAGCAGACGCAGTTCCCGCAGTCGGATGAGCCGGTCCTGGCCGAGGTCATACCGGGCACCCAGGTCGTCGTAGTAGTTGTCCGGTACCTCGATGATCGGCACGCCGCGCTCCAGGAGCGCCTGCGCCGTCGCTTCGATGTCGTCGGTGGCGAACGCGACGTGCTGGGGACCGCGCCGTCCGGGCAACCAGCCACCCTTGCGCACGAGCGAGGCGCTCAGCGGGATCCGCACGGAGCCGTCCGCGCTGCTCATCGCCCGCCGTCGCAGGAGGCCGAACGGGGCCGCGTACTCGACCAGGTCCTGCGCATGCAGACCCACGACCCGGGCGTAGAACTGGCGGGCGTCGTCGAAGGAGTCGAAGGGCTGGGTCATCGCCACGTGGTCGATGCTGTGCAACCCGGTCGGGACGGACGCCTCGGACACCGCCGGCCCCTGGAACTGCTGCGCCCACTCCTCGCCGGCGGAGCAGAAGTAGATCCGCGTACTGTCCGGGGCGACCACGCCGACCAGGTCCGGCGCCGGCGGCTCGACCTGCTGCACCCGTTCGGCGAGCAGGTCCTCGGCCCGTTCGGCAGCTCGGGCCGGGTCGGTGATCCGCAGGCCGATCGCGGCCACCTGCCCGCGCCCTGGCACGGTCGGGTCGGCGTCCTCCCCACTGACCAGCAGGGTGATATCGCCCTGCCGCCACCGGACGACGTCCTGCTTGACGTGTTCCGCATCGGCGCGGAAACCCATGCCGGAGAGCACCTTCGACATCTGCGGGCGGGTGGACGCGTCCACCCCGATCTCGCAGAAGGCGTATCCGGTGACGGCCGCCACCGGCGGTGGACACGACAGCATGGTGTAGACCGCTTCGGGCAGACCGCCGTGCACGGCCAGATCCTCCTGGAGGGCCAGCAGCGACCGGTAGGCGTCGACCGCGGTGGGTCGCGGGTCGGCCTGGCGGAAGACGTCGTTGAACACCTCGAGGGACAACGGGCCCCGGTACCCCGCGGTCAGGACGGCGGCGGTGAAGCCGACCAGGTCGAAGGCCCCCTGGCCGGGGTAGAGCCGGTGGTGACGGCTCCAGGCCAACACCCCCAGGTCGAGGGTGGGGGCGTCGGACAGTTGCACGTAGAAGACGCGGTCGCCGTCCAGGTCGGCGATCGCCGGGACGTCGCCTCCCCGGGCCAGGATGTGGAAGCTGTCCAGGCACAGGCCGAGAGAGGGATGTCCTGCCCTCTGCACCACGTCCCAGGACTGCTGCCACGTGTCGACGTGCCTGCCCCAGGCCAGCGCCTCGTAGGCCACCCGGATGCCGTGCTCGGCAGCCCGGCTCGCCACGGCATGCAACTGCTCGGCCGCCAGGTCCCGGTCGTCGATCGAGCGGTGATCCACCGACGAGCAGGCCAGGACCAGGTCGCAGCCCAGTTCCTCCATCACCGCGAACTTGCACTCGGCGCGGCGGAGATTGCTCGAGAACACCTCCGGGGGAACGGCTTCCAGGTCACGCAGGGGCTGGTAGAGATCGATGCTCAGCCCGAGGTCGGCACACCTGGCCCTGATCTCACCCGGCCGGGCCGGTGAGGTGATCAGGTCGGGTTCGAAGATCTCGAGACCGTCGAACCCGGCGGCCGCGATGGCCGGCAGCTTCATCTCCAGTGTGCCGGCAAGGCACACGGTCGCGATGGACGTCCGGTAGCGCTGTTCAGCGATCGTGACCCTCTCCCCTCGCCGTGGGCCGGACGAGCCGCCCGTTCTCGGCGGTCCGGTCCGGTCACAGCATGGCAGAGCAGCGGGCGAGCATGCCCGAGGCAGCGGTCACCCGGCCAGATGGACGCCGACCAGATCGCCGACGCCGCTGACGACGTGGTCCGGGGCGCTGAAGTGGGCGGGGTACTGCAACAGCCGGCCCGAGCCCGGTCGGTTCACCCAGCAGGTGCGCAGACCGGCCGCGTGCGCACCGTGCAGGTCCCAGGGATGGACGGCGACCATGAGCAGCTCCGCCGGTTCGACCCCGCAGGTCTCGGCGGCGTAGCGGTAGGCCCTGGCCGCCGGCTTCCAGATGCCGGCGTCCTCGACGCTGAGCACGTGCTCGACCTGGTCGCGCAGCCCCGCCCGGGTGAGCAGACCCTCGGCGACGGACGCCGAACCGTTGCTCAGGGTCACCATGCGCGCACCCGACCCGGCGAGCGCCCTGATCCCCGGCGCGACGTCCGGGTGCAGGTCGAGCGAGGTGAACGCACGCAGCACCTGGTCGACCGCCACCTCCAGGTCGACCCCCGAACGCCGCACCGGCTCGGCGAGCAGGTCCCGGGCGGCGTCCCGGCCGAGATCGGCGAAGCGCACCAGGTCACCGGAGACGGCCGCGGCGAACCCGTCGCGCAGGACGACGGCGAACCACAGTTCCGCGAGGTGGACCGGCGCCCCCGCCACGGTGAACGCCTCGGCCACCGGCCCCAGGTCGGACAGGGTCTCGTTCACGTCGAACACGATCACGGGTGCGGCCATCACCCGATCGTGCCCCCGCGGGTGACGTCTGGCCAGTCCCCGGGCCGGTGTCGCGGCCCCGGCCGGACCTCAGCGGAAGAAGCAGGTCTCCCCGGCGTACAGCAGGGTGACCTTCGAGGACGGCGAGTCGCCGTCCAGCAGGCCGCCGAACTGCCCGTCGCGGGTGAAGAACTCCGGTCCGATGGTGTCTGTCGAGACGCTGACCTCATAGGCCTGCTCCACCTCGGCGAGGGTGCTGCCGATGCCGATCCCCTCGGAGGTGAGTACGGGGGGCGAGGCACTGGAGTCGTCCAGGGTCCAGCCGAGGAAGGACTCGCCGTCGAACAGCGCGCTCAGCGGACCTGCCTGCAGCGCCGTCCGTGGACCCTGCCCACACTCGGGCAGGTCCGTGGTCGTCACCGGGCCGAAGTGGCTGGTCAGGACGGCGTCCACACTCGCCCGGTCGGCGCCGAAGTCGACCGCGCGCGGTGGCGTCGAGCCGGCGACGACACTCAGCCCCGAGATGCTCAGCACGACCGCGGACTCGGTGGATGCGGAGTCGGAGGGGTTCGATCCGTCGGAGCCGGCCGAGGCGGTCGACGAGGCCGCGGAGGCGGGGGTCGTGGCGTCGTCCGCGGGGGACCCGCTGGTGCAGGCGCCCAGCAGCAGGACGGTGGCCACGAGGGCCAAGGGTGTCCTCATGGCGCGAGCGTAGGCCTCCGGACCGCGCGACAGGTAACAATGGGGGACCGTCGTTCCCCTCTGGAGTCCACCCCGTGCCAGTCAACGTCCCGCACGCTCTGCCCGCCCGGCGCACCCTCGAGTCCGAGAACGTCTTCGTGATGTCCCAGGGACGGGCGGTCCACCAGGACATCCGGCCGCTGCACATCGCCATCGTCAACCTGATGCCGACGAAGATCGACACCGAGACACAACTGCTGCGACTGCTCGGCAACACCCCGCTGCAGCTCGAGATCACCTTGCTGCACATGGAGTCGCACAGCACGCGCAACACCTCTGGGGAGCACCTGGACACGTTCTACGCCACCTTCGACCAGATCAACGATCTGAAGTTCGACGGCCTGGTCATCACCGGCGCGCCGATCGAGCAACTGCCGTTCGAGCAGGTCGACTACTGGAACGAGCTGTGCGAGGTGATGGACTGGGCGGACGACCACGTCTTCTCCACCCTGCACGTGTGCTGGGGCGCCCAGGCCGGCCTGTACCGGCGTCACGGGATCGGCAAGTACCCGCTGGCCAAGAAGATGTTCGGCGTCTTCGACCACACGGTGCTCGACCCGCGCTCCCGGCTGCTGAGCGGGTTCGACGAGGTGTTCCCCGCACCGCACTCGCGACACACCGAGACCCGGGCCGCCGACGTCGAGGCGGCCGACGGGATCGAGCTGCTGGCGACCTCGCCGGAGGCCGGCGTCTACCTGGCGGCCAGTTCGGACGGGAGGCAGGTGTACGTCACCGGGCATCCCGAGTACGAGCGCTACACCCTCGCTGCCGAGTACGAGCGCGACGTGGCCCGAGGCGAGCCGATCGCGGTGCCACGCAACTACTATCCCGACGACGATCCCACGCAGCCCCCCAAGGTCACGTGGCGCTCGCACGCGTTCCTGCTCTATGCCAACTGGTTGAACTACCACGTCTACCAGCGCACCCCGTTCGACCTGCAGGCGATCCCGGCCGCGGCCGACCTGCCCGACGAGTAGGCGGGGCGCACGCCCGGTTCACGGGAGGTCGACTGCGGTACCGATGTGCCGCTCGGACAGTGGTCGCCCGCCACCTGGGCACCGTCGTGCTGGCCCGCCTGGCGGTCGTGGCCTGCTCGTCGAACCCCGACGGCGACACGGGCCCTTGACCTCCCCACGACCCGGCGACCCGAGCACCGGTCAGGCTCGGTCGTCAGAGTCGACGCGTCCGGACGCCGGGCTGCCTGCGGTCGGCGTCGCCGCGGTGCGTTCCTGTGATGGCAACCGCAGCTGCCAGAGCTGATGCCCCGTCACCACGATGGCGAGCCAGCTGAGCCCCAGAGCCCAGGCGCCCAGCACGTCGGTCAGCCAGTGGTGCCCGAGGAAGACCCGGCTCAGTCCCATCATGACGGCCAGCAGAGCGGCCACCGCGATGGCCGCGACCCGGATCGAGCGCCGTGGGTTCCGGGCGAGGATCAGATAGGCGATGATCCCCACCACCACCGTGGTGTTCAGGGTGTGGCCGCTGGGGAAGGAGTAGGAGTCCTCGAAGGGCGCGACGGCGTCGGAGATCGGCGGACGGTCCCGACCGACCGCGACCTTGCCGACGATCGTCATCAGCAAAGAGCCCGAGACCGCCACAGCAACCAGCAGCACCGGCGTCCAGCGACGCCAGATCAGGGCCAGGGCGAGGACGGCGCCCAAGGTGAGAAAGGGCAGCACCCGGCTGCTGCCCAGGTTGGTGAACCAGGTGGCGACGTCGGCCACCTGCGGGCTGCGTGCCTCGAGCATCAGGTTCAGGACCGGGCGGTCCAGGCCCGCGACACCGTCCTGTTCGGTCACCGAGTCGTAGACCCGCGCGGCGACCGCCGTCATCAGACCGGCGACGCCGAGCCCGATCACCAGCACGACCGCCCCCGCGATCGGATCGGACAGGGTGCGGCCGAGGAACGCCAGCACCGCGACCAGCCGAGTCCTCACGAGGTCTCGGGCGCCAGACAGGGAAGGACGGGGATCCATCCGTCCATCCTGCCCACACGCAGCGGATGTGGCTCTGTGACCGCGTCGTGCACGGGCTCAACGCAGGAGGCTCGGTGCAGCCTCGCCCTCGCCTCGCTCTCGCCCTCGCCTCGCTCTCGCTCTCGCCCCCGCCCCGCCCCCGCCTCGCCCCCATGATCACGATGAAGATCACGATGCGCAGCAACGACGACCACACGCAGGCAATCCACACACCGTGATCACACTCGGCGCCCACACACCCACACCGTGATCTTGCTGGGCGCCCACACCCCACACCGTGATCTTGCTCGACGCAACCCCCTCCCGCGCCCCGTGATCACGATGAAGATCACGATGCGGGCGGACGCCGCGGTCGCAGGGACGTTCCACGCACCGTGATCTTGCTGAGCACCCACCGCCCACACCGTGATCTTGCTCGACGCAACCCCCTCCCGCGCCTGTGATCACGATGAAGATCACGATGCGGGCGGACGCCGCGGTCGCACGGACGCTCCACGCACCGTGATCTTGCTGAGCACCCACGCACCCACACCGTGATCTTGCTGAGCGCCCACCGCCCGCACCGTGATCTTGCCGGCGCCCACACACCCACACCGTGATCTTGCGGACCTCCCGCTGAGGGGTTCTTGATGGATCCGGAGCCATGGAACGGCCTCATCGCGCTCCTAGGCTGATCGCAGACCGATGACAGCACACCCGAGGAGGACGACCGAGATGACTCTTGCCCCTGATCAGGCCGGCGGGCGAACAGGCTGGCTGAGCCCCGCGGACTGCCGGATCGATGACTTCCGCAGGATCGTCGAGAACTCCACTGACGCAGAGGATTTCCCGATCGCCGACCGGGTCGAGAGCAACGTCCTGATCTACGGCGATCGCCTGGCCGAGCGGGCCGCGACTCCGCAGGGGCGGCGCGTCGTCCAGGCCGAGCTCGCCAGGGCGCTTCTGGACGGTCCCGGCATCGTGGTCTTCGCGGGCGCCTTCGCCGACACGGCCGTGGTGGACGCCGCGAGCGCGGTGTTCGAGACCATGATCGCCGCCCAGAAGGAGTCTGGGGCACAGGCCGGCGACCACTTCGCCAAGCCCGGCGCCAACGACCGGATCTGGGGCGCGCTGGACAAGCTCGCGACGCGCGACCCACAGGTCTTCGCCGACTACTACGCCAACGACGCCATCGCGCTGGCCAGCCAGGCGTGGCTGGGCCCGAACTACCAGCTCACCTCGCAGGTCAACGTCGTCAACCCGGGCGGCGCCGCCCAGACCGCACACCGGGACTACCACCTCGGCTTCATGGACGCGGACGGAGCCATGGCGTATCCGGCGCACGTGCACCGGCTCTCGGCGGCGCTCACGCTCCAGGGGGCGGTCGCGCACTGCGACATGCCGGTGGAGACCGGGCCGACGATGTACCTGCCGCACTCGCAGAAGTATCCGCCCGGCTACGTCGCCTTCCACCGCGAGGAGTTCACCGCGTACTTCGACGCGAACTTCGTCCAGCTACCCCTGCGCAAGGGCGATGCGGTGTTCTTCAACCCCGCCCTGTTCCACGCCGCGGGTACCAATAGGACCCGCGACGTCCGCCGGATGGCCAATCTGCTCCAGGTCTCCTCGGCGTTCGGCCGGGCCATGGAGACCGTGGATCGGGTGGCGATGTCGCGTGCGCTCTACCCGGTGTTGCGCGAGCGCGCGGCGTCGGTCGGCCTGGCCGCGACGCAGAACGTGATCGCGGCGAGCGCCGAGGGCTACGCCTTCCCGACCAACCTGGACCGCGACCCCCCGGTCGACGGGTTGGCCCCGCCCACTCAGGCCGATCTGGTCCGGCGGGCCCTGAGCGAGGGCTGGGACTCTGACGCCTTCGGCGCGGCCCTCACCGAACAGGCCGGACGTCGCGACAGCGGCCTGGGCTGACCGTTCCTGTCGAGCAGGCCGACCCGTCGAGCAGGCCGACCGGGCGATCGGGTCGACCACGGCGTAGCGTGTCCGCGTGACGGCGCGCTTGGAGATCTGGGTGCAGCCTGGCGCCCGCCGGTCCGGCCTCGCCGGCTGGCACGGCGGCGTCCCCCGGGTGGCCGTGACCGCGCCCCCTGCGGACGGCGCCGCCAACCAGGCCGTGGTGGCGACTCTCGCAGCAGCACTCGGCCTGCGGCCGCGCCAGGTCCGCCTCGTCCGGGGCCGGTCCAGCCGCGCCAAGGTCGTGGAGATCGAGGGTCTGGACGCCGCGCAGCTGCATCGCCTGATGAATCGCCTCAACCCACCGCCCGCCGGGTGAGGCGATCTGGCGTCTGGGCGACCCAGACAGGATGATTGGAGCCCCCACCCGAAGGAACCGGCATGCCCCTCGAGGACTTCGATCGCCACCAGCTGATGTTCGGACCCAGCCCGGTGCACCCGCTGCGGCGCCTGACCGCTCACCTCGGCGGAGCGCAGATCTGGGCCAAGCGAGAGGACTGCAACTGCGGGCTCGCCTACGGGGGCAACAAGGTCCGCAAGCTCGAGTACCTCGTGCCCGACGCGCTCGCCCAGGGCGCCGACACGCTGGTGAGCATCGGTGGCGTCCAGTCCAACCACACCCGCCAGGTCGCCGCGGTCGCAGCCGCCATTGGCCTGAAAGCCGTTCTGGTGCAGGAGAGTTGGGTGGACTGGCCGGACTCGGTGAACGACAGGGTCGGCAACATCCTGCTGTCACGGATCATGGGTGCCGACGTCCGGCTGGTCCAGGCGGAGTTCGGCATCGGGTTCAAGGACAGCTGGCAGCAGGCCCTGGACGACGTGCTCGCCGCCGGTGGGACGCCCTACGCGATCCCGGCCGGGGCCTCAGACCATCGTCTCGGCGGGCTCGGGTTCGCCGGCTGGGCCGCCGAGGTGCAGCGCCAAGAGGCCGAACTGGGGATCTTCTTCGACACGATCGTGGTGTGCAGCGTCACCGGAAGCACGCAGGGCGGCATGATCGCCGGGTTCGCCGGTCAGGACCGGCCCCGCCGGGTGCTCGGCATCGACGGTTCGGCCAAGATCGAGGAGACTCGGGCCCAGGTCGCCAAGATCGCCCAGGCCACGGCCGAGCTGATCGGGCTCGGCCGCGACCTGTCCGCGGACGAGATCACCGTGCTCGAGGGCTGGGCCGGCGACGCCTACGGCATCCCGGTGCCCTCGACCGTCGAGGCGATCCGGCTGCTGGGCCGACTCGAGGGCGTGATCGTCGATCCGGTGTACGAGGGCAAGTCGATGGCGGCGCTGGTCGACCTGGTGCGCAGCGGCGAGATCGGCACGGACTCGACCGTGCTGTTCGCCCACCTCGGCGGTCAGCCGGCGCTGAACGCCTACAGCGGAGTGTTTCGCTGACCGTGATGACGACTGACCGGTGATGACGATGTCTGACCGCGTCGTCGTCATCGGCGCCGGGATGGCCGGACTCACGGCCGCCCGGGTGCTGACTCCCGCGGCACGGGTGGTCGTCGTGGACAAGGGGCGCGGCGTCGGGGGTCGCCTGGCGACCCGACGCATCGGCGAGGCCACGTTCGATCACGGCGCCCAGTTCATCACCACGCACACCGAGGAGTTCGCCGACGCGGTGCAGGGCTGGCGGCGGGCCGGGTCGATCCGTCCGTGGTTCACCGGCCAGGTGGGCCCGGACGGCGTGCCGCCCAGCACGCGGGACGGCCACGTCCGCTACCGGGGTGCGCCGTCCATGAACGCCATCGCCAAACAGCTCGCGACCGGCCTCGACGTGCGGACCGGCCTGCGCGCGGCGGCCGTCCGCCCGAGCGCAGACGGCTGGGTGGTCGAGACCGCGGACGGCGACATGGTCACCGACGCCGTCCTGCTCACCGCGCCCATGCCGCAGACGCTCGACCTGCTCGCCGCCGGAGCCGTCCAGCTGCCCGATGCGGTGGCCGACATCCTGGCCGGCGTGCGCTACGACCCGTGCGTCGCGGTGTTGGCCCCGCTTCGCGCACCGCACCCCCTGCCCCACCCCGGGGCGGTGGCACCCGCCGACGGGCCCATCGACTGGCTGGCGGACAACCGGGCCAAGGGCGTTTCCGAGGTCCCGGCGGTGACTCTGCACGCCGACGCCGCCTTCAGCCACGACGCCTGGGGCGCGGGCGACACGGAGATCGCCGACCGTCTCCTGGAGGCGGCCGGGCTGGCGGCCGTCGCCGTACGGGACGCCGTCCAGGTGCACCGGTGGCGCTATGCCCGCCCGAGCGTGCCGCTCACCCAGCGGTGTCAGGTCGTCGCGCATCCGGGCGGGCACGGCGGGCCGTTGGTGATCGCCGGGGACGCCTTCGCGGGCTCCAAGGTCGAGGGTGCCCACCTCTCCGGCCTCGCAGCGGCACGGGCGCTCGGCGCGCCCTGACGATCCGGGCGCTCGGCGCGCCCTGACGGCACGGGCGCTCGGCGAGCTGCTCACCGTCTCGACAACGGTCTGAGAGGTCCACTTGCGCGTGTCGCGGGCCCTTGACATTCCACGCCTGGCGAATCATTATTTCCCCATCTGACGAATTCAATCGCCTTTGTTTGGGGAGGAATGCCATGAGCGTCGCCACCGGCTCCGCAGGGCACCGGCCGCAGCTGAGCCACCGCCAGAGCCGACTCGTTCTGATCGTCATGGCCGTGGCGCTGATGACGGTCGTCTCGGCCGTCAGCGGCCTCAACGTGGCGCTGCCGAGTCTGGCGCGCGACACCGGCGCCACCCAGACCGAACTGACCTGGATCGTCGACGCCTACACCGTGGTCTTCGCGGGACTGCTGCTGTTCGCCGGCGCCGTCGGTGATCGGTTCGGGCGCAGGGGGATCCTGCTCGCGGGCCTGCTGGTGTTCGGCCTCGCCTCCGGCGGCGCGATGCTCACCGACGACCCGACCGCGCTGATCGCGCTGCGCGCGCTGATGGGGGTCGGCGCCGCCGGGATCATGCCCACGACGCTCTCGGTGATCACGACCTCGTTCCCGGAGTCCGAGCGGCCCCGGGCGATCGGGATCTGGGTCGGCGTGGTGGGCGGCGGCGCCGTCCTCGGTCTGTTCGCCTCGGGCCTGCTGCTGGAGTTCTACGGCTGGAGTTCCTTCTTCGGGCTCAACGTGGGTCTCGCCGTCCTGGCCCTGATCGGCACCCTCGCCGTGGTTCCCGGCTCTCGCGAGCCGGACGCTCCCCCACTGGACGTCGGGGGCGCGCTGCTGTCGTTGCTGGCCGTCGGGGGGGTCGTCTTCGGCATCATCGAGGGCCCCGAGCGCGGCTGGGGCGATGTGCTCACCGTCGCCCCCCTGGCGGTCGGACTCATCGCGCTGGGCTGCTTCATCGCCTGGGAGCTCCGCGCCGAGGCCCCGATGCTGGATCCCCGGCTCTTCCGGCTCAGGGGTTTCAGCGCCGGCTCCCTGTCCATCACGGTGCAGTTCTTCGCGGCGTTCGGCTTCTTCTTCGCCATACTGCAGTACCTGCAGTTCGTGGTCGGCCTGTCTCCGCTTCAGGCGGCGATCCGCCTGCTGCCCCTTCCGTTCGCGCTCCTGCCGCTGGCCCGCAACGCCCCGCACATCGCGCGGCGGATCGGCTTCCGGATCGTGGGTCCGCTCGGGCTGCTGCTGATGGCCGGAGGCTTCGTGGTGATGAGCACCCTGGGCACCGACTTCGACTACGCCCGGTTCGTGATCGGCCTGGTCCTGTTCGGGGCGGGAATGGGGCTGGCGGGCACCCCGGCGACCACGGCGATCACCGAGTCCCTGCCGCCGAGCAAGCAGGGCGTCGCCTCGGCGGTGAACGACACCGCCCGCGAGCTCGGCAGCGCGCTGGGCATCGCCGTCCTGGGCAGCACGATCAACCAGACCTATCGCGACGGCATGGCCGCGGCGGTGGCCGACCTGCCGGCAGAGGCGGCCGAACGCATCCAGAGCACGATCGCGTTCACCGCCTCGCCGATGCTGGCCCAGTTCGGCGAACGCGCCAGCGCCCTCGTGACCGCGGCCGAGAACGCATTCCTGAACGGCGTGAGCAATGCCCTCCTGATCGCCGCGGCCGTCCTGGTGGTCGCCGCGGTGGTGATCTTCCTGCGCTCGCCGCGCGGGTCCCGGACGGAGCGGGATGCCCCCCCGAGGGGCTGACGCGAGCTGCACCGATCACAATGGGGACTTCGTCTCCCACTCACCGGAGGGCACGACGTGCAGACGATCAGCGGAACCATGATCACCGATCGCCCGGCCCGGTACGCCAAGCAGCTCGCGGATCACTGGGCGGAGCGCGGAACCGCGGAGGAGGTCGGCGAGGCGACCGTGCTGCGCTGGCCCAGCGGTCAGGTCATCGAGCTACGGCCCGCGGACGGCGCACTCGAGGTCACCGTGACCGTCCCGGACGGCGAGGACCTGGCTCGATTCGCCCAGGTGGTCAAGGACCACCTGGAGCGCTTCGGCCGGCGCGACGAACTCGATCTGGCGTGGGCCTCGGACGTCGACAACGGCGGCCCGGGGGCCTGACACTGGCCGCATGGGCTCGTTGCGGAGCATCGGCCTCTGGCTGGCCGTGGCGCTGGGTCTCGGCGGATGCGCCGGAGAGGCCACCGGCCTGGAGCACTACACCGATCCGGGAGACGGGTGCGCGCAGGCCGTCTCGGCGATCTCCTATGCGGACGACACGCTGAAGCCGCTCGGCCAGGAGTACTACCAGGACTGGAGCGATTCGGTGCGGAGCCGTCTGGCTGCCGTGGGCGGCACGATCGCCCTCGAGGTCAAGGACTTCCCGAGCAGCAGAGTGCTGAGCGCGGCGCGGCGCGTCCAGGATGACGCGGAACGGGTCCAGGCCGCCGGTGTCTCCCACAGCGAGCGGGTCGAGCTGCTGCGCCGATACCGGCGCGACGCAGCCCAGCTGGTCCTGCTCTGCGCCGACCAGGTCGACCCGACTGCGGTGTCGACGCCGTCGACGACATCCTCGGGCGGCGTGAACGGCTGATCCCGATCCGCCGTGAGGTGTTCTTGAGGTGTCCTCTACCCTGCATGAGGTGCTCGCGGTCTCTACCGTGTATCCGATGAGCCACCGGGCCGGTGGCTCATCGGCCCCACCGGGACCAGGAGACGTGGATGAAACCGATCGAGGACGACCTGCTCCAGAGCAAGGTGGTGCTCGTCAACGGGGGAACTGAGGGGCTCGGGGCCGCCGTCGCCGAGGCCGCCGCCCGCAACGGCGCCACGGTGATGATCACCGGCCGGCGCAGCGACGTGGGCCGCCGACGGGCCGCGTCGTTGCAGGGGCAGGGCGCTCGGGCCGGCTACATCCGGTGCGACGCGGGCGACGTCGTCCAGGTCCGGGCCGCCGTCGAGGCGACGGTGAGCGAATTCGGCCGGGTCGACTGCCTGGTGAACAGTGCGGGTCTGACCACCCGCGGGTCGCTGTTGGACACCACGCCGGAACTCTTCGACGAACACATCGCCGTCAACACCCGCGGGCCGTTCTTCTTCATGCAGGGCGTGGTGGCGGACATGGTGGCCCGGGGTGAGGGCGGCACGATCGTCAACATCCTCACCATGTCCGCCCACGGGGGGCAGCCCTACCTCGCCCCGTACGTGGCGTCCAAGGCCGCCATGGTCGGGCTGACCCGCAACGCGGCGTTCGCGCATCGCTGGGACCGGATCCGGATCAACGGTGTCAACATCGGGTGGACGCAGACGCCCGGCGAGGACGCGATCCAGCGCAGGTTCCACGGTGCCGAGGACGACTGGCTGACCCAGGCGGCGGCCTCGATGCCGATGGGCAGGATCGGTCAACCGGACGAGATCGCCGACTTCGTCGTGTTCCTGCTGTCCGAACGCAGCGGGGTGGTCACGGGATCGGTCATCGACTGGGACCAGACCGTTCCGGGCGCGCACGACTGACCCGCCACACCAACCACGAAGGGAATCTGCGCGCCGAGCGCAGGCGTATCCGAGATGTCGAGCAGCACAGGCGTTAACCCCAGCAAGGACATCACCGTCGGCGTCGTCGGCTTCGGCTGGATGGGCCAGGTCCACGCCAAGGCGATGACCCGCGTCCGGCATCACTACCCCGATCTGGGGCTGGTGCCCCGGCTGGTGGCCGTGGCCGATCCCGCCGACGACGGCCGGCTCGACTTCGCGACCGACGTCCTGGGCTTCCGGGAGACGACCGCCGACTGGCGCGAACTCGTCGCCCGTGACGACATCGACCTGGTGTGTGTGGCCGGGCCCAACTTCACCCACCGCGACGTCGCCGTCGCCGCGGCGCAGGCCGGCAAACACGTCTGGGTCGAGAAGCCTGCCGGGCGGAACCTGGCCGAGACCGAGCAGATCGCCGCCGCGGTCCAGTCGGCCGGCGTCGCCTCGGCCGTGGGCTTCAACTATCGCAACGCCCCGGCGGTCGAGCTCGCCCGGGACCTGATCGCCGCCGGGCGGATCGGCGAGGTCAGGCATGTCGGCATGCACCTGATGGGCGACTACTCGGCCCACCCGGACGGCGCGCTGAGCTGGCGCTTCATGAAGGAGATGGCCGGTAGCGGCATCATCGCCGACCTCGGCTCGCACGGCTTCGATCTGGCGCGATTCGTCGTCGGACCGATCTCCGAACTGCTGGCGGAGTTGGCCGTCTTCATCCCCGAACGTCCCCAGGCGGTGGGCGCCTCCGCCTCGCACTTCTCGCGCGGTGGCGACGGTCCCAGGCTGCCGGTCGAGAACGAGGACTACGCCCTCACGCTGCTGCGGTTCGACAACGGCGCTCGCGGCTTCCTGGAGGTCAGCCGGGCCTCTGTCGGCGAGCAGAACTCCTACATGTTCACCGTCCACGGCAGCACGGGCGCCATCGCCTGGGACTTCCGCCGGATGGGCGAGCTGCGCCTGTGCCTGGATCAGGACTACCAGGGCGCCCAGTGGTCGACGCACCGGGTCGGTCCCACGGACGGCGAGGCCGGTGCCTTCCAGCCCGACACCGCCATCCCGCTCAGTTACGACGACCTGAAGGTGATCGAGGCGAAGCGGCTGCTCGCCTCGATCGAGACCGGGACACCGCAGGGGGCGACCATCGCCGACATGGTTCAGGCGGCGCGCTGCATGGACGCCGTGGACCGCTCCGCCGCCGAGCAGCGCTGGACGGCTATCGGGTGAGGCACCGGTACCGGATCCGGGAGATCGCCGAACAGTCCGGGTTGAGCATGGCGACGGTCGACCGGGTGCTGCACGAGCGGCCCGGTGTGCGCGAGAGCACGGTCACCGAGGTCCACCGGGCGATCGCCGACCTCGACCGTCAACGCACCCAGATCCGGTTGACCGGGCAGACGTTCCTGATCGACGTCGTGATGCAGACGCCGGGCCGGTTCTCCGCCGTGGTCCGACAGGCATTGGAGGCGGAACTGCCCATGCTGCGGCCGGCGGTGATTCGGGCGAGGTTCGCACTCCGCGAGGAGGGGCCCACACAGGGCCTCGTCGCCGCGCTCGAGCAGGTCGAGCGGCGCGGGTCGCACGGGGTGCTGCTGAAGGCCCACGACGACCCCGCGATCGTGGCCGCGATCGACCGGCTGGCACAGGCGGGGATCCCGGTCATCACGCTGGTGACCGACGTCCCGATGAGCCGGCGCCTGGCCTACGTCGGGATGGACAACCGGGCCGCCGGGGCCACCGCCGCCTACCTGATCGCCACCTGGGGGGCGCGGACGACGGGAAGCGTGCTGGTCGCCGTGTCCTCGAACGCCTTCAGGGGCGAGGAGGAACGCGAGATGGGGTTCCGGACCGCCCTGCGCGAGTTCGCCCCGGCACGGCGGATCCACGAGGTCGCCGAGACACACGGCCTGGACCGGTTGATGCGCCGTGCGGTCACCGCAGCCCTGCAGGAGGATCCCCTGATCGACGCCGTCTACTCGGTCGGTGGCGCCAACGCCGCGATCCTGGCGGCGTTCGAGGATGCCGGACGGACGTGCGGCGCCTTCGTGGCCCACGACCTGGACGACGACAACACCCGGCTGCTTCGGCAGCGACGACTGTCGGTGGTGCTGCACCACGACCTGCGCCAGGACATGCGCCGCGCGTGCCGACTCATCATGCAGGCCCACGGCGCCCTGCCCGGGCGGGCGGCGTCCGTCCCGTCGCAGATCCAGGTCATCACCCCCCACAACGAGCCCGCCGGCCTGACCGACCCGTGGTGACCGAGCCCGGCCGGTTCAGCGTCGGGGCTGGAGCGCCACGACCGGGATGACCCGCTCGGTCTTGGTCTGATAGGCGGCGAAACCCGTTGCACGAGAGACGATCGACGCCCAGGTCCGGTCCCGTTCCCCGCCCTTCAGGACCGTGGCCGTGGCGTCGTACTCGGCGAGGGCGCCGTCCTCCCAACGTCGCAGGTGCACCGTGGGGTTGGCCACGAGGTTGTGGTACCAGGACGGGTGCGTGTCGGCACCGGCCTTGCTGGCGACGATCAGCAGGCGGTCACCGTCCGGCAGACACATCACCGGCGAGGTTCGTCGCACGCCGGTCCTGGCGCCGATGGTCTCCAGCAGGATCAGGACGTCGCGGTCGAACGTGTCCGCGATCCGTTCCTCACCGGCGAGGAACTGCTCGATCACCATGTCGTTCCAGCCCATCGATCCCACCCTCTCGTCGCGCCCGTCGAGACTACCCGGCAGCTGCCGTCGTGGACGGCGCGGGCGCCAGGGTGCTCGCCGTGCTCATGCACGACTGCCCGGGGTGCGAACCCCCAAGCCGACGTTGAAGATCACGATGCGCCTAACGCACGCTGCGCAGCACACGAGTCCCTCACCGTGACCATCCACCACACCCCAAATCCCCACCGTGATCATGCACGACTGCCCGTGCTCCCCCAAGCCGGCGGTCGCGACAGGAAGCTGGTCAGGCCGGGGGCGCGGCCGATTCGCGCACCACGAGTTCGGTGGCCAGCTCCACGTGATGGGAGTCCGGGTCCTCGCCGTTGCTCATCCGCAGAGCGATGCGGACGGCGACGGCGCCCATCTCGTGCAGCGGCTGGCGCACGGTGGTCAGCGGCGGGCAGGACATGCAGGCCAACTGGGTGTCGTCGGAACCGGCGAAGATCGCGGTGGGACGGACCGGCAGATCGAGCAGGGCCCCGCCGCCTGCCAGGCCGCTCTCGTAGAGGAATTCACCGGTCCGCAGATACTGCTCGGGAAGCGAGAGTCCTTCGGCCTCCAACGCCGAACGGAGCCCGGCCAGCCGCGCCTGGCTGCACGCCGAGGTGGCCGTCCCGGCGGCGTAGGCGATCCGGGTGTGGCCCAGAGAGATCAGATGCTGCCCGGCGGCCGGCCCGCCGGCGAAGTTGGTGGAGCCGACACTGACGATCCTGCGGTGGAGCACGTGCAGCGGATCCACCACGACGAGGGAACGCCCACGCGCCACCGGGTCGGCCCGGATCGACACGACGATCGAGACACCGACCTCGGACCGGCGTCGATTGCCCCGTGCGCCACCTCGCTGGAATAGGCATGCAGGTCCCGGTCGAAGGTCAGCTCCACCACGCCGCCTACTCGATCTCGGCCAATGCGAGCGACCGCGAGAAGGAGACCGCCAAGACGTTCTTCAAGACCGCGGTCCTGGACGAGGCCGAGCAGAAGGCCTGGATCGATTCCGGGAACATCCCCGTGGTCAAGGGTTCCGACAGCCTGATCGGAGCCGGCGAGGACGCGGACTGGCTGAAGTTCCAGTACGACATCGCCAGCAACGCCAAGAGCTTCCAGCAGTCCTGGGACCAGGCGCTGCCGCCCACGCAGGCCGAGGTCCTGCTCGACAACATCGCCAAGTTGCTCCAGATGTCCGTCACGCCGCAGCAGTTCGCTGACAACCTGAACGCGGTCACCGGAAAGTGAGCACTTCCGCCCCGCCCTCGCCTTCTTCGTCGCCTTCGGCATCGTCCCGTTGGTCGGCGTCGTCTTCCTGTCCTTCACGCAGTGGGACGGCAACGGCGCGATCCACATGGACGGCCTGAACGCCTGGCGCAGCGTGCTGTCCGATCCGCAGTTGCCCCATTCCCTGTTCGTCACCTTCGAGATCATGATCCTGTCCTGGCTCGTCCAGACCCCGGCGAGCATCCTGCTCGGGGTCTTCCTCGCCGGCCATCAGCGATACCGCGGCGTCCGGCAGATCCCCCCGCTCGCTCTATGAGGCGGCCGAACTGAACGGCGCGGGCCGGATCCGGCAGTTCTTCAGCATCACGATCCCTCAGCTGAAGTACACGATCATCACGTCTTCCACCCTCATGATCGTCGGATCACTGACCTTCTTCGACCTCATCTTCGTCCTCACCGCCGGCGGGCCCGGCGACGCCACCCGCGTGCTCGCCCTCGACATGTACAAGCGCGGCTTCATGGCCAATCTGATGGGACCGGCCAGCGCCATCGCCGTCGTCCTCGTCGTGTTGGGCCTCGGTCTGGCCCTGCTGCTGCGACGGCTCGGTGGTACCGACCAGCTCGACAGCATGCTGGAGGGTGCGTGATCATGGTCTTCTCAGCCACGGCCGATCAGACGACCCCGAGCGGCACGCCCCGTCCCGCACCGCGATCGCCCCACCGCGGCACGAGCACCATGACGCGGCTGCTACGGCTCAACTGGATCGGTGGCATCACCGGGTGGGTGTGGCTCCTCGTCGCAATGCTGCCGATCTACTGGATCGTCATCTCGAGCTTCATGAGCCAGAGCAACTTCTTCGCGACCAACCCGCTGCTGCCCCCGGACACCTGGACGCTGGACAGCTACCGGCTCGTCATCGAGAGCGACTTCATCCGCTACTTCGGCAACAGCGTGGTTCCTACGGCTGTCCAACTCGTTGTTCCTGATGGGACTTGCCATCCCGCTTCAAGCGGTCATCATCCCCGTCTACCTGATCATCATCCGGCTGCGCCTGTACGACACCCTCACCGCGATGATCCTGCCCTCCATCGCCTTCGCGATCTCCCTGTCGGTCCTGGTCCTGTCCAACTTCATCCGCGACGTCCCGCGGGAACTGTTCGAATCCATGCGTCTGGACGGATGCAGTGAATGGGGCACGCTCTGGCGCCTCGCATTCCCCCTCACCCGGCCCGCGCTCGTCACGGTCACGATCTACAACGCCCTGCTGGTCTGGAACAACTTCCTGCTCCCCCTCATCCTCACCCAGAGCCCCGACAAGCGGACCCTGCCGCTGGCCCTGTGGACCTTCCAGGGCCAGTACGGCGTCAACATCCCCGCCGTGCTCGCCTCCGTCGTGCTGACCACTCTGCCGATCCTGATCTTCTACGCAATCGGGAGGCGGCAGTTGCTGTCCGGGTTGACGGCCGGCTTCAGCAAGTAGCATCCGCCGCGCGCAGGCGGTCGGTCAGTCGTCGGCCAGGGCGGCGAGATCGGCGAACACCTCCCGAAGCCGCGGGTAGAGCTGCTGCTGGACGGCGAACAACCGCTCGTACCGACTGGTCATCTCCGGCCTTGGCTCCACCGAGGATCCGAGACGGCTCATGCTCGTGGAGACCTGCGCCAGTGGAGCTCCGGTGACCTGCGCGCGGGCCAGCACCGCGGCCCCGCGGGCACTGATCTGGTCGCCCAGGGCCAGGTGCACTGTCCGGCCGGTGACGTCGGCGACGATCTGCGACCACAACCGGCTGCGGCTGCCGCCGCCCATAGCGCGCAGTTGCGAAACGAGCACGCCGGTGGCGGCCTCGAGACCGTCCAGGTGAGAGCGGGCCTCGAAGGCGACCCCCTCGAGCAGCGCGCGGTAGAGGTGGGCCCGGGTGTGCACCCCGGTCAGCCCGAACAGCACGCCGCGCGCAGCGGGGTCCCAGTGCGGGGTCTGCGCGGCGTTCCAGTACGGCAGGGCCAGCAACGCCTCGGCGCCCGGCGCCAGCGCTGCCGCCTGCTCCTGCAGGACCGGGTCCAGCCCGCCACCGGCGGCCGGGTCGCCGAGCTCCCGACGGAACCAGTCCGCCAGGTAGGCCGCGGCGTTTAGAACGGTCTCCAACACGTAGGTTCCCGCCGGTGCCCCGGCCAGGGTGCGGTAGGCGAGGCTGGTGGTGAACCACTCGGACGGCGTGCCGATCACCAGCGACGTTCCAAGGTTGATGTAGGCCGAACCGGTTTCGACCACCCCGGCACCCAACCCGGCGGCCTGCCCGTCGCCGATCCCGGCCACCAGCGGCACCGGACCGGTCAACCCGATCGTCTCCAGGACACCTGGCAGCACCGGCCCGATCACCGTGCCTGGCCCGACGAGGTCGGGCAGTTGGGCGCGGCGGATTCCGGCCAGTTCCATCAGTTCCGGCGACCACGTTCCGGTGCCGAGCTCGAGCAGTCCCAGAGAGTCCGCCGACCCGGTACTGCTCACCCACCGACCGGTGAGTCGCTCGGTCAGGAAGGCGTGCACCTCGGCGATCCGCGCTGCGCCGGTGAGCATCTCGGGCTCGTGCCGGGCGAGCCAGGCGAGCTTGTAGATGGCCGGCGTGGTGTCCGGCGGCTTCCCGGACAGGGCCAGAACCCGGGCGGTGCCGAGGTCGGCGATCTCGCGGGCGGCCCGGGAATCCAGCCAGAGGATCGCCGGCCGCACCGGCCGGCCGCCCTGGTCGAGGCAGACGAACGACTCGCGTTGATGGGTCACCGACACGGCCCTGATCCGGCCCGGGTCGCGCACCTGGGCCACGGCGTCCCGCATGGCCGAGAGCATCCCGGTCCACCAGGTCTCGGCGTCCTGCTCGTGGTGGCCGGGCGCCGGGCGGCTCGTGACCAGCGGGGCCGAGGCCGAGTCCACCTCGTGGCCCACCGCGTCGAAGACGACGGCCTTGACGGCCGTCGTCGAGCAGTCGACGGCCAGCACCAGCACGTCGTCGGCCGCCTCGCCGTGGCCGTCGTCGCTCGCGGCCCGGTTCACGGACCGGCCGCCGTGACGACCACCTTGGTCCCCCGCCGGGCGGCGGCGGCCCGGAAGGCCGCCTCCGCCTGCTCCAAGGGGTAGGCGTCGGTGACCAGGGAGCGCACGTCGACGCGGCCGGAGGCGACCAGGTTCGTCGCCCGCGGGTAGACCTCCTTCATCCGCCGGACCAGCATCAGCGTCAGCCCCTTGCGCCGCGCCGACGAGGCGGTGAGGGTCGTGCTGTCCACGTCCGGGATCCCGGCGAGGACGACGCGAGCACCGGGCATCGCGGCCTCCAGTGCCAGGGCGATGCCCGCGTCACCGCCGGCGGCCTCGAACGCGACGTCCACCCCCCGGCCCGCGGTGTGTTCGGCGAGGGCCGCGGCGAATGCGTCCGGCTCCCACGACAGGACGGCGTCGGCGCCCAGTCGCACCGCCGTCTCCGCCCGGTGCGGCAGTGGATCGACCGCCAGCACCTGGGCCGCGCCGGCGGCACGCAGCACCTGCAGCAGGCACAGGCCGATCGGTCCACACCCGATGACCATCACCGTCGCACCGATGCGCGCCGCGCCGAGGTCGGCGGCGTGCACGGCGACACCGAGCGGTTCCAGCAGGGCAATGTCGTTGTCCGACAGGGTATCCGGCATCGGATGGAGCAGGTGGCCCGGCCAGGTGAGGTACTCGCGCATGGCGCCGTCCTGGCTGCCGTGCCCGAGGAAGACGACCGAGGGACACAGGTTGCGGTGCCCTTTCAGGCACAGCTCGCACCGCTCGCACGGCTGCGCCGGATCGATGGCGACCCTCTGCCCCGTGCGCGGAGACCACCACACCGGCCGCCTCATGTCCAGGCACCACGGGCCGGTCGATGCGGGCGTCACCGATGCCACCATCGATGAACCAGTGCAGGTCCGAGCCGCAGATGCCCACCGAGGTGACCCGGACCAGCGGTCGATCGACGGAGGGCCGCGGCAGCGGTTCGGAGGCGATCCTGAGGTCGGCCACGCCGTGAAGCCGCGCCGTCACCATGCTGGCGCCCATCCGCATCGGCCTCTCTGCCCGCCGTTCCGACCCGCCGGTCAGGAGATCCGGCCGACCCCCGCCAGCGCACCGTACCGGGCCGGGTCGTCGGCGGGATCCAGCGGAGAGTCAGGTCGCCACAACGGCAGGTGCACCAGTCCCGGGTCGAGCAGCGGTATCCCGTCGAACTGGGCGGTGAGTTCCTGACGGGACCGCAGGTGGATCGGCGTCCCGGTCCGCCCGGAGAGCTTCTGGGCCTCGATCACCTCCGCCGGCTGGTCCTCGTGAGTGACGTTCACCAGCGCGACATGGCTGCCGGGGGCGAGCGGGCGGCGCAGGCGGGCGACGATCCCGGCCGGGTCGTCCGGATCGGAGAGGAAGTGCAGCACGCCCAGGAGCAGCAGTGCGACGGGTTGATCGAGGTCGAGCAGTGCGCGGGTCTGGGGATGGTCGAGGATCTCCTCGGCCTGACGGGCATCGGCCTGGATCACGGTGGTCCGTGGATCATCGGCCAACAGTGAACGACTGTGCAGCACGGCGACCGGATCGACATCGACGTAGACCACTCGGCACCGCGGATCCGCCTGCTGGGCGACCTCGTGCACGTTGCCGACGGTCGGGATACCGGAGCCGATGTCCAGGAACTGGACCATCCCCTGACCGACCAGGAACCGGACGACGCGGCGCAGGAACGCCCGGTTGGCCCTCATCGTGTCGCCGACATTGGGGGTCATCGCCGCGATGGCGTCGGCGAGTTGCCGGTCGACGGCGAAGTTGTGCGCGCCGCCGAGGAAGTAGTCGTAGACGCGCGCGGCGCTCGGGCGCTGCATCTCCTCCGGGTCCAGGTCGGCAGCCCAACTCGGCGTCTCCACATCGACTCCATCCGTGGCGTCGTCACTGATCGGTGTTCGGACCTTCATCAGCAACATGTTCGCACCCGTCCGGATGCGCGACATGCGCGGGTTGTCCCGTTCGGGGGGTTCATGAGGCATCATGCTCGTGATGACGTTCAACCCCGAGGAACGCCAGGCCGGCGACGTGCTCGCCGCTGGTCGCCTCGTCAGCGCCTGGGCCCAGGAACTCTCGCGCACGGCCTACACCCCCCACTCCCGGGCCGACCTCGAGACGCTCCTGGACGGGCTGGTCGCCCGCCTGCTCGGGGCCGCCGAGCCGGAGGATCCGCACGCGGCCCGGGCGATCGGCGCCGAGCTGGTCGACGCGGGGCTGGTCGCCGACGTGGTCACGCCCGCAACCAGCCTGGCCCTGTCCGCGCATCTGCCCGAGTTGGTGAGGCGTTCCGGGCATCCGTCCGCGGAACAGACCGCCGCCCGGCTCCAGGCGGAGGTGCTGAACGGTTACGTGATCGCGCTGCGACGGAGGCTGCTCGACGAACAGGAGGGTCTGCACCGCGCCGAGGTCGGGGCGCGGCGGCAGGCCCAGCAGGCGATGCTGGCCAGCGAGGCCCGCTTCCGTGCCGTGTTCACCGACGCCGGGGTGGGCATCGGGATCGCCGATCTGGACGGGCGGATCGTGGACGCCAACGAGGCGTTCGCCTCGATGCTCGGCTACAGCGTCGAGGAGTTCTGCCGGTTGAACGTCTCCGACCTGGCCGACGGGGACGACGCCCCCGGGATGTGGCAGATGTATCGAGACATGGTGGACGGCGTCCGGGACAGCGCCAACGTGCAGAAGGGGTATCGCCACCGTGACGGTCACCTGGTCTGGACCGAGCTGAGCGCCTCGCTGATCCGCGGGGGTGACGACGAGACCCCCCGGTACACGGTCGTCGTGGTTCATGACGTGACCGCCAAACGCGAGCTCCAGGAACAATTGCGCTATCAGGCGATGCACGACCCGCTCACCGGTCTGGCCAACCGGTCGCTGTTCTGGGACAGGTTGAGTGCGATGTTCGAGGGACCGGGCGACCGGGTCGGCCTGTGCTACCTGGACCTGGATCACTTCAAACTGGTCAACGACAGCATCGGTCATGACGTCGGCGACGAACTCCTGGTGATCACCGCCGAGCGGCTGCAGAGCGCCGTCCGCTCCCGCGGTCACCTGGCCGCCCGGATCGGCGGCGACGAGTTCGTGATCCTGGTCGAGAACCCCCCGCCCGGCGAGCTGCACCGGCTCGCGGACGACGTCCTGGCCCAGATCGCCCAGCCGGCACGAGTTCTCGGTCACGATCTGCGGGTGTCGGCCAGCCTCGGCCTGGTCGAGGTCGAGACCACCCGGACCACACCCACCGAGATCATGAAGGCCGCCGACGTCACGCTCTACCAGGCGAAGGCCGCGGGCCGGGGGCGGTGGGTGCGCTACGACCCGGATCGGGCGGCCCTGGCGACCGATCGGGCCGCGGTCACCGCCTCGATCCTTCCCGGGCTGACCCCGCAGGACCTGGTGATCGTCTACCAGCCGATCGTCGACCTCGGCCTGGGCCGGATCCGCGGCGTCGAGGCCCTGGTCCGCTGGCGTCACCCGGGGCTGGGAGTCCTGGAACCCGACCAGTTCATCGCACTGGCGGAACAGACCGGGGCGGTCATCTCCCTGGGCCGGCACGTCCTGGCCGAGACGTGCCGGCGGGTGGCGCGCTGGAATCGTGGCCACCCCGGCCGGCCGCTGTTGGCCAGTGTCAATCTCGCGGTCCGCCAGATCCAGGAACCGCAGATGGTCCAGGACGTGTTCGACATCCTGGCCGACACCGGCCTGCCCGGCCAGATGCTGCAACTGGAACTGACCGAGCGGGCGCTGCTCAACCCACAGGGGCGCCCGGTGGAGGCACTGGCCGAACTGGCCGCCCGCGGGGTCCGGATCGCCATCGACGACTTCGGCACCGGCTACTCCAATCTCGGCTACCTGCCACGCCTGCCGCTCACCACGCTCAAGCTGGCCGGCACCCTGGTGAACGAGGTGGCAGGGCTGGCACGTCGCCAGCTGTTCCTGACCCGCCTTGTGGGTCTGGCCCACGGTCTGGACCTGCACGTCACCGCCGAGGGCGTGGAGACCGCGGATCAGGTGGACGTCCTGCGGGCCAGCGGCTGTGACACCGCGCAGGGTTGGTGGTTCGGGCATCCGCAGCCCTGGGAGGAGCTCGAGCAGCGCCACCTCGCCGCGGCCCCCGCCTGAGGCGCGTTCGTGCGGGTCAGGTGATCCCCTGCCCCGCCTGAGGCGGAGCCGTCGACGTCCGCGCCACCAGCCGCGGGGCGATGACGACGTCCCCGACGTCGCCCCGGCCGTCCAGGAGGGCGAGGGTGGTGCTGACGCACGCCTCGGCGAGGGCGGCGGGGTTCTGACTCACACTGGTCAGCTGCACGGTGGCGAGCCGCGCGAGGGGGCTGTCGTCGTACCCGACGACGGACACGCCCCCGGGGACAGGGATCCCCTCGCGTTGCAGAACGTCTTTGATCCCGAGCGCACAGCGGTCGTTGAAGGCGACGACGGCGGTGGGTCGCGTCTCTTTCGTCCGCGCCGCCATCAGGGCGCCGGCCACCAGGCCGGCGGACTCGGTGTGGCCGCCCGCGATGACCTCGACATGGTCGGCGAGCCCCCGGCCGCGCATCGCCGCGCGGTAACCGCGGCGCCGGGCCGTGGCGATGGCGCCCCGGCCGCCGTCGACATGGGCCACCCGCTCGTGTCCGAGATCGACGAGGTGATCGACCGCGAGCCGCATACCGACGGCGTCGTCCGCCCAGACCCCCCTGGTCCGCGTCCCCCCGGGGCGCCCGAGGACCACGACCGGACATTGCTCGGCCAACTCGTCGAGCAGCGCGGCGGGCAGGACCGTGCCGAACATGACGACGGCAGCGCATCGGGAGTCCAACAGCGTGTCGGCGGCGACGCGCTCATCGCGCCGTGACGTGGTCGGCGCGAGCACCAGATCGAGACCGGTGTCCACCAGCGCACGGTCGAACGCGTCGACGAGGGCGGCATGGAAGGGGTGCGCGACGTCCAGGACGACACCGAGCAGATGTGATCGCTTGCGGGCCAGGGCACTTGCGGAGCGATCGGCCCGATAGCCGAGGGCGCTGGCCGCCTCCCGGACGGCGGCACGTGTCGTCTCGCTCGGGCCGGGCAGCTCGCGCAGGACGAGGGAGGCCGTCGCCGTCGAGACGCCCGCCCGCGAGGCGACGTCGGCTAGTCGGGTACGGGGCATCCGGGCATCCTTTCACCGTCGAGGCGTTGACACCGGAGCAGGGCTTTGGCACTCTGACTTAAATCGCTTTAAGGATCGCCCGCGCACCGTGCATCGCCACCCCGGAGTCCCGAATGACCGTGACCGCAACACATCGTGATTACGACCCGTTCACGGAGGAGTTCAAGGCCGACCCCTTCGGCGTCTACGACTGGATGCGACGCGAGGCGCCGGTCTTCCACAGCCGGACGTGGGGCTGGTGGGCGCTCTCCCGGTTCGAGGACGTGCGGGCGGCGGCGACCGACCCGCAGACCTTCCTGTCCCATGAGGGCATCGACATCGACGACACCGCGAAGGACCAGTCCGGGCCCGGTTTCCTCCCGGACCTCGACAACCCACGCCACGACCAGGTCCGGCAGATCATCCAGCCGTTCTTCCTGCCGCGGCGCATCGCCGAGCGTGAGGACGCGATCCGGGCGGTCGTCCGTGAGCACATCGCCGGCTGGCGCGAGCGCGGCCACCTCGACCTTGCCCAGGAGCTCGCCTGGCCGACACCCAACGACGTGTTCTTCGCCGTCCTCGGTCTCCCCGGCCGGCACGAGGACCCCGCGATGCGCGCCCGGCTCGACACCTGGGTCCACCAGCTCAAGGACCGCAGGCCGGGCGATGCCCGGCTCACCCCGGTGGCCACGGCCGCCACCGAGGGCATCCGGGACTACTTCGTCGACCTGCTCAACGATCGGCGCCGGCACCCGCGAGGCGACGTCCTGACCCACCTCGTCGAGGCGAGCATCGACGGCAGACCCTTCGCCGAGGAGGACATCACGCCCGCCTCCGAGGTGCTCGGGTTGATGATGGTCCTCTTCCTGGGGGGTGTCGAGTCGACGGCCGGACTGATCGCGACCACCTTCAAGCTGCTCGCGGAGAACCCCGACCAGCGCGAACTCGTCCTCGCAGATCCCTCCCTGATCCCGTCCGCCGTCGACGAGGCGATCCGCTGGGACACCCCGCTCCAACTCGTCGGCCGGACGACGAGCCGCGACGTCACCCTGCACGGCGTCACCATCCCGCAGGGCGGCCGGGTGGTCCTCGTGTACGGGGCGGCGAACCGCGACGAACGCCGGTTCCTCGAGCCCGACCGCTACCTCGTGACCCGCGGACGCTTCCGGCATCTCGGGTTCGGGGAGGGGATGCACGGCTGCCTCGGCCGCCCGCTGGCTCTGTTGGAGACCCAGGTCGCGCTGGAGGAGGCGCTGCCGGTCCTCGGCCACTACGAGATCAGCGGTGAGCCGGAGCGGTATCGCAGCACGCCGAACATGCATGTCTGGTGGCACCTACCGCTCACGTTCACGCCACCCCGCGCACGGGGAGCCTCGGGCGAGGCGGTCTCGCGCCACACCGGCGAGACCATGACCGAGGCCGTCGTGGAGACCAAGGAGACCGTCAGCGAGGGGGTCGCGACGCTGACCCTGCGCACGACGTCCGGGATGCCATTCCCGTCCTGGCGGCCGGGTTCGCACGTCGACCTCGTGATGCCGGGCGTGCGGACCCGTCAGTACTCGCTGTCCGGCGATCCGGCCGACTGCTCGGGCTACCGGCTCGGCGTCCTGCGCGAGCCACTCAGCCGCGGCACCTCGGCGTTCGTGCACAGCGGCCTCAATCCCGGCGACACCGTGCGCGTGGTCGGTCCGCGCAACCACTTCCGCCTGGTCGACTCGCCTCGGTTCGTCTTCATCGCAGGCGGCATCGGAATCACCCCCATCCTGCCCATGATCCGCGAGGTGCACGCGCGCGGCGTCGACTGGCACCTCACCTACGGCGGCCGCAGCCGGACGTCGATGGCCTTCCTCGACGAGGTGGCCGCCTACGGCGATCGGGTGACGATCGCACCTCACGACGAGGTGGGCCTGCTCGACCTGGCGTCGATCCTCGGCGAGCCGCGCGAGGACACGGCGGTCTACTGCTGCGGACCCGGACCCCTGCTGGACGCCGTCGAGCAGGCCTGCGCGGCGTGGCCCCGGGGCGCGCTGCACACCGAGCGATTCGCACCCAGGACGCTGACCGAGCCGGTCCGCGCCGACGCCTTCGAGGTCGAACTGCGGGCCAGCGGCCTCACGGTGACGGTGACACCGGGGCAGTCGATCCTGGACGCCGTGACGCAGGCCGGTGTCCCCACGGTCTCCTCGTGCGCTGAGGGCACGTGCGGCACCTGCGAGACGACCGTGGTGGAGGGCGTCCCCGACCACCGCGACTCCGTTCTCGAGGGCTCCGAGCGCGCGGCGAACGACTGCATGATGATCTGCGTCTCGCGATCCTGCGGCACCCGCCTCGTCCTCGATCTCTGAGCCGGCTCGGCCAGCCGGTGGTGTCAGCTAGCGCAACAGTGCGTCCAGGAGCCTGATGGCGCTGGCTGGAAGGCACCGCAGAGGTCCTACCGGAGGACGACGCCCTCACGCAGCAGCGCAGTCTCGTCGGGTGGCATCCATTGCGGGCTCTCAACGCGGTGACCGTCCGGGTGCTGGGCAGTGATCTGCTCGTCGTCCGGGTCGACCTGAGCAGGCAACCCCCACCCCCGGCCCGATTTCGTTGGACGACAGGGCGGACGCTGCTCCGGGTAGGCACCGGGTCATCTTCGCCCGGCTGCAAACATGCCCCCGCCAGAGCCTGACGGCAACGCTCCAACCCTCTGCCGTGATCGTCGACGCGGTCGGCGGTCAGTCCAGCGACGACTGCAGCTCTGGCGACCGCTGCTCGACGGCCGACTGCACCTGGGCGGGCGGCGTCGCCTCGACGGCCGACTCCAGGGCTACCGCGGACTGCCGGGATGCGCTGGCACGCAGGCTGGCAACCGCGACCGAGGCCGTCAAGATCCAGTCACCCCGCGCGGAGGGGTGAATATTGCAGGTGCCGTCGGGCAAGGCGATGAGCAACCCCGCGGCGCAGGCGTCTCCGCCGCGTTGGATCGTGGCCAGCTTGAAGGCACCGAAACCGTCGGCGACGGTGGCCCCGAACGTGTTCGCCGTCGCGGACAACACCTGGTTCAGGGCCTGGATCCCAGCCACCATCGTGGGGTCGGCGTAGTCCTCGGCGTAGTACGTGAGCAGCACGAGCGGGCCGGTGTAGTGGCTACGCAGCGTCTTCAGGATCGTGGCCAGGTTCGTACCGATCTGCTGGAGCAGCGTCGGAAAGCGGTCGACGCACCCGTCGTCCGTCGTGGCCTGGCACAGGAACACGTCATTGGCACCGATGGTGAGCGTCACCAACCGGGTGTCGGTGTGGCTCTGCAGATACCGCACGGCGTACTGCAGCTGCGACTGGTCATCCGGGTAGGAGACGTGCAGCGGGAAATTGGTGCGGTAGCCGTCCGGAGTCTGGCAGGCATAGCTCGGGAGCGAGACGTCGATCATGCTCGCCGCCGTCTCACCGGGACAGGAGGCGTTGGACAGCCGGAGCCCGGTGACCTGGGCGAGGTATTCCGGGTAGCCCTTGAAGTTGGCCGGGTTGAAGTAATCCTCGACCGGGGTGACCTCGGGAGGCTCGTACCCGAACGACACGGAGTCGCCCAGCGCCAGGTATCCGCCGCGATCCGTCGCCGCCGTGGCCGGGGAACCGGCGCCCAGCCAGCCCACCGAAGCGACCGTCACGACGAGCGTTGCCGTCACGGCCGCCGCCCAACTGCCGCGCCTCACCCCTGGGGTTCTCACCCGGATCACCACCCTCCGCACCCGCCTCGCAGGTCAGGCCCCGTCGGCCTGCCGTCACGGGCACGCCACCGACCGTGACGTGGACAGCGATCGGTGTCAAGATGCTCCGCATCCGAAGGAATTGTCCGGCGTGGAAATCGGCGGTCCCGGCGGGGGTCAGCCGAGCCGGCCCAGGAGAGCCGCAGGCCGGACGGCGACACCGATCGCGGTGTACGACGGCACCTGCCAGGATGCCGACACGACCCAGGAAAGGACACTCGTTGCGGATTCTTCTCGTCGGCGCGACCGGTCTGCTCGGCCGAGCCGTCACCGACGCCCTCAGCGTCCGGCACGAGGTCGTCGGCGCCTCACGGTCCGGCGAGCACGCCGTCGACCTCACCGACCCGGCCTCGATCGCCGAGCTCTATCAACGGATCGCGCCGCTCGACGCCGTCGCCTGCACCGCCGGCGTCACCCCCTTCGCCGCCATCGGTGACCTGACCCTCGAGCACTATCGGGCCGGGATCACCGACAAGCTCCTCGGCCAGATCGCCCTGGTCCGAATCGGTCTCGACCACGTCCGCGACGGTGGCAGCTTCACCCTGATCGGCGGGATCCTCGCCGACGACCCGATCCCCACCGGCACCGTCGCCGGCACCGTCGATGGCGGCATCCACGCCTTCGTGCGGGCCGCCGCCATCGAACTCCCCCGCGGGCTCAGGATCAACGCCGTCAGCCCCACCGTGTTCACCGAGGCATGGCAGGACTACGGCGACTTCTTCCCCGG
The DNA here is from genome assembly GCA_963750395.1 of uncultured Actinomycetota bacterium. Lineage (GTDB taxonomy): Bacteria > Actinomycetota > Actinomycetes > Actinomycetales > Kineosporiaceae > JADJPO01. The sequence goes on along the minus strand of CAVVQM010000011.1, from coordinate 7,655 downwards.
CTACCCGCCGGTCCCGGTCGCCGACGCCGCGCGCGCCTACGTGAAGTCCGTCGACGGCGCCCAGACCGGGCAGGTCTACCGCGTCGGCTACTGACCCTGCGGGTCCGGACTCAGCGGTCGACCGCGACGTCGAGCACGACGACGGGGACGAGACGTGCGGCAGCCAGGCCGAGAAGGCCTACGGCCAGTCCTTTCCGCTGGGCGGAACGCACGGGTCGCTACGCGGAATCGTTCTTCCACGGGAGATGTGTCGAATCCAGGGGCGTGTCAGTCAACCCGTGCGTGGCGCGACGTGCCCGCCCCCGGCGTCGAGGGCGGCCGTGGTGACGCCACCACCAGTACAGCATCAGCGCGGTCGAGCCCACGTAGAACGAGTGCAGGATCCAGATCGGGCCCACGGGCAGGGTGAACACGTACACCGAGTAGAGGCCGTTGCCGACGTTGGCGATGATCAGATTGGCGGGACTGTAGGAGGTCAGGTCGTGGGTCCGACCCGCCTTGACGAGCATCGGCACGTAGGCGGCCACGAAGATCGCCGTGGACACCGAGCCCGCCAGCAGGCCCAGGTCCTGCAGGGTCACGATGTCCACCTCCTTGCGGGTTCACCAGAGCCTGCCCCTCCCGTCGTCGAGGGCGGCGCGACGTCGACGCCGTGCTGCGTCCGATCATGGGCCGGTTCGCGTGAGCGGCCCGTCAAGGGCTGCGTCAATCGGATCCGTTCACCCGTCATTTCCGTGCCTGGCCCCGGAAGCGGATTCGGCGGCGGGGGTGCCGATCGCGGCGTGCAGCGCGTCCAGGAACGCTTCGGGCTGGTCCAGGGGCGGGTCGTCGCCGGCTCCCTCGATCACGTGCAGCGGCCAGCCGTGGCGGGCGGCGGCCGCTTCGGCGATCGTCAACGGGGTCGCGAGGTCGTGCCGGCCCCAGATCACGGTGGTGGGGGTCTGGATCCGGTCGAGGTCGGCGGGCGGGATCGCGGCCGCCCCGAACTGCTCGATCAGGGCGCCCATGGCGGCCTGCACGCCGGGCGTGCCGGCCAGCTCGACGGCGTAGGCCGCGTACGGTTCCCACCGCTGACCCAGCCGCCGGCGGGCCTGGTCCAGGTCGAAGGCACACAGGTCCATGAACCGGTCGTAGGTGGCGCGCGGTCGGTTCGGCGAGGAAGCGGTGCATCGCCAGCCCGAACCGGGGCGCCGGCTCGAAGGGGGCCAGCCCGAGGGTGTCGACGAGCACCAGATGAGCCAGCCTGCCGGGGTGGTCCGCGGCGAACCGGGCCGCGATGGCACCGCCGACGACCCGTCCGACCAGCACCGGCGGCGTCGGGCAGGTGGCCTCGATCAGCGCGCCGAGCCAGTCGAGCACGGACGCGGCGTCCAGCGGACCGTTCGCGGTCTCGGAGGCTCCGTGGCCGGGCAGGTCCGGGGCGATCACGCGGTGGGTCCGGACCAGGTCCGCGAACACCGGCAGCCACGTGGCGGCGAACTCGCCCGGCCCGTGCAGCAGCACCACGGGCGGGCCGTCCCCGCCGTCCAGCACGGCGGTGGCGGATATCGGCCAGGTGCAGCCGACGCTCGCGCAGGGGGATCCCCGCAAGCAGCTTCTCCCGCAAGTGATCCCGCGTTCTCCGGTGTGCTGGTCATGGTCGCCTCCCGTGTCCGTGGAGCAGTTCGGGTTCGACGCTAGGGATCCCGCCGCCGCGGCCGCGTCGGGTGAACCACCCATGCCGACAGATGGGTGGTTCTGCGCAGTCGTCGACCCGCTGGGTCGTGGCGCGCCGAGGATGCGTTCAGACCAGGCCGTGCTCGTAGGCGTACGCCGTGGCCGCCGACCGGGACGACAGCCCCAGCTTGGTGAAGATGTTGCTCAGGTGCCGGGCCACGGTCTTCTCGCTCAGGAACAGCTCGGTGGCGATCGCCCGGTTGGTCGCGCCCGTCGCGACCAGTCGGAGCACCTGCTGTTCACGGGCGGTCAGGACCCCGCCGAGGGCGGGCGCGACCGCGGACAGCGCCTGGGCCCGGACGACGTCGGGCACGGCCCCGAGCTGCTCGAACACCCAGCAGGCCGCGTCGAGCTCCATCTCGGCGCAGCTGTGGTCCCCCAGCTCTCGATAGGCCTGGGCCATCAGCACCCGGGCCCGAGCGGCCTCGTACGGGGCATCGAGCTCCTGCCAGGCCGCCCACACCTCGCGCAGCGTCTCCAGCGCCGACACTGGTGCGCCCTCGGCCAGCAGGACGGCGCCTGCCGCGTGCGCGGCGGCCGCCCGCAGCAGCGGCGCGTCGAGGTCCTCGGCGGTGGCTCGCAGCTCCTCGGCGGCGGCGCGGGCCGCCGGGACGTCACCGGCGGCAAGGGTGATCTCGACGTACGCGGCGAGCAGCCGGGACCGGCCCAGGCGCCCGAGGCGAGGTCCACCGCGCGACGGATCGCCGCCGACGCTCCTCCACCTGCCCGCGGGCCAGCCGCAGCAGCGCCAGCCCGGGTTGCGGCTCGTGCCCCCACCGCTCGGCCTGGTGATAGGCCTGCTCGGCCGCGGCGACGTCCCCGCGCAGCCGGTGCAGCTCGGCGCTCTGGTAGAAGGCCCTGCCCACCGCCGGGTGACCGGGCGGCCGCGACAGCAGCTCGCACGCCCGCGTCGCCTCCTCGACCGCCTCGGGCCAGGCTCCGTGCAGCTGCATGATCTCGGCCCGGTGCACCAGGCACTGCCCGCGGTAGGGGACCAGCTCCGGCTGGGCCGCGCACCATCGGGCCAGCGCCGCCGTCCACGCCTGCGCGCGTCGCACGTCGAAGATCTCCTGGCATGCCTCGATCACGGCGCAGTAGACGATCCCGCCCAGGATCGGCGAGACCTCGCCGGCCGTGACCGAGACCATCACCTCGTCCAGAGCCGCCACACCCTGGGCGGTCTGGCCCAGGCCGATCAGGGCCTGACCCTCGCCGAGGCGGCCGAGCGCGATCAGATCCGGGTCTGCGAACCGTTCGCCGATCGTCCTGGCCCGGGCGAAGGTCGCGTGCGCAGTGGCCGCGTCTCCGGCGGCCAGGCTCCGCAGCCCCACCGGCCCGAGCAGGTAGCCCCGCTCCACACAGTCCAACCGAGCCTCGTCGAGCAGGCGACCCGCTCTGGCGTGCCAGCCGTTGCTGCGGACATCCTCCCCCCGCAGCAGGAGCAGCAAGGCGAGCCAGAGCGCGCACCGTGCCGCTCGCGCAGGCTCCCCGCGGTCCAACCAATCGCGATATCCCCTCGCGGACGCCTCGTCCCCGGCCTCGTCGGCGCCCGACAGGTACGCCGCGACGATCTCACGCTCGGGCCCGAGCATGTGTTTCGTGACGTGATCATCGCCTCGGAGGCATCGACCCGTGGACATCATGTCCCGCCTCGACCAAGAGCCTGGCAGTGGTCCCGTCACCGCACCCCACTCGGGCCGCGCTGGCCGTGCCCGAGGCAGACGTCAACGCTCGCTACCCGCAGCCTTCCCGGCGCACCACTCGCCAGGCACAGCCAACCATCAGGTGCCGACGGACGCCCAGCGCGCTGACGGGCAGCCGAAGGCCGCGGCTCACTCGAGCACCCACCGCCGGAAGTCAGCCGGTGTCACGTTTGCCCCGCATACGATCGTGGCGACGTGTGCCCCGTCGAAGCGGGATCGGTCCTCCAACACGGCAGCCACGCCGAGGGCGGCCGACGGCTCGACGACCAGCCCGGCGTGCTCGTAGAGAAGACGCATCCCGGCCAGGATGGTGTCCTCCCCGACCAGGATCATGTCGTCGGCGATGACCAGCAGATCGTCGAGCACCTCCGGGATCGGGTGGCGACCCGCCACGCCGTCGGCGATCGTGTCGATGGTCTCCGTCTCGATGACGTGACCCGCCCGCCACGACAGAGCCATCGCGGGGGCGCCCTTCGGCTGCACCCCGACGACCGCGGTCGCGGGGGCGAGACACTTGACGACGTGGCCGACGCCCGTCGTCATGGCCCCCCCACCGAGGGCCATGAGCACGGTGTCGAAGGGATCGGCCGCCGTCACGAGTTCGAGCCCGATCGTTGCGGCGCCCTCACAGGTATCGAGGTTCTCGCTGTCCTCCACGAGGTAGAGGCCGTGCCGGTCGGCGAGATCGCGCGCCGTCCGGCGGGCAACCTCGATGTCCCCGTGCACGAGGTGAACGGTCGCCCCGAGCTCATCCATCCGCCGCAGCTTCAGCGGGTTGGCCGCGGCCGAGGCCACGACCGTGCAGGGGACGCCGCGCCGCCTGCCACTGTAGGCAAGGGCCTGGCCCAGATTGCCCGCGCTGGCGCAGATCACCGAGCGGGACCGGTCCCCGCAGACCACGCGCGCCAGAACGGTTTCGGTCCCCCGGCCCTTGAAACAGCGGACCGGGTTCAGGCTCTCGACCTTCAAGGTGATCCGGCACCCCAGGACCGCTCCGAGCTGCTCGCACTCGTACTGCGGCGTCCCGCGGAACACCGGGGCGATGAGCGGGACCGCCTCAGTGATCCGCTCCAGATCCAGACGTACCACCGACCCGGGTCCCCTCCCGTGGGCGATCGTCACTCAGTTCTCTCATCGCCTATGGCCACCGATCACCTGCACAGACGTCGCGGCCGACGATCTACCGCGAGGTGGCGGGTGGGTCGTACTTCGGCTGGTAGAGCATGATCGGCGATCTGCTGCCGGGCACTCTCAGTCGAGCGGTGATCCCCCAGCCCTCCTCCTGTACCTCGCCGACGAACTCCGCACCCCTCGTGGCCAGCTCGGCCATCGTCGTGTCAAGGTCGTCGCACATCAGGGAGACGTCGAACTGCTGATCGGTGGAACCGGCCTGGCCCTCGTACTCCCACGAACTGGGATGCACACCCAGTTCGCTCGGACCGGTCTTGAAGATCAGCCAGCCGCCGCCGGTGTCGGTGCCGGGGAGTTCGAGAACGTCACGGAAGAAGGCGCGGGCGGCGTCCGGGTCCTCGGCGTAGAGCAAGGTGTGCACTGCAGTGATCATGACGCCATCGTAGGACCCTCCAGGCGAACGCGGGCCGCCGTGATGGGTGGCCTCTAGAGGTCGCGTCGGACGAGGGTGACTCGTGCCGCGGCGAGCACCGCGGCCAGCCAGAGGGCGACGACGAGGCCGGCTGTGGGTGGAGCCAGTCCAGGTAGCCCGGCCATACCGAAGCCGGCCTGTCCCGGAAGGAACCGACCGGCCTCACCGATCAAGGCAGACCCGAGGTTCTCCACTGCGAGGATCCAGATCGCGACACCGGCGACGGCGGCCACCTGGTGACGAACGGCAATGCCCACGGCTGCGCCGATCACGGCCCAGGAGGCGGTCGCCACGACGATGCCCGCCATGGCCGCGACATCTTGGGCGCTGAGCTGAAACGCAGGGGTGCCCGACGCCATCACGACGGCCACGCCGGTCATGACCGCCTGACCGATCAGCGCCATCGCGGCGCCGGCCACAGCCACGACGATCGTCTTGGCGCCCAGCACCGTTCCGCGTCGGCTGGTGGTCAGGACAGCGCCGATCACCGTCCCGTACCGGAAGTCCTCGGTCGCGCTACGAGCTCCGAGAATGGCCGCGAACACGGTCAGGCTCATGGCGTTTAGGTAGAAGAAGACCTGATCCACCAGGTCGCCCTCCACGGCACTCCCGAGCTGGTACATGGTCGACCAGGTCGCCAGTGCCACGACCGCCACCGCGCTCACGAGCAGACCGTAGGGGCCGCGGGTCGTGGTGAGCTTGATGGACTCAGCCCTCAGATGTGCGCGCATCGCCCTGTCCCTTCGTAATGTCTCGTCCCTTCGTGATGTCTCGTCCCTTCGTGATGTCGAGGAAGGCCTCCTCCAGGCTGAGGTGGCTCTCGCTGAGCTCGTGCACCGGGAACCCCGCGGCGAACGCCAGATCGCCGACGGCAGCAGCGGAGAGCCCGGAGACGACCAGGCGGTCGGCGTCCGCGCTGTGCACCGTGCCCCCGCCGGAAGTCACTGCGACACGCAGGGACTCGGCGCCGGGTGAGCGAAGCACGACACTGGATCCGGCCGTCAGTCGCTCAACCGTGGTCTGGGTGACCAGTCGACCGCGGTCGATGACCACCACCTCGTCGGCCAGCAGGGAGACCTCGGCCAGCAGGTGGCTGGACAGCAGCACCGTTCCCCCCGAGGCGGTGAAGTCGCGCAGGAAGCCGCGCAGCCAGCTGGTTCCCGCCGGATCGAGCCCATTCGCGGGTTCGTCCAGGACCAACAGCTCCGGCTCACCCAGCAGGGCGGCCGCCAGGGCCAGGCGCTGCCGCATGCCCAGGGAGTAGCCGCCGGCCGGACGGTCGGCCGCCGCGGTCAGCTCGACGATCGCGAGCACCTCCGCCACCCGATCCCTTGGCAGCCCCGCTGCCGATGCGAGCATGCGCAGGTGGTTTCGTCCGGTGCGCCGTGGGTGGAACCCCGCGCCGTCGATCATCACGCCGACCCGGCTCATCGGCCCGTCCAGGCCGCTGAACGGGACGCCGAAGACGCCGGCGCCGCCGGCGTCGGGTCTCGCCAGTCCCAGCACCATCCTGATGGTGGTGGTCTTGCCCGCACCGTTGGGTCCCAGGAATGCCGTGACGCTGCCGCGCCGCACGGCGAACGTGAGGTCGTCGACCACGACTGAGGAGCCGTACGACTTGGTCAGACCCGTCACCGAGATCACGTGATCCTGTCGCTCTGGGCTGCCGGGTCCCGACGCGGCCGCAGCCGCAACAAGGACAGCCGGGCGCCGTTCCGGCGCGTGGATGGTCATGTCAGATTCCCTTCTGCCAGGTGATCGACAGGGTGTGAGGGGCGGGCCGACAGACCGCGTGACCGTTGTGCAGCCAGCGATCCGGCGACGGCGACCACGGCCATGACCACGAAGATCAGCAGGAATGCCTGCGCGTCGCGGGCCGCGGCCTGGTGGAGCCCGGCGAAGATCGCGCTCCCCAGACCGATCAGCACGATGGACCCCATCGCCTCGCTGACCTGCATGGCGGCCGAGTTGGCGCCCTGCTCGCCGGCGGGCGACAGGCACAGCACCAGGACGCTGAGCGATGTGACGCCCAGGCCCATACCGAGTCCGGTGACGACCCAGCCCAGCGCCGCCGTCCACACCGGGACCGACGGGGACACCGAGGTGGCCACGACCAGGATGCCCGCCGCCACGAGGATCAGGCCGATGGTGACCAGCTGGGTCCGGGGGAACCGGAGCTGCGGCCGGCCCTGGTACCACGCGCCGACGGCCCAGGTGAGCGCACCACCGGTGAGCGAGGCACCGGCCCACGTCGTGGCCAGGCCGCGCTCCTCGACCAGCATCAGTGGCACGACGTGCTGGCGCCGAAGAACGCGCCGGCGAAGATCCCGCGCAGAGCCACCAGCGTGGGCAGGCCGCGCGCCAGGCGCAGCGTTCCGTGCGGCAGCAACCGCGGAAGGCTTGGTACCAGCAGCGCGACGGCCGCGCCCACCAGCGGGACGGACCACCAGGCCAACTCCTGACCGGCGTACTGGAGAAGACCCGTTGCGGCCGCCGCAGCCGTGGCCGGCACTAGATGACTGCGCGACCTGACGGGGTCGCCGGAGGCCACACCCGTGCCGCGCAGGTGCGGCACCACGAGAAGAGTCGCGGTCACGAGCAGCGGCAGGACCAGCAGGAAGACGGCGCGCCAC
>CAVVQM010000010.1:0-663281 GCA_963750395.1 uncultured Actinomycetota bacterium | reverse complement strand
GGCGAGGTCACCTGTGACGGAAACAGGGATGTGGGCCTGTTCTGGCGCGACGCACTGGCCTGGCCGCTGGTGTGGGACGAAAACGAGGAGACCGCTATCCAGTCGACGCTCGGCGGCACCAAGGTCTCGTGGGGCGGCCCGCCGATCACGTCCAAGCTCGGACCGAACCGGCAGCGCTTCGACCTCGTTACCGATCACACCGGCACCGAGGCGGAACGACTCATTTCGCTCGGCGCCACCCGCATCGGCTACCTGGCTAACGGGGTCGAGCTGGCCGACCCGGACGGCAACGAACTCAGCCTCCGGGCAGGCTGACCTCCGGGCGGTGACTGCTGGACTGCTCCTCTGGCCCCTGGGGCCATGACCGAAACGGGATCCGCCTGTGGCCATGGCACGCGCGTTGAGACAATGTCGTCGATGGCCTTCAAGGACTACCTCGACGAGCATGATGAATCGCTCGCGCTGTTCGAGCAGCTCCGGCGCGCGATCGTAGAGATCGGCCCCGTCGAAGAGCGAGAGTCCAAGAGCCAGGTTGCGTTTCGGCGTCGCCGGACGTTCGCCCTTGCCTGGGCGCCGGGGCAGTACCTCGGCAAGCGCGGCGCGCCGCTGGTCCTCTCCGTTGTGTTGCCCGAGCGCGACATCGATTCGCGGTGGAAAGAAGTTGTCGAACCGCGGCCCGGGGTGTTCATGCACCACCTCGAGCTTCATGCCATCGACGACATTGACGAACAGGCGGAGACGTGGATCAAGCGGGCCTACGATGCTGCGCAGTAGCCCCCGGCCAACCCCCAGTCACGTGCCGGTGGCGGGATCCCCTTCCGGGATGACAGACAGCCGCATGATGCTCGACGGGTTCACCTTCCTCAGCTCCCCCGCAGGCCAGCGTGTTGGATGGTCCTTATCGTCGTTGTGCATGAACTCAACGCTGCGGTGAGCGGCCGCGGCGACCCGATGCGAGCCAGCGGTCCGCTCGACCGGGTAGTTGGGCGACTTTTGCAGCGATTGCGCGAGCTGCACGGCAACCCAGTGCGGCCGAAGGGCTCCAAGAACCTGTCATCGGCACTCACTAGGGCTTGAGATACGCACCCTGAACGTACCTCACCCGCCCATCACGCAAGGCGCGGCCGGAATTGGCACGCTTCTGGGCATGTCGCTCGCCAAGCACCAGGTGCAGTCCAAGAGGAGGCGGTGTGCCCGCCGGCGGTCGGTTTGCGTCCAGCCAGGCAAGTATCGTCGAAGAGACGTCCCGGAACGTGTGCTCTTTGAGGCCCAACTTGCGCAAGAGTGTTCGCAAGTCTTCCGGGGAAATCAGGTGGCTCTGCCCCGGCTCACTCGCCCAGGGAACGGGAAAATCGAGCGGCTGTCCGTTGCCCGCACAGATGTCCTGGAACACGAACTGACCGCCGGGTCGCAGGACGCGCGTTATTTCACCGTAAAATTGGCGCTTTTCGGCAATGTTCATCTGCGTCTGAATCGTCCACACGCAATCGAACGCGCCATCATCAAACGGTAGCGCCAAAGCATTGCCTCGACGAAATTGGGTCCGCTCTGCAAGGCGCGTCATGCGGGACAGCTCGTTGGCCACGGTGCAAAACTCAGGCATAAGGTCAATGCCGGTGACGTCACACCTGTACGTCGCGGCGAGGAATCGTGCCGGGCCGCCCAGGCCGCTGCCCACGTCAAGCACCCGTGTTCCCGGCTTGAGTGCAGCGAGTGCGGCGAGATCCTTCGTAGCAGCGCGCCCGGCCGAGTGAAACTCATCGGCCGGCGCAAGGTCATCCACAGTCGGCGCGTCAGGGTCCTTACCCGCTTCGCGCAAACCAGCGACGATGCGCTCGAGCAATCCGACAGCACGGTAGTGAGCTTGAACTGAACGCTCATCAGCCATGATGACGCCTCCCTTCTGTCGCCCAACCAGATGTCGACACCCTAAATGCGAGGGTGACCACGGTCCGTGAGCGCTGGTTCGTCATCGAGCGTTTGTGACACCCGCTTTGGCTGAACCTCGAGTCGTTCCTCCGACGGGTACGCCGGTGAGCCACACGTGAACGTCAAGCTCGGGCTCACCCGCGAACGCGTCCTCAGCGCCGCCGCGACCCTCGCCGACACCGAAGGTTTGCCTGCCGTCACGGTCAGCAGCGTCGCCCGCGTCGTCGGGGTCAAGGCGCCCAGCCTCTACGCCCACGTCCGCAGTACCGACGAGCTGCACGCAGCCCTCACCGTGCTGGCGCTCGACGAGCTCGCGGACGCCATCGACGGCGCGATCGCCGGGCTCGCGGGCCGCGACGCCCTCACGGCGCTCGCGGAGACCCATCGCGCCTACGCGCGTGAACGTCCCGGCCGCTACGACGCTGCCGGCGCGCTCGACCGCCCCGCTACTGACGATCTCGCGCGAGCAGCCGGACGCCATGCTACTCAGCAGCAGGCCATCCTCCGCGGCTACGCGCTCGGCGCCGACGCGCAGGTGCACGCGACCAGGCTGGTCGCGAGCATGCTGCGCGGCTTCATCCAGCTCGAGGCTGCGGGGGCCTTCGCGCACCGTGAGCCCCGGGTCGAGGAGACTTGGCCGCTCATGCTTGACGTCCTCGACGCCGCTATCCGCGCGCATTGCTGACCGATCCGCCTCGCGCGTAGACACACGCCTCACCGACGGTCACGACCCAGCTCGTGGCAGCGTCTCATCGCAACCCGACGTCCTCGCCACGGCTGAGGTCGGGGTGATCGCCACTCCTGCCCTGAACCGGACGCCCTTCTTGGCGCCGTAAGCGGAACGTTCTACGGGAACGGGTCCAGGTCAGCGTGAGTACGCGTGTTCTGATGTCCCGCAACACCCGCCCGGTGAGCATTCTCGCTAGGGCGCTTCCTCCGGGACAGGCTCAGGCACAGGCACGTGTCCGCGGATTAGCACGGCACGGGCTTGCCGCGCAAGGTCGGGCTCGGCGCAGGTGACGTCCGTCTTGTCGTTCACAGTGACGACGATCGTGCATAGAAGTCCACATGAGTGCATGTCCATGCAGTTCGCCAACCGTCCTCAACTCGGCAAGAGCGGACGATTGCGAACGTTGCCAACATTCGCCAGGGGCCATGGCCGGCCATGGCCGGGCTCAGAGTCCGGAATGGCGGCATCGGTCGCGATTCGATCCATTCAGCCACGATCGCCGAGTGGGGCGGCTTGAGCTCTGCTCCTGAACCCGCTTGATGACCCTCGTCGTCACTCACCAGGCTCTGCGTGGTGCACACTGCGTTCATGAGCACGGGGATCTCCAGTCGTCGCCTCGCCTGGCTGGACGGAGAGCTTCGGGACTGGCAGGCCGACGGTCTGCTCGACCCCGACAGCGCCCGGGCGATCAGGGCCCGGTACGAGGCCTCACGCCGGATCCCGTTGACGGCGATCGTGTTCGCCCTGGGGGCCGCGTTCGTGGCCGTCGGCCTGATCTGGTTGGTCGCGGCCAACCTGGACCGCATCCCCCCGGGGGTGCGCATGGGCGCGGTGCTGCTGCTCTGGCTCGCCCTCGTGGTCGGCACCGAGGTGCTCACGCGACGCCACGAGAACACCGCGGACGAGGACGACCGTTCCCTGCTCGTCGGTGCGGCCAGGCTGCTCGTCGTGGCGGCCTTCGGGGCCTGCATCTTCCAGGCGGCGCAGAGCCTGCAGGTGCCCGCGTACACCTCCTCGCTGCTGGCTTACTGGGCGGGCGGCGCCCTGCTGTACGCCTACGCGGTCACCGGGCTGGCCCCGCTGCTGCTCTCACTCGGCGTCGGGGCGGTCTGGTTCGTCTGGTGGGCGGGGGAGGGCAGTGACTCGGCAGACGGCTTCCTCGCGAAGGTGCTCCTCGCGGCGGTGCTGGCCACGGCGGTCGCCGCGGTGCACGCGGCCGGGAAGGACGCCCCGGGTCCGGCGGACGGTCACTGGCGCACCGGGTTCGGATCGACCTGGCGGATCCTCGGGGCCCTGCTGGCGTTGATCGGGCTCTTCGGCGCGGCGCTGCCGATCCACCAGGACGTCGAGCTCGATGTCACCAGCGCCGGGGTGGTGGCCGGGATCGTCGTGCTGGCAGCACTGGTGGGCGCTCTCGTGGTCAGCGATCGAGTGACCCGCACCGAACTGGTCGTCGTCGCCGGCGTCCTGCTGGTCGCGGCGGCACTGATGCGGTGGACGCCTCCGGGAGACATCAGCGAGCCCAGCGCCGAGCTCACCACCCGTGCCGTGCTGAGCGTGCTGGCCTATCTCCTGGTCGCCGGCTGGTACGCGCTGCTCGGCGTCCGGCGCGAGCTGCCGTCGCTGACCTGGTTGGCGACCGCCGCCCTGGTCGTCTTCACCACGGTTCAGAGTTTCGCGGTGTTCGCCCCGGTGATCTCCGGGGCCGCCCTGTTCCTGGCTGTCGGCGTCGTGCTGATCGTCGTGGGGCTGCTGGCCGTCCGCGGTCGCAGCCATCTCGCGCGCCTCGGCAAGAAGAGGGCGGCTACATCCCCCTCGGCCACACCCCCGAAGGACGAGTCATGAACGGGCGGGCAGCGGGGCGTTCACGGGCGATCAGGGTTGCGGCGGTGTGTGCCGTCCAGCTCCTGCTGATTGCCGCGGCGGTGGCCGGTCAGCTCTCGGCCCGTCTGACCGGCGATGAGTACCTGGTCCGCGTCGCACCGGTGGACCCGATCGACCCGTTCCGTGGCGCGTACGTGGCGCTGGGCTACCCCGACCTGAACGCTGAGGCGCGCACGGCGTCGGACGGTTCACGACCCGACGTCGTCTACGTGCCGCTGGTCGAGCAGAACGGGATCTGGGTCGGCGAGACGCCGGTCGTGTCGCATCCGGACGGCCCGGCGCTGCGCTGCCGCACCGATGGCCCACGGCCCTGCGGGATCGAGAGCTTCTTCCTGCCACAGGGAAAGGCGGCGGCGATCGAGGACGCCGTCCGGGCCGGCAAAGCGCTCGCCCGGCTGCGGATCGACTCCGCCGGTCACGCCACGGTGGTGGACATCGTCACCGGGAACTGATCGGCCCGTCGTGCCGATCGTCGTGGGCATCGGGCTCAGGCGGAGCGTGGCAGGCGCTGGCCGCCGGCGCTTGCCCGGAAGACCTCCCCGGGTCCGCTCAGCACAATCGTGCCCGCTCCGCCCGCCCCGACGAAGGCCGATTCACCCGGGCTCAGGGTCAGACTCTGCCCGGGGCTGCTGACCTGGACCGGTCCCGAGGTGCACAGCAGGATCTGCGGGCCGGCGATGCCGGGGAAGCAGGTGACCGGCGCGGTGTCGGTCATCCAGATGCGGCCCAGCTGGAACTCCTGCACCGGCGGGGCCCAGATCACCTCGTGCGGGCTGAGCCAGGCGAACGGAACGTCCCGGTCGGGACCCCTCTCGCCCTGGACGACGTGCAACATCTCCTCGACCGCGACGTGTTTGTGGGTGAGGCCGGCCCGCAGCACGTTGTCGGAGTTCGCCATGATCTCCACGCCGAGGCCGAACAGGTAGGCGTGCGGTGTGCCGGGGGGTACGAAGAGCACCTCACCCGGTTCCAGGCGCACCAGATCGAGCACGAAGGGCCCGACGACCAGCGGGTCCTCCGGGTAGCTCCGGCCGATCCGGCATACCCAGTTCAGCGCCCTGCGGTCCTCGGCGGACAGCGGCGAGTCCCCGAGTGGCCCGGCGCTGGTCAGCAATCGGTGGGCCTGCTTGACCACGTCCGCCACCAGCGCTACGCGGTCGTCCGCGGCCCAGCTGACCAGGGTGCGCAACACATGTTCCAGAGGGTGCGCGTCCCCGGTCGCGGTCAGCACCGCAGTGAGCAGTTCCACGCGAGGGCCGTCGAGTAGCCCCAGCAGGCGCTCGACCTCGGCGACGGTGCGGAATCCGCACATCGCGTCGATCGGTTCGAGCGCGTAGAGCATCTCCGGCTTGGCGTACGGGTCGACGTACTCGTGATCGCCCAGAGGCTGCTGGCTGCCCTCGTAGCCGCGGCGGGCGCGCTCGGCCGTGGGATGGACCTGCACCGACAGCGGCTCGGCGATGGCCAGGATCTTGAGCAGGAAGGGAAGGCGGTTGCCTTGGCACTGATGCACCTGGCGGCCGAGGATCTCCACCCCGTGCTCCACGATGGCCGCGTCGAGCCTCGTCTCGACCCCGTTCGGGTCGATCAGCCGCGACGGGGCGCTCGAGTGCGCCCCCATCCACAATTCGGCCTCGGGCTCCCCCGTGGGCCGACGGCCCTGCAGCCGGGCCAGCACGGTGGTGGACCCCCACGCGTAGTCCCGGATCGGGTTGATCATGCGGGCCGGCCATGGTCCAGGCACCCGCGGTCCCCTCTCGCTCGCTGATGGTCCTGTCGACACCGTCGTCTCCTGCAGGCCAAGAGCCCGGCTCCCCACGACGTCGAAGAAGTATAGGCAGGCGCGATCGGCCGCCACCCGCCCGCACGGGGATCACGCTCAGGATCACTCGATGGATGCGCCGGGCGCTGCGCCGACGGGGTGGACCTCCCGGCGGCTGAGCGACCAAACGGTACCCTCGGCGCCGTCCTGCACGTCCACCCCCGACGCGGTCAGTCGTTCCCGGATGATGTCGGCCGTCGCGTAGTCCCGATCCGCCCGCGATCGATCGCGGATGGCCAGCAGGGCGTCGACGAAGGGCCGGACGACGTCCGCGGGGTCGACCGCTCCACGGTGCGCGAGGTCGCCGAGCCGCACGACCAAGGACCGCAGCTCCCGACGGGCCCGATCCGTCTCGTCGCTCTGCAGGGTGTCCATGCTCCAGTCGGCGATGGCGCCTTCCAGATCGAGGATGGCGGACACGCAGCCGGCCGCGTCGCGTGCGGCGATCGCGGTGTCGAAGTCGGCCCGGGCCTGCGCGGTCTGTGCCGCCAGGGACGGTGGTGATCCGCCGGTTCCGTCGTCCGTCGCGGTCGGTGCCCCGTCGTCCGCGCCCCGGTCGTGGCCGGCGACGGCCGTGGTGACGGTCGGATGCTCGCCGCTCAGCACGGCCCCCAGCTCCTCCAGTGAGATCCTCTCACCGCTCGCCAGGGTCTGATCGACGCCCCGGCGGCGCAGGGTCACGCGGCCGACCCCGCCCACCTCGGCCCGGCCGGCGTCCAGGTCGAGGACCAGACTGGTGTGCTCGTCGACCCCCAGCACCCCGGCCGTCTCGGGCAGCTGATCCTCCAGCAGACGCAGCCGCTGCTCGCCCAGGTAGCAGAACCGGGTGTCGTAGCGCCCGCCCTCGGCGTTGTCGTAGTGCGGCACCACCATCGCCTCGATGCCGGTCAGCGAGGCCAGCAGATTCAACCCGGGCAACAGGTAGGGGTCCGCGCCGACCTTGTAGATCTCGTACACCGGCACGGCATGCGAGCCCACCGTGCAGGCCGCCGCCGAGCCGAAGACCAGGCTCCCGCCCCGGCCGGCGACATCGAGCAGCGCGCCGGGAAGAGGGGTCTCATGCCACTGGGTCAGGGCATAGCTCGGGCTGCCCGGGCCTGCGAAGACCCAGCGCGCGCGGCTGATCAGGGCCAGTGTCGACTCGTGCTCGCTCACGGGCCGGTCGCGGCGCGGCCAACTGGCCAGGTGGACCTCGCTGCCCACGGACGTCCTGAAGTACCCCGCCGTCTTGGCGATCAGCTCCTCGGCGTTGGCCTGGAAGGCGAACGGGCTGTCCAGAAAGACCGCGGGGCCCTTCTCGGGCACGCCCGAGGCGGCCAGGATCGCCCGGTGCTGCTTGATCATCGCGGGCGCGGTCTCGCCGGAGCCCATCAGGACCAGAACACTCATGGGCTCCATCATCGCGGCTGCTGCGCGTGGGGGCGCTTCGAGCGCGGCGAGGGCCGGGACGACGGGTGCAGCACCGTGCCATGATCGGGGGGTGAGCACCCCCGACCCGCTTCCGGAGTCCGCACCGGTCGTCGTCAAGGAGCGCGACTGGGGAATGCGGATCACCTTGGTGGCCATCACGGTCGCGCTGCTCGCGCTCGCCGTCCTGCTGGCGGTCACGTGGCTGCCGAGATGGTGGGCGCAACGGGTGGGCGACGTCGTCGACGGCCGGATCAGTACCGGCGTGTTCGCCGGGCTGGTCTGCGGCGTCCTGTTCACCGCCCTTCCGCTGTTGCTGCTGCGCCGCGTCTTCGCCTGGCATGCGGGCTCCCTCACCAGCCGGGTGGTCTGGCTGCTGCTGGCCGCCGTCCTCGCGGCGCCCAACCTGACCACCCTGGGGATCGTGCTGGGCAACGGGAACGCCGCTCACGCCGGCGAGCGGATCTTCGATGTCGACGCCCCTGCCTTCCGCACCGCCAGCCTGGTGGGCGCAGTGGTCGGTGCGCTCGTCGCCGTGCTCTGGTGGGTCCTGATGGCGACCCGTCGTCGCAACAAGCGCAGGATCGCCGAACTCGAGGCACGGGTGCGCGAGCAGTCGGGCCGGGCGCGGGACGTCGAGCCCGATATTCACGCGGACGACGACGCCGACCCGAGCGAGGCGAGTCAGCGACCCGGCCAGACCGACGACGCGCCCCACAGGGTGGTCGAACCTCCCGCATGACGGCGTGATTCAGCCCCCCGCGGGGTCGCCGGGGCGCCTGCTGCTGCCCGGGTCTCGATCCGCAGCGCCGTCCTGGGCTCGGTGGGCATTCCCGCCCCGCTGCTCGACCCGGAACAGGGCGTGCTGATGCATGTGCAGACGCTGCATGCGGCATCCCTGCGCTCCTGACAGAATGGCCGCCATGACGTCCACACCGCCGCCGCGGCTGTTCTCGGGAATGCAGCCCACGGCCGACTCCCTGCACCTGGGCAACTACCTGGGGGCGCTGACCAACTGGGTGGCGATGCAGGCGGACTTCCGCACCATCTTCTGCGTGGTGGACCAGCACGCGATCACGGGGGAGTTCGAACCGGACGACCTGCGCCGGCGGGTCCGGGTGACCGCGGCGCAGTTCCTCGCCGCCGGCATCGACCCCGGCCGCTCCGTCCTGTTCGTGCAGAGCCGGGTGGCCGAGCACGCGCAACTGGCCTGGGTCCTGCAATGCCTGACGGGGGTCGGCGAGGCAGGCCGGATGACCCAGTTCAAGGACAAGTCCGCGCGCGAGGGGGCCGAACGGGCCAGCGTCGGTCTGTTCACGTATCCGGTGCTGCAGGCCGCCGACATCCTGCTCTACGACGCCGAAAAGGTGCCGGTGGGCGAGGACCAGCGGCAGCACCTGGAACTGACCCGCGATCTGGCGCAACGGTTCAACTCCCGATTCGGGCAGACCTTCGTCGTCCCCAAGCCGCACATCGTCCGGGCCACCGCAAAGATCACCGATCTGCAGGCCCCGGACAAGAAGATGGGCAAGAGCGTCGGTGGGTCAGGATGCCTGTGGTTGCTGGACGATCCGGCGATCTCGGCGAAGCGGATCCGCTCAGCGGTCACCGACACCGGCCGCGAAATCGTCTTCGACCCGGAGACCAAGCCGGGGGTGTCGAACCTGCTCACCATCCTGTCGGCCCTGTCCGGCCAGGATCTGGACGCCCTGACCGAACGTTTCGCCGGGGCCGGATACGGCGATCTGAAGAAGGAGGTCGCCGGCGCCTACGTCGACTTCGCCGCGCCCTTCAGGGACCGGGTGCACGAGTTGCTCGCCGACACCGCCACCCTTGACGACATCCTGGACGACGGCGCCGCCCGGGCGCGGGAGCTGGCCGCGGCGAAACTGGCAGAGGTGTACGCCAGGATCGGATTCGCGTGATCGGGTCGTGGCGGTGAACGGCTCGATGGAGGGCCCGGCGGGGCGGGATGGGCCCGCGCCGGGGCTGTCGCGCCTGTCGAACCTGGTTCCCCGCTCCGACAACGAACTGGTGGCCGGGGTCGTCATCGACCTGCCCGAACCCCTGGCGGGCGAACTGCGTGCCGTGCGCAAGTCCTTCGGCGACGTCGAGGGTGCACAGATCCACCCGCACATCACGTTGCTGCCGCCGAGGTTGATGCTCGAGTCCACCAGGGGTACGGCCCGCGAGCACCTGGCCGAGGTGGCTGCACGGACGGACCCGTTCCGGGTGGATCTCGTGGGCACCGGCACGTTCCGACCGGTCTCGCCGGTGGTCTATGTCGGGGTGGGCGGTGACCTCGGGGCCCTGCACCGCCTGCAGGAGGCCGTGTGCAGCGGACCACTCGCCGGGGGACTCGCGTTCGCCTTTCATCCGCATGTCACCCTCGCCCACGCGGTACCCGAGGCCGACCTGGACCGCGCCGTCGAGGTGATGCGTGACTACTACGAGACCCTGATCGTGGACCGTTTCGCCATCTACCTGAAGACCTCCGACGGCGTGTGGCGACGCCGGCGCGAGGTGCCGTTCGGCCGGGAGGCGCAGTGACCCTGGAGGCGGAGTGAAGCAGTGGATCGAGCGACTCAAGCAGTGGATCGAGCGGCTGAAGCAGACCAAGCCCCTCCGGGTGTGGGACCAGTTCAGCGCTGCGCGCGGCAACCTGCTCGCCGGCGGGATCGCCTACGTGGCGCTGTTCTCGTTCTTCGCCTTGCTGGTCATCGGCTTCACCGCGTTCGGTCTCGTCCTCGGCGGCAACACCGAGCTGAAGCAGCAGGTGGTCGACTACGTCAACGAGACCTTCGGCCAAGAGATCATCGGGATGAACCGTGGCGAGGGCCAGGTCTGGATCAACGATCTGGTCAGGAGGAACGTGCTGACCACCACCGGCGCGATCGCCGTCGGACTCCTGCTGTTAACGGGCCTGGGTTGGGTCGATGCGATGCGACAGGGCATCAGGGCGGTATTCGGCCTGGACCGGCTGCCCGGGCCGCTGCTGAAGAAACTGCTCGACATCGGGGTGCTCGCGGTGCTCGGGCTGCTGGTGCTGGCCTCCATCGCGGTCAGCGTCGGGCTCTCCTCGGCGTCCGGGTGGGTCCTCGACCAGCTCGGCATCGCCTCAACCCCGGCCCGGGTGCTGGTGCAGGTACTGGTCCAGGTCGGGGTGCTGGGTGTGGACGTCGTGCTGTTCCTGACCTTCTTCCGGCTCCTGGCGCGGATCCCGGTGTCGGTCCGGGTGCTGCTCAGCGGGGCGATCATCGGCGCCGTGGGTCTGGAGGCACTGAAGCTCTCCGGTGGGCTGCTGACGCGCCAGGCATCCGGTAACCCCCTCCTGGCCAGCGCGACGACGTTGGCCGTCCTACTGCTGTTCTTCAACCTGGCCGGGCGGATCACCCTGCTCGCGGCAGCCTGGGCCGCGGTCACCGCGGCAGATCTCGGGATCGCCGCAGAGGACACCGCCGGCGACGGCGACGATGCGGCTCACGCCGCCATCGGAGCCCGTCCGGCGGGCGCCCGTGCCGCCGCAGCCGGCCAGCCCAGCTACCAGGCGCGCGCGGCCGACCGGGTGACCCTCGCTGCGGGCGTGATCCTCGGCGGCGTCACCGTGGCTGGGATGGGTCTGGCCGGCCGGGTGGTGCGCACTGCTCGAGATGCCCTGCGCCGGAGTGCGTGATGATCGGGTGCTGTTCTCCCCCGCCATGAGGGGGACAACAGCGCCCGTGGGGTTCGGCCTCGGGTAGCGTCCTGCAGTGATGAACGACATCAGGCCGTTGACCGGCTTTCACGCCATAGTCCCCGCGGGCGGAGCGGGAACCCGGCTCTGGCCGCTGTCCCGTTCCGGGCACCCCAAGTTCCTGCTCGACCTCACTGGGTCGGGCCGCACGCTGATCCAGCAGACGGTCGACCGGCTGGCACCCCTCGCCCAGAGCGTGGTGGTCGTCACCGGCCTGCGGCACGCCACGGCGGTGGCGGGCCAGCTGCCGAAGGTGGACGCGGCCGATCTGATCGCCGAACCGTCACCGCGGGACTCCACCGCCGCGATCGCCCTGGCCACGGCTGTGGTCTTCTCGAGGCATCCCGCTGCGGTGGTCGGCTCGTTCGCAGCCGATCACGTGATCCGTGACGTCGCCGCCTTCCACGCCGCCGTCGCCGAGGCCGTGGCCGCAGCAGACCAGGGATACGTCGTCACCATCGGCATCACCCCGACGGAGCCGTCGGCCGCGTTCGGCTACATCGGTCCAGGGACCTCGCTCGCCGTTCCCGGAGCGCCGTCCGCGCTGGCCGTCGAACGATTCGTCGAGAAGCCGGACCTCGCCACCGCCACCGACTACGTGGCGCGCGGATACCGATGGAACGCCGGGATGTTCGTCGCCCGGGCCGACGTCCTGCTCGCCCAGCTGGCCGAGCACCGACCCGAGCTGCACGAGGGAGTCCGCGCGATCGCCGCCGCCTGGGACACCCCGCAGCGCGACGCCGTCCTGGCCGAGATCTGGCCCACCCTGGAGAAGGTGGCCATCGACTACGCCGTGGCCGAACCCGCAGCGGCGGCCGGGCGCGTCGCGGTGATCCCGGCCGATCTCGGATGGGACGACATCGGTGACTTCGACGCGCTGCACCTGCTGCCGCCGGCGCACCCGGACAACGCTCGGGATGCGGGTGCTCGGCGACCCGGCCCAGGTGATCGTTCCGGACGGCGACGGCCTGGTCGTCGCCGCGGGTGGCCGGTTGGTCGTCGTCCAGGGCTTGGACGACGTCGTCGTCGTGGACACCCCGGACGCCGTCCTGGTCACCACCCGAGCCCGGGCCCAGGACGTCAAGGCACTGGTCGCGCAGGTCCAGGCGCGCGGCCGCGCCGATCTGCTCTGACATCGTCGGGGCGCCGGATGTGACGGGGCCCACCGCGCGGCCTGTTCAGCGCGTCGCGGGCGTCGGTAGCCTCGTGAACGCGACGACGCGCAGGAGGCGGCGATGAGCACATCCGACGGTGGGGGCAGGACCGAATCCGGTCTCCCGCTCAAGTCCGTGTACGGTCCCGACGACCTGGCCGGGTTCGACCCCGCGGCGGCGCTGGGCGACCCGGGCGAATATCCGTACACCCGTGGGCCCTACCCGTCCATGTACACGGGTCGCCCCTGGACGATGCGGCAGTACGCGGGCTTCGGCACCGCCCGCGAGTCCAACACCCGATACCACCAACTGGTCTCCGCCGGTACCGGCGGGCTCAGCGTCGCCTTCGACCTGCCGACCCAGATGGGCTACGACTCCGACGACCCGGTGGCGGCCGGTGAGATCGGCAAGGTCGGCGTGGCCATCGACTCGCTGGACGACATGCGGATCCTCTTCGGCGGCCTTCCGCTGGACCAGGTCTCGACGTCCATGACCATCAACGCGCCGGCCGCCGTCCTGCTGCTGCTCTACCAACTGGTCGCCAGCGAGCAGGGTGCGGATCCGACCAAGCTGGCCGGGACGATCCAGAACGACGTGCTCAAGGAGTACATCGCCCGCGGCACCTACATCTTCCCGCCCAAGGCGTCGCTGCGGCTGGTCAGCGACATCTTCGCCTACTGCCGCAGCGAGATGCCGCGCTGGAACACGATCTCGATCTCGGGCTACCACATGGCCGAGGCCGGGGCCACGCCCGCGCAGGAGATCGCCTTCACCCTGGCCAACGCCAAGGAGTACGTGCGCGCCGCCCAGGCCGCCGGCCTGAGTGTCGACGACATCGGCCCACGGCTGTCGTTCTTCTTCGTGGCCCGGACGACGCTGCTCGAGGAGGTGGCCAAGTTCCGGGCCGCCCGACGGGTCTGGGCGCGGATGGTCTCCGAGGAGTTCGGCTCGACGAACCCCAAGAGCCAGATGCTGCGCTTCCACACCCAGACGGCCGGGGTGCAGCTGACCGCCCAGCAGCCCGAGGTGAACATGGTCCGGGTGGCGCTGCAGGGGCTCGGGGCCGTCCTCGGCGGCACCCAGAGCCTGCACACCAACTCCTACGACGAGGCGATCGCGCTGCCGAGCGAGAAGGCCGCGCGTCTGGCTCTGCGGACCCAGCAGGTCATCGCCTACGAGACGGACGTCTGCAAGACGGTCGACCCGTTCGCGGGCTCCTATGTCGTGGAGTCCCTGACGGACCAGTTGGAGGAGGCCATCGTCGACCTCATCAACCAGGTCGAGGAGCGCGGGGGAGCGGTCGCCGCCATCGAACAGGGCTTCCAGAAGAACGAGATCGAACGTTCGGCCTACGCCGTCGCCCAGGAGATCGACGACGCCGAGCGCACCGTGGTGGGCGTGAACAGGTTCACCATCGATGACGAGGAGCACTACGACCCGCTGCGGGTCGACCCGACCATCGAGGCCCAGCAGCGAGAGGCGTTGGTGCGGCTTCGCTCCGAGCGCGACAACGCGGCCGTGGAGGAGGCGCTGGACAGGCTGAGGACGGCGGCGTCCGGCACCGACAACGTGCTGTACCCGATGCGCGAGGCCCTGGCCGCCCGGGCGACCGGCGGGGAGGTATGCAACGCGCTGCGCGCGGTCTGGGGCACATATACCCCTGCGGACGCGTTCTGAGGTCTGGGCCGAGTGCCCGTTTCGCGGGCGGCCCACTACGTAAAGTAACCTCTGCCTCTCGGAACGTGACAGTCGCCGTGAGGGGTAGGGGCATGGACATCGGTGCATCGGTTCGACGGCTTCGCCGGCGGCTGCCCAAGAGGGTCCGGGTCCTCGGCCTGCGTCTCCTGCGAGGCGTCGGTCTGTGGTCCCCGGCCGCCCCCCCGGCGCCCCGGGCATCGGCGCCCGCGAAGCCCGCCCCCACCGCGAAGCCCGCCCCCGCCGCGAGGCCCCCGGCCCGACGCAGCTTCGAGCTGTCCGTCCCGCTGCTGCCCCTCGACGCGACCGAGATCGCGGACGAGGTGGGTGTTCTGCGCACCCTGCACATCGACGTCCCGATGGGGATGTACGTCGCCGAGGTGCTCCAGGAGAAGACCCTGGCCGGCTACGAGCCGTTCGCCCTCGCCGCGTTCCTGACCGCGACCGAGCAGGCCCCCGGCGGCGCCGTTCTGGACATCGGGGCCAACATCGGCATCTACGCGTTGCTGGCTGCGATGGTCGGCGACAGGCCGGTACGCGCTGTCGAGCCGACGCCGGATCTCGCCGAGGCGGCGAGGATCCTGAGCGTTGCGAACGACCTGCCGATCACGGTGGACGAACTCGCCCTGGGGGACGCCGAGGGCTCCGCGACGCTGTACCTGTCCGACGTCACCGACAGCTCGAACTCCCTGAACCCCGGGTTCCGGCCGCACTCGCGCGAGATCGAGGTGCCGCTGGAGACCGTCGACACCTACGTGCGGCGGACCGGCGCCGTCCCGGCCGTGATGAAGATCGACACCGAGACAACCGAGCACCAGGTGGTCGCGGGCGCCGCGGAGACGATCGCCGCCCATCGGCCCTGGATGTTCGTCGAGGTGCTCTACGGCCGCTCGGAGCAGGAGTTGCGGGCCGCGCTGGCCCCGCACGGGTACACCGCCTACCACCTGACCGGGCCGGGGCCGCTGCCGGAGGTGGCCGTCATCGAGGGCGACCCGACCGGGAAGCACTTCATGTTCCTGCTCGCTCCCGAACCGGTCGGGGACCACTTCTGGCGCCGGATGAACGCCTGGCAGAGCGCTCTGGAGCGCGTGGACCATCCGCGTGGGCAGGTTTCCGCCGGGCCGGGTGCCCGGCTGGGCTAGCCTGGCTCCTGCTGTGAGCGACCTATCCCTGACCTCGCTGATCGAGCCCCTTGCCGACGGTCTCGTCGCGTTCCGGCGCGACGTCCACGCTCATCCCGAGTTGGGCTACAGCGAGTTCCGGACCACGCAACGGGTCGCAGAGCGCCTCACCCGCGCCGGGCTCGAGCCGCAACTGTTGCCAGGCACCGGGTTGATCTGCGACATCGGTGATCCTCGCGGGCGCACCATCGCCCTGCGCGCCGATCTGGACGCCCTGCCGCTGGCAGAGCAGACCGATCTGGAGTACGACTCCACCGTCGAGGGGGTCAGCCATGCGTGCGGGCACGATGTGCACACGACCGCGGTGCTCGGAGCCGGGCTCATGCTCGCCGAACTGGACGCCGTCGGCGCCCTGCCGGGCCGGGTCCGGCTGATCTTCCAGCCCGCCGAGGAGATCCAGCCCGGAGGCGCCCTGCAGGTGATCGCCAATGGCGGGTTGGACGGTGTGGACCGCGCCTACGCGCTGCACTGCGACCCGGCGAGCGACGTCGGGCAGATCGGCGTACGCGGCGGTCCGATCACCTCGGCATCGGACTCCATCGTCGTGCGCCTGTACGGCGACGGCGGTCACACCTCCCGCCCCCACGTCACCGGGGACCTGGTCTTCGCGTTGGCCCAGGTTGCCGTTCAGGTGCCGGCGATCCTGTCCCGTCGCCTCGACCCCCGGGCCGGTGTCGCGATGGTCTGGGGCCAGATCTCCGCAGGCGCCGCGCCGAACGCCATCCCGCGCAGCGGAGAGCTCGCCGGCACGCTGCGCTGCATGGACACTGCGGTCTGGGCCCAGGCCGGCACCCTGGTGGCCGACGTCGTCCACGAGGTCGTCCGACCCTATGGGCTGCGGGCCGAGGTGGAGCACACTCGGGGGGTGCCGCCGACGGTCAACGACCCGGACAGCGTGTTGATCAGCGAGGAGGCCGTGCTCGGCGAACTCGGCGAAGGCAGTGTCGTGCTGGCCGAGCAGAGTCTGGGTGGGGAGGACTTCGCCTGGATGCTCGAGAAGGTGCCCGGGGCGATGATGCGTCTGGGCACCCGTACCCCGGGTGGGCGTACCTACGATCTGCACCAGGGCGATCTGCTGATCGACGAGAGGGCCGTCGCTCTGGGTGCCCGCGTACTCACGGCTATCGTCGTGCGCGATCTCCGGGGCCACTGATCGTGCGCCGGGAATCATGCGCCGGTGAAGTCCTCATCACGGTTCGGTAGCGCCGCCGCCTTGTGGCCGGATGACGGACGGCCAGGGACTAGTGTGCGACTGAGCGGCCGCCCACCCATCCCGGACGTGGGCGACAGACCGGCCGACACGACACGCTCCAGTACTGCGAGCCGAACAGAACGGAGACGCCCTTGCGTCGGGTGACAACCCTCGTCGCGGTCGCGGCCGTGGCCACCATGGCTCTGACCGCGTGCAGCGGCAGCGACAGCACGTCCACAGCGACCTCGGGCGGGGCGGAGCCCGCGGCCGCCTCGATCAAGGTCGGCCTCGCCTACGACATCGGCGGTCGGGGCGACAAGTCCTTCAACGACTCGGCCGCCGCCGGTCTGGACAAGGCCAAGAACGACCTCGGCATCGAGATCAAGGAACTGTCCGCCAACCAGGGCGAGACCGACGCCGACAAGGAGGCCCGGCTCAAGCTGCTGGCCCAGGGCGGGTACAACCCGGTCATCGCGGTCGGCTTCCTCTACGGGGCCTCGTCTGGCCAAGGTCGCGCCGCAGTTCCCGGACACCCAGTTCGCCATCGTCGACTACCCCGATGTTGGGGACGCGACCAACGTCACCGGGCTGACCTTCGCCGAGAACGAGGGTTCCTTCCTGGTCGGCGCCGCCGCGGCGCTGAAGTCCACGACCGGCAACGTCGGCTTCATCGGCGGCTGCACCATCCCGCTGATCCAGAAGTTCGAGGCCGGCTACGTCGCGGGCGCCAAGGAGGTGAACCCGGACATCAAGGTCCAGGTGAAGTACATCTCCAACCCGCCGGACTGCAAGGGCTTCAACGACCCGGCCGCCGGGACAGAGGCGGCGAACGGCATGTACGACGCCGGCGCGGACATCGTCTACCACGCCGCCGGCGGCTCCGGCACCGGTGTCTTCCAGGCCGCCAAGGCCAAGGGCAAGCTGGCCATCGGGGTCGACAGCGACCAGTACGAGACGGCCTCCGCCGACCTCAAGCCGGTCATCCTGACCTCGATGCTGAAGCGGGTCGACGTCGCGGTCTTCGACATGATCAAGTCTGCTCAGGAGGGTGACGCCGCTGACCGGCGTCCAGGTGTTCGACCTCAAGAAGGACGGCGTGGGCTACTCGACGTCCGGCGGCCAGGTCGACGACATCAAGACCAAGCTCGAGGACTACAAGCAGCAGATCATCGACGGCAAGATCACCGTTCCGGACAAGCCCTGACTGGTTGACGGGTAGGTGGTTCTGGGACCTGACGGGCCCGGGGGGCGCTAGCGTTCCCCCGGGCCCGTCGTCCTTTCCCTGGGCCCGCGGGGCCGTTGACGAGGAGGCCGGCGGATGGCGGACGGAGGACAGGCACCACCAGCGGTTCGCCTGACCGGGATCACCAAGCGCTTCCCGGGCGTGGTGGCGAACGAGGACATCACCCTGGCCGTCGAGCCCGGGACGGTGCACGCGCTGTGCGGTGAGAACGGCGCGGGCAAGTCCACCCTCATGAAGATCCTCTACGGGATGCAGAAGCCCGACGA
Source organism: uncultured Actinomycetota bacterium (assembly GCA_963750395.1). Lineage (GTDB taxonomy): Bacteria > Actinomycetota > Actinomycetes > Actinomycetales > Kineosporiaceae > JADJPO01. Next base: position 645,045 of record CAVVQM010000010.1, on the reverse strand, counting down.
GGGCACGGTCGAGATCGAGGGCCGGGTCCACTCCTTCCACAGCCCCGTCGGACGCCATCGACGCCGGGATCGGCATGGTGCACCAGCACTTCAAGCTGGCGGACAACTTCACCGTGGCCGAGAACATCGTCCTGGGCAGCGAGCCGGGCACCGTCTTCAGACTGGACGCCGACGAGGCCCGCCGCCGGATCATCGAGATCTCCGACCGGTACGGACTGGAGGTCGATCCTGACCCGTTGGTCAGTGACCTGGGCGTCGGTCAGCGCCAGCGGGTCGAGATCCTCAAGGTGCTCTACCGGGGTGCGCGCATCCTGATCCTGGACGAGCCGACTGCCGTCCTGGTGCCGCAGGAGGTCGACGAACTCTTCGAGGCGTTGGCCGAGCTGAAGTCCGAGGGCCTGACCGTCATCTTCATCTCGCACAAGCTGGACGAGGTGCTCCAGGTCGCCGACGCGATCACGGTGATCCGGCGGGGCAAGACGGTCGGCACCGTCGCGCCCAGCGAGGTCACTCCGCAGCAGCTGGCCGAGATGATGGTCGGCAGCGAACTGCCATCCCCGCAGACGACCGACTCCACGGTCACCGATCGCCCGGTCCTGGAGGTGAGCGGCCTGACGGTCGGGCGGCACGGGCCGCCCCGTCGTCGACGACGTCACCTTCACCATCCATGCCGGCGAGGTCCTCGGCATCGCCGGAGTGGAGGGCAACGGCCAGGCCGAACTCGTCGAGGCGATCATGGGAATCCGGCCCGCGACCGGTCGGGTTCGCCTCGACGGCGAGGACATCTCCGCCCTGAGCACCCGCCATCGTCGTGAGCGGGGGATCTCGTTCATCCCCGAGGACCGGATCCGCCAGGGGCTGCTGCTCGAGGCCCCGCTGTGGGAGAACCGGGTGCTCGGCCACCAGACCACCGAGCCGAATGCCCGCCGGGGTCTGATCGACCGACGCCACGCCCGTCTGGACACGGAGCGGATCGTGCGGGAGTACGACGTCCGCACGCCGTCCATCGAGGTCACCGCCTCGGCACTGTCCGGCGGTAACCAGCAGAAGTTCATCGTCGGCCGGGAGATGAGCTCGCAGCCGCGGCTGCTGCTGGCCGCCCACCCCACCCGCGGGGTGGACGTCGGTGCGCAGGCGGCCATCTGGGACCACCTGCGCCACGCCCGGGCCGAGGGCCTGGCCGTCCTGCTGATCAGCGCCGATCTGGATGAGTTGATCGGGCTGTCGGACACGTTGCGGGTCATCCTGCGCGGCGTGCTGGTCGCCGAGGCCGACCCGGCGACCGTCACGCCCGAGCAACTCGGCTCGGCGATGACCGGCGCCGGTTCCTCTGCCGAAGGGGCCGCGTGATGGCAAGCGGCCGGACCACCGCCGCGGGTTCGAGACTTCTCGTCCTGGACGGACCCGCGCCGGATCGGCATGGCGCTGCTGGCCCCCACGATGGCCTTCGCCGTCGCGGTCGGGCTGTCCTCGCTCGTGCTGCTGCTGGCCGGACACGACCCGATCACCGCGTTCACGGCGATGTACGACTTCGGGATCCAGGCCTCGAACCTGGTCAACATCCTGAACAAGTCCGCGGCCTACTACCTGTCGGCCTTGGCGGTGGCGATCGGGTTCCGGATGAACCTGTTCAACATCGGTGTCGACGGCCAGTACCGCCTGGCGGCGATGTGCGCCGCGGTGGTCGGCGCCTCGGTGACCCTGCCCAGGCCGTTGCACATCGCGCTGATCGTCGGCGTCGGCGTCGTGGTCGGCGCGCTCTGGGCCGGTATCGCCGGCGCTGCTCAAGGTCTACCGCGGGGTCAACGAGGTGATCTCGACGATCATGCTCAACTACATCGCCGGTGCTCTGGTCGCCTGGATGCTCACCCCCGCGGTGTTCGCCAGGCTGGAGGGGAACATCGTGCGGACGCCGCGGATCGCGGAGTCGGGCTGGTTCCCCGGTTTCGGCACCTCCGGCGGTGAGGTCTACGGGTTCATCGTGGTCTCCGGCCTGGTCGGCGTCCTCTACTGGTTCGTCCTGAGCCGTACCCGGTTCGGCTTCGACCTGCGCGCGACCGGCATGTCCGAGCCTGCCGCGGTCACCTCCGGGGTGAACGTCAAACGCATGGTGGTCGCCTCGATGCTCCTCTCGGGAGGGATCGCCGGACTGGTGGGCATGCCGCTGTTGCTCGGTGACTCCCACTCCTACGGGCAGGACTTCCCGGCCGGGATCGGCTTCACCGGGATCGCGATCGCGCTGCTCGGGCCGGAACAACCCGTTCGGCATCGCCTTCGCCGCGCTGCTGTGGGGCTTCCTGGACGTGTCCAACCTGATCCTCGACCTCGAGGGGATCCCCAAGGAGATCGTGACGATCATGCAGGGGATCATCGTGCTGGCGGTCGTCATCGCGTACGAGGTGGTCCGGCGCTGGCGCGTCGCCGCCGAGCAGCGGCGGGTGGCCGGCCAGCTCTCCGATCCGCCCACGGCTCGCCGCCCAGCCGGCGGGGGTGGCCTGATGGCGACGGATCTGGAGGCCCCCCGCGACGGCGGCCTCGTTGCGACGTCCGCTGATGGCCAGCGCCCTGATCCGCGCCCTGACCCTGGCGGTCGCCGTGCTGGCGGTGCTCTCGGTCACCCGGCTCGCCACCGGTGCCGACGACCTCACCTCCTCCGGGACGGCGGGTGCCGCCCTGCGCCTGGCCATACCGATCATGCTGGCCGGGCTCGGCGGTCTGTGGTCCGAACGGGTCGGCGTGGTCAACATCGGCCTCGAGGGCATGATGGTGCTCGGAACCTGGTGTGCGGCCTACGGTGCGCTGCAGTACGGGCCCTGGGCGGGGGTCGTCGCCGGGATCCTGGGCGGGGCCCTCGGCGGCCTGGTGCATGCGCTCGCCACGGTGACGTTCGGGGTCGATCACATCGTCTCCGGCGTCGCGATCAACCTGCTCGGGCCGGGGGTGGCGCGGTTCCTGTCCTCGCTGATCTTCACCGGTTCAGAGGGCGGCGGGGTGACCCAGTCCCCGCAGGTGCCGCAGCCCGGCACCTTCACCGTGCCGTTGCTGTCGAGCGGGCTGCGTGCGCTCGAGAACCGGGACATCTTCCTGGTCTCCGACGCCGCCGGAGTGCTCGGCGGTCTGGTCACCAACGTCTCCTGGGTGACGGTGCTCGCGGTCGTGCTGATCCCGGCGTCCACCTATGCGTTGTGGCGCACCAGGTTCGGGCTTCGGCTGCGGTCGTGCGGAGAGAACCCCTACGCGGCCGAGTCGCTCGGTGTCAACGTCTACCTCTACAAGTACATCGGCGTGGTCATGTCCGGCGCCCTGGCCGGTCTGGGTGGCGCCTTCCTGTCGATGGTGGCCTCGAACTACTACCGGGAGGGGCAGACCGGCGGGCGGGGGTTCATCGGTCTGGCCGCGATGATCTTCGGCAACTGGCGGCCCGAGCGGCCTGGCCGTGGGCGCGGGGGTGTTCGGGTTCACCGACGCGCTGCAGCTGCGCCAGGGTGAGGTCAGCGTGCACGCGCTGTTCCTGTCCCTGGCCATCGGGCTGGCGCTCTTCGGGGTCTACCTGCTGGTGGGCGGCACCCGCGGCACCGGGATCGTCGCGCTGCTGCTCGCCGCCGGCTCGCTGGCGATCTTCACCCTCACCGACACCGTGCCGCAGCAGTTCACCTCGGCGACGCCCTACGTGACCACGCTGCTGGTGCTCGCGCTGGCCAGTCAACGACTGAAGATGCCGGCCGCCGACGGGCAGATCTATCGCAAGGGCACCGCCACCTAGCGTGCGACCAGCTCCCGGGGAGCGTCGAGCGGGTCACGTCCGTGGTGAAGCCGCACGTGGACCCGTCGACTGGCCCGCGCTACGCGCGGCCGCCCGCGACGCCCTGGGGCATGCCTATGCGCCCTACAGCTCCTTCCCGGTGGGCGCGGCCGGGCTGGCCGCGGACGCGGTGGAGCCCTGCGGGTCGTCCTCGGGTGCAACGTCGAGAACGCCTCCTACGGGCTGGGTCTGTGCGCCGAGTGCGGCCTGGTCTCGGCGCTGCACTCGACGGCGGTGGGCGGCTGCTGGCGGTCAGCGTCGTCGGCCGGCGACGGCGAGCCGCTGATGCCGTGCGGGCGGTGCCGCCAGCTGCTGTACGAGGCGGGCGGCCGGCGAGCTGCCCTGGAGACGGCGCGCGGCGTCGTCCCGCTGTCGCCAGGTGCTGCCCGACGCCTTCGGACCGGACGACCTGGACACCCGACCGGGCGCGGGAGCGATGGTGACTGAGCCGTCGGACCGGGTCGAGCCGTTCGCCGCGGTCGACGTGATCGCGGCCAAGCGGGACCGCCACGAGCTGAGCGACGCGCAGATCGACTGGGTGGTCGACGCCTACACCCGAGGCGTGGTCGCCGAGGAGCAGATGTCGGCGCTGGCGATGGCCATCCTGCTCAACGGCATGTCCCGGCGCGAGATCGCCCGCTGGACGGCGGCGATGATCGCCTCCGGGGAGCGGATGGACTTCTCCGCCCTCGGCAGGCCGACCGCCGACAAGCACTCCACCGGCGGCGTCGGCGACAAGATCACGCTCCCGCTGGCGCCGCTGGTGGCCAGCTTCGGCGTCGCCGTGCCGCAGCTGTCCGGCCGGGGTCTGGGCCACACCGGCGGCACCCTGGACAAGCTGGAGTCGATCCCCGGCTGGCGGGCGGAGCTGTCGAACGCGGAGATGCTGGCCCAGCTGCGCGACGTCGGCGCCGTGGTCTGCGCCGCCGGTGCCGGGCTGGCGCCCGCCGACCGCAAGCTCTACGCGCTGCGCGACGTCACCGCGACCGTCGAGTCGATCCCGCTGATCGCCAGCTCGATCATGAGCAAGAAGATCGCCGAGGGCACCGGCGCGCTGGTGCTCGACGTCAAGGTCGGCTCCGGCGCGTTCATGAAGGACCGTCGAGCACGCGCCCGCGAGCTGGCCCGGACGATGGTCGACCTCGGCACCGACGCCGGGGTGCGCACCGTCGCCCTGCTCACCGACATGTCCACCCCGCTCGGCCTGACCGCGGGCAACGCGCTCGAGGTGCGCGAGTCGCTCGAGGTGCTGGCCGGCGGCGGCCCGACGGACGTCGTCGAGCTGACCGCTCGCGCTGGCCCGCGAGATGCTCGCCGGGGCGGGACTGGCCGACGTCGACCCGGCCGCCGGCGCTGGCCGACGGGCGGGCCATGGACACCTGGCGGCGCGATGGTCGCCGCCCAGGGCGGCGACCCGGACGCCGCGCTGCCCACCGCGCGCGAGCAGCATGTGGTCGCCGCCGACGGGGACGGCGTGCTGATGCAGCTGGACGCGCTCAAGGTCGGGGTCTGCCGCCTGGCGGCTTGGCGCCGGCCGGGCGCGCAAGGAGGACCCGGTGCAGGCCGGCGGCCGGCAGTCGAGCTGCACGCCAAACCCGGTGCGGCGCCGTCGCGAGCGGGCAGCCGCTTGCTGACCCTGCACACCGACACCCCCGCGGCCTTCGAGGCGGCGCTGCGTGACCTGGACGGGCGCCTGGGTGCTCGCCGCCGCCGGGCTCGCGCCCGCCCGAGCGCCGGCTGATCATCGACAGGGTCGCCTGATCGTGGACCGACAGGACGAGGACCGGGCGAGCGGACCGGTGGGACAGCGTCGTCCGGTCTCGCTCTACCGTCAGGGCACCGAGCCCGACCCGCGGTTCTCGATGGCGAACGAACGGACCGCGCTGGCCTGGGTGCGCACCTCGCTGGCGATGGTCGCCGGAGGGGTGGGGCTGACCTCGGTCGCCCGCCTCGCGGGCCTGTCCCCGCTGGTCGCACCTGGTGGCCGGCCGTCATGTGCCTGCTCGGAGGCTGGCTTGCGGTCTCGGCCGTCCTCGGCTGGCGCCGCCGGGAACTGGCGCTGCGGACCGACAGACCACCTGCCGGCTCCGGTCGCCCTGCCTTGGCTGGCCGGGGCGATCGTGCTCGCCTCGTTGGGACTGGCCGTTCTGGTGCTCACCGTTCGGACCAGCTGATGACGCGGGATCCGGGGCTCCAGCCCGAGCGGACCGCGATGGCCTGGCAGCGCACCGGGATCGCCGGATCGTTGATCGGCGGGGTCACCGTGCTGGCCGCGGCTCACCGCGGCTCGGTGGCCCTCCTGGTGGCGACGGCGCTCTTGACCGTGGCCGCGGCGGCCGCGGCGGGATTCGCTTCTACCCGGCAGCAACCGGGTCTGCACGGCGTTCTGCCGTCACCGTGGCGCAGGCTCGTCGCGACCGCGGCAGTGCCCCTGCTCCTCGGGATCGCCGGGGTCGTGCTGGCCGTCGCCGCCATCCGACAGCCGAGCTGACGGACCGCGGCCGGTCAGTCGGGCCCGACCGCCACCGGACGGTCCGGGTCGGCCGACCACTGCGACCACGACCCCGGGTAGAGGGCCGCGTCGAATCCTGCGATGGTCAGCGCGGCGATCTCGTGCGCTGCGGTGACACCCGAGCCGCAGTAGACGGCGACCTCGACGTCGGGGGCGATCCCGAGTTCGGCGAACCGTTGCCGCAGAACGGGCCCGGGCAGGAAGGTGCCGTCCGGTCCGAGGTTGTCGGTCGTGGGCACGCTCACCGCTCCGGGGATGTGACCGGCCTTCGGGTCGATCGGCTCGACCTCGCCGCGGTAGCGCTCGCCGGCCCGCGCGTCCAGCACGGCGGCGCCGCCGGCGGCACCCGTGCCGGCCAGGTCGGCCACCTGGTCGGCATCCACGACCGAGAGCCCGCCCTCGGACAGTGTGACGTCGCCGGGATCGGGTGAGACCGGGCCGGTCTCCAGTTCGCCGCCCGCGGCTCGCCAGGCAGGCAGTGCCCCGTCCAGGATCTGCACCTTGACCAGCCCGGCCCAGCGCAGGAGCCACCACGCCCGCGCGGCGGCCATCGAGCTCCAGTCGTCGTAGACCACGATGTGGCTGTCCCGGCGGACTCCCCAACGTCGGGCGGCGGCCTGCAGAGTCGCCAGGTCGGGCAGCGGGTGACGGCCGTGCTGAGGTGTCGGCGGCGCGGCGAGTTCGGCGTCGACGTCGACATAGACCGCCCCGGGCAGGTGGCCGGACAGGTACTGGGCGTGACCGTCGTCGCGGCCCAGTTGCCAGCGGACGTCGAGGAGGACCAGGTCTGGTCCTCCAAGGTGGTCCCGAAGGGTTGCAGCGTCGGTCAGCAAATCCACGTCGCGAAGGTAGCAGTGGTCGCACGGCGAGGACCCCCGGTCGTCCGCGTGAGGAGGGCTCAACTGGTCGGCTCGGGGGGCCGGTTGGCTGCGCCGTCGCGAACACTCATGACTACAGTCCCGCTCATGGCCATCTCCGTGTCCGACGCCGTCGCCGCCGCGCCCAAGGTCCTGCTGCACGACCACCTGGACGGCGGGCTGCGCGCCGCCACCGTCCTGGAGCTGGCGGACGAGGTCGGCCACCCGGTGCCCGCCGCGGACGCCGGGGTGCTCGACGAGTGGTTCCGCACCCAGGCCGACTCCGGGTCGTTGGAGTCCTACCTGGAGACGTTCACCCACACCGTGGCGGTGATGCAGCGTCACGACGACCTGGTCCGGGTGGCCCGTGAATGCGCGATCGACCTGGCCGCCGACGGCGTGGTGTACGCCGAGATCCGTTACGCCCCCGAGCAACACCTCGATCGCGGACTGAGTCTGGACCAGGTGGTGTCGGCGGTGCAGGAGGGCTTCGCGGACGGCACGGCCCGGGCCGTCGCCGCCGGCCGGGGATCCGTGTGGGCACCCTGCTGACCGCGATGCGGCATGCCGCGCGGGCCAAGGAGATCGCCGAACTGGCCGTCCGGCACCGGGACGAGGGCGTGGTCGGGTTCGACATCGCCGGGGCCGAGGCGGGTTTCCCGCCGTCGCGCCATCTGGACGCCTTCGAGTACCTGCATCGGGAGAACTTCCACGTCACCATCCACGCCGGGGAGGCCTTCGGGCTGGCCAGCATCTGGGAGGCCGTTCAGGTCTGCGGGACCGACCGCCTCGGGCACGGCGTGCGGATCGTCGACGACATCGACGTGCTGGGCGGGGTGGACCCCCACGGGCGGCCGAGGGTGTCGATGGGCCCGCTGGCCAACTGGGTGCGTGACGCCCGGATCCCGTTGGAGATGTGCCCGACGAGCAACGTCCAGACCGGCGCCGCGGCGTCGATCGCCGAGCACCCGATCACCCTGCTGAAGGACCTGCGTTTCCGGGTCACCCTGAACACGGACAACCGGCTGATGTCGGGCACCTCGATGACCAAGGAGATGCGCCAGTTGGTCGACGAGGCCGGTTGGACCCTGAACGATCTGCGCTGGGTCACGGTGAACGCGCTGAAGAGCGCCTTCATCCCGTTCGACGAGCGTCTGACGATCATCGAGGAGGTCGTCAAGCCGCGGTACGCCGCGCTCGGCGCGACCTGACCGCGAACACCGCTTGGGTTGACCTGTTTCCCTAATGTGATTAGATTGTTTGAATGGCGTTAGGCAAAGCCGGTCGGGTGCAGCGTCGACGGGCGTCGGTCCGGCGGGAGATCCTGGCCGCGGCGTGGGCCTGCGCACGAGAGCACGGGGTGGCCGCCGTCTCGTTGCGGGACGTGGCCGAGCGGGTCGGGATGCAGGCGCCCAGCCTGTACTCCTACTTCGCGTCCAAGTACGAGATCTACGACGCGATGTTCAGTCAGGGGCAGGTCGAGTTGGCCGAGACGATGGAGTTCTTGCCCGAGGAGAACCTGACCAGGGGTGACTTCCGAGCCGGCGCCCGGGCCTTCTTCGCGTTCTGCACCAGCGACCCGGCTCGGTACCAGTTGCTGTTCCAACGCACGATCCCCGGCTTCACCCCGTCCGAGGAGTCCTACCGGCTCGCCGTGGAGGCGTTGGACCGGTTCCGTCGCCAGTTCACCAACGCCGGCATCTGCGACGCGCGCCACCTTGACCTCTGGACCGCCATCATCACCGGACTCACCGATCAGCAGATATCCAACGACCCTGGCGGCGACCGCTGGGGGCGGCTGCTCGATGAGGCCGTCGACCTGTTCTGCGACCACGTAGGCGTCCCACGGGACCCCCCGCACCCTGCAGATACCGAGCGGAGTTGATCACCATGAGCCAGCAGACCTGCCCGCATGTCCAGCGCCCCATTCATCACGGCGAGGCCCGCGATCTGGCCCGCACGGCCTACCGACGCCTCGCCGACATCGTCGAGGTCATCGGCCCGGACGAGTGGGCCAGACCGACCGACTGCACCGGCTGGAGCGTGCGCGACCTCGTCGGGCACCTGGTCGGGGCGATGCGCTCGGCCGCATCGCTGCGTGAAATGGCCAGCCAACAGCTCGAGGTCCGACGCCGCGCCGCACGACACGGCGGCGACCAGACCGACATCATGACCCAGATCCAGATCGAGCGGACGGCGTCCCTGACCACACCGGCCCTGGTCGCAGAGTGTCGTGCCCTGGTCGAACCCGCGGCCGCGGGCCGGCATCGCACACCCGCCATCGCGCGTCGACTGGTCAGATTCCCCGTCGAGCTGCGCGGTGGGACGGAGACCTGGAACCTCGGATACCTCGTCGACGTGATCCTCACCCGCGACGCCTGGCTGCACCGGATCGACCTGTGCCGAGCTCTCGGACACGAACCGGTGTTGACCGCCGACCACGACGGACGGCTGGTGGCCGACGTGGTCGCCGAATGGGCCCGCCGACACGCACAGCCCTTCCACCTGGTCCTCACCGGGCCAGCCGGCGGTGAGTTCGAACGCCACCCCGACCCCCCCGAAGCGAAAGTCGAGCGTCTCGACATGGATGCCGTGGACTTCTGTCGCATCCTGTCCGGCCGCGCTCACGGAACCGGCCTCCTGGCCACCGAAATACCCTTCTGACACGGTCTTGGCAGGCCCTTGCCGGAACGGGCCGCCATGGCGGCCCGCCTGGCCCTCAGAGACTCGCCCACGGCCCGTCGGGGTGTATTTCGGGCACGGCTGATCCCTCTTCACAGTGGTAGCCCATGGCCAACTTGCGAAGGAGGGCATTCGTCATGGATGGGAAGGGATACGTGAAGCTCGTTGCCGCCATGGGTGGGGCGGCGATCGGATGGGCGTTCGGGAGAACTGTCGCGGCAGGGATCTGGGCACCCGTCGACTCTTTTTGGGCGCGTGGCGAGTTGGCGGGCAACCTCCTTCAATGGGGCGGGGCGATTCTCGGAGCGGCTGTCGTTTTTCTGATAGCGCAGAAGGCAATTGGCGACTGAGTCGATGCGGAGCGCTCCGCGGATCTTGAAGGACCAGGGGTGGGGAGTGGCCCGCCACTGTGACCTTCACGGCGCGACTCTTGGGGTAATCAGAACTCATCAGCGCCTACCGACGCCAAGCAAGGAAATGGCAAACCCATAGGTCAGCGGCCGCTTAAGGGCATCGCGGGTGTCAACGACCCTTCGGGTGCCAGACCGTCTTGGTCTCGGTGAACGCCAGGGCGCGGTTCGGCCCCGGGGGCGGCGCGAACCAGTCGGTGCCGCCGGAGCCACCGTCCTGCGGGGGACGGACCACCCGCTTCAGGGTCTGCGCCGCCACCGCCTCCAGACCGCCCCAGTCGACGTCGTCGGCGCCGACGGCGCCGGTCAGGTCGACGGCGTGCACGTCCTCGTGGGAGGCCAGCCACGGCGCGACCTCGGAGGTGATGCCGGTGAGGATGTTGAGGACACCGTCGGGCAGGTCGGAGGTGGCCAACACTTCGGCCAGGGTGATCGCGGGCAGCGGCCGGCACTGCGAGGCCAGCACGACGCAGGCGTTGCCGGAGACGATCGCCGGCGCCACGACACTGACCAGGCCGAGCAGGCAGGAGTCCTGCGGGGCCAGGACCGCCACCACCCCAGTGGGTTCGGGTACCGAGAGGTTGAAGTAGGGCCCGGCGACCGGGTTCACCGCCCCGGCGACCTGGGGCAGCTTGTCGGCCCAGCCCGCGTACCAGACCCAACGGTCGATCGCGAGGTCCACGCTCGCTCGCGCCTTCGCGATCGACAGGCCCTCGGCGGCGGCGACCTCGTCGCTGAACTGGGCGTGGCGGCCCTGCAGCATCTCGGCGACCCGATACAGGATCTGACCGCGGTTGTAGGCGGTGGCGCCCGCCCAGCCGGGCTGGGCCTTGACGGCCGCCGACACGGCGTCCCGGGCGTCCTTGCGGCTGGCCTGTGCGGCGTTGGCGAGGAAGCGGCCCTTGGCGTCGACGACCTCGTAGGAGCGGGCAGACTCGCTGCGGCCGAAGGCCCCACCGATGTAGAGCTTGTAGGTCTTGCGGACGTCGAGGCGGGCCTCGGCCCGGCCGGCCCGCGCCATCACAGCACCGCCTGCTTGAGATAGGCGGCGAGTCCGTGCCGGCCGCCCTCGCGGCCGTAACCGGATTCCTTGTAGCCGCCGAACGGGCTCGTCGGGTCGAAGCGATTGAAGGTGTTGGCCCAGACCACGCCGGCGCGCAGCCGGTCGGCCATCCACAGGATGCGGGATCCCTTCTCGGTCCAGATGCCCGCCGAGAGTCCGAAGGGGGTCGTGTTCGCGCGGGCCAGCGCCTCGTCGGGCGTGCGGAAGGTCAGCACCGACAGCACCGGACCGAAGATCTCCTCCCGGGCGATCCGATGCGTCGGCGCGACGTCGGTGAACACGGTGGGGGAGAACCAGAATCCCTTGTCCGGCAACGAACAGGGAGCGCTCCATCGCAGGGCGCCCTCGGCCTCGCCCGCCGCCGACAGCTCGGTGATCTTGGCCAGTTGGGCGGCGGAGTTGATCGCGCCCACGTCGGTGTTCTTGTCCAACGGGTCGCCGACGCGCAGCGTGGACATCCGGCGGGTGAGCCGGTCGACGACCTCGTCGGCGACGGACTCCTGCACCAGCAACCGCGATCCCGCACAGCAGACATGGCCCTGGTTGAAGAAGATCCCGTTGACGATCCCCTCGACGGCCTGGTCCACCGGTGCGTCGTCGAAGACGATGTTCGCGGCCTTGCCGCCCAGTTCCAGGGTGACCTTCTTACGCGTTCCGGCCACCGTCCGCGCGATCTGGCGCCCGACGCCGGTGGATCCGGTGAAGGCGACCTTGTCGACGTCGTCATGTCCGACCAGCGCCGCGCCGGTCGCGCCCGCCCCGGTGATGATGTTGACCACGCCGTCCGGCAGGTCGGCCTGGCGACAGATGTCGGCGAACATCAGCGCGGTCAGGGGAGTGGTCTCGGCGGGTTTGAGCACCACGGTGTTGCCACAGGCCAACGCGGGCGCGATCTTCCACGACAGCATGAGCAGCGGGAAGTTCCACGGGATCACCTGCGCGGCGACCCCGAGCGGTTGCGGGTCCGGGCCGAAGCCGGCCCACTCGAGCTTGTCGGCCCAACCCGCGTGGTAGAAGAAGTGCGCCGCTGCCAGCGGCACGTCGATGTCGCGGGACTCCTTGATCGGCTTGCCGTTGTCGAGAGATTCGAGGACCGCGAGCTCGCGGGAGCGTTCCTGCATGATCCGGGCGATCCGGTACAGGTACTTGGCGCGTTCGGCCCCCGGCATCTTCGACCAGGTGCGGGTATAGGCGCGGCGGGCGGCCCGGACGGCGCGGTCGACGTCGGTCGCGTCCGCGACGGCCACCTCGGCCAGCACCGCCTCGGTGGCCGGCTCGATGGTCTTCATGGCCTCGCCGGAGGCGGGTTCGACGAACTCACCGCCGATGAACAGCCCGTAGCTGGGCTGCAGATCCACCACCGCCCGTGACTCGGGCGCCGGGGCGTAGTCGAACGTCGGCATGAGCGCACCCTACGTCAGCCCGGTCCCCGGATCCCGGCCTCATCTGTCGGCCCGCCCGTGCCCGGCGTTCGCGCGTGGACCCGTTCGATCACCCCGAGCCTCGCGCGCTCGGCGTCCACGATCTCCAGTCCCAGCTCGCCGAGCAACGCTGCGGGTCGCCGGGACCAGTGCTCTCCCTGCAGCGGCACGCTGACCAGATCGGCGAGGCGTTGCAGTGTCCGCAGCGCCCAGCTCGTCGAGGCCACATGGTCGGCGAGCAGCAGCGAGCCCCCGGGACGCAGCACCCGCGCCGCCTCGGCCAGGGCCCTGCGTTCGTCCGGGAAGCTGCAGAACGAGAAGGTGCACACCACGGTGTCGAAGCCGGCGTCCGGGAACGGCAGCGCCATCGCGTCGGACCGGTGCAGGTCGACCGTGCGTCCCAGAGCCGCGGCCCGGCGGGCAGCCTGGGCCAGCATCGCCTCACTCCAGTCGATGCCGGTCAGCGTGACCGCGTCGTCGTAGTACGGCAGGTTCGCGCCGGTGCCGACGGCCACCTCCAGGGTGGCCCCGCCGGCGCGCTCGCCGATCCACCGCCGGCTGTCGGCCAGGAACCGTTGCTCGACACGGGACATCATCGCGTCGTAGCTGGCGGCCCGCTGGTTCCACTGATCGAGACGGCGCTGCGGTGACGGTGCCATGGTGGGCGTCTACTCCTGGATCGGGGGTCGAATCGTCAGGCGGTCAGCAGCCGGCGCAGGATGCGGGTCAGCTCGGCGCGGTCACGCTCGCCCAGCCGCTCCAGATAGACGTCGCCCTCCGCTGCACGCGCCCGGCGCACCTGGGCGGCCAGGTGCTCACCCTGGGGGGTGGTGGCCACCAGGACGGCGCGTCGGTCCACCGGGTCGGGACGCCGGCGCACCAGGCCGCGCTGCTCCAGGTCGTCGGCCACCTCGGTGCCCGAGCGCGGGGCGATCCGCAGATGCTCCGACAGTGCGCTCATCCGCATCTCGCCGTGCCGCGCCAGGACGCCGAGTGCCCGGGCCTGACCCGGGGTCAGGTCGAACGGGGCGAAGGCATCGGCCGACCGGTGACGCAGCTCACGCGACACGGCCCAGATCGCCTCGGTGAGCGAGAGGTCCTCGGGGTCGATCACGGGAACACCATAGCCGCGATCGCTGTTCAGGCCTCATAGTGAGGTAACCTCAGCAATCATCCAACAGGGAAGAGAGGGGTGCCGATGAGCGTCGCGACCCCACCACGCACCACCAACCCCACCGGCCCCGAGCTGCGTCCAGAGCCCCCGACGGCGCCCGGCCGGGGCGACCGACACGCGCCGCGCCGTCCCAGTGCCGCCGACCGCGCCGCGGCCCGCGAGGTCTCGCTCCGTCGGATCGCCCGGCTGTTCAGCCCACACCGCCGAGCCGTCATGATCGTGATCGCCGTCATCGTCGCGTCCTCGATCGTGGCCATGGCCTCGCCGTTCCTGCTCCGCCACGTCATCGACGTGGCCCTGCCGCAGCAGGACGTGGCGCTGCTGATCTGGCTGGTCGCGGGCATGGTCACCGTCGCCGCGGTCACGGCGTTGCTGGGCGTCGTCCAGACCTGGATCAGCTCGCGGGTCGGTCAGCAGGTCATGCACCGGCTGCGCACCGACGTCTTCGCCCACCTGCAGCGCCAGTCCATCGCGTTCTTCACCACCACCCGCACGGGTGAGGTGCAGTCGCGGATCACCAACGACATCGGCGGCATGCAGAGCGTCGTGACCTCCACCGCGACCTCGATCGCCTCCAACCTGACGACGGCGGTGGCGACGTCCGTCGCGATGCTCGCCCTGTCCTGGCGACTCTCGCTGATCTCGCTGGTGGTCATGCCACCGGCGGTCTACCTGACCCGGCGGGTCGCCCGGATGCGCCGCGAGATCACCGCCCAGCGCCAGCGCGAGCTCGCCGACCTCAACGTCGTCATCGAGGAGGGCCTGTCGATCAGCGGCATCCAGCTGTCCAAGACCCTCGGCGCCGGACCCGCGCTCGTCGACCGGTTCACCGCCTCCTCCACCCGTCTGGTCGACCTGGAGCTGCGCTCCGAGCTCGCCGGTCGCTGGCGAATGGCCACGATGAGCATCGTGTTCGCCGCCGTCCCGGCCGCCATCTATCTCGCCGCCGGGCTGCCGGCGACCAGCGGCGGCATGACCATCGGCACCCTGGTCGCGTTCACCGCGCTGCAGTCCGGGCTGTTCCGACCCCTCATGGGCCTGCTGAACGTGGGCGTCTCGCTGGTGTCCTCGCTGGCCCTGTTCGCGCGCATCTTCGCCTACCTCGATCTGCCCGTCGACGTCGCCGACCCCGCCGAACCCGTGGACGTCGAACCCGCCACCGTCCGCGGGCACGTACGCCTGCAGGACGTCACCTTCATCTACCCCGGCGGTGACGGCCCGGCGGTGGACGGCGTCACCCTGGAGGTGCCCGCCGGGACCACGCTGGCCCTGGTCGGTCCCACCGGCTCGGGCAAGTCCACGCTCGCCTCGCTGGTGGCCCGCCTGGCCGACCCTGACGCCGGCCGCGTCACCATCGACGGCATCGACCTGCGCGACCTGCGTCTGTCCGACCTGTCCAGGATCGTCGGAGTGGTCAGCCAGGAGACCTATCTGCTGCACACCACCGTGCGGCAGAACCTGCGCCACGCCAAGCCGGACGCCACCGACGCCGAGATCGAGGCCGCCGCGCGCGCCGCCCAGATCCACGACCACATCGCCGGTCTCCCCGAGGGATACGACACCGTGGTCGGCTCGCGCGGCCACCGGTTCTCCGGCGGCGAGAAGCAACGCATCGCCATCGCCCGCACGCTGTTGCGCGATCCGCGGGTGTTGATCCTCGACGAGGCGACCAGCGCCCTGGACACCGTGACCGAGCGCGCCGTGCAGGACGCGTTCGAGGCACTCTCCGTGGGCCGCACGACGATCACCATCGCCCACCGGCTCTCGACCGTGCGCACCGCGGACCGGATCGCCGTCCTCGAGGCCGGCCGGGTCATCGAAACGGGCAGTCACGCCGATCTGGTCGCACTCGACGGCCGCTACGCGGCCCTGGCGGCCTGAATCCCGACCGCCACCGGGCCGCCACCGGCAAGGCGGCCGGCTTTGCCCGCGTCTGAGCGGGCGAACCCGCCAACTTGGAGGCGGTGAGCTCGGGTGGACAATGGCCACATGGCTGGCCGTGCCCTGACCCCGGAGCAGGCCGCCCGCGTCTACGACCGCATCGGCCCCCTCCAGGACTGGCAGAGCTTCTACGAGGGCCCGGCCATCCGCGACCTGATCGCCCACGCGGACTTCGGCTCGGCCCGCGCGGTCCTCGAGCTGGGGTGCGGCACCGGGGCGCTCGCCGAGACGCTGCTGGACCGGACCCTGCCGGATGACGCCACGTACCGCGCGCTCGACGTCAGCACGGCCATGCTGGGTCTGAGCGCACGGCGACTGGCCCGGTTCGGTGCGCGGGTCTCGGTCCGACGGGTGACCGGCCACCCGCCCCTGCCGGGTGAGGATGACTCGACCGACCGGTTCGTGGCCGTCTACGTCCTCGATCTGCTGTCCGAGGAGCTCACCACTGCGTTTCTCGACGAGGCGTTGCGGCTGTTGCGCCCCGACGGCAGGCTCTGCCTGGTCAGCCTCGCGCCGGGAGCGACCGTGGCCTCCCAGCTCGTCTGCGCGGCGTGGAACCGCCTGTGGGAGCGTGCCCCCACCCTGGTCGGTGGCTGCCGGCCGGTGGATGTGCGCCCACTGCTCGAGCGCGCCTGGCGCGTCGACCACCACCGGCTGGTGACCGCCTGGGGCATCACGTCACAGGTTCTCGTGGCGACCCCACTCGCCGAGCAGGACGTCGCCGGTCAGGACAGCGTGAGATAGTCCGCCCCGGCGTACACGCCGGTGCGCTGCTTGCGGCGCTGGCGCAGCAGGTCGTTGAGCAGGGACGAGGCCCCGAACCGGAATCGGTCCGGGCTCAGCCACTGCGGACCCGCGGTCTCGTTGACCGTGACCAGGTAGCGGATGGCGTCCTTGGCCGTCCGGATCCCCCCGGCCGGCTTGACCCCGATCACCTCTCCGGTCAGCGCGAACCAGTCCCGCACCGCCTCCAGCATGATCAGGGTGACCGGCAGGGTCGCGGCGGGGGAGACCTTGCCCGTCGAGGTCTTGATGAAGTCCGCGCCCGCCAGCATCGCCAGCCACGACGCCCGCCGGACATGGTCGTAGCCGGCCAGTTCACCGGTCTCCAGGATGACCTTCAGGTGTGCGGGCCGGCCGAACACCTCGGTGCCCTCCCGGCACACGTGGTGCACGGCCACGATCTGCTCGAACACGGTGGCGTAGTGCCCCGACAGGAAGGCGCCACGGTCGATCACCATGTCGACCTCGTCGGCCCCGGCCATCACCGCGTCGCGGGTGTCGGCCAGTTTCACCGCCAGACCGGCCCGCCCGCTCGGGAACGCCGTGGCCACCGCGGCGACCTTGATGCCCGTGCCCTCCAGCGCCTTCTTGGCCACGCCGACCAGATCGTTGTACACGCAGATCGCCGCCACCGGGGGGCAGTCCGGATCGTCGGGGTCCGGCAGGCGGCCCTTGGCGCAGAGGGTCCGCACCGTGCCGGGGGTGTCGGCGCCCTCGAGCGTGGTCAGGTCGACCATGCTCACCGCCAGATCGAGCGCCCAGGCCTTCGACTCGTTCTTGATCGAGCGGGTGGACAGGCTCGCCGCCCGGGCGTTCGCCCCGACCTCGTCGACCCCGGGTAGCCCGTTCAGCCATCGGCGCAGGGCCACGTCGTCCAAAGCCTCACCGGCCACGAGCTCGCGGGCACGGCTCAGCACGACCTCGGTCGAGGTGGTCGCGGGATCGATCAGACTCATCCCGGCAGTCTACGAGCGGGCCATCCGCGGGACCGGGTCGGCCGTGGTCACAGTGCGAGCAGGCGTCCCAGGTCGGTCCGGGTGCCGGCGAGCAGGTCAGCGGCCCGTTCGCGCGCCGCCGCCAGGTCGCCGACCACCGGCACCACCGCCTCCAGGTAGCACTTGAGCTTCGGTTCGGTGCCGCTCGGGCGGACCACCACGCGGATCCCTCCGTCGGTCCGGTAGCGCAGCCCGTCGGTGGGCGGCAGACCGGCTGCCAGGTTCGGTCAGATCCTCGGCCGAGGTCACCTGCTGCCCGGCGAGCTCGGACGGCGGGCGCTCCCGCAGCCGTGCCATGGCCTGCTCGATCAGCGACAGGTCCTCGACCCGGATCGACAGCTGGTCGGTGGCGTGCACGCCGTACTGCGTGGGCGAGCTCGTCCAGCTCGTCGGTCAGGGTGCGACCCAGGGCCTTGAGTGCGGCGGCCAGTTCGGCCACCAGCAGCGCCGCGGTGACCCCGTCCTTGTCCCGGACGAGCTGCGGCGCGACGCAGTAGCCGATCGCCTCCTCGTACCCGTACACCAGACCGGGGACCCGGGCGATCCACTTGAAGCCGGTGAGCGTCTCGGCATGGCCCAGCCCGCAGGCCGCGGCAAGCCGGCCCAGCAGTTGGCTGGAGACGATGGAACAGGCCATGGTCGGCGCGCAGTCCGTCGACCGTGCGGGGCAGTCCACGGCGAATGAGGTGCTGGGCCAGCAGGGCGCCCAGCTCGTCGCCGCGCAGCATCCGCCAGGCGTCCAGGCCCGCGCCGTGATCGTGGACGGCGACCGCACACCGGTCGGCGTCCGGGTCGTTGGCGATGACCAGGTCCGCCCCACGGCGACGGGCCTCGGCGAGCGCCAGGTCGATCGCGCCGGGCTCCTCCGGGTTGGGGAAGGCGACGGTGGGGAAGTCCGGGTCCGGATCGGCCTGTTGGGCAACGACATACGGGTCGGCGAAGCCCGCCCGGCGCAGGGCGCGGACGACGACGTCGCCGCCCACCCCGTGCAGCGGGGTCAGCACCACCGACAGATCACGGGGGCCGTCCGGTGCCACCACGGCGGCCGCGGCGTCCAGGTAGGTCTCGAGCAGATCATCGCCCAGGGTGTTCCACCCGTCCGTCGGCCGGTGTACGGAGGCGACGGAGGGAATCGCGGAGATCGCAGCGGCGATCTCGGCGTCCACAGGCGGCACGATCTGGACGCCGTTGCCCTCCGGGGGGGTCAGATCGCCGCCGAGGTACACCTTGTACCCGTTGTCCTGTGGCGGGTTGTGCGAGGCGGTCACCATCACCCCCGCCTCGCATCCCAGGTGCCGGACGGCGAACGCCAGCACCGGGGTGGGCAGCGGCCGGGGCAGCACCATCGCCTCGATTCCGGCACCGGCCAGCACCGCGCAGGTGTCCGCGGCGAACACGTCGGAGTTGTGGCGGGCGTCGAAACCGACCACCACGCGGGGAGTCCGACCGGCGGGAAGGCGCTCGATCAGGTAGGAGGCCAGACCCGCGCAGGTTCGGATGACCACGGCGCGGTTCATCCGGTGCGGTCCGGCCCCGAGCGGCCCGCGCAGGCCCGCGGTGCCGAACTCGAGCATCCCGCTGAAGCGGTCCGCGAGGTCGGCCGACGCCCCCGTCGCCCGGTCGGGGTCGGCGGAGCGGGCCGCGTCCAGGATCGCGCCGAGCTCGGCGCGGGTGGCGGGGTCTGGATCGTCGGCCAGCCAGGCCTCGGCCCGCTCGATCAGTTCGCTGTCCGGCACGGTGGCAACCTATCCGAGTCCGATCAGCTGATCGCGCGGGCCCACTCGTTGGAGAGCACCTCGGCGGCCTTCATCGACTGATCCGCGTCGAGGAACTGTGGTGCGCCGTTCACCGCGGGCAGCTTGGCCAGAGCGGCCAGGTCCGCCGTGCCGGCACGCGACATGGCCGTCAACCGCACCGGGCGCGCCCCACCGGCCAACCACAGGTTCTGCCCCGCGTCGGAGAAAAGGAACTCCTGCCACAGCCGCGCGGCCGCCGGATGCGGCGCGTTCTTGTTGATCGCCTGGGCGTAGTAGCCGCCGAGGACGGCGTTCGGAGGCACGAACACCTTCCAGCCCGGCACGTCCTTGACCGAGGCCAGCGAGAGGTAGTCCCAGTCGAAGACCACGGGTGTGCTGCCGTCGCGGATCGTCCCCGGCGAGGCCTGGACCGGGACGAAGTTGCCCATCTGCCTGAGCTGTTGGAAGAAGTCGATGCCCGGGCTGATGTCGTCCGTCGACCCACCGCTGGCGATCGAGGCCATCATCACCGCGTTCAGCGCGGAGTTGGACTGGGTGGGGTCACCCGTGATGGCCACCTTGCCCTCGTAGGCCGGCTGGAGCAGGTCGGCCACGGAGGCCGGTGCGCTCACCGCCGCACTGTCGTAGCCGATGGCCATGAAGCCGCCGTAGCCCTGCACCCAGAGCCCGCTCGACTCCTTCTGGGCCTCCGGGATCTCGCCCCAGGTGCCGACCTGGTAGGGGGCGAACAACTCGGTGTGCGCCGAGGCGAAGGCCAGCCCGAGGTCGAGGACGTCGGGACCCTCGCCCGGGGCGGCCTGTTGGACGGCGTCGATCTCGTCCTGGCTGGACCCCTCGGGCCGGGTCGAGTTGATGTCGATGTCGTAGGTGGCCTCGAAGGCCTGGATGATCTTTCCGTAGTTCACCCAGTCCGAGGGCAGGGCGATGACGTTGAGCTCGCCCTCCTGCTCGGCGGCGGCGATCAGGGCGTCCATCCCCCCGGCATCCTGGGCCGAGACCGCGGTGGTAAGTGTTCTGGCCGATTCGTCGGCGCCGCCGCTCGCATCCGGACCGTCGGAGCCGGCCGGGCTGTCCGACGTGCAGGCAGCCACCGCGCAGACGAGGGCGGCGCAGACGAGGGTGAGCAGGTGGCGAACGGCCGGCCGCAGGCCGCGGTGGGGAGTCATGGGCCTACCGACCGGCGATCCCGGCGGCGTCCGGATCCTGGTCGCGCTCGACCACCAGCGCGATGATCTTCGCCAGCATCGGAGCGATCCGCCCGGCGGCGGCCTGCCCCGCCTCGATCACCTCGGCGTGGCTCAGTGGCTCCGGTGAGACGCCCGCCGCCGCGTTGGTGACCAGGGAGAGCCCGAGTACCTGCATCCCCGCGTGCCGGGCGGCGATCGCCTCCACGGAGGTGGACATGCCCACCAGGTGACCGCCGAGGACGCCGGCCATCCGCACCTCGGCCGGGGTCTCATAGTGCGGGCCCGGGAACTGCACGTAAACCCCTTCCGGCAGAGAGGGTTCCACCTCGCGGGCGATGTCCCTGAGCCGGGCCGAGTACAGATCGGTGAGATCGACGAACGTCGCCCCCTCCAGCGGGGATCGACCGGTCAGGTTGATGTGGTCGTTGATCAGCACGGTGGTGCCGGGCGGCCAGTCAGGATCCAACCCGCCGCAACCGTTGGTCAGCACGATCGTCCGGCATCCCGCCGCGGCCGCCGTCCGCACCCCGTGCACGACAGCCCGTACCCCCCGCCCCTCGTACAGGTGTGTCCGCGAACCGAGCACCAGCGCGCGCCGTCCGCTCGCCCCGACGGCGACCGAGCGGATGCCGCCGCGGTGCCCGGCCACGGCGGGTGCGTGGAATCCCGGCAACTGCGCGGCGTCGACCTCGGCCAGGCTCTGGCCGAGCAGGTCCGCGGCCCCCGCCCAGCCCGAGCCGAGCACGAGTGCGATGTCGTGCCGGTCCGCACCGGTGAGCTCGGCCAGCCGTCGCGCCGACCGTGCGGCGAGCTCGAACGGATCGTCGCCGCCGGCGTCCGGCGCGGTCTCAGTCATCGCGTACTCCTTCGCCGGGACCGCATGGCCGCACCCGCAGGTCGGTGAGGTAGTCGTCGGGGGCTCCGCCGGCCTCCGCGGCATCGGCGAGCATGGCCAGATAGCGGGCGCTCGGTAAGCCGCCCTCGTAGGCGTTCAGCACGTACAGCCAGGCGATCACGTCGCCCTCCAGGGTGCTCACCCGGACCCTGATCTTGGTCCAGAGCCCGATGTCCACGCCCTCCCACTCGTCCATGGCCAGCTCGTCGGCGGGAGTCAGGTCGTACAGCGCGACGTACACCTGGTGACCCGGGTCCTCGACCACCGTGCCCAGCGGTCCCTCCCAACTGAGGTCACCCCCGCCGAAGGTGAGTCGCCACCCGAGCAGCCACCCCGCCCCCTGCAGCGGGGAGTGCGGGGCACGTTTGCCCATCCGCGCTGGATCGAGGTTCGAGCCGTAGGCCGCGTACAACGCCATGCCGCACAGCGTAGAGACCCGCCACGCCTCCCCGTGGCAGGCCGCATGGATGGGCAAGAATGCCGACGTGATGTCGCAGCCGGATGCCAGCAGGGTCGTCGTGATCGGAGGCGGTCCGGGCGGGTACGAGGCCGCCCTGGTCGCCGCACAGCTCGGCGCGGACGTGACGGTGGTCGAGGCCGCGGGACTGGGTGGCGCGGCCGTGCTCACCGACGTGGTGCCCAGCAAGACGCTGATCGCCACCGCCGAGGTGATGACCCAGGTGGGTGAGGCCGACGAGCTCGGGGTACGCGTGCCCGGCGAGAAGGCGATCCAGGCCGATCTGGCCGTGGTCAACCGGCGGGTCCGCGAGCTTGCCCGGGCGCAGTCGGACGACGTCCGGCGCCGCCTCGAGGCCGAGGGTGTGCGGATCGTCGAGGGCCGCGGCCGGCTGGACGGCGCCGGCAGGGTGATCGCCGAGAGCCCGGACGGGTCGAGTGCCGCCCTTGCGGCCGACTACGTGCTGCTCGCGGTCGGGGCGCGTCCCCGCGAACTGGCCGAGGCCAGGCCGGATGGCGAGCGCATCCTGAGCTGGACCCAGCTGTACGACCTGGAGGAGCTCCCGGAGCGGCTGATCGTGGTCGGTTCCGGGGTCACCGGCGCGGAGTTCGCCAGCGCGTACCACGGGCTCGGCTCGGACGTCGCGCTGGTGTCCAGCCGGGACCGGGTGCTGCCGGGGGAGGACCCGGACGCCGCGCAGGTGCTCGAGCGGGCGTTCGCGCGCCGGGGGCTCCAGGTGATCGCAAGATCCAGGGCCTCGGCGGCGGAACGGACGCCCGGCGGAGTGGTGGTGACGCTGGAGGACGGGCGACGGCTCGAGGGCTCGCACGCGCTGATCGCGGTCGGTTCGGTGCCGAACACCGAGAACCTCGGGCTCGACTCGGCCGGGGTGGGCCTGTCGGACAGCGGCTACCTCGGGGTCGACCGGGTGTCCCGGACGACGTCGCGCCACGTCTATGCCGCCGGCGACTGTACCGGGGTCTTCGCACTGGCCTCCGTGGCCGCCGCCCAGGGCCGGGTGGCGATGTATCACGCCCTCGGCGACGCGGTCCGGCCGCTCGATCTGCGCACCGTCAGTTCGAACATCTTCACCGCTCCGGAGATCGCCTCTGTCGGTGTCACCCAGGCGCAGGTCGTCGACGGCGAGGTGCCGGCGCGCTCGGTCAGGCTCGATCTGGCGGGCAATCCTCGGGCCAAGATGCAGGGGGTGCACGACGGGTTCGTCAAGCTCTTCTGCGGGCCGCGATCCGGTGAGGTGCTGGGCGGAGTCGTGGTCGGGCCGCGGGCCAGCGAGATGATCTTCCCGGTCGCCATGGCGGTGCAGCACCGGCTCACCGTGGACCAGGTGGCGCACTCCTCGACGGTCTATCCGTCGATGAGCGGCTCGATCGCCGAGGCCGCCCGGCGGCTGCACCCCGCCGACTGACGCACGGCGCTGTGCTCGGGTGGGCGCTGTGCTCGGGGCGGGCGCCGTGCCCGGGTGGGCGCCGTGCCCGGGGCGGGCGCCGTGCCCGGGAGAGCGCTGTGTGACGTTGCGCTCAATAGACGAGCGTGACGTCACGTCGTGCGCAGCGAGGGGGTGGGCGCTGTGTGACGTTGCGCTCAATAGACGAGCGTGACGTCACGCCGTGCGCAGCGAGGCAGGAGGGGGCGGCGGCCGGGATGCCAGGATGTCCGGTGTGACGCAACTGCTCGTCGTCCATCACACCCCGTCGCCCGCCATGCAGCAGATGTTCGAGGCGGTGATGTCGGGTGTGCGCCATCCCGAGATCACCGGTGTGGGTGTCCTGATCCGGCCTGCGCTGGCGGCGACCGCCTCGGACGTGCTGGCCAGTGACGGCTTCCTGCTCGGCACGCCCGCCAACATCGGTTACATGTCCGGTGCGCTCAAGCACTTCTTCGACCAGGTCTACTACCCGGTGCTGCAGGCGAAACCTCAAGCTCCGTATGGGATCTGGGTGCACGGGGCGAGCGATGTGACCGGCGCGGTGCGGGCCGTCCACGCGATCGCCGGCGCCTTGGGCTGGCGCCGGGCGCACGAGGACGTCGTGGTCACCGGCGAGGTGGGCGCGGACGACGAACAGGCGTGCCACTCCCTCGGTGCCACGCTCGCCGCGACACTGATGGACTGACCCCGGCAGGAGTCAGTCAGTCCTTGATCTCGCAGATGACCGCGCCCGAGGTGACGGTCCGCCCGACCTCGGCGGCCAGCGACGTCACGGTGCCGGCCTTGTGCGCCGTGATCGGCTGCTCCATCTTCATCGCCTCGAGGACGACGACCATGTCACCGGCGGCGACGCTCGCCCCCTGCTCGACGCCGATCTTGACGATGGTCCCCTGCATGGGCGAGGTCAGCGCATCGCCCGATGCGGCGGCGTCGTCCTTCGCCCGAGCCGACCGACGTGGTGCGCGTTTCAGGGCCGCCGCCGCGACGGGACCGGCCCCGCCGACGGCCAGACCGGCGGGCAGGGAGACCTCCAGTCGTTTGCCGCCGACCTCGACGACCACCGTCTCGCGAGCCTGTTCGCCGTCCGTGGTCTCCGCGGCGCCGGAGCCGTCCCACGGCGCGATGGTGTTCTCGAACTCGGTCTCGATCCATCGGGTCGACACCGTGAACGCGGTTGCGGCATCGGGCGGGGCGAACGCCGGGTCGGCGACCACGGCCCGGTGGAAGGGCAGGACGGTGGGCAGACCCTCGACGACGAACTCGGCCAGGGCGCGGCGCGAACGCTCGAGTGCCTGCTGCCGGGTGGCGCCGGTGACGATCAGTTTGGCGAGCATCGAGTCGAAGCCGCCGCCGATCACCGAACCGGCCTCGACGCCGGAGTCGAGCCGGACGCCCGGGCCGGCCGGCGGCTCCCAGCGGGTCACCGTGCCCGGCTGGGGCAGGAAGTTGCGTCCGGCGTCCTCGCCGTTGATGCGGAACTCGATGGAGTGCCCGCGCAGCGGCGGGTCGTCGTAGCCGAGCACCTCGCCCGCGGCGACCCGCAACTGCTCGCGCACCAGGTCGATCCCGGCGACCTCCTCGGTCACGCAGTGCTCGACCTGCAGGCGGGTGTTCACCTCCAGGAAGGAGATCACCCCGTCGACGCCGACCAGGAACTCACAGGTGCCGGCTCCGACGTACTTCGCCTCGCGCAGAATGGCTTTCGATGCCCGGTAGAGCTCACTGACCTGGTCGTCCGACAGGAACGGCGCCGGCGCCTCCTCGACCAGTTTCTGGTTGCGCCGCTGCAGCGAGCAGTCCCGGGTGGAGACCACGACGACGTTGCCGTGGGCGTCCGCCAGGCACTGGGTCTCCACATGACGCGGCTTGTCGAGGAAGCGCTCGACGAAGCACTCGCCACGACCGAAGGCGGTGACGGCCTCGCGCACCGCGGACTCGAACTGCGACGGGATCTCCTCCATGGTCCGGGCGACCTTCAGGCCACGTCCGCCGCCGCCGTAGGCCGCCTTGATCGCCACCGGCAGGCCATACTGCTCGGCGAACGCGAGCACCTCGTCGGCGCCGCCCACCGGGTCGGCGGTGCCGGGCACCAACGGTGCCCCGGCGTCCTTGGCGATGTGCCGGGCCTTGACCTTGTCGCCGAGTGCGTCGATCGCGGCCGGGGGAGGGCCGATCCAGATCAGCCCGGCGTCGATCACGGCCTGGGCGAAGTCGGCGTTCTCGGCCAGGAACCCGTAGCCCGGGTGCACGGCGTCGGCGCCGGAGCGAGAGGCGACGTCCAGCAGCTTGTCGACCGCCAAATAGGACTCGGCCGCGCTCGACCCGCCGAGGGCGTAGGCCTCGTCGGCCACCCGTACGTGGACGGAGTCCCGGTCGGGATCCGCGTAGACGGCCACCGAGGCGACACCGGCGTCGCGGCAGGCTCGAGCGATCCGGACGGCGATCTCGCCGCGGTTGGCGATCAGCACCTTGCTGATCGCGCCGCCGGCAGGTGCCTCGTGCGGCATGTCCACCACTCCCTCGCATGGTCCGTCTGCGGGCCCGCTGTGGCGAGGGTAGTCCGCAGTCTCCATTGTGGGGGGCGCCCGGCAGTGGCGCACCGCACAGCCGGGCAGAACCACCCGGGGAAGAAGCCGGGGGGCGGGGGTGGTTACGCCCTGAGAACCGGAACCGGGAACCGACCCGGATCCGGGCTTCCACAAGGCGGGAGATTCTCGGTGAGCACCCTGACCATGACCGACACCAATCACGACGAGACGGTCCAGGACGGCATCGTCCTGATCGACTTCTGGGCTGAATGGTGCGGCCCGTGCCGTCAGTTCGCGCCCGTGTTCGAGAGGGTGTCGGAGAAGAACCCCGACGCCACCTTCGCCAAGGTCGACACCGAGGCGGAACCCACCCTGGCCCAGCGCTACGGCGTGGTCTCGATCCCGACACTGGTCATCTACCGCGACGGGATCCCGGTCTTCGGGCAGCCCGGCGCGCTCCCGGAGCCCGCTCTGGAAGGCATTCTCACTCAGGTTCGCGAGCTCGACATGGACGACGTGCGCGAGCAGTACGCCAAGCAGATCGCCGAGCACGAGGCCAAGCACAGCACCGCCTGACAGGCACGGCACCGGCCTCGACCGGCCACAACCGGGACCACCTGGCTCGGAGCGGTCGGCGCCGCTGTCAGCCCTCCGGTGGGAGGCGGACGGCGGCCACCAGCCCCCGGTGGTCCGATCCGTCGATGACCACGGTGCCGAGCGACGACACCGCCACGTCGGGGCTGACCATCACATGGTCCAGCGGCAGCAGGGGGAAGGGTGACCAGGCCGGCCAGGTGGGCCGAGGCCCTTGGCCGAGGGCGTCGGCCGCGTCGCGCAACCCCGCGGCGCGGAACGCCCGCAGGTCGGCGTGCAGCGGCGTGGCGTTGAGGTTTCCGAGCAGCACCGTCGGCCCGGTGGACGCGGCGGTCCTGGCCCGCAGGGCCATCAGATCGTGGGACCACCGGGCGGCGCCGGTCGGGGTCGGGGTGGCCACATGGGCGGCGATCACGGTCACCGCAGGTTGCTCCAGTCTCACCTCGGTCGCAGGCCAGGTGGTGCCCGGCACGTCCTGGTTGGCGGCGATGGTGGCGTGGGTCCAGATCCCCATGCCGGCCTCGGGATCGGTGGGGACGCCGTCCTGGCCCGGCACCCGGATCCAGCGTGCGGTGACCCGCGCATCCAGCCCGGCCGCCGTGAGGTCGTGGGCGAGCGATCCGGTCAGCTCGGTGACCACCAGGACGTCGATCGCGTTGCCCGTGACCGCGGCGACGACGTCCGTGGGGCTCGCCCTGCCCTCGTGGGCGTTGACCACCATGACCCGCAGGGTCGGTGCGCCGGCGGCGTCCTCGCGGGAGGGCTGGTCCCCCCCTGCGTAGGGGATGAGGAAGACCCAGGGGAGCAGTGCGGCGATCGCCGCGGCCGCGACCGACTCCCAGCGGCGCCTGCGGATCGCCAGGATGATCACGGCGATGGCCATCAGGGTCACCAGAGGGACGACCGCCGCCGGAAAGGCGACCACGCTGGCGCGAACGGCCCCCCCGGGACCGTCCGCCGGGATCAGTGTGGTCAGGGACCAGGCCAGCAGCAGGAACGCCGAGGCCGGCAGGAGACACGCGCGCACGACTGCGCCCACTGGGCCTACAACCTCCCGCGTCCTACGCCCCCCGGCCTGGTCCGACGTCGGCCTGTCGCGGCCGACGGCCACCGTAGCCAATCGCGAACCGATCGCGCGGGCGGACGAGCGTTCGGGTGTGTCCCGCTCAGGTCAGACGATCCCGGCAGCGGCGCTCGACGTCGTCCAGTTCGGCGAGGGTCTGCTGGATGTCCTGCCGGCGCTGCTCCAGATCGGCCCGTCGGGCTGCGATCTGCTCCAGGAGGTAGTGGATCTGGCCCGCCTCGCCAGGCTCCGTGTCGTACATGTCGATGATGTGGCGGATCTGCTCCAGGTCGAAGCCCAGCCGCTTGCCCCGCAGCACCAGCGCCAGCCGGACCCGGTCGCGGGGCCGGAAGACCCGATGGGTGCCGTGGCGCGCAGGGGTGATCAGACCGCGACCCTCGTAGAAGCGGATGGTCCGGTGGGTGACGTCGAACTCCTCGGCGAGCTCGGCGATCGTCCAGGTCTGCGTGGGGCCCTCCGTCGCGGCGGACCCGAGCGTGTCCAGATGTGTCACCGTCCGTACCTCCGACCTTGCCGTCGGTCCCAGAGTGCTTTACCTTGACGTAAAGGTCAACTGGGAGGATCCATGTTCGAGCTGCGCAAGGAGCACGAGGACTTCCGGGCCGTGATCCGCGACTTCGCGGCCGAGCACGTCGCCCCGTATTGCGCCGGATGGGACGCCGCCGGTGCGCTGCCGGTGGGCCTGATCCATCGGATGGGCGATCTCGGGCTGTTCGGGCTGCTCGCCCCCGAGGAGTACGGCGGATCGGATGCCGATCTGATCACACTGTGCGTGGCCATCGAGGAACTCGGCTACGTCGACCAGTCGGTGGGGATCACGCTGTCCGCGGGCGTGGGCCTGGGCATCGGCCCGATCCAGGTCTACGGCAGCGACGAGCAGAAGCGGCGCTGGCTGCCCGACCTGGTCGCCGGCCGCCGCCTGGCCGCCTTCGGCCTGACCGAGCCGGGGGCTGGGTCGGACGCGGCCGCCCTGAGCACGCGCGCCGACCCGGACGGCGAGGGAGGCTGGCTGCTCACCGGTTCGAAGGCGTTCATCACCAATTCGGGCACTCCGATCACCAGCGTCATCACCGTGGCCGCACGCACGCGACCCCCGATCGGCGTCAGCGCCTCGTCCGGGACGGGGCCGATCAGTACCTTCCTGGTCCCGGCAGGTGCCGACGGTCTGACCGTCGAGCCCGCCTATCGCAAGCTGGGCTGGCACGCCAGCGACACCCACCCGCTGACCCTGGACCGATGCCGGGTCGGCCCGGACGCCCTGCTCGGAGAGCAGGGCCGCGGGTTCACCCAGTTCCTGGCCACCCTGGACGACGGCCGGGTGGCGATCTCCGCCCTGGCCCTCGGGCTGGCCCGGGCCTGCCTCGACTCCGCCTGCGACTACGCCGGCCATCGCACCGCCTTCGGGCGGCCCATCGGCGTCAACCAGGGTCTGAGCTTCCCGCTGGCCGACCTGGCGACAGCGATCGAGGGCGCTCGGCTGCTCACCTACCGCGCCGCCTGGCTCGCCGATCGGCTGCGGTCCGGTTCGGGGGGGCGGGGCCTGCGCAACGAGGCCAAGCAGGCCGCGGCCATGGCCAAGCTGCACAGCACCACCGTGGCGGTCGACGCCACTCGGCTGGCAGCCCAGGTATTCGGCGGCGCATCCTTCGTCGAGGACAGTCCCGTCGCCCGCTTCTACCGCGACGCCAAGGTGCTCGAGATCGGCGAGGGTACCTCCGAGGTGCAGCGTCTGGTCATCGCGCGTGGGCTCGGACTCGCGGTTGACTAGTCCCGTGACCCCCGCAGACCACCAGCCCGGGCGCGGCGACGTCGAAGCGCACTACACCGAACTGGCGGCCGCCCGGGCGCGTGCGGCGGCGCCCTCCGACGCGGGGGCCGCCAAACTCGCGGGGCAGGGCAAGATCCCCGTTCGACGCAGGATCTCGCTCCTGTGCGACGAGGCCAGCTTCGTCGAGGACGGTCTGCTCGCGAACGCCCAGGCGGCCGCGGGTTCGGTGGAGCCCGGCGCCGGTCTGCCGGCCGACGGTGTGGTCACCGGCCGCGGCCTGGTCGAGGGCCGGGCGGTGATCGTGATCGCCAACGACCCCACCGTCAAGGCCGGCTCGTGGGGGGCGCGCACCGTGGAGAAGATGGTCCGTGCCACCGAGGCCGCACTCCGCGAGGAACTGCCGGTGTTCTGGCTCGTCGACTCGGCGGGGGCGCGGATCACCGACCAGGTCGAGCTGTTCCCCGGGCGGCGGGGCGCCGGCCGGATCTTCCACAACCAGGTGCTGCTCTCGGGCCGGGTGCCGCAGATCTGCTGCCTGTTCGGCCCGTCGGCCGCCGGCGGCGCCTACATCCCGTCGTTCTGCGACGTCGTCTTCATGGTCGAGGGCAATGCCTCGATGTACCTCGGCAGTCCGCGGATGGCCGAGATGGTCGTCGGCGAGGTGGTCTCCCTGGAGGAGATGGGCGGGGCCCGGATGCACTGCACGGTCTCCGGTTGCGCCGACAACCTGGCCACGGACGACGCCGACGCCATCGAACAGGCTCGGCTCTACTTCTCCTACCTGCCGACGACCTGGCGACAGGCTCCGCCCGACTACGCCGTGGAACCCCCTGTGCGCGAGGCGGACCGGGACCTGGTTCCGGACGCCGAATCGGTACCGTTCGACGTCCACGAGCTGATCGACGCGCTCGTCGACGCCGAGTCGTTCTTCGAGATCAAACCGCTGTTCGCGGCCGAGCTCGTGGTCGGGCTGGCGCGCATCGACGGACGCAGTGTCGGGGTACTGGCCAACAACAGCGCCGTGCGCGGCGGGGTCCTGTTCCGGGACTCGGCGGACAAGGCGGCCCGCTTCATCTGGCTCTGCGACGCCTTCAACGTCCCGCTGCTGTATCTGGCGGACGTGCCGGGCTTCATGATCGGCAGCGAGGTGGAGCGCGGCGGGATCATCCGGCACGGCGCCAAGATGATCACGGCGGTGTCCGAGGCGACCGTCCCGCAGATCTGCGTCGTGGTGCGCAAGGCCTACGGCGCAGGGCTGTACGCGATGGCCGGGCCGGGCTTCGGGCCGGATGCCACGCTCGCCCTGCCCAGCGCGCGGATCGCCGTGATGGGTCCGGAGGCCGCGGTGAACGCCGTCTTCGCGGGCAAGATCGCGCAGATCGACGACGAGACCGAACGCGCCGAGTTCGTCTCCGCCCGCCGCGCCGAGTACGAGCAGGACGTCGACCTGTTCCGCCTGGCCGGCGACCTGGTCGTCGATGCGGTCGTCGAACCGGGGGAGCTGCGCCGGGAGGTCAGCCTGCGACTCGCCTTCGCCGCCGGGCGCGACCGCGACCTGCCGGCCAAGCGGCACGGGGTCCCCCCGGTCTGACAGCGCCGGCCTGAGCCCGCTGCACGGGTCGCGGCAGATGTGACACGATCCTCGGCGCGGGCTGAAGTCCGTCCAGGAAGCCCCTGCGGGAGGATGAGTCCGTGTCCGAACCACCCGGCGTCAGGGTCAGGCTGGCCGTCCTCACCAGTGGCGGCGATGCGCCGGGCATGAATGCCGCCCTGCGGGCCGTCGTCCGCACCGCGCTCGCCCGGGGGGCCGAGCCGTTCGCTGTTCACGAGGGACTGCAGGGCTTGGTGGACGGCGGATCGCAGATCCGCCCGATGGCCTGGGATGACGTGGCCGACATCCAGCACCGCGGTGGGACCCTGATCGGCACCGCGCGCTCGAAGGAGTTCCGCACCCGCGAGGGGCGGCGGGCGGCGGCGGGCAACCTGGTCGCGGCCGGCATCGATCGGTTGGTCGTGATCGGAGGGGACGGCAGCCTGACGGGTGCAGCGCTGCTTCTGGAGGAGTGGCCCTCCCTGCTGGCCGAGCTGGTCGAGGTGGGCGAGCTCGACGCCGCCACGGCCGACCGCCACCAGCAGCTGCAGGTGAGCGGCATGGTCGGCTCGATCGACAACGACATGGTCGGCTTCGACATGACGATCGGCGCCGACTCGGCGCTGCACCGGATCGTGGACGCGATCGACGCGATCACGTCGACCGCGGCCAGTCATCAGCGAAGCTTCGTCATCGAGGTGATGGGCCGGCGATGCGGTTACCTGGCGGTGGCCTCGGCCGTCGCCGGCGGCTGCGACGCCGTGTTCGTGCCCGAGGACCCGGCCGGACCGGGATGGCAGACCCGGTTGTGCGATGCGCTGCGGGCCGGACGGGCCGCCGGTCGGCGCGATGGGCTCGTCGTCGTCGCCGAGGGGGCGGTCGATCTCGAGGGGAATCCGATTCGGGCGCAGGACGTGGCGGAGGTGATGCACGATTGGCTGGGTGAGGACGTCCGGGTCACCACGCTCGGCCACGTGCAACGCGGGGGGACGCCGAGCGCCTTCGACCGGTGGATGAGCACACTCGTCGGACACGCCGCCGCCCTCGAGGTCATCCAGGGCTCGCCCTCGGCAGAACCCACGGTGGTGGGCCTGCAGCACAGCCGGGTGACCCGTCGTCCGCTGCACCGCGCGGTGGCCGTCACCAGGCGCCTCGGGGAGCGGATGTCGCAGGGTCGCACCGCAGGCGCGATCCAGGCGCGGGGAACCACCTTCACGTCTCTGATGAGGATCCTCGACGACCTGAGCACCCCGCCGTCAGCGGAGATGCCGCCCGGGGCCAAGCGGGTCGGGCTGGTTCACGTCGGCGGGCTGTCCCCGGGGATGAACAGCGCGGTGTATGCGGCCGTCCGCCTCGGTATGGCCCGGGGGATGCACATGCTCGGGGTCAGCGGGGGGCTGCCGGGTCTGGCGGCCGGGCGGATCCGCGAGCTGAGTTGGGAGGAGGTGGACGGCTGGATCACCGAGGGTGGCGCCATGCTGGGCACCGCCCGCGGCGCCGTGCAGGTGGAGGACCTGTACGCGATCAGCCGCGCCGTGGAGGAGGCCCGACTCGATGCCCTGATGATCATCGGCGGTGTCGACGGCTATCTGTCGGCCGCGGCCATGCTGGCCGAGCAGACCCGCTACCCGATGCTGCGTCTGCCGGTCGTCTGCGTGCCCGCCTCGGTCGACAACAACCTGCCCGGCACCGATCTGTCGATCGGCGCGGACACCGCCCTCGGGGTGGCGGTCGATGCACTGGACCGGATCAAACAGTCGGCCGGTGCCGAACAACGGTGCTTCATCGTCGAGCTGATGGGGCGCACCTGCGGCTATCTGACCACCATGGCGGCCATCGCCGCCGGCGCTGAACGCGTCTACCTGCATGAGACCGGAGTGGGCCTGGCGGACCTGCAGTCCGACACCCGGGCCATGCGAGCCGCGTTCGAGGAGGGCCGGGGACTGTTCCTGCTGCTGCGCAACGAGGAAGCCAGCCCCCACTACACCGTCGACGTACTGGCCAACGTGCTCGAGGCGGAGAGCGACGGACTGTTCGATGTCCGGACCGCCACACTGGGGCACGTGCAGCAGGGCGGCCGGCCGTCGCCCTTCGACCGCAACCTCGCGGTGCAGCTGGTCAGTTACGGCCTGGACCTGCTGCACGGACAGTTCACCGAATCGAGGGTCGACAGCGTCTTCCTGGGCACGGTGCAGGGATCGCTGTGCTCCGGGCCGGTGGCCCGGGTGAACGAGCTGATGGACGCCGTGGCACGGCGCCCCGCCCATCAGTGGTGGCTCTCCTACCTGCCGGTGCTGTCGACGATGGCCGACCCGCCGGCCCGCTCGAGGCGGGCCGAGGGGCAGGCTACCGACGAGCTCACGGCGACAGACCGGGCTCCGGGCAGCTGAGATAGGCCTTGAACTCGGCCAACGGCATGGGGGCACCGAACAGATCGCCCTGACCGATGTCGCAGCCGAGCGCCAGCAGGTCCCGTGCGGTCATTTCACCCTCGACACCCTCGGCCACGACGGACATGCCCAGGTCGTGGGCCATGGCGATGGTGTGCCGCACGATGGTCGTGGTCCGGGGTCTGGCCAGGTCCCGGATGAAGACCTTGTCGAGCTTCAGTTCGCCGATCGGCAGGGTCCGCAGGTAGGCCAACGACGAGTAGCCGGTCCCGAAGTCGTCCAGACACACGCCGATCCCGGCCCGGGCCCACTCGTCCAACAGTTCGGCGACCGACTCGGCGTCGGCCAGGAAGGCATCCTCGGTGATCTCGATGCGCAGCGCCGACGGTGGCAGCCCGGCCTGCTCCAGCGACTGCGGGATCTCATTGGTCAGATCCGTGTCCAGCAGGTCGTGGACGCCGAGGTTCAGGCTCACCGGCACCTCGCAGCCCTGGTGCCACCACTGCCGGCATGCCTCAACCGTGAGGTCGAGGAGCATCTTGGTGATCGGGCGCATCAGCCCGGTCTGCGCCGCCAGGGGCAGGAACGAGGCCGGCAGGAGCACCCCGTCGTTGGGGTGCCGCCACCGGGCCAGCGCCTCAGCTCCGTGGACCGTTCGTCCCGCCAGATCGAGCTGCGGCTGCAGGTGCACCTCGAGGTCGCCGTGTTCCATGGCCACCCGCAGCTCCCCGATGGGTGGGCGGCGGCGGGTGGTGAGCTCGAGTTCGGCGTCATAGTGGCTGATCCCGCCCCCGGACCGCTTGGCCTGCATCACCGCGGCGGTGGCCTGGGCGACCATCGCCCGGGGGTCATCGCGCGGCAGGCGGCAGGTGGCGATGCCCGCGCTCGCGCTGACGCGGACCTTGTGCGACGCGCCGTCGGCCCCGACCTCGACCTCGTGGTCGAGCCGGGCCATCAGCGCCTGCGCCACGCGCTCGGCGGCGTCGCGGTCGGCGTCCGGCAGGATCACCGCGAACTCGTCGTCGCCCAGGCGGGCCAGCAACTGGGTGGGTCGTAGTGCGGGACGCATCCGCCGACTCAC
This sequence comes from uncultured Actinomycetota bacterium, assembly GCA_963750395.1. Classification (GTDB taxonomy): domain Bacteria; phylum Actinomycetota; class Actinomycetes; order Actinomycetales; family Kineosporiaceae; genus JADJPO01. Next base: position 610,626 of record CAVVQM010000010.1, on the reverse strand, counting down.
GGCGATCAGCACCTGTTCCGCCACCTCGGGCCCGAGCCGGTGGCCGATCTCGGAGAAGTGATCGACATCGAGAAGCAACAGAGCGATCCTGCTCATCCGGCCGCCGAACCCACCGCCCTCCGGTGCCTGACGGGCCTGCGCCGTCTCCTCGGCGAGGGTTGCCAGCAGGTGTTGCCGGCCGGCGAGCCTGGTCAGCTCGTCGTTCGCCATCCCCTGAGTGTCCCCGCCGTCGGTGTGGTGCTCAACCGGTGCCACGTCAGGCTCCCTGCGCGGAACGGTCCCGGACGTCCCGGCGCCACAGATCGGGCCAGAACACCCCGAGGCGTCCGGCCAGCTCGCGGAGCAGCGGCACCGAGACGCCCACCACGCCGTGATGGTCGCCCTCGATGCCTCGCACGAAGGCCGAGCCCACGCCATCGACGGTGAAGGCCCCGGCGACGGCGAGCGGCTCGCCGGTCGCCACGTAGGCCTCGATCTCGGCATCGTCCACCTCGGCGAAGTGGACGGTCGTGGACGACGTCGCGCCCGCCGCCCGCGCCCGGCCGCCGGTCGCGTCGAGCCGGATCAGCCAGTGTCCGGTGTGCAGCGTGCCGGACGCCCCGCTCATCCGTCGCCACCGCCGCCGGGCCTCGTCGGCGTCCGCCGGTTTCCCCTGCAGCGCGCCGTCGAGTTCGAGCATCGAGTCGCATCCGAGCACGAGTCCGTCGCGGGCCGGATCCCCGAGGACCAGGTCGGCCGCCACCTGCTCGGCCTTGGCCCGGGCGAGCAGTGCGACCGCCCCGTTCGGAGCGTGGCCCTGGGCACCCGCGAGCACGGCGTCCTCGTCGACCCCGGAGACGAGCACCTGTGGCTCGAGTCCCGCGGCGCGCAGCGTGGCCCGGCGGGCGGTCGAGGCGCTGGCCAGGATCAGGTGCTGGACGACGGGCATGGCGGCGAGGTTACTCAGGCGGACGGCCCGCGGGGCCGAGTCGGGCCGGTTCGGCTTTGGGCGAGCCCTCGAAGGATCGGCATCATGTGCCCCATGGTCACTGAGCCGCTGTTCACGCCACCCCGCTACGTCGACCGGATGGCCGACGGAACGGTGAAGCAGGTCAACCCGTTCAGCGGGACCCAGGTCTGGACCGTGCCGGGCCGTGGCAACCGGCCGCTGGGCCTACCCGTCGTCGAGCCGCGGCCGCTGGCCGCCGAGCGGCGTGACCACCTCTGTGCGTTCTGTTCCGGCCGATACCTGGAGACCCCTCCCGAGAAGGAACGGGTCGTGCTCGACGGGGGAGTCCCGACCACCCTGTCCGCCGTGACCACCGCGAACGTGGGGGACACGGTTGCGCAGTTCCGTCGCATCCCGAACCTGTTCGAGATCATCTCCTACGACTACTGGCGGCAGAACTACGGACACGTTCTCGGCGAGAAGGAACTCGCCCGCCGCGCCGAGTACCTGGCCGCGCCCGGCGGGCGCGAGCACCTGCTGGCCATGGCCGGCACCCGGTTGCGGGCGGCGGGTGAGGACCCCGGTGGTCACGACGAGCAGAGCCTGCTCGCGGTGGCGGACGCCTTCTTCGGCGGGAGTCACGATGTGATCGTCGCCCGGCGGCACACGGTGGACGACGCCCAGTACGAGGAGCAGGTGGCCGGTTCGGGCACGCTCAGCCCCGAGGAGCACTACGCGTACACCGACTTCACCGTCCGCTCCCTGCGGGAGATCTATCAGTCCAACCGGTACGTGCGGTACGTGGCGGTCTTCCAGAACTGGCTCAAGCCGGCCGGGGCCTCGTTCGATCACCTGCACAAGCAGTTGGTCGGCATCGACGAACGCGGCGTGAGTAGCGAGATCGAACTGCAGCGGGTTCGGGCCAACCCCAACCTCTACAACGAGGTCGCGGTCAACTACGCCGGGTACATGAACCTGGTCGTGGCCGAGAACGAGCATGCCGTGGCGATCGCCGGGTTCGGCCACCGTTTTCCCGCCCTCGAGGTGTTCTCCAAGAGCGCCCGCAGCCAGCCGTGGAACCATTCGGCGGAGGAGGTCCGGGCGATGTCGGATCTGATCCACGCCTGTCATGCGGCCACCGGGGCCGACGTCCCGTGCAACGAGGAGTGGCATCACAAGCCACCGGACGTCGACGTGCCGATGCCGTGGCGGGTGCTGCTGAAGTGGCGGGTCTCGACGTTGGCCGGGTTCGAGGGCGGAACGAAGATCTACCTGAACACCATCTCGCCCCAGGACGTACGCGACCGGGTCGTGAACCGGCTGTTCCAGCTCAAGGACGAGGGCCGCATCGCCCCGATGAAGATCGCCTTCGAGTGCGAATGCCGGCCGAACTCGTTGTTGTACAACCCGTTCGTGCGGCTCAACGCCGATATCGACCCCGACTTCTAGGCCCCGACTTCTCGACCCCGACTTCTCGACCCCGACTTCTCGACCCCCGACTCCTCGAGCCTCCCCTTTGCTACGAGGCACCCCGGCGGACTCCTGCCGCGGGGCGGGCGAGGCGCTCCGCCTGGTGTGGACGCTCGGAGTCAGCGGTAGCGGAGCGGGATCGTGTTGCTGGCCAGCGGCTGTCACGCGCCGGATTGCCCCCGTCGTTGCCGTCCGACCGGCCTGACCCACGACGTGCTCCCTCGCGACCGAGGACCCAGCGGTCTCCGCAAGTTGGGGGGACCACATGAACCGCATGGGTATTACTGCCCACGCCCACGCCGTCCGCAATGCGCCGTCCGCCCGACGCCGTCCGCATGTCGCTCCTCCTAGCGTGACACCACCGGGACGAAGGAGGAGCCATGCTGAGGATCGAGACCGTCATCATCGGGGCCGGCCAAGCCGGCCTGGCCACGGCCTACCACCTGAGCCGGCTGGGCCGGCAATGTGTCGTCCTGGACGGCGGCCGGCGGGTCGGAGACCAGTGGCGCCGCCAGTGGGACAGCCTGCGGCTGTACTCACCGGCGAAGTTCGACGCACTGCCCGGGATGGCCTTTCCGGCCCCGCCGTGGTCCTACCCCGGCAAGAACGAGGTCGCCGACTACCTGGAGGCCTATGCCCGGCGCTGGGACCTACCGGTCCGCCTCGGCGTCCGCGTCGACCGGGTCACCGCTGCGCAGGACGGCGAGGGCTTCGTCGTCGGTACCACCGCGGGCACCTGGCACTGCCGCAACGTCGTGGTGGCGACCGGCACCTTCGGGCGCACACCGGTCGTGCCGGAGTTCGCCGCCGGCCTTGACCCGTCGATCCTGCAGCTGCATTCCAGCGAGTACCGTCGTCCCGGGCAGCTCCAGGACGGTCAGGTCCTGGTGGTCGGCGCGTCCCATTCCGGCACCGACATCGCCTACGAGCTGGCCCAGACCCGGCCGACCACCCTGGTCGGTCGCGACTGCGGGCAGATCCCGATCCGGCTGGAGTCCCGCCGGATCCCGGCCGTCTTCCCGGTGCTGGTGTTCGCGTGGCGGCACCTGATGACCCGGCGAACGCCGTTGGGGCGCAAAGAGATGGGCTTGGTCCGGTTCCACGGCGGGCCGATGCTGCGGGTGAAGCGGTCCGACCTCGCCGCGCGCGGCGTCGTCCGCAACGAGGCGCGGGTGGACGGCGTCCGGGAGGGTCGCCCGTTGCTCAGCGACGGCACAGTGGTCGAGGCCGCCAACGTCATCTGGGCGACCGGGTTCCGCCAGTCGTTCGACTGGCTCGAACTGCCGGTGGTCGGGGACGACGGGTGGCCCCGGGAGTATCGCGGCGTCGCGGACGGCGTTCCCGGGCTGTTCTTCTGCGGCCTGTCCTTCCAGTTCTCGTTCTCGTCGATGCTGATGGCCGGGGTCGGGCGGGACGCGCAGTACGTCGCCTCGAAGGTCGCCGACCGGTCGGCGCGGCACACGGCAGCCCGGGAGAGCCAGGTCGCGTGATGCGGCCCGGCGTCGCGGACTCACGACGCGAGTATCGTCCGGACGAGGAGGTACTCGCGATGGGCGTGGTCGATGAGCTGCTCCGGGCGCGCGCGGACTTCGAACGGGGCGAGTGGACCGCGGCGCTGCAGGCCTGGTCGGGCGTCGAGCCCGATCGCCTGAGCGCCGATGACCTCACGGCAGTGGGGGTGGCGGCCTACCTGGTGGGCCGGCGTGAGGCCGCGGTCGAGGCGTTCCAGCGGTCGTTCCGGTTATCCGAGGGCTCGGGCGACCTGGCCGGCGCGATCGGGTCCGCCTTCCACCTGTCCATGATCTTCGGCACCGGAGGGGAGCCCGCGCTCGCGGCGGGCTGGACCGCGCGGGCAGAGCGAATGCTCGAGGAGCTGGGTAGTGACGCGGCCGCGACCGGCTACGTCGCCTTCCTGCGGATGTACGCCCGCCTCGCGGCTGCCGACTGGCCGGCTGCGGCGGCGTGTGTCGCCGAGACCGTCGCCGCGGCACGACGGCACGGCGACCACGACCTGCTTGCGCTGGGGCTGTGCTCCCAGGGCAGGCTGGCGATCTACTCCGGCGATGTGGCGGCAGGCCTGGCCCTGCTCGACGAGGCGATGGCGGGCGTCGCGGCGGGGGAGGTCTCGGCCATCGTCTTCGGCATCGTCTACTGCACCGCGATCGAGGGCTGCCAGGAGATAGCCGACCTCGGCCGGGTGGCGGAATGGACGTCGGCCCTGCACCGCTGGTGCGCCGGCCAGCCGGGATTGGTGACGTTCACCGGTCAGTGCGCTGTGCACCGCGGCCAGGTAATGCGCCTACGGGGGGCCTGGACGGAGGCGCTGGAGGAGCTCGCGCTGGCGGTCGAGCGTTACCGCCTGGCGGGCTCGATGGACGCCGCCGGTCTGGCCGAGTGCGAGCGCGGCGACCTGCTGCGGCTGCGCGGTGAGTACGCCGCGGCGGAGGAGGCATATCAGCGTTCCGGGGAGCACGGCTATGACCCGCAGCCCGGCCTGGCGCTGCTCTGGCTGGCGCGCGGGTCGGATCGGGCCGCCGCGGCGGCCGTCCGGCGGTTGCTCGACGAACCCGGCGCGCCGGTGAGCCGCGCCCGGCTCCTGCCCGGTGCGATCGACCTGTTGGTCGCCACCGGCCAGGTCGACGACGCACGATCCGCGGCCGCCGAGCTGGACGGCGTCGGCGCCGACATCGGGACCTCGGCGCTGGTGGCCCGGGCGGCGTACGCCTCGGCGGCCGTCGAGCTGGCCGCGGGTGACCCGTCGGGGGCGCTGCCGTACCTGCGCAAGGCGCGCCGGCTGTGGGGGCGCGCGGACAGTCCCTACGAGAGCGCCCGGGTGCGACTCCTGACCGGACGCGCGCTGTCGGCGCTCGGCGACCACGAGTCCGCCCGGCAGGAGTGGGAGTCGGCGCGCGAGGCCTTTCTCGCCGTCGGTGCCCGGCCGGCTCTCGAGGAGGTGGACCGGCTGCTCGGTCCCAGCGCGTTGCCCTCTGGGCTGACCGCACGCGAGGTCGAGGTGCTGCGACTGGTCGCCTCCGGGCGCAGCAACGCCCAGATCGCCGGTGAGCTGGTGCTCAGCGAGAAGACCGTGGCTCGGCACCTGTCCAACATCTTCAGCAAGCTCGACGTCGCCTCGCGGACGGCGGCCGCCGCCTTCGCCTTCGAGAACGGTCTGGTCTGAGCTTGCGCTCGCACAGTGCGCTGGCCAGTGGCAGGGGCGCCTACTCGGCGCACCAAGGAAGCATGACACCTCACGATCGCGGCCACCACGAACAGGGGCGACCAGCCCGAGCGTCCAGGTCGTCACGCGTCGGCGTCGTCCGGTCACGACCCTGAAGACACCGACGACGCCACGGCTGTTTCATCCTCCCGTGCTCACCCGCCCTCCTGCAGCAGCAAGCCGTCGAAGTGCCTGCCTAGGCCCCCGACTTCCTGGAGCCAGGAGTCTCGCGATACATCTGCTCGATCAACTCGCTGTAGTGCTTGATCACCACCGGCCTCTTGATCTTCAGGCTCGGGGTGAGTTCGCCCGACTCGACGTCGAGTTCGCGCGGCAGGATCTGGAACCTCTTGATCGTCTCCCAGCGGTTGAGATTGCCGTTGACGATGTCGATCGTGGTGGAGATCTCCTCCTGGATCTGCGGGTGTGACGGCACCTGATCCGCGGTGACCCCGTGCGAGGCACCCCAGGCTTCCGCCGCGTCGGCGTCCAGTGCGATCAGCACGGACGCGAAGTTGCGCCCGTCCGCGATGACCACGGCCTGCCCGATCAGCCCGTTGGCGGCCTTCAGGGATCCCTCGATGGCACTCGGCGCGATGAACTTGCCGCCGCTGGTCTTGGCCATGTCGTTCTTCCGGTCCGTGATCTTCACGGCGCCGGCCTCGTCGATCTCCCCGATGTCGCCGGTGTGGAACCAGCCGTCCGGCTCCAGGACCGCCGCGGTGGCCTCCGGCATGTTGCGGTAGCGCCGCATCACCCCGCAACCGCGGATGAGGATCTCGCCGTCGTCGGCGATCTTCACCTCCACACCGGCCAGCGGCTGACCGACGGTGCCGATCCGCACGGCGCCCGGTCTGTTCACGCACGAGGCGGCGCCGGTCTCGGTGAGTCCGTAGCCCTCCAGGATCGGCATCCCCGCGGCGGCGAACCACTCCGCGATCTCCGGGGACAGGGCCGCGCTGCCCGAGACCAGCGAACGCAGGCGCCCACCGAGCCGCTGCCGGATCGTGGAGAAGACCAGCCGGTCGGCCACGAGTCGCTGAACGGCCAGGTGCGGTGGGACGGACCGGCCCGCCTGTTCCAACCGGACGCACTGACGTCCCACGCCGAACGCCCAGTCGAAGATCTTGGCCTTGACCCCGCCCTCCTCGCGGACCGTGGAGGTGACCCGGGCATACACCTTCTCGAAGATCCGGGGCGCGGCTCCCATCAGTGTGGGCCGGACCACGGCGAGATTCTCGACGATCTTGTCCATCCGGCCGTCCACGACCGAGGTGAACCCGACCCGGTACTGCGCGGCGAGCAACAGCTTCCCGAAGACGTGCGACAGCGGGAGCCAGAGGAAGTGCAGGTCGTCGGGGCTGACCACGCCGCACTGCTCGACGGATTCCCCGAGCAGGACCCAGTTCCTGTGGGTCAGTTCGACCCCCTTCGGCCGACCCGTGGTGCCGGAGGTGTAGATCAGGGTGGACAAGTGGTCCAGGGTGAGTTTGGCGACGACGTCATCGACGGCCCCGGGGTTGTCCTCCAGGTAGGCCCGTCCCCGTTCCGCGAGATCGGCGAAGCTGATCACCCAGCCCTCGAGCCAGGTGCCGTCCGCATCGGGCTCACCCAGCCCGTCGGTGTCCATGACGACCACGGTGCGAAGGTCGGTCAACCCCCCGCGGTTCTCGACGAGCTTGTCCACCTGGGTGGTGTCCTCGACGATGGCCACGACGCTGCCCGAATCGCTCATGATGTGGTGGACGTCGCCGGACCGGGTGGTCGGGTAGACGGTGGTCGTGGCGCCGCCCGCGAGGGCGATCGCCAGGTCGGCCAGCACCCATTCGAGCCTCGTGGTCGCGGCGATCGCCACCCGGTCCTCGATCTGGACCCCGAGGGACAGCAGCCCTCCGGCGAGGATTCGTGCCTCCGCCTCCGTCTGCCGCCAGGTCAGCGATCGCCAGCCGTCCCCTGCCGGCGCTCGCAGGGCTTCGATCTCGGGACGACCGGCGACGCACTCGAGAAAGGCGGCGGCGAGGGACTGGGGTTCCGACATGCTTCGCTCCTCCGTTGGATGGAAGTCCAGCATCCTTATCACGTCAGCGAGGTGCTGGGGATACTCCGGACCGGTCATCGACGGGTCCGCTGACCTGGCTCCGGCCGGCGTCGAGATCGATCCGGCCTGCGCCCGAATAGACGTTGAACGCTGCGGGCCGGGAGAACGCGATCAGGGTAAGCCCGGCCGCCTCGGCCAGTTCGGCCGCCAACGAGGACGGCGCGGACACGGCGGCGAGGATCGGGCAGCCCGCGGCCACCGTCTTCTGCACCAGTTCGAACGAGGCCCGACCGCTGACCTGCAGCACGGTCCCGGTCAGGGGGAGCCGATCGTTCTGGATGGCCCAGCCCACGACCTTGTCGACGGCGTTGTGGCGGCCGACGTCCTCGCGTAGGCACAACAGCCCGCCCACTGTGTCGAACAGGCCGGCGGCGTGCACACCGCCCGTTCGGGCGAACGTGCGTTGGCCGTCACGAAGGGTGTCGGGCAGGGTGAAGAGCGTGACGGCGTCCAGTCGCGTCGCATCGTCGCCGATCGCGTCCCGACCGCGGGCCATCACCTGCTCGATGGACTCGGTGCCGCAGATCCCGCAGGCGCCGGTCACCTGTCGGGACAGGCCCCGATCGGGCAGTGGGACGTGGTCGGCCAACCTCACCTCGACCACGTTGTGGGACGGGCGGCCGTCGGCGTCCAGAGCGGCGTCAGGACAGTGACGAGCGCTGACGACGTCGTCCGAACCGTTGATCACGCTCTCGCTGAACAGGAAACCCAGCGCAAGGTCCAGGTCGTGGCCCGGGGTGCGCATCGTGACGGTGAACGGCTCGTGACCGTCGCCGTGGCCGAGCCGGATCTCCATCGGCTCCTCGACGGCAAGGGTGTCGCTGCGTGTGGACAGGACTACGCCGTTCGGTCCCGGACGGACGCGGTGCACCGGGCGTCGGATCGTCGCACCGGCCATGACTCAATAGTAGTTCGCCGCCGGATCGTTGGGCAGCAAGGTGCCACCGCGGAAGTCCGCCAGCCGGGTCGTGACCCAGGACTCGAGCCGGGCGAGCCCGACCGGATCGCTGTGGTGCATCGCGATCGCTGGACGGCCCCGGCGCGCCCGGGTGGCCTCGCCGAGCATCCGCCGCGTGTCCACGCCGGCCTGTTCGGCGAGGTCGATCTTGTTGAGCACGAGCAGGTCTGCGCGCTCGATGCCCGGACCTCCCGCGCGGATCAGGGCGATCCCGCCGGTGGTGTCGACGACGAAGAGCTGGGTGTCCACCAGGGCCGGGGAGAAGGTGCTCGCCACGTCGTCGACGCCGGGCTCCAGCAGCATGAGATCGAGGGGACCGTGGTCGGCCTCGAGGTCCTCTGCGGCGTCGGTGTTGGCCGTGATGTCCTCCCGGATCGCGCTGCGCGGTCCTGCGCAGGTCTGGACGGTGCGCACCCGATCCGGATTCATCTGCACCGCCGCGCGGATCAGCATGGCGTCCTGCCCGCTGCCGTTGGTGATCACCGCCACACTCAGGTCGACGCCCAGCCGGCGACACAACTGCACGATGATCGAACTCTTGCCCGCGCCGACGGGTCCGGCGACACCGAGTCGCATGGCGCGTCGGGTCTGACGCCAGGAGGGTGGACGTCCGTACTGCCGAGGCGTCCTGGGCACGACACCTCCCCTCGTCACACGCCTCAGTGACCGCGTCGGTACGCCTGGGCCGCGGCGCACCACTCCTCGGTGGGTTCCGAACACCACGGGGTTCGGTGTATCCGATCTGTCCTGATCCTGGTGGGCAAGGGTTTCCGCAGTGTTACTGCCAGATCACGCAACGGTGCCAACTTCGGCCGGGTGCCCCTGCACGCGCCGACGGCGACCGGCGGGTGCGGAGAACCGGTGCCAGGGGCCCGGGCCTGGATCACGCCGGTGAACGCGGGACCCCCATGCCGGGGTCGATCTGGTGCGGGCCGTCGTGGCCGGGACGGACGTCGAAGTCGAAGATGGCGGTCGGGATGTACACGGTGGAGCACGAGTTCGGGATGTCCACCACGCCGGAGAGCCGGCCCTCGATCGGTGCGGCGCCCAGGATCATGTAGGCCTGAATGTCGCTGTAGCCGAACTTGGTCAGGTAGTCGATCGCGTGCAGGCAGGCCCGCTGGTAGGACAGGTGGGAGTCGAGGTAGTGCTGCGTGCCGTCCAAGGTCACGCTGGTTCCGGAGAAGGCGAGCCACTGGCTGTACTGCGGATCGACGTTGCCCGGCATGAAGATGGCGTTCTCGCTCACGCCGTACGTGGTCATGCCGCCCTTGATCAGGTCGACGTGGACGTCCATGAACCCGCCCATCTCGATGGCGCCGCAGAACGTGATCTCGCCGTCGCCCTGGGAGAAGTGCAGGTCACCCATCGACAGCTTGGCGCCGTCCACGAACACGGGGTAGAAGACGCGGGTCCCCTTGGTGAGGTTCTTGATGTCCTGGTTGCCGCCGTTCTCCCGCGGCGGAGCCGTCCGGGCGGCCTCGCCGGCGACGCGGTCGAACTCCGCCCCCGCCAACGTGCCGAGGATGGCGCTGTCCGGGTTGGGCGGCAACGCCAGCGGGGGGACCCGGTTGGGGTCGGTGTCGATGAGGGCCTGCTCGCGGGCGTTCCAGGTCGCCAGCAGGTCGGCGGACGGCGCGGTGCCCATCAGGCCGGGGTGCACGATTCCCGTGAAGGAGACGCCGGGGACGTGGCGAGAGGTCGCGGTCTGGCCGTGGAAGTCCCAGATCACCTTGTAGGCATCAGGGAACTGCTCGGTGAGGAAGCCGCCGCCGTTGCGGGTGGCGAACACCCCCGTGTAGCCCCAGCCCTGGCCGGCCAGCGGGCCCGAGTCCTCCTGGGGGATCGGTCCCACGTCGAGGATATCGACGATGAGCAGATCACCGGGTTCCGCGCCCTGCACGGCGATCGGCCCGCTCAGCACGTGCACGCTGGGCAACGGCGCGTTCAGGATGTCGTCGGCCGAGTCGTCGTTGTGGATCGCTCCGTCGAACCACTCGCGGCAGTGGACCCGGAAGACGTCGCCGGGTTTGACCTGCACGCCGGCCGGGATGTCGGGGTGCCAGCGGTTGTGGCCGACGATGGCCTGCTCGGTGAAGGACTTGCTGGAGTCGAGTGGGAAGACGACCTCGGGCATGACGGTTACCTCCTGGCGGTACGTGGGCAGATCGGTCGGATGAACTCAGACTGCGGCAGGCGCCGAAGCCCTTGTGGTGGTGCGGGTCTCGCGAAGCCGGGGGTAGAGAAGGCCGAAGACGACGACACCGAACACGATGTAGGCGATCGCCCAGCCCCAGTTGGCGCCGTCCCAGTTGCCCGTCATGAGCAGGAAGGCCGGAAGGAATCCGGTCGTCCAGCCCTGGATCGCGGCCACGGCGCCGGTGAACCGGGACAGGTGGTCCCAGCCCAACCCGAGTACCACGAAGAACAGCCCCCACAGGAATCCCCAGTAGAGCCACACGACGCCGAACGTCGGATCGTCGCCGCTTGTGAAGGACAGGTAGGCGTAGACCACGGTGCAGACGGCGACGAAGGCGGAGAACCACCCGAGCCCGGTGCCGTCGAGGTCGAAGAACAGGTTGCAGGCCACGTACAGGTACGTGAACCCGAACAGATAGAGCCCGGAGGCGCCCAGGATCTGATTCGCGTCGCCGTTCGCACTGATGATCAGATACGTGGGAGTGACCACCTGCAACAGACCGACGAACAGGTTGAGCGGGGCTGCAGAGGTGCCCTTGACCCACCCCAGAAGCATGGCGCCGTTGATGAACAGGACGGCGCCGACATAGAGCAGCCCGACGTTCCCCATGGCAACCTCCTTGGTGCACAGTGATGTTCACGCGGCACGCCTGGCCGGTGACGGCTGACGGCGGGCTGCACGATCGGTGGATGGGGCGCGAACCGACCCGAAGTCAGGGCCGGGGCAGTCGCGACCAGGCCGGGTTCAGGTCCCTGCGCGGAGCCCGCTTCCCTCGTCCCGGAGGGGGAAGCGAATCGACCACGTCCGGATCGGTTCGCGATCGTTCGGCGTGGTCGATGACCGCGCGTGCGCCGGGGTCGCCGCGAGAGATCATCGGAGGGGAGAACACCCGGACCGCATCACGCCCGCAGCATGGGCAGGTCGTCGTGGCCGGAGCGGAGCCCACGGGGAAGACGGCATCGAACCGCGTTGCGCTGGACGACGTTTCGCTCGCACAGCGGTAGCCGTAGGTTGCCAAGGGACCACCTCCGAGCAGGGAATGCAATCGGCCGTTCGGGGGACCAGTGACTGAACCGTATGTGCGCAAGCGATTTCAGGGCAATGGGTGATCGGACGAATTCGTGCGCTCTCGGCCCCGACCTCGCCGGATCCCGCTGCCACGCGGTCGGCGTGGTATCCCTGGACGATGCTGTTGCGACAGCTCGAGTACCTCGTGGCCCTGGCCCGCGAGCGGCATTTCGCGCGCGCGGCCGAAGCGTGTCACGTGAGCCAGCCCTCGCTCTCCGCGGGGATCGCCAAGCTGGAGTCCGAGCTCAAGGTCGCGATCGTCGTCCGTTCTCGCCGCTTCATCGGCTTCACCCCGGAGGGGGAGCAGGTGATCGCCTGGGCGCGACGGATCCTTGCCGACCAGGATGCGCTCCATGCCGAGTTGGCTGCCATGCAGACCGGTCTGGGCGGCACGCTGCGGGTCTGCGCCATCCCGACCGCGGTGTCCACCACCTCGTTGCTGACCGCCGCTCTGTGCCGGGAGCACCCGGCGGTCAGGGTGCGGCTGGAGTCCGGCACCAGCCGACAGATCGTGCGTCGGTTGGTCGACCTCGACCTCGACGTCGGGGTGTCCTATGTGGACAACGAGACCCTGGGGCCGGGAAGTCGTGTGGTGCCGCTCTACCGCGAGCGCTACCTCCTGCTGACCCCCGCGGACGGCGGGCTGGGTGAGCGTGCCGAGGTCACCTGGGCCGACGTGGCCGCCGAGCCGCTCGTGTTGTTCATCCGGGACATGCAGCACCGGCGGATCCTCGACGTGTGCTTCGCCCAGGCCGGCGTGGAGGTGAGTGCCCAGGTGGAGACCGACTCGGTCGGTGCGCTGTACGCGCACGCCGTCGCGGGGGGCTTCTCCACGGTCGTCGCCCACGTCTGGCTGGAGCTGTTCGGTGTGCCCGACGGCATGCGGTTGGTGCCGATCACCGGCCCTGACCGCACGCCGACGATCGGGCTGATCCTCGCCGACCGCCATCCCGAACCGGCTCTGGTCGCGGCGGTCAGGGACGTCGTGGGCGGGCTCGACCTGGAGGCCCACTTCGACGGCGTCCTGTCCCGACACCTGGATGGTCGCTGACCCACCCCACTCGTGCCATCGGTCGTGATAGATGCCAACTCTCAACCGATAGCCGAAGACAGGCACGACGGCGTGGCCCCGCGCGGATGCCTGAGCGACGATGGAATCGTGCGTGACGTGGATCTCACCCCTGCGACACCGACGCCGCCGCCTCGGGTCGTCGACGCCGTGACCAGGGCGGTCGACGCCCACCGGGGTGAGCGCGGGCCGTTGCTGAACGTCCTCAACACCCTCGTCGCGGATCTCGGTCACGTGCCGGTCGAGGCGATCCGCCTCGTGGCCGAGCGACTGAATCTGTCACGGGCCGAGGTGCACGGCGTGGTCTCGTTCTACAAGGATCTGCGGACCGAGGCACCCGGCCGGCGACTGGTCCAGGTGTGCCGCGCCGAGGCCTGTCAGTCCGTCGGGGCCGAACGTCTGGTGCGCGAGGTGAGCGATCGGCTGGGGGTGGGGCTGGAGCAGACCCGCGCCGACGGTTCGATCACCCTCGAGGAGGTCTTCTGCCTCGGCAACTGCGCCCTCGGTCCGTCCGCCCTGGTGGACGGACGCCTGCACGGGCGACTCACCGCCGACCGTCTCTGCGCCCTCGCCGAGACGCCGGACGGCGCCGAGACGCCGGACGGCGCCGAGACGCGGGACATCGCCGAGACGCGGGACATCGCCGATCGAGCGGACGTCGCCGACCAGCAGGCGGCCCCGGCCGCGCCGAACGACCTGCGGATCCTGTTCGTCCCGTGCGACAGCGCCGCCCGGTCCCTGGGCGCCGACCGGGTGGCCGACACCCTCGCCGGTCCGGGAGCCGCGGCAGGTCTGACCCTGGTGCGCAACGGATCCTGGGGGCTGTTCTGGCTCGAGCCGATGGTCGAGGTGATGGATGCCCACCAGGTGCGTCATGCGTTCGGGCCGATCACCCCCGATGACGTGCCGGGTCTGATCGAGGCCGGTGCGCTGACCGATCCCGCCGGCTGCGACCACCCCCTCGCGCTCGGGCCGACCGAGCGGCTCACGGCGATCGAGGCTCAGACCCGGGTCAGTTTCGCCCGCGTCGGAGTGATCGGTCCGACCTTTCCCGAGCACTATCTCGCCCACGGCGGGATGGTCGGGCTGCGTCGGGCGCTCGCCATGACCCCCGCCGAGGTCATCCAGGAGGTCACCGACTCCGGCCTGCGCGGCCGCGGAGGCGCGGGGTTCCCGGCGGGCGTCAAGTGGAAGACGGTGGCCGATGCCCGATCCGATCTGAAGTTCATCTGCGTCAACGCCGACGAGGGCGACAGCGGTACCTTCGCCGACCGGATGCTCATGGAGGGGGACCCGTTCGCGACCCTGGAGGGCATGGCCATCGCGGCTCATGCCGTCGGCGCGACCGAGGGGTACGTCTACATCCGATCCGAGTACCCCGACGCGGTCGTCACCATGCGCCGTGCGATCGATGTCGCCCGTGCTCGTGGGTGGCTCGGCGAGGGCATCCTCGGTTCGGACCTGAGTCTGGACGTCCAGGTCCGGGTCGGTGCCGGTGCCTACATCTGCGGTGAGGAGACCTCGATGCTGAACAGCCTCGAGGGCCGTCGCGGAGAGGTCCGCGCCAAGCCGCCGCTGCCCGCCGTCGAGGGCCTGTTCGGACGCCCCACCGTGGTCAACAACCTGCTCACCATCGCCACCCTCCCGGCGATCCTGGCCGACGGCGCCCAGGCCTACGCGGCCCTGGGAATCGGCAGATCCCGGGGCACCCAGGTGGTCCAGCTCGCCGGGAACATCGCCCGCGGGGGCATCGTCGAGGTTCCGTTCGGCGTCCCCATCCTCGACCTGGTGCGCGACTGGGGCGGCGGGACGGCGTCCGGCCGCCCGGTGGGCGCCGTCCAGGTCGGTGGGCCCCTCGGGGCCTACCTCGGCCCGGGCGATCTGGACGTGCCGATGGCCTACGAGGAGGTGGCCGCGGCCGGCGGGATGGCCGGTCACGGTGGCGTGGTGGTGTTCGACGACACCGTGGACCTGCTCGCCCAGGCACGCTTCGCGATGGAGTTCTGCTCGGTGGAGTCGTGCGGCAAGTGCACCCCGTGCCGGATCGGTTCCACCCGGGGGGTCGAGGTGATCGACGCGGTCGGTGCTGCCACCGCGGGCCGGAACCAGCGTGATCAGGACGCCAACCTCGTTCTGCTGGAGGACCTCTGCGAGCTGATGGCCGACGGCTCGCTGTGCGCGATGGGCGGGTTGACGCCGATGCCGGTGCGCAGCGCCGTCCGGCTGTGGCGGGCAGCGGGAGGCGCCGCCGGCTGAGCCGTCACGAGATGGGTGGGCGGCGTCCGCACAAGATCACGATGCGGGTCGTGTGGGTCAATGAAGATCACGATGCGGGTCGTGGGCGTCCGCACAAGATCACGATGTGTATCACCGCTGCACAAGCGGCTCCCTTCGACGCACCGTGATCTTCACCGTGATCACGAGCCCGGGGTGATCACGAGCCCGGGTGATCACGAGCCCGGGGGATCACGAGCCTGGGGTGATCACGAGCCTGGGGTGGTCACGAGCCTCGGGGTGATCACGATCCTCGGAGGGGACGGGACGCGACTACCCGGTGGCCCGCTCCAGGATCGGTTCCAGGTCCAGGCCACGGGGGAGGGTGCCGTAGAGGCGACCGGACCCGGCCCCGGACGGCGACAGGCGGGAGGCGAGGAAGGCCTCGGTGACCGCGGGATGCCCGCGATGCAGCAGGATCGCTGCCTGGAACGTCAGGGCGATCCGTTCGATGATCTCGCGGGAGCGATACTCCAGGTCAACCGGGTCGGCCAGCTCGGCATGCAGTGCGGCCAGCGCCGCGTCGTACCGCGCGTCGGTTCCGCGGGCGGCGTCCAGCTCGGCGAGCAGCACCTCGAGGCTCTTCGGGGTGCGTCGCATCGCCCGGATCAGGTCGAGGCACTGGATGTTGCCGCTGCCCTCCCAGATGGCGTTGATGGGGGAATCGCGGAACAGCCGCGATGTCAGCGACTCCTGCATCACCCCGGATCCGCCGATGCACTCCATCGCCTCGTACGCATGCCCCGGGGCGCGCTTGCAGACCCAGTACTTGCCGACGGCGGTACCGATCCTGACGAGCAGCCGGGCACTCTCCTCGCCCGCCTGGGCGACATCCTGGGCGTCAGCCATCCGCAGCGCGAGGGCGGTCGCGGCCTCGCTCTCGACCGCCAGGTCGGCCAGCACGTTGCGCATCAGCGGCGCCTCGCGCAGCAGGGCGCCGAAGGCGGCCCGGTGCGAGGCATGGTGAGCGGCCTGGGCGAGCGCGGCCCGCATCCCGGCGGCCGAGCCGAGCAGGCAGTCGAACCGCGTCATCGCCACCATGTCGATGATGGTCCGGACCCCGCGGCCCTCCTCGCCGATGATCCAGGCCAGCGCACCGCGAAGCTCGGTCTCGCCGGAGGCGTTGGACACGTTGCCCATCTTCGGCTTGAGCCGCTGGATCTGCAGCGGGTTCTTCGTGCCGTCGGGACGCCAGCGGGGCAGCAGGAAGCAGGACAGCCCGCCGGGTGCCTGCGCAAGCACCAGGAAGGCGTCGGACATCGGGGCGGAGACGAAGTACTTGTGTCCCACGAGCTCGTAGGCGGCAGGTGTCCCGCCCGGCCCGGCCTCGCCGTCCAGGCCGTCCGGGAGCCGGAGCGCCCGAGTGGTGTTCGCCCGGACGTCGGAACCGCCCTGCTTCTCGGTCATCGCCATGCCGATGGTCAGTGCGGACTTCTGCTCGGCAGCCACGTTGCGTGGGTCGTAGCCGCGAGCGGTGACCTTCGGTGCCCACACCGGGTACAGGTCGTCGGCGTGACGCAGGGTGGGGATCGCCGCCGAGGTCATGGTGATCGGGCAGAGGTGACCCATCTCCACCTGGGACTGCATGACGTACCGGGCGGAGCGGACGACGTGCGCGTGCGGGTCGGTGACGTCCCAGTGCGAGCAGTGCAGGCCGTGCTCGGTCGCCGAGGCCATCAGCGCGTGGTAGGCGGGGTGGTAGTCGACCCGGTCGACGCGGTGCCCCGACCCGTCGTGCGGGGTGAACGTCGGAGGGTCGGCGTTGGCCTGGAAGCCGAGGTCGAGATAGTCGGCCGACCCGGCCAGCGCGCCGAACGCGGTCAGGTCCGCCTCGACGTCCGGGTTCGCGCCGGTGTGGTGCCGCACGGCCTCCATCAGCGCCGGGTCGCCCGTGTAGAGGTTCACGTCGACCAGGGGCGGCGGGACGTTGGCGACCTCGTGGGTCACCGCGCCCCAGCGATCGAAGGCGGTCACCCTCCGACGGTAGATGCCCCGCCCGTTCCTGCACAGGCGCCTATCAGTCGATAGAAGGGCCCGCACACCGATCGGTGGCTTCGGCGTGGCCGGCGAGGCACCATGGGAGAGTGAGCGAGGTCACGGACGCCCTCAGAGCGATCACCGTCGTGGACGGCAGGCCCGATCTGGGTACCCCAGCCGTCGCGGGTGAGGCCACCGCGACGGTCACCATCGACGGCTGCCGGGTCCAGGTGCCACCGGGGACCTCGGTGCTGCGTGCGGCCGGCGAGGCGGGTATCGAGATCCCCAAGCTGTGCGCCACCGACTCCCTGGCCGCGTTCGGCTCGTGCCGGATGTGCCTGGTCGAGGTGGACGGCGCGAAGGGCACCCCGGCCTCGTGCACCACCCCGTGCCGGGACGGCATGCAGGTCACCACCGACAGCGACCGGCTGCGCAAGCTCCGTCGGGGAGTCATGGAGCTCTATCTGAGCGACCATCCGGCCGACTGCGCACAGCGACCCGGGGGTGCCGACTGCGAGTTGCACGCCATGGCCGAGCAGGTGGGCCTCGAGCGGGTGCGCTACCCCCGGTCGGACGGCGCGCCGGGCCACGTCCACGACCACGGCGACGCTCCCGTCGACGCCTCCAACCCGTACTTCTCCTTCGACCAGAGCGCATGCATCGTGTGCTCGCGGTGCGTGCGGGCCTGCGACGAGATCCAAGGCACCCTGGCGTTGACCATCGAGGGCCGCGGCTTCGGTTCGAAGGTCGCCGCCAGCGAGGGGGTTCCGTTCTTCGACTCCGAGTGCGTCTCCTGCGGGGCCTGCGTGCAGGCCTGCCCCACCACGGCGCTGCAGGAGAAGTCGGTCATCGAGATCGGGATGCCGACCCGTCAGGTCAAGACCACCTGCGCCTACTGCGGGGTCGGCTGCTCGTTCGTCGCCGAGCTCAAGGGCGACGAGGTCGTCCGGATGACGCCGGACCCGGCGGGCGGGGCCAACGAGGGCCACTCCTGCGTCAAGGGCCGGTTCGCCTGGGGATACGCCACCCACGAGGAGCGGGTGCTCGCCCCAATGGTCCGGTCCTCGATCGAGCACCCCTGGCGTCAGGTCACCTGGAAGGAGGCGATCTCGTTCGCGGCCAATCGTTTCCGTGAGATCCAGGCCGTCCACGGGGTCGGCTCGATCGGCGGCATCACCTCCTCCCGGTGCACCAACGAGGAGGTCTACGTCGTCCAGAAACTGGTGCGGGCGGCGTTCGGGAACAACAACGTCGACACGTGTGCCCGGGTGTGTCACTCGCCCACCGGCTACGGGCTGAAGCAGACCTTCGGCACCTCCGCGGGCACCCAGGACTTCCGCAGCGTGGCCGAGGCCGACGTGATCGTCGTGATCGGGGCCAACCCGACCGACGGCCATCCGGTGTTCGCCTCCCGGATGAAGCGACGCCTGCGTCAGGGCGCCAAGCTGGTGGTCGTGGATCCGCGCCGGATCGACCTGGTGCGTACCCCCCACATCGAGGCCACCCATCACCTGCAGTTGCGTCCCGGTACCAACGTCGCCGTGGTCAACGCGATGGCCCACGTCGTGGTCACCGAGAACCTGATGGACGACGCGTTCGTCGAGCAGCGTTGCGAGGGCACGCAGGAGTGGGTCGAGTTCATCTCCCGCCCGGAGCACAGCCCGGAGGCGCTCGAGGAGATCACCGGCGTCCCGGCCGAGGAGATCCGTGCCGCCGCACGTCTGTACGCGGGCGCCGGCAACGCGGCCATCTACTACGGCCTCGGGGTCACCGAGCACTCCCAGGGATCGACGATGGTCATGGGGATGGCCAACCTGGCGATGGCCACCGGCAACATCGGCCGTCGGGGCGTCGGCGTGAACCCGCTGCGGGGCCAGAACAACGTGCAGGGCTCGTGCGACATGGGTTCCTTCCCGCACGAGCTGCCCGGGTACCGGCACATCTCCGACGACACCGTCCGATCGACCTTCGAGACCCTCTGGGGTCGTCAGCTCCTGGACGAACCGGGGCTGAGGATCCCGAACATGTTCGACGCGGCGGTGGACGGCACGTTCCGCGCGCTGTACATCCAGGGCGAGGACCTGGCCCAGTCCGACCCCAACACCCAGCACGTCGTGGCGGCCCTGCGGGCGATGGACCTGGTCGTCGTCCAGGACCTGTTCCTCAACGAGACCGCCAAGTACGCCCACGTGTTCCTGCCCGGCACCTCGTTCCTGGAGAAGGACGGCACGTTCACCAACGCCGAGCGCAGGATCAACCGGGTGCGCCCGGTCTCGGCGCCGCGCAACGTGGACTCGACCGGGACCAGCCGGCACGAGTGGCAGATCACCTGCGACCTCGCCCAGGCCATGGGCTACCCGATGACGTATGAGCACTCGAGCCAGATCATGGACGAGATCGCGATCACCACCCCGACGTTCGCCGGGGTGAGTTTCGGCAAGCTCGACCGCGACGGCAGCGTGCAGTGGCCCTGCAACGACGCCGCCCCCGACGGCACCCCGATCATGCACGTCGGAGCCTTCGTCCGCGGCAGGGGACACCTGATCCCGACCCCCTACGTGCCCACCGAGGAACGCTCGACGCGGCGGTTCCCCCTGATCCTGACCACCGGGCGGATCCTCACCCAGTACAACGTCGGGTCGCAGACCCGCCGGACGGAGAACTCGCGCTGGCACGGCGAGGACGTTCTGGAGATCCACCCGCACGACGCCGAGGTGCGCGGTGTCCGCGACGGCGACGTGGTGCGCCTGTCCTCCC
This sequence comes from uncultured Actinomycetota bacterium, assembly GCA_963750395.1. Classification (GTDB taxonomy): domain Bacteria; phylum Actinomycetota; class Actinomycetes; order Actinomycetales; family Kineosporiaceae; genus JADJPO01. The sequence goes on along the minus strand of CAVVQM010000010.1, from coordinate 590,610 downwards.
GGGTGGGGGCGACGACGTTGCGTGCGCGGATCGCCGACCGGATGCCGGTGGGCGTGGTCTACACGACCTTCCACCATCCGGTGACCGGGGCCAACGTGGTCACCACCGAGCATTCGGACTGGGCGACGAACTGCCCCGAGTACAAGGTCACCGCGGTCCAGGTGGAACCGGCGGGCCGGCTCGCGGCCGAGATGGCGGGCCGGTGAGCGTCGAGCCCGAGGTCCGGTTGGTCAACGACATCGCCCGCCAGTTCGCCCACCTCGACCACGAGGCGGCGCTGGCGGCCATCAACGACCATCTGGACAGGTTCTGGGACCCGCGGATGCGCGCCCGGCTCCGTGGACACGCGGCGGCCGGTGGCCAGGGGCTGCACCCGTTGGCCCTGGACGCCGCGCGGCGGCTCGACCCGTCCAGGACCGGCTGAGACGGCCGCACATCGCGGGCCGACCGGGGGAATGATGGACAGGTCGCCACGGGGTTCAGCAGGATAGGGTTACGTATCGTTTGCTGTATCCGACCTGCAGGTATCTGGCCTGGACCTCTCCGGCCTCGATGCCGCCCGAACCGGATTCAGCCGGAAAGGTGTCGAGATGTCGTCGTGGGCCTGGTTGATCGTCGTGCTGATCGTGCTCGCCGTGAGCGTGGGTGGCTTCCTCGTCGTCCAGATGCGACGCCGGCGGGGTGGTGTGATCATCGACCCGGGTGAGCGCCCCGGCTCCGGCAGCAACGACGGTGTCTCATGAGCAGGCTGATGCGGGCCAGCGAGATCAGTCAGCGACCAGTGGTCACCCTCGACGGCGAGGACGTGGCTCAGATCAAGGACGTCGTCTACGCGCCGGGCGGCGGCGCGGTCGGTGGCTTCACCCTGGCCGGCCGGGGCATGTTCGCGGGCCCCCTGGATGTGGCGCTGCCGTGGTCGTCGGTCTCGGCGCTGGGTGCCGATGCGGTCATGATCGCCGATGAAGGCATGCTGGCGCCCGTCGACTCCGTGGTGCACACCCAGAACACGGCGGAGCCGTCGGCGTCCCCGGGCGGGAACGTCCTCGGGGCGCAGGTGCTCACCGATGAGGGCACCGAGCTCGGGTCCGTGGTGGACGTCATCGTCGCGGTCAGCCACGGCGATGCTTCGCAGTGCGACGTCGTCGGGTATGAGATCGAGGCCTCGGAGGCTTTGGGCAGCCAGGGCGCCAAGCTCCTGATCCCGCTCCCGGACACCCTCGCCGCCTCGGGAAAGCACCTGATCGTGCCGGCGAACGCCAAGAACTTCGTCCGAGAGGACCTGGCCGGGTTCGGTGCCGCCGTCGAGGACTTCCGGGCCCAGCTGAGAGGGGAGAGCTCATGAGGTTCTCCGAGGCCAAGGGACGCAAGGTCGTGAGCACGTCCACCGCCGACTCGGTGGGCGTCGTCCACGACTTCGTGGTGGACCCGAAGAGCGCCGCGGTGCTGGCGATGCAACTGAAGAAGACGCATGCCGGGGACACCCTTCGGTGGTCGGACATCACGGCGTTCGGCGCCGATGCGGTCACCCTGACCAGCCCGGACAAGATCACCGAGGCAGATGACGACGTGCGTGCGCTGCTGGGCAAGGACCACCGCCTCGTGGGCAAGCGCGTGCTGTCCACCGCCGGCGACGAGCTCGGCGAGGTGTCCGACGTGGAGTTCGACGTGGACTCGGGCGCCGTCACCTCCCTGATCCTCGACGACGGCCATGTCGCCGGCGCTCGCCTGTCCGGGGTGGGGTCCTACGCAGTGATCGTCCGGTCTGACTGATCGATCGGCGGCAGGACTACAGTCGCGGCCATGAGCGAGCCGCTACAGCTGACCACGACCCTGCAGCCCCGCGGTCCGGCCGCGGCGATCGTGCTGAGCGACGAGCAGGTGGCCGCTCTCGGTGGCGGTGCCAAGGCCTTCCCGGTGTCGGTGACGGTCAACGACCGGACGATGGGTCTCCGTCTGACCCGCATGGGCTCAGAGAACCTGATCGGGTTCAGCCGGGCCTCCCGAGGCGAGGCCGGCGTCGAGGTCGGTGACGAGGTGAGCGTCGAGATCACCGTGGACGCCGCGCCACGTGACGTCGAGGTCCCCCTCGACCTGGCCTCGGCCCTGGCCGCCGATCCGCAGGCCCGGGCGGCGTTCGACGGACTGGCCCCCTCCCACCGCAAGGAGTACGTGCGCTGGGTCAGCGAGGCGAAGCGGGAGCAGACCCGCACGGACCGGATCGCCAAGACCGTCGAACGGGTGCGGGCCGGCCAGAAGCGCTGAGACCGCGCCTCAGGCGGCCTTGCCCTTGACCTTGACCTTGACCAGTCTGCGCTTCTTGACCGTGTAGCCGGGAGGCAGGGTGCCCTCCTTGAGCATGCGCAGCGGACACCGGGTGCACCTCGGCCGGTCGTCGCAGCACTTGCGTTTCGGTTTGCGGGTCTTCGCCACCTGCCCAGATTAGCGATGAGGTAAGGCTGACCAAACCCCGTGCGTCCCAGGGTCTGGACGGGCGGCGTACCCGTCGGATCCGCGGGGCGCGGGTGCGGTCTTCCCGGATCGCCGATCGCGATCTACCGTGAACTGACGCGGCCCCGATCGTGACCGTGCAGACCGTTCTGCGGAGTGGCCGATGTCGCTGTCGTCCGACGACGAGTCCGTTGTCCGCCTTCTCGCCCAGCGCCGTCCGGGGTTCATGCTGCCCGGTCCGCTCTATCTGGGCCAGGCCGCTCACCGGGCCGATCAGTCGTCCATCTGGCACGCCGAGTGGATCTTCGCCGGTCACGAGTGCGAGCTGGCCGAAGCCGGGGACTACCTCACCCTGACGGTGGGTGCCTACCCGCTGATCGTCGTCCGGGGGCGCGAGGGAGAGCTGAACGCCCTGCACAACGTGTGCCGTCACCGCGGCGCGCTGCTGTGCGACGGGCCGGCGGGCCGCTTCACCCGACGGATCATGTGCCCCTACCACCAGTGGGTCTACGAGCTGGACGGCGAACTGACGTGGGGCGGCTCGCTGCCCGTGGGGGTGGCCGACGCCGAGCTGGACCTGGGCCGGGCACACGTCGTCAGCATCGGCGGACTGGTCTTCGTCTGCGTCGCCGAGGTGCCGCCGGATCCCGAGCCGATCCGAGCACTGCTCGAGCCCTACCTGGCCCCGTACGCCTTGACCCGGGCCAGGGTCGCGCACAGCTACACCCTCGAGGAACAGGCCAACTGGAAGCTCGTCATGGAGAACAACCGCGAGTGCTTCCACTGCGCCGGAGCACATCCCGAGCTGTGCCGTACCTTCCCCGAGTCGCCCCTGCACGCCGGTGGCGGCTCCGCCGAGGAGCTGGCCGCCACCGTCGATGTGGTGCGGCGCTGCGAGGCCGCGGGGCTGCCCAGTGCCTATGCCGCCGCCCCGGACCACTCCTACCGGGCGATGCGGATGGCGCTGATGAACGGCGCCCGCTCGATGACCATGGACGGCGCGCCCGCCGTGGGAATCACCTTCCCGGGCCTGCCCGAGGGAAACCTCGGTGACGTGTTGGTCTACCACTACCCGTCGACCTGGATCCACCTGATGGGCGACCACGCCCTGACCTTCAGGATCCTGGCGACCTCGCCGACCACCACGCAGCTGCGCACCACGTGGCTGGTGCCGGGCGCGGCGGTGGAGGGGGTCGACTACGACCTCGGGCGGCTGACGGAGGTATGGCTGGCCACCAACGCCCAGGACGGCGCCCTGGTCGCCCGGGCGCAGGCGGGCGTGGCGTCGCCGGCCTTCCGCCCGGGTCCGTACTCACCGGTCGAGGAGGACGGCGTGTGCCAGTTCGTCGACTGGTACGCGGGACGGATGCTGGCTCGGCTGCCGAGAGCGGAGGGCGGCGGCGCCGTCCTGGAGGGTCAGCTGTGAGCGGGCCGGCGACCGAGCCCGGCAGCGACCCGCTGCTGCAACCGTTCGATCTGGGCGGGATCGGACTGCGCAACCGGATCTTCTCCGCCGCCCACGAGCCCGCCTACTCGCGTGAGGGCATGCCGACCGAGCGATACCGCGCCTACCACGTCGAGAAGGCCCGCGGCGGTGTCGGCCTGACCATGACGGCGGGTTCGGCCGTGGTCGGACGTGACTCCCCACCGGCGTTCGGCAACCTGCACGCCTTCGACGACGCGATCGTGCCGTGGATCCGCGAGCTCACCGACGCCGTGCACGAGAACGGCGCCGCCTGCATGATCCAGCTGACGCACCTCGGCCGGCGCACCGGGTGGGCCCAGGACGACTGGCTGCCGGTCCTCGCGCCCTCCCCGGTGCGCGAGCCCGCCCACCGCTCGATCCCGAAGCAGGCCGAGGACTGGGACCTGGAGCGGATCGTCGCCGGGTACGCCGATGCCGCGGAGCGGATGCGGACCGGCGGCATGGACGGGATCGAGATCGAGGGCTACGGCCATCTGCTCGACCAGTTCTGGTCGCCGTTGACCAACCGGCGCGAGGACGAGTACGGCGGCTCGCTCGAGAACCGGTTGCGCTTCCCGCTGCAGGTGCTGCGCGCCGTCCGGGAACGGGTCGGCCCGGACTATGTCGTCGGCATCCGGATGGCGGTCGACGAGAGCCGGTCCGGTGGGATCGACGTCGAGACGGGGCTACAGATCCTGCGTCTGCTGGAGTCGCAGGCCCTGGTGGACTTCGTGAACGTGATCCGCGGCAGTGTCGCGACGGAGGCCGAGCTGACCGAGGTGATCCCGATCGCGGGAATGCCGTCGGCGCCGCACCTGGACTTCAGCGGCATGGTCAAGCGGAACACCGCACTCGCCGTCCTGCACTCGGCCAAGATCGATGACGTCTCGACCGCCCGGCACGCGATCCGGGAGGGCCTGCTCGACCTGGTGGGGATGACCCGTCCGCAGATGGCCGACCCCCACCTGGTGCGCAAGGTGATCGCGGGTCAGCCCGAACGGATCCGGCCCTGCGTCGGGGCCACCTACTGTCTGGACCGGATCTACGAGGCGGGTGAGGCGCTGTGCATCCACAACGCCGCGACCGGCCGCGAGCAGACGATGCCGCACGAGGTGCCGCCGGCCGCCGTCCGGCGCCGGATCGCCGTCGTCGGTGCCGGTCCGGCCGGTCTGGAGGCCGCGCGGGTCGCCGCAGAACGCGGGCACGAGGTGGTGGTTCTGGAGGCGATGGACCGGCCCGGGGGCCAGCTCGCCCTCGCGGTGCGCAACCCCCGCCGCCGGGATCTGATCGGGATCGTGGACTGGCGGGTGGCCGAACTGGCCCGGCTCGGTGTGGATCTGCGCCTGAGCACCACGGCCGAGGCCGTCGACGTGCTCGCCCTGGAACCGGACGTCGTGATCGTCGCCACCGGCGGGATGCCCCTGCTGCCGCACCCGCTGGTCCCGTCCAGACGGGTGGTCAGCGGCTGGGACGTGCTCGCCGGTGCGGTCCGGCCGCGCGGGGACGTCCTGCTCTTCGACGACATCGGCACCCACTCGGCGATGTCGGCCGCCGAGGTGATCGCCCGCTCGGGCGCGAACCTCGAGATCGTCACCCCCGAACGGATGCTCGGCATCGAGGTCGGCGGCATGAACCATGTGCCCTATGCCCGCGCCTTCAACGAGACCGACACCTCCATCACGTGAACCAGAGGGTTCTCGAGGTCCGCCCGGACGACGGGCGGCTGCGGGTCAGTCTCGGGGGTGACCTCACCGAGCACCGCAGCGAACGGGTGGTGGACTGGGTGGTGGCCGACGGCGGCGCCGAGGCCAACGACGAGCTCTACCTCGATCTGCGCAAGGGATCGCGGAACTGCGGCGCCGTCGATCACGAGGCGCTGGTGGCCGGGCTGCCCCAGACGATCGTGCGCAACCCGGACGGCGCCTACCAGCTGTTCCGGATCGGGGACGCCGTGGCCTCGCGCAACATCCACGCCGCGATCTACGACGCGCTGCGACTGGTCAAGGACCTGTGAGGTCCCGCTCGTGGCCTCAGCCGGTCGCCCCCTTGAGCCGTTCCCGCAGCTCGCTTCGTGAGGAGATGTCGAGCTTGGTGTAGACGTGACGCAGGTGGTACTCGACGGTCTTCGGGCTGAGGAACAGCGCTGCGGCGGCCTCGCGGGTCGTCCGCCCCTCGGCGAGCAGCAGCGCGATCTGCAGTTCCCGCGCCGTGAGGTGCTCCCGGGCCTGCGCTCCGCTGCGCGCCACCGTCTCGCCGGTCGCGTCGAGCTCGCGCGCGGCAGCGTCGGCCCACGGCCGGGCGCCCAGCATGCGGAATGCCGCCAGCGCGTCCCGCAGCGGCTCGCGGGCGTCCGCGCGCCGCCGCTCCCGTCGCAACCGGGCGCCGATGACGAGTCGCGTGCGAGCCTCCTCGAAGACGTCCGGCGTCCGGGCGTGCAACGCCAGGGCTGCCGCCGCCGAGGCGTCGGTGTCGCCGTCGCCGAGCAGCAGGCGCATCCGCACGGCGCGGGCCCGCGCCCAGGGCTGCCCCTTGGCCTCGGCCCGTGTCTCGAACCCGCGTGTGAGCGCCCGGGCGTCCGGTTCCCGACCGGCGCGCAGGAGCGCCTCGGCCAGATCCGGAGCGGGGGAGACGTCGGGGTCACGCAGGTCGATCTCGTCCAGCAACCGGCTCAGCGCCTGTAACCGCGTCACCGCCGTGGCCGCGTCCCCGGACGCCAGCGCCGCCTCGCCCAGCGCGAACTGGGCCCAGACCCGGGCGGTCGTGACGGGCCGCCGCTCGCAGATCGTCAGCACCTCGGCCGCGTGCTCCGAGCACTCCTTCGCGCGTCCCGTGCGGGCCTCCAGCCAGGCCAGCCCGGCAAGCGAGATCGCCAGCTCCGTCGTGTGTCCGAGCTCGCGGGCCAGCGCGATCGCCTCGCCGTAGTCCGCCTCGGCCGGCACCCACCGGTCGGTGGTGGCGCCGTCGCGCGCGATGGCGAACAGCAGGCCCGGGATGGCGGCGATCGCGCTGCGCTCCCGCCGCTCGTCCAGGGCCGCCCGCACGAGCGTTCGGGCGGCCCCGGACTCCCGCAGCCACAGCGGGCCCATCATGAGCCACCACGGGGACACCACGCCGTCGCGGTCGTCGACGAATTCGAGCAGGCGGGTCGCGACCCGGATCTGCTCGATCCCGCCGTCACCGGCGAGAACCCGCGCCATCCCGGCGGCCATCGTCCCGACGGCCAGGGCTGCCGGGGTGAGCTCGTGGGCGGCGACCAGATCCTCGACCAGGAGGGCGATCTGCATCGCCGCCGGTGGCGTGCCCTGCAGGTAGCAGGCGTTGGCCGCCCCGGCCAGCAGCAGGACCGCCCGCGAGGGATCCGACCTCCGCAGGTGTTCAGCCGCCTCGGTCAGCATCTCGCGGGCGTCGACCAGGCTGCCCTCCCGGGCCGCGACCTCCCCGCGGAGGCCGAGAGCTGCGCCCCGGCAGGTGGCGGAGCCGTCGAGTGCCACGGCGCGATCGGCCAGTTCGACGGCCCTGCCCCCATCGCCCCCACTCCAGGCCGCCTCGCCGGCCGTCACCAGCCGACCGGCGCGGATCAGCGGGTCGAGGGTCAGTGTCGCGGCACGTTCGAAGGCCGTCGAGGCGACCGCGTGGGCGCCCCTGCGGCGGGCGCGCTCGCCCGCCGCGACCATGGCATTCGCCACGTCGTCGTCCGTGCCGAGCACCGCCGCGGCCAGGTGCCACGCGCGGCGGTCGGCATCGGCGGCGGGTAGCGCGGCTGCGACGGCGGCGTGCAGCCGTCGCCGGTCGCCGGGATGGGCGAGCGCATACACGGCGGCGCGCACGAGAGGGTGGGCGAAGGCGATCTGCTCGGCACCGACGGTGACCAGGCCCGCCCGTTCGGCCGGCTCCAGAGCGGCGAGGTGGACGCCGAGGGCCGTGGCCGTGGCCTCCACGACCCTCAGGTCCCCGCCGGTGATCGCCGCGACGACGAGGAGGGTCCGGGTGTCGGGGTCGAGGGAGTCGACGCGGGCCGCATACCGCTCCGCGAGGACCTGGGGCACCGGGACCGGTATCTCTTCGACGTCTGCCGCCGGTGGCGCCAGGCGGGCCAACTCCAGGACGGCCAGCGGGTTGCCCCCGGTCAGTCTGTGCAGCCCCGCCGTTCCCCCGGGTGGTGCCGGCCGACGGGTGAGGGCCAGCTCGGCGGTCGCCGCGGCGTCCAGGCCCGTCACCGCCAGCTCGGGCAGCCCGGATCGCGTGATCACCCCCTCGCCGGTCCGGGCGGCGAACACCGCGGCCACCGGGTCGGCGAGCAGTCGCCGGCACGCGAACGTCAGCGCCTCGGCGGACGGCTGGTCGAGGTGGTGGGCGTCGTCCACGACGACGGCGAGCGGCCGCTCCTCGCTCCACCGAACGAGCAGGCCGAGAACCGCCGCCCCGACGGCGAGCCGATCGACGACCGAGCCCTCGCGCATCGCCAGCGCGACACCGAGCGCGTGGGCCTGCGGCGGCGGGATGCGGTCGAGGTCCTTCTCGCTCGCGCGCAGCAGCTGCGCCAGCCCGCCGAACGGGATGTCGCGCTCTGACTCGTGGCACTCCGCCTGAACCAGGCGTAGGTCCGCCGCCGAATCACAGACGTGTCGCAGCAGCGCCGTCTTCCCGATGCCGGCCTCGCCCGTCAGGACGAGGACGCCGCTGCGCCCCAGCCTGGCCCCGGCCACCAGAGCGTCGAGGACACGCTGCTCAGCCACCCGTCCGACGAGCACCCCGTCAGTCTAGGAACCCCGGACCAGGGGGTCTGCCGAAGGAGACCAGGTGGGTCCCCTGATGCGATGAGACGCTGCGGCGGCCGACGGTTGTGCCATGACAACCACTGACAGCGCGCCCGCCGTCGCACCGATCGACACCGATGCCCTCATGGCATTCGTCTTCCGGTCCGTCGACGAGGTCGGCGCCACCCTCAACACCGCCCTCGTCGTCATGGGCGACCGGCTCGGCTACTACCGGATCATGGCGGCCGACGGGCCGGTCACTCCCGCCGAACTCGCCGATCGGTCCGGCACCGGCCTGCCCTACGCCCGCGAATGGCTCAACGCCCAGGCCGCCGGTCACACCGTGACCTACGACCCCGTCACCGGCCGCTACACCCTGCCCCGCGAGCATGCGGTTGCGCTCACCGACGAGAGCAGCCCCGTCTACCTCCCCGGGCTGTTCCAGATCGCCCTGGGGACCGTCCGGGACTCCCACCAGGTCGTCGACCTCGCCCCACACGGTGACGGTCTCGGCTGGCACGAGCACAACGACGACGTCCACACCGGCTGCGAGCGCTTCTTCCGCCCCAGCTACAACGCCCACCTGGTCTCCGACTGGCTGCCGGCCCTCGACGGGGTCGTCGACAAGCTCACGGCCGGCGCGCAGGTCGCCGACATCGGATGCGGTCACGGCGCCTCGACCGTTCTCATGGCCGAGGCGTTCCCCGCGTCGCGGTTCACCGGGTCCGACTACCACGCCGACTCCGTCGCGACCGCCCGCGAGCGTGCCGCCGTTGCGGGCCTGGACGACCGGGTGTCCTTCGAGATCTCGCCGGCCGGCGCCTTCACGGGCGGGTCGTACGACCTCGTGACCACGTTCGACTCGCTGCACGACATGGGCGACCCCATCGGCACGGCCCGCCACGTCCTGGACTCGCTCGCCGACGACGGGACGTGGTTGGTCGTCGAGCCGGTGGCCGGTGACGCTGTGGAGGACAACTTCAACCCCGTCGGCCGTGCGTACTACGGCTTCTCGACGCTGCTCTGCACACCGTGCTCGCTCGCCCAGGACGGCCGGATGGCGCTGGGCACCCAGGCGGGGCCCGCCCGCATCCGCGACGTCGCGACGAGTGCGGGATTCAGCCGGTTCCGCACCGTGGCGACGACACCGTTCAACAACGTCTTCGAGATTCGCAAGTAGGCGGCCATGACGTCGGCGGCGGCGGGGGCGGAGAATGTCCCCGTCGCCGCCGCATGAACGGCCGCATGATCCGGGAGGCCGCGTGAGGGTCATCGAACCGCGCAGCTCCACCGGGGGCGACCGCGTCGCGCTCGAGCCGCAGACCCGGGGCGTCGCCGTGCGGGACGGCGTTCGGCTGGCCTGGTACCGCTGGGGTGAGGACCACCCGCCGGGCATCGCGGACATCCTCCTCCTGCCGGCGTGGTCGATCGTCCACTCGCGCCACTGGAAGGCACAGATCCCCTTCCTGGCCCGCCACTTCCGCGTGACGACGTTCGACGGCCGCGGGTGCGGCCGTTCCGACCGGCCCGTCGGTGCCGCTGCGTACGCGGACGCCGAGTTCGCCGAGGACGCCATCGCCGTCCTCGATGACGCCGGCATCGGGGCCGCCGTCCTGGTCGGCCTGTCGTGCGGAGCGACGTACGGCGTCCACATCGCCGCCCGTCACCCGTCGCGGGTCCACGGGCTGCTGGCGATCGCGCCGACCTGCGGCTTCCCGATCTCCCGGCCGGAGCGCGAGAGGTACGCCTGGGACACTCGACACGACCAGACCCGCGGCTGGGCGATGTACAACCGGCACTACTGGACCGCGGGCGCGGAGGAGTACGACACCTTCCTGCGTTTCTTCTTCGGCCGGATGTTCACCGAGCCGCACTCGAGCAAGCAGATCGAGGACGCGGTCGGCTGGGGTCAGGAGATCGACGCCTGGACGCTGGTCGACGTCACGGCGGGGCGCCTGGGCATGTTCGGCGCGACGTGCGCCCCCCTCGAGCCGATCTGCGGGGAGGTCCGCTGCCCGGTCAGGGTGATCCACGGGACCGAGGACGCCATCGGGGGCTGCGCCGTCGGCGAGCGCCTCGCCGAACTCACCGGCGGGGAACTGCTCCTGGTCGAGGGGGGCGGGCACGGGCTGCCGATGCGTGACCCCGTCCTGGTCAACCGCGAGATCCGGGCCTTCGCGGAGCGCGTCGCCCCCCGCCCGTCAACGCCCGCCCGCACCTGGACCCGCGCCCTGCGGCGCCGGCCACGAGCGCTGTACCTGTCGTCGCCGATCGGTCTCGGTCACGCCCGTCGCGACGCCGCCATCGCCGACGAGCTCCGCCGGCTGCACCCGGACCTGCAGGTCGACTGGCTCACGCAGGACCCTGTGGCAAGCGTCCTGCGGCGCCGCGGAGAACGGGTCCATCCCGCGTCGGCGTTCCTGATGAGCGAGTGTTCCCACATCGAGGCCGAGAGCGGCGAGCACGACCTGCACGCCTTCCAGGCGATTCGGCGGATGGACGAGACCCTTGTGGCCAACTACATGGTGTTCGACGACCTGCTGGATTCGGAGCGCTACGACCTCGTCGTGGGAGACGAGGCGTGGGACGTCGACTACTTCCTCCACGAGAACCCCGAGCTCAAACGGTCGGCGTACGCGTGGCTCACCGACTTCGTCGGCTGGCTGCCGATGCCGGACGGCGGGCCGCAGGAGTCGGTCCTCACCGCCGACTGGAACGCCGAGATGATCGAGCACCGGGCCCGTTTCCGCGGGCTGCGCGACCGGTCGGTGTTCGTCGGGGACCCCGGCGACGTCGTGGACCGGGACTTCGGCCCGGGTCTGCCGAACATCCGGGACTGGACCGCCCGCAACTTCGACTTCGCCGGGCACGTCACGGGAATCGAGCCGGTGGCCGACGAGGAGCGCCCCGCCCTGCGCCGGACGCTCGGCTACCACGACGACGAGCGGGTCTGTGTCGTGACGGTCGGCGGGTCCGGGGTGGGGCTGCCGCTGCTGCGACGGGTCGTGGATGCGGTTCCCCTCCTGCGCCGGCGGGTCCCGGACCTGCGGGTCGTGGTCGTCGCCGGGCCCCGGATCGACCCGTCCGGACTGCCGCGGTACCGCGGACTGGAGGTCCACGGCTACCTGCCGGATCTCGATCGTCACCTGGCGGTCTGTGACGTGGCGGTCGTCCAGGGCGGGCTCAGCACCTGCATGGAGCTGACGGCGAACCGGCGGCCGTTCGTCTACGTGCCGCTGCGCCACCACTTCGAGCAGAACCTGCACGTGCGTCACCGCCTGGAGCGGCATCGGGCCGGGCGCTGCCTCGACTACGACCGGGCGTGCGACCCGGACGCGCTCGCCGCGGCGGTGCTGGGCGAGCTCGGCCGCGAGGTGGACTACGAGGCCGTGCCGGGCGACGGCGCGGCGCGGGCCGCGCGACTTCTCGCGGAGCTGTTGTAGGGCCGAGCTGGTGTCGGGGCGAATCCATCGGTGGTCCCCTCGTCCACATCGAGCTGCGGCCCGCGGTGGTGCGCCGCGGTCGAGGCTCTCTGGGGACTCAGGTTGCGGTGAGCAGCCCTATCCCCAAGCTGAGCAGGCTGATCGCCAGCAGGGCGGCGCCGGCGTAGACCAGCAGGATCAGGCGGTTGGGCTGCTCGCGCCCGGCGCCCATGGAGGAGAGGAAGAACCCACCGGGCATGAGCAGGGCCGAGACCGCCACTCCCGAACGCGACAGCCAGTCGAGCAGACCGGTCTGGGCGGTGGCGTCGGCGAACAGTTGGCACAGCAGCGCCAGCACCAACAGCACGCCGGCGTGGGCGTGCCCGGCCCTGGCGAAGGCCAGCTGGAACGGTGTCGCCTGCTGGTTGCCACGCACGATGCTGAGCAGGTAGAGCCCGCCGGTCTCCACGGTCACCAGCGCGATCAACAGGATGCCCGCCAGGACGCGCGACTCATCGCTCAGGATCAGTTCCATGTCGAGCTCCCTCGAGTCAGCTGGATAGTTCCACTCGCCAATGTTGGCGAGTTTAACTATCCAATGTCAAGATGGTGCCATGTGGATCTCCGAGCTGGCCGAGCGCAGCTCCCTGCCGGTGGCCACGGTGAAGTTCTACCTGCGCGAGGGTCTCCTTCATCCCGGCGAGGCCACCGGCGCGACCCGGGCCTCCTACGACGAGACCCACCTGCATCGACTGCGTCTGATCCGGGCCCTGGCGGAGATCGCCGGGCTCCGACTCGACGCCGTGCGCGGCATCCTGGATGCGGTCGACGACACGACCCGCCCCCTGCACGACGTCGTGGGCAGCGCGCACCTGCTGCTGTCCACATCCGAGGACACGACGGCCCCGTCGACGCGGTCACGGACGCGGGTGGAGGACCTGCTGCACCGTCATGACTGGCAGATCGGCGCGGACAGTCCCCACAAGGACGCGCTGGCCCGCATCCTGGACCACGTCGAATCACTGGACTTCTCGGTCACCGACGAGCTGCTCGACCTCTATGCAGCAGCGATGGCACCGGTGGCCCGGCACGAGGTGCGTCGGGTGGCCGACGTCGGGCCCGAGAAGGCCACTGAGACGGCCGTGATCGGCACACTGCTCCTCGAGCCGGCGCTGCTCATGATCCGTCGACTGGCTCAGGAGGCCGTCTCCACCCGAGTGCTGCGAGGCTCCGGTGCGCCAGGCACGTGACAGATCGACGGTGACCGCTGTCGGATTCGCTCGGTGCACCGCGACCGTGCTCACGGCGTGAGGCACGTTGAGATCGTGTGGGTGGGGCGGAGGGCCTCACCCGCCGACGATCTCCACCGGCTCGATGTCGCCGGCCGGCTGGATCCCGAAGGTCTGTGCATAGAACGACAACTCGGCGGTCAGCGCCCGGCGCACGTTCTCGGCCCGGCGGAAACCGTGCTGTTCACCGGGGAACAACAGGTAGGCGTGCGGCACCCCGCGCTCGCGCAGGGCGCCGACGATGGCCTCGGCCTGGGACGGCGGGACCACCGCGTCCTCGCTGCCCTGCAGCACGATCAGCGGGACGTCGAATCCGTCGAGATGGCTCATCGGCGAGCGCTCGGCATAGACCGCCTCCGCCTGCGGCCATGGCCCCACCAGACGGTCGAGGTAGCGGGACTCGAACTTGTGGGTGTCGCGGGCCAGGGCACCCAGATCGGTGACCCCGTAGTGGCTGGCCCCCGCGGCGAAGGTGTCACCGGTGGCCAGGCACATCAGCACCGTGTACCCGCCCGCGCTCCCTCCGGTGATCACCATCCGCTCGCCGTCCACGACGTGCTGATCCGCCAGGTGGCGTGCCCCGGCCTGCGCGTCCTGCACATCCACGATGCCCCAGGCGTCGTCGAGCAGGCGCCGGTAGGGCCGTCCGTAGCCGGTGCTGCCGCCGTAGTCGACGTCCAGGATCGCGAAGCCTCGGCTGGTCCAGAACTGGATGCCCAGGCTGAACGCGGCACCCGCCTGCGAGGTCGGGCCTCCGTGCACCCGGACGACCAGGGGCGGCGACTCACCCTCCGGCGCCTCGATCTGCTGCTCGGAACCCGGCGGGGGAGCCGGGACCGGGGCGTAGAACAGACCGTGCGCGATGCGCCCGTCCGCGCTGGGGAAGTCGATCCGCCGCGCCACCGAGACCGCGGGCAGGTCGTGCGTGGCGCCGGCGAGGAGCGCCGTCCAGGTCTGTCCGCCGTCCGTGGTCTGCACGACGGAGGTCTCCCGGTCCGACGAGGCGGCCAACGCCACGATCCGGTCGCCGTCGAGCCGCAACGGTTCCAGACCGACGTGGCCGGTGGGCCGGTCGTGGACGGTCCCGTCCGGGTGCGCGCCGGTCAGGTGGGCGCCGTCCGGTCCGGACCAGGTGAACCAGACGCTGCCGTCGGAGCCCACCGCGTACCGGTCGCGACCGAAGACCCAGGCGGGCAGGCCGACCTCGGCCTCGAGCGGGTGGACGGCGACCAGGTCGGCGCCCGGTCCCGGATCGGCGTCGACGGGATCGACAGGGTCGACAGGGTCGACGGGATCGACCCGGTAGACGTTCCACCAGTCGCTACGGTCACTGATCACGTACAGGTCCCCGGCCGGGGACCACTCCGGCTGGGTCAGGGACTCACCGCTGCCACCGGCCAGCGCGCGGGCACCGGTGAGCGCAAGCGACTCACCCTCGCGCCGCACCTCGGCCACCCAGAGGGTGGTCGCGTCCCACGGCATGTCCGGGTGGTCCCAGGTCAGCCAGGCCAGCCGGGTTCCGTCCGGACTGAGCCGCGGGGCGGCATAGAAGTCGTGGCCGGCGGTGAGTACCCGGGCGGGTCCACCCGCCGCGGGCAGGGCGACGATCTCGTTGTGCACGACCGGGTGGCCGTCGGGCCCCGCCTGCCCGATCTCGTGTCGCTCCCGGACGCAGACCACGATCTCGCCGTCGCCGGTGAGCACACCGTCGGCATAGCGCAGCGCGGCGGGGGTGGGAGGCTCGGCGGAGATCGCCACGGGCTCGGCGGCCCCGGGGTCGAGGCGGTACAGGCGCTGGTCCGCGAAGTCGGTGAAGAACACCCGCCCCGCATCGACCCACCACGCCCCGCCGCCGTACTCGTGCACCCTGGTGCGGGCATTGAGGCCCTCGGGCAGCAGGTCGGTCGTCGTGCCGTCGCCGTCACGGCGCACGATCTGGATGCGCCCGCCCTCGGCCGGCCGGGACACCGACCACCACGTCACCCCGTCCTCGGCCCGGACGTCGCTCATCCGAGCCGCCGCGGCGACCGCCAGGTCGGGGGTGATCACGGAGGGCCAGGAGCCGTAGGGCGTGCTCATCGGGACATCAGAGCGTCCATGGCGACCGCGACCGCGGCGACCAGCCGGAAGTCGACCCGCCGGTCGGGGACCGTCACCGTGTACTTGTCCCGCAACGAGAACTGGCGCTCCACGCTCATCAGTGGTTCGCCGTCGCCGCCGGTGTAGTCGAAGTGGATGGGCAGGAAATCGACGTCGGTGAACCGTCGCAGCAATGCGATGATCATGTTCCGTTCCTGACCTGTTCCGGCGTAGCCGGGGCCCTCGATGCTGAAGGTCGAGCGAAGCAGGCTGGCCCCGAACTGCTTGCGGAAGAAGCCTATCGGGCGACCCTGCTCGTCGGTCACGTCGTATCCGGCGTTCAGGTCGATGACCTGGCGGGCTTTGAACCCGAACACCGGTCGGGACCTGGAGTCGTCGGAGAAGAAGGTCACCTGCTCCTTGAAGGCGAACCGTTTCTGCTCGGCGAAGGCCATCAGCTCGCCGATCCCGCCCGACTCGTCGGCCGCGAGGATCTCGTAGCGGTTCACCATCATCGTGAAGCGTTGCTTGACGAAGAACTGCGGCAGGTACATCTCGGCGGTCACGTGGCGAGCCTAGCCAGCAGCCATGGCTCGGGGAACGCCGCGGTCAACCCCGGCCCAGGCGGCGATGGGTGCCGGCCGCCGGTGGCGAGCGTAAGGAAGGCGCAAGATCTGCCGGGAACGGTGGTGCTCGGCACGGTGTTGTGCCCGGTGAACCTCGACGAAGGAGATGACGATGGGACTGTTCTCGCTGCTCGGCGGCAAGCCGGTGACCCCCGAGTCCGCCCTGCCGGGTCGGCCCGCGCGCCCGTTCGCCCTGCCCGCCCGCCACGAGGTGCTGGACGCCCCGCTGGCCGGGCCGTTCCCCGAGGGCACCGAGGTGATCTACCTGGCGATGGGCTGCTTCTGGGGGGCCGAGGAGATCTTCTGGGCCGTTCCCGGAGTGGTCGGCACCGCCGTGGGGTACATGGGCGGATACACCCCGAACCCGACCTATGAGGAGACCTGCACCGCGCGTACCGGGCACACCGAGACCGCGATGGTCGCCTACGACCCGCAGCAGGTCGCTCTGGAGCACCTGCTCAAGCTCTTCTGGGAGAAGCACGACCCGACGCAGGTCGACCGACAGGGCAACGACATCGGCAGCCAGTATCGCTCCGCCATCTACTGGACGACCCCGGAGCAGGAGGCCGTGGTGCTCGCCGGGCGCGATGCCTACGCCAAGGCGCTCGACGCCGAGGGACTCGGCCCGATCACCACCGAACTGAGGCCGGCGTCCGAGGCCGGCGAGTTCTACTTCGCCGAGCCGTACCACCAGCAGTACCTGCACAAGAACCCGCACGGATACCGCTGCCACGCCGACACCGGGGTCGCCTTCCCCGGCTGAGGGTCGTCTCCGGGCCGCCTTGACCCTGACATGGTGTCAGCACCTAGACCTGTCGGCGTCAGAGCATCACCCCGACCGGAGACGTCATGTTGAGTATCGGTGAGTTCGCCCGTTACCTGGGTGTCAGCGTGCGCATGCTGCGCCACTACGACAGCCTCGGTCTGCTCGCGCCCGCGCGGGTCGACGAGGCCAGTGGCTATCGCTACTACACGGCCGCGCAGCTCGAGCGGGGCAACCGCCTGGTCGCACTGAAGGACCTCGGCTTCCCGCTCGCGCAGATCGGCCCGGTGCTGGACGCCGAGGTGCCCACCACCGAGCTGCGCGCCATGCTCAGTCTGCGCAGGGCCGAGGTGGCCGGGCAGATCGAGGCCGACCGGGCGCGACTCGCCGAGATCGAACGTCGGCTCCGGATGATCGAAGGAGACGCCATGTCCCAGCTCGAGTTCGTGGAGAAGTCACTGCCCGCCGTCCGGATCGCCCAGATCACCGGGTTCGCGCCGGACCAGCCACAGATCGCCGATGTCATCGGCCCGCTGTTCGAGCGCCTGGGCGGCGCCCTCGGGGCCGCCGGCGTGAGCATGAATGGATCGGCCATCGCCTGGTACCGCCCGGACGAGGAGGGCATGCACCTCGCCGCGGCGTTTCCGACGACGCTCGCCGAGGCCGGGGCCCGGTTGGCCGCCGCCGGCGTGGAGGTGACCGACCTGGACGCCGCGCCGCGCGCGGTCACGGTGCTGCATCGCGGCGGCATGGACGGGATCGGTGCGACGTGGCAGGCGCTGGTCACCCACATCGAGGAGGCCGGTCAGCAGGTGGCAGGTCTGGCCCGCGAGGTGTACCTGCACATGCCCCTGGACGCCGAGCCGGCGACCTGGGTCACCGAGCTGCAGCAGCCGATCGCCGACTGACCTGCGCAAGGTTGCCGGGTTCACCCGCGTCTGGCCGGGTGAACCCGGCAACCTTCAGGGCATCGGGCGTCGCCGCCGGGCGAGCACCCCGGCGATGACGGCACCGGCCGCGAGCACCGTGCCGAGACCGGCCAGCAGCTTGGTGATCCCGCTCGCCGATGCACCCGGGTTCAGTGGGTCCACCAGATCCGGGCCGTCGGGGGAGGCGGCCGCGGCGGTCGAGGTGCTCGAGTCGGCCGAGGGTGTGGGTGCCGGCGTGTCGGAGGTGGTTGGCGCGGCGGAGGCGACCGTGAAGGTCGTGGTGCCCGAGATCGGGTGTCCGTCCGCGCTGGTCACCCGCCAGAGCAGGCTGTACCGCCCGGCGCCGAGATCGGCTGGCAGGGCGGCGGAGACCTCGCGTCCGACCTCGGTGGCGGTGGCGGTCAGGTCGCCGGTCGGTCCGGTCAGCCGGACCTGGGCGGTTCCGGCGAGCAGCTCCTCGGAGAAGGTCAGCACGACCTGCGTCGGCGGGGCGGCGAGGGTGGATCCATCGGCAGGATCGGTGTCCAGCAACGTGGCGTGCGCCTGGGCGGGACCGGCAGACAGGAGCAGGGCTGCCAGGGCGACCAGGGCGGCGACCGGCCACAGGATGCGCACGAAGAGAGTGTGTCACTGCTGCTGCCGGCGCTTCCCACGGGGTACCGGTGAGGTGGCCGGCCCGGTCTCACGGGCACCGGCGCACCCGGGCCGGATGAGTGCGGTTCAGCAGCCGCGCCGACCTGCCGATATCTGCTCGGTCATGGCCACGCCGTCGTTCGCCTCCCCGACCGCCCGAGTGGCGCTGCATCGCGCGGCGCCGCTCGTGGTCCTCGGCGTCCTCGCCGGGACCGTGCTGCTGCTGCAGCGTCAGCTCCAGGACTACCCGTGGTCGCGGCTCGGGACCGACCTGGCCGCCATCGGCATCGGCCCGGTCGTGCTGGCGGTGTCGGCGACCGTGCTCTCCTACCTGGCCATGACCGGCTACGACGCGCTGGCGCTGCGCTATGTCGACCATCCGATGCCCTACCGGCGCTATGCCGCGGCATCCTTCCTGGCCACCGCGTTCGGCAACTCCCTCGGTGCCTCGGCCCTGGTCGGCGCGGCGCTGCGGGCCCGCGTCTACTCGGCCTGGGGGCTGCCGGCCTTCGCGATCACCCGGGTGGCGGGGTTCAACCTGGTCACGCTCAGCCTGGGCAGCGCGATGCTGTCCGCGGTGGGACTGGCCGTCGCGCCGCCCGAACTGGTCGAGGCGCTGCACCTGTCGCGACCGCTCGCCCTCGGCGTCGGCTTCGGGCTGCTCGGCGTCGTGGTCGCCTACCTCGCCTGGTGCGGTGGCGCGAAACGCCCTATCGGGGTGCGCGACTGGCGCATCGACCGTCCGTCACGCCGGCTGGCCCTGGCACAGCTGACGCTGTCGGTGATCGAGTGGGTGACGATGGCGGCGGTGCTGTACGCGCTGTTGCCCGCCGGTCACGGGATCGGCTTCGCCTCGTTCACCGTCCTGTTCGTGCTTGCCACGACGATGGGACTTCTCAGCAACGTGCCCGGCGGTCTGGGCGTGATCGAGTCGGTGCTGCTGGCCACCCTCGCCGGGGCGGTCGCGCCGGCCGATCTGGTCGCGGCGCTGGTCGCCTACCGGCTCATCTACTACCTCGGCCCCCTGGCGTTGGCCGCCGCGGGTCTGGCCGTCCTGGAGTCTCGCCGGGAACAGGCCCGGCTCGGGGGGCTGGCCCAGCGGGTGGGTGTGCTCACCCCGTCGGTCCTGGCGCTGACCGTGGCGGTACTCGGCGCCGTCCTGGTCGTCACCGGCCAGGTACCGGGGGCGACCGCGGTCGGTCTCGGGGAGTTCGCGGCCAGCCTGGCCGGTGTCGGACTGCTGTTGCTCGCCCGGGGTCTGCACCGGCGGCTCCGGGGGGCCTGGGCACTGACGCTGGGCGTACTGGTCCTGCTGGCGATCGGGCACCGGACGGCGCTGGTCGCCGCGGTGGCCGTACTGCTCGTCGCGCTGCTCGTGCTGGCCCGTGGCGCGTTCTACCGTACGACGTCGGTGTTCGCCGACCCACGAGGCTGGGCCTGGCCGGTCACCGCGGCCGGCGCGGTCACGGTGTTCCTGTGGGCGCACGAGCACTGGGCCGGGCACTCACTGGACGAGCGGACCTGGCTCGCCGTCTCGGCCGGTGACGGCACCTCCGGGACGGTGCGGATCGGGTTGGCCGCCGGGGTCGCTGGGCTGGTGCTGGCGGGCACCCGGCTGCAGACCCCGGGTGCCGCCACGCCGTCCGCCATCGCGACGCAGGCCGAACTTCAGCGGGCCGAGCCCGTCCTGGCGCGCGCCACCCACGGCAACGCCTCGCTGCTGTGGACCGGCGACAAGCGGGTGTTGTTCTCCAGCAACGGGAACGCGCTGCTGATGTATCAGATCACCGGGCGCAGCTGGGTGGTGATGGGGGACCCGGTCGGTGACGAGGCCGAGTTCGACGACCTGTTGTGGCGGTTCCTCGACGAGTGCGACCGCGGTTGCGGACGGCCGGTGTTCTACTGCGTACGAGACGATTTGAGCGACTTCTACCGCCGCCGGGGGCTCGCGCTGTCCAAGCTCGGCGAGGAGGCGACGATCGTCCTGACCGGCTTCTCGATGACCGGGTCGAAGCGGGCCAAGTTGCGTTCGGAGACCAGGGCGAGCCTCAAGGCCGGGGTCGAGGTGGACGTGCTGGAGCCCCACCGGGTGGTGGGGGTGCTGGCCGAACTGCGTGAGGTCAGCGAAGCCTGGCTCGCCGAGCGCAACGCCCGCGAGAAGTCGTTCTCCCTCGGGGCGTTCGACGAGGACTACCTCGTCCGCTTCCCGGTGGCCGTGGCGAGGATCGAGGGCAGGGTCGTCGCCTTCGCCTCCCTCTGGGCCAGCGGCGGCCGGGGGGAGGTCAAGGTGGATCTGATGCGCCGGGTCGGCGATGCGCCTCGCACGGTGATGAGCCACCTGTTCGTCGAGTCGATGACCTGGGCGCAGGGGGCGGGCTACGTCTCGTTCAGCCTCGGCATGGCGCCGCTGGCGGGTCTGAGAACGGACGGCGCGGCGCCGTACTGGGACCGAATCGGGCATTTCCTGTGGACCCACGGCGAGCACTTCTACAACTTTCAGGGGCTGCGTCGGTTCAAGGACCGCTTCGACCCCGAGTGGGAGCCGCGCTACGTCGCCTCCACCGGCGGGCCGGCGCTGCCGGTGATGATGCTCAACGTCGCCACCCTGGTCGGCGGCGGACTGCGGGGCATGGTCGCTCGGTGACCCCGACGTCACGGCGGCGTCGGATGAGGCGGTGTGGTCGCGCCGTCACCGGCTGAGTGCAGGGGCACCGAGGTCCCGGCCACGCCGCCCGGCCGACAGGCACCATGGCTGCGGAGGTGGTCCGAGATGCGTGCCTGGCAGGTGGTGGAGACCGGACCGGTGGCTACGACGCAGCCGCTGCGCCTGGTTGATCTCGAGGACCCGGTTCCCGGCCCCGGACAGATCCGTCTGCGGGTGTCGGCCTGCGGGGTGTGCCGCACCGACCTGCACCTGGCCGAAGGCGACCTGGTGCCGCGGCGACCGGGAACCGTGCCTGGGCACGAAGTGGTCGGCCTGGTGGACGCGGTCGGTCCGGGCGTCGATCGGTTCACCGTCGGGGACCGGGCGGGCATCGCCTGGTTGCGGGGTACCTGCGGGGCGTGCCGATTCTGTCGATCGGGCCGGGAGAACCTCTGTCCGGCTGCGGAGTTCACCGGCTGGGACGCCGACGGCGGCTTCGCCGAGTTCGCGCTGGTCGACGCCGCCTTCGCCTACCGGCTGCCCGACGCGCTGGACGACGTGCACGCGGCGCCCCTGTTGTGCGCCGGGATCGTGGGCTACCGATCGTTGAAGAGGGCGAAGCTGCCCCCGGGGGGACGGCTCGGCATCTACGGGTTCGGCGCCTCGGCGCATCTGGTCGCCCAGGTGGCCATCGCCCAGGGCGCCACCGTGCATGTGCTGACCCGCTCGCCGCAGGCCCAGCGGCTGGCGCTCGAGCTCGGCGTGGCCTCCGCGGGCGGCGCGGACGACGAGCCGCCGGAGAAGCTCGACGCCGCCGTGCTGTTCGCGCCGGTGGGCACGCTGGTGCCCGTCGCGTTGCGGGCGCTGGACCGCGGTGGCGTGTTGTCGATCGCCGGGATCCACCTGTCGGACGTGCCGAGCCTGAACTATGCCCGGGAGTTGTTCGACGAGCGGGAGGTGCGCAGTGTCACCGCGAACACCCGCGCGGACGGCGAGGAGTTCCTGCGCCTGGCCGCAGCGATCGGGGTGCGGGCCACGGTCGACGTGCGTCCGTTCGACCAGGCCGACACGGCGCTGCGCGACCTGGATGCGGACCACGTGACGGGAGCGGCCGTGATCGCAGCGGCCGCAGGGCCGTCCGCCGATGGTTGACCAGACCGGCGCCGCGCCCGGCAGCGACGATGTCCCGGTTCCGGACGGGATCATCGCCTGGTTGTCGGCAGGAGATCCGGCGATCCGGTGGCAGGTGGAACGGGATCTCCTCGACGCGTCCCCCGAGGAGGTGGATGCCGAACGAGCGCTCGTGGCCACGTGCGGGTGGGGTCGACGACTCCTCGATCGTCAGGACGCGGAGGGCACGTGGGCTCGCGGCCTGTACAGCCCGAAGTGGACCTCCACCACCTACACGCTGTTGTTGCTGCGGCGTTGCGGACTCGACCCCGCACATCCGCAGGCACGACGCGGTGTGGACCTGATCTGGGACGGGGCCCGCTACATCGATGGCGGTCTCACCTCTGCGGGGTCGATCGATGCGCCGGAAGCCTGCGTGACCTCGATGTACCTCACCCTGGCCCGCTACTTCGGCCACCACGACGCGCGGGTCGAGCGCGCCCACCGGTGGCTCCTCGCGAACCAGCTCACCGATGGCGGATGGAACTGCCGCAACGTCCGCTTCGGCGACCGCCACAGCTCCTTCCACACCACGATCCTCGCCCTCGAGGCCCTGGCCGAGACCGCGAAGCACGGCATCGACGACGAGATCGCCCCGGCCCTGGCGAGGGGGCGGGAGTTCTTGCTCGACCATCGCCTCTACCGGTCCCACCGGACCGGGACCGTCGTCAGTGCGGCGTTCGTCAGGCTCTCCTTCCCGCCACGATGGCACTACGACCTGCTGCGAGGCCTCGAACACTTCCAGGAGACCGCCGCGCCCTGGGATGACCGCTGCCAGGACGCCCTGGACACGCTCGTGAAGCGCCGACGACGCGACGGCACCTGGCCCGTCCAGAACAAGCACCCCGGCACGGTCTGGTTCGACATGGAGAAGACCGGTGGTCCGAGCCGGTGGAACACGCTTCGGGCCCTGCGAGTGCTGCGGTGGGCGCGCGAGCATTCCCCGGGTCGCTGAAGTGGGGTGTGGGCCGCGGCCCACACCCCACTTCAGCGGGACGTCCGAGCGGGGTCTCAGCCGGCCGGGGCCGGCTCCCTGTCGGCCTGCTCCTCGGCCTCTTCCTTGGCCTGCACCTTGGTCGACCTCTTGGCCGGCTTCCTGGCCGGCTTCTTGGCCTGCTTCTCCGCCGGGGTCGCCTCGGTGTTGGCGGCGTGTACCTGCTCGCGTGAGGTGCCGTAGTAGGCAGCCTCCATGATCTCCTTCATGTGTTCGAGCATCGGGATGCGCGGGTTCGCCGGCGCACACTGGTCCTCGAAGGAGCGCAGTGCGAGGGCGTCGAGCGATCCCATGAAGGCGGCCTCGTCGATGCCCATCTCCTTGAAGGTCGCGGGCATGTTGAGACGGGCGCGGAGGTCCTCGACCGCCTGCGCGTAGGACTCGACACCCTCGGCCGGGGTGGACGCGGGAAGGCCGAGCTCCCGGGCGATGCGCTGGTAACGCTCGGGCGCGGTGTAGGTCTCGTACTTCGGCCAGGCGTTGAACTTGGTGGGGATCTGGCCGTTGTAGCGGATCGCGTGTGGCAGGAACACGGCGTTGGTGCGTCCGTGGATCTGCTTGAACGTCGAGCCCACCGTGTGGGACGTGGCGTGCACGATGCCGAGGAAGGCGTTGCCGAAGGCCATCCCGGCGATGGTCGCGGCGTTGTGCATCGTCTCCCGCGCGTCCTGGTCGTTCTCGAGGACCGACTTCTCGATGTTGCCGAAGATCAGCTTGATCGCGTGCAGCGCCATGCTGTCGGTGAAGTCGTTGGCGTAGACGGACACGAACGCCTCGGTGGCGTGGGTCAGGGCGTCCATGCCGGAGTCCGCCGCCACGACCGCCGGCATCATCTCGGTCAGGTTCGGGTCGACGATCGCCACCGTGGGTGTCAGGGCGTAGTCGGCCAAGCGGGTACTTGAAGCCCGTGTCCGGGTCGCCGATGACCGCGAACGGCGTGACCTCTGCGCCGGTTCCCGAGGTCGTCGGGATGCACACGAGCTTGGCCAGCTCGCCGAGGGTCGGGAACTTGAAGGCCCGCTTGCGCACGTCGAGGTACTTCTCGCGCAGGTCGTGGAAGTCGACCTCGGGGTGCTCGAAGAGCAGCCACATCACCTTCGCCGCGTCCATGGGCGACCCGCCGCCCAGGGCGATGATCGTGTCGGGGTGGAAGTCCCGCATGATCTCGCGCCCCGCGGTACACCGTGCCGACGCTCGGCTCGGGCTCGACGTCGTCGAAGACCTGAACCATCACCTCGTTGTCCCGCCGCTTGAGCACGTCGCGGACCCTGTCGACGTACCCCAGGCGGGTCATGGTGTGGTCGGTCACGATCGTCACGCGCGAGATGTCGGGCATGTCCATCAGGTAGCGGATCGCGTTCGGCTCGAAGTAGGTCTTCGCCGGCACCTTGAACCACTGCAGGTTGTTCGTGCGGCGGCCGATGCGCTTGATGTTCAACAGGTTCACCGCCGAGACGTTGTTGGACACGGAGTTGCGCCCATAGGAGCCACAGCCGAGGGTTAGGGAGGGGATGAAGGAGTTGTAGATGTCGCCGATGCCGCCCAGCGACGTCGGGGAGTTCGCGATGATGCGCACCGCGCTGCACCGCTTGCCGTACTCCTCGACAAGCTCCTTGTCCTCGGTGTGGATCGCCGCAGAGTGCCCGAGACCTCCGAACTCGAGCATCGCGACGGCCAGGTTGAGCGCCTCCTCGCGGGAGTCGCGCCTTGAGCAGGGCGAGCACCGGCGACAGCTTCTCGCGGGTGAGCGGCTCGTTCGGGCCGACCCCGCCGGGGGTCTCGGCCAGCAGGACGGACGTGTCCTCGGGGACGGTGAAGCCGGCCTGTTCGGCGATCCAGACCGGGGATTGGCCGACGATACCGGCGTTGAGCTTGGCGTCCGCGCAGTTCTCCGAGTTCGCCCGGGTCCCGAAGATGAGCTCCTCGAGCTGCGCCTTCTCCTCTGCGGTGCACACGTGGGCGTGCAGCCGCTTGAACTCGCTCAGCGCTTCGTCGTAGATGGCGGAGTCGATGATCGCCGCCTGCTCCGAGGCGCACACCATGCCGTTGTCGAAGTTCTTGCTCAGAACGATGTCGGTCACCGCGCGGGACAGCTTCGCGCTCGACTCGATGTAGGCCGGGACGTTGCCCGCGCCGACGCCCAGCGCCGGCTTCCCGCACGAATACGCCGCCCTGACCATCGAGTTGCCGCCGGTCGCCAGGATGAGCGCCACACCGGGGTGGTTCATCAGCTGCCCGGTGCTCTCGATCGACGGCTGCGTCACCCACTGGATGCAGTTCTCCGGCGCACCCGCGGCGACAGCGGCGTCGCGCACGATCTGGGCGGCCTGCACGGAGCAGTTCTGCGCGTTCGGGTGGAACGCGAAAATGATCGGGCAGCGCGTCTTCAACGCGATGAGCGACTTGAAGACCGCCGTCGACGTCGGGTTCGTCACCGGGGTGAGACCGGCGACGACTCCGACCGGTTCGGCGATCTCGATGACCCCGAGCAGATCGTCGCGGGAGATGATGCCGACGGTCTTCGTGTCGCGCATCCGGTGGGTCACGTGCTCGCAGGCGAAGATGTTCTTGGTCGCCTTGTCCTCGAAGACACCACGGCCGGTCTCGGCCACGGCGGCGAGGGCGAGCTGGCCGTGCTGGTTGAGGGCGGCGACCGATGCCTTCTTCACGATGTGGTCGACGGCGGCCTGGTCGAGGTTCTCGTAGTCGAGCAGTGCCTTCTGGGCCTGGCTGACGAGAACGTCGATCTCGCCGACACCTACGGGCTGGTCCGAGGTAGTTTTCACGTTCCGACTCCTTCGTCTGGTGAGCGTCGCCGGCCCGGTCTGCCGACGGCTGACACGGCCCAGGGGATTCCTTGTGGTACCGGTCTTCCGGGCGGTGATTGGCGGATCACGTCTGTGTGGGGGTGGGGTCAGGCTTGGAGGGGTGACCTTGGTGGCTGGGCCGCTGGTGACGGTGGCGATGCCACCGACCATGGGTCGGGCGGGCCACGGGAGGACCCCGCTGTGGACGGTCGGTTGGGAACCATGAGTGAGCCTGGCATCGTCAGTCAGTAGACCTTCAGCCCGCGGGCTCGGAACTGACCGCGCACGCGTTCGAGGAGTTCGGCCGACGGTGGCTGGGTGCCCTCGAGCTGATACTGGAGCCCGAGCTCGTGCCACTTCTCTCGGCCCATCTGGTGGAAGGGCAGGACCTCGACGCGCTCGACGACGGCGGCGATCTCGGCGGCGTAGTCGGCCACGGCGTCCACGTTGTCGACGGCGTCGGTCAGCCCGGGGACGAGGACGAAGCGGACCCAGGTCCTCGTGCCCCGGGCCGCGAGCCGCCGACCGAAGATCAGTGTCGGCTCGAGCTCGCGCGTGGTCACGATCTTGTACGTCTCCGGCAGCCCCGACTTCACGTCGAGCAGGCACAGATCGAGGTCGTCGAGGAGGTCATCGGTCGCGCGCGCGCCGAGGTAGCCGCAGGTGTCCATCGTGGTGTGGATGCCGTTCGCCTTGCACTCACTCACGATCCGCCGCACGAAGGCCGCCTGCATCATCGGCTCGCCTCCGGACAGCGTGATCCCGCCGCCGGTGGCCGCGAACACCGCCCGATAGCGCAGGACGCGCGCCATCAGCTCCTCGACGGTCATCAGCTGGCCGTTCCGTTTCATCCAGGTGTCGGGGTTGTGGCAGTACTGGCACCGCAACCCGCACCCGGCGAGGAAGACCGTGATGCGGGTGCCCGGACCGTCGACGGCGGTCACGAGCTCCCAGGAATGGACCGAGCCGACCTCGCCCGTCCGGACCTGCTCCATCTCCACATGCCGGTCGAGAAAGGCGTCGCGACCGGTGAAGAAGCGTGAGGTGGCAGCCTGCGGGGGTAGGGGGACGGCCGCACTCCCGGTCGTGGTCATGTCCGTCTCGGCCTCCGTAGGGTTGCCGTGGTTCAGGCTCGGCCCGCGCTGGCGCGCGCTCATACGCCGCCGTGGAAGGTGCGAGAGATCACGTCGAGCTGCTGCTCCCGGGTGAGCCGGACGAAGTTCACTGCGTAGCCCGACACCCGGATCGTCAACTGCGGGTAGTTCTCCGGGTGCTCCATCGCGTCGTAGAGGGTGTCCCGGTTGAGTACGTTGATGTTCACGTGGAACCCGTTCGCACCCATGTAGGCGTCCAGGAGCCCCGCCAGGTTGGTGACCTGCTCGTCCTTCGTGCGCCCGAGCCCGGAGGGGACCACAGTGTTCGTCAACGAGATCCCGTCCTGGGATTCGTCGTACGGCAGCTTGGCCACGCTCAGCGCGCTCGCGAGCATGCCGTGGGTGTCACGGGCGTTCATCGGGTTCGCCCCCGGGGCGAACGGCTCGCCGGCGCGGCGGCCGTCCGGGGTGTTCCCGGTGTGCTTGCCGTACACGACGTTCGACGTGATCGTGAGCACCGACTGCGTGTGCAGGGAGTGACGGTAGGTCGGCTGTTGGCGGATCTTGTCCATGAACGACTCGACCAGTTCGACCGCGATCGAGTCCACCCGGTCGTCGTCGTTGCCGAACATCGGGAACTCGCCCGTCACCTCGTAGTCGACGGCGAGGCCGGTCTCGTCCCGCACGGGCCGGACCGTGGCGTACTTGATCGCCGACAGCGAGTCGACCGCGACGCTCAGGCCCGCGATCCCGCACGCCATCGTGCGCAGGATCGTCCGGTCGTGCAGGGCCATCTCCAGGCGCTCGTAGGCGTACTTGTCATGCATGTAGTGGATGCAGTTGAGGGCGTCCACATAGGTCTGCGCGAGCCAGTCGAGGAAGACGTCGTAGGCGGCGCGGACCTCGTCGTAGTCGAGGACCTCGCCCATCAAGGGCGCCGTCTTCGGTGAGATCTGCTTGCCGCTCATCTCGTCGCGGCCGCCGTTGATGGCGTACAGCAGGCCCTTGGCGAGGTTGACCCGCGCCCCGAAGAACTGCATCTGCTTGCCGATTCGCATCGCCGAGACGCAGCAGGCGATTCCCGCGTCATCGCCCCAGCTGGGCCGGATCAGCTCGTCGGACTCGTACTGGATCGCGGAGGTGTCGATCGAGACCTCCGAGCAGAACTCCTTGAAGCCCTGCGGCAGTGCGGGGCTCCACATCACCGTCATGTTCGGCTCGGGGGCCGGCCCGAGGTTGTACAGCGTCTGGAGGAACCTGAACGAGGTCTTGGTGACCAGCGGACGGCCGTCCTCTCCGATTCCGCCGATCGACTCGGTCACCCACGTCGGGTCGCCGGAGAACAGATTGTCGTACTCGGGCGTCCTCAGGAAGCGGACGATCCGCAGCTTGATGACGAAGTCGTCGATGATCTCCTGGGCCCGCTGCTCGGTCAGCACTCCGTCCGCGATGTCGCGCGCGAAGTAGACGTCGAGGAACGTCGACGTGCGCCCCAGCGACATCGCCGCGCCGTTCTGCTCCTTGACCGCTCCGAGGTAGGCGAAGTACAGCCACTGCACGGCCTCGGTCGCATCCCCGGCCGGGCCGGAGATGTCGAACCCGTACATGGCCGCCATCTCTTTCAGCTCGGTCAGGGCCCGGACCTGCTCGGCGTTCTCCTCACGGTCGCGGATCACGTCCTCCGTCGACCGCAGGGCGTCCAGATCCGCCCCCTCCAACTTCTTCGCGGCGATCAGCCTGTCCACCCCGTACAGCGCGACCCGGCGGTAGTCACCGATGATCCGACCGCGGCCGTACGAGTCCGGCAGCCCCGTCACGATGTGGCTGCTGCGCGCCTTGCGCACGTCCGGCGGGTAGACGTCGAAGACGCCTGCGTTGTGCGTCTTGCGGACGTTCGTGTAGATCATCTTGATCTTCTGGTCCACCGGGTAGCCATACGTCCGCAGAGCGTTCTCGACCATGCGCCAACCGCCGTTCGGCATGATCGCCCGCTTCAGCGGTGCGCCCGTCTGCAGGCCCACGATGATCTCGTTCTCGGCGTCGATGTAGCCGGGTGGGTGGGAGATGATCGTGGACGGCGTGTGCGGGTCGACGTCGAAGACGCCCTTCTCCCGCTCCACCACGAACATCTCGCTGAGCCTGTCCCAGATCGCCAAGGTACGGGCCGTCGGCCCGGCGAGGAACGACGCGTCCCCCGCGTACGGCGTGTAGTTGCGCTGGATGAAGTCACGGACGTCGATCGAGTCCTGCCACGGCCCGGCGGCGAACGTTCGCCACTGCTGGGCCTGCGTGGATTCGGGGCTGGACGTCAGATGTGCGGTACTGGTAGCCACCCTGTGTTTCCTCCTGTGAAGTCCGGAACAGAACTCCTCCGACTGTGGTGTCCGGAACGGAGCTCCTCCGTGTCTGCGTGTGCGCTGACCGCTCGGGTCGTCCTCGACCAGGGGCTCGATCTCGACTCAAGCCAGAGTCGTCGGCCGGGTGAGCACCCTGCTCGCCCGGCGTGAGTGACCTATGTCTCGGTTAGAAGTATTCCCTCGCCCTCGACGTCGCCTCCGAGACCATCGTCCCCTTTTCGAGACGGATGGTCGATACCTACACCGGCTCGGCGTCCGCAGTCCGGCGGATCGATGAGTCCTGGATCAGCGGGGCCAGAACGACGTACGCCAGCTCAGCATCGAGGCGTCGACGTGTCGCCCGCTGGGACTGACGCGGGTGCTTCGGTGGCGCGAGCTGCCCCACAGCCAGGCGCGCTCCGGCTCGGGCAGGGGTGCGGTCGCGGGCGAGCGGGCCAACACGACGGCCAGGACGGCGGCGACCTCCTCGGGGGTGGCGTCGCCGCGGATCACCCTCAGCACCGGTCGGTCGGCGCTCTGGCTCATGGCCCCGTCCCGTTCACAGCGGGATGTTCCCGTGCTTCTTCGGCGGCAGCGAGGCGCGCTTGGTGCTCAGCGTCTGCAGCCACTTCGCGATCTCCAGGCGGGTCTGCGAGGGCCTGATGACGCCGTCCACGTAGCCCCGTTCGGCCGCGATGTAGGGGTTGGCCAGCGTGTCCTCGTACTCGACGACGAGTTGCCGGCGTGCGGCGTCGGTGTCCCCACCGGCGGCGGCCACCTGCTTCAACTCGCTGCGGTAGAGGATGTTCACCGCGCCCTGGGCGCCCATCACCGCGATCTGCGCGGTCGGCCAGGCCAGATTCACGTCGGCGCCGAGGTGCTTCGATCCCATGACGTCGTAGGCGCCGCCGTAGGCCTTGCGGGTGATCACGGTGACCTTCGGCACGGTGGCCTCGGCGTAGGCGTAGATCAGCTTCGCCCCCCGCCGGATGATGCCGTTCCACTCCTGGTCGGCGCCGGGCAGGAAGCCGGGGACGTCGACGAAGGTAAGCACCGGCAGGTTGAACGCGTCGCAGGTCCGCACGAACCGGGCCGCCTTCTCGCTGGCGTCGATGTCGAGGGTGCCCGCGAACTGCATCGGCTGGTTGGCGACGATGCCGACCGGGCGGCCCTGCACCCGGCCGAAGCCGACCAGGATGTTCGGCGCGAACAGCGCCTGCACCTCGAGGAACTCCCCGTCGTCCAGCACGTGCGAGATCACGGTCTGCATGTCGTACGGCTGGTTCGGCGAGTCCGGGATCACGGCGTCCAGTTCGAGATCGTCCTCGGTCGGCTCGACCTCCAGCGGGCCGGGTTCCTGCAGTACGGGGGGATCGGCCAGGTTGTTGCTCGGCAGATAGCTCAGCAGCGCACGGACGTAGTCGAGCGCGTCGTCCTCGTCGCTGCCCATGTAGTGGGCGTTCCCGCTCTTGGTGTTGTGGGCGCGCGCCCCGCCGAGTTCCTCGAACCCGACCTCCTCGCCGGTCACCGTCTTGATGACGTCCGGGCCGGTGATGAACATGTGCGAGGTCTGGTCGACCATCACGGTGAAGTCGGTGATCGCCGGCGAGTAGACGGCACCGCCCGCGCACGGACCCATGATCAGCGAGACCTGCGGGATGACTCCGCTGGCATGCACATTGCGCTGGAAGATCTCCCCGTAGAGTCCGAGCGAGACCACACCCTCCTGGATGCGCGCGCCTCCGGAGTCGTTGATGCCGATCACCGGACAGCCGATCTTCATCGCCAGATCCATCACCTTGACGATCTTCTCGCCGAACACCTCGCCGAGGCTGCCGCCGAACACCGTGAAGTCCTGGGCGAAGACGCACACCTGACGGCCGTCGATGGTGCCCTGACCGGTGACCACGCCGTCCCCGTACGGCCGGTTCTCGTGCAGATTGAAGTTTCGGCTGCGGTGTCGGGCCAGCTGGTCGATCTCCACGAACGATCCGGGATCGAGCAGGGCCTCGACCCTCTCCCGGGCGGTCTTCTTGCCCTGGCCGTGCCGCTTGTCCACCGCGGCCTGCGAGCCGGCGTGCTCGGCCGCCTCCTCACGCCGCCGCAGATCCTCCAGTTTGCCCGCGGTGGTGTGGATGTTGATGTTGTCCGGCACCTCGGTGCCGCCCGCACCGCGAACATGCACCTCAGCCGGTTCAGCACTCATGACGGCAGGGTATTGCGCGCGGACGCCGCGCAGGAGGCCCGGACAGCGGCACACGTCACACTCGGGCGCCCGAGCCGCGATACTCGCAGCGTGACCGGGGCCTGGGACTCGCTCGACCGCCCGCCGCTGCGCGAGGCGGCGCTGCGCCGCGCGCTGCAGGCACCGGACGGCCCGTGGCGGGCGGTCGAGGTGCGGGCGCGGACGGGGTCGACCAACGCCGACGTGGCCGCCCGGGCCCGCGCCGGCGAACCTGGCGGCCTGGTGCTGATCGCCGACCACCAGCTGGCCGGGCGTGGTCGCCTGGACCGCACCTGGACGAGTCCGCCGCGGGCCTCGATCGCCGCCTCCGTGCTGCTCCGTCCGGACGCCGTGCCCGTCCACCGGCTGGGCTGGATCAGCCTGCTCGGCGCGCTCGCCGTGGCCCGCGCCCTGGACCGCGTCTGCGAGGTGGGGGCGGGCGTCAAGTGGCCCAACGACGTCCTGATCCGTGTCGATGACGAGGAGCGCAAGGTCTGCGGGATCCTGGCCGAGGTCGTTCATGGTCCGCCGCCGGCGACGGTGGGCGTCGTCCTCGGTCTGGGTCTGAACGTCACCCAGACGGCCGCCGAACTGCCCGTCCCCGCAGCGACCTCACTACGGCTGGCCGGCGCGGCGACGACGGACCGTGACCCGGTGCTGCGGGCCTGCCTACGCGAACTGGCCGCCCGCTATGACGACTTCCTCGCCGCGGGCGGCGATCCCGGCGCGTGCGCCCTGGCGGAGGACTACCGGCGTGCCTGCACCACGCTGGGTCGCGCCGTCCGTCTGCAGCTACCGGGCGAGCGGGTCGTCGAGGGCGTGGCCGAGGCCGTCGACGACGACGGCCGGCTCGTCGTGCGCCCCCACGACGGAGGAGCCCCGAGCGCGTTCGCGGCCGGCGACGTCGTGCACACTCGTGGCGAGCTCCGGCCGCGTCGTTCGTGAGCCCGCCGTCTCGCCGGTGCATCCTGATCAGATGGGATATGCGGAGCGCACGCTGGGCAGGGACGAGGAACTGATCCTCACCCTCCGCCCGCACGTGAAGGCCCTGCTGCGGCCGGTGCTGGTCCTGCTGGGCGTCGGTCCGGCCGTCGGCTTCCTGATCGGCATGGTCCCGGACGGTGAGGCCGCCACACCGATGCGTCTGATGATCGCCACCGCCGCAGCAGCCGTCGTCGGCAAGTGGGTCCTCTGGCCGTTCCTGGCCTGGTTCAACACCATGTACGTGCTCACCGACCGCCGGCTCGTGACCCGCGCCGGGGTGTTCAACCGGTCTGGTCACGACATGCCGCTGAGCCGGCTCAACGACGTCAGATTCGCGCACAACGTCGTCGAACGGGTGCTCGGTTGCGGGAATCTGGTCGTCGAGTCCGCCGGGGAGGCCGGTCAGCTCATGTTGACCGACGTGCCCCGCGTCGAACAGGTCCAGCGTCTGCTCTACCGGCTCTCGGACGACGTGCGGCGTCCGCGCTCGAACACAGCCCGGACGACCGGCGACGTGGACGGCGATGCCTGGGACGATGAGCGTGACGAGGGCTGGGACGACGCCGAGCAACCCTTCGACGACCTGCTGATCACGGACGCCGAGGATGGGCGCGAGCAGGCGACCCTGGTGCTGAAGCGAGGTCGCCGATGGGGAGAGGACGGGTAGGCCGCAGGGATGAGTATCGCCGATTCCGACCCGCCCGACCTGCTCACCGACCCCGAGGAGTTGGAGAAGGCCCTGCTCGGCGGCCCGCAACGGTGGAACCGCCGCGAGCTCTCGCGCAGCGCGGGCGTCTCGATGCTGTCGGCGCGCAAACTCTGGCGGGCGTTGGGTTTCCCCTGGGTCGACGACGACGAGATCACCTTCACCGACGAGGACGTGCACGCACTCGAGCGGGCGGTGGCCGCCGTCCGGTACGAACTGCTCGACGAGGAGACCACGATCGCCTTCGCCCGGGCGCTCGGTCACACCACCGACCGCCTGGTCAGCTGGCAGGTCGAGGCGCTGATGGATCATCTGGGCCGCTGTCCCCACCCGGACTGCTCACAGGGTCGCGCGGCCGGGGCGGCGGCGCACCTGGCCCCGGTCCTGTCCGACCTCGAGGCCCTGCTGGTCTACACGTGGCGACGCAAGTTGGCCGCTGCGCTCCGGCGGATCGAGCCGACGGACGGCGACGTCGGCTCGGGCTCGCTGGCCGTCGGGTTCGCCGACCTGGTCTCCTACACCAGTCTGTCCCACCGGCTCAGCCAGCGTGATCTGGGTGTGCTGGTGCAGCGGTTCGAGGCGCTCGCCTCGGACGTCATCACCGTCGGCGGCGGGCGCCTGATCAAGACGGTCGGCGACGAGGTGCTGTTCACCGCGGACACCCCGCAGTCCGCGGCGGTCATCGGACTGTCCATCTCCGAGCAGATGGGCATCGACCCGATGCTGCCGGACGTCCGGGTCGGCATCGCCTACGGTCCGGTGCTGCGCAGCCTCGGCGACGTCTACGGCCCGACGGTGAACCTGGCCAGCCGCCTGACCGCGATCGCCTCACCGGGCACCGTGATCACCGATCCGAGCACCGCCACGGCGCTGCAGGACACCGCCCTGGTCCTGGTGGGGCAGCGACGGCGGCGGGTGCGTGGGTTCGGCAGCGTCCAGCCCCTGCTCATCACCCGTGGGGAGGACCCGCTGATCGATCTGGACTGACCCATCTGGACTGATCGATCTGGACTGACCGGTCAGACCGGCCGTGCGCGTGCCATGTCAGAGCGGTGTGGTGCGGTCGGTCAGGGACATGTCGACCGGCGCCCCGGCGTAGAGAAACTCGTTGAACACGAAGCGGCGGTAGGCCCAGAACCGGAACACCGTGCCCAGACCGACCCCGATCAGGTTGCCCGAGATGTTGTCCGCCAGCGGTGAGGTGAAGCCCAGCAGGTCGTGGGAGATGGCCAGGCAGACCACGGCGATGGCCAGCCCGATCAGGTTCATCACCACGAAGGTGACCAGTTCGCGGATCGGGGTGGCCTGCCGCCGGTGGCGGAAGGTCCAGTAGCGGTTCCCCAACCAGGCCCACAGGATCGCCAGGGAGGCGGAGGTGATCTTGGCGATCTTCTCGTGGCCGTCCAGGGGCGGTGATCCGTCGCCGGGCCACAGGCCGGTGGTCAGCAGGTTGAACAGGCCGACGTCGATGACGAAGGCGATGGCCCCCACTGCCCCGAACTTGAGGATCTCGCGGTGGACGACACCGATCAGCTCGCGCGCCCGCGCCATCATCCGGCCTGTGCTCACCCGAGCGAAGATACCCGCCCGGATACCCTTGCGCGCGTGAGCGAGCAGCAGGTGAACAGCCCCACGTCCGAGCCGGGGGGTTTCCCCACGGTCGGCATCGTCGGCGGCGGCCAACTGGCCCGGATGTGCCAGCCCCCGGCGATCGCGCTCGGGGTGCGTCTGGCCGTGCTGGCCGAGCACGCCGACGACAGCGCGTCGCAGGTGGTGCCCGCCTCGTCGCTGGGCAGCCATCTGGACGCCGAGGCGGTCACCGCGTTCGCGAGCCGGGCGCACGTGCTCACCTTCGATCACGAACACGTGCCCGCCGACGTGCTGCACGAGCTGGAGCGGGCGGGGGTCCCGGTCCGGCCTGGGCCGCAGGCCCTGGCGCACGCCCAGGACAAGGCCGCGATGCGGGCCCGGCTGGCCGAGCTCGGCGTGCCGGCGCCGCGCTGGGCGCTCGTCGACGACGAGGCGTCCCTGAAGGACTTCGCCGACCAGGTGGGCTGGCCGGTGGTGCTCAAGACCCCTCGCGGTGGCTACGACGGCAAGGGCGTGCTCCTGGTCGCCCAGCCCGCGGACGCCGCGGACTGGTTCACCCGACTGGCCGGGGGCGAGAGGCTGCTCGCCGAGGAGGCCGTCGCGTTCGACCGGGAACTGGCCGTTGTGGTCGCGCGGAGCCCATCGGGCCAGGCGGCTGCGTGGCCGGTGGTCGAGACCGTGCAGCAGCAGGGGGTCTGCGACGAGGTGATCGCCCCCGCACCGGACCTGGACGACGAGGTCGCCGCGCGGGCCACGGAGATCGGTCTGCGGATCGCCGGGGAACTCGGCGTGGTCGGGGTGCTGGCCGTCGAACTGTTCCAGGTGGGGGATCGGGTGCTGGTGAACGAACTGGCGATGCGTCCGCACAACAGCGGCCACTGGAGCATCGACGGAGCGGTCACCAGCCAGTTCGAGCAGCACTTGCGCGCGGTCCTGGATCTGCCGCTCGGCGACCCGCGGCCGCGCTGCGCGTGGACGGTGATGGTCAACGTGCTCGGTGGGGACGACCCGGACCTCTACCGTTCCTACCTGCACGTCATGGCACGCGATCCGGGTGTCAAGGTGCACACGTACGGCAAGCAGGTCAGGCCGGGTCGCAAGATCGGGCATGTCACCGTGTGCACCGACGACCCGCTCGGCCTGGCCGACGCCCGGGCCCGGGCGCGGCACGCCGCGGACTTCATCGGAGGGGTCGTCGATGAGTGAGCTGTCGCAGGCCAGGCCTGCGCTGGTGGGTCTGGTGATGGGGTCGGACTCCGACTGGCCCGTGATGGAGGCCGCCGCCGATGCACTGGCGGAGTTCGGTGTGCCCTTCGAGGCCGACGTGGTGTCGGCGCACCGGATGCCGCACCAGATGATCGAGTACGGCGAGCGCGCGGATCGGCGGGGGCTGAGGGTGATCATCGCGGGGGCCGGCGGAGCGGCCCATCTGCCGGGCATGCTGGCCTCGGTGTCACCGCTGCCGGTGATCGGGGTTCCGGTGCCGTTGCGCCACCTCGACGGCATGGACTCGCTGCTGTCGATCGTGCAGATGCCGGCGGGGGTGCCCGTGGCGACCGTCTCGGTGGGCGGCGCCCGCAACGCCGGTCTGCTCGCCGTCCGGATCCTGTCCGCGGGCCAGGGCGATCAGGGCGAGCGCCTGCGTACCGCGATGCGCGACTTCCAAGGCAGGCTGCGCGCCGAGGCCGAGGCCAAGGGGGAGCACCTGCGCGCGCGGCTGTCCGACCCGCCGGCACCGGAGTAGGCGCGCGCGGGGTTCCGAGCGCGCCCCGGCCGGCGAGAAGGCTGCCGGGTTTGCCCGCGTCTGTAAGGGCGAACCCGGCACCCTTCTCGGCCGCAGCCGGTGCCGGCAGCAGCAGCCGCAGCCGTGGACGCCGTGATGCCAGCGCTTGCCCCTCGGACCTGGCACGGCGCGGACCGGTGTCACCGGGCAGCGGATGGTCACTCTGGACGTGGTCGGTCGCCGTTCCGGCCGGATCGTCTCGGTTCCGCTGCGGTTCTGCATCACGGGCTGCGCCACGAGGCCGTACAGCTCGTGGAGGTGCCCGCGGACCGGCGCGCGCCGCTGATACGCGCTTTCCTGGACGCCGCGCCCGGCGCGCGACCGCACGTGCCGGTCCGCCGCACCGCCTCGCTGCGTGAGATCGCCGCGGTGGCCGACCGGATCCCGATCTACAGGGTGGACGCCTGCCGGTGATGGGGCCCGGTCGACGCGGGAGGCCGGGGTGGCCCGCCCGGCCGCGACGTCAGGTGGACTTGGCCTGCTCCGCGGCGATCGCGGCGATGGTCGCGTCGTCGCCGTCGGACATCGCGGTGAACAGCCGACCCGCCTCCTCGGCGTTCCAGCCCAGTGCGGCGCCGCCGGACGACGTCCTGACGTCCCCGCCGATGGGGACGGTGAGCGTTGCGCCGCCTTCGGCGGAGACCGCGCGCATGCCCAGCACGAACCCGCCGAGGCTCCACGGCATCATGCCGTTGTTCACCGTGAGGGCCTTTCCTCCGGCGATCGCGGCGGGCACCGCACGCCAGGGCAGCAGGATCACGGACGGCGACAACGTCTTGCTCGCGATCGCCGCGAGCACCTCGCGCTGACGCTTCACCCGGCCCAGGTCTCCCTGGGGGTCGCTGTACCGGGCTCGGGCGTAGCCGAGCGCGGTCTTGCCGTCCACCATCTGGCAGCCGGCCTTGATGTCGATGTGCGCCTTCTCGTCGTTCATCGCGGTCTTCGGGCACACCCGCACGCCGTCGATGGCATCGACGACGTCCGCGAAGCCACCGAGGCCGGTCATCACCACGTCGTCGACGCGCAGGCCGGTGTTCTGCTCGACTGTGGACACCAGCAGCGTCGGACCGCCGAGGGAATAGGCGGCGTTGATCTTGTCCTTGCCGTGCCCCGGGATGTCCACGTAGGAGTCCCGCGGGATGCTGACCAGGGTGTCCGGGCCGGTCAGCGACGTCTGCAGCAACATGATCGTGTCGGTGCGGATCCCGGTGGCCTGTCCGGTGCCGAGCTGCGCCCGCTCCTCGCGGGTCAGGTCCTCGCGGCTGTCGCTGCCGATGACCAGGTAGATATGGCCCGCCGCCGAGGCGGCACGATCCCCGCTCGGAATGGCCTCCACGTGCTGAAGGCTGAACCAGGCCAGGCCGGCGAGCACCAGCGAATAGGCGACGACCAGCACCACGAGCACCTTGAGGAGCCGGCGCGGCTGCAGCGACCGTCGTTGCCGTGGGACGCGTGGCTGATCGAGGGCCGTCGCCGGTCCGGCGCGGCCCGCGGTCCACTGACCCCCGGGCTGCGAGGAGGGTGCCGGCGGCGTCGGACGGCCGGTCACGGCCGGCCTGGGGGAGTCGCTTCTCAGCCGGAACCCCGGGCCCGCGCGGTACACCGTCCCCTGCCGGTTCGGGTCGGGGCTGCGGCCGCGGCCCAGGCGGATCCTCACCGCCGCGTCAGGCCCTGATCCCGAAACGGGGTGCCTCGATCTTCGGGCAGGTGTCCATGACGACGTCGAGCCCGGCGGCTCGGGCGCGCGCCGCCGCCTGCTCGTCGATCACGCCGAGCTGCAGCCAGACCGCTCCGGCGCCCACCTCGATCGCCTCGTCGACCACGGCGCCGGCCAGTTCGCTGCGCACGAAGACGTCCACCACGTCGATCGGTCCGGGCACGTCCGCCAACCGGGCGTAGCCCTGCGCCCCGTGCACCTGCTCGGCCTTGGGATGGACCGGGACGATGGGCATGCCCAGGCGCTGCATGTAGGCGGCGATGTCGTGCGCGGCCCGGGACGGATTCTGCGACAGACCGACGATGGCCCAGCGACCGGGGGTCGTCAGCAGGCGCCGCACCGTCTCGGGGTCGTTGCGATGAGGCGGGCCGTCGGGCGGGCTCGCGGGGGTCTCTGACTCCTGGCTCACCGGGTCAGTGTGTCATCGAAGCGCCGTGCCCGCCGACTCCCGGACAGCCTCTAGGGTGAGCCATCATGACCCCCTCGACCTGGTTGGTGACCGGCGGCGCGGGCTACATCGGCTCGCATGTGGTCCGCAGACTGCACGAATCGGGACGTCGCGTCATCGTGCTCGACGACCTGTCCAGCGGGCACCGATCCTTCGTGCGGACCGGCGACGGCGTCGACTTCGTCGAGGGGTCCGTGGTCTCCCCGGACGACGTGGACAACGTGCTGGCCCCGGGCGGTGCTCCGGTCACCGGTGTCGTTCACCTGGCCGGGTTCAAGTACGCCGGGGTGAGTGTGCAACGACCCCTGCACACGTATACGCAGAACGTCACCGGCATGCAGGTGCTGCTGGGGCACATGGTCGAACGGGGCGTCGGGGGTCTCGTCTTCTCCTCCAGCGCCGCGACCTTCGGGACCCCCGATGTCGATCTGGTCACCGAGCGCACACCGACCCTGCCCGAGTCGCCCTACGGCGAGAGCAAGTTGATCGGGGAGTGGCTGATCCGCGACGTCGCCAGGGTGGCGCCGCTGGAGCACACCTCCCTGCGCTACTTCAACGTGGTCGGTTCCGGCTATGACGACCTGTTCGACACCAGCCCGCACAACCTCTTCCCGTTGGTGCTGAAGGCGCTCACCGAGGGACGCACGCCGAAGGTGATGGGTACCGACTACCCGACGCCGGACGGATCCTGCGTGCGTGACTACGTGCACGTCGACGACCTGGCGCTGGCGCACGTCGCGGCCGCCGAGGCGATCGAGGCCGGCCGGCCCCTGGAACCGGTCTACAACCTCGGCAGCGGCGCCGGGGTCTCGGTGCTGGAGATCATGAACGCCGTCCGGCGGGTCACCGGGATCGAGTTCACCCCCGAGCTGCTCGACCGGCGGGCGGGGGACCCGGCGAGGATCGTGGCGACCGGTGAACTGGCCGGGCGCGACCTCGGCTGGACGATGCGCCACGACCTGGACGACATGGTGGCCAGCGCCTGGGGCGCCTGGCAGCGGGCCGCCGCCTCCGAGCCCTGATCAATCGGCCGGATGGTTCGCAGCCCGGGTCAGGCGCGCGGGCGACCGAGGGCCCGGTAGGTCCACCCCGCGGCCCGCCACTTCTGCGGGTCGAGGGCGTTGCGCCCGTCCAGCACCTGCCGCGCCCGGACGATCTGACCGAGCCTGTCCGGGTCGAGGTCGCGGTACTCGCGCCACTCGGTCAGCAGCAGCACGACGTCCGCGTCCGCGGCCGCCTCCTGCGCCGTCTCGGCACAGCGCAGCTGAGGCCACGACCGGCGCACGTTGGGCAGAGCGGCCGGGTCGGTGACGATGACCGAGGCGCCCTGGAGCTGGATCTGCGCGGCGACGTTCAGGGCGGGGAGTCGCGGATGTCGTCGCTGTCCGGCTTGAAGGCGGCCCCGAGGACGGCGACCCGCTTGCCGAGGAAGGATCCGCCGACGACGTCCCGGGCCAGTTCCACCATGCGGATCCGACGGCGCATGTTGATCGCGTCGACCTCGCGCAGGAAGGTCAGGGCCTGATCGGCGCCGAGTTCGCCGGCCCGTGCCATGAAGGCCCGGATGTCCTTGGGCAGACACCCGCCGCCGAATCCCAGGCCCGCGCCCAGGAACTTCGGCCCGATCCGCTCGTCGTGGCCGATGGCCTCTGCGAGCGTCGCGACATCGGCGCCCGCGGCCTCGCAGACCTCGGCCATCGCGTTGATGAAGGAGATCTTGGTGGCCAGGAACGCGTTCGCAGCGGTCTTGACCAGTTCCGCCGTGGGGTGGTCGGCGACGATCACGGGGGTGCCTTCGGCGATCGGTGCCGCGTAGACCTCGTCCAGCATCGCCTTGGCGGTGGCGGCCGCATCGACGTCGACCGGCAGCCCGTAGACGAGCCGGTCGGGGTGCTGGGTGTCCTTGACGGCGAAGCCCTCGCGCAGGAACTCCGGATTCCAGGCGAGGATCGCGCCGTCGGCGTCCGCCTCGAGTTGTGCTGCCAGCCTCTCGGCGGTACCGACCGGCACGGTCGACTTGCCGACCACCAGGTCTCCCGGGCGCAGCAGGGGGGTCAACACCGACACCGCGGCGTCGACGTAGGTGACGTCGGCGGCGAACTCGCCACTGCGCTGCGGTGTTCCGACGCAGATGAAGTACACGAGGCCGCCGGCCCGCTCGTCCCCGTCAGAGGCGGCGGCCAGGTCGGCGACGTTCGCGGTGAAGCGCAGCCGGCCGCTGGCCCCGGCCCGGGTCAGCAGGTCGGGCAGGCCCGGCTCGTGGAACGGCGCCCGGCCCGCCGACAACTCCTCGACTTTGGCCTCGTCGACGTCGAAGCCGACGACCTCGTGCCCCATGTCGGCCATGCATGCCGCGTGTACGGCACCCAGGTAACCGCACCCCACCACCACGATCTTCATGGGTGGAAGGCTACCGGGGCTCACCCGTCGACCACGTCGAGATGGGGCAGCCATGGCATCGAGGCCGCAACGAGGTGGCATCGAGGTGCCATCGGGGCGGCATCGAGGACGTCACGTCGTAGGGTCCGACCATGAGATTCGGTTTGTTCGTCCCCCAGGGCTGGCGGCTCGACCTCGTCGGGATCGAACCGGCCCAGCAGTGGGCCGCCATGTCCGGCGTCGCGGCTCTGGCCGATGCGGGTCCGTGGGAGTCGCTGTGGGTCTATGACCACTTCCACACGGTGCCGGCGCCCACCGATCAGGCCACGCACGAGGCCTGGGCCCTGATGGCCGCCTTCGCGGCATCGACCTCCCGAGTGCGGCTAGGCCAGATGTGCACGTGCATGGCCTACCGCAACCCGATGTACCTGGCGAAGGTGGCCGCCACCGTCGATGCGATCAGCGGCGGGCGTACCGAGATGGGCATCGGTGCGGGTTGGTACGAGCACGAGTGGCGCGCCTACGGATACGGTTTCCCGTCCGCGGGTGAACGCCTGGCGATGCTGAACGAGGGTGTGCAGATCATGCGCGCGGCCTGGGCGGACGGTGTGGCCTCGCTCGACGGGACGCACTATCAGGTGGACGGCGCCATCTGCCGGCCCACGCCGCTGCAGACCGATGCCTCCGGTCGTTCGCACATCCCGATGTGGATCGCCGGAGGCGGGGAGCGGAAGACGTTGCGGATCGCGGCGCAGTTCGCCGACTACACCAACTTCGACGGCACCCCGGAGGGCTTCCGGCACAAGTCGGCGATCCTTGCCGGGCACTGTCGCGACGTGGGCCGCGACTACGACTCGATCGTCCGGTCGGCCAACTACAACGTGGTGATCGGGCGTGACGCCGGCGAGGTCGAGGACCGGCTGTCGGCGGTGGCCGACCGGGCCCGGCCGCACCTGTCGGCCCATCGCCTGGAATCCCTCGTCGAGGGCCTTCGGACGGGGCCGCTGGTCGGTACGCCCGAACAGATCGTGGCCAGGCTGCGGGGTCTGGAGGCCGACGGCATGACCTACGCGATCATCTACTTCGCCGACGTCGCCTACGACACCGGTGGCATCGAGATGTTCGTCGACGAGGTGATCCCCGCGTTGGGGCGCTGACGCCGCGGTTCAGCCGGGTTCGTCCCGCCCGCCGGCCGTCACGTCGGCGTCGGCCGCCTTCCCCCGACGCCGACGCAGCGCCACCGGCGGGGCGAGCCTGCGCACCACCGCGCTGTAGCTGGGCGGGTTCGGCGTCGAGAAGCTCCACTGCGGGTCGGTGAGCATACGGGCCGCGACCAGACCGATCGCCATACCGATCACCACGGTCAGAGCGGTGATGCCCTGATCCAGCGCGTCCAGCAGGTCGCCCTGGTTGAAGGCCACCAAGGACCGGAAGGCGGCCGCTCCCGGGATCATGATCACCACCGACGGCACGGACAGGATGATCCCGGGCAGTGTGAACGTCCGCCCGGCGAACCAGGCCAGGAGCCCGACCAGCAGGGTGCCGACCGCGGCCGCGGACTGCGGGGACTGCCCGTGGCTGAGCAGGGCCAGCCGGACCGGGTTGGCGATCAGGGCGATCACCCCGGCCGCCAGAGCCACCAGGGGCGGGGAGTTGAACACCATGGCGAAGCCGAACACCCCGAAGAAGCTGGCCAGCATCTGCAGGGCGAGCAGCAGCGCCGGAGCGAGCACGATCGGCCCCGGCGCCTCCGGGCGCAGGCCCACGGAGCTGCTGACCAGCCAGAGTCCGAACCCCGCGGCGAAGGTGAGCAGCCCGGCGTACGTCAGCCGGGTGATCCCGGCCGACAGGTCCAGCCGGGCCAGGTCGAGCGAGGCCGTCATCAACGGGAACCCAGGAACCAGGAAAAGGATCGCCGAGATGAAGCCCGCGTCGCTGCTCCAGGCGTCCTGGTCGGTGAGCGCGCCGAACAGCCCGGTCAGGGCCAGGTAGAGGCTGCACGCCAGCACCGAGGACAGGAAGGCCATGGCGATCTGGTTGAGGTGGCGGTGGTGCAGGTAGCGACGCAGTGCCTGACCGACTGCGGCCGCACAGAACACGGTCAGCACCTCCAGCCAGCGACCGTTGTTGAGGAAGGCGAAGCCGGCACAGGCCAGCCCCGCCCCGACCGGTGCGCCCCATCCTGGCCACTGCTTGGGACGATGCAGGACGGCGTTCAGGCCGTCGTTGACCTCCTGCACCGTGACGTGGGACGGCAGCCTGCGGGCGAAGTCCTGCAGGGCAGCGATCTGGTCGGCGTTGACACCCGGGTTGGGGATGGTCACGTTCTGGGTGCGGAAGATGCCTCGCCGGCTCACCGTGATCGACAGTTCGGTCAGGGAG
This sequence comes from uncultured Actinomycetota bacterium, assembly GCA_963750395.1. Classification (GTDB taxonomy): domain Bacteria; phylum Actinomycetota; class Actinomycetes; order Actinomycetales; family Kineosporiaceae; genus JADJPO01. Next base: position 546,941 of record CAVVQM010000010.1, on the reverse strand, counting down.
ACCCTGGTCTGGGTCGAGTCGATGTCCAGGGCGAGCGCCACCTGGTTGACCGTCTCGACCACCCGCCGACACCCGGTGCCCGAGGCGAGCATCGCCGCGCCCACCCGCAGGATCGCGTCGCAGCGGCTGATCAGGTGGCGTGGCTCGAGGTCGTCCTCCCAGGCGTGCTCGTACACCGGTCGGTCCGGGTCATGCCGCTCTGCCATGTCCTGCCTCGTCCATCGCCGTGGTCAGCCTATCGCCGCCACGGTGCGGGACCGAGGTCGTCCGCGTCACGCCGTTCGGCGTGGTCGCTCCCCCGCTGCCTGGTTAGCCTGCGGCCATGAGCAGTGATCGGTCGCCGGCGCCCACCCGCCAGCAGTTCCCCCACTTCGCGCTTCCGGAGGAGCTTGAGGACCTGCGCGCCGGGCTGCGCGTGCTGTGCGAGGAGCAGATCGCGCCGAGGGCGGCGGCCGCCGACGAGAGCGGCGAGTTCCCGCAGGCCTCCTACGACGCACTGCGGGCGGCCGACATGCATGCGCCACACATCCCCGAGGTCTACGGCGGGGCCGGGGCGGACGCCCTGGCCACCTGCATCGTGATCGAGGAGGTCGCTCGGGTCTGCGCCTCGACCTCGCTGATCCCCGCGGTCAACAAGCTCGGCACCCTGCCGCTCCTGCTGGAGGCGAGCGAGGAGCTCAAGCAGCGGTACCTGCCGCCGGTGGCGGCCGGGCAGGCGATGTTCTCCTACGGGCTCTCCGAGCGGGAGGCCGGCAGCGACACGGCCGCCATGACCTGCACCGCCAGACCCGCCGGGGACGACTGGATCATCAACGGGCACAAGGCCTGGATCACCAATGCGGGGCAGAGCCGCTACTACACGGTGATGGCCCGCACCGATCCCGACGGGCCGCGCGGGGCGAACGTCAGCGCCTTCGTCATCGAGGCGGACGACGAGGGGTTCAGCGTCGGTGCCAAGGAGCGCAAGCTCGGGATCAGGGCCAGTCCGACGCGTGAGTTGCTCTTCACCGACTGCCGGATCGGCGGCGACCGACTGGTGGGAGAGGTCGGCGGTGGGCTCCACCTGGCGTTGCGCGTCCTGGACCACACCCGGGTCACCATCGGGGCGCAGGCTGTCGGGATCGCCCAGGGGGCCCTGGACGCCGCGACCGCCTACGTCGGGCAGCGGCGCCAGTTCGGTCAGGCGGTCTCGCAGTTCCAGGGCGTGCAGTTCATGCTGGCCGACATGGCGATGCAGGTGGAGGCCGCCCGGCAGCTGGTCTACGTCGCCGCCGCCAAGAGCGAGCGTGAGGAGGGGGACCTGACCTTCTTCGGTGCGGCCGCCAAGTGCTTCGCCTCGGACGTCGCGATGAGGGTGACCACCGACGCCGTCCAGTTGTTCGGCGGGGCGGGGTACACCCAGGACTTCCCGGTCGAGCGGATGATGCGCGACGCCAAGATCACGCAGATCTACGAGGGGACCAACCAGATCCAGCGTGTGGTGATGGCTCGGCAGCTGCTGCGCTAAGCGTGCCCTCGGGTGTCCTCGCCCGTGGGAGGGAACTCCTGGCGGGCCTGCTGGGCGATCCGGGACATGAAGTAGCCGTCCAGACCGGCGCCGATCACGCCCCCGGCGACCGGGATCCCGCGTCCGAGGCGCGAGAGCGCCTTCTCGCCCACGCCCCGGATCAACCGGAACCCGATTCCCTTGTTGATCATGAGCATCGCCGCGGGGGGCACCGACGTGGCGGCGAGCGAGGTGAGCCTTCCGGCGCCGGTGCTCAGTCCGGCGCGAGCCAGCACGTCGTCGGCGTCCGATCCGATCAGGGTGAGCAGCACGGCCGTGCGCACCTGGGGTCGGGCCAGGTCGTAGCCACGTAGGTGGGCGATGGCCCCGACCATCCGGGTGGCCTGCAGGTAGAACTCGAACACGTTCACCGGCAGGGCGATCGGCATCGTCACGAATCCGCCGATCCCGGTCACGAACCCCCCGACGCCGCTGCCGATCAGGTGGCCGCGCACGACCTTGTCGATCGCCGAGTCCAGCGAGCCCGTCTCGCTGCGGGCCAGGTCGGCGACCGCCCGGGCGCCGGCCACCGGTCCCATGCCGTCCAACCCGATCTCGAGCAGGCGCTGCACGAAGGAGGTGACCACGCCGTGCTCGGGGCCGTCCTCGACCTGTTCCAGGGCCGGTCGCGGGTCGCTTCGCCGCGTACCGCGTACCAGGTCGAGTAGTCCCATCCGGGGTCTCCGTTCCGCTGTGATCGTCGTGGCGCGCTCGTCGTGGCGCGCGTCCCCGCTCGCCCGCATCCCGGCGGCCAGGCTGCCACCTCGGACGCGTAGCGGCATCTCGACCCGGTTGTGTCTCTTTTCGGTAACGGGCCCCGCTCGGGTGGCGGGGATCGCCGATCTACGGTTCAGTATTCCTTGAACAAGCGATCAGCTAATGGCTGGCGAGTCCGGGAGCGGGTGACCGTGGTCCCGGGCACCGCTCGGCCGGACCCACGGACAGGAACCGGCGGGACGAGGGTCGGATCGGGAGGAGGGGACCCGGTCGGATCTGCGCCTTCGGCCCTGTCCTGGGGTTTCACGAATGGCAGCTCGAGACGGCGGACCGTCGTCGCACACCTGTGCTGCACCCTGAGACGCGCGGGCGCCGGGAAGGCCCCCGACCGGTGCCCGCGCCCTCAGTGACCCACACCCGCTCGGACCGCCGGATGCGTGGACCGCCGATCCGGACATCGGCGGACACATTCCATCTGACCTCGCGAAACACGCCTGCGTGCTTCGCCCGCTCCCGGCGTGTCGGGGGCAATACTGAGCGGCATGGCTCAGGACACCGCGGTGTCCCCTGCACGGCGGGGGACCGGGACCGGCGAGTCCGACCGGCGGGCTGCGCCATCAGGACCGGACGACGATCCGTTTCCTCCGCGATCTCGGTCCGGGCGGCCGCCGCATCGTGGTCGGCCTGGAGGCCGCCCGACCGCCGAGCCCATGCGTCGCCCCGAGCTGCTCTCCGTCCGGATGCGGATCACCCGTGCCGCCTTCCTGGTGCTGCTCACGCTGGTCGTACCGGGGACGGCGCAACTGGCTGCGGGCAGCCGGGCGGTCGGGCGAGTGGTGCTGCGGGTATGGCTGGGCGCCGCGGCGGTGGTGGTGCTGACGGCACTGCTCTGGCTGCTGGACCGGAGCCTGGTCCTGCGCCTGGCGACCAGCCCCCTCCTGCTCACCCTGCTCGCGCTCGTGCTGTTCGTGGCCGCCTTCGTCTGGCCGCTGCTGGTGGTCGACGCCTGGCGGCTCGGTCGCCCGATCCTTCTGCCGCGGCGGGCGCGGCTGGCCATGACCGGCCTGCTGGTGGTCAGCCTGATGGTGACGACCATCCCGGTCTTCGGTGCCGCTCGCCGGGTGTGGGCGGCCTCGTCCCTGCTCGAAGGCGTGTTCGGGGCCAGCGCAGCCTCGGCGGCCGTCGAGGGCCGCTACAACGTGCTGCTGATGGGCGGTGACGCCGGACCCGACCGAAGCGGTACCCGTCCCGACAGCCTCACGCTGGCCAGCATCGACGCGTCCACCGGGCGCACGGTGCTGTTCTCGCTGCCGCGCAACCTCGAGAACGTGAGCTTCCCGGAGGGGTCGAGCGGCGCCGCGGCCATGCCGGATGGCTGGAACTGCGGTGACGAGTGTCTGATCAATGGGCTCTACACCTGGGGTAGCGAGCACCCCGAGGCCTTCCCCGGTGCCTCCGACCCGGGCGCCGCGGCGATGAAGCAGGCCGTCGAGGGGGTCACCGGCCTGAAGGTCAACTACTACGTCCTGATCGACCTGCTCGGCTTCCGGAGCCTGATCAACGCCATGGGCGGTATCGACGTGACGGTGAACGAGCGGGTGCCGATCGGGGGTGGTACCTCGAACGTCTCCGGGTACATCGAGCCCGGCGCCCAGCACCTCGACGGGTATCACGCCCTCTGGTACGCCCGATCCCGGCACGGGGCCAGCGACTACGTCCGGATGGCCCGCCAGCGCTGCGTGATGAGCGCGATGGTGCAACAGATGGACCCGGCGACCCTGCTCTCCCGGTTCCAGGGCATCGCCGCCGCCGCTCAGGACGTCATGAGCACCGATCTGCCCGCAAGCGAACTGGCCACCTTCATCGACCTGGGGACGAAGGGGAAGTCCCAGAGGATCACCAGCGTCGCATTCGTGCCGCCGCTGATCGAGCCCGCCCGTCCTGATCTGGCCCTGATCAAGGATCGGGTCATCGACGCGCTGATCGCCTCTCGCGCCGAGGCGCTCGAGACCCCCTCGCCCTCGTCGGTCCTGGCCTCGTCGGTCCAGCCGTCGTCTGTCCAGCCGTCGTCGGCCATGCCCGCGTCGGCCCAGGAATCGCCCGGCCCGTCGGCCGCCTCCGCTCCTGCTCCCTCCGGGGTCGTGGTGGCGGGCGGAGCGTCGTCGTCCGCGCCCGCGGTGCCCACGCCGTCGACCAGCGCGCAGGCAGCGACCGCGGCCCCGGTCGACGTCGCGCAGGCCTGCAGCCCGGCCTAGCAGATCTCCCGCGACCAGCACGCCGCCTCCCTGGACGCGGGCGTCATGCTCCACCGTTCGCCTGAGGGCCCCTCGGTAGTCACTTAGATACACTGAGTGACAGTCGACGAGAGGTGACCGGTGGGATCCCATCCTCGGATCCGACCCCGGATCCTGTTCATCGCGGCCTTCTTCCCCCCGTCTCGATCGAGCGGTGTCTATCGCTCGCTCGCCGTCGCCAACCACCTGGCCGAACACGGCTGGGAGGTCACGGTGGCGACACTTCCCGAGGAGTTCTTCGAGCGTTTCTCGCCGCCCCGCGACGACAGCCTGCTGGCGGCCGTGCACCCGGACGTCCGCGTGTTGCGAGTTCCGATGCCCAGTGGCCACCTCGAGAGCGACATCCGGCAGATGGGCGGACTGCGCACCAACTTCCCGGCGATCCACCGCGCGGTCGCGCCGGCGCTGAACCGACTGGATCGGTACACCCCGTGGCTGCCCCGGCTGATCGCGACCCTCGTGCGCGACCAGGCCGCCCGCCGCCACGATCTCGTGCTGGCCACCGGCAACCCGTGGACGTCGTTCGCCGCCGCCTCGGCCCTGAACGCCGTCTGCGGCGTCCCCTACGTCCTGGACTACCGGGACTCCTGGACCCTCAACCAGTTCACCCAGGAGCCCGCCTTCCCGGCGGGACACCATGCCGTCGCCTGGGAGGCACGAGTCCTGCGCCGGGCCAGTCTGGTCAGCTTCGTCAACGAGCCCATGCGGCGCTGGCACGCCGACCGCCATCCCGCGCAGGCAGAGCGGATGACGGTGCTGGAGAACGGCTACGACGCCGATCTGCTGATCGGTGACACGTTCCGCGAGCCGGAGCCGGACGAGCCGCTGCGTTTCGGGTACGTGGGCACGCTCACCGACGCCTACGACAACGGCACGTTCTGGGACGGCTGGAGGCTGGCCGCCGCCGAGCCAGAGCTGTGCGGTGCCACCGCCTCCCTCTACGGACACCTCGGCTTCTTCGCGGGCAGCGGGCGCGCGCACGGGCTGCCGGACCGCAGGATCGAGGGGGTCGCGCACCTGGGCCCGATTCCGAAGACGGATCTGGCCGGGGTGTACCGAGAGCTCGACGTGTTGCTGTTCCTGGTGCCCAGTTCTCGCTACGTCACCTCCGGCAAGACCTATGAGTACATGGCCACCGGCAAGCCGATCGTGGCGGTGCACCACCCGGAGTCGGCCGCCGCCGTGCCCCTGGCCGGCTACCCGCTCAGAGCGACCGTCGACGAGATCACCCCCGAAGGGGTCCGGGATGCCCTCCTGGCCGGAGCCCGGTTGGCGCGCACGGCGACCAAGGCCGAATACGACGAGGCGATCGAGCATGCCCGGCGCTACGATCGGGCGCGCCTGCTGCCGGCCTACGAGTCCGAACTGCGCCGGATCGCGACGAGGTGAGGAACGTGGCGATGACGCCGGACACCACCATCGACCTCACGGCCGACCCCGCTGCCGTGGCCGCGCGGCCGGCCGGCCCGGACGACCTCCTCGTGGTCACGCCCTGGTACCCGACCGAGGACCACCCGTACATGGGCGGCTTCGTACACGGCACGGTCCGGGCACTGGCCCCGCGGTTCCGGCGGATCACCGTGCTGCATGTCGAGAACGTGCCCGAGGACGACGACCGGCCCCCGCGCTGGTCGCTCGGGGCGCAGGGGCCGGTGCTCTGGATCGGGGTCCCGATGCCCGCCCTCACCTCACGGGCCGACATGATGCGCCTGCAGGGCGAGGCGATGCGCACCCATGCGCTCGACCTGATCCGCTCGGCCCCGCTCGTGCACTGCCACGTCGGCGCACCCACGGGCGCCGGGCTGACAGACCTGCTCGCGCCGTCCACCCGCCTGGTGCTCACCGAGCACGCCTCCTACCTGCCGCGCGTGCTCGCCCGGCCCGACGCCCGTGACCTGTACGTGCGGGCCGTCGAGCGCGCGGCGGTCGTGACCGCCGTCGGTCGGCGCACGGCCGAGTTGATCCGCAAGACCGTCCCGGAGGCGGCCGCCCGCGTCCTCTTGGTGGCCAACCCCGTTCAGCTGGAGACGTTCCCGCTGCGGGACCGGCTGCCCACGACGCCCTCGCGCTGGCTCTACGTCGGCAACCTGCTGGACGCGAAGGGGGTCGGGCGCCTTCTGCACGCGTTCGCCGCCTGGGTGCGGCAGAGCGAGGACGACGGCGCGCGGCTCACCCTGGTCGGCGCCGGGGCCCAGCGGACGGAGTTCATCGACCTCGCCTCCGGTCTGGGGATCGCGGACCGGACGGACTTCGCCGGCTCCCGACCGCCGGAGGACATGCCGCAGGTGTACGCCGAGCACGACGTGCTGGTGCACCTGTCCCGCGCGGAGACCTTCGGGCTGACCTGTGTGGAGGCCGCCGCCAGCGGGCTGCCGGTGCTGTCGACCAGCAGCGGCGGGCCGGACGACACGCTCGCGGTCCCGGCCGCCCTCGGTCTGGCCCGGCTCGTGCCCGTGGCCGCCGACGAGGATGTCGCCGACGTGGTGTTCGGCATGCACGAGCTGTGGGACGGCGTGAGCGCCGCCACCGCCGCCGACGTGCGAGCGGTCCGGGCGCACCTGGAGCGCTGCTACTCCGAGCGGGTCATCGGCGGACTGCTCCGGGCGGCACTGGTACCGGACTCCGTCGGGTCGATTCAGCACCGGTGCCGTTCAGAGCGGTGCCGTTCAGAGCGGTGGCGGGACGGGCGCAGACCTCGCCGGCCCGCCGGGAGTGCGGATCCTCGGCGTCATCGTGACGCCCGACCATCTGCGTCCGGTCCAGCAGTCGATGCGCCAGGTCGCCCTGCTGGGCGGCGGTGGGCTGGTCCTGACCACCCGACCGCTGCGGGCGGTGCTGCCCGACGGCATCGACGTGGTCGACCTGTCGCAGCTCGAGGAGGGAATGCTGCTCTCGCGCGTCGAGCGGGCGCTGGCCCTGCACGTGCCGGCCGCGGTCCTGCGCGTTCTCCATCGGGTCGCCCGCGCCGGCGACCTGCTCGGCCGCCTCGCCCCGGTCGATGCACCGCTCCTGCGGCCCCGGGTGGAGGCGCTGCAGGACCGCCATCGAGTCCTCGCCCGCCGTTCCCGCTCCGGGCCCTACGCCGCGCTGTGGCGGCTGCTCGGGCCGTGGTACGTGGCTCGCCGGCTCGACGGCGACGGCCTCCTGGCCCGGTTGGACCTGGACTCCTTCGACGGGATCGTCGTCCCCGACGACGACGCCGTGCCGGTCGCGGCGCGAGTGCTCCGGCGCCGGCCCGGACTCACCGCGCACAATCGGTGGACCCCTCAGCGTGTGGTCCGGGTCTATGCCGACCGAGTGCGCCGGGCCTGACCGTGACGACCGGGCCGGGCGGGACGGCGGACGTCCCTGTCGCGATCGGATACCGTCTGAGGCGATGTCCGCCACGAGTGCCGCATCCGGTCTGACCGGGCCCGACCCGGAGCACCGGCAGCCGCAGCGAGCCGACTCCGCGCAGACCGCGGCGCAGGCCGACCGCCCGGCATCCCCGGCGCGGCCCGACGACTCGTGGCCGCCGGTCTCGGTCGTCGTCCCGGTGCTGAACGAGGAACGCCACCTGCGCGAGGCCGTCCGCCGCATCCTGTCCCAGTCCTATCCGGGCGACCTCGAGGTGATCCTGGCCCTCGGGCCGAGCACCGACGGCACCGACGGGGTCGCGGCCGCCCTGGCGGCCGCCGACCCGCGGGTGCGGACCGTGGCGAACCCGAGCGGGCGGACGCCGAACGGGCTGAACGCCGCGATCGCGGAGTCCCGGCATCCGATCATCGTTCGGGTGGACGGGCACGGGTTGCTCGCGGACGGCTACATCACCACCGCGGTGGACCTGCTCGAGGCGACCGGCGCGGCCAACGTCGGCGGCGTGATGGCCGCCGAGGGCACCACCGATTTCACCCGGGCCGTGGCCACCGCGATGCGTTCGGTGTTCGGCGTCGGCGGTGCCCGGTTCCACACCGGTGGGCAGCCCGGGCCCGCCGAGACGGTCTACCTCGGGGTGTTCCGGCGTGAGGTGCTCGAACAGCTCGGCGGGTACGACGAGTCCTTCCTGCGCGCCCAGGACTGGGAACTCAACCACCGGATCCGCTCCGCCGGGCACCAGGTCTACTTCAGCCCCGACATGTCGGTGACCTACCGGCCGCGGTCGAGCCTGAACGCGCTGGCGAGGCAGTACTTCCACTACGGCCGCTGGCGGCGGGTGGTGATGCGTCAGCATCCCGGAACCGCGAGTGCGCGCTACCTGGCCGCCCCGGCCACCGTGGTGGCCTGCGCCGCGGGTCTGGTCGCCGCGCCCGTCTCGGCCTGGGCCCTGATCCTGCCCGGCGGATACGTCGCCGGCGTGCTCGCCGCGACGGCACTCACCGCCCGGGGCCTGCCCCGGCGGGCGGCGCTGGCGCTTCCGGTGGTCTACGCCACCATGCACCTCTCCTGGGGGGTCGGGTTCCTGACCAGCCCGCCGTCCCTGGCCCGCCGCGCCCCGGCGCCGGGCATCGCGATCGACTGACCGACGGCGGACGGGGCACCGGTGCGGATCCTCATGCTGGTCGCGACCTCGCTCGCCTCGGACACCCGGGTGCTGCGCGAGGCGACCACGCTGGCCGAGGCGGGCCACGCCGTCCACGTGATCGGCAAGCAGGTGCCGACGGGGTGGAGTCCGCCGGGCGAGGTGACCGTCTCCTCGGTCGGGGCCTCCTCGGTCTTCCGTCCCGAGGGCTCGACCTCGCTGAGCCGGCGCCGCCTCTCCCCACCCATTCGTGTGGGCCGCTGGGCGCTGCTGCCCACCCACCGCAACCAGGCGTTCGGCCGCTGGGCGGCCGGCGCGGCCCTGGACGGTGCGGAGCGCGACTACGACGTGGTGCACGCCCACGACTTCACCGCCCTGGAGGTGGGGGACGACCTGGCCCGTCGGCGCGGGGTCCCGCTGGTCTACGACAGCCACGAGTTCTGGTCGGGCCGGCCCAGGGTCGGTCGTCCGACCCCGCTGCAGGCCCGCCGCGAGGCGCGCGTCGAGGCCGAGATCGGCTCGCGTGCGGCCGCGGTGATCACGGTCGGGGACGGCGTGGCCGACGCCCTGCGGCAGGCCTACGGCTGGTCGCACGTGCACGTCGTGCGCAACACCTTCCCCCTGCTGGAACAGGACGAGGCGGCCCGGTCGCCCGAACTGCGCGTTGCGCAGACCCCGTCGGGCGCCGTCTACGCCGGCCGGTTGGCCCCCTACCGCGAGCTCGAGGTGATCGCGGCCGCCAGCCGGGAACTCGACCTGCCCGTCCAGCTGATCGGACCGGCGGATGAGACCTGGCTGGCCCGGTTCGACCCCGGGCGCGCGCAGCTGCTGCCGGCCCGGTCCGTCGAGCAGGTCGACACCCTGCTGGCGCAGGCCGGTCTTGCCCTGGTCACCCACTCCGACCGGTGGGCCAATCACCGCCTGGCGATGCCGAACAAGCTGTTCCACGCCGTCCGGATCGGGGTGCCGGTGGTGGCCACCGACGTCGGCGAACTGGGCGCGTTGGTGCGCCGGCACGGTGTGGGGGAGCTGTACCCGCCCGGTGACGACGCCGGTCTGGCGCGCGCCGTGCGGACCGCCGTCCAGGGCTACGACGACCTGCGGGCCGCGGTGCGCGAGGCGGCGCCGGAACTGTCATGGCAGCGGGACGCCGCGTCACTGCGAGCGCTGTATGAGCGGCTTAACCGAGACAGCCAGTCGGCGGCGCTATCCTGAACGGCGGCCCGGCACCCAGCCTGGACCGGTCCAGAGTCGGATTGCCGAGTCGGGTAGGTATCGCGGACCAGTGAGCACTTCCAACGCCTCGCCGTCGCGTACTGACGAGTACAACAGTCAGCGCCACGTCTACGAACCGCATCGCACCGGTCTGCCGCCGATCGGCCCCTACTTCCGGGAGCTGTGGCGTCGCCGGCCGTTCGCCTTCGAACTGGCGCGTACCCAGATGCACGCGGCCAACACCGACACCTTCTTCGGGCAGGCGTGGCTGGTGATCAACCCGCTGATGCTGGCGGGGGTGTACTTCCTGCTGGTCAACGTGATCAACGGACGCGGGATCAGCGACCCGGGCCAGGCCAAGGCGTTCTTCGCGCTGCTCACCTCGGGTCTGTTCCTGTACTACTTCATCACCGGGTCACTGCAGGCCGGCACCAAGTCGGTGACGCAGGGCGGCAAGTTGATCCTCAACACGCCGTTCCCGAAGATGCTGCTCACGGTGTCGACGACCTACCAGGCGTTCCGCCGCTACCTTCCCACCCTGGCCGTGTACGTGGTGATCCACATCGTGTGCGACCGGCCCTGGGGCTGGCAGATGCTGTGGATGTTCCCCATCCTCGCCATGGCGATCATGATGGGTCTGGGGCTGGCGAACCTCTTCGCCACGGTGCAGGTCTACTTCCGCGACACCGCGAGCTTCCTGCCGTACTTCATCCGGATCTGGCTGTACCTGTCGCCCATCCTCTGGACCGTCGAGCAGGCCCGGTCCAGTTCGTCACGGCTGCACGACATGCTGATGGCGACCGCTCCGTTCAACCCGATCTTCGGGATCCTGGGAGCCCAGGGCGAGGTCCTCAACGAGGGCATCAACCCCACGCCGTCCCTGATGCTGATGGGGTTGGCCTGGTCGGTGGGCATCCTGCTGCTGGGCTCGTGGCTGTTGATGTCGAGGGAGCGTGAGTTCGCTGTCCGTCTCTGATCGGCTTCCCGCAGCGGGCGGGACGACCTCCGAGCCCGCAGAACCCGCGATCCGGGTCGAGGACGTGCACATCACCTACCGGATCAACATGCAGAAGGTGCCCACGCTCAAGAGCGCCCTGGTCCGGCTGGGGCGGCGCGAACGCTTCGTCCGCGAGGTCCACGCGCTGCAGGGCGTCAGCTTCGACGTCGCGCACGGCAGCGTGATGGGCGTGATCGGCGCCAACGGTGCGGGCAAGTCGACCCTGATGCGCACCGTCGCCGGGATCCTCGCCCCCACCCAGGGCCGGATCGAGGTCGTCGGCCGGGTGAGCACCCTGCTCGCCCTCGGCGTCGGCTTCAACGCCTCCCTGACCGGGCGCGAGAACGTCACCCTGGGCGGCCTGGCGGCGGGGCTGTCACGTGCCCAGATCAAGCAGCGCTACGAGGAGATCACCGAGTTCGCCGAGCTCGGCGACTTCATGGACATGCCGATGCGCACCTACAGCTCGGGCATGTACTCGCGGCTCGCCTTCGCCGTCGCGGTGCACATGGACCCCGACATCCTGATCATCGACGAGGCGCTGTCGGCCGGTGATGCCCGATTCAAGGACAAGGCCCAGCAGAAGATGAACGAGCTGGTGGGCAAGGCGCGCACGATGATCGTGGTCAGCCACGCCCTCGGGACCATCAAGGAACTGTGCGACGAGGTCATCTGGATGCACCAGGGCCGGCTGATCCGCCGCGGCGAACCCGAGGAGATCATCAGCGCCTACACCGAGTTCCTCAAGGTCGGCGAGAGCGCCCTGGTGCTGGAGGACTTCTGAGCAGGGCGCCCGCCGGCCCCCAGGTCAGCATCGTCAGCTCCGGCCACGACGTCGCCGACGCCCGCCTGCACCGCGAGGTCGCGGGTCTGCGGCGGGCCGGGCTGGACGTCGAGATCCTGGCGCTCGGGGACGCCACCGACGCGCCGCCCGGGGCCGCCGTGCGCACCTGGCACCGCGGCGGGATGGGCACCCGCGCCCTGCGCGCCCTGGCCCTGCCCTGGCGGGCCCGGGGCCGGGTGCTGCTGACCCTCGACCCCGACGTGGTTCCGGCCGCGCTGCTGGCCGCTCGGCTCCGTCGCCGCAGCCTCGTCGCGGACGTGCACGAGGACTATGTGGCGCTGCTGGCCGACCGGGCCTGGGCGGCCGGCGCCCGCGGTCCACTGCAGCGCCTGGCGGCCTGGTGCGTCGCCCTGGCCGGTCGGGCGTCGCTGACCCTGGTCGCCGACGAGCACGTGCCCCCCGCAGCGCCCGGTTGCCGCCGGCGCCTGGTGGTGCGCAACCTGCCCGATCCGGCCCTGCTGCCCGTGGCCCGGCCGGTTCCGCCGAGCCCGCCGCTGCGCGCCGTCTACGTCGGGGATGTGCGCACCAGCCGCGGGCTGCGGGTGATGATCGACGCGATCGCCCAGGCCCCCGGCTGGCACCTCGACATCGTCGGGCCGGTGGCCTCGGCCGACGAGGACTGGCTCGCCGCCCGGCTGCTCGCCGACGACGTGCTCGACGCCGACGGCGGCCTTCGGGTGCATCAGCACGGCCGGATGCCTCCGCTGCAGGCCTGGCAGGTGGTCGACGGCGCCTCGGTCGGGATGCTGCTCGTGGAGGCGACCCCGGCCTTCCGCGACGCCGTGCCGACCAAGCTCTACGAGTACCTGGCCACCGGTCTCGCGGTCCTGGCCACGCCGTTGCCGCGGGTTGTTCCGTTCATCGTCGACAGTGGGTCGGGCACGATCGTGGACGACGCCGCCTCCGCCGCCGCGCAGCTGCGGGCCTGGACGGCGCACCCGGAGTCGCTGGCCCGCGCCAGGCGCCAGGCCTCGGCCTGGGCGGAGGCGAACCTGCGCGGGCGCTCGCCCTGGGACGAGCTGGGGGACGAGGTCGCGCTGCTGGCCCGGGGGTCGACGGTTCGCGTGACCGGCTCAGGCCGACGTGACCGGTCGAGGCCGAACCGAGCGGACTGACCTCTCAGGGCTGGGTCTGCAGGGTGCTGCGACGGCGCACCTCCCGCTCGGCGGCCGCGATGCCCTGCACCACGGCGGGGCCGGGCACCCTGCGGGCGACCCGCCAGGCCGCCTGTACGGCGCGTTCGTTCAGTGCGAACACGACGGCGCTCCCGGTGATCGCCGGAGCCAGGTCGGGGTGGCTCACCACCCGGGCCGCGAACTGGCGGGGAATGCTGCCCACGACCCAGCGCCGGATCGTGCGGTACCGATCGCTGCGCCGGGCCCGGATCAGGGCCCGTCTCGTCCCCCAGTGCGCCCGGCCGGCGGCCCGACGGGCGAGGGCTAGCCCCTCACGTGGACTGCGGGGAAGTCGGACGGATCCCGACGGGCCGGTTGGGGCCGGCTCGGGGTGCTCGTCCGAGGCGGGCAACGGCTCGTCGTCGGCGCCCCAGGGTGCGGTCTCGGCCTCGATCGGGTCGCCCTCGTCGACGCCGCGGGAGTCGGTCTGCGACGTGACCGGGGCACGGTAGGTGTGCTCCGGCCCGACCACCCGGATCGGCCCGACCTCGGGGCAGTGCTCGACCGGGCCCCAGCTGAAGACCTCCAGTTGCAGGTCCGGACCGCCGGCCGCGCGCAATCGCGTGGCGATCTTTCTGAGCTGCTTCGCGGAGAGGGCCCGCTCGGCGGCCAGCAGGGTCACCTTCATCACTGGGCCCTGCCGTTCGCCCCGGTGAGGTCGGCGATACCCGGTTGCTCGCCGGGCGCCTCCGCCGTGCCGGCCGGTGGTACCTGCCATCCGGCCCCGGCCGACAGGCTCGCGATCCTGGGCATCAGCTGACGGTCCCGGGAGTACTCGGCCGCGAAGGCGAGGCATTGCGCGCGCACCTGCGGCGAGGCCGCGGCGGCGGTCTGGCCGGCCTGCACGATCGCGCGGGCCAGGGTGTCGGGCTCCAGGTCCTCGACCGGGAACCACATCGGGTACCCGCGCAGTACCTCGGTGACCGCGTTCGCGGGGTCATGGACCGACACGATCGGCAGTGCCGCGGCCAGGTACTCGTAGACCTTGCCACTGGTCACGTACCTGCCCGAGCCGAGGGCCAGGACCAGGACGTCGAAGCTCTCGTAGACCCGGGCGACGTCGGCCTTGGCCACCGGTCCGCAGTAGTGGACGCCGTCCGCCGCGCCCGCCTCGACCTGGGCGAGCAGGTCGGCCCGGGGGACCGCGTAGTAGCCGAGGTGGCCGTGCAGCCGCAACCGCGAGGCGGCGACCGTCTCGTCGAGTTCGCGGGCGCGGCGCCAGCCCGCCAGGAGTTCCTCCAGCGGAACCTTCGGGGAGATCGTTCCCAGATAGCCGTAGGTCAGCGAGGCCGTGACGCCGCTCGCCTCCTCGCCGGGCTCGGGCCGCCGACGGGCTCCGGGGGCGAGCTCCGGATCGAATCCGTTGGCCACCACGTGCATCCGGTCGGCGGAGGAGGGGTAGCGCTCGCGGTGCCAGGCCCGGATCGGCTCGTTGACGAACCAGATCTCCCGCGCGGAGGCGACCAGTCGTCGCTCCCAGCGGGCGGCCGCGCTGCCGTCGGCGTACAGCATGTCTCCGCTGAAGACGTCCAGCAGCCAGGCGTCCCGATAGTCCATCACGAACGGCACCCGATGGCGCCGGTGCAGGATCGCCGGGGCGACGAAGTCCACGTTCGGGTTGGCCGTGGCCACGACGAGGTCGACCGGATCGCGCCGGTGGACGTCGAGGGCGGCCTGCTCCAGGGTCTTGCGCCAGGACCCGTAGCCGGCCTCGGGGAACTCGGACATGTCCCGGCGGAGCTGGATCCTGCGCCACTGCTGCGGGGCGTGGGCCCGCAGCCAGGAGTACTCGCGGATGTCGGTGTCGTGCATCTGCCAGCGGAAGGGCAGCCGCAGCACCCGGATCCGCGAGTCCACGTGCTCCTCCAGGCTCGGGTCGGACCCGATGTAGCGGTCGATCGCCTCACGCTCGGCGGTCAGCACGGTCACCCGCCACCCGGCCCGGGCGAAGGCGTTGGCCGTGGCCAGCGCACGGAAGACGCCGCCGCTGCGCGAGGGAGGAAAGCCCCATGCCACGTAGAGCAGGTGTGGTGCGGACTGCCGTGCCAACATGCTCATTCTCCTGGGGGAGTCTCCGGTCGCCGGCTGGATGGAGAGCTGCGACGGATGTCCACCACGAATCCCCCTCGCCCCACCGCTGATCGGGCGACAGCTCGTCGCCGGATGCCGCTGTCAAGGTACCGGAACTCCTGATCACGGTCCCGTTCGCCGCCCCGGTCCGGAGCACGCTCATCCGGTGAGGCGGTTCACCGCCGCGGGCAGGCCCGAGAGCGCGATCAGGTCGCGGTGTCTGTGGGCGGCCAGCCAGGCGGCCGGGACGGCGGCGGCGTCCAGAGCGACCACGACGTCCGCCGCCGCGACCAGATCGGCGCTGGCCCGCCGGCGCAGGACCCGGACGGCGCCCGGCAGCCGGTCGGGGTCCAGTCGCAGCTTGCGCAGCGGCCCGGGCAGCCGGGCGACGACCGTGGCCGTCCGGCGGGACAACCCGCGCGACAGCCCACCCGCCGGCGCCCCCGACATCCGCCCGGCAGGCAGGGGATGCACCCCGGCCAGCGCCTGGGCCAGTTCGGGGCCCGGCGGGTGCCGGGACACGAGGTCGACGCGAGCCCCCGCCCGGGTCAACGCCAGCACCCCGGAGATCAGGTTGTCCCCCGGAGGGGTGGGCCCCATGGCGATCAGCAGGACGTTCATCGACGGGCCCGCTCAGCGATCCCGACCGCTGCCGACTCGCGCAGGGCGGCGATCCGCGGCGCGAGCTGGGAGTCCCTGCGGAAGGCCCGGGCGGCCTCCTGGGCCGCGGCGGCCCGGCGGGCCTGCTCGGCCCCGTCGCCCGCCATCGCGTCGGCGGCGGCCGAGGCCAAGGCGTCGGCGATTGAGGCCGGTGACAGGTCTGCCGCCGGGTGCCAGCGCGGATAGGAGGCGAGCACCCTGGCCGCGTCGTTGCCGGGGGTGAGCACCGAGACGACCGGCAGCCCGGTCGAGGCGTACTCGAACACCTTGCCGCTGGTCACGTACTCGCCGCCGCCCAGGGCCAGGACCAGGGCGTCGAAGCGGGCGTAGGTGGCCGCGACCTCGGTCTTGGACACCGGCCCGCAGTAGCTCATCGCCGAGCCGGCCGCGTCGTCCACGATCGCGGCGAGTGCCGGGTCGGGGGTGGCGTAGTAGCCGAGGTAGCCGTGCAGTTCGGCGCGGGCGCCGGCCAGGTCGGGCAGGGCCCCGCGACCGAGCCGCCAGCCCTCGACGAGTTCGCGCAGCGGCACGATCGGGGTCATCGTGCCCAGGTAGCCGAAGGTGAGCGGCGGCCTGCGGCCCTGCTCGCCGACCCGCTCCTGATGCGGTGTCGGTGGGGGCAGGTCACGGTCGTACCCGTTCATCACCACATGCATCCGCCCGGCGGACTGCGGGTACGTCTGCGCGTGCCAGCGCCGCAACGGCTCGTTGACGAACCACACCTCGGCCGCCTCACCGATCGCCAGCGCCTCCCACCGGCCGGCCGCCGAATCACCTGACCGCGTCCGCGTGCCGGAGTAGGTATGGAAGGTCCAGGCGTCGCGGAAGTCGACCACGTACGGCACCCGCTCGCGCCGGAACAGGTCGTGGCAGGGCGCGATCGAGACCTGCGGGTTGGTGGTGGCCATCGACACGTCGACCGGGTTCCGGCGGTGGATCTCGCGGGCGGCGGCCTCGATCCGCTCGCGCCACGGTCCGTAGCCGACCTCGGGGAAGTGGCGCAGGTCGCGCCGCACCCGGGTCGTGGCCCACAGCCGCGGGGCGAGCACCCGCAGCGCGCTGAACTCGCGCAGGTCCGTGGCCTGCGCCGGCCAGGAGAACGGCACCCGGACGACGTCCACCCGGTCGTCGACCAGCCGCTCCAGCGCCTCGTCGCTCCCGGTCACGTCGCGGAAGACCTCCCGCGGGGCGGTGATCACGCTGACCCGCCAGCCGTCGACCGCGAACGCGTTCGCGGTGGCCAGCGCCCGGTGGACGCCGCCGGTGCGCGAGGGCGGGAACCCCCACGCCACGTACAACAGGTGTGGCCGGACGGTCGTGGAGGTCATCGCTGTGGGTCGTCCATCCTGCGGCCGGCCGCGCCGGTTGGTGCCGGTCGCCGGGGTCGTGTGCGATACGTTGACCGCGCCAGGTTAGACACTCTGAGTGTCCGCGGCGGACATTCCCGATGCCCGCCGGCGCAGAGGGGAGAGCCGTTGCCTCGCATCGAACCCAGTGCAGATGTCTCTGCCGACGCCGCCATCGGAGAGGGCAGCTCGGTGTGGCATCTGGCCCAGGTCAGGGAGAAGGCCCAGCTGGGTGTCGGCTGCGTGATCGGCCGCGGGGCCTACATCGGCCCCGGCGTGCGCATGGGCGACAACTGCAAGGTGCAGAACCACGCCCTGGTCTACGAGCCCGCCGTCCTCGCCGACGGGGTCTTCGTCGGGCCGGCCGTGGTGTTCACCAACGACCACTTCCCGCGGGCCATCAACCCGGACGGCACCCTGAAGAGCGCCCACGACTGGGAGCCGGTGGGGGTGACGGTCGGCGAGGGCGCCTCGATCGGGGCGCGATCGGTGTGTGTCGCGCCGGTCACCGTGGGGCGCTGGGCCCTGGTCGCCGCCGGGTCGGTGGTCACCCAGGACGTGCCCGACTTCGCCCTGGTCGCGGGAGTGCCGGCTCGGCGCCTTCGGTGGGTCGGTCACGCCGGCGTGCCCCTGGAGCCTGTCGGCGAGGGTCCGGACGATGCCGGACCCGGCAGACAATGGCGTTGCCCGAGTACGGGCCGCCTCTACCGGGAGCTGCACGAGGCCGGTCCCGGAGACGAACCCACGACCATCCTGACGGAGGTTGCCCCAGCATGACCTCGAACCAGCCCTTCATCCCGCCGGCCAAGCCGATCATCGGCGACGAGGAGCGCGAGGCCGTCGATCGCGTGCTGCGCAGCGGCATGCTCGCCCAGGGTCCGGAGGTCAAGGCCTTCGAGGAGGAGTTCTCCGAGCACTTCGGCCTCGGCCGCGCCTGTGTCGCGGTGAACTCCGGCACCTCGGGTCTGCACCTGGGTCTGTTGGCAGCGGGCGTCACGGCGGGCGATGAGGTGATCGTTCCCTCGTTCACCTTCGCCGCCACCGCCAACTCGGTGGCCCTGACCGGCGCGACCCCGGTGTTCGCGGACATCGAGCCGGACAGCTTCTGTCTGGACCCGGCGGCCGTCGAGGCGGCGATCACCGACCGAACGGTGGCCGTCATGCCGGTGCACCTGTACGGGCACCCGGCGAACATGACCGCCCTGTCCGAGGTCGCGCGGCGGCACGACCTGCAGCTGTTCGAGGACGCCGCCCAGGCCCACGGAGCCTCGCTGCACGGCACCCCGGTCGGGGCCTTCGGAACCTTCGCGATGTTCTCGCTCTACCCGACCAAGAACATGACCTCGGGTGAGGGCGGGATGGTCTCCACCTCCGGGCCCGACGTCGAGCGCCTGCTGCGTCTGTACCGCAACCAGGGCATGGAGGTGCAGTATCACAACGAGGTGGTGGGCTTCAACGCGCGGATGACCGACGTCCACGCCGCGATCGGGCGGGTGCAGCTGACCAAGGTGGACGCCTGGACCAGGGCCCGCCAGAGCAACGCCGCGTTCCTGTCGGCGAACCTCCGGGGCGTCACGACGCCGCCGCTCGCGGACGGCGCGGTGCACGTCTACCACCAGTACACCGTGCGGGTTCCCGAGGATCGGGACGGTTTCGCCACGGCGCTGCGCGAGGAGTATCAGGTGGGCTCGGGCATGTTCTACCCGGTGCCCAACCACCGGCTGAAGCCGTTCGCGGCCACGGTCGACCTGCCGGCCACCGAACAGGCGGCCGCGCAGTGCCTGTCGCTTCCTGTTCATCCCCGCGTCGGTGAGGATGAGTTGGAGCGGATCGTCACAGCCGTGAACGCGCTCGCCGGAGCGGGCGCCTGATGGCCGCCGTCACGATGTCGAAGGAGCTGGGCATGCCGTTGCGGGCCGGCCTGATCGGACTGGGCATGATGGGTCGTCACCACGCCCGGGTGCTGCGCAGCCTCGCCGACGTGGAACTCGTCGCGGTCGCCGACCCGGGGGGTGACCCGCACGGGGTCGCCGCCGGTCTGCCCCTGTTCTCGGGAGTGGAGGAGTTGATCGACCACGGCATCGACTACTGCATGGTGGCCGTGCCGACCGTCTTCCACGAGGCGATCGGCCTGACCCTGGCCGAGGCCGGCGTCCACACCATGATCGAGAAGCCGCTGGCGCAGGACAGCGCCGCCGCCACCAAGCTGGCGGACGCGTTCGAGAACGCCGGACTGATCGGCGCGGTGGGGCACATCGAGCGGTACAACCCGGCGCTGCAGAACCTGCGCTCGCGGCTGGCGCACGGCGACCTGGGCAACGTCTACCAGGTGGTCACCCGCCGTCAGGGGCCGTTCCCGTCGCGGATCGCCGACGTCGGCGTGGTCAAGGACCTGGCCACCCACGACATCGACCTGACCGCGTGGGTCACCCAGCAGGAGTTCGTCTCGGTCGCCGCGCGGACGGCGTTCAAGAGCGGGCGCCAGTACGAGGACCTGGTCGCCGTCGTCGGGCAGCTCGCCGACGGCACGGTCACCACCCACCTGGTCAACTGGCTCTCGCCGATGAAGGAGCGGGTCACCATCGTCACGGGGGAGAAGGGCGCCTTCGTCGCCGACACCCTGACCGCCGACCTGACCTTCTTCGCCAACGGTCTGATCCCCACCACCTGGGACGAGATCTCCGCGTTCCGCGGGGTGGCCGAGGGCGACATGGTGCGGTTCGCGTTCGCCAAACCGGAGCCACTGCGCACCGAGCACGAGGCGTTCCGCGACGCCGTCCTCGGCAAGGACACCGACGTCGTCACCATGCGCCAGGGACTGGCCACCGTCGCCGTGGCCGAGATGGTGCTCACCTCGGCCACCGAGGGCCGAGTCGTCACGGCGAGCTGAGCTGCCCGGGTGGACCGCTACCGGCTCACCCCGGCCCAGGCCAGGGCGTTGCGCCTGGTGCGGCTCGGGTTCGCGCCGGACGCTCCCGGCGCCCCGCGGTTGGAGGTCGTGCAGGACGTCGCCGCCCACCACCTGGCGATGCAGGGACAGGACTTCGGCGCCGTCCAGTGGGCGATCGCCTCCCGGCTGCTGCACACCGATCCCCGTCCCGAGGGCGTGCTGGCCGCCTTCGACGCCGGCCAGGTGGTGCGCACCTGGCCGATGCGCGGCACCGTGCACGTGCTGGCCGCGGACGACGCCCGCTGGCTGCTCGACCTGTGCGGACCCGTCGCGTTGCGCGGTGTCGAACGCCGCTGGCAGAACCTGGGGATCGACAAGGCGTTCGTCGACACGGTGCGCGAGGTCACCGCGACGACGCTGCGAGGCGGCCGCGCGGCGAGCCGGAACGAGCTGGTCGCGGCCCTCGTCGAGGCCGGGCTCGACTTCGGCGAGAGCCAGCGCCGCTACCACGCCGTCTGGTACGCCTGTCAGATCGGGCTGTCCCTGCTGGGGCCCACCCGGGACGGGGACAACCTGGTGGTCCTGGCCGACGAACATGTGCCGACCGCCGCGCGGTACGACGCGCAGGAGGCCCTGACCCACCTCGGACGGCGGTACCTGGCCGCCCGGGGACCGGCCTCGGTCCAGGACCTGCAGCACTGGACCAAGCTCACCCTGACCCAGTGCCGGCGGGCGCTCGCCGCGGCGGGGGAGGACCTGGTCACCGTCGAGGTGGCCGGCCACGACGCCCTGGAGCTGGTCGCGCCGGCCGAGGACGTCGAGGCGGCCCACGGCCTGGAGTTCGGGGAGAACGTCCCGCGGGCGCTGGTCCTGGCCGGCTTCGACGAGCACCTGCTCGGCTACCGGGATCGGTCGCTGGTCCTCGACCCGGCCAAGGCGGTGCACGTCGACCCGGGGCGCAACGGGGTGTTCCGGCACACGGTCGTGCTCGACGGGCGGGTGGTCGGCACCTGGAAGCGACGCCTGCTGAAGTCCACCGCGCCGGTGGAGGTCGCGCTGTTCGAGAGGGTCACGGTGGCCGACCGGAAGCTGATCGTGAAGGCCTTCGAGCCGTGGGGTCGCTACATCGGCCGGGAGCCGGTGGTGGGCTTCGCGCGGTGAGGTGCGTGGGGTCCGTCGGCTGACTATCGGCCGGTTCGGAGCAGCTCCGCGGTGACCCGGCGGGCCGCCGTCCCGTCGCCGTAGGGGGTGGCCCGGGGCCCGGACGGCGCCGGCCGGACCGCGACGCCGGCCACCTGCGTCAGGTCGGGGTCGAGCACGTTCCACCCGTCGACCAGGGTCTCGGTCCACTCGGTCTCGGTGCGCAGCGTCGTGCAGGGCGTGCCGAGCAGGAACGCCTCCTTCTGCAGTCCTCCGGAGTCGGTGACCACCCCCGCCGCCCCCATCACCGCGCGCACCATCCGCGGGTAGGGCAGCGGGTCGGCGATGTGCAACCCGCCGCCCGGACCGGTCCGTGCCAGAGCGATCCCGAACTCCTCCGCCCGGGCCCGCAGCCGCGGGTGGGCCAGGAGCACCACGGGCGACGGAATCGCCGCCAGGGCCTCGATCAGTGCCGCCAACCGCGCCCGCTCGTCGGTGTTGTCGGCCCGGTGGATGGTCGCGATCACATACGGCGCCCCGGGCTCCACGCCGTCGGGCAGGTCGGCCGGCTGCTCGCGCACGGCGTCGCGCACCAGGAAGCAGACGTCGGTCATCACGTCGCCCACCAGACGGGCGCGAGCGGCCAGGCCCTCGGCCGCCAGATGGCCCATGGCCACCTCGGTCGGGGCCAGCAGCAGGTCGGCGGCGTGGTCGGTGAGCACCCGGTTGTGCTCCTCGGGCATCCGCCGGTTGAACGAGCGCAGCCCGGCCTCCAGGTGGGCCACGGGCAGGTGCAGCTTGACCGCCGAGACCGCTCCCGCCAGGGTCGAGTTGGTGTCCCCGTAGACCAGCACCCAATCGGGCCGATGGACCCCGAGCACGTCGTCCACGGCGGCCAGCATCGCCCCGGTCTGGGCGCCGTGCCCGGCGTTGGCGACCTGTTGGCCGACGCCGAGGTTCACGTCCGGGTCGGGAATGCGCAGGTCGGCGAAGAACGCCTCCGACATCAGGGCGTCGTAGTGCTGGCCGGTATGCACGATCAGGTGCTCGATCTCGCCCGTGGCCGCCAGCGCCCGGGCGACCGGGGCCAGCTTCACGAACTGGGGGCGGGCGCCGACGATGCTGATCACTCTCACGGCGCCCACCCTATTCAGCCGCCCGGCCGGCCCACCGGCGCCGGACCGTGCGCGGGTGTCCGTTCGTGGTGACCGGCGTGTATTACCGTGTCCGTGTGTCAGCTCCCGGGCCGCGGCCAGGCTCGTCCCGGCCTCGGGTGGTGGTGTTCCGGGCCAACTCCCTGGACGCCGATTCCCGGGCCAAGAAGGTCTCGCTGAGCCTGGCCCGGCTCGGCTACGAGGTGTTCGCGCTCTCCGCGCAGGAGCCCGGTTGCGACCTCGGCGTCCGGACCCTCGGTGAGCCGGGCGGCCCCCAGGTGAGCGTGGTGCCGGTGCCGATCGGCACCCGGCACCGTGACCTGCACCGGCATCGCGTCGCGGCCCGTCGTCGCCGCCAGTTCAACGTCATCGACTGGACACCGAAGGACGAGTACGTCACCCAGGTCCGCGAACTGCGACGGCAGGTCCGCGACGCGCGCGCCGACATCCACCGCGATCAGCCGGTGCGCAGCGCCCCGGCCCTGGCCCGCTACGCCGGGGCGCGCGGACGGCTGGCCGTGCGAAGGCTGCGCTGGCGGACCCAGTGGGCGGTCAACGTCGTCCCACCGCCTGGCGTGGCGTCGCTGGGACGGCCTGCGTTCGCAGCGCGCGGTGCTGGCGACCACGCGCGGCACCCTGCCCGAGGTCGAGGACTTCGCCGACGCGTTCGCGCCGGTGCTCGACCGGCTGGCGCCCGACATCATCCACGTCCACCATCCCCTGGTGCTCGGCACCGCGGTGCGCGCCGCCCGCCGCCGTCGGGCCGCGGGCGAGCGGTGCTTCGTCGTCTACGACGCCCGGGAGGACTTCCTCGGCATCCCGAAACAGGAACAGGGCCACTGGCGCCGGCACAGCGCGCTGGTCCGCGAGGAGGCCCGGTACATCGGCTCCGCGGACGCCGTGGTCACCGTCTCCGAGCCGATCACGCGCACCCTGGCCGAGCGCTACCAGCTGGACCGTCCGGTGGCCCTGGTGCTCAACGTGCCCGTCACCGATCCCCGCACCCGTCCGGGCCGCTCCGAGGCGCCCACCGTGCGCGATGCGGCGGGGCTGGCGGACGGCGTCCCGCTGCTCGTCTACGGCGGCGCCGTGAGCCGGGCCCGGGGCATCGACGTCCTCATCGACGCGCTGGCGCACCTGCCCGGGGTGCACGCCGCGGTGGTCGCCGTCCCGCACCCCCACCCGCACGCCCCGGACCTGATCGCCCGCGCAGCGGGCCTCGGTGTCGGCGATCGGCTGCACTTCTGCCCGCCGGTCGACCAGGACCACCTGTTGCACTACCTGTCCGGGGCGGACGTCGCGGTGATGCCGCTGCGCACGGGCTCGGCGAACATCGAGCAGGCCCTGCCGAACAAGCTCTTCGAGAACCTGCACGCCGGGCTGACCATGGTGACCAGCGACGCCGCCCTGATGGCGGCCTTCGTGCGCGAGCACGACCTCGGTGAGGTGTTCTCCTTCTCCGCCGGGGCCGACGGCGATCGGGACGCCGGCGCCACCGATCTGGCCAAGGCCGTGCGCCGGGCTCTGGACAACCCGCGGGACACGACGTCGGCCCACTGGGACGACCTGCGACGCACCTACTCGTGGCAGGGGCAGGAGCCGGCGTTGCGGGAGGTCTACGCCGCTCTGATCCCCCCACCGCGACCGGACGGGATCGACGATCAGCACTTCGCCTCACTCACCCTGCACCCCGGACCGCCCCGGTCGGCCGGCGTCGCCGCCACGGCGACGCCCCCCGGCGGCGGGCACGTCGCTCACACCGAGTCCACCGACTTACCCGATACCTTTGGCGCACGGCTCGAGGGAGCGGATCAACCCATCGAGGAAAGGTCCACGTGAACATCACTGTCGTTGCACTCGGCAAGATCGGTCTGCCGCTGGCGGTTCAGTTCGCCAAGAGTGGGCACACGGTGATCGGCGCCGACGTGAACGAGCGTCTGGTGTCCACCGTCAACCGGGGCGAGGAGCCCTTCCCCGGTGAGGCCCAGCTCGCCGAGTACCTCGCCGAGGTGACCGGCCCGGACGGCGCCGCGAACACCGGCTCGCTGCGGGCCACCACCGACACCGTCGAGGCCGTGCGCACCAGCGAGGCGGTCGTGGTCGTCGTCCCGTTGTTCGTCGACGGCGAGGGCGAACCGCAGTTCGACGCGATGGACGCCGCCACCAGGGCGATCGCCGAGGGCCTGCAGCCCGGCACCCTGGTCTCCTACGAGACCACGCTGCCGGTGGGCACCACCCGGACCCGTTTCGCCCCGATGCTGGAGGCGGGCAGCGGGCTGAGCGCCGGGACCGACTTCCATCTGGTCTTCTCCCCGGAGCGGGTGTTCACCGGGCGGGTCTTCGCCGACCTGCGCAAGTACCCCAAGCTGATCGGCGGCGTGAACGCCGAGTCGGCCAAGCACGGCCAGGCGTTCTACGAGTCGGTGCTCACCTTCGACGAACGGCCCGACCTGGCCCGCCCGAACGGGGTCTGGGACCTGGGCAGTGCCGAGGCGGCCGAGTTGGCCAAGCTCGCCGAGACCACCTACCGCGACGTGAACATCGGGCTGGCCAACCAGTTCGCCCGCTTCGCCGGCCGCACCGGCATCGACATCCACCAGGTCATCGACGCCAGCAACAGCCAGCCCTTCAGCCACATCCACCGCCCGGGGATCGCGGTCGGAGGACACTGCATCCCGGTCTACCCGCGGCTGTACCTGTGGACCGACCCGGACGCCTCGATCGTGCGCGCCGCCCGCCAGACCAACGCCGACATGCCGCTGTACACCGTCGGTCTGCTCGAGGGCGCCCACGGCGACCTGTCGGGTCAGCGGGTGCTGTTGCTCGGCGCCTCCTACCGCGGCGGCGTCAAGGAGACCGCCTTCAGCGGCGTGTTCGCCGCGGTCGAGGCGCTGCGCGAGCGCGGCGCCGAGGCCCTGGTCACCGACCCCATGTACTCCTCCGCCGAGCTGGAGGCGCTGAAGTTGCCGCCGTACCAGAAGGGCTCGCCGGTGGACGCCGCGGTGCTGCACACCGATCACGCCGAGTTCCGTTCCCTGACCAGCGCCGACCTGCCCGGCGTGCGAACCGTGATCGACGGCCGCGGCGTCCTGGCCCCGGCCTCCTGGCCCGGGGTGACCCTGCGCGTCCTCGGCCGGGGCTGATCCGATGGCCCAGCGGTACCCGCTGACCGTCACCACGCCCTGGTATCCGACCGCCTACAACCGGATGGCGGGCTCGTTCGTCGCCGAGCACGCCGCCCTGGCCACCGCGATCGCCGGCATCGGTCCCGGGCGGCGTCCACGTCGTGCACGGCCTGGAGTGGCCGGGCGGGGTCGGCCCGCGCGCCGATGCCCTGCGGCCCAGTTTCGACGCCACCCTGGATGCCCTGCGGGCCGCCCGCGGGACGCGCATCAGCGGGGTCGCCGGCCCGGTCGACCGGGTCCCGGTCTTCACCGTCGGCGGCGCCGACTGGGGCGCGCGCGGCGACGCCCTGGTGCGCGACGTCTCCCGGGTGACCGGGGAACTGGACTCGCCCGTCGTGCACGGTCACGTCGGATATCTGGGCGGGCTGCTGGCCGCGCGCCTCGCCGCCGGTGGGGCCAAGGTGTTCGCCACCGAACACTCCACGGCGCTGCGCGAGGTGCTGGCCCAGCCCGCCGCGCGGGACCACTACGCGGAGCTCGTCGACCGGGCCGAGGCCGTCTTCTGCGTCAGTGAGCTGCTGCGCCAACAGATCCTGGACCAGGTGGCCGACCCGCACGGGCGGGTGCAGGTGCTGCCCAACCCCGTCGACTTCGTCACCGCGCCGCGCCGGTCCGCCCCGCCGGAGCGCCTGTCCCGATGGGTCTTCGTCGGCGGGTTGAGCGAGCGCAAGGGGGTGCTGCGCCTGGTGCGCGCGTTCGCCCAGGCCGCGCGCATCGATCCCGAGGTCAGCCTGACCATGTTCGGCGGTGGTGACCTGGCCGAGCAGATCACCGACCTCGCCCGACGGGAACGGGTCGCCGACCGGCTGCACCTGCCCGGGATGGTGCGCCACCGCGAACTGCTGGCCGCCCTGCCCGGGTACGACCTGCTCATCGCGCCGAGCACCTACGAGACGTTCCACCTGGCCGTGCCCGAGGCGGTCGCGGCCGGGTTGCCGGTGATCGTGACCCGCAGTGGGGGGCCGCAGGAGGCCCTGGCCGGGGTCGAGGACCGGGTCGGCACCTTCATCGACGTCGAGGACGACCCCCTCCCGATCGTGGAGGCCTGGCGGGACCTGTCCGGTCGGCTGGACGACCTCGACCTGGACGGCGCCCGCGCCGAACTCGACGCCCGCTACGGCCGCGCGGCGATCGCCGCCCGGCTCGCCCGGGCCTACGACCTTCCCACCGTGGTCGCACCCATCACGGCGACCCCGGCGTTCGGGATCCGCTCGCGCCCGCCCGTGCGGCGGGTGGCGATGGTGTCGGTCTCGGGCTGGCGGCGCTACCACGTCGAGGCCGAGATCGAAGCGGCGCTGCGGCTGCGGGTGCCGACGACGGTGGTCACCGACGACGAGAAGATCATCGGGTGGTCGGCGGGCCTGCCCGTGGTCTCGCCGAGGGCCGTGGACGTCGCAGGCGCCCGCCCGAGCACCGAGCCCGCCTCGATCGTGGCCCGCCGACGGGTCAAGCGTCTGCTCCGCCGCGGCGGCGAGGCGGCGGGGTTGAAGCTGACCTCCGAGGTCCCGTCCCAGGCCCGGACGGTCGCCCTCGGCGGCGACTTCCTCACCGGCGCGACCCTGGTGATCGGCGACTGCCAGTCGATGCCCCTGGTGCAGGCCATGCTGGCCGCCCACCCCAGCCTGCGTCCGGTGGTCGAACTGGACCGCCGCGGCGCGCTCGGACCGCCACCGGACAGCGAGGCCGTGCGGACCGTCGAGTCCGGCGGATCGGGTGTGGTCGGCCACAGCGCCGATGCCGGTCGGCGGTGACGACGTGAGCGACGCGGCGGGCGACGGCCGGGCCCCGCACGTGGTCATGCTGGTGGGCAACGACATCAGCGCCGACACCCGGGTGCGCAAGAGCGCGCTGGCCGTGGCCGACCTGGGGGCGAGGGTCACCGTGGTCGGCATCGCTCACGGGCCGCGTCGAGAGGCCAGCCGCCTCGGTGACGTCGACCTGTTGCGGGTGCCGGTCGACTTCGTCATGCGCGATCGGCGCCGGGAACGGCGTTCGCGCCTGCACCGCGGCGAGATCGGTCCCCTGGCACCGGATCACCAGGCGGAGGCGCTGCGACGACGGCGGGTGGCGATCGCCCAGCGCGAGGCCGAGGCGGCCGAGGGGCTGACCGGCTCGTTGTCCAGGGCCGCGGTCGAAGGCCGCCGGTTCGCCGTCCGGGCCTCGGGTCTTGGACGTCGTCGCGGCGCCACCGCCGCCAGGCTGGCGTTCAAGGTCTATGACCGGGCGGTGCAGTCGACGTCGGTGGCCGCCGACCCACGCCGCGTCGTCCCGGAGATCGACGACCTGGAACTGGCCGTCGGGCCGGTGCTGGACGAGCTCCGCCCCGATCTGGTGCACGCCCACGACGTGCACTTCCTCGGCGTCGCCGGGCGGTACGCGGCCCGCCGCCGCGTCGCCGGTAGCCCGGTGCCCTGGCTCTACGACGCCCACGAATGGGTGCCGGGGCTCTCGCGCTACGGGGGCCGGACGGCGCGGGTCGTCGCGGCCTGGGCCGCACTCGAGAAGGAGTGGATCCGCTCGGCCGACCGGGTGATCACGGTGTCGCCGCCGCTGGCCGAGGCGCTGGTCGAGCGCTATCACCTCGACCGGGTCCCCGATCTGGTCCTGAACGTGCCGCCGGTCGACAGCGGCGGGACGGCATCGGCTCCGGGACCGGCTGCGCCTGACGTCCCGTCCGCCGACACCGACCCGCCATCGCGTGTCAGCACGGTCAGGAGCGCGGCGGGGGTCGCCGACGACGTCACGCTGCTGGTCTACTCCGGCGGCGTGCAGGCCGCGCGCGGTGTGGACACGGCGGTCGAGGCGCTGACGCATCTGCCGAAGGCGCACCTGGCGGTGGTCGCCGTCCCGTCGGTGCACACCCCGACGGTCGCCGCGGTGCGCTCGCGCGCCGAGCAGCTCGGGGTGGCAGACCGGCTGCACCTGCTCGACCCGGTGCGTCCCGATCAGGTCGTCTCGTTCCTGTCGGGCGCCGACGTCGGCCTGATTCCGTTGCGGCACTTCGGATCCCACGAGATGGCGCTGGCCAACAAACTGTTCGAGTACCTGCACGCCGGGGTGCCGATGGTGGTCAGCGACTGCACGGCGCAGGCCGCCTTCGTGCGCGAGCACGGTCTCGGCGAGGTACACCGCGCGGGGGACGGCGCCGACCTGGCCGCTGCGGTCCGGCGGGCGCTGGACGACCGCGAACGAATCGCCGGCGCGCTCGCGAACCCCGACCTGCTGCGCGCCTACACCTGGGACGCGCAGGCGAGGGAGCTGCAACGGGTCTACCGCGAACTGCTTCCCGCGGCAGGGCTGACCGAGCAGCCGCGCCCCGTCCAGGCGGCCGAGCCTGTCGAGCAGCCCGTGGTCGAGGCCGGACGCACCCTGGTCATCGGCCCGGCCAACAGCGCCGGGCAGGCGTGGGCCTGGACCCGGAGCGCGGCCACCCATCTCGAGGGGGTCAGCGGTTACACGCTGGCGCTGCGCAACGAGAAGTACGACTACCCGGCCGACGAGCTCGTGGACCGGCGTGACTACCTGGCCGATGCGGGCTGGCAGCTGCGCACCCTGGCCAGGGCCAGGTCGACCTGGACCCACGCCCTGCTGGAGGCGGGCCGGCCGTTGCTGGGTTCGCTGGCCGGGCGGGACTTCGTCGCGGACGCCGACGTGCTGCGGCGCAGCGGGATCGACGTCGGCCTGGTCTTCCACGGGTCCGAGGTGCGCGACCCGCGTCGGCACCGCACCCGGCATGAGTTCTCCCCGTTCGCCGATCCGCGCGGCGAGCTGACCCGCCGGCTGCAGGCCCGCTACGACGCGCTCGCGCCCCTGGTCGCCGACTTCGACGGGCCGCTGTTCGTCTCCACCCCGGACCAGAGCGACTACCTGCCGCGCCCGGCCACCTGGCTGCCGGTCGTCGTGGACGTCACGACGTTCAATCCCGGCGAGCGGCCGGCGCCCCTGGTGGGCCGTCGTCCGCTGGTCGTGCACGCGCCGTCCAACCCGGCGCTGAAGGGCACCGAATTCGTCGAGCGTGCGCTGCGGCCCCTGCACGCCCGCGGCCTGATCGAGCTGCGGATGGTGACCGGGATGGCGCCCGAGCAGGCCGCCGAGCTGGTCCGCCGGGCCGACGTGGTGGTGGATCAGCTTGTGCTCGGCCTGTACGGCGTGCTCGCGTGCGAGGCCATGGCGTGCGGCCGGATCGTCATCGGATATCTGGGCGATGCGCTGCGGCAGCGGGTGTCGACTGAGGTGCCGATCCTGGAGGCCACACCCCGTACGGTGGGGGAGGTGATGACCCGGGTGCTCGACGATCCCGACCAGGCGCGTCGCGCGGCCGCGGCGGGGCCGGGATTCGTCGCCCGATTCCACGACGGCCGCCAGTCCTCTGCCGCGCTGGCGCCCTTCCTGGGTGTCGCGCAGCCGGTCGGGCTGTTCGGGCAGGGCTCGCCGTGAGCGGTTCGCGCCGCCCGCACGTGCTGCTGCTGGGAATGCAGTTCCCGCCGGCGCGTGGCAGCGGGGTGTACCGGATCCGGAGCTGGGCCAACCACTTCGTGCGTCGCGGGTGCGACGTCACGGTGCTGGCCGCCGACCGCGAGTACTGGTACGAGCGGTCCGGCACGGTCGATGCCGAACTGGAGAAGACCGTCGAGCCCGCCGTGGACGTCGTCCACGTCAAGGTGCCGCGTGAACACCTGCGCAGCGACCTGCGGCGGATGTCCTGGGCGCACGCGAACTTCCCCAAGGCGTGGATCCGCACGCACCGGGCGCTGTCCCGCCGGATCTTTCCGGAGGTGTACGCCACGATCATCCCGCCGTTCGTGGCCCGCGGCGTCGCCATCAACGCCCGCAAGCGCGTCGACGTCGTCTTCGCCACCGGGAACCCCTACGCGCAGTACGGCGCCGCGTACCGGCTGGGCAGGGCGCTGCGCCGGCCCTACGTGGTCGACTACCACGATCCGTGGACGATGAACCCGCTGACCGAGGAGGACGCCTTCGCGCCCGAGCACCCGGCGTTCACCTGGGAGCGCCGGATCGTCGAGAACGCGGCGCTGACGGTGACCGTCAACGCCCCGCTCGGCGACTGGTACCGGGAGCGCTACCCGGCTGCCGCAGAACGGATCCGGGTGGTCGAGAACGGGCTGGCCGAGGAGGTCGTCGGGGACGTCGAGTTCACTCCCCGGCCCGCCGGTCAGCCGCTGCACTTCGGCTACGTCGGCACCGTGCGGTCGGATCTGCCGATCGAGGAGTATCTGGACGGCTGGGCGCTGGCCCGCAAGGAGAACCCGGAACTGGCCGGGGCGGTCATGGACTTCTACGGCTACCTGGGCTTCTTCACCCAGAACGAGGGGCCGATCCGGGCCAGGCTCGAATCGGGCGTCGAGGGCGTGAACTACCGGGGTCCGGTGCCGCAGCCTGAGATCGGGAAGGTCTACGCACAGATGGACGCCCTGGCGATGCTGTTGCCCTCCTCGAAGTACATGACCGCCGGCAAGGGGTACGACTACATGGCCGCCGGCCGCCCGGTGGTCGGTGTCCACCACCCGCGTAACCACACCACCGAGGTGTTCGCCGACTATCCGTTGTTCTTCGTCACCCCCCAGGTGGATGCGGAATCGGTGCGCGACGCCCTGGTGGCGGCGGCGCGCGCCGCCCGGTCGCAGACCCACGAGCAGTACGAGCGGTGCCGCGCGGTGGCCCTGAAGCACACCTGGGACCTGAACATGGATCAGGTCGGCGCCGAGGTGGAGGCGATGGCGCGTGACTGAGCGCCGGCCGAGGGTGGTCGCCGTGGCCGTGGTGCCGGCCCGTCGGGCAGCGGTGACCGATCGACTCGCGACGGTGGTCCAGGCGGGCGGGTCGGCGCTGCTGATCACCGCCGACGGGTCCCGGCCACCGGCCGAGGCCCTGGGCATCGAGGCGATCGACCTGCTCTCCAGCGAGACACGGGTCGGGGTCAACGCCGTCCTCAGCAGGTCGCTGACCCGTCGGATCCGTTACCTGCTCGCGCGGCGCAGCCACCAGCCGTCGGGGCTCTGGCGAGCATGGTCGGGTTCTGCGCTCTACCGGGCGATCCGGCCGTGGATGCTCTGGCGGGCGCTGCACCGCCATCTGGACGAGGTCGACGCCGAGTCGGTCGACCACGTGATGATCGTGGCGCTGGAGTCCTGGCCGATCACCTGGCAGTTGTGCAGGCGTCAGCCGCAGGCCACCTACGGCTGGGACGTGCCCGAGGAGGTCTTCGAGCGACACGGGCTGACCGCTCCGCAGCGCGCCGACGCCTAGCGGCTCCGGCCCACTCCGGCCGGTCCTGGCCCGACCGGTGGATTCGGGCCCGGGTCGCTGAAGATGCCCGCCCGCCCGCCGATCCAAGTCGGTGATGAGCCACGTACCCGCTCCCCGGTCCCGCCCTCGCCTGCGCCTGCCGGCGCTTCTCGCCGCGCTGGTCATGGTCGCCGTCGGCGTCGGTCCGGCCGCGGCCGAGACCCTCGCGCCACGCCCGGTCGGTCCGGGGTCCTCGAGCCCGCCGAGTACCGGGGCGCCGGTGAGCACCGGGTCGGCGACCGTGTCCGGTTCCGGTTTCGGGCATGGCGTCGGCATGTCGCAGTACGGCGCGTACGGCATGGCCAAGGCGGGAGCCAGCGCGGCCCAGATCCTGACCCACTACTACACCGGCGTGAACGTGGCGCAGACCGCCGACGCCACCGACCTGCGGGTCAACGTGGTGCATCGCGGCCGCAGCATCATCCTGCAGCCGCAGGCCCTGTCCGGCAGCGGGCAGCTGATGACGCTGAACACGGTGGAGGGGCAGACCCTCACCCTGACCCCCGGCGACACCGCGCGACTGACCCCCAGCGGCGCGGGGCTGGCCGTGGCGGTGGCCCGATCGTCGTCCTCGGCCGGTTCGGGTCCGACCTCGGTGACCACGACCGGCCTGGGCGTGCGCTGGACCGGTACCGAGGCGGTGTCCGGTTCGCCCACGCTCGCGGCGATGCGGGCGGACATCTCCGGCACGCTGAGCACCAAGGTGCGCTCCTACCGGTGGGGACGGCTGTGGGTGAACAGCCTCAGCGGGCTGCTGGAGGCCGTGGTCACCGTCGATCTGCACTCGGAGTACCTGCGCGGGGTCGCGGAGATGCCCTCGTCCTGGCCGGCGGCCGCGCTGCAGGCCCAGGCGACGGTCGCACGCAGCTACGCGCTGGTCGCCGCCGCCGGCAGCAAGTCCGGTTGCGGGGGGTGTCAGATCTGGGACGACCAGCGCAGCCAGGTCTACGCCGGCTGGTCGAAGGAGAGCGAGAGGATCGGTTCGGTGGACTACGGCAGCCGTTGGGTGGCCGCGGTGGCCGCCACCCAGGCCACCTCCACCACCGGCGCCGCGGTGCTTTACCAGGGCTCGCCGATCAACGCCGTCTACTTCTCCTCCAGCGGCGGGCGCACCCGCGACTCGAGCACCGTCTGGGGCGGAACGGTGCCCTATCTGAAGACCACGGACGACGCGTGGAGCCTCGATTCCGCCCTCAACCCGCGCTACGCGGCCTGGAACCGCGCGGTGCCGGTGACGACGCTGACCTCGCTGTTCGCTCTGCCCGATCTGGTCTCGATCACCGTGACCGCCCGGGACGGTGCCGGCGCGGCGACCACCCTCAGAGCCGTCTCCGGCAGCGGCAGGTCCGCGAGTATCGGGGGCGAGACGTTCCGCAGCCGACTCGGTCTGCCGAGTTCCTGGGTCGGCGCCGTCGCCCTCCCGAGCGCCTGAGGTCTCGTCCACGCCGGCGTTCTCGGTAGGTCGGGGAGGGTTCGGCCCCGCAGACGGTGCAGAAGTGGACGCGACCCCCTCGATCCCCAGGCTTGTCCACAGTGACCGGGCCGGTCCCCACGGCGTCGAGGTGTTTCGCGCATGCTCGCCGACATGCGGCAGCGGCGGTCGTTACCACCAGAGCTGGCTCAACTGGGGCGGCACCAGGCAGGTGTGGTGGCCCGCGACCAGCTTGTCCGGTGCGGTCTCTCGCGGCGTTGCATCGGCCGGCTGACGTCGGACTGGTGGCGTCTGGCTCGAGGGGTCTATTGGATGGGGCCACCCCTGCCACGGGCGCCGTGGCCGGCGCTGGTCTGGGCCGGGATCCTGCTCGGCGGCCCGGGTGCGCGAGCCGGGCTACTGACCGCCGCCGCGCTGGACGGTCTCGTGGATACCGCAGAGCGGTTGCGCGCCTCCGACGGCACCTGGCGAAGCGTCGACGAGCGTGTGGTGATCGTGGCCCCGGGGCGCCGCGGACCTCACCCGGGCTTCGTCTTCCTGCGTGAGCGGCCAGGTCTGCGCCTGAGGTCGTCAGCCCGCGAGCCGGCCAGGACGCGGATCGAGGACACGGTCCTGGACCTGTGCGCCGGGGCCGATGCAGAGGGGGTGGTGATGTGGCTGACCAGGGCCGGCCAACGCCGATTGACGACCCCGGCTCGACTCCGACAACGGATCGAGGCCCGGCCGGTCGTGCGCAACCGGGCTTTGATGCTGGAGATCCTCCAGGACGTCTCGGCGGGGGCGACCAGCAACCTCGAGCACCGCGCGTTGCGGGACGTGTTCCGCCCGCACGGGTTGCCCGGGGTGCGTCTTCAGCACCGAACCGGGTCCGGGCGACGCGTGGCCGATGCGGCGATCGTGGAATACCGGTTGTTGATCGAGTTCGACGGCCGGACCGGCCACGCCGAGGAGGGGGCCTTCCGTGACCGATCGCGTGACAACGAGCACACCCTCGACGGGTGGATCACTCTGCGATTCGGCTGGTCCGACGTCGGCTCCGACCCGTGCGGGGTCGCCGTCCAGATCGCTGAGCTGCTCACCCGGCTGGGATGGCGGGGCGAGCTGAGGCGTTGCCCCCGCTGCCCACGTTCTGCCTAGGTCGGGGAGGGTTCGGCCCCGCAGACGGTGCAGAAGTGGACGCGACCTCAGGCCAGAGCCATCTCGGGGACGTCGCCCTCGACGATCAGATCGGGCTCGGTGGCCTGGCGGATCTGCTCGACGCTGACCCCGGGGGCGCGCTCGCGCAGCACCAGCCCGGCGTCGGTGACATCGATGACGGCGAGGTCACTGATGATCCGGTTGACCACGCGCTGACCGGTCAGCGGCAACGAGCAGTCACGGACCACCTTGTGGGTGCCGTCCTTGGCCACGTGCTCCATCAGCACGATGACCTTCTTGGCGCCGTGCACGAGGTCCATCGCCCCGCCCATGCCCTTGACCATCTTTCCGGGGATCATCCAGTTGGCGATGTCGCCGGTGACCGAGACCTGCATGGCGCCGAGGATCGCGGCGTCGATCTTGCCGCCCCGGATCATGCCGAACGAGGTCGCCGAGTCGAAGAACGAGGCGCCATGGCGCAGGGTCACGGTCTCCTTGCCGGCGTTGATCAGGTCGGCGTCCTCCTCGCCCTCGTACGGATAGGGCCCGAAGCCGAGGATGCCGTTCTCGGACTGCAGGACCAGTTCGACGTCGTCGGGGACGTAGTTCGGAACCAGGGTCGGCAGGCCGATGCCGAGGTTCACGTACGAACCGTCGTGCAGCTCGGCGGCGGCGCGGGCCGCCATCTGTTCGCGGGTCAGTGCCATCGGGTGTCCTCTCAGCCCTCGATGCCCTCGGACCCGGCGCCCGCGCCGTACAGGTCGCGTGGCCGGGGCCGGACGGTGCGCTTCTCGATCCGCTTGTCGTGAGACTCCTCGACCGACAGCGCCACCACGCGGTGCACGTAGGCGCCCGGCAGATGGACCCGGTCGGGATCGAGCTGGCCCGGTTCTTCGAGGTGCTCCACCTCGGCGATGGTGATCCTGCCGCTCATCGCGGCCAGCGGGTTGAAGTTCCGCGCGGCCTGCCGGAAGACAAGGTTGCCGTGCCGGTCGCCGGCCCAGGCCCGCACCAGCCCGTAGTCCGCCCGGATCGCCTTCTCCATCACGAACGTCTGTTCGCGTCCGTCCACCTCGAACTGCGCCGTGGGCTTGGCGGGGGAGGCCAGTGCGACCATGCCGTCGGGACCGTACCGCCAGGGCAGGCCGCCCTCGGCGATCTGGGTGCCCACGCCGGTCGCGGTGTAGAACGCCGGGATCCCGGCCCCACCGGCGCGCAGCCGCTCGGCCAGGGTGCCCTGCGGGGTCAGTTCCACCTCGAGTTCACCGGCCAGGTACTGGCGGGCGAACTCCTTGTTCTCCCCGACGTAGGAGGCCACGATGCGACGCAGCCGCCGGGCATCCAGCAGCAGCCCGAGGCC
Organism: uncultured Actinomycetota bacterium; assembly: GCA_963750395.1. GTDB lineage: Bacteria > Actinomycetota > Actinomycetes > Actinomycetales > Kineosporiaceae > JADJPO01. The sequence continues at coordinate 510,975 of CAVVQM010000010.1, read as the reverse complement.
CCAGCCGTCGATGCCGCAGTTGTTCGAGATGACCTCAAGGTCCGTCGTGCCGGCGTGCAGGATCGCCTGGATCAGCGCCGACGGGATCCCGCAGATCCCGAATCCACCGACGGCGAGCGACGCGCCGTCCGGTATGTCTGCTACCGCCTCTGCCGCGCTGGCCACTACTTTGTCCACCCGAACGAATCTAGACCCCACGGGCGGTGGGGCGCTGTGTCGCCCGGCGGGGAATCTCACATCGAAGGTACGTATGGTAGTCATCCGACTACGAAGGGATACCGAGTGCGGCTTCGCCGACGACTCCTGACAACTCTTCCGGCCCTGTCGGTTGCCACCACGATGCTCATGGTGGCGCCCACGGTGCCGCTGCCCGCCCCGCTGGCGCGGGCGGTGAGCGGGGCAGCGGCCGCACCCATCCCGAAACCGGTCCCGGGGGCGGTGAGGGCGTTCGCCGTCGCCGGGGTGGACGAGGCGGCGCTGGGCGCCTCCGCGGTCGCCGACGGCCCGGCCGCGCTGCAGGCGCGGCCGCGCCCGGCGGCGCTCACCGCGCAGCGCACCACCGCCCGCTTCGACCTGGTCGCGCTGACCTGGACCGGCGCCCTGCCGGCCGGTACGCACCTGGAGGTGCGGGTGCGCGAGTCCGGTACCTGGGGCGTCTGGCACGACCTCCCGGAGGCCGATCACGGTCCCGACGCAGGCGAGGAGGGCGGGGTGAGCACCCGCGCCAGCGAGCCGCTGGCCACCGCCGGCGCGGACGGCGTCCAGGTGCGGGTCGACTCACCCGCCGGAGCGGCGCCCACCGGGCTGCGCGCCATGCTCGTGGACGGCGGTCGCTCGCCCGCCGACACCACCGAGCCCACGGCGGCCGGCTCGGCTGCGACCGCGACGCCCGGTGCGGCCCCGTCCACGCCTGCGGCCAGCGCCGCCGCCGCCGTGGTGACCACGGGGCTCGGACGGCCGGCCGTGATCACCCGAAGCCAATGGGGTGCCGACGAGCGGCTGGTCAAGGAGCAGCCGCGGATCGACAAGCGGGTGAACACGCTGTTCATCCACCACACCGACACCACCAACAGCTACAGCCGGACCCAGGCCTATGCCCAGGTCCGCGCGGTCTACCTGTTCCACACCCGGGGTCGTGGCTGGAACGACATCGGGTACAACTTCCTGGTCGACCGGTACGGCCGCGTCTTCGAGGGACGGCGCGGCAGCATCAGCGCGGCCGTGCACGGCGCCCACACCGGCGGGTTCAACACCGACGCGATCGGGATCTCGGCGCTCGGATCCTTCAGCGCGGCCAAGCCGACCTCGGCGATGCTGCGCGGTCTGGTCAGCGTGGCCGCCTGGAAGTCGGCCGAGTGGTTCATCAATCCGCGGGGCAAGGTGTCGGCCACCTCCTCGGGCGGCTCCTCGACCAAATACGCCGCGGGGAAAGTGGTGCGGCTGAACCGGATCAGTGGCCACCGGGACACCGGCTACACCGAATGCCCCGGCAACAAGCTCTACCCCTACCTGCCCTGGATCCGGAACGCGGTGGCCAACCGGCTGAAGGCGCGTCTGATCTCGCCGTCCGTCTCGTCGGCGACGGCCGCCTGGAACGGCTCGGCGGTCTCGGTCAGGGCGACGGCGGCCAGCAACCAACGCTGGTGGCTGGCCGTCACCCCGCGGTGCGGCGGGAAGCGGAGCATCGTGGCGTCGGGGCGCAGCTACTCCTCGATCCGCAGCAGCTGGAACCTCAAGGACTCCTCCGGCGATCCGGTGCCACCCGGGGTCTACCGGCTCTCCCTGATCAGCTCCTCGCCGGTGTCCTCGACCACGTTCGCCAGGGACGTCGAGGTGCTGCCCCGCTACGGCTCGGCGGCGGCGACCTGTCCGGTGACCCGCGCCGGGTGGGGAGGCGTCTACACCTCGGCGGTGATGGCCGGGCGTCAGCGCTACCCGTCCGCGACCAGCGTGGTCCTGGTCGGCGCCGCATCCACGATGGACGGACTCATCGCTGCCCCGCTGTCGGCGGCCAAGGCCGCGCCCGTGCTGCTGACCCCGCGCGGGTCGCTGGTGTCGCTGGTCCGCCGGGACATCAGCGCGCGCAAGGTGCGCACCGCCTACATCGTCGGCACCAGCGCGTCCGTCTCGACCGCGGTGGAGACGCAGTTGCGGGCCCTGGGGGTGACCTCGGTGGTCCGCCTGAGTGGCCGCGGCGTGCACGCGACGGCGGCGGCCGTGGCCCGGCAGATCGGCGCTCCCGGCGGTGCCGCGGTCCTGGCCAACGGCACCTCCTTCGCCGACGTGGCGGCGGTCGCCGGTCCGGCCGCCGCCCTGAAGCGGCCGATCCTGTTGAGCACCGCGACGGGCCTGCCCTCGGCCACGTCTTCGGCGATCCGGGCCCTGAGGATCCGCAAGGTGCTGGTGGTGGGTTCGCGGTCGGTGGTGCGGCCCCAGGTCCTGACCCAACTGCGCCGGCTGGGGGCCGGCCCCGCCCAGATCTCCGGGCGGGACCGGGCCTCGACGGCGGTCGTCGTGGCGAACGCGTTCAGCCGACCGGTGCCCGCCACGAACGTGGTCGTGATGTCGACCTCGATCTCGGCCTGGTCGGTGATCGGCGCCGGGCAGGCCCGGCTGACCGTGATGAGCGGCCGGACGTCGCTGCCGGCCTCGACGAGGTCCTGGTTGCGGTCGCGCCGTCCACGGGCGGTCTCGGTGATCGGGGATCCGTCGGCGGCCGCCACCTCGGTGATGGTCCAGGTCGACGCGGCCCGCTGATCGGGCCGCCCGGCGCACGCCACGGCCTCGCCCGGGCTAGCCTGACGGCCGTGCTGCGCGCCATCGAACGGCTGGGCCCGGCGGTCGCGGTCGCAGTGGCCGCCCTCGCCCTGGTCGCCGCGGCGCTCGTCCATCTCGGCTGGTGGAACCCCCTGGTGGGGTGGCCGGCAGCCGTGGCGATCATGACGGCGTCGTGGCTTCTGGTCGGGCGGACGACGCGGCCGCGACCCGAACCGGCGCTGGACCGGGTCTCGCTCGCCCTGACCGGGGTGATCACGGTGTGGCTGGCGGTGCTGCACTCGGGGCACCTGGTGATCCGGCGCGACGGTGGGGCCTATGCGCTCTACACCCAGTGGATCGCCACCCGGCACACGTTGCCCGTGGCGGCGGATCTCGACGCCTTCGGTGGTGCGGGTGCCTTCGGCGTCGAGCGGTTCACGCTGTCCAGCCCGGCGTTCTACCAGGTGCTGGACGGCCAGACGAGCGGCATCGCCGGGCCAGGGGTGCACGCCGAGATCGTGCCGCAGTTCCTGATCGGCGCCCCCGCGGTCTACTCGCTCGGCTGGTGGGCCGGCTCCCCGCTCGGCGCGTCGTGGACCGGTATGCAGATCGTGCCGCCGATGCTCGGCGGGTTGGCCCTGCTCTGCTTCGGCACGCTGGTCGGGCGGCTGGTCGGACGGCGCTGGGCGGCGCCGGCGATCGCCGGACTCGGGCTGGCGATGCCGATGGTGCTGGTCCTGCGCACCACGTACTCGGAGCCCCCGGCCCTGCTCATGATGCTGTCCGCGGCGCTGCTGGCGGTCGAGGCGCTCGAGGACCGGCGGTTGCCGCCCGCGCTGCTGGCCGGCGCACTCGTGGGACTCACCGGTCTGGTCCGCGTGGACGCCGTCCGCGAGGTCGCCCTGCTGGTGGTCGTCTGCGCGGTGCTCGCCGCCCGCGGCAACCGGGTCGCGCCGGCGATGGCGGTCAGCGCCGTGGCCGGTTCGGGTCTGAGCCTGGCCGTCGGCTGGTGGACGTCGCGCCCGTACCTGAGTGCGGTCGGGCCCTCGCTGCGGCCGGTGGTGGCCGCGATGGTGGTCCTGGCGCTGGCGTCGGCCCTGTCGGTCCCGGTGCTACGACGGCGGCGGGCACGGGCCACGTCGGCGGGCTCACCGGCGGGGCGAACGCACCGTGCGGGCCAGGTTGTCGCCCGGGTCACCACGGCCCTGGTCCTGCTGCTCGGCCTGGTGCTGGCGAGTCGCCCCCTGTGGCTCACGGTCCGCCAGGATCCGGACGACACGGGGGCGCGGTTCGTGGCGATCCTGCAGCGCGCGCAGGGCCTGCCGATCGACGGGGGACGGACCTACGCCGAGCACTCCCTGGACTGGGTGGCCTGGTACCTCGGCTGGCCGGCGGTCGTCGTCGCCTGGATCGCGCTGGCGGTGCTGGCCGGACGGGCGACCCGCTGGTGGACGACGCGATCCGCCGACCCGCCCGCGTGGCTGGTGCCGACCGCGGTCGGCTTCGCCGGCACCGTTCTGGTGCTCGTCCGGCCGGGGATCACCCCGGACCACCCGTGGGCCGATCGCCGTCTGGTGCCCGTGGTGATCCCCATGATCGTCGCCGCCTGCGTGGCCGGGATCGCCTGGGCGAGCACGCATCTGCCGCAGCGCAGGCCGTGGCTGACCCGGCGCCGCCTGGCCTGGGCGTCGGTGGTCCTGTTCCTCGGGCCGGTGGTGTGGGCGAGTGCCCCGATCTCCTTCCGACGCACCGAGGCCGGCGAGGTGGGGGCCGTCGAGCAGGTGTGTGCGCAGCTGGCGCCCGAGGACGTCGTGGTCGCTGTGGACGCCACCGAGGACGGCATCGCCCAGCGTTCGGGGAACGAGTGGGTCCAGGTGATCCGCGGGGTCTGCGGCCATCCGGCCGGGGCGTTGCTGACCCCGTCGGCCAGGATCGAACGGGCCGCGGCCGATCTGGCGGAACGGGTTGCCGGCCGGGGCGGACGGCTGGTGCTGCTGACCGCCCAGGAGGACGGCGAGAACGCCCGGCGGGTGCTCGGTGTCGCCGGGGCGGGCCCGGACGGGCGATTCGAGCAGCCGCAGCGCGCCGTCCGGATCGTGACCACCGAGGACCGGAAATGGCTCACCAGGCGCCCGACCGGGGTCGCCCGGTTGGTCATCGACGTGTGGCTGGCCCCCGCGCGCTCCGGACCCGCCTCCGGGTCGGGAGCAGACTCGTGATCAGGGCGCACTCCCGGGCGACGGTGTGCGGCACGTCGCAGGTCGCCCGGACCGCCTCGGCGCCCAGCCGGGAGCGCTCGAGATAGTCCTCGGGGTCACGCTGGAGTCCCAGCAGGGCCTCGGCCAGGGCGCCGGGATCCTCCGGCGGACAGAGGATCCCGGTCTCGGGCGGGACGAACTCGGGGACCGCCGCCACGTCGTTCGTGACGGCTACCAGCCCGCAGCTCATCGCCTCCAGACAGGTCAGGCCCTGGCTGTCCCACCGGGTGGGCACCAGCATCACCCCGTGCTGCTCGAACAGACCGGCCATCTCGTCGTGGCCCACGTAGCCCCGGCGGATGCTGACGTTGGCGAATCCGCTCAGCGGCTCGGTGGACTCCTCGAACAGCGGCCCGTCACCGACCACGGTCAGGTGCATCTGGGCGAACTCATCGGTCCCGGCCAGCGCGAGCACCGCGTCGCGGGCGAGGTCGTTGGCGTACTTGGGGCTGGCGAACGCCCTGGCCCACAGCACGTTCCGGCGTTCCTCGGCCCGGCGGGCGCGATAGGGGAAGGTCGAGGAGTCGACGACGTTGGGGATCACCCGGCCCGATCGCGCCGGGCGTCCGGCGAAGCGCTCGGCCAGCGAGCGCATGTACTGCGAGACGAAGACGACGTGCAGGTTCTCGGCGTCGAACATCTCCGAGACGGCGGTGCGCCGGGCCTGAGCGGCGGCGTCCAGGGCCTCGCGCTGGTCGGCCAGTTGTTCGGCCGTGTAGTTGAACTCGCGGTCGCGCCAGTCGAGAGCCTCGTAGCCGTGCACCCAGACGACCATGGGCAGCGTGCCGGCGAGGGGCTTGAGGCCCTGCCAGATGCTGGGTTCCATGTGGTGGACGGCGATCAGCGCCGGCGACAGCCGCCTGACCGTGGCGTTGAGTTCGCTGCGGTGCACCCGGTGCACGGTGATCCCGTCCTGGACCGCGCTGGTGGCCTGCGACGGCCGGGGCAGGTCGGTGACCACGACCTGCACGTGGACGCCGAGGTCGGCGTAGTGCAGCAGCCTGGCCCGCACGAACTGACCGCCGTAGGCGCTCTCACCGCCCGGGTAGGCGGGGCAGACCACCAGGACCTTCGCCCGCGAGGGGCTCAATCGCTCTCGCAGGCCGCCGTCCCGCACCGGCCGGATGGCGCGGCCCACGATGCTGCGGGCCTGCCGGTCCAGGCGCATTGCCGTGATCATCGGGAGCAGTCTGCCGAGCACGGCCTTGTCGGCGCGGGCGCGATCGGCCCGTTCGGTGGCCAGCGCCTCCTCGAGGTCGCCGATCCGCTTCTCGGCCACCGTGAGTCGCTGCATGATCGAGTCGAGGTCGTCGTGCACGGCCTGCTCCAGGATCAGGTCGACCCGGGTGCGGTGGATCTCGTTGCTCATCGTTCTCCCTCGGCGATCAGCGTCATGGCCTCGGACAGCGACAGGGCGTCGTCCAGGCCTGGCTCCAGCCGGCCCGGCTCACCGACGGGCCGATCGGCCATCTGATCGGCCATCTGATCGGCCATCCGAGCGGCCAGGTCGTCGGTGACGGCATAGGGCACCCGCAGGCCGGACACGAGCGCCCGGACGACGGAGCGCGCCCCGGCGTCCATGTCGACGACAGGACCCGCGATGAGCGCCACGGTCGGCGGTCCGTGAAGATCCTGGGCCCGGGCCACCGCCAGGGCGGCCGTCCGGAGCGGGACGGCCTCCCGGCACCCGTCCGGGCCGGGCCGGGTCAGCGCGACCCGGGTGACGCCGACCCGATCGGGCAGGCCCGCGATCGCCTGCGTGACGGCGGCCGGCTCCCCGTCGCCGAGCAGCAGCAGGTGCCCCTGGCCCTCGATGACGGGAGCGTGGAACAGCTTGCGGCCCAGGGAGTTCAGTTCGTGCGTGATCCGAACGGTGTTGAGCACGCCCGCCTGCATGACCGGGTGCGGGTGGGCGAGCTCGCCGCACACGCCGTCCGGTCGTGCCCAGAACACGGTCGCGGTCGGATTCATCGCGGCGAGCGGCAGGTAGCCGAGGGGGGTCAGCACCTGGCGGACCGCCTGCAGGTGGGCGAGGTCGTCGACCTCGGTGGTGATCAGCGGCCGGTGCTCGGCGACCAGATCCGTCGCCCCGCGCAGCACTGCCGGCTCGTGGCCCTCCACGTCTATCTTGATCAGGCCGACCGGGGTGCCCCGGGCCGCGATCGAACTCGACCGCCACACGTCGTCCAGGGGCCTGGTGGCGACGTCGACGGCGTCGGTGGGCCCACCGGCGGTCGTACCCGGCGGGCCCGCCTCCAGGGAGAAGGTGCCGGCGTCGCCGCCGTACTGCCTGGACAGCCGTCCGGTCGCCTCGTGGTCCGAGGCCGCGAGGTGGACGATCTCCACCCGTCCCGCCCCGGTGTTGGTCTCGACGTTGTGCCGAAGCAGCGCGCCGGTGGTCGGGTTGGCCTCCAGCGCCAGCACCGGGCAGCCCATCACCGCGGCGAAGTACACCGTGTGGTTGCCGAGGTGGGCGCCGACGTCGATGACCGCCGACCCGGCCGGGACCACCTGCCGCAGGGTCTGCAGGAAGGCCAGTTCGTAGAACCGGCCGGTCCGCGACAGATGCCTCGAGATACTGCAGTCGGACTGGACGGCGAACGCGAAAGCGTGGTCCTCGTAGGCGACCCGGGCGGTCCCGGCGGCCTGCAGATCAAGGGTGATCTCGGGGCGCGCCCCGAGGGCGGCAGGGCCGGTCATGACCCACAACGTATCCCCTTCGTCGCGGTGGGTGGACACGCCGGACGGCGCTCCGCGAGCCAGCCCCCCGGCCGCGCGCGGCGTGACGTCGTGCTCGTCTATTGAGCGTGACGTCACGCCGTGCCCGTCCGGGGCGAGCGGCAGCTCGCTCGCGGCGACCGGATCAGAACACCCGCACCCGATCGGCCGGGTCCAGCCACAGCCCGTCACCCGGCCTGGTCTTGAAGGCCGCATGGAAGGCATCGACGTTGCGCACCGTGTTGGCCCGCAGGTCGGCGGGTGAGTGGGGGTCGACCGACAGGAGTCGTCGGGCCTCCTCGGTGCGGATCGCCGTGCGCCAGACCTGGCTCCAGCCCAGGAAGAAGCGCTGCTCGGCGGACCATCCCTCGATCTGTTCGCCCAGACCTGCCAGCCGGTAGGCGGTCAGGGCCAGCTCCACCCCGCACAGATCGCCGATGTTCTCCCCGACGGTGAGCGCGCCCTTGACCGGTTCGTCGGGCACATCGCGGGTGGACAACCCGTCGAACTGGGCGATCAGTGCGCCGGCGCGTTCGTCGAACGCCGCGCGGTCGGTCTCGGTCCACCAGTCCCGCAGCGCCCCCGTACCGTCGTAGCGCGAGCCCTGATCGTCGAAGCCGTGCCCGATCTCGTGGGCGATCACCGCGCCGATCCCGCCGTAGTTCACCGCGTCGTCGGCGTCGACGTCGAAGAACGGCGGCTGCAGGATGGCCGCGGGGAAGACGATCTCGTTGAGCATCGGGTGGTAGTAGGCGTTGACGGTCTGCGGCGTCATCAGCCACTCGTCGCGGTCGACCGGACCGCCGATCTTGGCCAGCTCTCGGTCGGTCTCGGCGGCGTTGCCGCGCTTGACGTTGCCGATCAGATCATCGGGACGGATCTCGACACCGGAGTAGTCGCGCCACCGCACGGGATGACCGATCTTGGGCCGGAACGCGTCGAGCTTGTCCAGCGCCTGGGCGCGGGTGTCGGCGCCCATCCAGTCCAGTTCGCCGATCCGCTGCCGGAACGCGTCGATGACGTTGGCCACCAACGCGTTCATGCGTTCGGCGGCCCGGGCCGGGAAGTGTTCGGCGACGTACATCTGACCGGCGTCCTCGCCGACGAGTGCCTCGACCTGGCCGACGCCGCGCTTCCAGCGGTCCCTCAGCTCGGGCACGCCGGACAGGGTGCGCCCGTAGAAGTCGAAGTGGGCCTCGACGACCTCGTCGGGCAGGTGGCCGGCGAAGGCGTTGACCAGGCGGACGACGAGCCAGGCCCGCCAGTCGGCGATCTCGGTCTCGGTGAGCAGCCGTCCCATCGCGGTCAACACGTCGGGCTGGCGGACCACCACGCGCCTCAGCGCCGCGTCCTCGGCGCCGATGCCGTCGGCCCAGGCCGACCAGTCGAGCCCCGGCGTGGCCCGCACCAGATCCTCACGGGTGTGCGGGTTGTAGGCCTTGACCGCGTCCCGGGTGGCCACCTTGTCCCAGTGGGCGGCGGCGATCCGGGTCTCCAGGGCCATCACCCGCTTCGGTGCGGTCTCGCCCAGGTCCAGGCCCGCCTGCGCCAGAGCCGGCCCGGCCAGTGTCAGCATCCGGGCAAGATGGGCCACGTACTTGTCCCGGATCTGCTCGTGCTGCTCGGCCCGGTAGTACTCCTCGTCGGGCAGACCGATGCCGCTCTGGGTCAGGTAGGCGATCTCGACCTCGGGGTTGCCCGCGTCCGCGCTCACCCAGGCCCCGAACAGACCGCCCGTGCCCATCCGCTGCATCCGTCCTGAAGTGCGGACGACGTCGTCCGGCCCGTTCACCGCGGCGATCGCGCGCAGGTCCTCGATCAGCGGGGACCAGCCGAGGTCGGCGACCCGGTCGGTGTCCATGAAGCTGGTGTAGAGCCCGCCGACGCGCCAGGCGGGGGAGTCGGGCGCCGGCGGGGTCGGCGACGCCACCTGCGCGGCGGCCCTCTCGACGAGGTCGCGCACCGCCTCCTCGCTGGCCTCGCGGAGCATGTCGAAGGCGCCGTACCGGGCCCGGTCGGGGGGGATCTCGGCGGTGGCCAGCCAGCCGCCGTTGACGTGGCCGAAGAGGTCGTCCTGGGGGCGGACGGCGGGATCCATCGCGGAGGGGTCGATACCGGAATGCATGTCGCACACGGTAGTCAACAGGTGCCGCGACCGCCGCACGGGACCGGACTGGGCGCCGGTCACCGCACGGGGGTCACGGTGCAGGTAGCCTCGGGATGAGATGGAACACGACCTGATCGCCGGCACGACGGGCCAACCGGCATACCAGAGGAGCCCGAACCTCCCCGGAGGCGACACCGCGCCGACGGTGAGCGTCGTCCTGCCCTGCTACAACGAGCGCGACCACGTGCTCGCCGAGCTCGACCGGATCACCGCCGCACTGGACGCCAGCGACCTGACGTACGAGGTGCTGGCCATCGACGACGCGAGCACCGACGGCACGCTCGACGTGCTGCGCGAGCACGAGGACCGCTACGAGCACGTCCGGGTGCTCGCGTTCCGGCGCAACGGGGGCTCGGGGACGGTCCGGCGGATCGGCACCCAGTTGTCCCGCGGCGCGATCGTGGTGTGGACCGACGCCGACATGTCCTACCCGAACGAGATGATCCCCGAGCTGGTCCAGATGCTGCTGGACGACGCGAGCTACGACCAGGTGGTCGGGGCGCGGACCAGCGAGGAGGGCAGCTACAAGTGGCTGCGGCTGCCGGCGAAGTGGTTCATCCGCAAGGTCGCCGAGCGGTTGTCCAACCAGCGGATCCCCGACCTGAACTCGGGGTTGCGGGCGTTCCGCCGCCAGGTCTCGCTGCCCTACCTCCGGCTGCTGCCGGCCGGCTTCAGCTGCGTCACCACGATCACGCTGGCGTTCATGTCGAACCAGCACGACGTCAAGTACGTGCCGGTGCCGTACGCCAAGCGGGCGGGCAAGTCCAAGTTCCACTTCACCCGTGACGCCTACCGCTACATCCTTCAGGTGCTGCGGATGGTGATGTACTTCGACCCGCTCAAGGTGCTCATGCCGCCGGCGCTGTGGCTGCTGGTGATCGGGATGGTCAAAGGCGTCGTCGACATGGTCAATCACCCGTTCTACTTCCCGGCCTCGACGGTGCTGCTCGTGTTGTCGGCGCTGATCATCGCCTCGATGGCGCTGCTGGCGGACCTGGTCGTGCGCTCGCGCGCGGACGACGTCGGCGCCGTCCAGGACGCCAGTGCGCATCTGATCGCGCGCCGCGACAGCTGAGCTGTACCGGCCGTGCGGATCGCCGTCCTCGGACCCACCCACCCCTTCAAGGGCGGCATCGCGGCGCACACGACGGCGCTGGCCCATCACCTGTCCGCGACCGGCCGGGAGGCCGAACTGATCTCCTGGTCACGCCAGTACCCGGCGCGGCTCTACCCGGGGGAGCTGTCCGTGCCGGGCGGGGTGCCCGAGGGCGAGCCGTTCCCGCGGACCACCTATCCGCTGCGCTGGGACCGTCCACACACCTGGTGGCGAACCGGACGGCGACTACGCGGGTTCGACCTGCTCGTGCTTCCCCTGGTGGTGCCAGCCCAGGTGCCGGCCCTGCTCACGGTGATGCGCGCGGCCGGGACCGCATCTGTGGTGATCGCACACAACGTCCGACCGCATGAGGCGCATCCCGGGGCCGAGCGGCTGGCCGCCGCGTTGCTGCGTCGGGCGGACGCGGTCGTCGTCCACTCGGCCGAGATGGCCGTCCAGGCCCGCGAGTTGATCGGCGACGGTGCCGCGACGTCCGTCCGGATGGCCGACCTGCCGCCGCACCTGCCGGGCGGCGCACCCGTCTTCCGTCGTCGCCGCGGCAGGGTCGAGGCCGGCCGGTTGTCGGTGCTCGCCCTCGGCATGGTGCGCGAGTACAAGGGCGTCGATCTGCTGCTCGCCGCTGCCGCCGCGGTTCCGGACGTCGCGGTGACCGTCGCGGGGGAGGCCTGGGGGAGCGCGGGGGAGGCGGTTCACCGTCAGGCGGAGGACCCGCGGCTGGCCGGCCGTGTGGACCTGCGGGCCGGCTATGTCGCCGCCGCGGACATCGCGGGTCTGATGCAGTGCCACGACGTGGTGGCCCTGACCTATCGCACCGCGACCGCCTCGCAGAACGTGCACCTCGCCTTCGCCCACGGGCTGCCGGTGCTGGCCAGCGACGTGGGCACCTTCGGCGGGCAGGTCCGCGACGGCGTCGACGGGGTGCTGGTGCCGCCGGGCGACGTCGCGGCGCTGGAGGATGCCCTGCGCGGGTTGGCTCGCCCGGGTGGCGTCGAGCGCCTGCAGCAGTGCGTGAGCCCCCCCGACCTGGACGCCCCGTGGCGCGACTACCTGAAGGTCGTGCTCGAACCCACCGGGAGTGCCGGTGGCTGAGACCCGGCCCGACGGCGCCTCCCGGGGGCTGGCCACCCTGGTGGCCCGCGGCCTGTCGCTGACCCGCCGGCCGCTGTTCCGCTGGGGCTTCCTCGCGCTGGCCGTCACGCTCGCGGTGTGGGCGCTGGCGAGCCGGAGGGAGGAGGTCGCCGAGGCCCTGACCCGGTTGGACCTGAGGTTCGTCGCGGCTGCGGCGGCGGTCACCGCCGTCCAGTTGGTGCTGACCGGACTGACCTGGCGCGAGCTGCTGGCCGACCTCGGGTCCCGGCTGCCGCTGCCCGTGGCGGCCCGGGTGTTCTTCGTCGGTCAGATCGGCAAGTACGTGCCCGGCAGCGTCTGGCCGGTCCTCATGCAGGCCGAGCTCGCCCGAGACCATGGGGTGCCGCGCCGCCGGACCGCGGCGGCGACCCTGATCATGCTGCTCCTGGCCGCCGCGACGGCGATGATCGTGGCGCTCAGCGCCTTCCCGTTCGTGCCGCAGGTCGCCCACGGCCGGTACTCCTGGGCGCTGCTGCTCGTCGTCCCCCTGGTGGTGGCTCTGCATCCGCGGGTGCTCGGCCCGGTGCTCGACCGCCTCATCGGGGCGATCGGCGGGGAGCCCCTGGAGCACCTGCCGTCGGCCCGGGGCACGGCGACGGCGACGGCGTGGGCGCTGGCCGCGTGGCTGGCGGCCGGAACGCAGATCTGGATGCTCACCGCGGCGCTGGGCGCCGACCTGACCTGGCGCACGTTCGCGCTGTCGGTGGGCGGCTACGCCTTCGCCTGGGCGGTGGGCATGCTCGTCGTCGTCGCCCCGGCCGGGGCCGGGGCCCGCGAGGTCGCGCTCATCGCGGCGCTGGCCTCGGTGCTCGGGGGCGGAGCCGTCCTGGTGCTCGTGCTGGCCTCCCGGGTGCTGTTCACCGTCGCCGACCTGATGGCGGCCGGGCTCGCCTACGGCGGGGGACGGCGGCCGCCCTCGTAGGTGGTGGGGTCGACGCCGGGGGTGCGGCGGCGTCGGAACACCGGGTAGGCGCTGGGGACGCCGCCCGCGTCGGTCGCGGTCGACCAGTGCACGAGCGTCCAGCCGGCCGATTCGATCACCTGCAGGCCCTGCGACCAGGCCTCGATCTCGCCCTCCTTGGGCGCACTCCAGCCGGAGGACTTCAGCCGTGGGGTGAAGAACTCCTGTTCGTGCTCGAGGGCGCTGCGGGCCTCGTCGGCGAGCTTGCGCAGGTCGGACTCCTTCGCCATGGCGGCAGAGTAGAGGGTGGCCCGCCACGGGCCCGGACCTGGGTGAAGATGGTGCCGTGACCGTCCCGAGCGCACCGGGCAGCCGCACCTGGAGACCGGAACGCCCGGTGTCGGTGCGGTCCACGCTGTCCACGCTGCGCCGTGGCGGCGGCGACCCCTGCTTCCGGGTGCAGCCGGACGGCGTGGTGTGGCGGGCCACGCGAACGCCTGACGGTCCGGTGCTGTTGCGGCTGGAGACACGGGCCGCTCAGGGCGCCGTCCGCGCCCATGCCTGGGGGCCGGGCGCCGGCTGGGCGCTGGACGGCGTCCCGCAGTTGCTGGGCGAGCGGGACGACCCGTCGGGGTTCAGCCCGTCGCCCGAGCACCCGCGGCTGGTCGCCGCCTGGCGGTCCCGGTCGGGGTGGCGGGTGACGCGGACCCGTGCGGTGTTCGAGGCGCTGGCCGCCGCCGCGCTGGAGCAGCGGGTCACCGGTGGTGAGGCGCACGCGGCGTGGCGCGGACTGGTGTATCGGTTCGGCGACGTGGCGCCGGGACCGGCTGGGGTCGGGGGCACCTTCGCCCATCGGATGCGGACCCCGCCCGCGCCGCGGGACTGGGCGGCGATCCCCTCGTGGGAGTGGCTGCGGGTCGGGGTCGAGCAGACCCGACGCCGGGTGATCCTGTCCGCGGCGCAGGTTGCCGGTCGCCTGGAGCAGACCGTGGCGGTGGACGGCGAGGGGTGGGGTGAGCGGGTCGCGGCGGCGCTGCGCGTGGTGCCGGGGGTCGGCGTGTGGACGGCGGCCGAGGTCCGCCAGCGCGCCCACGGGGATGCGGACGCCTTCTCCTGGAGCGACTTCCACGTCGCCCGGAACGTCTCGTGGGCCTTGACCGGAAGGGTTCTGGACGACGCCGGCTGTGCCGAGGTGATCGAGTGCTACCGCGGCCACCGCTACCGGGTGCAGCGCCTGCTGGAACTGGACGGCGCCTCCCGTCCGCGGCGTGCGCCGCGGATGACCCGGCCGACTCACCTTCCCCGGGTGCTCTGAACCTGCGCACCTCGAGTCCGCCCGACCGGCTTCGCCCTGTTCATCCATCGGCCCCCCAGGACGAGCCCGACGACCAGGTACGCGGTGGCGGCCAGGGCGAACAGCGCGGCGTGGTCCAGCCAGACCGACCCGAGCGCATATCCGCCGTACACGGCGATGGTGGCGACGTCGGTGCCCAGCCCGGCGAGCGAGGTCACCGTCGACCGGGCCCGACCCGTGATCGCCTCCTGGAGCCGGACGTCGACCGTGACCGTGGCGAGTTGGAACCCGGCGAAGGCCACTGCCAGCGGGACGAATCCCACCGGGTGGCGGGTGAGCGCCCCGACCGCCATGGCCAGCCCCGAGCCCGCCAGCAGCAGACCCAGCCGTCCCTGACCCAGCAGGCGTCCGTGCCGGGCGGCCAGCCCGCCGACGACGGCTCCGCCGTCCAGCAGGAGCAGGAGCAGGGGCACTCCCACCAAGACCGTGCCGGTGCCTGCGGCCAGCAGCGGGGTGTACTCCTCGAGGGATCCCCAGACCGCCGCGACGGCCGGGACCAGCAGCACCGCGGCCCGCACCCTCGGGGCGGCCCGCACCTCGCGCAACGCCTCGCGGAGCATGGCGACCTGCGCCGAGATCCCGTCGGGCTCCTCCTCAGCGCCGGCCTGGTCCCTGCCTCCCGGCGCCGTCACGGCCGGGTCGGCGTCCGGGGTCGCGGGCAGGTCCGGGCTCGCGGGCAGGTCCGGGCTCGCGGGCAGGTCCGGGCCCTCGGGGAGCGTCGTGGCGACCAGTGCGCACACGACGCACGCCGCCACCGCCGCCGCCCCTACCGCGGTGTACCCACCGAGGGCGAACACCGGTGCCGACAGCGCGGTGGCCGCCCCCATCGCGGCGATCGCGACGGCCTGTGATCGGCCGGCCACCCTGGCGTAGTCGGCCCGGGCGCCGATGCGGGTCAGCTCGGTGAAGACCAGCGCCTCGAACGCTCCCGAGCGGAGGGCCCCACCGATTCCCCAGAGCACGAAGCCCGCCGCGAACGTCGCGTAGGACGGCACCAGGACCCACAGCGCGAATCCGGTTCCGGTGACCAGCGGAGCGAGCACCAGCATGAGTCGGCGGGAGGTCGCGTCCGCCAGCGCCCCCGAAGGCACCTCGACGAGCAGGCTCGTCAGGGCCCAGACGATGAACAGCGACGAGACCTGGGCCGTGGACAGTCCGGTTCGATCGAACAACAACGCGTAGAACGGGTACAGCAGGATGAAGTCTTCGAAGAACACGTAGGCGTAGACACGCGATGACAGACGCATGAGGACCTTCCGGTGATGCGAGGACCGGTGCAGGGGCAGGGCACAGATACGCCCGCCCCCGGCGGCCCACGCTCACGTGGTGTCCGGAGGTCGACTCGGATGCGTCGGGAGAATCAATGTCGCCAGGTCACCCGTCCACTGTGCCATCGCCGACGCGGGCAGGTCGAGTGCTCCGCCGCGGCAGGTGGATCCCGGTGAGAAGCGCTATGCCGTCCCGGTGATCAGGCTGCCGAAGCGGACTCCCGTGAGGTCCTCGGAGACCTCCCACAGGCGGCGCGCCGTCGCGTCGTCCTGGGCGCGGTCGCTCCGGTCGACCAGCACCGGGTGTCCGCGCGACTGCATCAGCCCGTCGGGGCCGTAGTACTGGTCGCCCTGGACGTCCGGGTCGGTCGTTGCACGCAGCGACGGCAGTGCGCCCATGGCGGCGCTCTGGGTGAGCAGATGCTGGAGCGGGCGGGCGAGCTGCATCAGGGTCCCGAGCAGTCCGCCGGCGTTCTCGTGGCCCAGGTTGGTGCTCGACACGCCGGGGTGGGCGGCCACCGCCAGGGTGGGGGCCTGCGCCGACTCCAGACGGCGCTGAAGTTCGCTCGTGAACAGCAGGTTGGCCAGCTTGCTCTGGAAGTAGGCCCGCTGCGGGGAGTAGCTGCGCTCGGACTGCAGATCCTCGAAGTCGATCCGGCCGGGGCGGTGCCCACTGCTGCTCACGTTCACGACGCGAGACCCTTCGGTGGCCAACAGCAGTGGCATCAGTCGCCCGGTCAGGGCGAAGTGCGCCAGGTGATTCACCCCGAGCTGCTGCTCGAAGCCCTGGGCCGTCGTCCCGGGGGGCGTCATCATGATTCCGGCGTTGTTGACCAGCCCGTCCAGCCGCTGCTGCTCATCCAGCACTCGATCGGCGGCCGCCGCCACCGAGTCGAGGTCGGCCAGTTCGACGATGAGGGGCTCCAGGCTTCCGGCCGGGCCCGTCGCCTCGATGCGGGCGATGGCGCCGTGTGCCTTGGCGTCGGTGCGGGCCCCCACGAGCACCTGCGCCCCGTGCTGGGCCAGGGCACGTGCGGTCTCCAGGCCCAGACCGCTGTTGGCGCCCGTCACCAGATACGTCCTGCCGGACAGGTCGGGGATGGACTCCTCGGTCCAGCGCGTGCTCATGTACGGGCTCCGTCCGGGGGCTTCGGTGGCGTGGGTCTCTCGTGTTGTCTGCGGCGCCATCTCACCATCCGATCGGCTGTGCCGCGATTCGGGAGGTGCCCGGTGGTGTCGACCGTGGATACGGGTGGGTGCACGGCCGGCGGCTCCTGGGGGAGGCCTTTGACCGGTCCGGTGAACGGGTCCGTCGTCCACGATGTGGCGTGCGGGCGCGGCGGCATGATCACGGTGTGCCGTGCGCAAGCTAGGCAAGATCACGGTGCGGCGTGCGGGTGCGGCGGCAAGATCACGGTGTGCGGCATGCCCGCGTAGCCTCGCCGTTTGTCCGCACCGTGATCTTCAACGTGATCATGGGTGGGGTCTGGCGAGTGCTAGGCATGATCACGGGGCGGCGTGCGGGCGCGGCGGCACGATCACGATGTGCGGCGTGCCTGCGTGGCGTCGCCGTTTGTCCGCACCGTGATCTTCAACGTGATCATGGGGTGTGGTCTGGCGGGTGCTAGGCATGATCACGGTGCGGCGTGCGGGTGCGGCTGCATGATCACGGTGTGCGGCGTGCCTGCGTAGCGTCGCCGTTTGTCCGCACCGTGATCTTCAACTTGATCATGGGCCAAGGTCTGGTGGGTGCGGGCACGATCATGGGGTGGGGTCGTGCGGGCGCGGCGGCATGATCACGGTGCGGCGTGCGGGTGCGGCGGCATGATCACGATTCGCGGCGTGCCTGCGTGGTGTCGCCGTTTGCCCGCACCGTGATCTTCAACGTGATCATGGGGTGGGGTCTGGCGGGTGCGGGCACGATCACGGGCGCGGCGTGCGGGCGCGGCGGCAAGATCATCTGTCGGGTGAGGGGTGGCGAACTGCGGTCTCGTAGCCTTCGAGCAGCGGAAAGCCACCCTTCACCAGGATCATGACCGGGATTCCCGGTGGAGATGGGGATCAACCCGCGAATCACCCCGCATCCACCCGGGGATCCACCCGGGGATCCACCCGGGGATCCACCCCGCGGATCCACCCCCCGGATCCACCCCTCCGACACGTCAGTCGGTGGGCAGCACCCGCACGGTCACGCCGACCGGACCGGCCGCCTCGATCACCGTCGCCAGGCCCTCGGCCCAGGCGGCCACCACGATGCGCTGGGCCAGGGCGCCTGCTCCGACCCACCCGGCCGGCGTCACCTCGCCGGGCGTGACGAGGGCCGCCAGGGCCCGGTCGCCGTCCGTCGAGATCGTGGCCGGTGTGGCGCCGCAGACGTCCTGGGCCGCCTGAGCGACCTCGACCGCCCGGGCCAGACGCCGCGCGGGCGCGGGTGGCCGGACCGGTTGCGCGCCAACGCGTTCGTCGCCCGGCTCGAGCCCGATGCTGGCTCTGGCGGCCTCGGCGTGACCGTAACGGAACCAGTCCTCGTCCTCGGGGCGGATCAGGCTGGCAGCCCCCGGGGTCGGCTCGCGGGTGACCAGGTGGGAGAGCCCGCGCACCAGGGCCAGCGGGACGCCGTCGGTCTTGCCCTTGACCAGGTCGGCCGCGGCGGCGATCTCGTCCGCCAGGGCCCGTACGGTCACCTCCATCGTTCGACCATGGCCGTCGGGCCGGCCACCGAGGTCCTCGGCGACGATCAGCCCGGCCGCACCGATCGCGGCGTCGGTCTGCCCCACCCGCCACGGCCGTCCGAGGGTGTCGGTGACGAGCACGGCGAGTCGCAGCGGATCCTCGTCATCGGTTCCGGCGATCAGGGCCGCCCTCATGGCGCGGGCCGAGGCGTCGGGGTCGGCCGGCAGGGCCAGCGGAGCGGATCCGGGCGGCAGGTTGGAGGCGTCGACCCCGGCGGCGGCGAGCACGGGTCCCGAGCGAGAGCTCACGATCCGGGCCAGGCCTCGCGGGGTCAGCCGCTCGGCCACCACCCGCTCCGTCTGACTCGCCGTGGCCGACTCGGCGTCCAGTGGTATGCCGTCGGCGTCGTGCAGGTAGCGGCCCTCCGCCTTGGCCACCACCTTGCTCGCGACGACCAGGATGTCCCCGTCGGCGAGGCGGAGCCCGGCCTCCCGCAACGAGGCGAGGACCAGGGCGGGCAGGTCGTCGCCCGGGACCACCTCGGGCAGGCCGTGGACGGCGAGGAGTTCGACCCGCCGGGGACCCGCCGTCCGGTTCACTGGCGGTCGCGTCCGATCTCGAGGGCGAGATCGACTGCCGCCCGCGCGATCTCGGCCGTGGTCTCACCGTCGCTCATCAGCAGGGGCCTGGCGCGCACCTGCACCCCCGCCGGGACGTCGGCCTCCTCGTCCGCCTCGGCGACCAGCCAGCCGTCGAGGAAGTCGGCGTAGAGACCGGCCACGGCCCCCGCCGTCGTTGCGACCCCGATGGCGCTCAGGCAGGCATCGGCCATGCCTCTCACCGGCGCACCACCGACGATGGGGGAGACGCCGACCACCGGGTCGCCGCGGCGGTGCCGTTCCCGCAGTGCGTCGCGGACCCCCGGGACGCCGAGGATCGTGCCGATCGATACCACCGGGTTGCTGGGTGGTAGCAGCAGGACGTCGGCGTCGGCGATCGCCTCGATCACGCCCGGCGCCGGCTTGGCCTGCTCGACGCCCACCGCGAGGATCCGGCGGGCCGGTACCGCCGCATGCAACCGCACCCACCATTCCTGGAAGTGGATGGCGCGCTGACCGCCCGCGGCCTCGGCGTCGTCGATGACGATGTGGGTCTCGACCCGGTCGTCGCTCATCGGCAGCAGCCTCACGCCGCGTGCGGGCAGGTCCCAGCGGGTGGCCAGGTGCTCGGTCACCTGCGACAGGGTCATGCCGGTGCCCAGCAACCGGGTGCGCACGATGTGGGTGGCGATGTCGCGATCACCGAGGGTGAACCACTGCGGCTGCGCACCGTAGGCGACCAGTTCCTCGCTGACGGAGAAGGTCTCCTCCGCCCGACCCCAGCCCTGGCCCTCGTGGACGCCACCGCCGAGGGTGTACATGACGGTGTCGAGATCAGGGCAGACTCGCAGACCGTGCAGGGTCACGTCGTCCGCCGTGTTGCCGATGACCGTCAGCTCATCGGTTGCGCCGACGCCGGGGTCGCTGTTCGACCGATCTCGCAGGTGATGCATCAGCCCGCGCAGGAAACGGGCGCCGCCGATGCCACCGGCCAGGGCTGCGATGCGCATGGCCACCATCCTCTCAGCCGCGCTGGAGGCATCGCCCGGCGGTCCCCGAGGCGGTCCCGCGCGTCGCTGCGGACACGCCGTCGGCTCGACCGGCTCGACCGATGCCGTCCATCGGGAGTTCGACGGACTACCATCAAGCGGCTTGACGCAACCCACACGACACGCGTGTAATTCCCTTAGTGTGATCCGGGGACGGCACCTTGCGTGCCCGAGAAGTCACACGCAGTGTGAGTGGTTGCGGCAGCGGTCGTGACTTTGTGGAATTGAGCTTCGAGGAGGACACAAGGTGCACGAGCCGACGGCGATCACTCTCCAGATCGCCTCAGAGCCGGCACTGTCGATCGGGCACGGGGTGGGTCTCGAAACGCAGGCGGAGTTCCCTCCCGAGTTCGAGTGGCAGGAAAGGGCGCTGTGCGCCCAGACCGATCCTGAGGCCTTTTTCCCCGAGAAGGGTGGATCCACCCGCGAGGCCAAGCGTGTCTGCATGTCGTGCGACGTGCGATCCGAGTGTCTCGAGTACGCCCTGTCCAACGACGAACGCTTCGGCATCTGGGGCGGTCTGTCCGAGCGTGAGCGCCGGCGGGTCAAGAAGCGTGCAGTCTGACGCCGCCGCTCGACGCCGTGACGAGGGCGTCGAGTCGCGATGACTTCCGACACCGCGGGGGACGCGGTGTCGCAACGCCAGACTCCGACACTGTCCGTATGGACTCGACCACGTATCGTTGCCATAGTGCTGCTCCGCGGCGACGGTTCGACGCTGCCCGCCGTCCAGCAGGCCATCGCCGCGCAGAGGCGGTCTCCCGACGAGATCGTCGTCGTCCACATGTCGCGGGACGCGAGCGAGGACCCCGCCGCTGACGGCGGTGCGGGCCACCAGCGCGAGGCCTCGAGGGCCGACAGGTTCGATCTCGTCCCGACCCGGGTCCTCGCCCTGCCCGCACAGACCTCCACCGCCCAGGCCGTCGCCGCGGCGCTGAACGGGGACGGGAAGGGCGATGCGGGCCCTGCCGAGACCGACGCCCGCGGCGACTGGATCTGGCTGTTGACCGGCTCCAGTGCTCCCGAACCCGATGCGCTGCAACGACTTCTGACCGAGATCGAAACCTCACCGTCGGTGGCCGTGGCCGGCTGCAAGCAGGTGGAGTGGCGCGACCGGCAGAGGCTGCGCGATGTCGGGGTCGGCGTCACCCGGCTCGGCGCTGTGGTCACTGGACTCGACCGCGGCGAACTGGACCAGGGCCAGCACGACGCGCGCCGCGACGTCCTGGCGGTGCGGCTGCCCGGGATGCTGGTGCGCCGCGACATCTGGCTGACCCTGGGTGGGCCCGACGAGCACCTGCGCAGCGAACGCGCGGAGATCGACCTGTGCCGGCGCGTCCGCCTGCTGGGCCACCGGGTGGTCGTCGTGCCGGGCGCGGTCGTGGCGAGCGCCGAGACCAGCGATTACGCCTGCGAACGGCAGGACGCGCTGCTGCTGCGCCTGGCCTGGACGTCGTGGCCGATGCTGGCCCCCGCGCTGGTCTGGTCGGTGCTGGCCGGTCTCGGCCGGGCGCTGTCCTGGGTAGTGCTGAAGCAGCCCGCCCGCGGCCTGATCGAACTGACCGCCCTGGCGGCGGTCCTGGGTCGCCCCAAGCGCTGGATCCGGATGCGGAGCCGATCGCGAGCCGGGGCGACGGTTCCGGTCAAGGCCCTGCGCCCGCTCGGTCCGTCAGGCAGGGCGCTGATGCGGCAACGGCGCGACGAGGTGGCCGCCTGGGTGCGTCCGTCCGAGCGCGCACGCGGCCCGGCGGCCGCCCAGCGCGTACGGCGCCGGGTGCTGCGTTCGGTCCTCGTGCTGATGCCCGGCCTCGTCCTCGGCCTGGCCGCCGCTCTGGCCGCCGGTCGACGTGTGCTGGGATCGGGCGGCGCCCTGGCTTCCGTCTACGTCGCGCCGATGCCCGACCGGGCCGGCGACCTCTGGCAGGTGGCCGAGAGTTCCTGGCGCCCGGTCGGGATCGGGTCCGCCGCGGTCGCCGACCCACTGGCCGGGCTGCTGGCTGTGCTGTCCTGGCCGTTGGGCGGCGATCCCGGCCGTCTGGTCGCCGTGTTGCTGCTCGCAGGCCCGGCACTGGCCGCCCTGACCGCGTGGATCGCCGCCGCCGGGCTGCGCCGCAGTCTCGCCGTCCGCGGATGGACGGCGTTGGCCTGGGCCGCCGCCCCGCCCCTGCTCGGTGCCACCTCGACCGGGCGCCCGGGCGCGGTGCTCGCGCACGTGCTGTTGCCGCTGCTGGTCCTCGCCGGTGTGCGGGCGCTGGCCTGGGGATCGATGACCGCCGCCGCCGGGGCCGGTCTGATGCTGACCGCGGTCCTGGCCGCCGCGCCGGCGCTGGCCCTGCCCTCGGCCCTGCTGCTGATCGTCAGTGCGGTCCTGGCGGTGCTGACCTCGCGCGGCACGGACGGCGCCTTGGCCGGTTGGCGACGACTGCCGCCGGCGATCCTGACCGGCGCGATCCCGGCCGTCCTGCTGCTGCCCTGGTGGACGGCCGTCGCGAGGGCGCCGCGGCTCCTGTTCGCCGACCCGGCGGTGGGATGGCAGCAGGCCCCCACCCCGGAACGGACCTGGTGGCATCTGGCGACCTTCCCCGACACCCCGGCGACCCTGCTCGGCCTGCCCTCGGGACCGATAGCCCGGTTGGCCGCGCTGCCCGGCGGGGACGTCGCCGCCCGCGCGCTGGCCTGGCCGCATACCCCCGCGATGGTCGCCGGTGCCTTCGTCGTCCCGCTGCTGCTCCTGGCGATCACCGGGCTGTTCCGCCTGCGCGGCCCGGCCGTCGTGGCGCTGACCGGATGGCTCGTCGCACTCGCGGGCCTGGCCGCAGCCCTGGCCGGCGAGCGGATCGCGGTGGGCGACGGGCGCGCGTGGTCCGGCCCCGCGCTCTCGTTCGCTCTGGCCGGGCTGCTGGTCGCCGCGGTGGGCGGGGGGCCGGTCCTCAGCCGCCGGCTGCGGCGGATGCGTCCACGTCGGCGCTCATTGGTCGTCCTCCCGGTGGCGCTGGCGCTGCTGGCCGGTCCGGTCGCGATGTTGGCCGGCCTCGCGGCGCAGGGCTGGGGGCCGGCCACCGCCGAGACGCCCTTCCGCGTGCCCGCGGACGTCCTGCCCACGGTGGCGGCGGCCGAGGCGTCCGGGGCGGCGGGTGCCCGGACGCTGGTCATCGGGGTCGGGTCGGGTGAGGGTGGGGATCAGGGTGACCGCGCGGCCGGGGTGCGTTGGTCGCTGCTGCGCGAGGCCGGTCCCCGGTTCGGGAACGACTCCGTGGCGCGCCGGGAGTCCGACCCCGAAGGAGCCGTCGGCCGACAGGTGGTCGACCCGGTGGTCGCGGCGCTGCTGACCGACACCTCGGCGGACCAGCGCGGAGTCCTGGCCGACCTCGCGGTGGGCACGGTGCTCCTGCTCCCCCCTGTCGACGCTGCCGCCGAGCAGGCCCTCGACTCCGCTCCCGGGCTGGTCCGGGTCTCCCTGTCCGGTGAGGCCACGATGTGGCGCGTCGAACCGCCGTCGGACACCGAGGTGTCCCCACGCCCCAGCCGGATCCGCGTGATCGATCCCGTCGGTGACACGTCCGCCACCCCGGTCCCGGACGGGCCCACGCGGGTCGACGAGCTGCGTACCGTGATCGAGTCGGGCGAGGCCGGGCGGCGGGTGGTGCTCGCCGAGGCCGCCGACGCGGGATGGCAGGCCAACCTGGACGGCCTTGCGCTGCAACCGGTCACCGTGCAGGACTGGGCGCAGGGCTTCGACCTGCCTCGGCGCGGCGGCGTCCTGGAGGTCGTCCACCGCCCGCAGCCGGGCTGGCTCGGCGATCCCACCTTCGCCTGGATCTGGTGGGCCGCCCTGGCGCTCGCCCTGCTGCTGGCCCTGCCCCTGCCGCGGATGCGGCAACGGATCGGTGCGCCGTTGCCGCCGACGCCGACCCACCGGGTGCACCGTGCCCCCGGCGGCGTCGAACAGGGTGCGGGCCTTCCGTTGGCCCCGCAGGTCTTCGATGCCGAGCACCCGGCCGAGGGGGACGTCTCGCCGTTGCTCCCCGAGGTCCCGGCCAAGCCCCGCAGGTCCTTCCGCCAACGCCGGCCGGAGGTTGCGGCGCCGGCGCGCGCGGAGCCGCCTGCCGAGGCGCTCGCCGAGCAACCCGTGGACCAGTCCCCGGACCAGTCCGTGGACCAGTCGGTGGACCAGTCTCCGGAGCAGTCCGTCGAGGACGTGCCCGTGGAGGACGAGCGCGAGCCGGCTCCCGAGCCCGAGGACGAGTCGTGACGCGCCGGATCCCCCGGATCATCCTCGTGCTGGCCCTTCCGGCCGCGGCCGTCGCCGGAACCGTTGTGGCGCAGTCGGTCTCGGCAGAGTCGATACAGTCACCGGCAGATCGAACCCTGCCTGCCTCCACCGCGGTCCCGGTCAGCGTCTGCCCCGGTCCGCCGACGCTGATCGCCCCGGCGGGGTCGGTCCCGGCCGACCCGGGCGGGCCCGTCGTCTCGTTGGCGGTCACCACGGGCTCGGCGACGCTCGGCGGTCTCGGGCCCGCACAGGAGGGCGGCCCCACGGCGCCGATCGATCCGCAGCCGATCGGCCGGGCACCCTCGGCCGACGTGGCACAGACGACCCGGGTGCTGACCGAGGCCGGAGCCGTCCGGATGGACGTCGCCCGGACCGCCGCCGGGGCACGCTCGCCCGCCTCCTCCCTGGCGCAGGCCGCGATCGCCGCCTCGGGCGACGCGCGCGGTCTGGACGTGACGGCCTGCCTCCCGTCGCAGACGCAGGCCTGGCTGGTCGGCGGCGGGACGGCGGACGGCGAGCGGTCCCGCCTGGTGCTGACCAACCCCGGTACCGCCCCTGCCCTGCTCGACGTGATCGTGCACGGACCCGACGGCGTGGTGCCGGCGCCCGCCGGGCAGGCGGTGGTGGTGCCCTCAGGGGGCCAGGTGGCGTTGTTCCTGGACGCGCTCGCCCCTGGCCTCGAGCAGATGGCGGTGGAGGTCTCGGCCCGAAGTGGCCGGGTGAGCGCCGTGCTGCAGCACTCCCGGCTGCTCGGGTTCACCCCTGGTGGCGTGGACGACGTGCAGCCCTCCGCCGAACCGGCCACAGAGCAACTGATCCCGGCGATCGCGGTCCAGGCGCCCGGGACGGCCGCGGTGCGCGTCGCCGTCCCCGGCGACGAGGACGCCGTGGTGCGGATCGGCGTGGCCGCTGCCGGCGCCGGGACCGAGGACGGGCCGCCGGAGACCGAGCCGCTCGTGGTGACGGTGCCCGCCGGTGGGGTCGCCGACGTCCCCCTCACCGGCCTGCCGAACGGGCTGTACGCCGCGTCGGTGACCGCCGACATCCCGATCGTCGCGGGGGCCTGGATGACCACGACACTGGACGGCGGCGAACTCGCAGGCACCGCAGAGGCCCTCGGCAGGTCCGTGCCGCCGACCGATATCGCCTGGGTGCCCGCGACGGCGACGCTCAGCGGCGCGGTGGCCACCGCGGTGCCCCGACCGGCCGGCGACGGCACGCCGGCCGTCGGCGCGACCCTCGTGCTGGCAGCCCCCGGCGAGGCGGCCGGCGCCTCGATCCGGCAGATCAGCGACACGGGGGTGGCGGCACCGGAGGTCCCGGTGGATCTGGCGGCGGGCGCCGTCCGGAGTATCGACCTGGCCGCCGACACGACGTCGGTGCTCGTCGACGGCGCGACCGGTCCGCTCGTCGGTGCCGTCGTGCTTCGCGCGGGAGATCAGACCGGGCCGATGATCGCCGTGCTGGCGGTCCTGCCCGGCCCGCAGGCCCAGCCTCCGGCGCCCGAGGTGGTCGAGGATCCCTTACTCGGCAGTGGAACGACACGGCGCTGACCACCGGCTGATCAGCGGCTGATCAGTGGTCCTGGCCGTAGCGGGGATCGACCTGTTCCGGGGTCAGCCCGAGCAGGTGCGCGACCTGCTCCACCACGACGTCACCGACCAGGGCCGGCAGATCCGACTCGGACTCGGCGCGGCGCTCGATGGGTCGCCGGTAGACCACGATGCGGTGTGGCAGGCGGCCCGAGGCCGGGAAGTAGCGGCCGAGCGGGACGCCGCCGTGCTCCCATGGTGAGGGATCGGACGGCGGGACGTCCTCGACGGCGAACTCGATGCCGTCCATCTCGTCCGGCCAGCGTTGCTCCAACCGCTCCACCGCGTCCAGGACACTCTCGTCGAACCTGTCCGATCGGCTGCGCCAGGCGGGGACCGAGCGGGGGATCAGGGGCCCGCGAAGGCCCCTGCCATGACGGTCCCGCCGGAAGGTGTCCATCCGCAAAGGCTAGCCGGGTGCCGCCCGGCGTGCCGTTCGTCCAGATGATGGTCCCGGTGCCGTCGGCGGGGTACCGTCCACGTGTGGCTGGTGTGCGGTTGTGCTCCCGAGCGGCGTGCGGCCGCCCGGCCGTCTCCACCCTCACCTACGTCTACGCCGACTCGACCGCGGTGCTCGGCCCGATGGCCAGCCATGCCGAACCTCACTGCTACGACCTGTGCGTCGCGCACGCCGAGCGGCTGACGGCCCCGCGCGGCTGGGAGGTCGTGCGGCTGGCCCCGGACCTGATGCAGCCGACCGGGCCCACGCACGACGACCTCCTCGCCCTGGCGGACGCCGTCCGTGAGGCGGCCCGAGGCACCGTCGAGAGCGAGGTCGTCGTCGGCTCCGCCTACGAGGCCGCCTCGATGGAGGTCGGCCGGCGTGGCCATCTGCGCGTCCTGCGTGACCCCGCCACCTGAGCGGTTCGGGCGGGCACCAATCCTCTGCAGTAGGCAGGCCCGGGTGTTTCGCCCGACATGCCGTGACGCTCCCGGTGCTCAACCTCGCGCGTACGGGTGACGACATATCTGGTGTCACCCGATCGGCGCGAGCGTCGTGCCATCCACCGGAGGGAAACCCCCAGATGCAGGCCACTCAGGCTGCCCGCACCCGTTCCGCCTCGTCCCACTCCGCCGCACCCGCTCGTTCCGCCGGTCCCGCCCGCAACACCGGCACCGGCCGCCGATCCCGCGCCCGCGCCGAGGTGGTCCACCCCCCGCTCGGCTCCCTGACCCAGCGCGAGCTGCGCCCCGGGGCGCACTGCCACGGGTGCGGCTCGCTCCACGTCACCCGCCTCTCGATGAACCTGACTGACGGGACACCGGTGGACTTCACCTCGTGCCACCACTGCGAGCACCGCACCTGGGAACATCGTGGCGTGGTGCTGACCCGTCAGGGCGTGTTGGCTCACGCCCAGAAGGTCTGACCTCTCCGCGATCCGTGATTCCTCACCGTGCGTGATCGGGATACGGTCTGTCCGTGCGGACAACCGATCAGAGTGCGGCAACAGACCTCGGCGCTGTCGTCAAGGCGTACGACGTACGCGGCCTGGTCGGTGAACAACTCGACGAGGACGTGACCTGGGCCCTCGGCGCTGCCTTCGCCGAGGAACTGTCCGGTGACGACGTGACGGGCGTGGCGATCGGCTACGACATGCGGCCCTCGTCCCCCGGGCTCTCGGCGGCGTTCGCCGAGGGGGTCGCCTCACGGGGCCTGGACGTGACCCAGATCGGACTGTGCAGCACCGACGGCCTCTACTACGCGAGCGGCGCGCTGAACGTGCCGGGGGCGATGTTCACCGCCTCGCACAATCCGGCTGCCTACAACGGGATCAAGCTGTGCCGGGCCGAAGCCCGCCCGATCGGTCAGGACACGGGCCTGAGCCGGATCCGCCGCCGCGCCGAGCAGCTGCTCGACGGACTGCGCGCCGGGAATGGGCGCAGCTCGACCGCCGAACGGCCCGGCGCGATCACCACCTCCGAGCAGTTGACCGGCTACGCCACCCATCTGCGCTCGCTGGTGGACCTGTCCGGGATCCGCCCGCTCACGGTGGTGGTGGACGCCGGCAACGGGATGGCCGGGCTGACCACCCCCGTCGTCCTCGGCACCGACGCCGGGCTCCCCGCGCTGCCGCTGGACGTCGTCCCGCTGTACTTCGAACTCGACGGAACCTTCCCCAATCACGAGGCCAATCCGCTCGAGCCGGAGAACCTGCGCGATCTGCAGGCGGCCGTCGTCCGCGAGGGCGCCGACATCGGGTTGGCCTTCGACGGCGACGCCGACCGCTGCTTCATCGTCGACGAGCGCGGCGAGCCCGTGAGCCCGAGCGCGGTCACCGCGTTGGTCGCCAGCCGGGAGATCGCCAGGGAACGTGCCCTCGGCGTGAGCGGACCGATCAGCGTGATCCACAACCTGATCACCTCCCGGGCGGTCCCCGAGGTGATCGCCGAGGCGGGCGGGACGGCGGTGCGCACCCGGGTCGGCCACTCGTTCATCAAGGCCGAGATGGCCGAGAACGACGCGGTCTTCGGCGGCGAGCACTCCGCGCACTACTACTTCCGGGGTTTCTGGTTCGCCGACACCGGCATGCTCGCGGCCATGCACGTGCTGGCCGCCGTCGGCGAGCAGGACCAGCCGGCCTCGGCCGTGCTCGGAGCCTACGAGCGATACGTCGCCAGCGGCGAGATCAACTCCCGCGTGGCGGACGTGGCCGCGGCCACGGTCACGGTCGCCGAGAACTTCGCCTCCCGGTCCGGCGTCCGGGTGGATCACCTGGACGGGCTGAGCGTCATCCATGACGAGGCCGGCTGGTGGTTCAACCTGCGTCCGAGCAACACCGAGCCCCTGCTGCGGCTGAACGCGGAGGCCCGCGACCGGACCACGATGGAGCAACTGCGCGACGAGGTCCTCGACCTCGTGCGCACGACGGGCGGAGGGCCCCGGCCATGAGTCAGGATGGCGTCGTGCAAACACTCGAACCGTGGCTGCGTGAGATCCTGCGCTGCCCGGCCTGCCGCGGCCCCCTGCGCGACGTCGCGGTGACGAGGAGCCCGACGCAACCGCCTGCGGAACCGTCCCTCGAACTGCACTGTGGTGTGTGCCGTCTGGCCTACCGCGTCGATGCCGGTATTCCGGTGCTGCTGGTCGATCAGGCCCGCGCCCTGGGCGAGCAGGAGTAGACCGTGGCCCTGGACGAACAACTCCTGGACGACGCCGAGGGCCTGGCCGCCGCCGACCCCTCGGGCAGTCTGGTCGCCCTGGCCAGCGCGGGCGCGCAGGTCCGGGCCTCGCTGCGATCGGCGCAGGAGGCGGACGTCGACGCCCTCGCCGCCGAGGGGCGTCCTCGGGCCGTGATCGTGGCCAGTCTGGGCGGTTCGGCCGTGGTCGGCGATGTGCTCACGATGCTCGCCGGGGCGGGTTCGCCGGCCCCGGTCACCGTTCGACGCGGTCTGCCCCTGCCCGGCTGGGTGGGTCCCCTCGATCTGGTGGTCGCGGTCTCCATGTCGGGACGGGCCCCCGGGCCGCTGGGGCTGGCCGCCGAGGCGGCCCGCCGCGGGTCGCGTCTGCTCACCGTCGGCGCTGCGGGTTCCCCGTTGGCCGACGTCGCGATGCGCACGGGTGGGGTGCACGTCCCGGTGCCGCCCCCGGCAAGTCCGGCGGCGCGCGCGTCCCGCATGGGCATGTGGTCGTTGCTCACCCCGGTGGTCGCGGCGTCGCGGGCCGTCGGGCTGACGGATGCGTCGCCCGAACTGCTCGGGGCCGTGGCCGACCGACTGGACGCCCTGGCGGCGACGTACCGTCCGGCGTCCGAGGCGTTCATCAACCCGGCCAAGGCGCTGGCGCTGGACCTGGCCGGGTCGATCCCGGTGGTGCTCGGCGACGGCGACGTGACCGGCGTCGCCGCGCACCGGGCGGTGGCCATGCTGGCCCGCACCGCGCGGGTTCCGGCCATGCGGGGAGCGCTGCCCGACGACGCCGGTGACGTCGTGGCCACCTTCGGCGGCCCGTTCGCGGCCCGCACCGACGACGACGTCTTCGCCGACCCGTTCTTCGACGGCCAGACCGGCCGGGTCTCGTTGCGCCTGTTGCTGCTGCGCGACGCCGAGCCGACCGTGGATCGCCCGGACGGCACCTGGCTGGCGACCTCACGCACGGCGGACGCCGTCCGGGTCACCGCGGACGAGGCCGGCGTGCGGGTGACCGAGGTGAGCGCCGAACCCGGACACCCGCTGGAACGCTTCGCCGACCTGGTCGCGGTGACCGACTTCGCGGCGACGTACCTGGCCCTGGCCGGTGGTCTGGATCCGGTGACCTCCCCGCACGTGGCCGATCTGCGCGATCGCACCCGCTGAGCACCCCGCCGATATTCGATTGCCGTCACCGCCGCCCGCGGGCAGGCTGACGGGGACCCGACGTCCCGCGGAGACCTGCCGTGCTGCTGTTGCGCGATCTCTGGGCCACCGCACCCTGGCGGATGGCCCTGGTCGCGTTCGGGGTGATCCTGGCGGCCGCCGCCGCCGCGGTGGTCGCCCCGCTGTCGGGTCTGGTCCTGGCGCAGCAGTCCCGGCCGGCGCTGGTCGCCCTGGCCGCGGCCCTGATCGTCAAGGTGGGCGCCGACCTGGGCGTCGAACTGCTCTCCGGGGCACTCACCGCCGACTGGTCGGCCGATCTGCGTGTCCGCCTGTGCCGCACCACGTTGGGGCAGGATCTGCCGACGCTGGAGCGCACGCCGGTCGGGGAACTGCTCGACCGGATCGACGGGGACGTGTACGAGGTCGGCTCGATGCTCCGGGGGGAGGTCCGGCGTCTGGCGCAATCGGCGGCCATGGGCGTGGCGGCCGTGGTCACCGCCTTCGTCGTCTGGTGGCCGGCCGGCTCGGCCATGCTCGCCGGTCTGCTGCTGGTCGGGGCCGGCCTGCGTGGGCGGACCTCACGCATCGCCGACCAGCGGGAGGCGGAGGAGGCGGCATGGTCCGACCTCGCCGCCGTCATGGAGGAGTCGATCCACGGTCAGGACGACGTGCGCTCGGGCCTGGGCCGACCGTATGTGCTGCAGGTGTACGCGGCACGCGCCGCCGTCGTCCTGCGCCGCGGCGCGGCCCTGTGGCGCTCCGCAGCGGTGCTCGCCACCATCGCGGGCGCCCTGACCCGGCTGTGCATGGTCGCCGTCCTGGTCGGCGGTGTCTGGGCGATGTCCGACGGTCAGATCGATGCCGCCCGCCTGACCGGGTTGTGGCTGCTGACGATCACCTTCGGGATGACCGTGGAGCGCATCTCGTACATGATCCCGGACCTCCAGTACGCCCTCGGGGCCTGGGCGCGGGTGGCCAGACTGGCCGCGGCGCGGCAGGAACACACCGGGACGGTCCTCGCCGCGGACGGTGACCTCGAACTGCGCGGGCTCACCGTCGTCTATCCGACGGCAGGTCCCGCGGGCGAGCGCGCACCGGCCCTGCGGGACGTCAGCCTGACCCTGCGCCGGGGGCGGTCCTACGCGCTGATCGGCAGGACCGGATCCGGCAAGTCGACCCTGGCCAAGGCACTGGTCCGGGCCGTGGACACCCCGCGCGGACAGGTCTTCCTCGCCGGCGTCGACATCTGCGACCTCGACCTGGACGATCTGCGCCGCTGGACGGCGCTCGTCCCTCAGCACACCGACATCCTCACCGGGACGCTGGCCGAGAACATCGCCCTGTTCGAGTCCGAGTTGCTCGCCCGCGTGCCCGGCGCGGTCGCCGAACTCGGGCTGACCGACTGGGTGGCGACCCTGCCGGGCGGTCTGCAGACCCGCCTCGGCGAGGGCGGACACACGCTCTCGGCCGGGCAGGAGCAACTGGTGGCCTTCGCGCGGATCCTGGTTCGCGATCCCCGCGTGGTCATCCTGGACGAGGCCACGGCGCGGCTCGATCCGGTGACCGAGGCCCAGGTCCACCGGGCCACGCGCCGGCTGCTGGCCGGGCGGATCGGACTCCTGATCGCCCATCGGCTCTCCACGGTCCGCGAGTGCGACGAGGTCCTGGTGCTGGCGGACGGCCGACTGGTCGAGGCCGGACCGCTGGCGGCCTCCCAGCGCTTCGCCCGGCTGCTGGCCGACAGTTCGCTGCCGGCCACAGCCACAGCCACAGCCACGGCCACATCTGCGACCACAGCCACGGGCACGGACGCGCCGAGGCGCCCGGCCCCGGCCGGTGCCGCTCTGTCCGCCCGGTCGGTGCCCCACCAACGCACCGGGCCACCGGAACGGGTCGAACCGCCTGTGCCGCCGCCGATCCCACCTGCTCACACGTTCCGCGAGATCCTCCGCCTGGCGGTCAACGATCCGCGGTACGGCCTGGCGGCCCTGGCGGTGTTCGTGCCGATGCTGATTCTCGGGGGCGAGGGAAGCGCCCTGCCGTGGCTGTGGGCCAGGGTGGTCGACGGCCAGGGGGACCCCTTCGTGCCCGCGGCGGCGATGATCGCCCTGCTGATGCTGACCCTGCCCGCGTTCTACGTCGTGCTGAACTGGTTCCCGCACTGGTGGACCCTGCAGAACCTGCGGGTCAGCCTGCGCCTGGTGCACGGTCAGACCGGTCCGCGACGGCGCAGTCGGTACAGCCCGGCCGAGGTGGTCGCCCAGGGCGGCGACATCGAGCGGGTGGTGCGCGTGGCCGACAACCTGATCGACCAGGTGAGCACCGCCGGGGTGCTGATCGCGATGACGCTGATCTCCGGTTCGCTGGTCCCGGCGGCCTTCTTCGGTGCAGTGGTGGTGACCGCCGCGGTGGTCGCCGCGGGTTTCGGTCGTCGGCTGGCGGCGTCCGCCGGACGCACGGTCGCGGCCCGGGCCGCCTTCGCCGGCGCGTTGGTGTCGTCGCTGTCCGCGGCGCGGACGGTGAAACTGGCCGGGGCGACCACCGGGGTGCTCGCTCACCTGGCCGCCCTCGACGCCGAGCGCAGTCTCCGGCTGCGCCGGGAGGTCTCACTCCAGGTGGTGGCGCAGTCCGCCCCGGGGCTGGCCGCCGGGCTCGGCCCGATCGGCGTGTGGGTGCTGTACCTGTCCGGGACGATCTCCTCCGCGAGTGCGCTGATCGCCGTCTCCTCACTCGGCGGGGCGGCCTGGCTGGGCTGGACGACGGCCAGTCTGGTGTCCGCCCTGCCCTCGGCGCGCGTGTGGACGGAGCGCACCGTGGCGATGGCGGGCACGAGCAACTACTCGGCGTCCGTCCCGGGTGTGGATCTGCACGCCGGTCTCGCCCCGGTGCCGCAACCGGCTGCCAGACAGCGACTCTCGACGCTGACCCTGCGTGGTTTCGGAACGGTTCACTCCGACGGCACGGTGGGCGTCCGCGACGTCGACCTGGAGGTGCGGCGGGGCGAGATCGTGCTGCTGGTCGGGACGGTCGGGTCGGGCAAGTCCTCGCTGCTGCGGGCCCTGGCGGGGCTGGTCGACCACGAGGGCACCCTGCTCTGGAACGGCCGAGAGGTGCACGACCCGGCCGAGTTCCTGCGTCCCAACCAGGTGGCCTACGTGGCCCAGTTGCCGCGGGTGTTGTCGGGGACGGTGTCGGACAACATCGCGCTCGGCCATCCGCTGGAGGTGTCTCACGCGGTGACGACGGCCCGGCTGGATCACGACCTGGAGGGCGGCCTGGGACTGATGATCGGGCACAAGGGTGTCCGCCTGTCCGGAGGGCAGTTGCAGCGGCTCGCCCTCGCTCGGGCCCTGGCGCCCCAGGCGGAACTGCTCGTCGCGGACGACGTCTCCTCGGCCCTGGACGTGACCACCGAGCTCGAGGTGTGGCAGTCGCTGCGCGAGCGCGGGGTCACCGTGATCGGCGCCTCGGCCAAACGGGCGGCCCTGGTCCGGGCCGACCGGGTCGTCGTGCTGCACGAGGGCCGGGTGCTCGCGACGGGCCCGTGGTCGCACCTGGAGGCGCGCTGGGGGCATCTGGCGGGCTGAGTCGTCCTGGGCCAGGGTGGGAGCATGCAGAAGCTGATCAACGACCCGGTGGACGTCGTCGTCCAGTCGCTCCGGGGTCTCGCCGCGGCGCACCCGAGTCTGCGGGTCGATCTCGAGGCGCGCATCGTCGTCCGGGCCGATGCTCCCCGACCCGGCAAGGTGGCCCTCGTCTCGGGCGGCGGCTCGGGCCATGAGCCGTTGCACACCGGCTTCGTCGGGGTCGGCATGCTGGACGCCGCGTGCGCCGGCGAGGTGTTCACCTCGCCCGTCCCGGACCAGATCCTGGCCGCGACCGCCGCGGTCGACGGCGGTGCCGGCGTGCTGCACATCGTGAAGAACTACACCGGCGACGTGATGAACTTCGAGATGGCCGCCGAGCTGGCCGCGGACGACGATGTCGAGGTGGTCGCCGTCATCACCGACGACGACGTCGCCGTCGAGGACTCCACCTACACCGCCGGTCGGCGCGGCGTCGGGGTCACGGTGCTGTTGGAGAAGATCGCCGGGGCGGCCGCCGAGCAGGGTCGCCCGCTCGCCGACGTGGCCGGGATCGCCCGCCGTGTCAACGAGAACGGGCGCAGCATGGGGATGGCGCTGACCTCGTGCACGGTGCCCGCCGTCGGTCGGCCCACGGTCGATCTCCCCCCGGGCGAGATGGAGATCGGCATCGGCATCCACGGCGAGCCGGGGCGCCACCGGGTGCCGCTGGCGCCGGCGCGGGAGGTCGCCCGGATGCTGGTCGAGCCGATCCTCGCCGATCGTGACTTCACCGGCGGCGAGGTGATCGCGTTCGTCAACGGCATGGGCGGGACTCCGCTGCTGGAGCTGTACCTGATGTACGGCGAGATCGCGGCGCTGCTGGAGGCGGCCGGCGTGCGGATCGTCCGCAACCTGATCGGGCCCTACATCACCAGCCTGGAGATGGCCGGCTGCTCGCTCACCCTGCTCGGGGTGGACCCCGAGCTGCTGGCACTGTGGGACGCACCGGTGAACACACCGGGTCTGCGCTGGGGCATCTAGCGTCGCGGACGAGGAGGATGGCCTCATGCAGGAGGGTGACCTGGAGCAGATCGCCGACCGGGCCGTCGGCGCCGCCGAGATCGTGGCGTGGTTACGGTGTTTCGCGCGGGCGGTGGACGAGCACGCCGACGAGCTCACCCGCCTGGACGCCGCGATCGGGGACGCCGACCACGGCACGAACCTCGCTCGCGGCACGGCCGCCGTCGTCGAGTTGCTGGACGGTCTGGACGCACCGGACGGGTGGCCGGCACCGGCGGCGATCCTGAAGCGGAGCGGGACGAAGCTGGTCAGTACCGTCGGCGGGGCCAGCGGTCCGCTCTACGGCACCTTCCTCCTGCGGATGGCCTCCGCCGCAGGCGATCAGGCCGTGCTGGACCCACTGGGGTTCGCCCGCGCGCTGCGGTCGGGGCTGAACGGCGTGGCCGCGCGCGGCAAGAGCACCCCGGGGGACAAGACCATGCTGGACGCGCTGGCCCCGGCCTGTGAGGGACTGGACACGGCCCTGGTGGCGGGCGAGCCGTTCGCCGTCGCCCTGGACGAGGCGGCGCACGCCGCCGAGCGCGGCCGGGACCGGACCTTCCCCATGATCGCCCGCAGGGGCCGGGCCAGCTATCTCGGCGAGCGCAGTGCCGGACACCTCGACCCGGGCGCGGCGTCGGCGGCCCTGCTGATCCGCTGTCTGGCCGACACGGTGGCCCGGAGCGCCGGGGCCGATCAGCCGACGGGGGGCGGGTAGTCGTGGTCGGCGTGGTGGCCGTCTCGCACAGTCGACCGCTCGCCGATGCCGCCGTCGCCCTGGCCCGCCAGATGGCCGGTCCGCGGGTGCGGATCGAGGTGGCCGCCGGGCTCGCCGACGACGTGCTGGGCACCGATGCCGTCGCCGTCGCGGCGGCGATGGCCGCCGCGGACGACGGCGACGGGGTCCTCGTCCTGATGGACCTGGGCAGCGCCGTGCTGTCCGCCGATCTGGCCCGGGAGCTGGTGGACGACGCGACGCGGGCCCGCGTCGTCCTCTCCCCAGGGCCGTTCGTCGAGGGGCTGGTGGTCGCCGCGGTGGCGGCCTCGACCGGGGCGCCACTGGCCGAGGTCGCCGAACAGGCCGGTGACGCGCTGTCGGTCAAGCGGTCGAACCTGTAACCGCCGCGAGTTCCACGTCGCGCACCCCGATCGCCTCGCCCGGAACCAGGTCCAGCTCCCGCAGGCGCCCCGCCGCGCGGAGGTCGTCCAGCCCCGCCCGCACCCGGTCGAGTTGCTCCGGTGCGCCGGTGACCACCGCGCGGGCGACCTCGGCGCGCATCGACACCTTGGCCATCGTCTTGGCCCCGCGCAGGCCGGCCAGGGCCGCGGCGACGTCGGTCAGCACCTCGGGGTCACCGGCCGTGGCGGTGGCGCACTCGGCCACCTCCGGCCAGACCGAGGTGTGGATCGATCCGGTGCGCCACCACGACCAGGCCTCCTCTGTCGCGTACGGCAGGAACGGGGCGAGCAGGCGCAGCTGCACCGACATCGCGATCGACAGCGCGGCCCGTGCCGAGTCGGCCGCCTCGGAGGTGACCCCCTCGCCGTAGGCGCGTTCCTTGACGAGCTCGACGTAGTCGTCGCAGAACGTCCAGAAGAACCTCTCGGTCACCTCGAGGGCGCGGCTGTAGTCGAACGCCTCGAAGGCCGCCGTCGCCTGGGCGACCACCTCCGCCAGGGCGCTCAGCACGGCCGTGTCCAGCGGCACGGTGACCCGGGCCGGCGCGGAGCCGTCCTGGCCGCCGGGTCCGGCGGCGCCCCCGGCCAGGGCGATGGCGAACTTGGCGACGTTCAGTACCTTGATCGCCAGGCGTCGGCCGACCTTCATCTGGGCCTCGTCGAAGGGTGAGTCCGCGCCCGGGCGGGCCCTCGCTGCCCGCCAGCGGACGGCGTCCGCGCCGAATCGGTCCAGGATCTCGGTCGGCACGATGACGTTGCCCTTGGACTTGCTCATCTTCTTGCGGTCCGGGTCGACCACGAACCCGGAGATCGAGGCGTGCGACCACGGCAGCGCCCCGTGCTCGAAGTGGGCCCGGACGACGCTCGAGAACAGCCAGGTCCTGATGATGTCGTGCGCCCTGCGGGCGCAGGTCCATCGGGAAGGTCTTGGCGAACAGCTCGGAGTCGCGGGTCCACCCGGTGACCAGCTGCGGGGACAGCGACGACGTCGCCCAGGTGTCCATGACGTCCGGGTCGCCGACGAAACCCCCTGGGAAGCCGCGCATCCGCTCCTCGAACCCCGGTGCGGCATCGGCGGAGGGATCGACGGGCAGGGCGTCGTCGGCCGGGATGATCGGGTCGTCGTAGTCGATGTTCCCGTCGGTGTCGACCCGGTACCAGAGCGGGAACGGGACGCCGAAGAACCGCTGCCGGCTGATCAGCCAGTCGCCGTTCAGCCCGCTGACCCAGTTCTCGTAGCGGTGGTACATGTGCTCCGGGATCCAGGTCAGCTCCTGGCCGCGCTTGATCAGGGACTCGCGGAGCTCGCCGTCCCGGCCCCCGTTGCGGATGTACCACTGTCGGGAGGTGACGATCTCCAGGGGCTTGTCGCCCTTCTCGTAGAAGTTGACGATCCGGCTGGTCGGGCTCGGCTCGCCGGCCAGGTCGCCGGTCTCCCGCAGCGCCTCGACGATCGCCGTCCGGGCGCTGAACGTGGTCCTCCCGGCGAGCTGCTCGGCGTACAGCGCCTCGCCGGGGCCCTCCTCGATCCAGGCCGGCGTCTCGGCGAGCAGCCGTCCGTCCCGGCGGACGACGGCCCGGGTGGGCAGGTCGAGTTCGCGCCACCACTGGACGTCGGTCAGGTCGCCGAAGGTGCAGCACATCGCGATGCCGGCGCCCTTGTCCATCTCGGCGGCGGCGTGGGCCAGGACCGGGATCTCCACCCCGAACAGGGGAGAGCTGACGGTGGTGCCGAACAGGGGCCGATAGCGCTCGTCGTCCGGGTGGGCGATCAGGGCGACGACCGCCGGGATGAGTTCGGGGCGAGTGGTCTCGACGTGCACCGGACCGGAGCCGTCGCCGCGGTGGAAGGCGACCCGGTGGTAGTGCCCCGACGTCTCGCGTCCCTCGAGTTCGGCCTGGGCGACGGCGGTCTGGAAGGTGACGTCCCACAGGCTCGGCGCCTCGGCGGAGTAGGCCTCGCCGCGGGCCAGGTTGCGCAGGAACGCGCGCTGGGCGACCGTCCGGGCGTCGTCGCTGATCGTGGTGTAGAGCGTGGACCAGTCCACGCTCAGCCCCAACCGGCGCCAGAGCTGTTCGAAGACCTGCTCGTCCTGTTCGGTCAGCACCTCGCACAGCTCGACGAAGTTGGGGCGCGAGATCGGCTGCTGGCGCTTGGCATCGGGCTTGGCGGGCGGGGTGAAGTCCGGATCGCGCGGCAACGAGGGATCGCAGCGCACGCCGTAGTAGTTCTGCACCCGGCGTTCGGTCGGCAGACCGTTGTCGTCCCAGCCCATCGGGTAGTAGACGACCTTGCCGCGCATCCGCTGGTAGCGGGCGATCAGATCGGTGTGGGTGTAGGAGAAGACGTGCCCGACGTGCAGCGAGCCCGAGACCGTCGGCGGGGGAGTGTCGATCGAGAAGATCTGGTCGCGCTCCGCCGTCCGGTCGAAGGCGTAGGTCTGCTCGCGCTCCCATACCGCGCCCCACTTGGCCTCCAGGCCGTCCAGGGACGGCTTGTCGGGAGGTCCGGCAGGAGGGGACGTCGGCTCGAGACTCATGCGGGTCATCCTCTCAAGTCCGCGGGGGTGCTCGACACCGGATACCGTGCGAGGTGTGAGCGGTCTGCTCGACCCGATCCTGAACCTGCCGCCCCTGGCTGCCTACGCGGTGATCGCGCTGCTGGTCTTCGGTGAGGCGGCGCTCTTCGTCGGGTTCGTGCTGCCGGGCGAGACCGCGGTGGTCCTCGGCGGCGTCCTCGCCTCCCAGCACATCCTGTCGATCTGGACCCTGGGGGTGATCGTCGTCCTCGCGGCGGTGATCGGGGACAGCGTCGGATACGAGGTGGGGCGGCTGCACGGCGACCGTGTGCTCGCCACCCGGCCCCTGCGCCGGCACGCCCCCCGGTTGGACGGCGCCCGCCGGTTCCTGCGCGCCCGCGGTGGGTCCGCGGTCTTCCTCGGTCGGTGGACGGCGTTCCTGCGCGCCGTGATGCCGGCGCTCGCGGGTCTGAGCCGGATGCCCTACCGGGTCTTCCTGGCCTACAACGCGGCCGGGGCCCTGGCCTGGGGCGTCACGTTCTGCGTCGTCGGTTTCCTCGCCGGGCACTCCTACCGGGCGGTCGAACAGAGCATCGGGCGTGGCGCGGCGGTGGTCACCGCCGTCGTCCTGGTCGCCGGGGTGTTCCTGTGGCATCGGCACCGCCGGTCGCAGCAGGCCTGAGCGCCGGCGACAGGATTGCCACGCACAATAGATGGCGTGCCTGACTAGTTAGCGTTACTGTCTAGCCATGACCGAGGACGGCTGGCCTGCGGAATGGCTCCGGGGGGTCCTCGAGCTCTGCGTCCTGGCGGAGCTCGAGGACGGTGCCGCGCACGGCTACGCGATAGCCACCCGCTTGGCCGAGGCGGGCCTGGGCACCGTCAAGGGCGGCACGCTGTATCCGCTGTTGACCCGGCTCGAGAACGCGGGGCTGGTCACCTCCACCTGGCACGCGGGGGACGGGGGGCCGGGCCGCAAGGTGTTCGCCCTCACCGGCGACGGACGGGTTCACCTCGCCAGCCGGGTCACCGGCTGGAACGCCTTCACCACGACAGTGGCAGGGGTGCTCGAGACAGTCACAGACACATCGCGCGGCGTCGGCCGCACCACGGAGAAGGCAGGGTCATGAAGATCGGTCGGCAGCTGATGGACAAGCACCTCATGGATCCCTGGCGGGACGCGTTCCTGGTGCAGCTGAGAATGCGCGACGTCCGCGGCACGGCCATCGGCGACGCGATCGCCGAGGTCGACGCGCACTGCGCCGAGAGCGGCCAGGAGCCGGCCGAGGCGTTCGGCGATCCGAGGCAGTATGCGGACCGGATCGCCGACGTCCACCAGGACGCGCCGGATCCGTCGGCCCACCTGAATCCACCGACGCCGTGGTGGCAGGCCGGTCTCCTGGCTCTGAGCACGGTCCTGGGGGTCGGTCTGCTGCTGTCCGGCGTCGACGCACTCGCGCACGGGGGTGCGGCCGACACGTCCTGGGGCGCCGTGGTGGGGGCACTGTCCCTCGGGGTGCTCCTCGCGGCGTGGCGGGCCGGCTCGGGCCGGTTGCTGCGTGGGCGGACCTGGCCACTGGTCGTGCTCGTCGTCGTGGGCCCCTGGGTGACCGTCGGTGCGCAGATGCTGTGGCCCCAGACGGCCATGGCGCTCTCGGCAGGAACGTCGATCGGACTGGGACTCGCCTCGGTGGCCGCCGTCTGGCTGCCCTGGCTGGGTGGCCGCTGGATGCGCGGAGATGTGCTCGATGACCCGGTGATCGATCCGCGGACCGGGCGAGCACGCTTCACGGTGCCCCGCTGGGTGTCGGCCTCGTTCTGGGCCTTCCCCGTGTTCCTGCTGGTGGCCGTGCTGCTCGTCGCCCTCATCCCGGCCTGATCCGGAGGTTGCCGATAGTGCTGCCGAGCGCTGTTGGACAGGCATGTCACCGCTGGTCACCACGTGGCGTGTTGTGTGTGGAATTGCGCTCACCCCAGCCGCGCACGGAGTGACATCACGCTCAATAGACGAGCGCGACGTCACGTCGTGCGCCAATAGGGGAGTGCGCTGTGACGAGCCGGTGACCAGGGGTAGACTGCGCGGGTCCGGCGTGGGTGATGCCGCAGGCCCAGAGGGGTCGCGCCGGGTGGCCTGATCACACGCGTCGCCGTGCTGGTGCCGGCCACCACTCCACCGACCATGCCAAGCCGTCGAGAAGGACACCATGACGTTCGATTACAAGGTCGCCGACCTGTCCCTGGCCACCTCCGGCCGCCACGAGATCCGCCTGGCCGAGCACGAGATGCCCGGTCTGATGGCGCTGCGCGCCGAGTTCGGCGAGTCCAAGCCGCTGACCGGCGCCCGGATCACCGGTTCGCTGCACATGACGGTGCAGACCGCCGTCCTCATCGAGACCCTGGTCGCCCTGGGCGCGCAGGTCCGGTGGGCCTCCTGCAACATCTTCTCCACCCAGGACGCCGCGGCCGCGGCCGTCGTCGTGGGCCCGACCGGGACGCCGGAGAGCCCGGTGGGGGTGCCGGTGTTCGCCTGGAAGGGCGAGACGCTGCCCGAGTACTGGTGGTGCACCGAGCAGGTGCTGGCCTGGCCCGACGGCGAGGGCCCGAACATGATCCTGGACGACGGCGGTGACGCCACGCTTCTGGTCCACAAGGGCGTCGAGTTCGAGGCGGCCGGCGCCGTGCCCTCGACGGATCCCTCCGCCAGCGAGGAGTGGGCGGTCGTCCTGGACACCCTGCGCCGCAGCCTGGCCGAGGACCCCCAGCGCTGGACGAGGCTGTCCGCGGCCGTCCTCGGCGTCACCGAGGAGACCACCACGGGCGTCCACCGCCTGTACGAGTTCGCCGAGCAGGGTCTGCTGCTGTTCCCGGCGATCAACGTCAACGACTCGGTGACCAAGTCCAAGTTCGACAACAAGTACGGCTCCCGGCACTCGTTGGTCGACGGCATCAACCGTGCCACCGACGTCATGCTGGCCGGCAAGACCGCCGTCATCTGCGGCTACGGGGACGTCGGGAAGGGTTGTGCCGAGGCGCTGTCGGGTCAGAAGGCCCGGGTCCTGGTGACCGAGATCGACCCGATCTGCGCCCTGCAGGCCGCCATGGACGGGTACCAGGTCGTCCGCCTGGACGACGTGATCGGCGAGGTCGACCTCGTCATCACCTCGACCGGCAACAAGGACATCCTCACCGTCGACCAGCTGTCCGGCATGAAGGACAAGGCGATCGTCGGCAACATCGGCCACTTCGACAACGAGATCGACATGGCCGGGCTGGCCAGGGTTCCCGGCGTCGTCAAGACCGAGATCAAGCCGCAGGTGCACGAATGGACCTTCCCGGCGACCGGCGAGCGCGCCGAGCACTCGATCATCGTGCTGTCCGAGGGCCGGCTGCTGAATCTGGGCAACGCCACCGGGCACCCCAGCTTCGTCATGTCGAACTCGTTCTCCAACCAGGTGATCGCCCAGATCGAGCTGTTCACGAAGAACGACGAGTACGCCAAGCAGGTCTACGTCCTGCCCAAGCACCTCGACGAGAAGGTGGCCCGGTTGCACCTGGATGCGCTCGGCGTCCGGCTCACCGAGCTGACCAAGGACCAGGCCGACTACATCGGCGTACACGTCGAGGGCCCGTACAAGCCGGACCACTACCGCTACTGACGCTCGCCCGAACCGGTCGGCGCCGTCGTCCCACCCGGGGCGGCGGCGCCGGCCGCCGGCTTGTCGGGAGCCTCGTGCCGCGCGAGCAGCGCGGCGCCGGCCAGGGCCGCGATGAGGCCGATCGCCGCGGCGGGTCCGGCCCCCGGCCGCACCCGGTCACCCAGCCAGGCCAACCCGGCCCACGCGGGCC
The DNA here is from genome assembly GCA_963750395.1 of uncultured Actinomycetota bacterium. Taxonomy (GTDB): domain Bacteria; phylum Actinomycetota; class Actinomycetes; order Actinomycetales; family Kineosporiaceae; genus JADJPO01. The sequence continues at coordinate 468,659 of CAVVQM010000010.1, read as the reverse complement.
ACACGGTGGCGGCGACGTACATCGCCGACACCGGCCCGGTGACCGAGCCGACATGGCCCGACTGGCCGCGTCGGAAGGCGAGCGTGAGCAGCACCTGGCCGATGACCACCCCGATCACCATCACTCCTGCGGCGAGACCGCCGGACGCCGATCGCACGGCGTCGAGCGGGTCCGCGGCCAGGGCCCGTGCCGCCACCGCTGAACTGCCGTACGCGAGTCCGGCCAGCGCTCCGGTCAGGGTGGCCGGCGCCGGGCGGACCACGGCCGCCAGGGAGGCGACGGCGACCGCCAGTGCGATGAGCATCGGCCTGGAGCCTGCGACCTCGGCCCGGGTCGGGTCGGAGGCGGCGCCCACCGCGGCGATCCCGGCGACCACGCAGACCATCCCCACCAGGTCGAGCCGGGACAGCGACCAGCGACCGACCAGCCGGCCGGCCAGCGCGGTCACCGCAACGCTCGCCGACACGGACGCCTGCACCACGAGCAGCGGCAGGTCGACCCGAGCCACGAACGCCAGCGCGAAGGCGGCCGCCTGGGCGGCCAGACCGGTCAGATAGGCGGTTCCCCGCACTCGGTCGGCGCCCAGGCTCAGCAGCAGGCTCGACACGCCGTAGCAGAGCACGCCCCCCGCCAGCGCGATCCAGGCGAGAACGAGGGGCATGGACACCTCAGCCATTCTGCCGCAGCCCCGCAGGCCCGGATCCCGACCGTGATCGCCCGGAGGCCTCTAGCATCACGGGGGTGCCGATCACCTGCCCGGGCTGCGCAAGCCTCGACTGGCGGCCGTGGCGTCACGTGGGTGAGTGGGCCTATGTGCGGTGCGGGCTGTGCGGGATCGCCCGTCTCGACCCGATGCCGGAGCCCGCCGAACTGGCCGCCGTCTTCGACGACGGCTACTTCGCCGGGGGCGGTGCCCGCGGCGGGTACCAGGACTACGACGCGGATGCCCCGACCCATCGGCTGAACGCCGTCCACCGTCTGGCGCGCCTGCCTGCCGCAGCCGCTCCCGCCGGTGCAGACGGACCAGGCGGGCCCGGGGTGCTGATCGACGTCGGGTGCGCCAGTGGCTACACCCTGGAGGTCGCCGCCGAGCACGGTTGGCCGACGGCGGGGGTGGAGATCTCGCCGTCCGCGGCGGCCGCCGCCCGGGCCGGGGGCCACCGGGTGGCGACCTCCCTGAGCGACCTGGTCGACGGGAGCGATGGGGGTGAGCCGCTGGCCGGACGCGCCGGTGCGGTCTGCTTCTTCCAGGTGCTCGAGCACCTGGCGGATCCGCACGCCGAACTGGTCGCCGCCCGCGCCCTCCTGCGTCCCGGCGGGGTGGTGATCTGCGAGACCTGGGACGGCGCCAGCGCGGTCGCCCGGCTGAGCGGCTCGCGCTGGCAACAGCTCAGCCCGCCGTCCGTGCTGTGGATCCTCGACCGCGCCTCGACCCGGGCACTGACGGCCCGGGCCGGGTTGCGGATGACCACCTGGCGGGCCACCTCCAAGCGGGTCAGCCTGGCCCTGGTGGTTGGTCAGCTCGCTCCCGTCCTACCCCGGCCGCTGTCCGGCCCGATGCACGCCGTCGCTCGCCGCATTCCTCGGCTGCAGCTGCCCTACGCGATGGGCGACCTGGTCACCTTCACGGCCACGTTCATGCCGTGATCGCGGCCGTCCGGCCGTTCGCGACGCGATCCGTGCACGCGGTGTGCCCGGCCAGACGTCGGTCCAGTTCCGCGACGATGCGCGGCCCCGCGGCACCCTCTGTGTAGGGCGCACGGCGGCTCGCCAGGCCGGCCCGCCAGTCGGCGGCATCCCGCCAGGCCGCGGGCAGCGCCCAGACCGGGTCCTGGACGCCGAGCAGCCGGCACCAGCCGTCGAGCAGCTCGGGCCGCTCCGTCGAGTCGCGCAGTACCAGCAACGGTCTCTTCAGGAAGCACGCCTCCTCCTGCACGCCGCCGCTGTCGGAGACCAGCAGTCCGGCGTGCGCCTCGAGTGCGAGGAAGTCCACCGGTGTCAGGGGATCCAGCAGCCGCACCCGCTCGAGCAGGTGCATGAGGCCGGCCGACTCGGCCCGGGCCCGGGTGTGCGGGTGCAGCGGGAGGAGGACCTGGGCGTCGCGCGCCAGGGCGTCGAAGGCGGTCAGCATGCTGCGCAGTCGCCGCGGGTCGTCCACATTGGACACCCGGTGCATGGTGGCCAACACGTACCCGTCGGGGGTCAGACCCATCCGCCGCAGTGTCTGCAGCCGGGACGCGGCCTCGGGCAGCAGTACCGCCAGGGCGTCGAACAGGGTGTTCCCGGTGACCACGATCCGGTCGGTCCGAACGCCCTCAGCCAGCAGACGGTCGGCATTGCGCTGTGCCGGGGCGCAGCACAGGTCGGCGATTCGGTCCACGAGCAGGCGGTTGCTCTCCTCGGGCATGGACAGGTCGTCGCTGCGCAGACCGGCCTCGACGTGCACCAATGGCGTGCCGGTCGCGTTCGCGGCCAGTGCGCCGGCCAACGTGGAGTTGGTGTCGCCCTGTGCCACGAGGGCGGCGATCGGGCTGCCGGCCTCGGCCCGGTCGGCCAGGTAGGTGGTCAGGGCCGTGGTCGCGGTGCCGATCTGGACGCCGCGCCGGGTGCCGCCGACGCCGATCCGCACCTCGGGCTCCGGCAGGCCCACCTCCCGGGTGACCTGGCCCCACATCGTGTCGTCGTAGTGCTGCCCGGTGTGCGCGATCAGGCATCGATCGCCGAGTGCGCGTATCACTCCGAGGAGCTTGACCGCCTCGGGTCTGGTGCCGGCGACGACCAGCACCTGACTCTCCGGCTCCATGAGCGCCCCTCTCCCTAGCCTGCGCAGCAGTCAACCTAGCCAGGCCTCTCGAGTATCGTCGTACGTTCCCCTGATACCACCTTGATGGAGGCGCTACCTTGACGTGGCCGGCTCCCGCGGGGGTGTGCAGATCCGGGTCGAGGCGGGAGTTGGTGAACGTGAGGTCGCCGCAGGACGGGACTCGACAGGTGGCAAGTATCCTGATCCCGGCCTACCAGGAGGCCGGTGGAATCCGGGAGACCTTGCACCGGGTGGCCGCCGCGCTGGCCGAACTCGACCGGTACGAATGGGAGATCGTCGTCGTGGACGACGGCTCGAGGGATGGCACCTCGCAGGAGGTCAGCGAGGTCGCCGGTGAGCTGGCCTACCCGGTCGAGCTGGTCCGTCACCTGGTCAACCAGGGCCTCGGTGGGGCCCTGCGCACCGGGTTCGCTGCGACGTCCGGTGTCGTGGTGATCACCCTGGACAGCGACCTGAGCTACCACGAGGACCACATCGCCAGGCTGCTCGCCACCTGGGAGGAGACCCGGGTTCAGGTGGTCGTGGCCTCGGCCTACCTGGAGGGCGGGCAGACCACCGGGGTACCGCCCAGCCTGGCGCGGCGCTCGCGCGTGGCCAACCGAGTGCTGTCCAAGGCGGCGCTGGACGACATCAAGACCCTGACCGGCATGGTTCGGGCCTACGACGGACCGTTCGTGAGGGCGCTGTCACTCAAGGCGGTCGACGTCGACATCAACGTGGAGATCCTCTACAAGACCCAGCTACTGCGCGGCACCATCGTCGAGATCCCCGCCCACCTGGACTGGTCGGGGCTGAGCTCGCGGGCCGAACGGAGCAGCGTGCTGTCCCGGCGGAGCCGGTGGAACACCGCCAAGTCGCTGGTGCTGACCTATCTGTTCCGGCCCTTCTGGTTCCCGCTGGCGCCCGCCATCCTGATGGGCCTGATCGCTGTGGTGTTGATCGCGACCGGTCATCTCGGCTGGCAGGGGTTGGCCATCGTCGCCAGCATTCTCTCCGTGACTCTGACGGTCAGCGCCCTGGGCATGCTGCAGGCGAAGCGGTACTTCGAGGAGACCTATTTCCAGATCTCCCGGACCCATGACGCCTCGGCGGAGCCTGCCTTCTCCCATCCGGTCCACACGCGGCGCTTCGAACCCCGAGTGGGCCGCAAGTGAGCGGTCAGGTGAGCAGCCGGGTGGGCGGTCAGGTTGGCGAGGACGCGGCCCGCGGCGACGAGCCCACCTGGCTCTCCGAATGGCTCCGGGGGCCTGACCGGCGGTCATCTACAGTGAGCCGCATGGCCTCGTCCGACGGTGGAACGCCGGCTTTGCTCGGTCGCGTGAACCAGGGTTGGGCCATCGTCGTGGCCACAGCGGTGGCCGGCGCCCTGCTCGGCCTGGTGATCTCTCTCGTCCCGAGTTCGGCCTTTACCAGTGAGGCGTTGATCGTCGTCGTCCCGCCTCAGCAGCAGTCCACGGCGGACGGCATCCCCGTCGCCTCGGTGTGGGCCGAGGCCGCAGGCACCGACGCCGTCCTGGGACCGGTGGCCGCGCGGCTCGGTACCACACTGCGTGAGCTCTCCGACTCGACACAGATCAGCGTCGCGGACGCGGCGCCACTGATCGTCGTGTCGGTCACGACCCATGATGCCGAGAACGCGGCGACCTGGGCCAACGAGCTCTCCGCCGAACTGGTCGCCGAGGCGGAGGCGAACTCGCTGTCGGGATTCACCCTCCGCGCCCTGACCACCGCGGTGCCGGCCACGCAGCCCCAGGGCTCGCTCACCCTGCCGATGACCGCGGCCGGACTGGTGATCGGTGGTCTGGCCGGCCTGTGGTGGTCCCGGCGCCGGACCCCGCACCGATCGTGAGCAGCGAGCCACGGTCCCTGCGTGTGGTCCACGTGATCACCGGGCTGGCCACCGGTGGTGCCGAACGCATGCTGCAGGAACGTCTGACCCGCACCCGGCACACGGTCGAGGTGGTGGCCCTGTCGGTGGAGGGCGAGATCGCCGACCGTCTGCGCGCTGACGGCGTCCCTGTGCACTACCTCGGGATGCGCGGCAACCGGGACGTGTTCGCGGTGTTCGCCCTGGCCCGTCTGCTGCGCCGGTTGCGGCCGGACCTGGTGCACGCTCACCTGTACCGGGCCCTGATCTATGGGCGCCTCGCATCCCGGCTGGCCGGCGTCCCGGCGGTGATCGCGACGGAACACTCGGCTCTAGTCGACAGCACCGAGGGCCGTCGCGCCACGGCTGGAGTGCGACGTCTGTACCGGGTGTCGGAACGGTTCGGTCGGCTGACGATCGCGGTGTCCTCGACCACCCGGGACATCCTGGCCCGCTACTGGGGTGTGGCGCCGGACCGGATCGTCGTGGTCCCGAACGGCATCGACATCGGCCGACTCCGGATCACCAGCGGGGCCAGGGCCCGGTCCCGCAAACGCTTCGGGCTGGCGGCCCACGACCGGGTCGTCGTGGCGGCAGGCCGCCTCGTCGAGGGCAAGCGCTTCGATCTCGTGCTGGACGCCGTCGCCAGGCTCGATCCGGACGTCCGGCTGCTCGTGGCCGGTGACGGGCCGGTCCGGCAGAGCCTGCAGGACCGCGCCGAACGGCTCGGGATCGCCGACAGGGTGCATCTGGTGGGCACCGTCGAGGACATCCTCGACGTGCTGGCCGCCGGGGATCTGTTCGCCTCGGCGTCTCAGGTCGAGACCTACGGCATCGCCATCATCGAGGCCTACGCGGCAGGGCTGCCGGTCGCCTACACGCAGTGCCCGGCGTTGCAGGACCTGATCGGGGTCACGGAGAGCACCCGGGTGATCGAGTCCGAGCCGGACGCCGATCGGCTGGCGTGGGCGATCCGGACCGGGCTCACCCAGGCCGTCGGCCCGGAGCATGTGCCGGCGGAGCACCGGACCTGGATGGACATCGACAAGGTCAGTGGACGCCTGGACGACATCGAGCAGCAGGTCGTCGTCGACGGACCCGCCGCCGCGCGAGCCTTGAACCGCCTCTGACGCGATCGCCGCGACTCAGCCCTCGCGAGGATCCCGTCCTGCCGGAGCCGTCGCTGCGACCACGAAGGCCAGTCCGAAGCCGGCCAGCGCGCCGCCGAACGGAGCCACCCAGCGCGCGGTGAGCGGCGCGGTGGGGACCGTCGGCTCGGCGACCACCGTGGCGCGGAAGTCGCCGATCGTCTCCAGCCCCACCAGGGTGTCCGCCGAGACCTGGGCGATGCGCTGGGCCACGGCGGGATCAGCGTCTCGTCCCGCCAGACTGATCAGGGCGGCGTCCGGCGCGGCCCGGGAGGTGATGGCCAGTCTGGGCTGGTCGGCCGCCCCACCCAGACCGGCCTCGCGCAACGGCGCCGACATGACGCTCGGCGCGGTCGCCAGCCGGGCGAGGGCTTGGGCCGCGCGGGACAGGTCCAGGGGGGTGGCCCGTTGGCCGGCGGAGGACACCGATAAGTAGGCGGTCGAGACGTACGTGGGCGGGCGAAGCACGGCGACCAGTCCACCCAGGAGCAGACCGATCGCCGCGCCGAGCAGGATCCATCGGTATCGGCGGACCACAACTCGGACGCCCGGCAGCGCCTCGACCTGCACCCCCATGTCCTGCTCCGGGGGCAGGTGCAGGCGGCGGAACAGCCGGCGGTCGGGGCCACCCGGTTCGCCGGCGGCGATCAGATTGCCCGGTTCGCCGGCGGCGATCATGTTTCCCGGATCACCCGCGGTGCTGGGAGTGCCCGCGCCGTCGTCGATCGGCAGGTCCTGCCGTGGTGGCTTCATGGGGTCGGGCCTCCGGTCTGCGAGGGGTCGGTCGAGACGTCGCGCGACCGCCCGGGCAGCGGGAGCCGGGCGCGGACGGCACCGGGCACCAGGTCGAGCACGTCGTGGGCGCGCAGTGCGCCGGCGGCGGCCAGTCCGAGCACACCGGCAACCAGCCCCGCCAGGACGAGTCGCAGCGCCGGCGCGTCGGGTGCGGCCTGCAGGACGGCGAGGGCTCCCACCGCGGCGACCACCCCGGCGGCGGTGGTCCGGGTCAGCGCCCCCGCCGTTCCGTGCGGACGATGCTCACCGAATCCCCGCCAGACGCCGGCGAGCAGGATCAGCGCCGCCACCCAGATGCCGCCGGCATCGGCGGCGGCGATACCGCGCACCCCGGCCAGCGGTCCGAGGACGGCGGCCATCCCCGCCGTGACCACCAGGCCGGAGGCTGCGGCGGTCGGGGCCAGCCAGCGCGATCCGCCCAGACCCGCGACCGCGATCACCAGGACGCTGACCAGGGCCTGCCCCGGCAGTCCGATCACATAGACCTGGAGCACCGAGGCGGTGGTCGCGCTGTCCTGCGCGGTGAAGGCCCCGCGCTCGAAGAGCACCTGGACGGCCGGCTGGGCCAGCACGATCAGGCAGAGGGTCGCGGGGATGACCAGTGCCAGGACGCCGCGCATCCCCGTGGCGACGGCCGCGGCGGCCTCCGACCGCCGTCCGGACCCGGCGAACCGGCTGATCGCGGCCAGTCCGGCCAGGGCGAGGGCGACCGCGATGGTGCCCGGGACCTGCCCGACCTTCTGCGCGTAGTTGAGTTCGGAGATGGCGCCGGCCTCGAGGCGCGAGGCGAAGAACCGCTCGACGAAGGTCTGCCCCTGCCGGGCCAGCAGGTAGCAGAGCAACGGGGCGGCGAGGGCGAACGCCGGTGTCCACTGCCGCAGGGCGGTCCGTCGCCACCGCGGGACGCCGACCCGGCGCCAGGCGCTGGGCGCCAGGGCCAGGCACATGGTCGCCGCCCCAACGCTGAGCCCGGCGGCCGCCGCACGGATTCCCCACACGGGCGTCGCCGCGATCATCGTCGCGATGATGCCCACGTTGTAGGCGAGGTAGACCGCGGCGGGCCGAACCACCTCATCGTGCGCACGCAGGAGTGCCGACAGGTATCCGGCCAGACCGAGCAGCGGCACGGTCGGCGCGGCGAGGCGGACGCAGTCGGCGGCCAGGGCCGGGTCGGCGATGCCCGGCACGGTCAGGGCGACCAGGGTGTCAGCTCCGAGGACGACGCCGATCGAGATCAGCACCAGCACCGCCGTCATCGGGGCCAGCGTGGCGGCGACGGCCTGTCCGACGCGTCCGGCGGCGACCGCGCGAGCCAGGTAGGGGATGCCGATCAGGGCCATCAGCCCTTCGAGCAGCAGTGGACTGGCGGTCTCGGGAACGCTCCACGCAGCGAGGAAGGCGTCGGTGGCCACCCCGGCCCCGAACAGTCCTGCCAGGATCAGGTCCCGGACCAGCCCCAGCCCGTTGCCCCCGAGGGTCAGGACGACCACCGGCATCCGACCCGATCTCACGTCGTTCTCACCGGATCCGCTCCAGACCGATCACCTGGTAGTCCTTCTCCAGCGGCAGGTCCGCTGCGGACCATCCCGCCAGACCCAGCACCAGGGCCAGCATCACCGAGTCCGGGCCGCCCAGGTCACCGCTCACCATGTCCATCAGGGAGTGCGCCAGCAGGCCGGTGCCGGCCAGAGCCGTCGCCGTCGACAGGCCGTGACCTGGCCGCGACACCCGGATCAGTCCGCGGACGAACAGCGTCGCGAAGGCGGTGCCGAACAGGGTCAGCGCGATCAAACCCTGCTCGGCGGCGATCAGGAAGTACAGGTTGTGCGGCGACTCGAGTTCAACCCGGCGGAAGCCACTCGAGTCGTCGATGTCGGAGGATCCGAGCAGGCTCAGGTCGGCATACGCGTCGCGGCGTTCGGGGAAGGCCCGCGGCCCGACCCCCGTGAAGGGGTGGTCCTCGGCCATCTGTCGCGCGGCCGCCCACAGTGCCAGGCGGTCCTTGACGGACTGGTCCGGGTCCGATCGGGCCGAGATCAGCGTGCTGACCCGTTCGCCGAGGTCGCTGCCGCTTGCGAGCAGGGGCGGCAGGACGATGGCCGCCGCGACCACCCCCGCCGCCACACCCGCCAGGATCCGCCCGGGGCGCCCCCGGGTGATCACCACGAACACTCCGGCGAGCGCGGCCAGCCAGATCCCCCTGCTGAGGCTGAGTGCCAGGGGGATGGCCAGGTAGCCGGCGAGCGCGAAACCGACCCAGCGGATCCGACCTCGCAGCGCCACCCCCCAGGCGAGGGCGCAGACCATGGCGATCGCGGTCAGGGAGGCCAGCGCCCCGATGTTGTAGGCGCCGTAGGTCCCGACGGCGCGGATCGGTTCTCCGTCGATGTCGGCACCCGTTCGGGTGAGGCGCTGCAGGATGCCGACGGTCCCCTCGAACACCGCCAGCCCCTCCAGCGCGGCGAACAGGACGACGGCGTCCCAATAGGTCCGCAGCGCGATCAGGATCGTGGCGGGGACCAGGAAGAACAGTTCCTGGAAGCGGATCACCCCCACGATGCCCAACCTGGCATCGGGGGCCAGGAGCGCGATGACGGTGGTGGCCACTCCGAGCACCAGGAAGATCAGCGCCGGCAGGGAGCGCAGCAGGGGCAGCCGCCGGCCCCTGGCGACGTCGTACAGGGAGGTCAGCACGGCCACCAGCAGGGCGATGTCGGCCGGGGTGACCAGCGCGTCGACGGCCGTCGCGGTCGAACCGAACGGCAGCAGCACGATGGCGAGCGCCAGCCAGGTGCTCGGTCGGCCCAGGGACTCCCTCGCGATGCTCATGGCCTCGCCCCCCCGTTCCCGCGTTCCCGCCGTGGCCGCAGCCGCAGGGCGACCAGGCCGGCGACCGCGGTCCCCGCCAGGACGGCCGACCCGTTGATCACCTCGCCCACCGCGGACAGCCCGAGTGCGGCGTCGATGCGGTGCACGTGCAGGAACGGGACTGCGAGCAGCAGGCCCGGCAGCATCCACCAGCCTGTCGCCGGGCCGGTGCGCGAGATCAGCCGGGCGGCGACCACGAGGACGGCGGGCAGCATGACCAACGCCGAGTACAGCTCGTTGGGTGTCCACAGCAGGAGGGCCCCGGCCGCCGACGCCCACCAGACGGCGAGCGCCCGCGGGTCGTCCGGTGCACGGCGCAGCAGACGCCAGGACGCCACGGCGCAACCGAGCGACAGGAGAAGTGCGGCCAGCGTCAGCGCCGCCGTGCTCGTCGTCGACGGCTCGACGCCGATGCGTTGCAGGGTGCCCACCACGTCCACCCGTGTGCTGCCCGCGCGATCGGCGGCGGTCGCCGGCGAGACCGCCGTGAGTTCTGCGTTGCGCCGCAGGACGGACAGCCAGGCACCGACCCCGCCCGACCTCACCGCGAGCACGGCCGCCACCGGTGCGCTGACCGCCGCAGCCACCGCTGCCCCGGCGAGCGCCGTGCGCCAACGGCCCTGCACCGTCAGGAGCAGCAGCAGGGGCAAACCGACCTGCGGCTTGACCAGGGCCACCGCGGTGGCCGCGGCAGCGAGGGACGCCCTCGGCGTGATCAGGGCGATCAGACAGGAGGCCGCGGCCACGGGGGCGAACTGTCCGGCGCTGAACGGCTGGTTCCCCACCGGGCTGAGCAGGACGAACGCCAGCGGCAACGCGACCCAGGCGGGGCCCGCCCGGTCGGCGACGTCCGCGCTGGACCGGGCGAGCACCGCCAGGGCAGCGGCCGTGACGACGCCCCAGGCGAGCATCGCCGCAGGCCAGGGGAGCGCGGCGAACGGTGCCGAGACCAGCAGCCAGCCAGGTGCGTAGGGCGGGAACTCCTGGGAGGCGGGGTGACGGAGCAGGTAGTTCGTCAGGTCGTAGGGATCGTGCCCTGCGAACATGTCGCGGACCGGCACCCAAACGGTGTCGCGGAAGTCGACCATCGACCATCGGGGCCACGGCGGTGGCGTCTGCACGCCCATCCCGGTCCGCCAGAAGAGGAACGCGTAGGACACCAGGACGGCGGCCGGCACCAGCCACACCAGCGCGAGGGCGGGGTTCCTCACCGTGGAGGAGCCCTGGGCCGTGGCCTCCGGACGGGGCGGGGGAGAGGGCGTCGAGCCGGAAGTGAACCTGCTCATCCTCATCCTCGGTCGACCGTCGGGGCCGCCCGTCCGCGCCCTGCGAGACGATACTCCAGGCGCTTCGGGTCAAGGGCGGTCTGTCCCCATGTCAAGAGCAGGTTCCGCCCCCACCTCCCGGGCGGCGACGGGGTAGCCTCGTTGGCGATTGCCGTGCCGGTGCCGTCCCGCGGGGCGCGAAAACCTGTCGAGAGGTGGTCATGCCGACCGAGCACCGTTCGCGGCGTCCCGGGACCCGGGCCATCGCCGCCGCGGCGATCGGCACGCTCGTCGTCCTGGGAATAGGTCTGGGGGTTCCGACGCCGGACGCCACCGTGAGTATCGCGCTCGATCCCACCGTGCCCGCCTCCGCCGAAGCGGTGGCCGAGGACGGCGTAGATCCAGAGGTCGGCGCCGCCCCGAGCACCGGCGCCGCCCCGACGACCCGTACCGGCCAGATACCCGACACCGGTCTGGGTGTCGCAAACGAGCGGGAGGCTGCCGGTGGTGACGCCGGTCGGGACACGGCGCCCGCGGTGCCCTCCCTGGCCGTGCCGGCCGAGGTCTCGGCCCGTGCCGCCGATCCCGCCGACGGTGGCGGCCCGACCACTGCGGGAGGGACTGCGACGAAGGAGCCGACGTCGTCGGCGCCGAGCGCTCCACAGCAGCCACAGGTCGCTCGTCCGGTCCTGTCCGGAGCGGCCCTGGTGATCCCGGTCGAGCCGGTCGGTGCGGTCCACCTCGGCCGGACGGTGACCGCCGCCAGCGCGGCCGCCGAGATCGACCGGGCGAAGGCCAAGGGAGCGGTCGGCATCCGGGTGACCGTGGACATGAACTGGATGTGTTCCTCGGCCACCTGCGACTTCTCTGCGCTCGCACCGGTGATCAGCGCTGCGAACGTCCGGGGCATGAAGGTGTTCCTGCACGTCAACTCGATGCCGGTCTGGCTCGACTCGCGAGGTCGCTGGTACGGCCCGACCGGCACGACCGGGCAGAAATGGGCCGCGCTGTTCGCGCAGTTGACCGACCGGTTCGGGACGTCGGTGGCCGGGTACGAGGTCTGGAACGAGCCCAACCTGGACGACTACTGGAAACAGGGACAGAACCCGGCGGAGTACGCCGACCTGCTCAAGTCGGTCTGGACGGCGGTCAAACCGAGCCAGCCGAACGTCAAGATCATCGCCGGTGCACTGAGCAACAACGACCTGGGTTGGATGAGGCAGCTCTCCTCGGCGCTCAAGGCCATCGGTGGCAACGCCCAGAACCGGTACTACTACGACGTGATCGGGATCCACCCGTACACCGGCGCCGCCGGTGTCGGCTACGACCCGACGCTGCCCGCCGGCGCCCGGACGGTGGACCTGCCGCGCGGTCAGAAGGACATGACCCTGCGTGGGCTGGCTCGCGTCCGCGACCAGATCGCCGCCCAGGAGGGGATCCAGCGCAACGTGTTCGTCGGTGAGTTCGGGTACAGCACCATCCCGGGGCGCTGGTACCACGTCGCGGAACCACGGCGGGCCCAGTACTTCACCAAGGCCCTGTCGGTGATCGCCGACTGGCCCTGGTTGGAGGGGTTCACCGTCTACAGCTACTCCGACGACAGCGAGGGCTTCTCGGTTCTCGGCACCGCGAGCGAGAATGCGCTCAGGACTGATCGCTGAGCCCCCGCCGTGAGCGGACCGTGCGGTCCGGGAGCGTCCTCGGATCGGCCAGCAGGGACCTGATGGCCTCATCGGTGATCACCACGGCCTGCGCGCGGTCGTAGAGGGTCACCGCGCGAGCCCGGCCGCGCTGGCCCTCACGACGAGCGTGATCGAGATCGGTCAGGCGCTGGATGATCTCGCGGGCCAGCCCCTCGCCGTCCCCGAGCGGCACCACGGCCCCCGCATCGCCCACGCTCTCGGCCAACCCCGCGACGGCGAAACCGACGACGCTGCGTTCGCAGGCCATCGCCTCCAGCGGCACCAGGGCCATGCCCTCCCACCGGGAGGGCACGACGACCACGTCGGCAGCGGACAGGTAGTCCTCGGGGCGACCCGTCGCACCGAGCAGGGTGACGCCGGGCACGAGCAGGTCGGTGAGCAGGTCGCGCTCCGGCCCGTCGCCGACGAGGTACAACTCGGCCTCGGGCACCACCTCCCGGACCCGGGGCCAGATCTCGAGCAGCAGGTCCTGCCCCTTCTGACGGGCCAACCGGCCCACGCAGACCGCCACCGGCCCGCCCCCGATGCCGAGGCGTCCGCGGACCTCCTCGCGATCCTGGGGCACGAACCGGTGCACGTCGACCCCGTTGGGAGCCACCACCGTCCGCGGGGGTGTGATGCCGTGCCGGTAGGCCTCGTGCAGTTCGCCACCGCTGACCGCGATGACCAGATCGGTCCAGCGGACGGCGATCCGCTCCCACAGCGCGGAGAGCCGCCCGACGAGCCCGTCGGCGGCCAGGAAGGACCACGCGTGGGGCTGGAAGACGGTCACGACCTGCTCGCGCAGTTCGCCCCTCAGCGCGAGCCGGCCGGCCAGGCCGGCCTTGGAGCTGTGCAGGTGGACGACGTCCGGACGGACGCGCCTGATCAACGAGCGCAACTGGCGGGCCTCGGCCATCGACGACCACCCGGGCGAGCGCGTCGCCTGCCAGGCATGGACGGTGATGCCCTCCGGGGCCAGGGCCCCGCCCAGCCACCCGTTCGCCGGGCAGGCGACATGGACGTCCCAGCCGGTCGCGTGCTGGAAGGTGGCCAGGTCCGCGAGGACGTTGGCGACGCCCTCGCTGACCGGTTGGGACACGTGCAGGATCCGATGTTCCACGCCTATCCGTCCTGTCCGGGCATCGAGCCCGTCATCTCGGCCGTCGCCTCGTCCGCCGTCCCGGCGATCCCGGCATCCGCGGCGTCATGGATCCGCAGAGGACGTTCACCGATTCGGCGCGCGTGCTCGGCGGTGCCGACCACGTCGAACTGTGCGTTGAGCCGGTCCAGCACGCGGTCGAGGACCGCGGCCTTCTCGGCCGCCGGTAGGGCCATACCGGGGAAGAACTCCAGCCCCGGCGCGTCAGTCGCGTCGAGGATGTCCAGCGGATGCAGCAGGATGCTCGGCTCGACCCGCATCACCCTGCACATCCGCAGTGAGAGGTCGAGGTAGCGCCGGGCCAGCAGGGGGTTGACCTGGTGGGCGTGCAGAACGTAGCTGACGTGGATCGGCACCCTGGCCACCGGCATCGTCGTGACCGGCAGCTCCACCAGCCCCCCAGCGGCGGACGAGGCGGCGGTTCGCCACCGATAGGGGCCGACCGGGCGCCGCCCCTCGCGGGCCGAGCCGAACAGGGCTCTGCGCTGTTCGCGCTCGGCGGCCGTCAGTCCGGCGCTGCGGAAGTAGTACGCGCGGGCCAGTGGGCCGATCCAGGTCGGCAGGGTGGTCGCGTCGTAGCGGTACCCGCGCCGCTCGAGCAGTTCGAGCAGGGTGGGCGACAGGCTGTAGCCGGGCCCGCGGAAACCGATCGGCCGAGGGGCCCCCGCGGCCACGATCGCCTCCTCGGTGCGGGCCAGCTCGTCCTCCAACCGGGCGCGCGAATACAGGTGCAGCCAGGGCTCGTGCTCGAAGGAGTGGTTGGCGACCTCGTGCCCGGCCTCGGTCAGCGAGGAGACGAACCCGGCCCCCTCCTCGGTGGCCGCGTCGTGGCCGACCACGAAGACCGATGCGGTGATGCCGTGACGCCCGTAGGCGTCCAGCAGGCGGGGGCCCAGGGCGGACAGGTAGCTGGGTCGGGACTCCCAGTCCGGGTTCCCGTGCGTCTTCAGGTACGACCAGAGGTTGTCGGCGTCCAGACTGATGCTCGCGGTGGGCCGGCCCGAGCGCGCCCGGGGCTGCGCTGTCCCGCCGGCGGAGGCCGGCAGCCGTTCCCGCACGGCGCTCGACGCGGCGCCGGCCCGCGCCCTGCGACCGGCGGGCGACGTGCTCGCCGGGCCCGGGGCCGGACCCGACGCCATCTCTGCGATCGCCCGATCGGCCAGGGCCAGCGTGGTCTCCACGTTCAACGTGCCGTCCGCGACCTGGGCACTGCTGGCCAGGAACAGGCCGTCCGCGCCGGTGCGGACCGCCGGCGTGGCATCGCCCCAGCCCGGCACCGGGACCGGCATCACGTGCCGTGCCCGGGCCACGCGGGTGGCCAGCACGTCGTCCGGCGAGAGATGCGGGTAACGGGACACCAGGTCCGCGACCGCCTCGTTCGCGATCCGGTCCGGATCGGCGTCGAAGGCCGGGTCGTCCGGGGCGCAGTAGCGCGGCAGGTACACCAGATGCTTGCCACCGGTCTGTCCCAGCCCCGCCGGGTCCACCAGGTTGGTCATCTCGACCACGGCCGTGTAGGGGGTCTCGTCGGTCACGTACGTCAGGTACCCGCCGGTGACGCGACGTCGTAGCACCACCGAGACGCACACGCAGCCGAGGTAGCGCACCTGCTCCAGGCTCTGTCGCCACGCCGGGTCGGCGTACCCGCCGGCCAGCCGTGCGGCCACCGGACCCGGAGTGGCCAGGACGACGGAATCGGCCTCGAACGACCGTGTCCCGCCCGCTGCCGACTCGGCGCCCGCGGCGTGTCCGGTGGCGGCCGTCTGGACCAGCCATCGATCACCGGAGCGAGACAGCGCCGTCGCGGCGGTGGCAGTGTGGATCTGGACCCCCGAGGCGCGCAGATCATCGGCCAGGCGCCCCAGCACCTCGGCGTACCCGCCCTCCACCCACCCGAAACGGTCGCCGTCCCCGCCGCGCAGGCGTGCCACGAGCAGGCGGCGGAACGTGGAGCGGATGAACCTGGCGGAGGCCCGCTCCGATTCCTCACCCAACTTGGCGCGCAGGAGCGGCAGCCACAGGTCGTCGGTGGCCGCGGTCCCGGAGTAGCGACGCAGCCAGTCCGCCGACGTGCTGCGGTCCCCGCCGGCCACGGGGAGAACGGCGCCGAGACCGACCGTGGCGCCCACCCGAAGCCGCGAGAGAGGGCCGAGCACGGGCAGCCTCAACAGGTCCAGCACGCTGGACATCGGGTGGATCCGTCCGCCGGCGAGCAGCTCGGACCGGACGGTGCCGAAATGCAGGGCGTCCCGCAGCCCGAGCCGCTCCAGCAGCGCGATCACGCGCCGGTCCTGGCCGAGCACGACGTGGTAGAAGCGGTCCCAGGTCACACCCCCCTCGGCCGTCTCGATGGTCCAGGCCGAGGTGAGCCCGCCCAGGCTCGGGGCCGCCTCGAGCAGCACCACCTCGGTCCCGGGTTCGGTGGCACACAGGCGGTCGGCCACGGCGGCCCCGAGCATTCCGCCACCGATGACGACAACCCGTCGATCGCCGCCGTGCGCCATCACTGCCCACTCCGTCCGTGTCACGAACCCTGAGGTGAATCGAATCAGGGAACGGGCTGTCGCGCCTGCGAACTGCTGAACGCGTGGTCAGGCACGGCGCGAAGGGATCAGGAACGTCATTCGGCCGAACCCGGTGGTCACTCGTCAGGCACCCTGCGAGTACGGGAGCCCGGAATGTCTGATCATGATCTACGGGGCGTGACGGTCAGTTCAACCGGGCGGGTGGAGGAACAGTGTGACCTTCACCTCTGCGTGGTCGGGGCGCCGCTGCTCCCAGGGTCCTCGATCAGCCTGGTGGAGCCCGGCGACAGGACCGGTGCGGCCGACCGTCGTCGGGCCCGGTCCAGCCGACGGCGATGCTCGGCCTCCAGCCGGGCGGCGGTGCGGCGGCCCCGTTCGGTCAGGACGGCGGCGAGGAACGCCTCGGGGGCGGTGGGGCCGGGCGGAGTGGGCGCCACGTGTGCCGACACCCGCGTCGCCAGGTCGGTGGCGGTCCGTGCCCGGGACTCGGGGTGCATCGCGCCCGCCCGGCCCAGGAATCGCCGCGCGGCCAGGGCGAGTTCGTCGGGCAACCGGCCGACGTCGGCGCCTGCCGCCCACGCGGCCAGCGCGGGCGGTGGTACCGGCAACGCCGGCGGGGCGGCGGGCGCGCGGTCGCGCACCACATACGTGCCGGCCAAGAGATCTCCGAGCCGCTTGCCACGCGGGTTCCACAGTGAGCAGATCAGCGCGGCGCTGCCGGCGAGGATGACGATCTCGAACACCCCGAGCAGCGCGCGCATCAGCGCCTGACGCCACCGGATGGGGCCGCCGTCGTCGCGGACCACACGCAGCCCGGCCGCCAACTTCCCCGGTGAACGACCCCGGGTCAGGGTCTCCCAGGAGGCCGGCAGGAACACCAGGACGGAGACGCCGACCACCAATGCGATCGCGGCCCCGGCCGCCTCGTCGATCCCGCCGAGCAGTGTCGTGAGCAGCCATGCCATCGCGAGAAGGACGGCCACCATCACCATCAGGTCCACGGCGATGGCCAGGGCTCGGGTGGCGAAGGAGGCGGGCGGCAGATCGAGGGCCACGGCCTCGCCCGTGATCACGTCCTCGGGCATGACGAGGGCGTCGTCGTCGTCCGCCGCCGTCGCCATGCTCCGAGCCTAGATCGTCGTTCGGGAGGTTGGTGCCGGTGGTCGGACGCCGCGCTCAGGTGAGGTTGATGATCACTGCTCCGGCGCCGTAGGGCTGGGGGTAGCCGTTCTCGCCGATCGAGACGTCCATCGCCACGTAGGCGCCGGGGGGAAGGTCGTACATCCAGAGCATCTCGGCACCGGCGCTCAACCGCGCGGTACCCACGCCGTCCACCCCGCGCCCGAGCCGGGTCGCCTCCAGCCACTGCTGGGCCGTCAGGTCCTCGGGAACCGGGTCGAGGAGCAGACTGTGGCTGCGGGCCGCCGGGTTGCGCAGGAGCAGCGTGCCGCTCGCCGGGGCGGCCTGCGGGAGGGTCCACGACCTGTCGTCGCGTGCTGCCGCGGTGCCGTCCGGCGCCGGCATCCTGGTCGCCGTCGCAGGTCCCGAGACCGTCACCGTCATCGGGGCCTCCTGCGGGACGACGTCCTCCGGCTCGACCCCTTCGCCCGGACGAGGCAGGGCGGCGAACCAGTACGAGCCGGCCGCCAGCGTGATCGCGAACTGCCCCGGCGTGCCCGACGCGCAGTCCACGCCGCCGAGGGAGCGGGTCTTCGCGTCGAGCCGGGCGCTCGCGGCGGCCGACCCTGCCTGCGACGACTGTGGCCCCAGGTCGTCGGCGAGCATGGTCTGGGTGTAGTCGGTCTCCGGTTCGAGCACGGTCAGCGTCGCACGCCGGGCACAGGAGACCCGGAACACGTACCCGCCCGGCGTCAACGTCGCCGGCATCGAGACGGTGCCGGCGGCGGCGACGCCGACCTGGACGACGGGCGCGGCAGTGGGCGACGGCGACGGCGACGGCGACGGCGATGGGACGGACGACGTCCCGGCGGCCGGGGGCGAGGATGAGCCGGATGGGCTGGGAGTCGCCGGCGACCCGCAGGCCACCGTCGACCCAAGCATCAGGACGAGGACCATGGCGACTTCCCGTCCGGTGATTCGCATCAGACTCACCCCGATCACCCACGCTAGGAGTCGACGACCACTGGGATTGGGGGCCCTTCGGCCCGAGTAGCCTGGCCCGGTGGACGTCGATGCCTTCGCGGCGGTGCACCGCCGCGAATGGGACCGGCTCGAGACCCTGGCCGGCAGGCGGCGCCTGACCGGTGCCGAGGCCGACGAACTGGTCGAGCTGTACCAGCGGGCGGCGACCCACCTGTCGGCGGTCCGGTCCGCCAGTTCCGATCCCATCGTCAGCGGCCGGCTGTCCCGCCTGGTGGCCTCGGCCCGGACGGCGTTGACGGGCAGCAGCGAGCCCCTCGGCCGCGAGGTCGCCCGGCTGTTCACCGTCTCGTTCCCGGCCGCAGCCTGGCGCAGTCGATGGTGGACGGCGGCCAGCGCGGCGTTCACCGTGGTGGTCGCCCTGCTGGTCGCTCTGTGGGTGGCCGGCGATCCGGAGGTCCAGGCGAGCCTGGGCAGCGAGCAGGAGATCCGCCGGCTGGTCGAGGTCGACTTCGAGAGCTACTACAGCGAGCACCCGGCGACCAGCTTCGCCGCGCGCGTGTGGACCAACAACGCGTGGGTCGCGGCGCTGTGCATCGCCTTCGGGATCACCGGTGTGCTCGTGGTCTATCTGTTGTTCACCAACGCGCTCAACCTCGGCGTGATCGGCGCCCTGATGGCCCTGAACGGACGGACGGACGTGTTCTTCGGCCTGATCCTGCCGCACGGCCTGCTCGAGTTGACGGCGGTGTTCGTCGCGGCGGGTGCCGGCCTGAAGCTCTTCTGGGCGTGGGTGGATCCGGGGCCGCGATCCCGCAGCAGGTCACTGGCGGTCGAGGGCCGATCGATGCTCACGGTGGCCATGGGACTGGTGGTCGTGCTGGCCGTCTCCGGGGTGGTCGAGGCCTTCGTCACGCCCTCACCCCTGCCGACCTGGGCCCGGATCGGCATCGGGGCGACGGTGTGGCTGGCCTTCCTCGGGTACGTGTGGCACTTCGGTCGGCGGGCCGCCCTCGCCGGGGAGACCGGTGACCTGCGAGGTGAGCTGGTCGAGGACGTCGCACCGGTCGCCGGGTGAGCGCCCGGCCGTGGGCTGCAGGACGTCACAGCCGCCCGGCGGCCTTGAGGGCCAGGTACCGGTCTGCCAGCCGCGGGGGCAACTCCTCGGGTCGACCGCTGACGACCTCCACCCCGTAGCGCGTCAACTCGGCCACGAGTGCGGTCCGCTCGATCGCGGCCCGCTCCGCGGCGGCCGCCTCGTAGACCTCGTGCACGTCGCGCCGGCGTCCGGCCATCTCGGCCAGGTGCGGGTCGTCGACGGCCCCGATCATGACCAGGTGCCGGCTGGTCAGCATCGGCAGGACCGGGAGCAGCCCCTCGTCGAGCGCGGCCGGCTCCAGGGAGGTCAGCAGGACGACGAGCGCACGGCGGCTCAGCGTCGCCCGGATCGCACCGACGATCGTCGTCCAGTCGGCCTCGACGAGGTCGGCCTGCAGGGTGGCCGTGGCGTCGACCATGTCCGCGAGCAGGCTGGCCCGCGAGGCGGAGTCGACCCTGCCACGCACCCGCCGGTCCATCGCGAGCAGCCCCACCCGGTCCCCGGCTCGTGAGGCCAGGGCGCCCAGCAGCAGGGCGGCGTCCATCGAGGAGTCCAGCCGGGGCAGGCCGCCGACTCGCGCGGCCGAGGTCCGCGAGGTGTCCAGCACGATCAGCACCCGCCGCTCGCGCTCGGGTCGCCAGGTGCGCACCACCACCTGCTGTCCCCGTGCGGTGGCCCGCCAGTCGATGGCGCGCACGTCGTCGCCGATGACGTAGTCGCGCAGGGAGTCGAACTCGGTGCCCTGCCCGCGCACCTGGACGGCGGCACGGCCGTCGAGTTCGCGCAGTCGGGCCAGACGACTGGGCAGGTGACGCCGGGATCCGAAGGGGTGCAGGACCCGTAGCCGCCCCGGTACCCCCACGGTGCGCTGCCGGGCGGCCAGCCGCAGCGGGCCGAAGCTGCGCACGGCGATGCCCACGGAGACGAGGTCGCCCCGCCGTTCCGGCACCAGCTCGGTGTTCAGGCGGCGCCGCTGGCCTGCGGGCACGTCCATCCGGGTGTGGGTCCGTGCCGCACCCGCTGAGGGTTGCCAGGCGTCGCGGAGCGTGGTGTGCGCGTCGCGGGCCGAGGTGTTCGTGATCAGCGCCGCGCTGCTCACCGGCCGGCCGAGCCGCACCGACCCGGTCTCCTCGCGGCTCACCGTCAGAGCCCGGGGCGAGACGGCCAGCGCCAGATCGAGGCCGACGACGGCCACGACCACGGCCGTCCACCCCAGCAGACTGGCCCACCCGGGTGCGATCAGCACGGGCAGCACCCCGAGCAGCATCAGCGCGGCCGTGCGGCCGGTGAGCGCCATCGCCGTCAGCCCGTTCTCAGCGGGGGACCGGCACCGTCGCGAGCACGCTGTCCAGCACGCCGTCCGCGGTGGTGCCCTCCAGCTCCGCCTCCGGGCGAAGCTGTATCCGGTGGCGCAGGGTGAGGCGGGCCAGGGCCTTGACGTCGTCCGGAGTGACGAAGGTGCGCCCCTGCATCCAGGCCCAGGCCCGGCTGGTCGCCAACAGGTTCGTCGCCCCACGCGGGGAGACCCCGAGGGACAGGGACGGCGCGCTGCGGGTGGCGCGGACCAGGTCCACGATGTAGCCGAGCACCTCGGGGGCCGCCGTCACCCGGCGCACCGCGGCGGTCGCGGCGGCCAGATCGGCCGGTCCGGCCACCGGGCGCACCCCGGCCGCCGCGAGGTCGCGGGGATCGAACCCGTCGGCATGCCTGGCCAGGACCTCCATCTCGACGTCCCTGGGTGGCAGCGGCATCGGGATCTTCATCAGGAAGCGGTCGAGCTGTGCCTCGGGCAGGGGGTAGGTGCCCTCGTACTCGACCGGGTTCTGGGTTGCCGCCACGACGAAGGGCTCGGGCAGCGGCCGCGGCCGGCCGTCGACGCTGACCTGGCGCTCCTCCATCGCCTCCAGCAAGGACGCCTGGGTCTTCGGTGGCGTCCGGTTGATCTCGTCGGCCAGCATCAGGTTGGTGAAGACCGGCCCCTCGCGGAAGGAGAACTCCGCGGTGCGAGCGTCGTAGACCAGTGAGCCGGTGACGTCACCGGGCATCAGGTCCGGCGTGAACTGCACCCTCGTCGTGCGCAGGTCCAGGGCTGCGGAGAAGGCTCGCACCAGGAGCGTCTTCGCCACTCCCGGAACGCCTTCCAGCAGGATGTGCCCCCTGCAGAGCAGAGCGATCACCAGCCCCGAGACCGCCGAGTCCTGTCCCACCACGGCCTTGCCCACCTCGCCGCGCACCCGGGCCAGGGCCTGCCGCGCCTGCTCGGCGTCCACGGCCGCGGACTGTCCCGCTGCGCTCCCGCTGTCCCCGTGACTCATCGTCCGTCCTCGTCCTCGCCCCATGCGCGGTTGGTCATCGCCGCCATATCCTCCTCGATCCCGGCCAACTCGTTCGCGAGGGCCACCAGCGCGTCGTCGCTGTCCGGGGCGGGGCCGATCAACGTCGAGCGCACGGTGGCGGGGTCGCGTCCGAGGGTATGTGCGACCCGGTCGGCGAGTGCGGTGGGGGTGCCGGAGCCGGCCTGGAGGCGCGCCGCCAGCCGGCGTGCCGACGCCGTCCGCAGCGCCGCGCCCGCCCGATCGCGGGCACCAGCCCGCCGGTACAGGCGGGCCCGTCCCTCGTGGGTCTCGGCCGAGCGGACCACGACCGGCAGGGGCTCGGACACCAGCGGTCCGAGCCGGCGGCCACGCCAGATCATCAC
Source organism: uncultured Actinomycetota bacterium (assembly GCA_963750395.1). GTDB lineage: Bacteria > Actinomycetota > Actinomycetes > Actinomycetales > Kineosporiaceae > JADJPO01. The sequence goes on along the minus strand of CAVVQM010000010.1, from coordinate 446,626 downwards.
CACCCCGGCCGTCAGGGCGAGTTGCCACGGGACCCAGCGCACCCAGTCGGGTAGGAGCTCCAACGGGCTCACCGACTCCTGGACAGGCAGCTCGGCCGGGTCGGGGACATACCACTGCAGTCGCGGCCGCTGCCCCAGGAGCCGCACGGCCAGGGCTGCGTTCCCGGCCCGGTCGAGTTCGGCGTTGCGCATCAGGTCGGGCTGTCCCACCACGGCGATCCGGCGCGAATCCTCGGCGAGGACGACGAGTGCACCGCGGGCGGCGCCCGCGGAGTCCTCGGCCGGGTAGCACACGTGTACCTGCCCGTCCGCCGGCGGCGTCCCGGTCAGCCGGTACGTCCGGCCGCCCGCGAGCGCCGCGCCCGCGGCCGCCGCGTCGTCCAGGTCGCACCCCGGCGACGCGGTCCGTGCCGGCTCGCTGCCCGCCGGGGTGACCGGCACGGCGAGTTCGTCCAGGACCACCGCATCGGGCGCGATCAGCACCAGGTCGCCGGCCTGCCTCAACCGGCGGAGTTCGTCGAAGGGCACCACTGCGGGCCGGCTCACCAGCAGGGTGGCATCCGGTGACGGGTCCACCTCGACGATGCTGCGCACCACGTGGACGTCGATCCCCTGTGCGGTCAGGATGCGGACCAGGGCCAGGGTGCCCTCCGGCTGTGCCGAGTCGGGATCGAAGTCGCCGTTGCCGCGTGGCAAGCCGATCGCGCCGACCGTGACCACCGCCACCATCGCCGTGCCGAGCAACACCGGCCAGCGCCACCGCCGCCACCAGGACCGGACCGGACCGGCGTCGGCGACCGTGCCCGTGGTCACGACAGGACCGCCCGACCCGAGCGCACCGCGCGGGACACCTCGCCCTCGGTACCGCCGACCTGGGCCGCGTCCTCGCGGGTCGCCGTCCGGCCGCCGTAGCGGATCTCGTCGAACGTCCGCGAGGCCGTCGTCAGCGACTCCGCCTGTTCGGGCACCACAAGAGCCGCCTCGGCTGCCGCCTCGTCGGCGGTGCGGCCGGGGCGCGGCGCCAGCACCGTGGTCTCCTCCAGTTCGCGGACCAGGGCCCTGAAGTGCTCCAGCACGGCCTGACGCCAATCCCCGTCGCGCTCCGCCCGCCGGGCCGCCGCCCGATGCTCGTCGGCCGAGACCACAACGGCGTCGCTGAAGACCGACTCCGGGTGCCGGCGGGTGCCCGAAGAGCCGGGCCCGCCGAAGCGCCACACCGCGAACCAGATCAGGCCCAGCACGATCGCCAGCACCACGGCGGCCCCGATGGCCGAACCGGGGGAGTCGATTCCCTCCAGCGAGCCCACGAGGTCGCGCAGCCGGTCCTCGAGCCAGGACGCGAGCCGCTCGACGATCCCCGGTCGGGCCTGCTGGTACTCGCGCCGGGACAGTTCGTCGACGGCCCAGCCCCTGGCCTGCTCTCGTGAGGGGTCGAGCGGGGCGTCGGCGAGCGGGTTCATTCGGGGCGGCCGTCCTGCGCGGCCCGGGTGAGATCGATGTCCAGGCCCTCGGCGCGCATCCGCCGGTCGATGTACAGCAACGAGGTCACCGCTGCTGAGAAGGGCGTCATCACGGTGCCGCCGATGATCTCGCCGATCCCGCCCAGCGCGGCGGCCAGGAACACCCGTGAGGTGCTGACCGAGGGGTCCGAGCCGAGGGCCATCGTCTGCGCGATCGAGAACGGTCCGGCGACGATCGAGGCGCCGATCCCGGTGATGATGGCGGCGACGAGCAGGACGCCCCAGACCCGCCACCAGGATCCGCCGACCAGCCGCCACGAGCGTTTGCAGGGCCAGACCGACCCCGGCACGCTCCAGCAGCAGCGCCGGCCCGGCCAGGGACAGCCGCACTCCGATCCAGGTCGCCAGGACGAAGAAGATCAGGCCGATCAGCAGACCGGCCGCGACGCCGGCGCCGGTCGTGGACTGGGCCCCGATCAGGAGCCCGAGCGCCACCGCGAGTGCGATCCCGCCCAGGACCAGCGCCATCGGGATGACCAGGGTGAGCAACGAAAGGCCGATCACCGCGAAGAGGCGTGGCCGCACCCGGGCCCAGACCTGGGACGGTGAGGTACGACGGCCGATGACCGCCTCGCTGACGGCCACCACGAGCAGGGCTGAGAGCACCGTCGTTGCGAGAATCTTGAGCACGGTGATCAGGCCGAGACCCCCGACGGCGGACAGCAGCGGGGTGAGGGCCCGTCGTACGTCGTCGTCACTGGCCCCCGGGTCGAGTTCGCCCAGGTCGCGCACCGTCAGCAGGAGATAGAAGTTGGGGACCACCCCGATCGCCGTGACCGCGATGAGCACCACCGCAGACACACCGAGCATGGTGCGGGGATTCGTCCGGATCGACTGGAAGGCGCCGTCCAGGATCTCGCCCAGCGTGATCGGGCGCAGCGGGATGATCCCGGGCCGTGGGCGGGAGCCGGGCCCCTGGAGCGGGCCACCAGGTTGCTGACCCCAGGCCGGTTGCTGACCCCAGGTGGGTTGCTGGCCCCACGCGGATGGCTGACCCCAGGCGGACTGCCCGGCCCCCGGGGATTGCTGACCTCCGGTGGGCTGCTCGGCACCCTGGGGTGGCGGGGGCTGCCACACCGGCTCCGGCGGCTGGTCTGCCACGTGTGTCCTCCTCCCCGGACGAATGGTGCTCACGGATGTGCGCACAGAGTGTGAACGCCCTTGATTCTGCTCCATCGGGCGGCTTGTCCGGGCCGCTGCGCGCCGCGCGGGCCGGCGAGTGACACCATGTGCCCATGAAGGGACGCGTTCTCGTGGTCGATGACGACACCGCCCTGGCCGAGATGTTGGGCATCGTGCTGAGGGGGGACGGCTTCGAGCCCCTCTTCTGCGCGGACGGCTCGGGGGCGTTGGAGGTCTTCCGGTCGACCCGGCCGGACCTGGTCCTGTTGGACGTCATGCTGCCCGGCAAGGACGGCATCGAGGTCTGCCGGCAGATCCGCGCCGAGTCCGGGGTCCCGATCGTCATGCTGACGGCCAAGACGGACACCGTGGACGTCGTCCTCGGGCTCGAATCAGGGGCCGACGACTACGTGGTCAAGCCGTTCAAACCCAAGGAACTGGTGGCCCGCGTGCGCGCCCGTATGCGACGCGGTGACGAACCGGCTCCGGAGAGCCTGGAGATCGGTGATCTGAGCGTCGACGTCGCCGGCCACTCGGTGCACCGCGGCGAGGAGATCATCTCGCTGACCCCGCTCGAGTTCGACCTGCTCGTGGCGCTCGCCCGAAAGCCGTGGCAGGTGTTCAGCCGCGAGGTCCTGCTGGAACAGGTCTGGGGATACCGTCACGCGGCCGACACCCGGCTGGTCAACGTGCACGTGCAGCGACTGCGATCCAAGATCGAGAAGGACCCCGAACGCCCCGAGATCGTGGTCACCGTGCGGGGAGTCGGCTACAAGGCCGGGCCGGCCTGAGGTCACACGTGGGTGCGGACGGCCTGAGGGACGCCGGCGCGCGGGGCCTGGCCGCGCTGCGCAACCGGCTGGGCCGCGGCACCCGGCTGGTGCGCCTGGTGTGGCGCAGATCGCTGCTGGTGCGGGTCGTCACGGCAACGGTCACCATGGGGGTGATCGTCCTGCTGGTGGTGGGGCAGCTGCTCCTCCAGCGGATCGCCGACGATCTGGTCTCCTCGGCCAGCCAGGAGGCGCAGAACAACGCCACGCAGCAGATCACGAACACGGTCGCCAGCCTCGAGGGCCAGAAGCTCGACGACGAGCAGGATCTTCGTACCTGGGTGCGGCAGAAGATGAACGACCTGCACGGGCCGGCCGATGCCCCGTTGCGATACGTGGCCCTGCTCAAGGAACTGGGAACGCAGCCCGGCCCCGTCCCTGATCAGGGGTTGGGCGTCGGGGCCAGCGCGATCCCGATGTCATTGCGCCAGCAGGTGGCGGACAACCCGGGACAGCTGATGATCCAGGAGCTGACCCTGCCGATCCGCGGTCCCGACAACGCCGCCAGCCTCCAGCGGGTGTCCGCGGTGGGCAGCCTGATCGATCTGGGTCAGCTGGGTGCCGGGGCGGAGGAGACCACGGGTCGGTACGAGCTCTACTTCGTCTACCCGCTGAGCCGCGAGGTCGCCATCCTGGCCGCCGTGCAGCGCACCTTTCTGATCGGTGCCATCGCGTTGCTCGTGCTGATCGGCCTGGTCGCCTGGGTGGTCACCCGGCAGGTGGTGGCCCCGGTGCGGGTCACTGCCGGCGTCGCCGAGCAACTCGCCGCGGGGCATCTGGATCGCCGGGTCCCGGTGCGTGGGGACGACGAACTGGCGCGGCTGGGTCGGGCGTTCAACGAGATGGCCGCCAGCCTCGAGCACCAGATCAATCAGCTCGAGGAGCTGTCGCGGGTGCAACGGCGGTTCGTCTCGGACGTCTCGCACGAACTGAGGACCCCACTGACGACCATGCGGATGGCCGGTGAGGTCCTCTTCGAGGGCCGCGACGCCCTCGATCCGATCATGTCTCGCACCGCCGAACTCCTGCAGGCCCAATTGGATCGGTTCGAGTCGCTGCTGGCGGACCTGCTGGAGGTCAGCCGGTTCGACGCCGGTGCCGCCGAGCTGGAGACCGGACGTGCCGATCTGCGCGAGGTGGTCGGGGCCGCACTGGAGCATCTCGTCCCGGTCGCCGAGAGCCGGGGCAGCGCGATGCGCGTCAACCTGCCTGCGGGACCGGTCATGGCCGAGGTGGACGCACGCCGGGTGGAGCGGGTGGTGCGCAACCTGGTCGCCAACGCGATCGAGCACGGCGAGGGCCGCCCGATCGAGGTCCGGCTGGTGGCCGGCCGGGACGCGGTGGCGATCGGTGTGCGGGACTACGGGGTGGGGTTGAGCACGGAGGACCTGCGCATGGTCTTCGACCGGTTCTGGCGAGCCGACCCCGCCAGGGCACGGACCCTCGGCGGCACCGGCTTGGGGCTGGCGATCAGTCTGGAGTACGCCCATCTGCACGGCGGTGGCCTCGACGTGTGGGGCGAGCCCGGCCGCGGCGCCCACTTCCGGCTGACCCTGCCGCGCCGTCCCGGTCAGCCCTACAGCGACTCGCCGCTACCCCTGGAGCCCCTCGAGCCGGGCGAGCCGTTGCCGGTGCCCAGGGGCGAGCTGTCCACGGCGGAATCACCGTGATCGTCATGACCCTGCGGGGGATCGTCGCCATGATCGTTCTGGCGATGCTCGGTGGGTGCGTCAGCATCCCGGCGAGCAGCCCGGTGATGACCGGGCGCACGCTCGACGGGAACGTGCGCGAACCACGGCGGTTGTTCAACGCCCCGGGGCCGGCGGCCGACGCCCCGCCGATCGAGATCGTGCGGGGGTTCCTCCGCGCGGCCCAGGACTTCGGCCAGGACCACAGCGTCGCGCGCAGCTTCCTCACCAGTGACAAGCGCACCACGTGGCGCCCCGACGCGCCGGTGGTCGTCCACGAGCAGGAGGTGTCCAAGCTGCCGATGCGGCAGGCCTACCCGGGACAGACGGCGACGGCGACGCCCGCCCCGTCGGCTTCTGCGACCACGGGGGCGGCCCCGAGCGGCTCAGTCACAGGCTCCCCGTCCTCGGCCCCGTCGACGCCGCCGGCGAGCGATCGGCCGTCGTTGGACGTCGGGCTGGTCACCGTCGAGGCAGAGATCCCGGTGGTGGCCCGGATCGACGCGGACGGGGTCTTCCAGCCGGCCCGCGCCGACGACGTGCAACTGCTCACCTTCCACCTGCGGGTCGAGAACGGGCAGTGGCGGATCACGGACCCCGCCGACGGCATCGTCATCTCCCGATCGGACTTCGAGGCGACCTTCACCGACGTCCAGTTGTACTTCCGAGATCGAACCGGCAGCTTCCTGGTCCCGCAGACCCGGTGGTTCCCGATCACCTCGGGACCGGCGACGGTTGTGCAGGCGCTGCTCCACGGACCGTCCAACTGGCTGTCGGCGGCGGTGACCACCGGGGCGCCCACCGGCACCGAACTCACCGCCACGGGGGTGCGCAACGAGGGAACGACCCTGGTGGTCGACCTGACCATCCGGGCGAAGGAAGGCGTGCCGGAGCAGCGCCAGGTGCTGTCCGCGCAGTTGCGCGCGACACTGCGCGAGGCTGCCCGGTCGATGGACTTCGTGGCCGACGACGTGCGGATCACCGTGGAGCAGGCCCGGTTCGAGGTGCCGTTGGAGGCCGCCGAACCGCCCCGACTGGTTCCGGAGGTGAGCGACAGGCTTCCGGTGGCCCTGGACGAGGACAACCGGATCACTCGTCTGACGCGGGGGAACTCCAGCCCGGTGGAGGGTCTGCCCGCGTTCTCGGTCGACTCGAGTCACCCCGCGGCGAGCCCGGACGGACAGACGTACGCCCTGCTGGGCGCGAAGGGCACCCGGGTGATCAGCGTGAGGCCCGGCGAGCTGCCGCGGATCTGGTCCCGCGGTGAGGCGATGACAGCGCCCTCCTTCGACGTCGCCGGGTGGTTGTGGTCGGCGCCGATCGACAACGCCGGCTCGGTGCGGGCGTTCCACGTGCCGAGGGCCTCGGCGGGCTCGGCCGAGGACGCGGTGCGGGTGGCCGTGCCGTGGTTGGGCGGGTATCAGGTCAGGTCGCTGCGGGTCAGCCCGGAGGGCGCTCGCGCGTTGATCGTCGCCGACCACCAGGGTCGCTCGGCGGTGTTCGTCACCGGCGTGGTTCGCGGTGAGGACGGCGTCCCGCAGGCGCTGACCGATCCCCTGCAGCTGATCGGTGACCTGTCCCTCGCCCGAGACGGCTCGTGGCTCGGGTCGGATCGGGTGAGCGTCATCGGCGTCCGCCGCCCGGACACGCAGCAGCGCGTGTGGATCAGTCAGATCGGCGGTGAGGTCACCGAGGGCATCGACGCCTCTCAGATGCTGTCGCTGTCGACCCGCACCGATCCGGACACGCTGTGGGCGCAGACGACCACGGGGGTGGCCTACCAGTCCGGGGCCGGCCTGGTGCCGATGAGCGGACTGCGCTGGCCGGCGCTGCCGGGTTGAGCGGGGCGTGCCGGAGCCGCCGGGTCGTGAACCGGCCGTCCTCGCGTCCCCACGCCGGCCGGCGGGGCCCTGCTCCACACCATGCCCCGATCGGACCCGCGCGAGCGGAGCTGTCCGGGTGAGGATCCCGTCATGACCGACCTCCACCGGCGGGACGTCCGGGAGCGACCGGTCCTGGGCCGGCTGGCACCCCTGGTGGAGCCACTGCTCGATCTGGTGTTGCCGATCGAGTGCGCCGGCTGCGCGACCCCCGGACCGGGCCTGTGCCGAACCTGTCGGGCTGAGTTCGCGGTCCCAGCCGCCCTGCTGGGCGACCATCGGGGACCTCTCGCCGGTCTGCCGGTCGCCGCGGGCCCGGCCTATGCGGGTCCGGTCGCCCGCGTGATCGGCTCGTGGAAGGACGACGGCCGGCGCGACCTGGCTCCGCTGCTGGCCGACGTTCTGGCCGATTCAGTGGCGGCGGTGGCAGCCGTGGCGTCCGGGGCCCGGCGGCGGCCGCTGCGGCTGGTCCCGGTCCCCTCGGCGCGCGGAGCGATGCGCCGGCGCGGTGAGGACGTGGTGCGCCGCCTGGCCGTGCTCGCCGCGGACCGCCTGTCGGGCGCGCGCGGGGTGGACGCCTCGGCGGTGCTGTGCCAGGTTCGTCCGGTCGCCGACCAGGCGGGGTTGGGTCAGGGGCCGCGCCGGGCCAATGTCGAGGGTGCCTTCGGTCTGGGCCGCCGCCACGTGCGGCGGCTCGCCGGTCTCGATGCGGACCTGGTCGTCGTCGACGATGTGGTGACCACCGGCGCCAGCGCGGCCGAGGCGGTGCGGGCGCTGGGTTGTCATGGTTTGTCGGTGATCGGCGTGGCAACCGTGTGTCATACACCCCGCCGTCACGGCGAATCACTGTCTGTCGGGTGTCGGGCAACCGGATGACTGGACTAGCGTGAGGGTGTCGCGAGCGCAGTTCCAATGCGCCCCCGGGATCAGGAGGTTCTCGTGGAGATCGTCGTCACCGGCCGGCACACCAACGTCTCGGACCGTTTCCGCAGTCTTGCCGAGGAGAAGCTTGCCAAGGTAGGCCAGCTCGCCCCCAAGGCCTACAGGGCGAACATCGAGCTCTCCCACGAACGAAACCCACGCCAGTCCTCCACCGCTGAGCGGGTGGAGATCACGTTGCGGGGCAAGGGCCCCGTGATCCGCGCCGAGGCAAGCGCCGAGGAACCCGGAGCGGCCCTGGACATGGCTCTGGGCAAGCTGCTGGAACGATTGCGCCGCAACGGAGATCGTCGGAAGGTCCACCACGGCCGGCAGCGTCCGGCGAGCGTGCGCAAGCCGAACGGCCGCGACGATGTGGTGGCCTCGATCCTGGCCGATCCGACCGTCGGCGACCACGCCGAGGACGTTCCGGCGGAGTCCGCCGATGACCACCTCGGCGGGGTCACCCCGCTCGAGGACAGCCCGGTCGTGATCCGGACCAAGGATCACGACGCGGTGCCGATGACGTTGGATCAGGCGCTGTACGAGATGGAGATGGTCGGGCACGACTTCTACCTCTACGTGGACGCCGACTGCGGCCGACCGAGCGTGGTGTACCGCCGTCGAGGGTGGAACTACGGGGTGATCCGGCTCAACCTGGAAGAGTCCGGCGACTCGTCCGCGACGCCTGCTGAGGCCGATGCGCTGGCCTGATCGCGGCGTCGAAGCGTAGCCCGCCGGTGCGACCGGATCGCCCGGGCGGGTCCCTGAGCCTGGCCCAGGCGCGGCGGATCGCCGTCGCGGCCCAGGGGCTGGGTCGCGCCCATCCGCGCAGTTCGGTCGGCCTGCTTCACCTCGACCGAGTCCTCGAGGCGATCGCCGTGCTGCAGATCGACTCGGTCAACGTGCTGGCCCGTAGTCACTACCTGCCGGTGTTCAGTCGGTTGGGTCCCTACCCCGTGGCACTGCTCGACCAGGCGTGCAACGCCGAACCGCGCCGCCTGGTCGAGCAGTGGGCGCACATGGCCTCCTACACGGTGCCGCGGATCTACCCCCTGCTGCGGTTTCGGATGGAGGCGGCCGAGCGGGAGGCCTGGGGCGGGTTGAGCGAGGTGCTGGGCCGTCACCGGCGGCTGCCGGACGTCGTGATGGCCCACGTCGCCACGCACGGCCCGGCCACCTCGGCGCAGATCGAGCGGGGTCTGAACGGCGGCTCCGTCGAGGCGCGGCGTCGTGAGGACTGGGGCTGGAACTGGAGCGAGGCCAAGGTGGTCGTCGAGTTCCTCTTCCGTGCGGGGCGACTGGCAAGCGCCGGGCGCACCGACGCCTTCGAGCGGCTCTACGACCTGCCCGAGCGGGTGCTGCCGCCGCAGGCCCCGTCGCCGGACGAGGCCACCGCCTGCCGGGAGCTGATCCGGATCGCGGCCCGCGCACACGGCGTGGCCACCCTCGCGTGCCTGCAGGACTATTTCCGTCTGGGCCCGGCACAGGCCCGGCGCGCGGTGGGCGAGGTGGTCGAGGCCGGCGACCTGGTCCCCGTACAGGTCCAGGGCTGGCGTCGGCAGGCCTATCTGCACCGCGAGGCAGCCGTGCCGTCCCGGGTCGGCGGCTCGGCGCTGCTGAGCCCCTTCGACCCCCTGGTCTGGTTCCGCCGCAGGACCCTGGATCTGTTCGGCCTGCACTACCGGATCGAGATCTACACCCCGGCCGCCAAGCGTGTTCACGGTTACTACGTTCTGCCCTACCTGATCGGCGACCGGCTCGCGGCCCGCGTCGACCTCAAGGCCGACCGTGCCGGCGGCCGGCTACTGGTGCAGTCGGCGTGGCTGGCCGAGCCGGCGGCGCGCGGCCGGCTCACCCCGGCCGTCGTGGCCGACCGGCTCGCCCAGGATCTGCGCCGGATGGCCGACTGGCTCGGCCTGGGTGACGTCGTGACGAGCGGACGCGGCGACCTGGCGGGCGAGGTCGGCGCCGCGCTCAGGGTCATTTGATCTGTCACCTGATCCTGCACGGCTGCGGTTGGGCATGTCTGCCGATGAGGCTGGGCGCCCGTAGTGCTCTCGGGTGGACGCGGCGCCTCGGTCCGCATACAACTGCCGAGGAGGTCGATCGAGCGCGGACGGGGAGAGGCGTAGCCGGTGTCCCAGGAGTACGAGAAGAACAGTCTGAGCCTGTCAGCCACGGTGGCGATGGGGACAGGTGTGATGGTCGGCGCCGGGATCTTCGCCCTCACCGGCCAGATCGCCGAACTGGCCGGGGAACTGTTCCCGCTGGCCTTTCTGATCGCCGCCGGAGTGAGCGGGCTGAGCGCCTACGCCTACATCGCGGTCTCGCGAACGTACCCCTCGGCCGGGGGCATCGCGATGATTCTGTCGAAGGCCTTCGGCCGCTCGGCCGTCGCGGCGTTCGCCGCCATGCTGATGGCGTTCTCCATGGTGATCAACGAGAGCCTGGTCGCCCGCACATTCGGCACCTACACCCTGCAACTGTTCGACGCGCCCGCGGACACCGTCTGGGTGCCCGTCCTGGCGCTCGCCGCCATCCTGATCGGATTCGGCATCAACATCGCCGGCAACGAGGCCATAGGAGCTGCGTCCAAGATCGCCGCCGTGCTGAAGGTCGGTGGCATCGTCGTGTTCGCGGCCGCGACACTGTGGGCGGCCGGGTTCTCCTTCACGGCCGGCAGCGGGCCGGGATCTGACTCCACTCCCGTCGGGTTGTTGGCCGGCTCCGCGTTGGGGATCTTGGCGTACAAGGGATTCACGACCATCACCAACAGCGGGGAGAGGTGCGGGACCCGCATCGCAATGTCGGGCGGGCCATCGTCATCTCGTTGTCCGTGTGCGTCGTGGTCTATCTGCTCGTCGCCTTCGCCGTGGGCTCCGAGCTGACCATCCCCGAGATCGTCGAGGCCAAGAACTACTCCCTGGCCGCGGCCGCCCGGCCGGCATTCGGTGACGCGGGTGTCCTGTTCACCGTGGTGATCGCCATCGTGGCGACGCTCTCTGCCTTGCTGGCAAGCTTCTTCGCGGTCTCGCGGATGCTGGCCATGCTGACCGACATGCGTCTCATCCCGCACCGGCACTTCGGGATGCCCGGCGGCATCCAGCAGCACACTCTGGTCTATACGGTCGTGATCGCCGGAACCCTCGCCGTGCTCTTCGACCTCAGTCGCATCGCGTCGATCGGTGCGATCTTCTACCTGGTGATGGACATCATCGTCCAGTGGGGCGTCTTTCGACACCTGCGTGTGGAGGTGGGGGCTCGCGCCCCGGTGCTGTTCGCGGCCATGGTCGCCGATGTCATCGCCCTCGGCGCGTTCGTGACTCTCCGGGCGATGCAGGATCCTGTCATCGTCGTGGGGGCCGTCGGTGCCATCGCCCTTCTCTTCGCCTTCGAGGCCGCCTACCTCAGAACCCACCCGGCCGACAATGAGTGACGCCTTCCGGAAATACCCACCGGGGGTATGGTGTTCTGGGCGGCATGGATGGATCTGTCGCGAGCGACGAGATGAGCACTCAGGCGGGCCGACAGGCGGGCGAGCTGCCGATCGCAGATGCCGTTCACGTGGACCTGGCCATCGGTGGGATGACGTGCGCCTCCTGTGCGGCGAGGATCGAGAAGAAGCTCAACCGCTTGGACGGCGTCCGGGCGAGCGTGAACTACGCCACCGAGACCGCCACCGTGGACTACGACCCGGCCGCGGTGAACCCGCAGAGCCTGGTCTCCACGGTGGAGGCCACCGGTTACACCGCCCGGATGCCGAAGCCCCGCAGCAGCGCCATGGCGACGGCGCCGACCGCCGAGCAGGCGCCGGGGGGTGAGAGAAGCGACGAGACCGACAGCCTTCGGCAGCGCCTGCTCGTCTCGGCACTGCTGACCGTTCCAGTGGTGGCCATGGCCATGGTCCCGGCCCTGCAGTTCCGGTTCTGGCAGTGGGCTTCCCTGACCTTGGCCGCGCCGGTCGTCGTGTGGGGCGCCTGGCCGTTCCACCGGGCCGCGGCACTCAACGCCCGTCACCGCGCCGCCACCATGGACACCCTGATCTCGGTCGGAGTCCTGGCCGCGTTCGGCTGGTCCCTGTGGGCGCTGTTCCTCGGCGGGGCCGGCGAGCCGGGCATGGGTATGACGTTCCAGCTCGTGCCCGATGGCGCCGCCGCCCACCCGGAGATCTACCTCGAGGTCGCCGCTGGGGTCACCACGCTGATCCTGCTGGGTCGCTACTTCGAGGCGCGCGCCAAGCGGCGCTCCGGGGCCGCGCTACGCGCCCTGATGGCCCTCGGGGCCAAGGACGTCGGGGTCCTGCGCGGCGGGCAGGAGACGCGGATCCCGATCGAGCAACTGGCCGTGGGCGACAGCTTCGTCGTCCGTCCCGGCGAGAAGATCGCCACCGACGGCGTGGTCACCGAGGGCACCTCCGCCGTCGACGCCAGCATGCTCACCGGCGAGTCGGTGCCTGTGGAGGTCGCGCCGGGTGACGACGTCGCCGGAGCCACCGTGAACGCCGGCGGACGACTGGTCGTGCGGGCGACCCGGGTCGGCGAGGACACCGCCCTGGCCCAGATCGCCCGCCTGGTCACCGCAGCGCAGTCCGGCAAGGCCCCCGTTCAACGCCTGGCCGACCGCGTCTCCGCGGTCTTCGTCCCGATCGTCATCGCCTTGTCCGTGGCCACGCTCGTCTTCTGGCTCGCCGAGGGCGGCGGCGCCACCCAGGCGTTCACCGCGGCGGTCGCCGTCCTGATCATCGCCTGCCCCTGCGCGCTCGGCCTCGCCACGCCGACCGCCCTGCTGGTCGGCACCGGACGCGGGGCCCAGCTCGGCATCCTCATCAAGGGACCGCAGATTCTCGAGTCCACCCGCCGGGTCGACACGATCGTCCTGGACAAGACCGGCACCGTGACCACCGGGACGATGAGCGTGATCGACGTCGTCCCGGACGCGGGGACCGAGGCGCGCGACGTCCTGCGTCTGGGCGGCGCCCTCGAGCACGCCTCCGAACACCCGATCGCCCGCGCCATCGCCACCGCCGCCGCCGACCGCGAGGAGCTGCCACCGGTCACCGACTTCGCCAGCCTGGCCGGGCTCGGCGTGACCGGAACCGTCGACGACCACGCCGTGCTCGTCGGCCGGGCCTGGCTGCTGCGAGAGCGAGGACTCACCATTCCGGTGATTCTGCAACGGGCGCGGGAGGAGGCGGAAGCAGCCGGTCGCACCCCGGTGTTCGTTGCCTGGGACGGCGCCGTCCGCGGGGTCCTGGTCGTCGCCGACACGGTCAAGCCGACCAGCCGGGAGGCTGTCGACGCATTGAAGCGTCTCGGGCTGACCCCGGTCCTGCTCACCGGGGACAACGAGCGCACGGCCCAGGCCGTGGCACGACAGGTGGGCATCGACGAGGTCATCGCCGAGGTCATGCCGGCCGACAAGGTGGCCGTCATCGAACGTCTCCAGAAGCAGGGACGGGTGGTCGCCATGACCGGCGACGGGGTCAACGACGCGGCCGCCCTCGCGAAGGCCGATCTCGGCCTGTCCGTCGGCACCGGCACGGACGTCGCGATCGAGGCCAGCGACCTGACCCTGGTCACCGGTGACCTTCGCGCCGCCGCCGACGCCATCCGCCTGTCCCGGCGAACGCTCACCACGATCAAGGGCAACCTCTTCTGGGCGTTCGCCTACAACGTGGCGGCTATCCCCCTGGCCGCGGCAGGACTGCTCAACCCGCTCATCGCCGGCGCGGCCATGGCCTTCAGCTCGGTCTTCGTCGTGACGAACTCGCTCCGTCTGCGACGCTTCTCAGCCCTGCACACCGGCTGACATCGCTGGAGGGCGGCCGCCGTGGGCTTCAGCGTTACCCGCATGGCTGCGACGTCGAGGGTCAGCCGAGCATGGCGCGCATCTGGGCGATCTGGGCAGTCTGGTCGGCCACGACCTTCTCGGCGAACTCCATTGTCTGCACGTCACGACCTGCCTGTGTTTCGGTGGTGGCCATCGTGAGGGCACCCTCGTGGTGGGCGATCATCATCGTCACGAGCTGCCTGTCGAATTCGGCGCCCTTGAGTCTCTCCAAGGCGCTCATGTCGGCGACGGACATCATGCCGGGCATGTCGCCGCTCATGTCCATCCCGGCCATGTCCTCCGGCACGGGGTGGCCCCACCCGCTGAGCGAATCGCTCATGGCGTGGATCTCCGGTGTCTGCGCCGCCGCGATCTCTGCGGCCAGAGCCAGGACGTCTGGGGTGGTTGTGCGGCCCGGTGCGAGCCCGGCCATCTCCACCGCCTGCCGGTGATGGACGATCATGTCGCTGGCGAATGTCACGTCCTGGTCGTTGAACGTCACCGAGCTCGCGCCGGAGGGGGAGCTGGTGGCCGGCGCGGCAGGTACGGCAGGTGTACCGGAACCTGAGCCACAGCCGGCCAGGATCGCAGCGGCAGCGGCTGCGGCCGCGAGGATGGAGCGGGGACCAGACACGGTGGGGCTCTCCTTATGGGTGGTTCCGGCGCGTGCCGGCGGCGGGGGCTGTCAAGTTGTGTGGTCGAGGAGGTCTGGTCGCTGAGGCGGTGGTCATGGCTCCACCATCGGGTGCCCTCGCGGTGCAACCGATGCAGAACGGATGAAGTTTCCCTGAAGGTCGATGTCTGGTGGGGCCCGTATGGCAGACCGCGCGGTCTGGGGTGGCTTCACCGAATCTTCAGGGCTAGGACCGAGAGGTCTTCACCGGTGGTCCCGAGTATGGCCGGAACCGACGACTGCTAGCAGGGGCGGTAGCGCCGGAACCGGAACGAGAGGTGGAGATGTCCATGATGGGCTGGGGTAACGGGATGGGCGGCTGGGGATGGCTGCTGATGACGGGGTCATGGGTGCTTCTGATCGTCGCGGTCGTCGCTGCGATCGCCTGGCTGCTCCCACGGGACAGCCGCGACGTCGTCACCGGCCGCGACCCCGAGCCGTCGGGGCTGTTGGAGCGCCGGCTGGCCACAGGTGAGATCGACCTGGCGACCTACCGGGCGCTACGGGCTGGGTTGGCCGACTCGGATCTACCCCGTCTGTGACGGCGCTCGGCGTCGCGCCTGCCGACAACCCGTCGGGGATCGGCGAGGATGGAGCCGTGAGCGCGACCCCGATGGGCACCCCGGTCCCGGCGGTGCCGGGCAAGGTGCTGATCGTCGACGACGAGAAGGTCTTCGCCGACGTGGTGGGCAGCTACTTCACCCGCGACGGCTACCAGGTCTGTCTCGCCCACGACGGGCCGAGGGCGGTGAGCCTGGCCCAGGAGGTGGGCCCGGACCTGGTGGTGTTGGACCTGATGCTTCCCGGTTTCGACGGTGTGGAGGTGTGTCGACGGCTTCGGAGCTTCTCCGACGCGTACGTTCTGATGCTCACCGCGCGCGGCGACGACGTGGACAAGGTAGTGGGTCTGTCCGTCGGCGCGGACGACTACGTGGTCAAGCCTGCCTCACCCCGTGAGCTGCTGGCGCGGGCCACGGCGATGCTGCGACGTCCCCGGGCGATGACCGGCGCCTGCGCCCAGCAGCGTGGTGAGGAGACGCCCCGCGCCGTCGGGGACCTGGTGCTGGACCCGGTCGCTCGAACCGTCCATATCGCCGATCGGGCGGTCTACCTGACCCGGACGGAGTTCGATCTGCTGGCCGCGCTCACCGCCCGTCCCCGCGCGGCGCTGACCCGCGGTCAGCTGGTGGAGGCGGTGTGGGGGCCGGGCTGGTACGGGGACGAGCATGTCGTTGACGTCCACATCGGTCACCTGCGCCGGAAGCTGGACGACGCCGCGGCAGCCCCCCGCTACGTGCGGACCATCCGCGGGATCGGCTACGGGCTCGGCTCGGGGACCGCCCCGTGACGCCACCTCGGGATACCACCGGACGACACAGTCCGGCGCGGCGATGGTGGCGGCCCCGTGCGGGCCTGGCCGGTCGCCTGTTCATCGTCCAACTACTGGTCATTCTCGTCGGTGCCGCCACCCTGGGCGCGGTGGCGCTCGCGGTGGCGCCTGGGATCTACACCTCCCACCTGGACAATGCGGGGGAGCGAGACCCAGGGGTGCGGATGCACGCTGAGGAGGCGTTCGACGCATCGCTGGGTATCGCCTTGGCCGTGGGCACCCTGGTGTCCTTCACTGCGGCGGCGATGGTGTCGATCTTCGTGGTCCGCCGTCTGGCCGGGCCGGTCATCCAGCTCGCTCAGGCCGCCGACGCCTTGGCCTCAGGGGACTACGCCTCGCCGATCCCGGATGCCAGGCTCGGGGCGGAGTTCGAGCGGCTCACGACCGGATTCACTCAGATGGCGGCCAAACTGGCGCGAACGGAGACGGTCCGCCGCCGCCTGATGAGTGATCTGGCCCACGAGCTGCGCACCCCCCTGAGCACTCTGCGGGCCCACGTCGACGGGCTCGACGACGGCGTCGTGGTGGCGGGTGGACCGACGTGGCAGGTCTTGCGTGACCAGCTGGATCGCCTGCAACGACTGGCCACCGATTTGGCTCAGCTGTCAGCCGCAGAGGAGCACGCTTTGTCCCTGCGACTGGAGCATTCCGATCTGGCCTCGCTCGCCGTCGCGGCCGTGGCCGCCGCCGGTCCCCGATACCGGGTCAAGGGTGTCGACCTTGTGGCGGACACGCCCTGCCCGGTCCCCGCCATAGCCGATACTGTCCGAATCCCACAGGTTCTGGCCAACCTGCTGGACAACGCATTGCGATACACCCCGCCCGGCGGCCGGGTCACCGTCCGGGCCCGATACGAGCATGGTGATCCCGCCATCGACGTGGTCGACAATGGGGCGGGGCTGCCGCCGGGGGAGCTGGAGGCGGTCTTCGACCGTTTCCACCGCGTCGACGCTTCGCGCGCCAGAACCCACGGCGGCAGCGGCCTGGGCCTGACGATCGCCCGCGCCATCGTCGCCGACCACGGCGGCGTCTTGTCCGTGATCAGCCAGGGCCTCGGCACCGGCGCCACCTTCACCCTGCGCCTCCCCGCGCCGACGGCGCAGCCGGAAGAAGAGGACGCGCACCCTGAGGTCCCACCCCGGGGGGCGCTTCGGCCAGCCAAGAGTGGCTGACGCGCCCCCCTCGGGATGAGCGTCGGCCGGTGCGTCTAGCCGCAGGCGTCCTCCAGCAGCAGGTCGAGGGCGCCGTCCAGGCCGGTCAGGACCGCGGCAATCGTGTGCCGCTCGCTCCACACGTCGCCGGCCAGGGCCAGGGCGCAGGCCAGCCCGTCCAGGGTGGCGGCGTGCACGGTGACCGGCTGCTCGATGCCATCGCCGGGATCGTCGCGGGCCACCCACCAGTCGAGGGCGGCCCGATCCACCAGCAGGTCCTCGTGCTCGACCCAGCGGGCGGGCGCGGCGGGCCAGGCGAGCCGGACCGCGTCCGGGACCGGGGCGGAGGTGCCCTCACTGGTCAGGCGGCCGGGCAGGCGCTGGGAGGCCAGGTCCAGGTCCATCGCGTCGGCGAGCACGTCGGCGCGGCCGGCCGGGGCGACCAGGAACGCGGCCGCGCCGGAGCGCCGCAGCAGGTGCAGCCAGGCCGGATCGTCGGCCACCACCGGGTCGTCGCTGCGCACCGTTCGGCCCTGGCCGTCCAGGGCGAGCACCGGGCCGGACTCGGCCAGAGTGCCGGGGGAGGGGTCTGCGGCCACCAGCCCGGCCCACAGTCGTAACAGCGTCACCGTGTCCGGCTCCTCCAGACCGCGCAGGACGGCGCGGCGTCCTGCGTCGTCCAGATCACCCCACTCGGTCACCACCCCGAGCGCGGCAGCCGCCTCGCGATCGAGGTCGGCCACCCAGCCCGGTGCCGCCGGAAGGAGCCCCCTCAGGGTCGCCGTGGTGTCCGGGCCCGTTGTCGCAGAGCCGATCTCGCCGCGTAGCCACCACGCGGTGTAGGAGGGGCGACGTCGGGTCGGCCGCGGGCCGCCCGGTCGGTCGGCGTCCAGGCGCACGGTGACCGGTTCGACCAGCGCCCGGCGGGCCAGGGGCTCGGCCAGCAGCAGGGCCACCAGCTCCTTGAGACGATCGGGGTGGACCAGATCGAGGTCGCGCACCGCCAACACCTCGCCGGCCACCTCGGCGGCGGGGGCGAAGGGCCTCGCCGCGTCCTGGGACGCGCCCTCGGCGAGCTCGCGGGCCCACTGGGCGGCGCCGTCCAACTCATCCAGCTCGGGCGGCAGATCGTCGGTCTCGACGCTCTCGGCGCGGACCACCACCGGGCGGGCCGCCACGCCCACGGCCTGCAGCACCTCGACCGGCCACCGCCGCGCCACCCGCTCGTGCAGGAGACCGGCGCCCTCCTCATCGAGGATGGCGGCCATGGGCGAACCCGCCTGCACCAGCAGGCCGGCACCGACGAGATCGCCGTCCGCGTCGGGCAGGGCCAGGTCGGCCAGCCAGCTCAGCCGTGCCGGGTCGTGCCCGGCCGCGAGGCTGAGCCGGACCAGGGTCAGCACCGCCTCGGCGAGTTCGTCCGGATCCTCGTCGTCGGGTCCGGCGAGCACGGCCGCCCGCACCATCGGATGCTCCAGGACCACTGCGGGTTCGGCCGCCTGGGCCCCGAGGCGGGCGAGGAGGTCGGCGACCGCCGGTTCGGCGGTCACCTCGGGAGCCAGGATCCGCAGGCCCCGGGCGGACAGGGTGACCAGTGCCCGGTCCACAAGGTCGACGCCCGACTCACGAGTCACCGCGTCCGGACCGATCGAGTCCGGGTCGATCTCGAGCATCACCGTGCCGCGCGCACCGCGCACGACCCGGATACCGCCGTCCGGCCCGCCCAGGACCGGGACGGCGAGCGCGGCCAGTTGCTCGCGCACGGCCGGGTCGGACGCCGCCGGCGCCAGCGCGGTGAACCAGCCGCGCCACGCCAACGCATCGTCGGGATCGGCCGGTCCCGGCCAGCGCTCGACGAGTTCGGCCAACTCGGCGCGGCGCACCCCGAGCCGTCGCAGCGTGGCCGCGTGGCGCCGGGGGACGGAGACGAGGTCGGGCAACCGGGCGCCGATCGCGGCCAGGACCGCCGGGTCACCGGCGCCGGGACCCTCGAGCACCACCGCCTCGCAGGGCCGGGCGAGCCGGGCCTGCGCTCCCACATCGCTCTCGGGCCCGGGCGTGGCGCGGGGCAGGACTCGGGCGGAGGCGAGGCGCTCGAGCACGGCATCGCGCAGTGAGGCGTCGAAGCGCCCGGCCGGCAGGGACGCCGGATCGGGCAGGAGATCGAGGGGATCGGTCTCGGCTCCGGTCGATCCGGCCGTCGGATCCGCCAGCGACTCGGCGAGTTCGGCGAAGGCCTCGGCGGCGAGGGCGACCACCGCGTCGGCGGCCGGTCCCGGGCGGACGGCGCGTCGGTCGGGCTCGACCGGGACGTGGGCGATGAGCAGGACCGGCCAGGGAAGGGGCTCCGCGGTGGCGGTGGGCGCATGCAGTACGTGTGCCCACGACTCCGCGTCGTCCTGCCCGCTCGGCACCGCCCAGGTGACCGAGAAGTCGGTTCGCTCGCGCTCCTCGACCGGCAGGTCGGCCAGGTCGGCCGCGAGGTGCCGGCCGCCGCGGGTGTGCACCGTCCACCGCCCGGCCACGTCGGTGATCGTGCGCGGCGGTGCATCGGGGCGCTCGATCGTGACCTCGCTCAACGCCGGCAGCGCGAGCAGGAGGGCGTCGTCCACGTCGTCCAGCAGCCGTCCGACCTGCGCGTCGGCGGCCTCGTCCCGCAACGGCAGCACGACCACGGTGTCGTAGCCGGGCGGACGCGCGTCGGTGGCCGGCTCATCGGCCTCCAGGGTGAAGGGCAGGCGCAGCGCGGGGACCCGGTCACGGCGCCGGTCCAGTTCGGCGGCCAGGCCTGGATGGTCGGCGGCGACGGCCCGGACCGCGGCCAGGGTCCGTGCCCTGCTGAAGCACACCCCGCCCTCCAGGCTGAACAGGCACGGCGCGTCGCTGACGCTCAGGACGGCGGCGAAACCGACCCCGAAGCGGCCCGTCGAGCCCGCGGCGTCCCGCTTCGCCGAGGCCCGCAGAGTGGCCAGACCCTGCACCCCGGCTGCGTCCAGCGCAGCCCCGGTGTTCGCCGCCAGCAACCGCGTGCCCCCGGCCGGATCCGGCTCCAGGCGCAGGAGCAGCCGCCCGGGGATGCCGGCGGCATCGGCGGCGTCGGCGGCGTTCTGGGCCAGTTCGACCACGACCCGGTCCCGATAGCCTCCGTGGACCAGGTCGTCCTCGCTGTTGGCGTCCTCCCGCAACCGCTCCGGGGAGTCCGTCCAGGCCTGCAGCACCGACTCGCGGATCCGGCCGGTTCCGTACGGGTCCGGCGGCGTCATGTCAGTGAGGCTAGCGTCACTCGGGGCGGGGCTCGTCGCTGCAGTGGTGTGGTCCTTTCGCAGCGTAGGATGTGCGCTCGGGAGCGGGGGACGGCGGCCATCGGCGTCGTCCGGTCCCGCGGCCCGAACCCTGTGACCCACCTCCGCTCAACCCTCAGTCCTCCTGCCCGGCAACGGATTCCGTGTCGGCCGAACCCCTGGATGTCGTGTGAACCCGATGCGTCGTGGCCCGCGCCGCGCACTCCTGGCGGCAGTCGCCGCCCTCGCCTCGGTATCGCTGGGGGCGACTCAGTTCGGCACAGCCGCCGCGGCCGAGCAAGCACGGCCCTCCGCCGCCGAGCCTCATCTGTCGGCGAGCACGGTGTCGTCGGGGCGTGGCGAGCACGGTGTCGTCGGCGAGCACGGTGTCGGTGAGCTCGCTGCGCACCACGGGGGCCCGCACTGACGTCACCGTGCGCAAGCTGCGACGCACCGCCCAGGCGCGGTGGGTCGACCATGTCGTCGACGAGCGACTGGCGAGCGTGGACGGGTGCATCAGCGACCCCTCGGCGTTCACCTTCGGTCGCGGCGTCTACCGCTCGCACGTCAACACCCTCTGCGCCGGCGGGGTGGCGCAGGCCCGCCGCGCCGCCGCGGCGCTGGTGAAGGACCGCCCCTGGTACCGGGTGCGGGTGCGCGCCGTCCCGGTGTACGCGTTCACCCTGGAGGCCACCGGACTGCAGACCGGCCGTGGCGTTCCGGTGGGTGCCGCCGCCGCGAAGCTGCCGCACGGCGACTTCACCTACGTCGAGGGCGACGATCTGTGGATGGTCTACGTGGGCACCGGCCTGACCCAGACCCAGTTGAACGCCGCGCGTGCCGCCTTCGCCAAGGAGCTGGGCATCGCCGTCGACCGGGTCACGGTCGCCCCGTTGCAGTTCTGAGGCACGGGCGCGAGAGGGATCCGCGCCGTCCCGGAAGAACGGGTACCAGTCGACCTCGTCGGGCAGTGGACGCGCTGCCTCGTGGAAGTGCAGGGTGGTGAACCGCTCGTCGAAGAATCCGACGGCCCGGAGCCCGTCGATGGTGATCGCGAAGCACTGATCGCGCGGATCAGGCACCGATCCGCTCGCGCAGCGAGTTCCAGTCCGGCCGCCAGACGTACTGCCAGACCGGGAACTCGGCCACCAGATCTCCGAACGGCAGCTCCACCCCCAGCTGCCAGTCCTCGACCAGTTCGAAGTTGGCCACCAGGGTCTGCTCGGACAGCAGCGCCACCGCGGCGTCGTACTGACCGAGATGCTCATACCCGGTCTCGATCCCGTGCCGGCTCAGGGCGGACAGCCACAGAACCTGCTCGTTGAAATAGCGCATCTGCACCGGCACCAGGTCCGGTTCGGGACGAGTGCGGGAGGCGAACCAGGTCGCGTTCTCGTCCTCATCGATGAGGTCGGCCTGCCAGAGCGAGACCAGGTCGGCGCGCCGGCCGACGTGCACGATGTCGGAGGGGTGGAACAGATAGCCGCGCATGGCGTCGGCGGGCCGGACCGCGACGTGGGGCATCACGATGCGCTGGGAGAACAGCCGCAGGTGCGCCGGTCCCGCCGGGCCCTGATCGGCGCACCACTCCAGCACCGCGGCGCTGAGCAAGGGGGTGTCGTTGCGCAGCTTGACGGCGTACTCGCGGGTGGCCAGAGCGAGCCCGGCCTGCGTCGAGAGAAGCATCCGGTTGGTGTTCAGCCGGCGCTCCATCTCCTGGCCGAGATGGTCCACATAGGGGCGGGAACCGGGGTCCGGGCTGAGCACCAGATGATCGACGTCCAACCCCTGGACGTCGGCCCCCTCCCAGGTGGACACGATCAGTTCAGCCCGGGGCAGGTGGCTCCGCACACTGGCGACCACGCCGGCCAACGTGCCCGTCGCCGGGCCCTGGACGACGACACTCACGTCCCGGTCACTGACCCGCGGTCCGCCCGCCTGAGCGCTCATCTGCGCTCTATCGCCGTCGGGGCCGTCGGTCTTGAGCGGTCCCGGTCGAATCCGCGCACGGACTCGTGCACGCCGATCGGGCTGCCGATACAGGGTCGGTGTCCACGCCTACCGCTGCCGATTCGAGCCCGTCCGTGAGCGTCTGCGTCCTGGCCGGGGACGACCTGGAGGCCCTCGCCGCCACCGTCGGGGCCGCCCGCGGGCTGGGCCAGGTCGTGGTGGCGGTACCGCGTCCGCTGGGTGAGACGACCCGCGCCGCCCTGCTGCCACCGATACCCGCTCAGCGCGCCCCGGGGGCGTCACCGTCAGCGGTCAAGGTGG
Source organism: uncultured Actinomycetota bacterium (assembly GCA_963750395.1). GTDB lineage: Bacteria > Actinomycetota > Actinomycetes > Actinomycetales > Kineosporiaceae > JADJPO01. Next base: position 424,070 of record CAVVQM010000010.1, on the reverse strand, counting down.
TCGAACTCGATCTGCACTGCCCCGTCGGGCAGGCCTGGAACGTCGCCATGGCCGCCGCCGAGCACGACCTCTGCCTCCTGCTGCACGCCGGGGAGGCGCTCGTGGCCGGCAGGCCGGGGCCGGACCAGGCGTTCACCGCCGCCACCGTCGTCGAGCAGGCCGAGGTGTTCTTCGGGCCGCAGCGCCTGGGCACCGCGCGGGTCGTGGACCGCCGTCACTGCCGATTCTCCGGCGCCCTGCGTCCGGTGCTGGAGGTGATGCAGGACGCCGTCCCGGCGCAGGCCACCCCGACCGGGGGCACGGTGCTGGCCGATCTGGGCGCGCGGATCGGCCCCGTCGAGGGAGCCTGGCTGCAGTTCAGCGCCCGTCACCTGGATGTCAGCAGCGACCCGCAGGACCTCGTCGACCTCGCCACGATGCTGGCCGCCACCGGCCGGCCCGACGCCGCCCTGATGCGGCTGCTCGCGGTGAACGGGGCGCTGATGGGGGAACTCGGACGGCGGGCGGCGCGGATGCTGACCGCGCTCGCCGTCGAGCACGATCGGTTGACCGTGGCGGAGATCGGGGCGGCCGAATGGCAGCGCCTGGGCGGCGCCCGGGGCCCCGCGCTGGCCCACCTGGGCGCGGCCCTGGCCGCGTGCGGCCACTCGGCTGCCGCGGTGTCGGCCCTCGACGAGGCGCTGGCGTCCGGGCTGACCGACGAGGACGGCGTCGGCGTCGACCGCCGGTGGGTTACCGGCACCCGCCACACCGCACGGATGGCCAAGCACGATGCCGCGCGGGACCTGACCCGGCAACTGCGCGGGCTGCAGGCGATGCTGGACGGCGACGAGTCGGCGCTACCCCTGCTGCGCAGTTGGGTCAAGGCCGGATGGCCGCTGGCGAAGCTGCTGGAGGCCTTCCCGAAGGCCGACCGCCCGACGGTGGTCGAGTGGATGGTCGACCTGGCCGTCCCCCTAGGCGTGCGACCGTGCCTCGACCTGGCGGAGTCCCTGTGGCGCGTCGACAAGGACCGCACCGTCTCCCTCGTGCAGGTGGCCGCCTCGCTCGGCAGCATGCCGGTGGAGGAGGCCCTGTCGTGGTCGAGGCGGTTCCGCAAGGCCGGCCGAGGGGCGTACTGTCCGCTGACGATCGTGGCCGCCGGTGCGGGCGTTCCGCCGGTGAGCCGGGTGCTTGCCGCCGCCGCCCTGATCCACGACCTGGACGACGAGCGGGGCCGGCCGTTGCTGCAGGCGGCCGCACTGAAGCTGCATCCGGCGGCCGTTGCGGGTGCCACCCAGCGGCTGCACGAGCGGGCACCCGACCTGGAGCGGATGCTGGCTGAGGTCTGATCCCTCAAGCGGACCCCGGTGGGCACCGACGTACTGCGGGTGAAGATCCTGTGTCACCGGGGATGGTGGGACGCCCTCGATGAGCGCAACTCGGCGCAGGCGCTGACCCGGGCGTTCGCCGCCGGCTACGGGGTCGAGACCGATCTGCGCGATCTGGCCGGCCGGGTCGTGGTCAGCCACGATCCCCCCGGTCCGGACCCGGAGGCGCAGATACCGGATCTGGCCGACCTGCTGGGCTGGGTCGACGGGGCGCCGGGCGTCTCGCTGGCGCTCAACGTCAAGGCCGACGGTCTCGCCGTGCGGGTGGCCAAGGCACTGGCCGAGGCCGGCCTGGCGATGTCCGCCGGTGAGCGTGGACACCCTCGCGTCTACGCCTTCGACGCCTCGGTGCCCGACCAGCTGGCCTGGCTCCGCGCGGGTGTGCCGACCTTCAGCAGGCACAGCGACCTCGAGCCCGACCCTGTGCTCTACGCCGAGTCGGCCGGGGTCTGGCTCGACGACTTCGGGCCGCGCCGATGGTGGAGTCCGCAGGTGATCGCCGACCACCTCGACGCGGGCAAGAGCGTCGCCGTCGTCTCACCCGAACTGCACGGACGCGATCACCGCGATGCGTGGGACGCGTTGCTGGACCCGGTCCTGGACGGCGCCGAACACCTCGCGCTGTGCACCGACCTGCCCGCCGAGGCCATGGAGGTCTTCCGATGATCGATCCGGTACGGATCGAAGCGGTGGTCTTCGACATGGACGGCGTGCTGATCGACGCCCGCGAATGGCACTACGAGGCATTGAACCGCGCGCTGTCCCACTTCGGGTACGAGATCTCCCGCTTCGACCACCTGGTCACCTACGACGGTCTGCCCACCCGGCAGAAGCTGGAGATGCTCAGCCGGGAGCGGGGCCTGCCCCGCGACCTGCACGGCTTCCTCAACCAGCTCAAGCAGGTCTACACGATGGAGATCGTGCACGCCCGCTGCAAGCCGACGTTCCAGCACGAGTTCGCGCTGTCGCGGCTGCACGCGGGCGGATACCGCCTGGCGGTGGCGTCCAACTCCGTTCAGAAGACCGTGGACGTGATGATGCAGCGCGCCGATCTGGCCAAGTACCTGCAGCTGACCGTGAGCAACGAGTGCGTCGGCCGGGGCAAGCCCGACCCTGAGATCTACACCCTGACCATGTCGCGGCTCGGGGTGAGCCCGCAGGCCACCCTCGTCGTCGAGGACAACGAGAAGGGCATCAAGGCGGCGACCGAGGCCGGGGCGCACGTCCTGCCGGTCACCGAGCCGATCGACGTGACCTACGACCGGATCCGGGCCGAGATCGATCGGCTGGAGGGTACGTCATGAAGACGATCCTGCTCGCCGCGGGCGGAAGCGAGGCCTACGCCGAGGCCGGGTACTTCTATCCGAAGAACCTGGTCGAGGTGAACGGGGATCCGCTGCTGCAGCACGTGATCCGGTCGCTCGGCGAGACGGCGCGGCATTCCCGGCTGATCGCGATGATCCGCCGGGAGGAGGATCTGCGCTACCACACCGGGCGCGTCGTCCAGCTGCTCGAGCCGAGCGCCAGGGTCCTGACCGTGGAACAGACCTCGGGCGCGGCCTGCACGGCCCTGCTGGCGGTCGAGCACGTCGCCGCCGATGAGCCCCTGCTCGTGGTCAACGGCGACCAGGTGCTGCTGGAGGACCTCGACCAGATCGTCACCGGCTTCGCCCGGCGCGGACTGGACGGCGGCGTGGTGGTCTTCCCGGGCGTGCACCCGCGTTGGTCGTACGTGCGCGTCGACCGCGAGGACGCGGGCGACGAGCAGGCGCTGGTGATCGAGGCCAGTGAGAAGCGTCCGATCAGCCGTCTGGCCACGGCCGGCGTGTACTGGTTCGCCCGCGGCGGCGACTTCGTCGAGTGCGCCATGGACATGATCCGCAAGGACGCCCACGTCGGCGGCTCGTTCTTCGTCTGCCCGACGCTCAACGAGATGGTGCTGCGCGGCCGCCGGGTCGGCGTGCACGCGACCACCCGGGACTCCTACATGTCCCTGCACGACCCATTGGCACTCGCGGTCTTCGAGCGTCGGCTCAAGACGCGCGGATCCGAGGAACAGCTCGAGGAGGCAATCGCGTGAGAAGTGAAGCCGTCGCCGACGACGGGGTGGCGCAACGGAACTGGGAGCAGGTCGTCCAGCACCGACTGGAGGACATGCGCGGCGGATGGTTCGTCGGCGGATTCAGCCCCACCCTCGCCCATCTTGAGGCGGCCGAGGTGGCCGTCCAGCACTTCCGCGCCGGTCAGATCGAGCCGGAGCATCACCACAAGGTGGCCACAGAGATCACCGTGCTGGTCAGTGGCCGGGCGGTGATGTGCGGGCGCGAGATCGTCGCCGGCGACATCCTCGTCCTGCCGCCCGGGACGGCCACCTCGTTCGAGGCGATCGAGGACAGCGTCACCGCGGTCGTCAAGATGCCGAGCGTCCCCGGTGACAAGTACCCAGGACCCGCGGGAGGGCCCAGATGATCCCCGAACCACGCCCCGAGCCGAGCCGGACCGGCCGGCACGCTGTGCCCTCCCCGAGGGAGCAGACCGTGCCGCCGCCGCAGCGGCCCGGCGGTCGTCACCGCGGCGACGGGCGGCTCACCATCGTGGTCCCGATGGCCGGTCGCGGGTCGCGCTTCGCGGATGCGGGTTACAGCGTGCCCAAGCCGCTGATCGAGGTCGTCGACGGCTATCCGATGATCGAACTGGTCGTGGCCAACCTGAGTCCCGCGGTGCCGCACCGGTTCGTCTTCATCGCCCAGCGCGAGCACGACGCGGCCTTCGGGCTGCGTCACCGCCTGCGCGACATGGTTCCCGGCAGCGAACTGGTGCTGTTGGACGGCGTCACCGAGGGGGCCGCCTGCACCGTGCTGGCCGCACGGGACCACATCGACAGGGACGCCCCGTTGATGATCGCCAACAGCGATCAGTGGGTGGACATCGAGATCGACGACTACCTGGCGTCGCACCGCGGCAGTGGCCACAGCGGCTTCATCATGACGATGTCCGCCGAGGATCCGAAGTGGAGCTACGTCGACTTCGACCAGCAGGGCCGGGTCAGCGGGGTGGTGGAGAAGGTCGTGGTCTCCGACGTGGCCACGGTCGGCGTCTACAACTTCGCCTACGGCGGCGACTTCCTGGCCGCGGCCGACGCCATGATCGCCGCCGACAAGCGGGTGGGCGGGGAGTTCTACGTCGCCCCCTGCTACAACGAACTGATCGCCGCAGGCGGCACGGTGGGCGTGCACGGGGTGGGTCGGGAGGCCGCCGGCATGCACGGCCTGGGCATCCCGGCCGACCTGGAACTGTTCCGCGGTCAGGAGGCCTGTGCGCGGGCGCTTCGGCAGGTGTCCCGTCTGCGCGGCCGCCCCGCGCAGCTGCATGTCTGAGGTGCATATCCGACGATCCGGGAGCGGTGATCACTGCTCAATGTGGGTGACGGCGACGGTCCGGCGCGAGGCCATCTGGCATGCTGAGACGCGCCCGACGACTCGCCCGACCCGATCGGAGGCGCGTGCCGGTACCTACATCCACCTCGATACTGCGCATCCTGGCCGTGGCGGCCATCGCGCTGACGGCGACGATCACGGGCGCCACGCCCGCTGCGGCCCACCTCGATCTGGAGGCGACCGATCCGCCGAAGGGTGCCGTGGTGAGCGGCCCGGTCGAGGTCGTCACGTTCACCTTCACGCAGGCCGCCGAACTCGCCGGGACGGGGTTGCAGGTGGTCGACAGCAGCGGCCGCGTGCTCCCGGCCGAGGCCACCACACCGAATGGTGGTGCGACCTGGCAGGTGCAGCCGGCCGAGCCGCTCGAAACCGGCCGGTATGGGCTGACCTGGTCGGTCGTCGCCGGCGACGCCCACCCCAAGACGGGCACCGCCACATTCAGGGTCGCCGCGGCCCCTGTCGCCTCCGCCTCGGGCCCGGCCGACTCATCGGCTGACCCTCCGGCTCAGTCCCCACCCGAGGGAGTCGCCGCAGCTCCGGCGACGGGTGATGCCGGTGACGAGGACGCCATGGCTCGGGCGATGGCCGAGTCGATCGACGAGGCGCACGGCATGACCGGGCCGTGGTCCTGGATGGCCTCCTTCGGCCGCTGGCTGTCCTACGCCGGCGTACTGGTCGGCGTGGGTGCGCTGATCATCGCCAGGACGGCGCTGGTGGGCACCCGCGAGGACCTCGTGGTCGCCACGTGGGTCGTACGGGCGTCCGCGGTCGCGGGCGTGGCCGGCGCCTCGCTGCACGGTCTGGCGCTGGTCGGGGCGCTGGGCGCCGCCGTGCCCCTCGGAGTCGGGTCGGCCGTGGTCGCCCGGGTGGTGGCCTGTTCCGTGCTGGTGGCCTCCGCGGGCCTGCTGGCCCGGCCCTCGGGTGGGCGGCGTCAGGCCCCCGCCGCTGTGGGGGCGTTCGGTCAGGACCGGGACGCCGCCGACGGGTCCGGGGTCGACGGGTCCGGCTCCGTCGGGGCGCCCCCGCGGGCCGCCGGGCCACCCGGAACAGATCTCGACGCGCCCTCCGCGGCAGACACCGTGCGCGGTGTCCTTCGACGCCCGGTGCCGGCCGCGGCGGCCGCGGCGGTCCTCCTGCTCACCTTCCTGCTGGACGGTCATACGGCCACCGTCGGCCCACGGCCGGTCATGGCGTCGGCCGACCTGCTGCACACCGGTGCCGCGGCGGTCTGGAGCGGTGGTGTCGTCCTGCTCGCCGTCCTGCTCATGACGCGGGGCCGGTCCGGTTCGCCGACCGGTGCCGGTGATCTTGCCGTGCGGTTCTCGGTCCCGGCCGGAGCTGCCGCCCTCGGGGTGGGGATCTCGGGCGCCGTGATGGCGTGGCTGATCCTCGACTCGTTCGGCGGGCTGGTGGCCACCGCCTGGGGGCGGACCCTGCTGGTCAAGCTGGGTCTGGTCGCCGTGGTCGCGGCGATGGGCTACGTCAACAACCAGGTGGCGCTGCCCGCCCTGGACGGGCGCCGACCGGGGTGGGTCCGCATCCTGCGCCGTACCGTGGCGGTCGAGGCGACGGTGATGCTCGGCGTCCTGCTGGTCACCGCGGTGCTGGTCGCCTCCGCGACGTAGGCGGCGCGAGTCGCCAGACCTAGGGGCACTCTGCGGCGACCAGGTCGAACCGGCGCATGTCCATCAGGGTGCCGTCGCGCAGCCGTTCGGCGGCCCGGTCGACGCCGCTCGGGGTGAAGCCCGCGGCCAGGGCCACCCGTTGCGAGGCGATGTTGTCGCGGGCGACCTGGATCAGGACCCGGGTCAGACCCAGCCCGCCGTCCTGCGACGGCAACAGCGCGTGTCGCGTGGCGAGCCGGACGGCGGCGGTCATCATGCCGCCGCGCCGGGAGTCCGGGTGGGTCCAGTAGCCGATCTCAGCAGCCTCGGGGCCGCGCACGTACAGCGCGAGCTGGGCCATCAGGCGGCGCTCACCCGTGCGGGTCACGGCCCAGTGCACCGCCCGGCCGCCGGCGTGCTCCTCCCGGCACGACATCTGGAACGCCGCCGCGTCGTCGGTCGTGTAGGGGTCCGGGAGCTGCGGCAGCCAGTGCCGGGACACCGGATCGTTGCAGGCCTCGACGATGCGTTGGGCGTCGTCCGGGCGATGGGTGCGCAGCAGGACGGCGCCGAGCCCCGACTCGGGTGAGGGCCCGACGAGTTCGGGTGGGACGAACCAGGGGTGTCGCGGGACCAGCGGCAGGTCGGCGCTCAGCGTGGCGAGCCAGGCGGCCTCGGCCCGTCCGTTCCGGATGATCACCTCGGTGACGGCCGGGTGCACGGCGAAGCCGACGGCCCAGGCGACCCTGCGGGCGCGCCAGTTCCCGACCAGTGCCCGGCATCGCACGATGCGAAGGCCGAGCGTGTCGAAGGCCCAGGCGAGCACCATCCGCAGGGCACGCGAGGCGATCCGGCGTCCTCGGGCCCAGGGCGCCAACCCGAAGTCCACCTCCGCCGACACGCCGCCGCTGCCCGCGACCGGCCGCAGTCCCACGGTTCCCGCGAAGCGGCCCTCGAGTTCGACGGCGAGGCACAGGTGGCGGCCCGCCAGCCACTGCGCCGGGCGGGTGCGCACGAACTCCTCGCCGTGACGGCGTTCGTAGGGGTCGGGCACGTCGGTCCAGCGTCGGGTGAGCGGGTCGAGGCACTGCGCGACGATGTCGGTGACGTCGTCCGGTCGGTGTTCGCGCAGGCCGAGGGCGGCGTCGTGGGGATCCACGATCACCGGCGCCCCGCTCGCCAGATCCACGGGTGCAGCCTGGCACGTCGTCCCTCGGTCCGGGAGGCCTCGACGGTCGGTCGACGGCGCAGGCCCGTCTACGATGGGGCCGGTGGGCACGCGGGGGATGCCCTGTTCGTCATGCCTGCGACGGCGCTGGACCGTCTGAACGGCGCGGAACGAGGCCTGGGAGTGCGGCTGTGGTGAAGATCGTCGAGCGGATGCTGCGACTGGGTGAGGGACGCACCCTGAAGCGGCTCAGCGGGCTGGCCGCCCAGGTGAACGCCCTCGAGGAGGACTTCGAACGGCTCACCGACGCCGAGTTGCGCGAGCAGACCGACACCTTCCGGTCGCGGCTCGACGACGGAGAGACCCTGGACGACCTGCTCCCCGAGGCGTTCGCGGCGGTGCGCGAGGCGGCCAAGCGGACCCTGGGACAGCGGCACTTCGACGTCCAGCTCATGGGCGGCGCCGCGCTGCACCTGGGCAACATCGCCGAGATGAAGACCGGTGAGGGCAAGACCCTGGTCGCCACCGCGCCGGCCTACCTGAACGCCCTGGCCGGCGGCGGCGTCCACATCATCACCGTCAACGACTACCTGGCCTCCTATCAGAGCGATCTGATGGGCCGGATCCACCGCTTCCTCGGGCTGAACGTCGGCTGCATCATGTCCCAGATGCCCCCGGACGAGCGGCGGCTCCAGTACGCCGCAGACATCACCTACGGCACCAACAACGAGTTCGGCTTCGACTACCTCCGCGACAACATGGCATGGTCGTCGGCCGAGATGGTCCAGCGCGGCCACACCTTCGCCATCGTCGACGAGGTCGACTCGATCCTGATCGACGAGGCCCGCACACCGCTGATCATCTCCGGCCCGTCGGACCAGCCGCAGAAGTGGTACACCGAGTTCGCCAAGGTGGCCACTCGCCTGCGGCGCGACGTCGACTACGAGGTCGATGAGAAGAAGCGCACGGTGGGCGTGCTCGAGTCCGGGATCGACCGCGTCGAGGACTACCTGGGCATCGACAACCTCTACGAGAGCGTGAACACGCCGCTGGTCGGGTTCCTCAACAACGCGGTCAAGGCCAAGGAACTGTTCAAGCGCGACAAGGACTACGTCGTCATGGACGGCGAGGTGCTCATCGTGGACGAGCACACCGGGCGGCTGCTGGCCGGGCGCCGGTACAACGAGGGGATGCATCAGGCCATCGAGGCCAAGGAGGGGGTGCAGATCCAGAACGAGAACCAGACCCTGGCCACGATCACGCTGCAGAACTACTTCCGCATGTACGACAAGCTCTCCGGGATGACCGGCACCGCCCAGACCGAGGCGGCCGAACTGATGAGCATCTACAAGCTCGGTGTGGTGAGCATCCCGACCAACCGGCCGATGGTCCGCATGGACAAGCAGGACCAGATCTACAAGAACGAGGTCGTCAAGTTCGAGGCCGTGGTCAAGGACATCGCCGAGCGGCACCGAGTCGGTCAGCCGGTGCTGGTCGGCACCACGAGCGTGGAGAAGAGCGAGTACCTGTCCAAGCTGCTCATCCAGCGCGAGGTGCCGCACGAGGTGCTGAACGCGAAGCAGCACGAGCGCGAGGCCTCGATCGTCGCCCAGGCCGGGCGTCGGGGCTCGGTGACGGTGGCCACGAACATGGCCGGCCGCGGCACCGACATCATGCTCGGCGGCAACGCGGAGTTCATGGCTGTCACGGCGCTGGCCGAGCAGGGACTGGACGCGGCCGAGGACGCCGAGGCCTACGAGGCCGCCTGGCCGCAGGCGTTGGCCGCCGCGAACGAGCAGGTGGCCACCGAGCACGACGAGGTGGTCGAACTCGGCGGACTGTACGTTCTGGGCACCGAACGCCACGAGTCGCGCCGGATCGACAACCAGTTGCGGGGACGGTCCGGGCGTCAGGGAGACCCGGGGGAGAGCCGTTTCTACCTGTCGTTGACCGACGACCTGATGCGCATGTTCAACTCCGGGATCGTCGAGTCGTTCCTCAACGCGGCCAAGATCCCGGACGACGAGCCCATCGAGGCCAAGATGGTCACGCGCTCGATCGCGAGCGCGCAGAGCCAGGTCGAGGCGCGCAACTTCGAGATCCGCAAGAACGTGCTCAAGTACGACGACGTGCTGAACCGGCAGCGCGAGGTGATCTACGCCGAACGTCGCCGGGTGCTCGAGGGCGAGGACCTGCACGAGCAGATCCGGCACTTCCTCGACGACGTGGTCACCGCGTACGTGCACGCCGAGACCGGCCAGGGCATGGCCGAGGACTGGGACCTGGGCAAGCTCTGGACGGCCTTGGGCACCCTCTATCCGGTCGGCATCTCGATCGAGGACGTCGAGCGAGGAGGCCGGTGGGCGGGCCGGGATCACCCGGGACATGTTGATCCGCGAGCTCACCGCGGATGCCCAGGTCGCCTACGACAACCGCGAGGAGAGCCTCGGCGAGGCGGCCGTGCGCGAGCTGGAGCGCCGGGTGGTGCTGTCGGTGCTGGACCGCAAGTGGCGCGAGCACCTGTACGAGATGGACTACCTGCAGGAGGGCATCGGACTGCGGGCGATGGCCCAACGCGACCCGCTCGTGGAGTACCAGCGCGAGGGGTACCAGTTGTTCCAGGCGATGACCGAGGCGATCAAGGAGGAGTCGGTCGGCTACCTGTTCAACCTCGAGGTGCAGGTCCAGGCTCCGGCACAGGCCCCCGGCCTGGACGCGCCGGGCGAGGAGGGGGTCGTCGTGGCCAAGGGACTCGTCTCCCCCCAGCGCCCGGCCCAGCTGCACTACTCCGCGCCGACGGCGGAGGGCGACGTCGAGGTGCGCGACGAGGGCGAGGCCCCCGGCGCTCCATCACGAGGCAACGGCCGGGACGCCGGATCGAACGGATCGGGTGAGACCAACCGGGCCCAACGTCGCAAGGGCAAGGCCAAGCGTCGGCGCTGAGCGGCGACGCCGGGGACGCTCAGTCGATGGACTTGCGGATCCAGAAGTGGAGTGTCGAGCCCTCCTCCGAGGTCTCCAGCAGGTCGTGACCGTTGGCCTCCACCCAGGCCGGGATGTCGCTGACAGGGCGCCGCGGTCGGTGGCCATCACCTCGAGCACCTGACCGTCGGCCATCCGCTTGATGGCCTTGGTGGCCGCCATGATCGGCATCGGACACATGAGCTCGCGCGCGTCGACCGTGACATCGGCGGTGTGCGTGGACATCGAATCCTCCTGAGGAAGAGCAGGTCTGGCCTGGACGATCAGCTGGGCGGATGCTAGATGAACAGGGTCAGGTGGGACTTGCGGGCGTCGGCCATGAACGCCGCGGCGCCGCCGAACTCCACGCCGTCGATGAAGTCGCTCCTGCGAGTAGCCGAAGACGTCGACGGTCATCTGGCAGGCGATCAGCCGCACGTCCACCTCGCGGGCGCTGACTCCAGCAGCTCGCCGATCGTGGCCACGTTGTGCTTGGCGAACTTGCCCCGCATCATCTTCGACGCCACCGACACCATCCCGGGCATCGCCGAGACGATGTCCGGGATCGGCATCGGCATGGGCATCGCCGGGTTGCCGACCGGGTCGACCTTGAGCAGCTTGTCGTAGTTCTTGTGCATGATGTTCAGCCCGTAGAAGGTGAAGAACATCGGCGACGTCCATGCCCACCGCGGCGGCCGCGTTGGCCAGGATCAGGGGCGGGTAGGCCATGTCCAGGGTGCCCTTGGAGGCCACGATCGCGCCGCGCCGCATGGCGGGGTCCTTGGCGAAGGCACGGGTGACCTCCTCCCGCACGATGGTGCGCACGGCCTGCTCGTCGAGCGGGGACGGGGCATCGGCGCTCGGAGACGGGGATGACGGGATCAGCGGACATGCGCAAGGACCTCCTGGAGACTGTTGATGCGTCGGCGGGTGGCCGCGGACGTCGCGCGGGCCCTGGTCGACCAATGACGGGCCGGGACCTCGATCGCCTCGGCGAGCAACGCGTGCCGCCGCGCCCATTCGTCGGCCTGCGCCTCGATGAAGCCGAGCACGCCGAGTGCGTCGGCCTGCAGCAGCTGGCGCAGCACGAACGCCCGTTCGCCGATGCGCACCCCGAGGCCCAGCCTGCCTGGCGCAGCGGACGAGATCGGCCCGGGTGAGCACGATGCCGCTGCGTGCCGGGGTCAGCACCGCGCGGACGATACTCGGCCACGCCGTCCTCGGGCTCGGGCAGTTCCGGTACCGAGGCCAGATGAGCGGCGGCGGGGCGGCGCGTCCAGGACGGCCGCCTCGGACAGCAGCGTCTCGGTGAGCAGGGCCGCCCAGTCCGCGTGGTGGGTCCGGCCCGCCGCGGCGACCGCGGCTCGCGTAGGCGGGTACCCAGGTCAGCAGGTGCTCCCAGAGCAGGGCCGCCCGCGCCTGGCGGCGCAGCAGGGCCCGCGCCGGATCCGGCTCGTCCTGCTCGGCCTCGATCAGCGCCGCGTACAGGCCCAGCAGGGCCGCCAGGTGGTCCGGTTCGGCCGGTACCTCGAGGCCGAGCGCATGCCAGAACCCGGCGATCCGCGAGGCGGCCTCGCCGCCGAGCATGCCCTCCGGGCCCGAGATAGATGGCGGCGTAGGGCAGCAGCATCGACGCGTGAACAGGCCGTGCCGGCCTCGGGGGCGGGCCAGGCGGCCAGTTCGAGGCTGTGCGGCCACCTCCGGTGGGCGCCGTCCGGCGGCTCGCACAGCACCCCGAGAGCTGCGGAACACCTCCGGCGTGGCGCGGTGCCCGCGGGCGCTCATCGGCCGGCCGCACGCGGTCTGCGCTCCGTCTCGGTCGCGGGCAGCCGGAAGGCCTCCGGGCCCGGCTTCAGCGGGCGCATCAGCCAGTACGGACGGCGGGTGCCGTCCGGAGAGACCGCGACGCGCGCCGCGGGTCTTGGTCAGCCAGCGCAGGTAGGCCTTGTGGGCCAGTTCGGTGTCGACCACCACGTCGCCGTAGGCGTCTGTCGGCTTGGCCCGGGTCACCCGGACCGCCTGGTGCCAGCAGTGCATGCCCGAGATCGGGTCCGGGTGCACCGGGAAGGTCAGATTCTGGTGCACGCCCGACGTCGGTCCACCAGATCCGTGAGGTGTCCGGGTCGCTGGAGTCGTAGGGGCGCGACGCCGGAGAGCCGGGACAGGCTCCACGAGGTGCCCTCGCGGGCCAGGTCGACGGTGGCCGCGGTCTGCCCACCGACGGTGTGCGTCTCCTGCTGGGCTTCCACCGGCCCATGTGGTGACTGCACGCGACCACGCCCGGGCGGATGCCCTCGGTGAGCCAGGCCTTGGCCACGAAGTGCCCGATCTCGGTGGACACCCGTACCAGATCGCCGGTGCGCACGCCCACCCCTGCGATCCGTGCGGCGTCGCCCGGGTGGATCCAGACCGGGTTGGAGTGCGACAGCTCGTTGAGCCACTTGGAGTTCGCGCTGCGCGTGTGGATCTGGGTGGGCAGCCGGAAGGTGGAGATCAGCACGAACTCGCCGGGGGCCAGTTCGTCGGGGTGGACGTGGCTGCGCTGGTAGGTGGGCACGGCCAGCTCGGGCCACCCCCACTGCGCGAGGGTGCTCGAGTAGAACTCCAGCAGGCCGCTCGGGGTCGGGAACCCGCGCTTGGCCTCGCCGTCCACCCTGACCCCGACCGGACGACGTCCCTCGGCGTCCTCGACCGGGCCCGCCGACGGGGGCGAGGTTGACCGGATCGGGCTTGGGCGCCGAGGTGTAGATCCGGCCCAGCCCGTCGGTGACGGCGCCCTCCAGATCGGTGGCGGCGACCGGCTCCTCGAAGACTTGACCGACGTGGGAGGTGATCTCGAAGGCGCCGTAGCGCCTCATGAACTCCAACGGGGTCAGGCCCTCGGCCGCGGCCCTCTCCGGCAGGCCGGGCACCGAGTTGTCGAAGATCCAGCCGTAGTAGTCGTCGACGGTCATCCGCTCGCCCGGCCGGTCCGGTGCCTCGTGGTACTTGCGGATGCCGAGCGAGCCGTCTGGGTCGATCCGCCAGGACATCTCCGTCCAGAACTCGTTCTCCTCCCAGACCTCACCGGGGTTGACCTCACGGGTGTCGGACACCTTCTGGCCCAGGCGTTCGCGCGCCGCCCTGAGCACCGGCTGGCGGAAGCCCACCCACTGGCCGTCGTACTGCTCGTAGGAGTGGATGTCGTGGCGCTCGCTGGCCAGGCCCATCGGCAGCACGTAGTCGGCCAGGTAGGCGGTCTCGTTCCAGGTCGGGGTGAGCGCGACGTGCAGCCCGATCAGGCTCTCGTCGGTGAGCACCTCGACCCAGCTCATGCCGTCGGGGTTGGTCCAGACGGGGTTGTAGACCCGGGTGAAGTACACGTCGACGGTGCCGCGACCCTCCTTCAGGAAGTGCGGCAGCAGGAACGACAACTCGTTCATGGCCAGCGGGTACTCGATCGGCCAGGTGAGCTCGTTCCACTGGTGCGGGTGCGGGGGCAGGTAGGGGGGCCGGGGCACGAACTTGGTCCAGGCGTTCGGGGAACAGCCCGCCCTCGGTGGCCACCGCGCCCATCAGGGCGTTGAGCAGGAACATGGTGCGAGAGACCTGCCAACCGCCGAGGTTGCCCGCCGCGGCGGATCGCCAGTTGTGCGTGGACAGTCTCGTGCCGGCGCCGGCGACCAGGGCGGCCGACCTCGGCGATCACCGAGGCGTCGACCCCGGACTCGGCCGCGGCGAACTCCGGGGTGTACTCGGCGTACAGACCGCCGAGCACCTCCTCGAAGACCTCGAAGGTCGCCGGCCGGTCCGCGTGCTCGGTCTGCAGGTACTCCCGCCAGTTCCACCAGCGCCTGACGAACTCACGGTCGTAGGCCTTGGTGGAGATCAGGTGCTGCGCGATCGCCAGCATGATCGCGGCCTCGGAGCCGGGGATCGGGGAGAGCCAGTGATCGGCGTGCGTCGCGGTGTTGGAGAGCCGGGTGTCGAGCACGATCACCTTGGCGCCCTTGGCCTTGGCCTCCATGATCCGCTGCGCATGGGGGTTGAAGTAGTGCCCGGTCTCCAGGTGCGCGCTGATCAGCAGGATGACGTCGGCGCCGGCGTGGTCGGGGGAGGGCCGGTCGATGCCCGTCCAGTAGTGGTAGCCGGCGCGCGCGCCGGAGGAGCAGACGTTGGTGTGCGAGTTGTGCCCGTCGACTCCCCAGGAGGCCAACACCCGCTCGGTGAAGCCGTCCTCGCCGGGACGACCCACGTGATACATCACCTGGTTCGGTCGGTCGGTGACGATCGCGGTACGGATCCGGCCCGCGATGTCGTCCATCGCCTCGTCCCAGGAGACCGGCCGCCAGCGGCCCTCCCCGCGTTCGCCGATCCGCTTGAGCGGGGAGAGGATCCGGTCCGGGTCGGTGACCTGATTGATCGTCGCCGGACCCTTGGCGCAGTTGCGCCCGCGTGAGCCCGGGTGCTCCGGGTTGCCCTCGAACTTGCTCACCTGCAGGGTCTCGCGGTCGACGTAGGCCAGCAGGCCGCAGGCGGACTCGCAGTTGAAACAGGTGGTCGGCACCAGCATCGAACGCTTCTCGACGCGCTCCGGCCAGGACTTCGAGTCCAGTTCCACCCAGTCGTCCCAGCGTTCCTTCGGCGGGTGGGAGGCGAAGTGCACCCGGCTCGCCCCGGGGTAGAAGGTCTCACCGCGGGCCTGGGTGGCCGCTCGGGCCGCACTGACCCGGCGTCCGAGGTCGGCGGGCGCCCTGCGCGGTCCGGAAGCGTTCTCGCTCATGGGTTCTGTCTCCTTCTGGGCCGGCGAGTCAGGCCAGTGGGACCGACTGGCCGGCCTGGACGTAGGAGTGCTCGTGGGCCAGCAGCCCGAGCGCGGCCACGATCCCGAGCAGCGGTGCCAGCGCCGGGATCCAGGGAGCCAGCAGCGCGACGGCGACGCCCGCCACCCCGGCCCTGAAGAAGCCGCGGTAGCGGCCGTGAGTCATCGAGTGCGCGGCGAGCTTGGCGTGCGCGGTGGGGTGGGCCACGGTCACCTCTCCGGCGACCAGCAGCAGATGGACGGCGGCCGCGGCGGCCAGCGTCCAGGCGAAGGGGAGGACGTCGAGCCCCTGGATCGCGGCGATCGGGGTGAGCACCGCCGCGCCGGCCAGGACGGCCTGGACCAGCAGGTGCGGCGGCAGCAGCGGGCTCTGCCACAGGTCTCGCGCCTTGGCCTGGGCGAACAGATAGGCGGTGTAGATCGCGGTCAGGGCCGCGAACACCGCACCCGGGTAGGCGATCGCCATGCGCATCGAGTCGGAGCCGACGATCCCGGTCAGCAGGTGCAGCCCGAGCAGCGCCGGCATAGACGCTCAGGATGATCCCCCCGCGGACCAGCCAGGATCGCCACTGCGGCTTGGTCAGCACGTAGATGAAGCGCTTGGGGTGTTCCAGGTCGGCGACCAGGACGACCGCGGTCAGGGCGAGGAAGACGGTGGCGACGATCGGCGCCGTCCACACCCAGAACGTGTCGCCGCGTCCCACCGAGCCGAACAGCACCAGCAGCAGTCCCACGATGTAGGCGCCCGAGGCGATGGACTTGGTCCAGGTGTAGAGGCTGACCCGCCAGTCCCACGGGGCGCGATGAGCCACGTCGTAGGACAGGATCGCGGCGGCGCTGGAGTTCGGGGTGAGCGGGTTGCCACCCGGGACGATGTGCGCTCCCTGGGGTTTCTCGGCCCAGGCGAAGACGTCGCCGGGGGGTGCCGCCGCGGCCAGCGGGTCAAGGGTGGCCGCCGTGGCTCCGCGGTAGAACACCTTGGGCCTGGTGCCCTTCTCCGGCCTGCGCACCGCGACCGGCTGACCGGCCCACGATCTCGTTCGCGGCGGCCTCGGTGTCGTCGCTCTCGGCGATCAGGATCGCCTGGGTCGGGCAGACGCTCACGCAGGCGGGTTCCAGGCCGATGTCCAGACGGTGGGCGCAGAAGTTGCACTTCTCCGCGCTGTGGTCGCTCGGGATTGATGAAGATCGCGTCGTAGGGGCAGGCCGCCATGCACGCCTTGCAGCCGATGCAGTCGGACTTGGTGAAGTCGACGATGCCGTCGGGGCGAGCTGAACATCGCCCCGGTCGGGCAGGCCGCCACGCAGGGGGCGTCCTCGCACTGGTTGCACCGGGTGACCTGGAAGGCGCGCCGCGAGGCGGGGAAGGTGCCGACATCGACGCTCTTGACGAACGTGCGCGTCACCGACAGCGGGACGTCGTTCTCCGCCTTGCAGGCCGTGGTGCAGGCGTGGCACCCGATGCACCGGGTCTGGTCCAGGACCTTGAGCAGGCGTCGGGGGGCTGCCGAGCCGGCCGGCGTCGATCCCGTCGGCGGTGGCGTCGCGGTATCGGTCACTGCACCTCTCCCTCGAGGACGTGCGGTCGGCCCAGGGCCGCGGAGTGTCTCGTCGGGTCGCCCGCGCTGTCAGCCGGTCTTCCCGAGAGACCTGTTCACCCGGTCCGGGCGACCGGTTCCGCCCGGGACGCCTGCGGGGTGTCCAGGCTCGCGCAGACGATCGAGCACAGTTGCTCGATGCTGGGTTCGCAGATCCGGTAGATGACGGAGCGACCCCGGCGGGTGCGGGACACGATCCCGCCCATGGCCAGCCGGCCCAGGTGCTGTGAGGCGTTGGCGACGCTCACCTCGCTCTGCGAGGCGATGTCGCTGACGGTCGCCTCGCCGGCATTCGTGCAGGACGCTGAGGATGCGCAGCCGGCTGGGGTCGCTGAGCAGCGCGAACCGCTGGGCCACGTGGTCCAGGGCGGCAGGGGCACAACGGTCATAGACAGGACTCTAGGTCGTGAGCTTCAATCAATCAATTGACTGATTGAAGATTTGCAGCAGCAGATCTGGCGACCGACGGAACGGGAACGGGTGATCAGAGGTGGACATCGAGGTCTTCGTGACCCCGGGGCTGGGAGACAACACCTTCGTGCTGGTCTCGGGCGATGAGGCGGCGGTCATCGACCCGCAGCGGGATGCGTGGCGCTTCGTCGAGGCGGCGACCGGCCGAAGGGCGCGGGTGCGTTCGCGTCCTGGAGACGCACGTCCACAACGACTACGTCTCGGGCGCGCACGAGATCCGCGCGGCCACCGGGGCCGAGCTGGTCATGCCCGCCCAGGGCGGCTACGAGTTCGACCACCGCGGGGCACAGGAGGGGGAGGAGGTGCTGCTCGGCGATCTGCGCCTGGTCGCCATGGACACTCCGGGGCACACCTTCGAACACATCGCCTGGCTGCTGTACGAACGCGGGAACGACTCTCCCGTCGCGGTCTTCACCGGCGGAAGTCTGCTGGTCGGCAGCGCCGGCAGGACCGACCTGCTCGGCCCGGAGCACATGCGCAGGAGTTGACCGCCGCCCAGTACCGCGACCATCCAGCGCCTGGCGGACCTGCCCGACGGCGTCCAGGTGCTGCCGACCCACGGCGCTGGCAGCTTCTGCGTGGCGGCCATGCCCTCGACCGAGCGGGTCAGCACCCTGGCCGTCCAGCGGCGGACCAATCCGCTGCTGGGCGCGGTCGACCTGGCCGACTTCACCGAGGAGCTGAGCGGCGAACTGATGGCCTACCCGGCCTACTACGCGCAGATGGCCCCGATCAACCGGGTCGGGGCGCCGGTCCTGGGCGGCTTGCCCGAGCTGGCGGAGTTGACCCTGGAGGAGTTCGACCAGTGCCGAGGTCCGAGTGTCACGGTGGTCGACACCCGGGACCGGGACGCCTTCGCCGCGGGCCACCTCCCGGGCGCGGTCAACATCGAACTCAACTCCGGCTTCGGCAGCTACGTGGGCTGGCTGCTGCCCTTCGGCAGTCCGCTGCTGCTGGTCCTGCCCGAGGAGCCGGAGAGGCCGGTCGAGGTCTCGGCGGACGACGCGGTGACCCAGCTGATCCGGATCGGTTGGCCGACCCCGCTGGGCCACCTGTCCGGGGGCATGACCACCTGGCGGCAGGCGGGGCGCGAGGTGCGCAGCTACCCCAGCACCGGCGTCGAGGAACTGTGCGCGGCGGTCGACTCCGGTGAGCCGGCGCGGATCCTCGACGTGCGTCAGCCCCTGGAGTGGGCGTGGGGCACCGCCCCCGGCAGCGAGACCGTGTTCCTCGCCGACCTGCCCGCCCGCCTGGCCGAGTTGCGCCGGGCCGGTGCCGGTGTGGGTGATCTGCTCCAACGGCCACCGGGCCGCGATCGCCGCCAGCCTGCTGGACGACGGCAGCACCCCGATCCGGTTGGTGGGCAGCGGGGGCGTGGGCGAACTGCGCCAGCGGTGCGGCGCCGCGCTGACCGCCGCGGTGGGGTGACGAGCCGACCAGCCCTCGGGCTGTCGCCCAGCGGGCGGGACGTCGTGGCCGGCGTCAGCGTCGCCCTGGTCCTGGCCCCGCAGTCGCTGGCCTACGCCCAGCTGGCCGGGCTGCCCCCGGTGCACGGGTTGTACGCGGCCGTCGCGGCACCGATCGCCGCGGCCCTGTTCGCCTCCTCGCCCTACCTGCAGACCGGGCCGGTGGCCATGACCAGCCTGCTCACCCTGGGCGCGCTGGCCGGGGTCGCACCCCTCGGCAGCGCCGAGTTCGCCGCCCATGCCGCCCTGCTGGCCCTGGTCGTGGGCGTGGCCCGGATCGCCCTCGGCCTGATCAGGGCCGGCGTGATCGGCTACCTGCTCTCCGCGCCGGCGGTCTCGGCCTTCACCACCGGGGCCGCGCTGCTGATCATCTGCTCGCAGGTGCCCACCCTCGCTCGGCCGGGGCGCCTATGCGGCGAACCCGCTCGTCGGGGCCGCCCAGGTGCTGGCCGATCCCGCCGAGTGGGATCTGGCCACGGTGGCACTCGGGTCGGGGTGATCGTCGTGATCCGGGTGGCGCGCCGGCTGAACCCGCTGGTGCCGGGCGTGCTGCTCGCGACGGTCGCGGCCCTGGTCCTGGTCCGCCTGGTCGGGCCGATCGGACGACCCGTCGGGAGCCTGGACCTCGAGCTGCCACCCTCGCCGGCGGACCTGCCCTGGCCGTCGCTGCCCGGGCTCGTCCTGTCCGGCGTCGTCATCGCGGTCGTCGGGTTTCGCCGAGCCGGCCTCGATCGCCCGGCGCTACGCCGGCGCCGAGCGCCGGCCCTGGGACCCGGATCGTGAACTGATCTCCCAGGGCGTGGCCAACCTGGCATCCGGACTCAGCGCGGGCTTCCCGGTCGGCGGTTCCTTCTCGCGCACGGCCCTGAACAAGATGGCCGGGGCCACCAGCCGCTCGAGCGGCGGGATCACCGGCCTGGCCGTGCTCGCGCTGCTGCCGTTCGCCGGGGTGCTGGCGACGCTGCCACGGGCGGCGTTGGCCGGACTCGTCATCGCCGCGGTCACCTCGCTGGTCGACGTCAGGGCTCTCGCGCGCTTCTGGCGGCTGTCGGTGTGGCAGGGCGTCATCGCCCTGGCCACGCTGGTGGCCACGCTCGCGCTGGCACCACGCCTGGAACTCGCCGTCCTGGTCGGCGTGGGGCTGGCCATGGCGGTCCATCTGTGGCGGGAACTGCACCTGCCGGTCAGCGCCACGTTGTCCGGGACGACGCTGCGGCTACGACCCACGGGCGTGCTGTACTTCGCCTCCGCGCCCGGGCCTCGAGGACGCCATGCTCGAGGTGCTCGCCGCCCACCCGAACGTGGACCACGTCGAGATCGACCTGTCCGCGCTCGGCCGCATCGACCTGACCGGCATGCTGGCACTGCGCTCGGTGATCGACGATGTCTCGGCCCGCTGTCAGGTGGACGTCGTCGGCGTTCCGCCGAATGCGCGTCGCCTGCTCCGTCGGATCCTGCCCGACCACGACGGACGGGCGGGTCCGTAGGGACCCGGGCAGATCAATTGATCAGCTGATCAGGCCGAGCGTGGTCACCGCCTCGCGCTCGTCGGCGAGTTCGGCGACCGTGGCGTCGATCCGGCCGCGGGAGAAATCGTTGATCTCCAGGCCCTGCACGATGGCCCAGTCGCCGCCGGAGGTGGTCACCGGGAACGAGGAGATCAGCCCCTCGGGCACCGCGTAGGACCCATCGGACAGCACCGCCATCGAGGCCCAGTCGCCCTCTGGCGTCCCGAGCAGCCAGTCGCGGGCCGCGTCGATGGTCGCCGAGGCGGCGCTCGCGGCCGAGGACGACCCACGCGCCTCGATGATCGCGGCGCCCCGCTTGGCCACGGTCGGGATGAAGTCGTTCTGGATCCAGTCCTGGTCGTTCACGACCTCGGCCGCGTTCCGCCCGCCGATCTCCGCGTGGAACACGTCCGGGTACTGCGTGGCGGAGTGGTTTCCCCAGATGGTCATCTTCTTGATGTCGGTGACCGCCGCGCCGGTCTTGGCCGCGAGCTGGGAGATCGCGCGGTTGTGGTCCAGACGGGTCAGCGCGGAGAACCGGCTCGAGGGGATGTCGGGGGCGTTGCGCATCGCGATCAGGGCGTTGGTGTTCGCCGGGTTGCCGGTGACCCCGATCCGGACGTCGTCCGCCGCGTGCGAGTTCAGGGCCTTGCCCTGGGCGGTGAAGATCGCGCCGTTGGCCTCGAGCAGGTCGCCGCGCTCCATTCCCTTGCTGCGGGGGCGGGCGCCGACGAGCAGGGCCAGGTTGACCCCATCGAAGATCGTCGTGGCGTCCGAGCCGATCTCGACCCCGGCCAGGTTGGCGAACGCGCAGTCGTCGAGTTCCATCACCACCCCGGCGAGAGCGGGCAGCGCGGGCTCGATCTCCAGCAGTCGCAGTTCGACCGGGGTGTCCTTGCCGAGCAGTTCGCCGGCGGCGATCCGGAAGAGCAGGCTGTAGCCGATCTGGCCGGCGGCGCCGGTGACGGCGACCTTGACGGGCTTTGCGCTCACGGTGGGTCCCTTTCCTGCTGATACGCGGGCGGTTGGGTGATGCACGCACCTGTCGGCGGCGTGATCCTGCTGGCGAACCTATCCGTGAACGGCCGAGACCGGGTAGGTCAAGAAGTGTGTTGCGCGGCACGGCCTAGGGTGGTTGCGCGGGCGCCACCCGCGGTATCTTGACGTCAAAATAGATTCGGTTACCGGCCGAGTGGCCAGTGAGGGAGCAGTGGTGAGCGACTCCACGATCATGTACACCTACACCGACGAGGCGCCGGCCCTGGCCACGCACTCGTTGCTGCCGATCGTGCGCGCCTACGCGTCGACGGCCGGGGTCGACGTCGAGACCCGGGACATCTCGCTCGCCGGCCGCATCCTGGCCGCCTTCGCCGACCGACTGCCCGCCGAACAGCGGGTCGACGACGCGCTGGCCGAGCTGGGTGAGCTCGCGACTCGTCCCGAGGCGAACATCATCAAGCTGCCGAACATCTCGGCGTCGCTGCCGCAGCTCAAGGCGGCGATCGCCGAGCTGCAGGGCAAGGGATACGACCTGCCCGACTACCCCGCCGAGGGCGGCGACGCCGACGCTCGGGCCCGCTACGACAAGGTCAAGGGCAGTGCGGTGAATCCCGTTCTGCGCGAAGGCAACTCGGACAGGCGGGCGCCGGCGTCGGTCAAGAACTACGCCCGCAGCCACCCGCACTCGATGGGTGCTTGGAGCGCGGACTCGAGGACGCGGGTCGCGACCATGGCCGGCGACGACTTCCGTGCCAACGAGAAGTCCGTGGTGATCGGCGATGACGACACGCTGCGGATCGAACTGCTCGGCCGTGACGGTTCGACCACGGTGCTCAAGGAGAAACTGCCGGTGCTGGCCGGCGAGGTCGTCGACGCCACGGTGATGCGTCTGGCCACGTTGCAGGACTTCCTGACCGAGCAGATCGAGCGTGCCAAGGCGGACGGCGTCCTGTTCTCGATCCACCTCAAGGCGACGATGATGAAGGTCTCCGACCCGATCATCTTCGGTCACGTGGTGCGGGCCTTCTTCCCCCGGACCTTCGCGCTCTACGGTCAGACGCTGGCCGAGGCGGGGCTCAGTCCGAACAACGGCCTCGGTTCGATCCTGTCCGGGCTCGACGCGCTGCCGGACGGTGAGCAGATCAAGGCGGCCTTCGCCGCGGAGCAGGCCGAGGGCCCGCGACTGGCCATGGTCGACTCCGACCGCGGGATCACCAACCTGCACGTGCCGAGCGACGTGATCGTGGATGCCTCGATGCCCGCGATGATCCGCACGTCCGGTCACATGTGGGGGCCGGACGGCGCCGAGGCCGACACCCTGGCGGTGATCCCGGACTCCAGCTACGCCGGGGTGTACCAGCAGGTGATCGAGGACTGTCGCGCCAACGGCGCCTTCGACCCGGCCACCATGGGCTCGGTGCCCAACGTCGGACTCATGGCGAAGGCCGCCGAGGAGTACGGCAGCCACGACAAGACCTACGAGATCCCGGCCGCGGGCACCGTTCGCGTCCTCGACGGTTCCGGTGCCGCGCTGATCGAGCACGAGGTGGCGGCGGGTGACATCTGGCGTGCGTGCCAGACCAAGGACGTCAGCATCCGCGACTGGGTCAAGCTCGCCGTCACCCGCGCCCGGGCGAGCGGGGACCCGGCCGTGTTCTGGCTCGACCCCGATCGCGCCCATGACAGGACCCTGATCGAGAAGGTGCGCACCTACCTGGCCGAGCACGATACCAGCGGGCTGCAGATCGAGATCATGTCGCCGGTCGAGGCGACGGCGTTCTCGCTGGAGCGCATCCGCCGCGGCGAGGACACCATCTCGGTCACCGGGAACGTGCTGCGTGACTACCTCACCGACCTGTTCCCGATTCTCGAGCTGGGCACCAGCGCGAAGATGCTGTCCGTTGTGCCCCTGATCAACGGCGGTGGGTTGTTCGAGACCGGTGCCGGCGGCAGTGCCCCCAAGCATGTTCAGCAACTGCTCAGCCAGAACTACCTGCGCTGGGACAGCCTCGGGGAGTTCCTCGCGCTGGCGGTCAGCTTCGAGCACCTGGCGGGGGCCACCGGCAACGCCCGCGCGCAGGTGCTCGCCGACACCCTCGATGCTGCCACCGGGACGCTGCTGAACGAGAACAAGTCCCCCGCCCGGAGGCTCGGCGAGATCGACAACCGGGGCAGCCACTTCTACCTGGCCCTGTACTGGGCGCGTGAGCTCGCCGGGCAGACCACGGACGCCGAGCTGGCCGCGGTGTTCGCCCCGCTGGCGACAGCCCTCGGTGAGAACGAGCAGAGGATCGCCGCCGAGCTGATCGGGGTGCAGGGGTCCGCGGTGGACATCGGCGGCTACTACCGGCCCGACGCCGTCATGACCGATGCGGTGATGCGCCCCTCGGCGACCCTCAATGCACTGATCGAGGCCCTGGGCTGAGCGGGCCTTGCCCGCGCTCAACCGATCTCCAGGGCACTGACGCGCCAGCGGCCGCGGTCCTGCTGCATCCGCAACGCGAGCGCACGCACGCGGTGCCCGTCGGCCACCACCGCGGCCGCCTCGACGACGCCCGGCCCGGGCTGGGTCAACCGGACCGTCTTCACCCCCAGCCGACCGCCGGGTTCCGGGCGCGAGGGGGAACGGATCGCGAGGTGATGGCGGCGCTCGAGCAGCCGGTGGACCTCGCGGCTGGTCCACCGGGTCAGCTGGCCGGGAGGGCGGCGACCGACGCTCACCTCCAGGACGGCATGGACGAACTGGGTCACCCATCGATGGGCGTCGCCCAGGTCGTTCGCACCGCCGCGCGGTGTTCCCTGCGCTGGTAGGTCCAGCTCGAGTTGGCCGGGGCACGCTGTCGTGACCGGCAGGCCGGGCCGCTCGAGGTGGCGGGCGGACGGGAGGGAGGCGACGGACCGGTCCGGCTCGCCGAACGGCTCGTGCGGCGGAAGCCGCAGCCGTCGCAGGGTCGCGGGGGCGTTCGGTCGCCGGGCGCCAGACGGACGGGTAGCGTCGAGGGCAATCGCCGGTGTGGTGACGGTCATGTTCACAAGAAGGTGTTGCGCGGCGCTCCCGCGTGACACGCGCCGGCCCGTGGCTGCCGCCACCGCTGCGGGACAGGAGGTCCGGGTGACACCCGTGAGGGGACTGATCATGGACTGGGGCGGCGTGCTGACGCCACCCCTGGCGCGCGTGATGCCGGACTGGGCTCGCGAGGACCGGATCGACTTCGGCCACTTCCGGGACGTGCTCACCACCTGGACGGCCGAGGCGGTCGCCACGGGGCGCAAGGCGCCGTCGCATCTGCTCGAGCGTGGAGAGCTGGCGGTCGAGGAGTTCGAGCGGATGCTGGCCGCCGAACTGGCCCGCAGGGGCAGCCCGGTCCGCCGACCGCAGGGTCTGCTGGCGCGGATGCTGGCCGGGCTCGCCGACCTCGAGCAGCCCATGATCGATCTGGTGAGGACCGCCCGGGCCGCGGGGGCCAGGACCGCGCTGCTGTCCAACAGCTGGGGGGAGAACTATCCGGACTCGTTGTGGGACGGGCTGTTCGACATCGTGGTGATCTCGGGCCGGGTCGGCATGCGCAAGCCCGAGCCCGAGATCTTCGAGTACACCCTGGGCGAGCTGGCCCTACCCGCTCAGGAGTGCGTCCTCGTCGACGACATGGAGGGGAACGTCGAGGCGGCCCGAGCGGGCGGCATGGTCGCCATTCATCACACCGACCCGGCGCAGACCGTCGCCCTGATCCGTGATCTGTTCGGACTGGCCGAGTCGGCTGCGGTGCCACGCGTTCGATGACCGCCGTTTCTGCCACCATCGGTCGTGACGGAGGACCCAGTCAGATGTCACCGGCCATCCAGGAGACGCCATGCCCGACCGGCTGAGCCCTCTCGACGTGTCGTTCCTGTACCTGGAGGGACCGACCTCGGCGATGCACGTCGGCTCGCTGATGATCTTCGAGGAGCCGGCCGGTGGCGTGGACCTGCCGACGCTGGTCGAGCACGTCGGGGCGCGGGTCGCCTTCGTGCCCCGGTATCGGCAGAAGATCCGCTGGGTGCCCATGCGTCTGGCCAACCCGGTCTGGGTGGACGACGAGTCGTTCGACATCAACGCGCACATCCGCACGGTGACCCTGCCACGGCCCGGCACGGACCAGCAGCTGCAGGAGTTGGTGGCCCGTATCCAGGCCCGCAAGCTGGACCGATCCCGTCCGCTCTGGGAGATGACCGTGGTGCGTGGCCTCGGTGGGCACCGCTTCGCGGTGGCCACCAAGGTGCATCAGGCGCTGGTGGACGGCGTGCGTGCGGTCGAACTGGGCCAGGTGATCCTGGACGACGACGAGCAGGTGCGCGAGCACATCCCGCAGGCCTGGCATCCCGCGCCCGAACCCAGTCTGGCCGAACTGGTCGCCGGCGCGGTCACCGACTCGGTGCGCCGGCCCACCCGGGTGATCGAGACCGTCCGCGCGGGGCTGGGCGACCTCACCGCCACCGCCGGCAAGGCCGCCGGCGCCCTCGGTATCGCCGCCCGGGCCACCCGCTCGGCGCCACGCGGCCCGCTCAACGTGGAGATCGGCAGCAAGCGACTCTTCCAGATGGTGGCCACCGACCTGGCCGACTACCGCACCATCCGCAATCGATCCGTGCTGACCGGCGCGCGGTCCGGATCACCGGGCGGCACGGCCGAACCGCCGTCGCCGCGGACGGTGGTCCCCACCGTCAACGACGTCGTGCTCTCGGTGATCGCGGGCGCGCTGCGCGCGTGGCTGCTGGCTCGTGGCCACCCGGTGCCGCCCACCGGGGTCGTCCGCGCACTGGTGCCGATCAGCGTGCGACTCTCGGAGGACGGTCAGGGGGGTGCACTGGGCAGTCGGGTCGCCTCGCTGCTGATCGACCTGCCCACCGGGGAGCCCAGTCCGTTGATCAGGCTGCACCAGGTGGCCTATCAGACGAGGGCACATCAGGACGCCGGCGTGGCCCTGGACGCTCGGGCCATCGCCGGGCTCGCGGGCTTCGCCCCACCGACGCTGCACTCGCTGGGTGCCCGGGTCGCCGCAGACCTGTCTCGTCACATGTTCAACCTGGTGATCACCAATGTGCCGGGGCCCCAGTCGACGCTCTATCTGGCAGGTTCGCCGATGATCGCCGCCTTCCCCGTGATTCCGCTGGCGCCCGGGCAGGCCCTGAGCATCGGGCTGACGTCCTACGACGGAGGCGTCTACTACGGGCTGAACGGGGATCGGGAGGCGATGGCGGACATCGCGGTGCTGGGCCAGTGTCTGGTGGACTCCCTCGGCGAGACCCTGGACGCGGTGGGGAGCCACCGCGTCTCGGTCCGGAACCGGCGACGTGCAGGCAGGAGGCCGCGATGATCCGGGTGTATCTGCCCACGACGCCGGCGGGCCTGGCGGCGGCCCACCTCGCCGGGGGCTTCGAGGCCGGTCACGCGGCGCACGCGGTGACCCCGCACCTGCGCGAGTGGTACGCGACGGCGGATCTCGACGAACTGGAGTACGCGGCGTTCACCGACGCCGCGGAGGGGTCCCTGTGGTTGCTTGGCAGTGGCGGCCTCGCCCCGGACGGTGCGGGACGTCGTCGGGTCGTCGTCTCAGCGGACGTGGACGACGACTGCGTGGCGCCCTCGGAGGGGGCCGATCCGAGGGACCGGCCGCACGGATCGGACGGCCCCCGCGGTCCGGACATCCGGCGCGGTCGACGGTCGCAGGTGCTGCTGCGCTGCCGGGTGGACTTCACCGTCGTCGCCAGTGTGCATCTGGACGGCGACGATGCGGCCGCCGCCGTGACCGAGGCGGTCCGTGTCCTGCCGCGGGCCACGGCCGGGGACGACGACGCCCTGTTCTGCCTGGACGAGGCGGCGGCGCACGACCTGCTCTGGTACGACGTCTCGGAGATCCCGCACCTCGTGCGGCCGAGCTGACCCGCCCGTGTGACGGGCCTGCGGGTTAGGGTCGTCACGTCTGAGCCGTTGCTGTTCCGACGATGAGGAGACCGACCCATGCACCGTGCCGTCGATGCCGCCACCCGGGTCCCCCCGCCGATCAACGAGCCGGTGCTGGACTACGCCCCGGGGACGGCCGAACGTCTCGCGCTCGAGACCACGCTGAAGGACCTGGCCGGCGACCGGATCGACCTGCCGATGACGATCGGCGGACGCCAGGTCATGGGCGGCGGACGACGGCTCAACGTCGTCCAGCCTCATGCCCACCGCAGCGTCCTGGGCACCATGCAGGCAGCGACCCAGCAGGATGCGCGGGCGGCGGTGGACGCGGCCAAGGCGGCCGCGCCCGGTTGGCGGGCCCTGTCCTTCGACGACCGGGCGGCCGTCTTCCTCAAGGCCGCCGAGCTGCTCGCCGGTCCCTGGCGACAGGTGCTCAACGCGGCGACCATGCTCGGCCAGTCCAAGACGGCCCAGCAGGCCGAGATCGACTCCGCCTGTGAGCTGATCGACTTCTGGCGATTCAACGTGCACTTCGCCGCCGAGGTGCTCGCCGAGCAGCCGGTGGCCCACGCCAGGGGCGTCTGGAACCGCACCGACCATCGGCCGCTGGAGGGGTTCGTCTACGCGATCACCCCGTTCAACTTCACCGCGATCGGGGGCAACCTGCCGACGGCTCCGGCCCTGATGGGAAACGTGGTGCTCTGGAAACCCGCGCACACCCAGATGTTCGCGGCCCACTTCACCATGCGCCTGCTCGAGGCCGCCGGGTTGCCGCCCGGAGTCATCAACCTGGTCACCGGGGACGGCAGGGCCGTCTCGGCCGTCGCGCTGTCGGATCCCGACCTGGCCGGCATCCACTTCACCGGCTCCACGCCGACATTCAAGCTGCTCTGGCGCACGGTGGCCGAGAACCTCGACGTCTATCGGACCTACCCGCGCATGGTCGGGGAGACGGGTGGGAAGGACTTCGTGGTCGCGCACCCCTCGGCCGACCTCGACGTGCTGCGCACGGCGATGGTCCGGGGTGCGTTCGAGTTCCAGGGCCAGAAGTGCTCGGCCGCCTCACGCGCCTACGTACCGCGCTCGCTCTGGAAGCGGCTGCGGGACGATCTCGCCGGCGAGGTCGACTCGCTCACGGTCGGTCCGGTGACCGACCTCAGCAACTTCATGGGCGCGGTCATCGACCGTCCCGCCTTCACCAAGCACGCCGAGGCCATCGACCGGGCGAGGACCGCACCGGACATCCGGATCGTCGCCGGGGGCACCTACGACGACGCGGACGGTTTCTTCGTCCGGCCGACGATCGCCGAGGTCTCCGATCCGGAGGACCAGATGTTCACCACCGAGTACTTCGGGCCGATCCTCGCCGTGCACGTCTACCCGGACCGGGGCTACGACAAGATGCTCGCCCAGATGGAATCCGTCGCGGCCTACGCCCTGACCGGCGGCGTCATCGCGCAGGACCGTGCCGCGATCGCCGACGCCACCGAGGTGCTGCGCTTCGCGGCCGGCAACTTCTACATCAACGACAAGCCGACCGGGGCCGTCGTCGGTCAGCAACCCTTCGGAGGGGCACGTGCCTCCGGGACCAACGACAAGGCCGGTGCGGCGCAGAACCTGATGCGCTGGACGTCGACCCGATCCATCAAGGAGACGTTCGTCCCCGCGACGTCCTACCGATACCCGCACATGGGCTGAGCGGCCCATGGCCCGGGCCCTCAGCGGCCCGGGGCGGGCCGTCCCGCTCCCGAAGCGTCGGGGCGGCTAGTCTCCGGCCATGCACCTGAGCGCCGAGATCCACTACCAGTCTGTGTCGCCTCCGGTCGTCTACGGGATGATCACAGACCCGGCCTTCGTGGAACGCAAGTGCTCGGCCGGCTCGGTGGCCTACGAGGTCGACGTCGTGGCGGACTCCCGGACCGGGTCTGTGGTCGCCACCCAGCGCACCCTGCCCGACGCCGAGGTACCCGAGTTCGTGCGGCGATTCGTGGGCGGGGCGGTGCGGGTCAACGAGCGCGTGGAGTGGGACCTGCCGGACGCCGAGGGTGGTCGCGAGGGTCGGATCCGGGTCGAGATCGCGGGTGTCCCGGTGCGCCTGACCGGCCAGGTGTTCCTGCGCCCCTTCGGTGGGGGAACCGTGTACGAGGTGGAGGGTGAGCTCAAGGCGTCGGTGCCGCTGCTCGGGGGGCGTATCGAGAGGGCGGCCGAGCCGGCGATCCGCGCGGGCCTGCGCGTCGAGGAGCGGATCGGTCGGGAATGGCTCGAGGAGGCCGCCGGGTGAACCGATGACCATGGTGGTTCGGGGCCGGCGAAAGCGGCTCGGCCCGGGCCCGATCGGTAGGCTCAGACGTCGCAGCGCGCAATGAAGCGCCCAAGGAGGCCGTTCGATGACGCCGAATACCGCACTCCAGTTGGACAAGGAACGTACCGCCCTGATCGAGCGGGCGGTCGAGGCGGGTCAGAGCAGTTCCTTCGAACGCGAGCACCTGGGCCGTCTGCTGTCCCTCTACTACCGCCACGTGCCGGTGGAGGAGATGCGCACGTGGGACGCCGTCGATCTTGCGGGAGCAGCCCTGTCACACCGTCAGCTGGCCACGTCGCGCCCATCGGGAGGCACCAAGGTGCGCACGTTCACGCCGACGGTCGAGCAGAACGCCTGGTCGACGGGGCACTCCGTGCTGGAGATCGTCGCCGATGACATGCCGTTCCTGGTCGACTCGGTGATCGCCGACCTCAACCGCCACGAGTGCGGGATCCACCTGATCGTGCACCCCCAGCTGTTGGTGCGTCGTGATGACGAGGGCAACCTGGTCGACGTCGTCGATGCCGGGGACCGGGCCGCGGGCAATGGCGAACCGCCCGAGGGCTGCAAGGTCGAATCCTGGACGCACCTGGAGATCGACCGGCAGAGCGATCCGGCCCGCCTGGACGAGATCACCGCGAGCATCTGCAAGGTGCTCCGGGACGTCCGGCTGGCCGTCGAGGACTGGCCGAGGATGATGGAGCGGGTCCATCAGACGGTGGCCGACCTCGAAGCGGCCCCTCCGCACGGCATCGCGCAGGCGGACGTCGAGGAGGCACGGGACCTGCTCACCTGGCTGGCGGACGAACACTTCACGTTCCTGGGCTACCGCGAGTATCGCCTCGTGGTCGGTCCCGACGGGGCCGAGTCGCTGCAGGCCGAACCCGGGACCGGTCTGGGCATCCTGCGCCACGACCAGAGCACGAGTGCCAGCTTCGAGCGGCTCAATCCTGCTGCTCGCGCCCGGGCCCGGGAGAGGGTCCTGCTGGTCATCGCCAAGTCCAACTCGCGGGCGACCGTGCACCGCAATGTCTACATGGACTACATCGGGATCAAGACCTTCGACGACCAGGGTCAGGTGATCGGCGAGCGCCGGTTCCTGGGCCTGTTCGCCTCCAGCGCCTACACCGACAGCGTGCGGCGGATTCCGCTGCTGGCGCGCAAGGTGGAGGAGGTCCTCAGGCGCTCGGGTTTCGCCGAGGGCAGCCACTCCGGCAAGGACCTGTCCCAGATCCTGGAGACCTACCCACGGGACGAGTTGTTCGACATCTCCGTCGACGACCTGGCCTACATCTCGCGCTCGGTCATGGAGATGCAGCAACGCCGGCGCACGCGGCTCTTCCTGCGCGAGGACGCCTACGGGCGTTACGTCTCGGCGCTGGTCTACCTGCCCCGGGATCGGTACACGACGGTGATCCGGCTGCGGGTCACCAAGATCCTCCAGGAGGCCTTCGACGCCACCTCGGTCGACTACACCGCCCGGGTCAGCGAGTCGGCCCTGGCCAGGCTGCACGTCGTGCTCCGGGTGGATCCGACCGTAGCGCTGCCGCACGTCGATCCGGCGGAGCTGGAGGAACGCCTGGTCCAGGCCACCCGCACCTGGGACGAGGATCTCGGCGCCGCCATGCTCAACGAGGTCGGCGAGGGCCGTGCCGCGCTGCTTCGCCGGCGTTGGAGCAACGCCTTCCCGGAGGCCTACAAGGAGGACTTCGACGCCCGGGTCGCGGTCGCCGACCTGAGCCGGCTGGACGACCTGTCCTCGACGGTGCAGGACGCCGCCGGCAACGGGGTGACGGCGCAGCAGGCCATCGCCATGAACCTGTACACCCCGGTCGGGGCACCCGAGAAGGAGCGGCGGTTCAAGCTCTACCGGCTCGCGCCGCTGTCACTGACCGCCGTCCTGCCCTACCTGTCCAACCTCGGTGTGGAGGTCGTCGACGAGCGGCCCTACGTGCTCGAACGCGAGGACGGCGTCGCCTATATCTACGACTTCGGGTTGCGTTACGGCGGCGAGGTGGCCGACCCGGACGCGTCGCGGGACAAGTTCTGTGAGGCGTTCGCCGCCGCATGGGCGGGTCGGGCCGAGAGCGACGGCCTCGAACGGTTGGTCCTGCTGGCCGGCCTGAACTGGCGTGAGGTGGCCTGTCTGCGCGCCTACGCCAAGTACCTGCGCCAGACCGGAACGACCTTCAGCCGGGATTACATCGAGCGCTGCCTGCGCGCTCACGTGCCCATCGCCCGTGCGCTTGTGGAACTGTTCGCGGCCCGGTTCTCACCGGACGCCTATCCGGACACGCAGGCCGGGTCGGCCGACCGGGAGAAGGTCTGCGAGGACCTGGTCGCATCGATCGTCGCCCAGTTGGACGAGGTGGCCAGCCTCGACCACGACCGGATCCTGCGTGCCCTGCTCGCCCTGGTCCGGGCCACCCTGCGGACCAACGCCTTCCAGGTGCGCACCGCGGGGGAGCACGCGGGCGAGCCGAAGGACTACATCGCGCTGAAGCTCGAACCGTCCGCGATCCCGGACCTTCCGGCACCTCGTCCGGCGTTCGAGATCTTCGTGTACTCCCCATGGGTGGAGGGTGTGCACCTGCGCTTCGGGTCCGTCGCCCGGGGCGGGCTGCGCTGGAGCGACAGGCCGGAGGACTTCCGCACCGAGGTGCTGGGCCTGGTCAAGGCTCAGATGGTGAAGAACGCCGTCATCGTCCCCACCGGGGCCAAGGGCGGTTTCGTGGGCAAGAACCTGCCGGAACCGGGGGTGGACCGGACCGCCTGGTTGAACGCCGGGATCGCCTGCTACAAGACCTTCATCAGCGGGCTGCTCGACCTGACCGACAACCTCGCGGTCACGACGGGGCAGGACGGCACGACGTCGCGGACGGTGGTGCCGCCGCAGCGCGTGGTCCGCCACGACGGGGACGACACCTACCTGGTGGTCGCCGCCGACAAGGGCACCGCGAGTTTCTCCGACATCGCCAACTCGGTCGCGCACGACTACGGGTTCTGGCTCGGCGACGCCTTCGCCTCCGGTGGGTCCGTGGGTTACGACCACAAGGCGATGGGGATCACCGCGATGGGGGCGTGGGAGAGCGTCAAGCGGCACTTCCGGGAGATGGGCCGGGACACCCAGAGCGAGGCGTTCACCGTCGCCGGGGTCGGCGACATGAGCGGAGACGTGTTCGGCAACGGGATGCTGCTGTCCCCGCACATCCGGCTCGTCGCCGCCTTCGACCACCGGCATGTCTTCCTCGACCCCCATCCGGATGCGGCGACGTCCTTCGCCGAACGGCAGCGGATGTTCTCGCTACCCCAGTCCAGCTGGCAGGACTACGACTCCTCGCTGATCTCGGCCGGCGGAGGGGTGTATCCACGCACCGCCAAGTCGATCAGGATCACCCCGCAGGTCGCGCAGAGCCTGGGGCTGCCGGAGACGGTGGAACGGATGACCCCGGCCGAGCTGATCACCGCGATCCTCAAGGCGCCGGTGGACCTGCTCTGGAACGGCGGGATCGGCACGTACGTCAAAGCCTCGAGCCAGTCGCACTCCGAGGTCGGGGACAAGGCCAACGACGCGATCCGGATCGACGGACGCGACCTGCGCTGCAAGGTGGTCGGCGAGGGGGGCAATCTGGGTTTCACCCAACTCGGCCGGATCGAGGCGGCGAGCCACGGCGTCCGGATCAACACCGACGCGATCGACAACTCCGCCGGCGTGGATTGCTCCGACCACGAGGTGAACATCAAGATCCTGCTGGACCGGGTGGTCGCCGCGGGGGACCTGACCAACAAGCAGCGCGGTGAACTGCTCGCGGCGATGACGGACGACGTCTCACGCCTGGTGCTGCGCGACAACTACGAGCAGAACGTCCTGCTCGGCAACGCCCGGGTGCAGTCCCACCAGATGCTCGGGGTGCACCAACGATTCATGCGCTCCCTGGAGGCCGACGGCCTGCTCGACCGCTCGCTCGAGTTCCTGCCGAACGACACCCAGCTCACCGAACGCAGTGAGACCGGCCTCGGCCTGACCTCCCCGGAGTTCTCGGTGATGGTCGCCTACGCCAAGATCGCGCTGACCCGGGACATCCTGGCCTCGGAACTGCCCGACGAGCCCTGGTTCGAGGTCACCCTGCGCGACTACTTCCCCAACCAGCTCACCGCGCGCTACGCCGACCTGCTCGGTGAGCACCCGCTGCGCCGGGAGCTGATCACCACGTGCCTGGTGAACGAGATGGTCAATCGGGGCGGAATCACCTTCGCCTACCGGGCGAACGAGGAGACCGGTTCGTCGACCGCCCAGATCGCCCGGGCGTACACGGTGTGCCGGGAGGTGTTCGGCCTCAGGGACTTCGTGGCGCAGGTCGAGGCGCTGGACAACGCGGTCCCCACCGAGGCGCAGACGGCGCTGTACCTGGCCTTCCGCAGGCTGCTCGACCGCTCGGTGCGCTGGTTCCTGCAGACCCGCGCGGCGGCGATCGAAGTGGGACCCGAGATCGCACGGTTCGCTCCGGTGGTCGCCGACCTGGGCCCGCAGATGCCTGAGATCCTGGTCGGCGCCGAGCGGGAGAGCGTGCTCAGAGACGCAGCCGGGCTCGAGCGGCTGGGCGTCCCGGAGGAGCTCGCACTGCGCGGTGCAGCGCTGCTCCAGGTGTTCCAGCTGCTCGACATCACCGAGATCTCGGCCCAGGTCGACTCCGAACCCGCCGAGGTCGCCCCGGTGTATACCGCCCTGTCCGAGCGGTACGGCGTCGACGCCATGCTGACCCGGATCACCGGACTGGACCGCGGCGACCGGTGGCGGGCTCTGGCCCGCGCGGCGCTGCGCTACGACCTGTACGCGGCACTGGAGTCGTTGACGGTGGCCGTGCTCACCGCCTCGCCGAACGTGCCGATGGAGCCGTTGGAGCGGATCCAGGCCTGGGAGAGTGCCAACCAGGCTGCCGTCACTCGGGCTGGGAAGACCCTGGATGAGGTCAACCGGCTGGAGAGGATCGATCTGGCGTCGTTGTCCGTGGCCCTGCGCATGCTGCGCGGCATCGTCCGTAGCACCGGGTGATCCCGGTCGGTCGTGGGACGATTCCTGGTAGGACTTGAGTCGTGCCGACCCTGAGCGAACTCCTGGTCTCGGCCGCCGTTCTGCCGCCCTCAGACATCGAGTGGCTGCACCTGCTGGTCGGCGACTGGCAGCTGCTGGCGGATCTGTCGTTCGCTGACCTGGTGCTCTGGGTGCCGCTGTACGACGGCCAGGAGTGGCTGGCCGTCGCCCAGTGCCGTCCGAGCACCGGACCGACCGCGTTCCATGACGACCTGGTGGGCAAGATCATCTCTGCCGGGGCCAATCAGTTGGTGGCGACGGCCTGGGCCGAGCGCCGTTCGGCCCGCGAGCGCGACCCGCACTGGAACGACGACGTGCCGATCCGGCAGGAGGCCATACCGGTGCAGCGCGGTGGGCACCTGCTCGCCGTCCTGAGCCGGCACTCGAACATGGCCGCGGTGCGGACCCCGAGCCGACTGGAACTGACCTACGTGCAGTGCGCCGACGATCTGGCGCGCATGGTCTCCGAGGGCGCGTTCCCCGCCAAGGGTGAGGCGACCGGGAATCGTCGCGGCGCGCCCCGGGCCGGAGACGGTCTGGTCCGCCTGGACCGGGACGGCCGGATCGTCTACGTCACGCCCAACGCGATCTCGGCACTGCATCGGATCGGCCACGTCGGGGACACCCTGGGGCTGACGCTGGCCCAGATCCTCGATCCGCTTCGCGACAGCGGGTCCGGCGAGGATGGCGGTGTCGCGGAGCGGGTGGACGAGTCCCTGCCGCTGGTCCTGGAGGGTCGCGCCCCCTGGTACTGCGACATCGAGGTGCGCGGCGTCGCGCTGTCTCTGCGGGCGATCCCGCTGACCCGCAACGGGACCCGGTTCGCCGCCATGGTCCTCACCCGCGACGTGACCGAGTTGCGCCGCCGCGAGCGCGAACTCATCACGAAGGACGCGACGATCCGCGAGGTGCATCACCGGGTCAAGAACAACCTGCAGACGGTCGCGGCGCTCCTGCGTCTGCAGGCGCGGCGGATCTCCTCGGCGGACGGCCGAGACGCGCTGCAGGAGGCGATGCGGCGGGTGTCCACGATCGCCACGGTTCACGAATTGCTGTCCGAGACATTGGACGAACGCGTCGACTTCGACCAGGTGGTCGATCGCACGGTCTCCCTCGCTGTGGAACTGGCCCGTTCCGACACCGCCAAGGTGAGTGTGCATCGGGAGGGGTCATTCGGTCCGTTGGACGCGATCAACGCCACCCCGCTGGCGTTGGTCCTCACCGAACTGGTCGCCAATGCCGTTGAACACGGTCTCGGCGACTCCGGCGGCGACGTCACGGTGATGGCCCTGCGGGAGGGCCGCGCCCTGCGGATCGTGGTGCGCGACGACGGGCAGGGACTGCCCGAGGGTTTCCGGCCAGGTGCCGAGAGACAGGACGGGACGCACGGGCTGGGCACCCAGATCGTCCAGGCACTCGTCAGTGGTGAGATGCGTGGGCGCATCTCCTGGCACGACATGGTCGGCGGCGGAACCGAGGTGGTCGTGGACGTCACCCTGCGCACGGCCGCCCCCGGGTCACGGCGACCCATGGGGGCGGGCCGTGAGGACGCCGGTCGCCCTTCGGGTAGATCCCCGCAAACGCCGAACGGCGAGACCCGGGTCGTCTGATCGACCGGGTCCCGCCGTCCGTGAGGTGGCGGGTTCGTCCGCCGGTGAGGTCAGCCGGCTCGGCGGGCTCGAGCGTTGCGGCGCTTGAGCGCACGGCGCTCGTCCTCAGACAGGCCGCCCCATACGCCGGCGTCCTGGCCGGTGTCCAGGGCCCAGCGCAGGCAGGTATCGAGCACGTCGCAACGACGGCAGACGGCTTTCGCCTCGTCGATCTGCAGCAGTGCGGGCCCGGTGTTCCCGATCGGGAAGAACAGCTCCGGGTCCTCATCGAGGCACGCTGCGGTGTGGCGCCAGTCCATGGAGTGACTCTCTCCTTCACCCCCTCCGGGGGGCAATCGTGTTCAGCGGGTGGGCCGGTGGTGCATGTCGTTCGCGTCCGGTGGTTTGGGATTGGGGTTCCGGTGGTTCTCCTGGTAGCGGTTTCGGGCCTTGGGGAAAGCGTCCAGGGCCACGGGGCTCACGGCTTCGTCGCCGTCCGATGGAATGGGATCCCACCGAAAGTGTGAGGGGAGTTTCTCGGACCCGTGATCAATACAATCCCGTGTCCTGCTTCGCCGACCTAAAGAATCACATCTTGTGCCCAGCATCACAAGAGATCTGACCCTCAACAGACTCCTATGAAAGCGTTACAGTTGCGCATAGGCGATGCGTAACTGACTCTGCACAGAGCGTAGTACACGCAGTTCACGCCTCAATCGGTCGTTCGTTGGACCTCGAACCCGCCATCCGTATGAGCTGTCGGGAGGCGCTCGGTAACCGAGTGTTGCCGATCCAGGTCCTGCGCCCTCCCGGTCCACGCCCCGGCGTTTCTCGCTACTTCCCAGCCGGGAGGTCGACCGTTCGACCGCCATTGGGTAACGCGACCGAGGAGCCATTCGTTCCCAGGCGCACCTGCCTGAGATCACCACCTTCTGCGATCACCTGAGGGCGGGGCCGGTGCGATGCTGGTGTCGTGAGGTTCGTATCGGTGACCGCGACGGTGCTCGCCGCGGAGGCGGTGCTGGTGGGCGGGTACGGGGTCTATCTGGCGGTGGAGACGGCGATGGCCCCGGCCACGGAGCCGGTCGCCGCCGCGGTGCTGGCGGTGATGGTGCTCGGCCTCGCCGCGGCGCTCGCCGCCATGGCGGCCTCCGTCATGCGTGGCAGACGGTGGGCGCGCGTGCCGGCGCTCGTCTGGCAGATGCTCCAGGCATCGGTGGCGGTCCCGGCCCTGTCCACCTCGAGATGGCCGCTGGGCGTCGTCCTTCTGGCGCTGTGCGTCCTGGGCGGGCTGGGGCTGCTGCGCCTCGGCGAGTCGGACGCCGCCGGCGGTCCGGCCGACGGCGGTCCGGCCGACGGCGGTCCGGCCGACGGCGCTACCGCTGTCCCACGTGCCTGAGGCGGATCCAGCTGGTCGTCCCGTCGAAACCGGTGTCGACCTGCCCCACCAGCGCCTGCAGGACCGACCAGGCGAAGTTCGTCCCGTCGGGAAGCGCCGTCGCGGGGCCGCGGACCTGGACGTCGAGAGAGGTGGCGGTGACCGTGAAGGTCGCGTGCAGGAACTCGTCAGGTCCGCGGTGCTCAGGGAGAAGCAGGACGCACGCCTCATCCACCGCGATGCGCATGTCCTCGATCTCGTCGAGGGTCAGGTTCATCCGCGAGGCCAGGCCGGCGGTGGCCGTCCGGATCACCGCGAGGTAGGCAGGGTCAGCCGGAACCCGTAGATCGACGACGTCAGACATGGTGGTCCGTTCGATGCGTGTGGCGGTCAGTGCCATCCAGCTCGCCCTCCCGTTCGTACCCCCGAACTCATCAACCGATCGTATGATCGTCCGCCCCTGCCGAAGCGTTACAGGCCGTGGTCATTGTCTCTCACTGCGTGCATAGTTCGGAGTACTTGGCGAACCTTCGTCGCACAGCTCTGCAGGGTCGACGGCGCCGATCTGGATCGGCCACCACCGTCCGCGGACGGCGAGCACGCCACGGCCGGGCACGGCGGTCGCCACCGGGGGCAGCGACAGCCCGAGGGCCTGGCCGTCGTCCGGCATGCGCGACCCCAGCAGGACCCCTGTGCGGTGCTCACGGGCGCGAGCGAGCACTCCCCGATGGGCAAGGATCACCTCGCCGGGGCTGGCGGCGAGCACCACACGCAGGCTGGAGGGGTCGCCGTCGAGGTGCCCGGCGGCCAGCGACTCCAGCGCGGGTTGGCGGCTCCACCCGGTGTCCAGCAGCAGCACCGCCCGCTCACCGGCGCAGGCCAGCGCCGACTGGACCTGGCCCGCTGCGGTGGACCCGTCGACGCGGACGACGGGCCTGCCGGCTGCCGCCGCGGCGCGGGCGATCGCCATCAGGGCGGTCGTGCGACCCGAGCCTGCCGAGCCGCAGACCAGGGCCACCGGTGCGGCGTCCATCGGCAGGTGCAGCGGCTCGCCCAGGTCGCCGCCCACACCGAGCGCCCCGCGGGGAAGGGCCGTGGCCGCCACCGCCTCCGGCAGCCGAGCCAGCCGGATGGGGCTGTGAGGCGCGCCGTCCTCGGACGACGGGACGCCGGCGCGCAGGGCCGGATCGGGCCAGGCGACCTGCGCGGTGACGGCGGGTTCGTTCCGGTTCAGGACGAGCGCCCGACCGGGTGGCCACGGCGTCGGCACGGCGTCGGGGCCCAGCCCCGCGAGCATCACCGTGCTCGGGTCCGAGGACGGCAGGAGCACCCGATGGGTGAACACCGATGACGCGGCGCCGGACAACAGCGTTCGGCCACCGGAGGCGGCGACGTGCAGACCGGAGCGACCACCCTCTCGGGCCAGGCGCAGCAGGGTCTCGCCGGCGCGGCCCCGATCGGCGCGGGACCAGGTCTCGACCGCCGCGTCCCAGCCGTCCACGATGAGCAGCACCGGCAGGCCGGTCGCTTGGCGCAGCCGCTGTTCGAGCAGCGTCAGCAGCCGCCGGCAGCGCTCCAAATCGTCGGCGTCGACCATGGTGCCCATGCGGCCGGGAGCCGGGGGTGTCCACTGCTGCGGTGCAGCGATCGGCGACCCCGAGATGACATGCACGTGCACGTCCGTCGGGCCGGTGGCGGCCTCGAGGGCGAGAAGTCGCAGCAGGGTGCTCCGACCCGATCCGGCGCCACCGACCACGGCCAGTTGTCCGTGTCGCGTCGGCGCCCACCGCCTCGTGGACCGAGTCTGTCGTTCCGGCAGGTCGGCCACGGCGTAGGGCAGTGACAGCTCCCCGGTGGCATCGACCCGCTCGCCCTGGTCCGGCGCCCGCCCGGCTGCGGACGCCTGTCCGCACGGGGGGCGCGGCTCGTGCAACTCGCGGTGATCCAGGTGCTCGGGCAGGGGAGGCAGCCAGGGCGGTTCCGCGCGGCCCGCGCCCAGCAGGGTGGCCGCCGCCGACACCGCGGTCAGCCAGCGCCGGCGGTCCGCCGGGGGGAGGTGGGCGGCCTGGACCCGACGGGCGGGACCGCCGCCCGTGCGCACCACGGCGCGACCCGGTAGGTCGGCCGTGATCCGGGCGGCGTCGGCGCACTCGACAACCTCCTCGGAGTCCGCCGTGTCCCGGACCCTCAGCGCGATCCGCAGGTTCACGTTCGCCCGGATCTGCGGGCCGATCACCCCTGCCGGACGTTGCGTGGCCAGCACCAGGTGAACCCCCAGGGCGCGGCCCACGGTCGCCACCCGGACCAGTCCCGAGAGCAGCTCCGGTTGCTCCTCCGCGAGGACCCGGAACTCATCGACGACGATCACCAGCCGGGGCGGGGTCGGACCGCGCTCGGTGAGGCATCGTTCCCGGCGTTGCAGTTCGGCGGTCAGCGAGGTCAGCACCCGGGCCGATCCGGTCCCGTCGAGATCGGTGACCACGCCGGTGACATGGGGCAGGTCGGCCAGCTCGCCGAAGGCCGCACCGCCCTTGTAGTCCACGAGCAGCAGGGCCAGCGAGGCCGGGCCGGCGGCGCCGGTCAGGGCGGCGATCAGGCTGATCAGCAGCTCCGACTTGCCGGCGCCGGTCGTTCCGGCGACCAGAAGATGCGGTCCGTCGAGAGCCAGGTCGACCCACCAGACGCCCTCCTCGCCCAGGCCCAGCGGCACGCGCAGCCCGGAGTGCGCCCCGTGGGCCAGCCATCGGTCGGCCAACCGGGCTGGATCGGCCTGGACGAGGTCCAGCAGGTTCACGCGGGGCGGCAGGGCGGCACTGCCGGTGACGTCGGGGGTGGCATCGCGCAGCCGAGACAGGTGCACCGCCAGCATCTGTGCCCAGCGTGGCTCGGGAAGGTCGGCCTCGAACGGCTGCGGGTCTCGGCCGTCACGGTGCAGGACGCCACCGCCGGAGGCGTCGAGTTCGGCCACGGCGCGGCACTCCAGGGGGAGTTGCCGCCGGTCGGCGGCCAGGGCGATCACCGCCGTTCGCGCCCGACCCGCGCCACCTGTGCCACCTGTGCCACCTGTGCCAGCTGCGTCGGCCAACGCGCGGGCGAGAGGGGGCCGGCGACGCTCCTCGGTGGCCTGCTCCAGCAC
Source organism: uncultured Actinomycetota bacterium (assembly GCA_963750395.1). Lineage (GTDB taxonomy): Bacteria > Actinomycetota > Actinomycetes > Actinomycetales > Kineosporiaceae > JADJPO01. The sequence goes on along the minus strand of CAVVQM010000010.1, from coordinate 383,249 downwards.
CAGGAGGGTCCAGCGTTCGGTCGCAGGCCCGGCGGGGTCGTCCAGGATCGCGTGCTGGGGCAGGGCATGGGGCAGTGGTCCCGTCCAATGCCCGGAGGGCGCAGGGCGTCCCTCGGCGGCCGGGACGGCGATCCGCAGCTGTTGCGGGGAGACCCAGGTGGCGAGCTGGCCCAGCAGGCCGCGGGACAGCGCGGTCCGCTGCTGCTCGGGGCCGCACACCCCGAGGACTCCCAGCTCGGCCAGGTCGATCGTGACCGGTACCGCCTCGAGCCGGGCGGGACGCCGCACACCCGCCCGCACCTCGCAGGTGTCCGCCTCCGCTGCGCCCAGGCCGACCCTGGCGGTCAGCAGGCCGGGCTCGTCGGGTCGTCGATGCCACAGTGCCGTCCCGGGGGAGCGTTCGAGATCCCCGGCCGTGGCCGCCACCAGGGCCAGATCCGGGTGGTCGCGATGCCGGGCCCGGGTCTCGGCCGCGCGGTGGCCCGCCAGGCGCTCCTCGCATCGGCGGACGATCTGCTCGTGCTGTGCGCAGGCGTGCGCGTGCTCGTGCCGCCGCCGGCGCACGTCAAGTCGGTGCTGGGTCAGGGTGATCGTCGGCATCAGCAGGGCGAGGGCGGCGAAAACGGGCTGTCTCCACCACAGTGCGATGGGCAGGGCGAGGAGCACCGGCAGCACCACGACGGCCCAGGGAAACGGTGTGGTCGGCCCCTGAACCGGCGGCTCTGGGAAGACCACCTCGGCGACCCGGGACGGTGGCCTGCTCGCTGGGGCCCGGTTGATCAGGACGGTGCCGCCGCGGCCGGGGCTGGTGGCCGCACTCCCCTGGGACCCGCTGCGACGCAGGGCGATGCGCAGATCACTCAGCTGCAGGTGGGCGGTCTCGGGCCAGTCGCACGACCCTCCGCCGAGGGCTGCGGGCCCGGCGGCGGCCAGAGTGTCGAGTGCGGCGCGGCCTTCGAGCAGGGTGAGTGTGGCTCCCGTCCTGGACGACGCGGGCCGGATTCGGACGCGAGTGAGCCCCCCGCGGCGATCGCGAGCCGAGACCGACACGGCGTCGCCGGTCAGCCGCACCCGCCGGCCGGCGCCGGGCCCGGCCACGACGTCGAGGATCCACGCGTCACCCAGGTGTGCTCCCAGAACACGTCGCACGGAGGGTGCCGACGACTGGACGATCGAGGCGCCGGCGGTCTCACGGCGGGCGGTCTGGGGGCTGATGGTGTCGGGGCTGATGGTCTCTGGGCCGATGGTTCCGGGGCGGATCATGCCGTTCAGTCTCGGCCCGGGGCGGACGCCGCCTCGCACGGACGGGCGTCGACTGTGGATAAGTCCCCGATGCTGTGGACGACGCAGGACCCGGGGGCGCCCGGCAGGATGAGGGGGTGAACAGCACCGGCCCGCGCCTGCCGCCGCCCTCGGACATCGCCGATCCAGACGCCGTGCTGGAGACGTTCATCGATTGGGCGGGCGCCACCGGAATGAGCCTGTACCCGGCCCAGGAGGAGGCGCTGATCGAACTGCTGAGCGGCGCCAACGTGATCCTGTCGACGCCGACCGGGTCGGGCAAGAGCCTGGTCGCGGCGGGCGCCCAGTACGCGACGCTCGCGGCCGGCGGGCGATCGGTCTACACGGCACCGATCAAGGCGCTGGTCTCGGAGAAGTTCTTCGCCCTGTGCGAGATGTTCGGCCGGGACCGGGTCGGCATGCTCACCGGCGATGCGGCGGTCAACGCCGATGCCCCCGTGATCTGCTGCACCGCCGAGGTGCTGGCCAACCAGGCCCTGCGCGAGGGCACCCTGGCCGAGGTCGACCTGATCGTGATGGACGAGTTCCACTTCTACGCCGAATCCGATCGCGGCTGGGCCTGGCAGGTGCCCCTGGTCGAGATGCCACAGGCCCAGTTCCTGCTGATGTCCGCGACACTCGGCGACGTCACCTTCTTCGAGCGCGATCTGTCGCGGCGCACCGGACGACCCACCGCGCACGTGAGCGCCGGCGAGCGGCCGGTGCCGCTGTTCTTCTCCTACGTGACCACGCCGGTGCACGAGAGCATCGCCGAACTGCTCGAGACCGACCGCGCGCCGATCTACGTCGTCCACTTCACCCAGGCCGCCGCTCTGGAACGGGCGCAGGCGCTGACCAGCGTTCGGGTGGCCTCGCGCGCCGCCCGTGATGAGATCGGCCGCCAGATCGCGCACTTCCGGTTCTCCGCCGGCTTCGGTCAGACCCTCAACCGTTTGATCCGCCACGGAATCGGGGTGCACCACGCGGGAATGCTGCCGCGGTACCGCCGCCTGGTGGAACGGCTGGCCCAGGACGGGCTGCTGTCGGTGATCTGCGGCACCGACACCCTGGGCGTCGGCATCAACGTGCCGATCCGCACCGTGCTGCTCACCGGGCTCACCAAGTTCGACGGACAGCGGCAGCGGCAGTTGTCGGCCCGGGAGTTCCATCAGATCGCCGGGCGCGCCGGCCGGGCGGGGTTCGACACGGCCGGCACGGTCGTCGTCCAGGCACCCGAGCACGAGGTCGAGAACGCGCGGCTGCTGGCCCGCGCGGGCGACGACGAACGCAAGAAGAAGCGCATCGTGCGCAAGAAGCCCGAGCCGGGAAGGGTGAACTGGACCGAGGCCACGTTCGAGCGGCTCGTCGCGGCCGATCCGGAGCCCCTGCGGTCGGCCTTCCGGATCACCCATTCGATGATGCTCAATCTCATCGCCCGTCCCGGCGATCCGGTGGAGGCGGTCCACCATCTGCTGGAGGACAACCACGACGACCGCCCCGCGCAGCGGCACAACGTGCTGTCCGCCGTGGGGATCTACCGGGCGCTGCTGGCCGCTGGGGTCGTCGAGCGACTGGACCCGCCCGAGCCCAGCGGGCGGGCGATGCGGCTGACCGTCGAGCTGCAGGCCGACTTCGCCCTCAACCAGCCGCTGTCCCCGTTCGCTCTGGCCTGTCTGGAGGTGCTGGACCGTCAGGCCCCGGACTACTCCCTCGACGTGGTCTCGATCATCGAGGCCACTCTGGACGATCCGCGTCAGGTGCTGCTCGCCCAGCGCCATCAGGCCCGGGGCGAGGCCGTCGCCCAGATGAAGGCCGACGGGTTGGAGTACGAGGAGCGGATGGCGCTGCTGGAGGACATCACCCACCCGCGGCCGCTGGCCGACCTGCTCGAGGCGACTCTGGCGATCTATCGCCGGGGTCATCCCTGGGTCGAGGACTACGAGGTGAGCCCGAAGACCGTGGTACGGGACATGTACGAGCGGGCGATGACCTTCGCCGAGTACATCCGCTGGTACGGCCTCGCCCGCTCCGAGGGTGCGGTGCTGCGCTACCTGGCCGACGCCTACCGGGCACTGCGCCAGACCGTGCCCACGTCGGCGCGCACCGAGGAACTGACCGACCTGATCGAGTGGCTCGGGGAGAGCGTTCGCCAGACGGACTCCAGCCTGCTGGAGGAATGGGCGGCTCTGGTCGATCCGGACGACGGGCAGGCGGGGCTCGCCGGGGTCCGCCCACCGGTGGCCGACGGCGGCCCGCCCGCCCTGACCGGCAATCTGCGCGCCTTCCGGGTGCTGGTGCGCAACGCCCTGTTCCGCAGGGTGGAGTTGGCCGCCCGTGGCCAGTGGCAGGCCCTGGCCGAGCTGGACGGCCCGGCCGGCTGGGACGAGGACACGTGGGCCGCGGCGGTGGCCGGGTACGAACAGATGCACGGCGAGTTGGACACCGGTCCGGACGCTCGCGGCCCGCACCTGCTGATCGTCGAGGAACAGGGCCGGAGCTGGTTCGTGCGGCAGATCTTCAACGACCCGGACGGCGACCACGACTGGGGGATCGGTGCCCGGGTGGACCTGGACGCCAGCGACCGTGCCGGCGAGGCGGTCCTTCAGATCGAGACCGTGGGGATGCTCGAGCTGATCAACTAGTCGGCTGGCCGACCGAGACCCGCTCGGAGTGCCAGGAGAGGACATCGCGTTCGAGCGCGAAGCGGTCGTCCTCGCTGATCTCCACGAAGTGCAGCGCCGCCTCCCCGGCGTCCCGGTCGACCCGGACGACCTCACCGCTCAGCCAGAGGGTGGAGCCGTCGGCGCGGGTGACCGCCGTGCGGACCCGTTCGCCGACGGTGAGCCGGTCCTCGTTGAGGGGCACCCGGCAGCCGGTGCTGGACAGATCGATCGTCCAGGTGCCACGGGAGGGGACGCCCGCACGTTGGAGCAGGACGGCGTGTCGCAGCTGCGCTCGGACGGCCGAGCGCCGGGCCTCGACGGCCAGGCCGATCACGCCGGTCAGTTCCAGGTGTCCCGGACGCCCGCCCACCGGCTGGGCAACGGCCTGGATCACGGTCAGCGCGTGCTCGGCCCGAGCCCGGACCCAGACCTTGCGGCCCGCGAGGGCGGCGGCGGCCTCGACACCGACGTCGACCCGGGCCGTGGCCACGATGCCGCCGGCGCCATGGGACCACGCGGTGATCTCGCCGGCGGCGGGCTCTTCGCCGTCGGTCGGCACGATCACCGCAGGGGCACCCGGCCGCGGGATCGGCATCGCTGGGCGAACGTCGGGCGTGGGGCTGCTGATGGTCAACGATCCTCCTGGCGGGCTCACAAGACTCACACAAAGTACACGGACGATCTCACTAAGCGACGACGCGGGCGTTCTGAGTGTCGTCGGGGCTTCGATCGTTCGCCGTCCATCGGCCGTTGAGCCCGCGGTGCATCGGCGGTTCGGGGGATATTGCGCAAAAAGGGGCCATTCCGGCGGCGCGGCTGTCACCTCTGTCTACGATGTGTAGTCGTTCCAACTCGATAAGTCATGTAAATGTCGTGACGTGCAGAAGCCGTGAGATGACACATGGGGCAGAACCAGGTGACAACGCCAGCAGGATCGGCAGCACCGGAGGTCGCCACCGCGGAGGTCCGCCTGATCCGACCCCGCAGCCTGCCTGCCCGCAGGCTCCCCGCTCGACCGGCCGGGCGCCTGCTGCCCAATCTGATGGTCGTGGGTGTGACCCATGCGGGGGCGGGTGATCTGGTCCGTCAACTGGCTCGCCACCGCGAGATCAAGCGCTCCATCACCAAGCGGATCGATCTGTACGACCCGATGCGCTACGACCGCCCCCCGACCGGGACGACGGCCGACTACGACCGGCACTTCGGCACCTGGACCGGACAGCGCTACCGCCTGGAGAACGCCCCGACCTACTTCGACGGCGGTCCGGAACTGGTCCGTGCCCTGGCGCGGGACCTGCCCGACCTGCGGATCCTGATCCTGCTGCGTGATCCCGCGGCGCGGCTGTGGGACGGCTATCGGGACAAGATCGCCAGCGGCCGGCTGCCCCGGGCGATGAGCTACCCCACCTATGTCGAGCGCTGTCTGGCCCTGCGGGTCAACGGGGCCGAGCGGTTCGAGGCGAATCGGTACTTCCGGACGCTGTCCAGCGGCCTGTACACCCAGCACCTGGGGCGGTGGTTCGAGCTGTTCGGGGATCGGGCACGGGTGGTCTTCAGCGAGCACCTGCTGGCCGACCCCGAGGGGACGGCGGCGCAACTGCGTTCCTGGCTGGGGCTCGATCCACCCTCCGACCCGCCCACCCCCAGCGTGGCCCTCCGGCCGAGTCATCCGACGGGGCACGACGGCCTGCAGAGATTCGGTGAGCAGGCCGCGCCGTCCGCGGTGGGCAGGCTGTGGGCGTCGGTCGCCGAGCCGGCTCGCTCGGCGGGCCGCTCCTTGCTGCGAACGATCACCGACGATCCGTCCTCGAGGCCGCCGCGTTCGCGGGCCGACGGACTGTACCGTCGGGCGAACCGCGAGCTGGCCGATCAGCTTCGCGCGGCCGGGCACCGCGATCTTCCGCCCTGGGCCGCCCGCTGACCCCGCGCGTGCCCGCGGATGCCGCCGCGTAACGGCCAGGCCCGGCGGACGCCGTACGGTTACGTCTGTGTCCGTCGACTTCCCGCTGCGGCTGCGTGAGCTGCGCCAGACCCTGTCCTCCATCCTCGAGGTGAGCGATCTGCCCGCCATGCGCGCGCAGATCGCCACGCTGTCCGAGGCGGCCTCGGCCCCCGATCTATGGGATGAACCCGACCGGGCCCAGGTCGTCACCAGCCGGTTGTCGCGGCTGCAGTCCGAGGTGGACCGGCTCACCCAGATGAGTTCGCGAATGGACGACCTCGAGGTGCTGGTCGAACTCGCCGAGGGCAGCGACGACGCCGACGAGACCGCCGAGACCTTCGCCGAGGCCGAGCGGGAACTGGCCGGCGTCGAGAAGCAACTCGCCGAGCTGGAGGTCCGCACCCTGCTCAACGGCGAGTACGACGAGCGACAGGCCCTGATCACCATCCGCTCCGAGGCCGGCGGGGTGGACGCTGCCGACTTCGCCGAGATGCTGCTGCGGATGTACCTGCGATGGGCCGAGCGGCACGGGTACCCGACGGAGGTCTACGACACCTCGTACGCGGAGGAGGCCGGGATCAAGTCGGCGACCTTCAAGGTGGACGCTCCGTATGCCTACGGGACCCTGTCGGTCGAGCAGGGCACCCACCGGCTGGTCCGGATCAGTCCCTTCGACAACCAGGGCCGTCGGCAGACCTCCTTCGCCGGCGTGGAGGTGCTGCCCGTGGTCGCGGAGACGGACCACATCGACATCCCCGAGAACGACCTCAAGGTCGACGTCTACCGTTCCTCCGGGCCGGGCGGGCAGAGCGTGAACACCACGGACTCCGCGGTGCGCCTGACCCACCTGCCCACGGGGGTCGTGGTCACCTGCCAGAACGAGAAGTCCCAGTTGCAGAACAAGGCGGCCGCGCTGCGCGTGCTGCAGGCCAAGTTGCTGGAGCGCGCCCGTCAGGAACGCCAGGCCGAACTGGATGCCCTCAAGGGCGACGGCGGGTCGAGCTGGGGCAACCAGATGCGCTCCTACGTGCTGCACCCGTACCAGATGGTCAAGGACCTTCGCACCGAGTTCGAGACCGGCAACCCGTCGGCGGTCTTCGACGGCGACATCGACGAGCTGATCGAGTCCGGGATCCGGTGGCGGCGCACCCACGAGGTGGCGGCTCAGCGCGACTAGGACCCGAGGGGATCAGAGGCCCGCGTCGGCCAACAGAGCGGCCGACAACTCCTCGACGTCCAGGGCCTCGGGAGGCAGACCCCGCGCGCTGAACCACGTCGCCATCGTGTGCACGTCCCGCTGCAGGAACGCGGGCCCCCGGGGATTGCCGACCACGTCGACCACCTGGGGAAGATCGATCAGAACCAGGTCGCCCTCGTGGACCAGGGTGTTGTACGGCGACAGGTCGCCGTGCGCCAGGCCTGCCCGCGCCAGCGTGCTCAGCGCCTGCAGGGTCTGCCGCCACAGCTCCGCCAGGAGCTGCGCGTCCGGCCGGGACTCGGCCAGTCGCGGGGCCGGATGACCGTCGTCGTCGCCGATGAACTCCATGAGCAACTCGCGCCCGTGCAGCTGGACCGGATAGGGGACCAGGGCCCGCCGGCCGCCGGAGGCGGGGTCGGAACCGCCCGGCCGGGTCAGCTCCCAGATCTGCGCCAGGGCCTGGAACTCGGCCATCGCCCACTGCCCGGAGATCAGCTCCCGGCCGAAGCCGGTGCGTCGGGCCATCGCCCGGGTCTCCCGCGACCTGCGCACCCGGCGTCCCTCGAGATAGCCCGCGTCGCGGTGGAACATGCGGTGATCGGCGTCCCGGTAGCGCTTGGCCGCCATCAGCGCGGCGGTCCCGTGGGGCTCGGCGCGTTCCACCAGGTGGACGTCGGCCTCCTTGCCGGTCTTGAGCACCCCGAGATCGGTGTCGATCGCTCCGAGAGAGGTGATCACCCATCCGGGCCGGGGCTGGGGGCCGTGCTGGGCCTGACCCCAGGACGAGTACACGGGTCCGTCGTCGGGTGGCCCCTCGGGCTCGTCGGTGAGGCGGGAGCGGTCTGAGCGGGTCACCGCCATCCCTGCCTCCCCTCGCCGGGCCGCTGTTCGACCAGGACCTTCTGCCACCCTCCGGCCTTCTCACGGCGGCGCGCAACCGAATATCGGGCGATCTGCGGGTGGGCGGGCCCGCGCGGCGAGTTCGAGCCGGGGCCCGCGAGGTGCTTAGACTCCGTGGCAAGGACCGTTCGATCCGTGTACGCCTTTCACCCGCAAGGACCGTCGAGAGCTCGTGATCCGTTTCGAGAACGTCACCAAGATCTACGATGGCGCCCGGTCGTCGCAGCGCCTGGGCGCCGACGGCAAGCCGTCCGGGCGGCGGGCCAGGCGTCGCGGCGGTGGTGAGATCCACAAGGCGGCTCTGGAGGACGTCAGCCTCGAGGTGAACAAGGGGGAGTTCGTCTTCCTGGTCGGCTCGTCCGGATCGGGCAAGTCGACGTTCCTGCGACTGGTCCTGCGCGAGGAGCGAGCCACGAAGGGCCAGGTGCACGTCGCGGGCAAGGACGTCGCGCGGCTGGCCAGCTGGAAGGTGCCGGCGCTGCGGCGCCAGATCGGGGTCGTCTTCCAGGACTTCCGGTTGCTGCCCAACAAGACGGTCTTCGAGAACGTCGCCTTCGCGCTCCAGGTGATCGGCAAACCGCGCCACGCGATCGCGCACACCGTGCCGGAGGTGCTCGATCTGGTGGGGCTGGGTGGCAAGGAACAGCGCTTTCCGCACGAGTTGTCCGGGGGTGAGCAGCAACGGGTGGCGATCGCCCGGGCGTTCGTGAACCGGCCCTCGATCCTGCTCGCCGACGAACCCACGGGCAACCTCGACCCCGCGACCAGCGTGGGGATCATGCGACTGCTGGACCGGATCAACCGGACCGGCACCACGATCGTGATGGCGACCCACGACGACGAGATCGTCGACCAGATGCGCAAACGGGTCTGCGAGTTGGAGGACGGCCGGGTGGTGCGCGACCAGGATCGCGGCGTGTACGGGTACTCGCGATGAGGTTCCAGTTCGTCCTCAGCGAGATCGGGATCGGTCTGCGCCGCAACCTGACCATGACGCTCTCGCTGATCCTGGTCACCGCCGTCTCGCTGGTCCTGCTCGGCGTCGGGGTGCTGACCCAGAAGCAGGTCGGCCTGATGAAGAACTACTGGTACGACCGCGTCCAGGTCTCGATCTTCCTGTGCACCCAGGATTCGGACTCGCCCAGCTGCGCGGCCGGCGAGGTGACCCAGGCCCAGCGTGACCAGATCCGTGCCGACCTGTCCTCCGCCCAGCTCGAGCCCTACGTCTCGGAGGTGTTCTACGAGTCCAAGCAGGAGGCGTTCGAGCGATTCCGGGAGCAGTACTCCGACAGCGTGCTGTCGGAGAACCTCACCGTGGACCAGATGCCGGAGTCCTTCCGGGTCAAGCTGGTCGATCCGACCCAGTACGCCGTCGTCTCGGACATGTTCCGGGACCGGCCCGGCGTGGACTCCGTCGAGGACCAGAACCGCGTCATCGACAAGTTGTTCGCCCTGCTGGGCGGACTCAAGTGGTCCGCCTGGGCGCTGGCCGCCGCCACGCTGCTGTCCAGCGTGCTGCTGGTCGCCACGACCATCAGACTCACGGCGTTCACCCGACGCCGGGAGACCGCGATCATGCGTCTGGTCGGTGCCTCCAACCTGGTCATCCAGTTGCCGTTCGTCCTGGAGAGCCTGGCCGCGGCGATGATGGGGGCGGCGATCGCCTCCGGGATCCTCATTCTCTTCACCCAGGCCGCGATCCAGGGCTGGTTGGCCGAGCAACTGCTGTTCATCGACGCCTGGGTGAGCTGGCGCGACGCTTTGTCCGTTATGCCGTGGATGTTCTTGGTTGGGATGGCGATTGCGGGCGTGTCGTCCTTCCTCTCGCTGCGTCGGTACTTGAAGGTGTAGCGGAGAGTCTCGACCTCAAGTTGAGGTCCAGAGAAATCCATGGCAGTTGGACGTCGCGGCACCGGCACTCTTGCAGGACCGGCCGTCACAGGTTGCAATGCCAAGGGCACGGCGAGAACGGACGGCGGTCGGATGGCGTACTCACGGGGCATTCCGGGAGGACCGCTGTCTGCGCGCGGACGTGCGGCTCTCGTGTGCGCGGCCGCGCTGGGAGCCTCGTCCGCGCTGGTCGGTGGGCAACCCGCCGCGGCCTCGTCCAGCGCCTCGTCGTTCGGCGCCGGATCGGTCAGCGCGAGTGCGCTCAGGGGCGCCGCGTCGGCGGACGACGTCAACCAGCGGAGCAAGGCCCTGGCCAAACAGATGGCAGCCCTGCGGGAGAGCCTGGAGGGTGCCCAGTCGGACTTCGTCGAGGCCGCCGTGGCCCTCAAGGAGTCCGAGGCGGGTCTGGCCACGGCGCGGGCGGCCCTCGCGGAGGCGCAGAGCCGGCTGGCCGAGGCCGCCGCCCGGGACGCCGAACTGGCCTCCCAGCTCAGCGTGGCCGAGGCGGAGGAGGCCAAGGCCGCCCGGGAACTCGCCTCGCGCACGGACGAGGAGGCCGATACCCGCAAGGCCCTCGGCGAGATCGCCCGCTCCGCCTACGTGGGCAACCAGGTCACCGGGTTGTCGATCGTGCTCCAGGCCGAGAGCGCCGAGGAGCTGACCGAGCGACTGGCCGTCGCCGGGGCGGCGCTGCGGGCCCAGAACGGCGCCATCGAGCGGCTGTCGGTGCAGCAGGCGGAGATGCGTGCCCAGAGCAGCAAGCTCACCGCCGTCCGGGCCCAGGTCGCCGAGCTGAAGCGGCAGTCGGCGATCGTCGTCGAGCAGCGACGGGTGGCGCAGGCCGCGGCCGCCGAGGCCGAGGCGCAGGTCTCCGCGCTGGTGGTCACGCAGCAGGGCGCCGTCCAGGCGCTCGAGGGCAAGATCCAGGGTGAGCGTGAGCGCCTCGACGCGTTGCAGGCCGAGCAGAACAAGCTCAAGGCCATCCTCGCCGCCCGGGCGAAGGCCGCCGCCGAGGCCGCACGCCGCAAGGCGGCCAAGCAGGGATCCTCGGGTGGCACCTCGTCGGCGCCCGCCAGTGGAGGGACCCTCGGCTACCCGGTCTCCGCCTCGATCAGTTCCAGCTTCGGGATGCGTTACCACCCGATCCTGCACATCTACCGGATGCACACCGGGATCGATTTCTCGGTCGGCTGCGGTACCCCGGTGTACGCGGCGGCGGACGGACAGATCATCTCCTCGGGCGGGGCCGGCGGCTACGGGAACCGCGTGGTCATCGACCACGGATACCTCGGCGGGGCCGGGCTCGCGACCACCTACAACCACCTGAGCCGGATCGTTCGTCACGGAGGATCGGTCTCGCGCGGGCAGCTGATCGCCTACTCGGGGACCACTGGGCTGTCGACCGGGTGCCACCTGCATTTCGAGGCGCTGTCCAACGGCGGCTACGTGGATCCGCGGCGCTACATGTAGGCGCCCTAGACTGCTGCGATGCCCAGCAAGAGCGCCAAACGAGCCGCCAGGGCGTCCGGTAAGGACGCCTCGGGCCGCCAGCTGGTGGCCAGCAACAAGCGCGCCCGCCACGACTACCTGATCGAAGACACCGTCGAGGCGGGCGTGGTGCTGACCGGGACCGAGGTGAAGGCTCTGCGTGCCGGTCGGGCCACCCTGACCGACGGTTTCGTCGAGATCGATCGCGGCGAGGCCTGGTTGCAGGCCGTACACATCCCCGAGTATGCGCAGGGCACCTGGACGAACCATGCGCCCCGTCGCAAACGCAAGCTGCTGATGCATCGGGCGGAGATCGACAAGCTCGAGTCCCGCATCCATCAGAAGGGCTACGCGCTGGTGCCGCTGCAGCTGTACTTCAGCGGCGGCCGGGTCAAGGTCGAACTCGGGCTCGGGCGCGGCAAGAAGGAGTACGACAAGCGCCACGCCCTGCGCGAACGCCAGGACCGGCGGGAGACCGAACGGGCGATGGGCACCCAGAGGCATCGTGAGCGATGAGGTACCCGGGAACACTCAGGCGCCGACCCCGGTTGTCGAGATAGTCTGTAGGGACACGACCGAACAGCACCACACCCAGGGGGTGACAGGCTTCGACGGCGGATGTCGAGGCAGGAGAAGCGGGCCGAGAACGTGACGTGATCTCGTAAACCATCGTCGCAAACCAATATCTGCCAACAAGACGCAGAACGACTTCGCACTCGCCGCCTGAGGCGAGTAGCAAAGTCCGTCAGCCCGAGGATGCTCTCGCCCCGGATGCTGGCGTCAATCAGAGGGCCACTGGCTGAAGACCCGGTCACGGGGCCGATGCGACACAAACAGTGACTGAGCCCGGCACGGCGACTCGTCTGCGTGATCGCCGGGGCTGAGAAAGGCCACAGCAGACTGCGCCCGGAGAAGAACTGGCTTAGCACCGGCGGACGCGGGTTCGATTCCCGCCACCTCCACCGAACCGAAGACCCCCGACCGCACGTGGTCGGGGGTCTTCGCCATGATCGGGTTCGGTAGGCCGGGTCAGCCGATCCGCTCCGCACCCGCTGTCACGGATAGGCTGCGCCAATGAGCGAGGGGGACCCGGTGAGCGCTGCCGATGCCGCGGACGCCGCCGCCGCTCCACCGCCGTCCTGGCCGTTGCCGCGTGGCCTGATCGTCATCCTGAGCGCCGCGTCCACCGTCATCGTCGTCCTCGGGATGCGCAGCCTCGGGTGGCTTCTCGGGCCGATGTTCCTGGCCCTGATGCTGGTGGTCGCGGTCTCGCCGGTGCAGGGCTGGTTGATCCGCCATCGTCTGCCGAAGGCGCTGTCCACGGTCGCGGTCCTCCTCCTGCTCTATCTGGTGCTGGTCGCCCTCGCCGGAGCACTGACCATCTCTCTGGCCCAGCTGGCCGGGATCCTGCCGGACTACGCCGACCAGGCCGATGCGCTCCTCGCCCAGATGACCGACCTGCTGGCGAGGTACGGCTTCGGAGCCACCGAGATGAACGACCTCATCTCCCAGTTCGACGTCGGCCGAGCAGTGGACGTGCTCACCGCGGTGCTGGCCCAACTGTCCAACACCGCAACGATGCTCGTCCTGGTGCTGACCCTGATGTTCTTCATGGGCCTGGACGCCGCCGACTTCCCCACGCGGCTCACCCGGTTGTGGCCGCACCGGCCGGCCGTCGCTCAGGCGCTGCTGTCGTTCGCCCGCGGCACCCGCCGGTACCTGGTGGTCTCCAGCATCTTCGGACTCATCGTGGCCGTCCTCGACGGTTTCGCCCTGCAGTTCCTCGGAGTCCCTCTGCCGTGGCTCTGGGCCGTCCTGGCCTTCATCACCAACTACATCCCGAACATCGGCTTCTTCATCGGTCTCGTCCCACCGGCGATGCTCGCGCTGTTGGACGGCGGCCTGTCGTCCATGATCCTGACGATCGTCGCCTACACCGTGATCAACGTGGTGATCCAGACCGGGATCCAGCCCAAGTTCATCGGTGACAGCGTCGGGCTGAGCACCACGGTGACCTTCGTCGCGACGCTGTTCTGGGCCTGGGTCCTCGGGCCCCTCGGTGCCCTGCTGGCCATCCCGATGACGCTGCTGGCCAAGGCCCTGCTGGTCGACGTGGACCCGGCCAGCGGGTGGGTCAACATCCTGATCGGCGCGGACGCTCAGGGGAAGAGGGGAGAGCAGGTGCCGCCCGGCGAACCGTCGCCCCTGCCCGATGACCCGATCGGGGAGACGGGCGACGTGCGCGCCGATCCCGATGACCTGCCGGAGGCCGACACCAGCGAGGATGCCGACGAGCCGCAGGCTGCCACCGACTCTTCGCGGCCCGCCCGGTGAACGCGTTGGACGCCGCGCCCCGGATGGCGTCTCGCGCTCGTGGGCTGACCTTCGCCGCGACCGTGCTGGCGCAGCTTCTTCTGCTGTACGCCCCGGCGATCGCAGGTCTGCCGCACATCGGTGGCCTGAGCTCCCTGGCCCACATCCTCAGTTTCGGTGCGGTCCTCTACACCGGCGTCCGATTCGGCCTCGCGGCCCGGTCGCTGGTCGCCGTCCTGCTCGTGCATGCGCCGATCAGCGAGATCGTGCAGCACTGGCTGCTGCCGACCCGGACCGGGGACTGGCGCGATGCCGCCGCCGACGTGATCGGCATCGGCGGGGGATACCTCCTGTCGCGGCAGAGGCCGAGATGATCACGACGCTGGCAGGTCGGCTGCTGGTCGCCACACCGCTTCTGGAGGATCCCAACTTCCGCCGGACCGTCGTGCTGATCCTCGACCACTCCGACGACGGGGCGATGGGGTTGGTCCTGAACCGTCCGATGGATCTCGAGGTCTCCTCGGTACTCGCGGACTGGCAGCCGCACGTGACCTCCCCGGGCCGGCTCTTCCAGGGTGGCCCGGTGGCCCTGGACAGCGCGCTCGGCCTGGTGGGGGTGCCCGGGGACGACGATGCGCCGGTGGGCGTACGGCGGATCCTGGGTTCGCTGGGCCTGGTCGATCTGGACACCCCGCCGGAGGTGGTGGTCGGCGGGGTGGCGGGCGTGCGGATCTTCGCCGGACATTCCGGGTGGGAGCCCGACCAGGTGGAGGACGAGATCGGTGAGGGGGCCTGGTACGTGGTGGACGCCGAGGCCCGCGATCCCTTCAGCGATGCGCCGCAGGATTTGTGGCGCGCCGTCCTGCGTCGCCAACGTGGCGATCTGGCGTTCCTTTCCAGTTTCCCGGAGGACCCCGGGGCGAACTGACGCCTTAGAATCGGAACGTGACCGCGTCGCCCCCCGAACCCGCGCCTCTGTCCTCCCCGCTGTCGTCACCGGACTCCAGTGGCACGGCCGTGCTGGACCGTGAACTCGTCGAACAGCCCGTCGAGCCGGGCGACCACGAGCGCTTCTCGCACTACGTGCGCAAGGAGAAGATCCTCGAGTCGGCGTTGAGCGGAGCGCCCGTCGTGGCGCTGTGCGGCAAGGTCTGGGTGCCCGGTCGCGACCCCCAGAAGTTCCCGATCTGCCCGGTCTGCAAGGAGATCCACGCCGGGTTGCGCAAGCCCCAGGACGGGGGCGGCTCGGGTGGTTCGGACTCGGGCGGCAAATGATTGACGGAGCCGACCGGCTCCCCCCGTTCCACAGCCCGGACAGTGACGGCAGCTCGGACAGCGCACACGATTCCTCGGAGGGGGGCGGCGCAGAGCGCCCGTCCACCATCGGCGGGCGCCACATCGGCGCCACCATCGGGCTGCTCGCCATGGTCAGCCTGATCGCGTTCGAGGCATTGGCGATCGCCACCGCGATGCCCGTCGCCGCCGATCGCCTGGGGGGTGTGCGCGAGTACGGGCTGGCGTTCTCGCTGTTCCTGACCGCTTCGCTGTTCGGGTCGGTCTCCGCCGGGATCTGGGCCGACCGGGTCGGGCTGCGTGGGCCGACCCTGGTCGGCATCGCACTGTTCGGCATCGGCCTGGCCGTGTCCGGTCTGGCCTCGTCCTTCCCCATGCTGCTCGCCGGGCGAGCGGTGTCGGGGCTGGGTGCCGGCCAGGTCTCGGTCATCATCTATCTGCTGATCGCCGCGATCTACTCGGAGGAGTCACAGCCTCGGATGTTCAGCGCGGTCTCGGCCGCCTGGGTGGTGCCCAGCCTCGTCGGTCCGCTGCTGGCGGGGCTCCTGACCACGCAGGTGTCCTGGCGCGCGGTGTTCCTCGTCGTCCTCCCGCTGCTCATCGGTGTCATCCCGTTGATCCGCCCGTATCTCGGCCGACCCGGGCGACCCGCGGTGCGGACCCACACGGACGGGGCACGTCGCCTGCTGCGCGGCGCGGCTCTGGCGGTGGGGGCCAGCCTGCTGCAGGTGGGTCTGGTGGGGATGTCCACCACGACCGGACGCGCGCTCGCCGCCGCCGGGGCGGTGTGCGTGCTGGTGACCGTGCCGGGCCTGCTGCCGCCGGGGATGCTCCGGATCGGGCGCGGTCTGCCCGCGTTGGTGAGCGCCCGGATGCTCTACACCGCCACGTTCTTCGGCGCCGAGGCGTTCCTGCCGCTGATGCTGGTGCAGCACCGTGGGGTGAGTCCCGGCCAGGCCGGACTCACACTCACCGTCGGTGCGGTGGGTTGGTCGCTCGGGGCCTGGTGGCAGGGCAGGCCGGGGCTGGGGCGGTCCTGGAGCCGACTGCCCTGGGTCGGGGGCGCCTTCCTCGGCCTCGGCGTGGTCGCGCTCTCCCTCGGCGCGTTGCCGGACCTGCCGACCCCGATCGTCGCGCCGCTGTGGATCGTCGCGGGGCTCGGCATGGGCCTGGCCATGTCGAGCACCAGCGTGCTGCTCATCCGACTGTCGTGGATCGCCGAGCGCGGCCGCAACGCGGCGTCCGTCCAGATCGGCGACTCCCTCGGTGGAGTGCTCGGGATCGGAGCGGCCGGGGCGGTGTTCGCCGCCCTGCACGACAGCACCACCGAGGCCTCGGCGGTGTACGTGATCATCTGGATCGGTCTCGGACTGATCGGTCTGCTCTCGGCACCGGTCGCGGGCCGGATCGGGCGAACCTGACCGCCCGGTGGCAGCGCGCCCGCGTGGTCGTCGGGATGTACCTCACACGCCCCCGCGCCGCCGTGAGCCCGGTGCCTCGTTCGACTACTGTCGGGTGATCGTGAGCGCCCAGGACCGAACCGGACAGCACAGGTCCACACACCTCCACCCCGATCACATCCCGCCGGCCTTCCCCGCGCGGGCGCCCTGGGGCACCGCCGCCAAGTTGCGGGCCTGGCAGACGGAGGCCCTGAGGTCGTACTCGGCGGCCGATCCCCGGGACTTCCTGGCGGTGGCCACCCCGGGCGCGGGAAAGACCACCTTCGCCCTGCACGTGGCGGCCGACCTGCTCGAACGACGGGTGGTCAACCGGATCACCGTCGTGTGCCCGACCGAGCATCTCAAGTCCCAGTGGGCCGACGCAGCGCATCGGGCGGGCATCCGGATCGACCCGACCTTCCGCAACAGCCAGGGAGCCCACGGGCGTTCCTTCGACGGTGTGGCCGTCACCTACGCACAGGTCGCGACCCGCCCGGCGCTGCACCGGGCCCGCACCGAGACCGGCCGGACCCTGGTGGTCCTGGACGAGATCCACCACGGCGGCGATGCACTGTCGTGGGGAGATGCGATCCGAGAGGCCTTCGAACCGGCCGTGCGCCGGCTGGCGCTGACCGGTACCCCGTTCCGTTCCGACTCCTCCCCGATCCCGTTCGTCACCTACGCGGTCGAGGACGACGGGTCCCGGCGGAGTCTGGCCGACTACACCTACGGCTACTCCCAGGCGCTGCGCGACCACGTCGTCCGGCCGGTGATCTTCCTGTCCTACGCCGGCGACATGCGCTGGCGTACCCGAGCCGGCGAGGAACTCTCGGCGCGCCTGGGCGAACCGCTGACCAAGGACCTCACGGCGCAGGCCTGGCGCACGGCGCTCGATCCGTCCGGGCAGTGGATCCCGGCGGTCCTGGCGGCCGCCGATCGCCGGTTGACCGAGGTCCGGCGCTCGGTCCCGGACGCCGCAGGCCTGGTGATCGCCACCGATCAGGCCCAGGCCCGCGCCTACGCGCAGATCCTCGCGTCCCTCACTGGCGACGAGCCGGTGGTCGTGCTGTCCGACGACGCCGGCGCGTCGGCTCGGATCGAGGGGTTCACCACCTCGAACGACCGGTGGATGGTCGCCGTCCGGATGGTCTCCGAGGGCGTGGACGTGCCCCGTTTGGCAGTGGGGGTCTACGCCACCTCGACGTCGACGCCGCTGTTCTTCGCCCAGGCCGTCGGTCGATTCGTGCGCGCCAGGCGACGCGGGGAGACGGCCTCGCTGTTCCTGCCCAGCGTGCCGGCACTGCTCGGCCTGGCCGGTGAACTCGAGCGGGACCGCGACCACGTGCTGGGCGCTCCCAAGGACCGCGAGGACGGCGACTGGTCGCCCGAGGACGCTCTGCTCGCCGCGGCCGAGCGGGCCGAGCGGGCCTCGGACACGCTGGACGGCGCCGCGTTCGAGGCACTCGACGCGCAGGCCACTTTCGACCGGGTGCTGTTCGACCGCCAGGAGTTCGGCATGGCGGCCGAGGTGGGCAGCGAGCACGAGCAGGGTTTTCTGGACCTGCCCGGGTTGATCGAACCCGAGGAGGTCACGACCGCGCTGCGCTCCCGCCAGGCGAAACAGCTCGCCGCGCGGCCCAGGTCGGCGACGGCGGTCTCCCCGGCCGCCACACACCGCGAGATCGCCGCACTGCGCAAGGAACTGCACTCACTGGTGGGCGCCTGGGCGCGTCGCACCGGTCAGCCGCACGGGGTCGTGCACGCCGACCTGCGGTCCACGTGCGGGGGCAGCGAGGTGGCACGCGCCAGCGGCGCCGAGATCCAGGCCAGGATCGATACGTTGCGGAACTGGTTCGTGGGGCGGCGCTGAGGGCTGGACCCGAGCCTCAGTCGGTGCCGGAGCGCATGGCCTCGATGACCTGGTCGCACACGTGCTCGGCGATCGCCAGGGACGACGTGGCCGCCGGGGACGGCGCGTTGCGCAACGCCGTGACCTTGCCCAACTGGTTGATGCGGAAGTCGTCGACCAGCGAGCCGTCCCGGTCGACCGCCTGGGCCCGCACTCCCGCGGGGGCCGCCACCACGTCGTCCGGGCCGACTTCGGGCACGTACTTGCGGGCGCGGGCCATGTAGAGCTTTCGGGAGGCGGAGCCGGCCATCTCCTCCACGCCCATCTTCCAGTGCTTGCGGGCCAGCGCCCGGAAGCCGGGCCAGGCCAGGGTCTCCTTCAGGTCGCCGATCGAGACGTTCCTGCGCTCGTAGCCCTCGCGCGCCAGCGCCAGGACGGCGTTCGGGCCGACGTCCACGCGACCGTCCACCCGCTTGGTGAAGTGCACCCCCAGGAAGGGGTAGTCGGGATCCGGCACCGGGTAGATCAGCCCGTTGACCAGGGAGGTCCGTTCGGGGATGAGCGTGTAGTACTCGCCCCGGAAGGGGACGATCGCCGGTTCGGCGTCATCGCCGGCCCACTGCGCGACCACGTCCGACTGCAGGCCCGCGCAGATCACCAGGCGATCGAAGGTGAACAGCTCCTGCGGGCTGTGGACGTCGACGACGCCCGCACGCTGCACGATCCGGGTGACCGGGGTCGACAGTCGCACCGACCCGCCGGCCTTGACCACGTCATCGGCGTAGGCCTGCGTCACGGCGACGAAGTCGGTGATCGCGGTGTGGGGGGAGTGCAGTGCCTCCACGCCGGCGGCATGCGGCTCGAGCTCGGCGATGCCCGCGGCGTCCAGGCTGCGCAGGTCGGGCACGCCGTTCTCGGTGGCGCGCTGGCGGATCCGTTCCAGGGCGCCGCGTTCGGAGTCGTCGACGGCTACCACGAGCTTGCCGCACTCGTCGTAGGGCACCTGCCGGTCGGCGCAGTACTCCTTGAGCATGGCCATGCCTCGCCGGCACAGAGTGGCCTTGAGCGATCCCGGCGCATAGTAGAGGCCGGCGTGGACGACGCCGCTGTTGTGCCCGGTCTGGTGGGCCGCGACCCGGTCCTCCTTGTCGAGGACGGTGACCTGGGTGTCCGGCAGAAGTTCGGTGAGCCGCCGGGCGACGGCGAGTCCCAGAATTCCGGCGCCGATCACCCCGAGCCGGTCCGTGGATCCCGTACGCACCCTTGGTCCTCCTCAGAATCGCCCGTTGCTGCCTCGGCCCACTATCCCACGGGCCCACCGAGGACCGCCTGGGAGCAGCCGTCAGTCGCCCGGCTCGGGAACAGCGCGCGATGCCTCCAGATCGGCCTCCAGGCGCATCAGGGTGTTCAGCCCGAGCGGCAGCAGACCCATGATCAGGACGGCGATCGAGGTGGGGGAGAGCCAGGTGCCCGGCCAGACGGCCGACGAGGTCAACCCGGTCATGGCCAACAGGAGGTTCGGGCCCGGGCGACGCCACCGCGGCGGTCGTGGCAGAAGGGTGGCCACGCTCGCGCGGTGAACGGCGGACTGGACGGAGTGCGGAAAGGCCATCAGCCGGTTCCTCGCAGGCTCGGTGGACGCAGCAGAGCGGATGGTCGCCCTGTCGGCGGACGGTTTCTCGCCGTTGAGCAGATAGAAGGATCCGAGACGGTTTCGAGACCTGCTGTGGTTCCACGCATTGAGGACAATACGCCCATTCGGTCACTTTGGGCAGCCGC
Source organism: uncultured Actinomycetota bacterium (assembly GCA_963750395.1). Classification (GTDB taxonomy): domain Bacteria; phylum Actinomycetota; class Actinomycetes; order Actinomycetales; family Kineosporiaceae; genus JADJPO01. The sequence goes on along the minus strand of CAVVQM010000010.1, from coordinate 363,214 downwards.
ACAACAACTCTCTGATAAGAAAATTCGTGTCAAAGCGAGTGCGGAGAGCAATCAACATGGCACTCTGAGCGCATGGATGGCGCGACGGTGGACTTCTCGGTCCCACAACGGCACGCCATCTCGCCGTTCGTCGCGCCACGTCGCCACGCGAAGGCCGACAAGGACTCCGCAGTGCGTCTCGACCTGCTGGAGGAGGCCCTCGAGCGTGCCGGCGAACTGCTCTCGCGGGTGCCGGACAGGCCGGACGGGCAGGCTGCCAGGTTGTGGCTGGCCGAGGCCGATGTCGTCCTCGGCATGCCCGTCGACTTCGACCGCAGCGATCTGCGGTGGGCGCGGGATGGGCTGCTCCGCCGTGCACCGGCAGATTCGCCGGAGGCGAGCTCGATCCTGTCGGAGGAGGCGATGGACTTCATCGCCGAGGCGGTCGACGCCCTCTACCGGGACGAGGTGTCAGGGGCCCTGGAACTGGCCGTGAAGGGTCTGATCGCCTTCCACGCCCTGCCCGAGCACTTCCAGGATCGCGTCGGCGAGGCGAGGATGGCCAGCGCCCTGGGCGGTCTGTGCTGTGCGTTCTTCGACCATGAACGCGCCCTGCGCTTCTACCAGATCGCCGCGTCCGTGCTCTCACCGGCAACCGATCGGCCGGCGTGGACACTCGCCTCCAGTCAGGTGGCCGACCTGGCCCTGATCATGGTCCGCGAGCTCGGGCCCGACGCCGGTGAACGCCGAGCCGAACTCCTGACCCTGGCCGAGCAGACCGCGCATCGGCTGGGCACCATCGGCGAGCCGCGGCACGTCGTCGCGGTGAGTGGACGTCGACTGCTGGCGGACGTGCGTTGCGAGCAGGGCGCACCCGAGGCCGCCTGGCATCTCCTCGAACTCGCCGATCGCGCGGTCACCACATTCCGGCGGTGCAGCAGGCCGGAGGCCGCGGCGCGCGAGGCCGCCGCGCTGAATCTGGCCCGCGGCCGCTGCCTTCATCTGCTGGCTCGCACCGACGAGGCGCTGGTCGCCCTGGACGCAGCACTGGACGGCTTCCGCCCCGACGTGGACCTGATCCAGTTCGTCGAAGGTCTTCGACTCCGTTCACTGGCTCGCGAGGCCGCCGGGGACTCCGGCGGGGCGCTGCGTGACGCTCGTCGCCAGGCGGAGGGGGTCTGGGCCCGGCACCAGCGCCAGATCGGTGGCTTCATGGACCAGGTCTGGGGCCGGGCCGGGGCGGAGTCCCACCGCCGTGATCTCGAGGAGCGCGAGCACCAGCTGATCCGCAACGCCGAGCAGGATCCGCTGACCGGCCTGGCCAATCGGCGCGGTGTGGAGAGATTCTGCGCGTCGCTGCCCGAGGACGAACCGATCTGCCTGGTCATGATCGACATCGACCACTTCAAGGCGATCAACGACCGGTTCGGTCACGCCGTCGGTGACGCCGTGCTGCAGGACCTGGCCGGGGTGCTGGCCGGCTCGGTCCGGGCGGTGGACCTGGTGTCCCGCTGGGGCGGCGAGGAGTTCCTCATCGCCCTACCGGCGCGGTCTGCCGGCCTGGGGACGGAGGCCGCCGAACGGGTGCTCGCCAGGGCCGCCGAGCACGAGTGGAGCGGTGTCCTGCGGGGCCGGGGGCCGACGGTGAGCGCGGGCGTCGCCAGCGGGCCGGCCGGTGACCTGTGGGAGGTTCTGGAGCGTGCGGACGTCGCGCTCTACCAGGCCAAGCGCGCGGGGCGTAACCGGGTGGTGACCTGCTGACCCGCTCGCCTGCCCACACCTCTGGCGGATTTCGGATCGGTTCGGCGCGATGGTGCACTCTGGTGCCATGACGCAGCCCCCAGGTTGGTACCCCGACGCGTCCCTGCCCGGACAGGAGCGATGGTGGGACGGCAACGCCTGGAGTCCCGTGACCAGGCCGATCCCCTACGGGGACCCGGGCGGCTCGCTGCCCGGCGCTGCGCAGGACCAGCCGGACCGGTCCTCGGCTGAGCAGCCGGGTTCGAGCGAGCCACAGGATCCCTATTCCTCGACGCCGTATGACCCGTCAGACGGGTCGCCGGCCGGGTCCGCCCACGGCTCGCAGGCCTGGCCGGGATCCGGCGCCGCCCCGTCGTCCGACGTCTGGGCACCACCCGCCGGGGGCGCCCAGCCGGGCTCCGGCGCGTGGCAGCAGCCGGCCGACCCGTACGCCGGATCCGCCGGATCCGCCGGTCAGGGCGTGCCCAACCAGCCCTATGGCTCCCCCTACCCCTCGTCGTATCCGTCGGCCTACCCGACGACGACCGCCTCGCCGTACGGCTCGACGGGCGCGGCGACCGGCCCCGGGGCGCCGGCGAACCGGGGGCTGCGCCTGCTCGCCCGGATCATCGACGGCATCCTGTTGTGGATCGTCACCCTCGTCGTGGGGTTGCCCTTCCTCAGGGAGATCGTCGCCGCCTTGCGGGACTTCATGGATTCGGTGCCGACCGACGGCTCGCCGGCCGACCCCACCACACTGATCTCCGACCCGGCGTTCACCTCGGCCCTGCTGAGGTTCACCCTGGTGGGCCTGATCGTCAACGGCGTCTACTACGTGGTGATGATCGCGCTTCGTGGGGCCACCCTCGGCAAGTCGATCGTCGGGGTGAAGGTGCAGCGGATCTCCGATCAGGCCAGACCCAGCTGGACCGACTCGCTGCTGCGCTGGGCCACCACTGATCTGCCGGCCGCGATCCCGAACGTCGGCTTTCTGTACACCCTGCTGGATTCGCTGTGGTGCCTCTGGGACGGCCGGCGTCAGTGCCTGCACGACAAGCTGCCCAAGACCCAGGTGGTAAGGAGTCGCTGAATCGCCCCAACACCGCCCGGCGCGATCCGGGCGGCGTCGAGCAGCATCCTCGCCCGGACCGACTCCGTCCGCACTGGGCAATAACTATGACAACAGATACTATGAAGTCATAGTTATTGGAGGTCCCCCATGCCCCGGTCCACCGGCCCGTCTCGCCCAGCTCCGCTTGCTCCCGCCCACCCGGCTGCGCTTGCTCCCACCCACCCAGCCCTGCATGTCCCTGCCCACCCGGTGCGGGTGGTCACGGCCGCCAGTCTCTTCGACGGTCACGACGCCGCGATCACCATCATGCGGCGGATCCTGGTCGTCCAGGGCTGCGAGGTGATTCACCTCGGGCACGACCGCTCGGTGGCCGACGTGGTCGCCGCCGCCGTCCAGGAGGACGCGCAGGCGGTGGCGATCAGCTCATACCAGGGCGGTCACGTCGAGTACTTCACGTACCTGCGCGAGAGCCTGGACGCCGCCGGCGCCGAACATGTGCGGGTCTACGGCGGTGGCGGTGGGGTGATCGTGGCCGATGAGATCGCCGAGCTGGCCCGGATCGGGGTGCGCATCTTCGGACCCCAGGACGGCCAGCGTCTCGGACTGCCCGCGATGGTGAACACCATCGTCGCCGAGTGCGACGTCGATCTGGCCGCCGCGCCACCGGAGCCCGAGGCGGTCCTGGCCGCCTCGCAGCCGGCGCTGGCCCGGGCGATCACGGTCCTGGAGGACGGGCGGGCCCCGGCCGCGCTGGTGGCCGACGTCCGCGCGACCGCCGCGAGCCGGCGCACACCCGTGCTGGGCATCACCGGCACGGGCGGCTCGGGCAAGAGCTCGTTGACCGACGAGCTGATCCGCCGGCTCAGGATCGACCTCGAGGACAAGCTGCGGATCGCCGTCCTGGCGGTCGATCCGACGCGGCGACGGGGCGGTGGAGCGCTGCTCGGCGACCGGATCCGGATGAACGCCATCGACCCGGACCGCACCTTCGTGCGCTCGCTCGCCACCCGCGGTCCGGGCCTGCCGGAGCACCTCGACGACATGATCGCGGCCTGCCGGGCCGGGTACGACCTGGTGATCGTGGAGACCCCGGGTATCGGTCAGGGGGAGTCGCGGATCGCCGACCTGGTCGACGTCGCGCTGTACGTGATGACTCCGGAGTACGGGGCGCCCTCCCAGTTGGAGAAGATCACCATGCTGGAGGTCGCGGACGTCGTGGCGATCAACAAGTTCGAGCGGCGCGGCGGCGGCAGCGGCGCCGATGCGCGGCGCGAGGTGGCTCGTCAACTGATCCGCAACCGCGAGGAGTTCACGCGCGCCTGGCAGGACATGCCGGTGTTCGGCACCAGCGCGGCCCGTTTCAACGACGACGGGGTGACCGCGCTCTACCGCCACCTGCGCGGGTTGCTGGCCGAGCACGGGCTGGCCCCGGCGTCACCGTCCGAGCCGCTGGCAGGCGTCGGGACGGGCGAGGCGACCAAGGAGCCGACCGGGCTGACCGGGCCGATCCCGGCCGAGCGCATCCGCTACCTGGCCGAGGTCGCCGGCACCGTGCGCGGCTATCACGAGCGGACGGGGGAACTGCGCGAGGCGGCCCGGCGTCGTCAGCACCTGCGCACCGCTGCGGCGGTGGTGCAGGGCATCGAATCGGACGGCTCCGGTGCCGCCGAGACCCTGGATTCCCTTGTCGCGCAGGCGGACGGCGAGCTGGACGAGCAGACCCGGGCGGCGCTGGAGGAGTGGCCGGCGCGCCGCGCCACCTACCAGGGCGACGAGCTGACCTACATGGTGCGAGGCAGGCCGGTCCGCGCCGACCTGTACCGCACGACCCTGTCCGGCACCAGGATGCCGAGGGTCGCCGTGCCGCGCACCGAGGACGAGGCAGATCTCGTGCGTTTCCTGCGCGAGGAGAACGTTCCCGGGTCCTTCCCGTTCACCGCCGGGGCGTTCCCGGTGAAGCGGGAGGGTGAGGCCCCGGCTCGGATGTTCGCCGGCGAGGGCGACGCATTCCGGACCAACCGGCGCTTCCACCTGCTCTCGGCCGGTCAGCCCGCGGTCCGGCTGTCGACCGCGTTCGACTCGGTCACCCTCTACGGACGCGATCCGGCGTCCCGGCCCGACGTCTACGGCAAGGTGGGCACCTCGGGAGTGTCCATCGCGACCGTGGACGACGTGCGCGAGCTCTACCGCGGTTTCGACCTGTGCGCGCCGAACACGTCGGTGTCGATGACCATCAACGGCCCCGCCCCGGCGATCCTGGCGATGTTCCTCAACGCCGCGATCGATCAGCAGGTGGAGGTGTTCACGCAGGCCCACGGCCGCGAGCCCGACCGGGCGGAGTGGGACGGCATCCGGCAGCGGACGCTGAGCACCGTGCGCGGCACGGTGCAGGCCGACATCCTCAAGGAGGACCAGGGGCAGAACACCTGCATCTTCTCCACCGAGTTCTCGCTGCGCTGCATGGCCGACGTCCAGGAGTACTTCGTCGCCAACCGGGTTCGGAACTTCTACTCGGTCTCGATCAGCGGGTATCACATCGCCGAGGCGGGCGCGAACCCGATCAGCCAGCTCGCCTTCACCCTGTCCAACGCGTTCACCTACGTGGAGAGCTACCTGGCCCGCGGGATGGCGATCGACGACTTCGCGCCCAACCTGTCCTTCTTCTTCAGCAACGGGATGGACGCCGAGTACACCGTGCTCGGCCGCGTGGCGCGCCGGATCTGGGCGGTGGCCATGCGCGATCGCTACGGGGCCGACGAGCGCTCGCAGAAGCTGAAGTACCACGTGCAGACCTCCGGTAGGTCGTTGCACGCGCAGGAGATGGCGTTCAACGACATCCGCACCACGTTGCAGGCGCTGTGCGCCGTGTACGACAACGCGAACTCGTTGCACACCAACGCCTACGACGAGGCCGTGACCACGCCGTCCGCGGCGTCGGTGCGTCGGGCGCTGGCGATCCAGATGATCATCGACGGCGAGTGGGGGCTCGCCGCCAATGAGAACCCGCTGCAGGGCTCCTACGTGGCCGAGGAGTTGACCGATCTGGTCGAGGAGGCGGTCCTGGCCGAGTTCGAGCGGATCAGCGACCGCGGCGGCGTCCTCGGGGCGATGGAGGCCGGCTACCAGCGGGGCAGGATCCAGGACGAGTCGATGCTCTACGAGCAGCGCAAGCACGACGGGTCGCTGCCGATCGTCGGCGTCAACACCTTCCTGCCCCCGGCCGGCTCGCCGCCGAACGGCGAGGCCGGGGGCTCGCTCGCCCTCGCCCGGGGCACCGAGGAGGAGAAGCAGTCACAGCTGGCCCGCCTGCGCGACTTCCAGGCGCGGCACGCCGAGCAGGCCCCGGCCGCGCTCGAACGGCTCAAGCGGGTGGCCGCGGACGGCGGCAACACCTTCGCCGAACTCATGGACGCCGTTCGCGTGTGCTCGCTGGGTCAGATCACCGAGGCGTTCTTCGAGGTCGGCGGTCAGTACCGCAGGGCGATGTGAACGGGGGCCGCCGTGAGTAGAGGACCGTTGCCCTTCGATCCCGTCGAGCAGGCCCGCCGGCACTGGGAGCGCTCCGGGTGGGCCGAGGCCGCCCCCGGCATGGCCGCGGTCACCTCACTGATGCGGGCCCAGCAGATCGTCCTGGCCCGCGTCGAGGAGGTGCTGCGTCCCCACGGTCTGACCTTCGCCCGATACGAGATGCTGATGCTGCTCTCCTTCACCCGGTCCGGGGCATTGCCCCTGGCCCGCCTCGGGGAGCGCCTGCAGGTGCACCCCGCCAGCGTCACCAACGTCGTCGACCGGCTGAGCGCCGCCGGTCTGGTCGAGCGGGTGCCACATCCGAACGACCGCCGGGCGACCCTCGCCGAGATCACCGAGGCCGGCCGGGCGCTCGCTCGGGCCGCCACCGAGGATCTCAACGCGAAGGTGTTCAGTGAGCCTGGTCTGGACGCGGACGGCGTCGGGCGCCTGGTCGCCGTCCTGACCGAGTTGCGTCACGCCGCCGGCGATTTCGCCTGATCCTCCGCGGTCACTGCCTCGGCTGGGCGAGTGCCACCGGAACGGCGTCCGGCAGCGTCACCAGGTCGGGGCCGCTCACCAGGAGCTTGCTGCGGCGCAGGCCACTGCCGATGACGACCTCGCCGGCCTGGGCCACCGCCTCGTCGACGAGGATCGGCCACCCGGTGGGAAGCCCGATCGGGGTGATCCCGCCGAACTCCATGTCGGTCAGCTGGACGGCCTCCTGCTGCGGGGCGAAGGAGATCCTGCGGGCACCGAGGTGGCGTCGGACGACGCCGTTGACGTCCGCCCGATCGGTGGCGAGCACCAGGACCGCCGCATGGGCGATCTGACCCGCCCGCTTGGCCGCGACGATCACGCAGTTGGCGCTGGCCTCGGGCGCGACGTCATAGGCCTGGCAGAAGGCCGCGGTGTCCGCCAGCGCGGCGTCGATGGCCGCGACCAGGGCGCTCGGGATGGCGCCGACGGCCGCGCCGACCGGTTCCGCGAGCAGCCGGGGGTGGTCCGCCGCCGGCAGCCACTCGAGGTGTCCACGCGCAGAGGCCATGCGGCGAACCTAGTCCTCGGCCTGCGGCTGCGGCACCAGCGGCTCGCCCAGCAGCGTGATCCCGGCGTCGGACATCTCGGTCAGCGCCGACCGGGTGGTCGGCGCCGCGACGCCGGCGGTCAGATCGAGCAGCACCCGCGTCGCGAACCGTTCGCGCGCGGCGTCCACGGCCGTCGCCCGCACGCAGTGGTCGGTGGCGATCCCCACCACGTCGACCTCGCTGATCCCGTTCTGCCGCAGCCAGTCCGCCAGGCCCACCTCGCCGCCGGGAGCGGCTCCGGCCAGCTCGCCCTCGAAACCGGAGTAGGCCGCGGCGTGGGCGCCCTTGTGGAACCAGGCCTGGATCAGTCCGTCGGTGATCGCGGCCTCGAGCGCCGGGTGGCTCTGCGCTCCATCGGTACCCACCACGCAGTGCCGGGGCCACGTGGTCACGAAGTCGGGCGCCTCGGCGCCGTCCGCGAAGTGGTGTCCGGGGTCCACGTGCCAGTCCCGGGTACCGGCCACCACGGCATAGGTGCCCCGTTGCTCCGCGAGGTATTTCGCGATCCGATCCGCGACCTCGTCACCGCCGGCGACGGCCAGCGACCCGCCCTCGCAGAAGTCGTTCTGCACGTCGACCACGATCAGGGCCCGGCCGGAATCGGTGGGTGTGCTGGTCATCGTTCCTCCTGCGTCATCACGGTGGGGATCACCGGTACCCCGCGCGACAGCTGATGCGCGGTCGCGGGCAGCTCGGCCAGGGACGCCGTGTGCCGGGTCCGCGCGTCGTCGAGCGGTTCCGCGCCCACGATCTCACCACCGATCACCAGGGGTCTCAACAGTTCCCGGTCGTCGCCGTCGTCGACGGGACGTCTCCCGATCCCGACCACCTCGCTCTCGGCGACGCCGCCGGTCAGCCGGCGCAGCGACCACTTGCGCCCGCCGACACTGGTCTTGTCCTTGCTGGCCTTGGCCACCCCCACCATGTCCCCGTCGAGGCCCTGCCGGGCCACGAGCTTGTAGACCAGTCCGGCGGCCGGTGCCCCCGAGCCGGTCACCAGTGCGGTGCCGACCCCGTAGGCGTCGACCGGCGCGGCGGCCAGTGCGGCGATCGCGAACTCGTCGAGGTCGCTGGTGACCACGATCCTCGTCTCCCGGGCGCCGAGGGAGTCCAGCTGCGCCCGGACCGCGAAGGCCTGGTCGAGCAGGTCGCCCGAGTCCAGTCGAACCGCGCCGAGTGACGTGCCCGCGGCGTCCACCGCGGCCCGCACCCCTGCCGTCACGTCGTAGGTGTCGACCAGGAGAGTGGTGTCCGGCCCCAGGCTGGCCACCTGCGCCGCGAAGGCGCTCGGCTCGTCGTCGTGCAGCAGCGTGAAGGAATGCGCGGCGGTGCCGATCGTCGGTAGGCCGTAGCGCCGTCCGGCCTCGAGGTTGCTGGTCGCGCTGAACCCGGCGATGTAGGCGGCGCGCGCCGCGGCCACGGCGGCCTGCTCGTGGGTGCGCCGTGATCCCATCTCCAGGCAGGGCCGCTCGCCCGCGGCGCAGGTCATCCGGCTCGCCGCCGAGGCGACGGCGCTGTCGTGGTTGAGGATCGACAGCACCACGGTCTCCAGGACGACCCCGTGGGCGAAGTCGGCCTCCATGACCAGCAGGGGTGATCCCGGGAAGTAGGTCTCGCCCTCGCCGTACCCCCAGAGGTCGCCGTCGAAGGAGTAGTCGGCCAGCCATCGCAGCGTCGGGGCGTCCACCACCCGATCCCGTTCCAGGGCTGCGAGTTCACCCTCGTCGAAATGGAAGTCGCGGATCGCCTGGAGCACCCGGCCGGTGCCTGCGACCACCCCGTAGCGCCGCCCGTCGGGCAGCCTGCGGCCGAAGACCTCGAACACGCATCTTCGCCGGGCGGCTCCGCTGCGCAGAGCGGCCTGCAGCATGGTGAGCTCGTAGCGGTCGGTGAGCAGGGCCGTGCTGGTCATGTGCCCTCCCGGGATCTGTCCATGCGGGTACCGACATTGGACCGGATCGGTGTCCGGTGCGCACTGCGCCTACATTGGAGGGGTGTCCGTCGCGCCCGTTGAGCTGGAGCAGCCGGAGGTCGACTCCATCGCCCGCCCCGACCAACCGTGGGTGACGATCGTCTGGAACGACCCCGTGAACCTGATGTCGTACGTCTCCCATGTGTTCCAAACCTACTTCGGCTACTCCAAGGCCAAGGCCACGGAACTGATGATGGACGTGCACACCAAGGGCCGGGCAGTCGTCTCGAACGGGGACCGCGAGGAGATGGAGCGGGACACCGCGGCGATGCACGAGTACGGGCTCTGGGCGACCTTCCAGAAGGACGAGTGATGGGTCTGCGCCGGCATGCGCCGTTCAGATCGCGCCGGGGCGGCGCGGGCCGGGTGGCGGTCAACCTCGATGCGTCGGAGAGGCTGCTGGTCGCCCAGTTGCTCGACGAGGTCGCCGCGATGCTCGAGGACGAGACCGTCGAACCGGGCTCTGCGGGTGTCGTGGATGAGGCCGGAGCGTCGGACCTGTGGTCCGCCCTCGAGGCGTCGCTCGTCGCCGAGCCCCCGAGCGATCCGGCCGTCGCCCGGTTGCTGCCCGACGGCAGCCGCAGCGATCCCGAGATCGCCCAGAGTTTCCGGCGACTGACCGAGCACTCCCTGCGGGCCCGCAAGTGTGAGGCGCTGGGCGTCGGGGCGGCGGCGTTGCGTCGTCCGGACCCCCTCGAACTCACCAGGGCAGAGGTCACCGCGCTGCTCAAGGCTCTGACGGATCTGCGTCTGGTCCTGGCCGAACGTCTCGGCATACGGACCGACGAGGACGCCGAGTCGCTGCACGAACGGTTGTGGCTGGCCGAGGCCGCCGAGCCTGACCCGGCCGAGGAGCACTGGTTTCGGCTGGCCGCCGTCTACGAGGCGATCACCGGGTGGCAGGCTTCGCTGGTGGAGGCCGCAGGCTGAACGGCTGCCTCCCGGGCCGGGGCGGGTCGAGCGCGTACGCTCAGGGCGTGCAATTGACCGTTGTCGGGTGTGCGGGCTCGTTCCCGTCGCCGACCTCGCCCGCGTCGGCGTATCTGGTCGAGGCCGACGACGCCGAGGGCCGCCACTGGCGGGTGATGCTCGACCTGGGCAACGGATCGCTGGGACCGGTGCAGTCCCTGCTGGGCCCCGAGGCGCGGCTGCACGACATCGACGCCGTGCTGCTGTCCCACCTGCACCCCGATCACTTCCTGGACCTGTGCGGCCTCTACGTCGCCCTCACCTACGATCCTCGGGGGCCCCGGCCCGATCGGTTGCTGATCCACGGGCCGGAGAACACCTTCGCCCGTCTGGAGCGCGCCTACGGCGAGCACGAGGAGGGCTCCCTGGCCAAGGCCTACGACGTGCGGCCGTGGGTCGAGGGTGAACCCGTGCAGATCGGCCCGCTCACGGTCACGGCGCGCCGGGTCAACCATCCGGTCACCGCCTACGGGATCCGCGTCGAGGCGGACGGCGCGGTGCTGGCCTACAGCGGGGACACCGACACCTGCCCGGCACTGGTCGAACTGGCCTCCGGGTCCGACCTGCTGCTGGCCGAGGCCTCCTTCGTCGAAGGCCGCGAGAGCGCGCGGGGAGTGCACCTGACCGGACGGCGGGCCGGCGAGGTGGCGGCCCAGGCGGGCGCCCGCCGCCTCGTGCTGACCCACTACCCGGCCTGGACCGAGCCCGAGGTGATCGCGGCCGAGGCCCGCCAGGTCTACTCCGGCCCGGTCGAGGTGGCCCGGTCGATGCGCACCTGGACGCTTCGGGCCTGAGGCGTCGCATAGGCTCCTCGGCATGTCTTCCACCTCCATCGCCACCCCCTCGGCGACCTCACGCGGCGACGGCCGCGCCCCCGGCGACCTGCGCCCCGTCCGGATCACCCGCGGCTGGCTCGACCACGCCGAGGGCAGCGTGCTGGTCGAGTTCGGCAGGACCCGGGTGCTGTGCGCGGCCAGCTTCGAGGAGGGCGTCCCGCGCTGGCGCAAGGGTTCGGGGCGGGGCTGGGTGACGGCGGAATACGCCATGCTGCCGCGGGCCACCAACACCCGCAGCGACCGGGAGTCGGTGCGGGGCAAGCTCGGGGGGCGCACGCACGAGATCTCACGGCTGATCGGCCGCTCACTGCGGGCCGTGGTCGACACGAAGGCGCTCGGGGAGAACACGATCAAGCTCGACTGTGACGTCCTGCAGGCCGACGGCGGCACCCGGACGGCGGCGATCACCGGGGCGTATGTGGCCCTGGCCGACGCGATCGCCTGGGCGCACTCGCGTCACATCCTGCGGGCCGCGGCGGCGCCGTTGAGCGATTCCGTGGCGGCGGTCAGCGTGGGTGTGGTCGGCGGGGCCCCCGTCCTGGACCTGTGCTACTCGGAGGACTCCGCGGCGGGCACCGACATGAACGTCGTGATGACCGGTGCCGGCACGTTCGTGGAGGTGCAGGGCACCGCGGAGGGTGCCGCGTTCGATCGGGCGGAGCTCGACGCGCTGCTCGACCTCGCGGTCGCCGGATGCGCCGAGCTCACCGCGATCCAGCGCGCCGCGCTCGCGGGCTGAGGGCGGGCGATGACGGCGGCCGATCGCCCCCGGTTGGTGCTGGCCACCCGCAACCCGCACAAGGTCCTCGAGCTGCGGCGGATCCTGGCCGAGGCCGCCCTCGACGTCGAGGTGCTCGACGCCGCCGCCTTCCCCGACGTGCCCGACGTGGTCGAGTCCGGGGTGACCTTCGCCGAGAACGCCGCGCTGAAGGCGCACGCGACGGCGGCCGCGACCGGGCTGCCCGCCGTCGCCGACGACTCCGGGTTGTGCGTCGACGTGCTCGGGGGGGCTCCAGGGGTGTTCAGCGCACGGTGGAGCGGCCGCCACGGGGACGATGCGGCCAACCTGCGGTTGCTCCTGGACCAGTTGGTCGACGTGCCGGCGATCCACCGCGGTGCCCACTTCGCCTGCGCCGCCGTGGTCGCCACCCCCGACGGCGCTCAGCGGGTCGCGGAGGGTGTCATGACCGGTGCCCTGATCTGGGAGCCCGCTGGGGACAACGGCTTCGGATACGACCCGATCTTCGTCGCGGACGGCGAGCAGCGGACCAACGCGCAGCTCCAACCTGCGGAGAAGGACGCGATCAGCCACCGGGCCAAGGCCCTGCGCGCCCTCGTCCCACTCCTTACGGAAGTCTTGCCCAGACCATGATCGGCTGGGCGCCGCGGCATCCCCGATCGATGATGGACGGATGAGCTCGCCCCCGGACACGACGATGCCGCCGGAGTCCACGACGCCGTCGGGATCGTCGGGGCCGTCTCGGCGCGTCGTCCTGGCCGCGGCGGCCGGGGGAGCCGCCGCGCTGGCCGGCGGAGTCTGGCTGGGGGGGCGGTTCCGCGGTGGTGGGGAGCCGGGCTCCGGCGCGCCGTCCGAGCTGCCGTCGCCGGTCTCGGCGTCGACCCTGCCGGAGGGTGTCGAGGTGGGCCTGGACGGCGTGAGCCCGTTCCGGGTGCCCAACGAGGACTTCTTCCAGATCGACACGGCCTTCGGGCTGCCCAAGGTCGACGCGGCGACCTGGTCGCTGCGCATCCACGGCATGGTCGAGCGGGAGGTCACCCTCGACTACGCCACGCTGCTGGCGGGCGATCTGATCGAACGGGACATCACCATCAGCTGCGTCTCCAACAGCGTCGGCGGGGACCTGCTCGGCAACGCCGCCTGGCTGGGTTTGCCGATCGCGCCACTGCTGGCCCGGGCGGGCCCGGTGCCCGATGCCGACATGGTGCTGTCGACCAGCGAGGACGGCTGGACGGCGTCCACGCCCCTGAACGTGCTCGCCGACACCGGGCGGGACTGTCTGCTCGCCGTCGGGATGAACGGTGCGGTGCTGCCGGCCCGGCACGGCTTCCCGGTACGGATGGTGGTGCCCGGCCTGTACGGGTTCGTGTCCGCGACCAAATGGGTGGTCGACCTCGAGGTGACGCGTTTCGATCTCAAGTCGGCCTACTGGACCACCCGGGGATGGTCCCCCCGGGGCCCGGTGAAGCTGGCCTCGCGCGTCGACGTGCCCCGCGACGGCGCCCGTGTGGCGGCCGGCCCGGTCGGCGTCGGCGGGGTGGCCTGGGCGCCGCACGTCGGCATCGAGGGCGTCGAGGTGCGCGTGGACGGCGGTCCCTGGCAGAGCGCCGAGTTGGCCGCCAGCGGCGGCATCGACGCCTGGCGCCAGTGGGCCTTCACGTGGCAGGCCACGTCGGGCCGCCACGAACTGGCGGTACGGGCCACGGACCGCGGCGGTCAGGTGCAGACCGGTGAGCGCGCCGACGTGATCCCCGACGGCGCGACCGGGTGGCACACGATCATCGTGCAGGTCGACTGACACTGCTGGAACCTCACTACTGTTGAGGGGTGAGCGGCAACACCCCCTCGGCGCCGTCGGATCTGAGTCGCTACGCCTGGATCTCGGTGGCGGCGGCCGTGTCGACGATCGCGCTGAAGTCGGCTGCGTTCCTGCTGACCGGCTCCGTCGGCCTGCTGAGCGACGCCGCCGAGTCACTGGTGAATCTGGTGGCCGCCCTGGTGGCGCTCGCCGCGCTGCGGGTGGCCATGCGCCCGGCGGACGACAACCACCACTTCGGTCACGGCAAGGCCGAGTACTTCTCCGCCGGGATCGAGGGGCTGATGATCCTCGTTGCGGCCTCGGTGATCGTGCTCTCGGCCGCCGACCGGTTGTTGCGCCCCCAGCCCCTCGATCGTCTGGGCATCGGTCTGCTGATCACCGCGATCGCGGCGGGGATCAACGCCGTCGTCGGGGCGCTGCTGCTGCGGGCCGGGCGCGCCCACAGGTCGGCCGCGCTGACCGCGGACGGGCACCACCTGTTCACCGACGTGTGGACCTCGCTGGGCGTGATCGTCGGGGTCGCCCTGGTGGCGGTCACCGGATGGGAGCGACTCGACCCGTTGGTGGCCATCGCGGTCGGGATCAACATCCTGGTCATGGGGTACCGGTTGATCCGGGGCTCGGCGATCGCGTTGCTGGACGCCGCACTGCCGGCGTCCGATCGCGCCGAGATCGAAACCGTCCTGGACCGCTTCCGCGACGAGGAGGTGGCCATCGTCGAGGTGCGGACCCGGGCCTCGGGCCGGCATCGATTCGTGCACCTGACCGTTCAGGTCCCCGGGGACTGGACGGTCGACCGCGGCCATGACCTGGCGGACGCGGTGGAGCGGGCGCTCGGCGAGGCACTGACCGACTGCCACGCCTACACCCACCTCGAACCGCACCATGCGCACGATCCGCGCCCGTCGCCCGTGGCCGAGTCGGGCTGAGTCTCACCCCTGGCGCGAGAACGCCGAGGCGCGCTCGACCTGCTCGCGGGTGATCGGGACCCCGGTGTAGCGCTCGAACTGCCGGGCGGCCTGCAGCGCGATCACCTCGGCTCCGGTGATCACCTGCCGGCCGGCGGCCCGGCCCGCGCGGACCAAGGGGGTCTCGGAGGGCAGGGCGACGACGTCGAAGACCACCTGTGCGGCGTCCACGTGGTCGGTCGGGAACGCCAGCGCCTCGGCGTCCGGGCCGGTCATGCCGATCGGGGTGACGTTGACCAGCACCGCGGCGGACGGCGCGGGAACGGCGCCCGTCCACCTGAACCCGTACCGATCGGCGATCGCCGCCGCGGCCTCGCGGTTGCGGGCGAGCACGGTCAGGTCCTCGAAACCGGCCCCGCGGAACGCGGCCACCACGGCCTTCGCCATCCCTCCGGAGCCGCGCAGCAGGACAGGCGCTGCGGGATCCACCCGATGCTCGCGCAGGAGTTGGGCGACCGCCTCGTAGTCGGTGTTCGAGGCGGACAGGCGTCCGGCGTCGTTGACGATCGTGTTGACCGACTCGATCGCCGCGGCCGAGGGCTCCACCTCGTCCACGAGCGGGAGAACGGCCTCCTTGAACGGCATCGACACCGAGCAGCCGCGGATGCCGAGTGCCCGCACACCCGTGATGGCACCGGGCAGATCCTCGGTGGTGAAGGCCTTGTAGGCGAAATCGAGACCGAGTTCGTCGTAGAGGAAGTTGTGGAAGCGGGTCCCGATGTTCGAGGGCCGACCGGCCAGCGAGATGCACACGGTCGTGTCCTTGGTGAGCGTCATCACGTGCGGGAGGCGGGACTCGAACCCGCACGCCCGAGGGCACAGGAACCTAAATCCTGCGTGGCTGCCAGTTACACCACTCCCGCGTCGGCCCACAGTATGGCCGATCGCGCCGTCACGGGGTGACCGCTCAGACCCCGAGGGCCTTGCGCAGGGACGCCACGTGCCCGGTGGCCCTGACGTTGTAGCGGGCCAGTTCGACCACGCCGTCCGGGTCGACGACGACGGTGGAACGGATCACACCCGTGACGGTCTTGCCGTACAGCTTCTTCTCGCCCCAGGCCCCCCACTCGGTGAGCACGGCTCGGTCCGGGTCGGACAGCAGCGGATAGGTGAGCTGCTCGTGGTCGGCGAACTCGGCCAGCTTGGCCACCGGGTCGGGCGAGATCCCGAGCACGGCATAACCGTCCGCGGTCAGCGAGGCGAGGCTGTCCCGGAAGTCGCAGGCCTGCTTGGTGCATCCCGGGGTCATCGCGGCGGGGTAGAAGTAGACGATCACGTGCCGGCCGCGCAGGTCCGACAGGGTGACCCGGCCGCCGTCCGCGGCAGGCAGGGTGAAGTCGGGAGCCGGTGAACCGGGTTCGAGCCGAGGCATGCGTCGAGCCTAATTCGTGACCGGGACGTCGGCGCACCGGTTCGTGGTCATCCGTGCGCCCGGTCGATGCCGAATCGCTCGGCCAGGACGGGCAGGAGGACGCTGGCCGCGACCATGTGGTCCTGCTTTCGCGATGGTGGTGAGGGTCGAGCCGGGCCGCCAGGTCGTACCGCAAGGTGGGCGCGAGCCTGACCATGGTCGGCCAGCCCGGCATCAGGGGCAGCAGCGCCACGAAGGCACGCGGCATCCCGATGCCGGTCAGGAAGCGTCGTGTCGCCCTCGCGTGCCTGCCCTGGTCCAGGAGGGCAGTCTCGAACCCATCCGGTGCGCCGCGTGCAGGGCAAGCACCGCACCTGACGAGTGGCCGTAGAGGTAGGCCTCGCCGCCCACGGTGGCGATGATGGCGTCGATGTCCTCCAGCTCGCGGTCCAGCGACCACGGCCCGCGGTCGCCGGAGTCACCGCGCCCTCGTCGGTCGTAGGTCACCACCCGAAAGCCGCTGGCAAACGTCGTGGCGTCGTGGCGTCGCGCGCGACGGGTAGATAGGTAGGACGCCCTGTTCGTCGATCTGGTGATGACCATGACCCGCGAGGCCGGGGACCCTCTGTACGTCGATCCGCCCAGCATCGAGAGCCTCGAAGACCTCACGAACCTCCTGGAACGCCATCTCCTTCGACAGCTCGACGTCGTGCTCACCCCCCGCCTGCTGCAGCTTCGTCGCCTTGTCATCGGTGAGGTCTCGCGGTTTCCCGCGTTGGCGCGAGCACTCGCCGAGAACGGCCCGCAACGAGCCATCTCCGCCTTCGCCGGGCTTCTCGCCGAGGCCAGCCGGCGCGGGATCATCGCGGTCACCCACCCACGCGTGGCCGCGACACAGCTCAACTGGCTGGTGATGGGTGCCCCCCTCAACGACGCCATGCTCCTCGGCGACCACGCCGTCCCCACTGCTGACGAACGTGGCGAGCACGTGCGAGGGGCGGTGGCAACCTTCGTGGCGGCCTACGCGCAGCCGGTCCGACGGTCGAGGCCGGCGACGTAGATCACCGTGTTCACCGGTGAACGAACCAGGCTCGACGCGTGATGGCCTAGGTTTCGAGGCAGGAGGTGTGGCATGAGCGAACCGAGCATGGGGTCCGGCAGCCCCGAGCAGATCGAAGCGGCCATCGCCGAGCGGCGTGACCGACTGGCCGCGACCGTCGATGAACTGGTCGCGAAGGCCAAGCCCAAGGCGATCGCCCAGCGCTCCCTCGACGATGCCAAGTCCCGGTTCGCGGCTGCCACGCACACCGAGGACGGGCAACTGCGCACCGAGAAACTGGCTGCCGTCGGCGGGGCCGCTGCCGCCGCCCTGGTCCTGTTCGTGCTGCTGCGCCGGAGCGTTCGGCGTCGCCGGGCACGCCGCGGCTGACAGGTGAGCGTGAACACTGCTGCAGGGCCCCCTCTGTCGTCCTCGCCCCGGGAGCGTCTGCCGATCCGCATGTTGCACGATCGGGTACTGGTCGATCCGGACCCGGACGGCGGCGAGCGGAGGTCCTCGGCGGGCATCGTCATCCCGGCGACCGCGGCGATGGGCAAGCGGCTGGCCTGGGCCGCCGTGGTCGCGGTGGGCCAGCACGTGCGTCAGGTGCAGGTCGACGACCGGGTGCTGTACGACCCCGAGGACCGTGCCGAGGTCGACCTCGGGACCAATCAGTACATCCTGTTGCGGGAACGGGACATCCACGCCGTCGCCGCCCCCAGGGTCGAGGACGGCCACACCGGCCTGTACCTGTAGGCCTGCGGGATCTGCGCGAGTGGACGTCTCCGGGCCACAGCCCCTGGACATGCTGCGCGCCGTCCCCCGCATCCGCTCGACGCCGCTGGGCTTCCTGCGTGACTGCGTCGAACGGTACGGGGATCTGGTCGCCTTCCCGATCCCCGGCCGGTCGGTCCTGCTGGTCAACCACCCGGACGCCGTGCGCCGGGTGCTGCTGGAGCGGCACGCCGGGTACGGCAAGGCGACGGTGCAGTACACCGCGTTGGCGGCGGTCACCGGCCTCGGCCTGCTCACCGCCGAGAACCGCGAGTGGAAGCCCCGGCGGGCGATCGCGCAGCCTGCCTTCCACCACAGCGGTTTCCCCGTGATCGCCGAGGCGGCCTGTCAGGCGGCGACCCATCTGCGGATCCGCCTGCAGGCCGATCCCGGCGGCGACGCCGAGATCGCCGTGCTGCAGACGATGCTCGAGGTGGTCACCCAGACCCTGTTCGACACCCGCCTCGATCAGGCCCGAGGCAGGGCGCTGGTCGAGGCGGTCGACGAGGCCCTGCGCCTGGTGATCGCCCAGTCCCAGCTCCCGCTGCCGCCGGCGCTGGCGTTCCTGACCCGGCGGCGGCGGCTGCGCCTCGCGCGTGCCATCGCCACCATCGATCGGACCTGCGCCCGGGTCGTCGCCGATCGCCGTCGGCACGGCCTGACCGATCAGGACCGCGATCTGCTGGCCCATCTGTTGCGTGCCCAGGACGCCGGGGCCCTCGACGCCCGAGCGGTCCGCGACGAGATGGTCACCATGGTGATCGCCGGGCACGAGACCGTGGCCGCCGCCCTCACCTGGACCCTGCACCTGCTCGCCCGTCACCCCGGCGAACAGGAGCTGCTCGCGGCCGAACTGGACGACGTCCTCGGACCGCCGGGGCCGCCGGACGCCGGCGGAACGCGCACGCCGGCCTGGGACGACGTGCCGCGGCTGGTGCGCACCCGCGCCGTCCTGGACGAGGCGCTGCGCCTGTACCCGCCCGCCTGGGTGATCACCCGGACCGCACTCGCCGAGGACACCCTCACCGTCGACGGGCGCGAGGTGGTGGTCCCAGCGGGGACGCTGATGATCGTCAGCCCGTGGTTGCTGCACCGGCGCGACCAGGTCTGGCCGGACCCGGACCGATTCGATCCGTCCCGGTTCCTGACCGGCGCGAGCAGCCGGCCCAGCGTCGACTACCTGCCGTTCGGGCTCGGTCCGCGGATGTGCATCGGCCGGGACGTGGCCCTGATCGAGGCGGTGCTGGTGCTCGCCGGGCTGCTGCACAGCGTCCGGGTGCTGCCGGGGTCGTCGACTGATGCCCCGGGCGGCGAGCCCGCCGTGGACGCCATGATCACCATGCGCCCGCACGGAGGGATGCCGTTGCGGGTGGTGGAACGACGCCGTGACGGTGAAGGCTAGGGTTCGAGAACAACAGGGAGGCCGCATGTCGAAGAAGGTGACGCCGCCGGAGGGCGCCGATGACGTCGGCATCGCCGACGGGCGACGCAATCCGGAGCACTACAACCGCCGTGGGCGACTCAAGGGCTCCTACTACGACGTGGAGATGGCCAAGCTGCAGGAGCAGCTCGTGCTGCTTCAGTACTGGATCCAGTCCCAGGGCCTGAAGGTCCTGGTGATCTTCGAGGGGCGTGGATCGGCCGGCAAGGGGGGTGTGATCAAACGGATCACCGAACGCACCAGTCCCCGTACCGTCCGCGTCGTGGCCCTGCCGAAGCCGACCGAGCGCCAGAAGACCCAGTGGTACTTCCAGAAGTACGTCGAGCATCTGCCGGCCGCCGGCGAGATGGTGCTGTTCGACCGCAGTTGGTACAACCGCTCGAACGTCGAGTGGGTGATGGGCTACTGCACCGAGGCCGAGCACCAGGAGTTCCTGCGCTCCTGCCCGGAGTTCGAGCGGATGCTCGTGCGCAGCGGGATCATGGTCATCAAGTACTGGTTCTCGGTGTCCTACGAGGAACAGCGCGCCCGGTTCGAGGCCCGCAACGCCGAGCCCCTCAAGCGGTGGAAGCTCTCGGACATGGACCTCGCCGAGCACGAGCTCTACGTCAAGTACTCCATGGCCAAGGACACCACCTTCCAGTACACCGACATCAAGCAGGCGCCCTGGTACGTCGTCCCCTCCGACGACAAGAAGGCCGCCCGCCTGAACTGCATCTCCCACCTGCTGAGCCAGTTCGACTACCAGGACGTCGCCCCCGACGTGGTCGAGCTGCCGGTCATGAAGGAGATGCCCTATGTGCGTCCCCCCATGCACGAGCAGACGTTCGTGCCACAGAGGTACTGAACACCCCGTCCGGTCTGCCCGCCGCGCGATCAGGTCGGTCGATGCCCGTGGTCGGCGGTCCAGGCCAGCAGGTCCCGCACCGGCCAGGTGTTCACCACACGATCGGCCGTCACCCCGGCGTCCTCGGCCCGGGCGGCGCCGATCTGCTGCCAGTCGAGCTGGCCCGGGGCGTGGGCGTCCGTGTCGATGGCGAACAGGCATCCCGCGGCAACGGCCTTGCGCAACAACGCCATCGGTGGGTCCAGCCGCTCCGGCCGGGAGTTGATCTCGACGGCCACACCGGCCTCGGCGCACGCCGCGAACACCGCCTCGGCATCGAAGGTGGACGGCGGCCGGGCCTTGCCGCTGCGGGTGCGCCCGCGCATCGACGACGTGCCGTAGCTGCGGTCGATGACGTAGCGCCCGGTGCAGTGTCCGAGCACGTCGGTGTGCGGATTCCTCACCGCCGCGATCATCCGACTGGTCATCGCCGGACTCGGCATCCGCAGTTCCGAGTGCACGCTGGCCACGACCACGTCCAGGCGCTCGAGCAGCCCTTCCTCCTGATCGAGACCCCCGTGGCTGAGGATGTCCACCTCTATCCCGGACAGCATCGCGAAGTGGCCGGACGGCTCCTGCGCCAGGGTCTGATTGACCTGGGCGAGCACCTCGAGCTGACGGCGCAGACGCTGCGGGGTCAACCCGTTGGCCACCGTCAACCGGGGGGAGTGATCGGTGAGGACGGCGTAGTCATGCCCGAGCGCGGCGGCGTCGCGTGCCATCTCCGCGATCGGGGAACCGCCGTCCGACCAGTCTGAATGGGTGTGCAGGTCACCGCGCAGCGCGGCACGCAGGTCGTCGCCCCCGGTGGCCAGGGCACCGCCCGCCCGCTCGATGAGCTCGCTCAGATACTCCGGTTCGTCACCGGCGCACGACTGTTCGACGACGCTCGCGGTGCGCTCCCCGATGCCCTTGATCCCGCGCAATCCGCCGGTCTCGGCCAGCAGCGCGACGTCCTCGCGCGGCAGCGAGGCCAGGGCGGCCGCCGCCGTCCGGAAGGCCTTGACCCGGTAGCTGGACTCCAGGCTGCGTTCGAGCAGGAAGGCGATGCGCCGCAGGTCCTCGACGGGATCGCGGGCGGGCTCGGGGTGTGGCGTCGACACGGGCTCAGCGTGTCATGCCGCCCGGCGGGCGTGCCCGATACTTGTCCGGTGACGAAGCAGCGCAAGGGCGGATCGGCCGGCGCCGAGAGCAAGCTCGAGATCGAACGGAAGTTCGAGCTGCCCACCGATTTCGAGCTGCCGGACCTGACCGGCCTGACCGAGGGCGGCCTCGCCGGGCGGCCGGTGGTCCACCAGCTCGAGGCCACCTACTTCGACACCGACGACCTGCGCCTGCTCGCGGCCCGGCGCACCCTGCGGCGACGGACGGGCGGACCGGATGCCGGATGGCACCTCAAGGAACCCGGCGACGGGGCGGACGTCAAGGGTGAACTCGTGCTGCCCCTGGGCCGGTCGACGCGCACGGTGCCGCAGGCCCTGCAGGACGCCGTCGCGGTCTACACCCGCGGGCGCTCTCTCGCCCCGATCGCCACCCTGTCCACCACCCGTACCGTGACCACGCTCAGCGGCCCGGACGACGCCCCGCTCGCCGAGGTGATGATCGACGAGGTCGCCAGCTCCGGCATGGGCCCGGACGGCGAGCCGTTGGAGCAGGACTGGCGCGAGCTCGAGGTCGAGGTGGTCGGGCCCGACGCGGGGGTCCTGGAGCCGATCGCCACCCGGCTCGTCGCGGCCGGCGCCCTGCCGAGCAGCAACGCCTCCAAGCTCGCCCGGGCGATGGGACGGCCCGGGCGGGTCGCCCCGGCCCGGAGGCGGTCCGCGGACCCCTCGACGGACGGCGTCGCGGTGGCCGCCATGCTCGACTACCTGTCCACCGAGGTCGCTCACCTGATGGCCAGCGACCCTTCGGTCCGTGCCGAGAGGCCCGACGCCGTCCATCAGTTCCGGGTCGCCTGCCGGCGGCTTCGCAGCGCCCTGGCCACGTTCCGGCACCTGCTGGACCGCTCCCGGACCGACCCCCTGAGCGACGAACTGCGCTGGATCGGCGCCGAACTCGGCGCCGCCCGGGACGCCGAGGTCGTCCGAGACGCACTGCTGAACCAGGTGCGGGCCGAACCGTCCGGCCTGCGGCGCGGACCCGTCGTCCGGCGGATCCGCGAGACCCTGGACGGCGACTATCGCCGCGCGCGGGCCCAGGGCCTGGCGGCGATGCGCAGCGAGCGCTACTACTGCCTGCTGGATGATCTGGACACCCTGCTGGCCGACCCGCCGTTGACGTCCGGCGCCGAGCGCAAGGGGCGCCGGGCGCTCGTCCGCATGCTGGAGCGCAGCCGGCGCCGCGTCGAACGACGCCGGGCAGCCCTCGCCGAGGCGGGGCCGGGCGAGACCGACGCCGTCCTGCACGGGATCCGCAAGGCGGCCAAGCGGGCCCGCTACGCGGGCGAGGCCCTCGCTCCGGTGCTCGGGGCGCAGGCGCTCGAGCAGGCCGAGTCGATGTCGCGGGTCCAGTCACTGCTGGGGGATCACCAGGACACCGTGGTGATCCGGGCCGAACTGGTGGCGCTGGCCGACGCCGCGCAGGAGGCGGGCGAACCGACGTTCACCTACGGTCGGCTGCACGCGCTGGCCCAGTCCCGCGGGGATCGGACGGCGCAGGCCCTTGCCGAGGTGTGGCCGGACGGCGGATCCGGCGTGGCTGCCGACCGGTTCAGCCGGACAGGTGATCGCGTAGCCGGCTGATGAACCGGGCCTGGGCGGAGACGATGCGCTGCTCGGCGTCGTCCAGGGCGAACCAGGCGACGCGATCGAACTCGGGAAAGGTTTGAATGCGCCCCGATCGCGGGGGCCACTCCAGCTCGAAGGTGTTGCTCCGGGCCTGCTCCGGGTCGACGTCCCCCTCGAGCGCCCAGGCCGTGACCTGTTTGTTGTTGGCCTGCACGACCTCACCGAGCGGCAGGAAGGAGGTGGCCGGCACGTCCGGCAGCGGGATCCCGACCTCCTCCACGAATTCGCGACGGGCCGCCTCGAACGGGTCCTCCTCACCCTCGTAGCCGCCCTTGGGGATGCTCCAGGCGCCCACGTCTCGGCGCTGCCAGAGGGGACCACCCATATGGCCGAGCAGGACCTGCGGTCCGCCCGCCTCCCCTCGACGGAACAGCAGCAGTCCGGCGCTGAACCGGCGCGGCTTGACGCCTCTGGTGCTGCGGGCCATGGCCTGTCTCCCCTGCCTCCACGTGTGCCTCCACGTGCCTATCCAGTCTCGGCACATCCTGACGCCATCTCGACACCACTCTGCCTGGAGCAAGATGGGTTGTCCCATATGCAACGCGTTCCGCCTGGAGCTACCATCGCCGCATCCGTGACGCCACCCGAGTGAGGGGCCGGGGATGAGGACAGTCAGATTGACCCGGGACCGTCGGGCGGAGCGGCGGCTGCTCGAGGCCGCGCGCTATGAGGTGATCCCGACCGCCTCGATCGAGGAGAAGGTCCTCGCCGCCGTGCCGAAGAGCGTCACGATCACGGTCACCGCCTCGCCGGTCAAGGGTCTGGAACCCACGCTCGCTCTCGTCGAACGCCTGGCCCAGCAGGGCTTCCGGGTCGTTCCGCACCTCGCGGCGCGACTGCTGAGCGGCCCCGAGCACCTGGCCGAGGTGGTGGCGCGGGTGCGGGCCGCCGGGGTCGAGGAGGTGTTCATGCCGGCCGGGGACGCCGACCCGCCCCTGGGACCGTGGGACGGGGCGCTGCCGGCCCTGGAGGAGCTGACCCGGATCGGCCGACCGTTCACCCACGTCGGGATCACCGGGTACCCCGAGCAGCACCCGGCGATCGACGACGACGTCGCCGTCCAGGCCATGTGGGACAAGCGGTCCCACGGCACCGTGATCGTGTCCAACCTCTGTTTCGACGCCGCCCTGATCAGCCAATGGGTCAGGCGGGTGCGCCGGCGCGGCGTCGTCCTGCCGATCAGGGTCGGCCTGGCCGGACCGGTCGAGCCCGCCAAACTGCTCGCCATGGCCACCAAGGTGGGCGTCGGGGAGTCGACCCGGTACCTGACCAAGCACACCGGGTGGGTCGCCCGGCTCACCTCGCCCGGCTACTCCCCGCAGAGACTGCTGTCCCAGGTGGCATCCTCGGTGGGGGGAAGCGAGCACGGCGTCATCGGCCTGCACATGTTCACGTTCAACCAGGTCGCCGAGACCGAGGCGTGGCGCCAGAGACTGCTGGCCGAACTGGCCACCTGAGCCGGTTCGCACGGGGCCGCCGCGGATCACGACGATCCGGTGACGTCTCCGGTGACGTCGGAGCCCGCCGCCGTCCAGGTGCCCAGGTAGGCGTCGATCTCGGCCCGCAGCCGCGCTGCCGTCTCCTGCGGGGCGAACGAGGCGTCGACGGCCGCGCGGGCCAGATCGGCCAGACCGGTCTCGTCGAGGCCGAGCAGGTCGGCGGCGATCTCGTACTCGTGGTTCAGCGTGGTGGCGAACATCGGTGGATCGTCGCTGTTCACGGTGACCCGGACGCCGGCCTCGTGCAGGATCCGGATCGGATGGTCCGCGAGGTGCCGCACCACGCGCGTGGCGACGTTGGACGTCGGACAGACCTCGAGCGGGATCCGGTGCTGGGCCAGGTGGTCGAGCAGCGCCGGGTCCTGGGCGGAGGCGATCCCATGCCCGATGCGTTCGGCGCCCAGGACGGTCAGGGCGTGCCAGACGGCCTGCGGCCCGGTGCTCTCCCCGGCGTGCGGCACGCTGTGCAGGCCGGCCGCACGGGCCCGGTCGAAGGCGCCGGTGAACCATTCGCGTTCGATCCCGAACTCCGGGCCGCCCAGTCCGAAGCCGACCAACGCGGGCGGCCCGTGCTGGACCGCGTAGTCCGCCGTGGCCTCGGCTGCTTTCAGGCCGAACTCGCTGGGGATGTCGTAGATCCACCGCAGGACGACGCCGAGGTCGCGTTCGGCGGCGATCCGTGCATCCTCGATGGCCTCGGTGTAGGCCTCGATCGCCATCCCGCGCCGCACGGAGGTGTAGGGCGTCATGGTCAGTTCGGCGTAGCGCACGTTCTGGCCCGCCATCTCGCCGGCGACCCGGTAGGTGAGCAACCGGACGTCGTCCGCGGTGGCGATGAGGTCCACCACCGACATGTACACCTCGATGAAGTGCGCGAAGTCGGTGAAGGTGAAGTAGTCCGCCAGGGCCCCGGGGTCGGTCGGCACCCTGCCGGGGTGACGGGCGGCGAGTTCGGCGACGATGTCGGGGGTGGCCGAGCCGACGTGGTGGACATGCAGTTCGGCCTTCGGCAGCCCCGCGACGAAATCGGCGAGCGCGTGTGTCATGTCAGGAGTCTGCGGCCCAGCGGGCCAGTTCGTCGCCTCCGGCGAGGAAGACGTTTCGATCCACGGTCTTGACCGCGTACTGCCAGATCGTCGGGCGCTTCCAGCCCGCCGGAACCGGACCCATCGGGGCCCTATGGTCGTACAGCCACAGCGGGTTCGCCGAGAACGAGCTGTTTCCGGCGGTGCACTGCGCCCACCAGCCGGCCTTGACGTAGATGACGGCCTCGCGGCCGGTGAGGCGCTTGTAGGTGGAGGTGAAGTCCCGGATCCACGACACCATCTGCGCCGGGGTCTTGCCGTGGCAGGGATCGGCGCTGTTGCGTGGATCCTGCTCCAGGTCGAGCGCACCGGGAAGGGTGCGGCCGTCGGCGGTCCATCCCCCGCCGGAGTCCACGAAGTGCTGGGCCTGGGCGGCTCCGGAGGAACTGCCGGGTAGCGCGTAGTGATAGGCGCCGGTGTACATGCCCACCGCCCGGGCTCCCTTCCACTGGGCGCTGAAGTAGGTGTTGGTCCACGTGGTGCCCTCACTCGCCTTGACATAGGTGAAGGCGACGCCCTCGTCGCGCCACCGTGCCCAGTCCACCGTGGGTTGGTAGGCGGACACATCGATGCCCTGGACCGGGCCGATCGCCGCAGGGGATATCGAGGGGACGGATCCCGTGGCCGACGGGCTCGGCGCGGGGGTCTGCACCACCGAGGGCGTCGAACCGCCGGGCGTGGATCCCTGCTCCGAGGCGGTGGGTGTCCCCGCGGAGGTGGTGGATGGTTCGGACGAGGCGGTCGCGCCGGTCCCGTCGCTGCAGGCAGCGGTCGTCAGCACGGTCACCAGCACCGGAACGGCTGCAAACCGGGCCCGCCAAGGCTGTGCGGTCATGACTCGTTCTATCAGCGCGGGATGGGCAGACTCTGGACATGCAGATCAGACCGGCGCGCCCTGTGGACGCCGAGGCCCTGGCCGGGGTGCAGGTGCGCACCTGGAGGGCCGCCTACCGGGGCATGATGCCTGATCGGGTCCTGGACTCCCTCGACGTGCAGGAGCGAACCGGGTGGTGGCATCGGGCACTGACCGCGACCGACAGCGGTGCGCGCTGCCTGGTCGCCGACGACGGCCGGGTGGTCGGATTCGTGTCCTTCGGCCCCGACCTGGGGGGCGGTGGCCAGGGGCAGGTGTACGCGATCTACGTCCAGGACAGGCGCCGCGGCATCGGTGCGGCATTGCTCGGTGCCGCACTGCAGGAGATGCGGGCCGCGGGGTTCGCCATCGCGATCCTGTGGGTCCTGCAGGCCAATGCCGACGGTCGGCGGTTCTACGAGCGCCTGGGCTGGTTCGCGGACGGCACCGAGCAGGTGCACGACGTCGGCGGGACGGGCCTGCCGCACCTGCGCTACCGCCGGGACCTCGTCGACCTGGCCGCCGACTGCGGGCGGTGCCGGGCCCTGTGCTGCATCGGACCGGGCTACGCGCGATCGGCGGACTTCGCCCACACCAAGCCGCCCGGGACGCCGTGTCACCACCTGACCGACTCGTGGTGCGGGATCCACCCACGATTGCGGGAGCTGGGCTACCCGGGGTGTGTCGCCTATGACTGCTTCGGGGCGGGTCAGCGGGCCGTCGCCCGGAACGAGGATGCGCCGCTGGCCGAGGCGCTGACCATGTTCGAGGTGCTGCAGCCGCTGCACGAGATGCTCTGGTACCTCACCGATCTGGCCGCACTGGACGAGGATCCCGCACTGCATGCCATGCTGCGCCGCGTCGGTGCCCTGGCCGACGAGCCACCGGCCGGGCTGGACGTGGAGGCGGTGCAGGCCGAGGCGGCGCCGGTGCTGCGCGCGGCAAGCCTGCGGGTGCGCCGGGCGGCGGGACGGCCGGTGGTGGACCACGTCGGTGCCGACCTGGCCGGTGCTGACCTCCGGGGGCGGACCTGCGCGGTGCCGCCCTGCGCGGCGTCGTGCTCATCGGCGCCGACCTGCGGCGGGCCGATCTACGCCTGGCCGACCTGATCGGGGCGGATCTGCGCGGGGCGGACCTGCGGGGAGCGGACCTGAGCACGGCGATCTGCCTGACCCGGCGGCAGGTGGGATCGAGCAGGACCGATGAGACGACGCGGCTGCCCGCGCGGTTGACGCCGCCGCAGGCCGGGCACCGATGACGGCCGATGCCGTGGAGGTTGCCGGGCACGGGGGCGTCAGGCTCCCACGCTCTCGCCCACCAGGGCGGCCAGCGCCTCACGCAGCCCGCCCTCGCCGGTGGGCACCACCTCCAGTGGCAGGCCGAGCACGGCGGCGGCGCTCTGGGCCGCCGTCCGAAGCTGAGCGGTGGGCTCCTGGGCGAGCCAGACCACGCGGGTGTAGTGCCGGAAGTAGTCCTCGCGCAGCTCGGGGTGCCGGTCCAGGCCCAACTCGACGACCACGCTGCGATGGAAGGCGGTGACGAGGTAGTCGGTCAACAGGTACGTCCCGGGCTTCTCGTCCAGCAGTGAGGTCACGCGTTCCGGCCCGGCGAACACGTCGTAGCAGTGCCCGCCGGGCAGCCGGGCCAGGCCCAGGCGGGCGCAGACCTCGTCGAGTGCCCCGTAGGTGCCGCAGTCGGCGTAGGCCACGGCGACCCGGCGATGATCGTGCATCAGCTCTGTGGCAAGGCGTTCCACCTCGCCGGCGATCCGCTCGGGGCGGTTGTGCAGCAACGGCGGCAGCGGGTGGACGACGACCGGCCAGTCACTGGCGACGGCGATCCGCGCGATCGGCCGGGCGATCGCCCCACAGGCGATGACCGCGACCCGGCCGAGCCCCGGTTCACCCGGCGCCGGCTCAGCCGGGGAAGGAGAGCTGCTCGACGAAGAGGTCATTGAAGTCGGCCCGGTCGGAGAGCTCGACATAGCGCACCTCCTCCAGCAGGGTCCGCGCGCCCACGCGTTCACGCACCGACAGCAGGGCCATCTTCGCGCCCTCGCCGGCCACGTTGCCGGCGCTCACGATCCGCAGCACCGGGACCCTGGGGACCAGTCCGATCCGGACGGCGCTGGCGGCCGACAGGTAGGAGCCGAACGAGCCGGCCAGCAGCACCTGCTGGACCTGTGAGACGTCCGCGCCGTACTCCTGCAGCAGCAGCCGCCAGCCGGTCGCGATCGCGGCCTTGGCGAACTGCAGTTCGCGCACGTCGCGCTGGGACAGGTAGACGGCGTGGTCGAGGGCCCCGACCTCGCCGCCCCAATGGAGGACGAAGACCCTCTCGCCGCCGTCGAGTTCGGCCACCCGATCGGCCAGTCCCGGGAATCGCTCGCGGGCCTGTTCGGCGGTCGATGCAGTCGGCCCGATGCGTCGAGCAGGTGCATGGCGGACAGTTCGGCCACCGCGTCGACGAGGCCGGACCCGCACAGACCGACCGGCTCGACGTCCCCGATCACCTGGACCGCGACGCCGTCCGGGCTGAGCTTGACCACCTCGATCGCGCCGTCGGCGGCCCGCATGCCGCAGCGGATCGAGGCCCCCTCGAACGCGGGCCCGGCCGGTGCGGCGGTCGACAGCAGCCGGGACGGATCCCCGAGCACGATCTCGCAGTTCGTGCCCACGTCGATGAACAGGCGCAGTCGTCGGTCCCGGTCCATGCCCGAGGCCAGGAGCCCGGAGACGATGTCCCCGCCGACGTAGGCACCGAGCGCGGGGAAGACGTAGGCCCGGGCCCGGGGATGGACGCAGTCCTCGCCCAGTCCCAGTTCGCCGGCGAGCAGGTCGGGGAAGTCCTTGCTGGACATGACGAACGGCGCCACCCCGAGCGCCTCCGGCTCGATGCCGAGCACCAGGTGGACCATGGTCGCGTTGCCGGCGAGAGCCACCTCGTAGACCCATCCCGGTTCGACCTCGCCCTCGGCGCAGACCTCGCGGGTCAACTCGGCGAGCGTCTGCTGGGCCGCGGCCCGCAACCGGCCCAGAGCCGCGTCGTCCAGCATCGTCGCGCTGATCCGGCTGATCACATCGCCGCCGAAGTTCTGCTGCCGGTTCAGCATCGAGCGCACCGCCACCGGTGTGCCGGTGGACAGGTCGAGCAGCGTGGCGACCACCGTCGTGGTGCCCAGGTCGTAGGCGATCGCGTAGCGGAGGCCGGTCGTGTCCCCGGGCTCGACATCGATCAGGGCCTCGTCAACGATGACGGCCGTCACCTTGAAGTCGCTCTCCCGCAGCACCTTCGGCAGTCGACGGACGGCGTACAGATCGGGCCGTGGAGCCAGATCCTCGATCCCGTCGAGCAGGCGCTGCACGTCGGTGCGTTGGTCCGACAACGTGGGTTCGGC
This sequence comes from uncultured Actinomycetota bacterium, assembly GCA_963750395.1. Lineage (GTDB taxonomy): Bacteria > Actinomycetota > Actinomycetes > Actinomycetales > Kineosporiaceae > JADJPO01. The sequence goes on along the minus strand of CAVVQM010000010.1, from coordinate 333,414 downwards.
CAGTTCCACGAAGCGCTTCTGGACGGCGGGCCGCAGGATCACCTGCCTACCGACCCCCACGGTGGCCGCCTTCGGCCGGGTGAGCAGCGGCGGGACCTCCACCTCGACGTCCTGGCGCGGCGTCGCCAGACAGGCCAGCCGCCATCCCTGGCGCAACTGGTCGGTCGTGAAGGCCCGGGGATCGAGCCGCGAGACCGGCACCTGCCCACCGACCACCCGGACCCTGCACTTGCGGCAGGTGCCATGCCCGCCACAGGTGGAGTCGATCGCGATGCCGTTCCAGCTCGCCGCGTCGAACACGCTGACCCCGGCCGGTACCCGCACGTCGCGGACCGGCCCATCGGTGCGTTCACCGTCGGCGGTCACCGGGACGAAGCCGATCCGCAGCCGACTCGGCTGGCCGGGCTCCTCCTCCGAGGGGGCGCTGAGCGTGGAGGTGCGTTCGGTCAGAAGTCCTTCGCGCAGCACGCTGTCCCGATAGGCATCCTGCGCGAGGTCCTCCTGCTCGAGGTCGGGCTGTTCGCTCACGTCGTGGGTGCCGCCTGCGCCTGGGCCGCCTCGGCGGCCTTCTGCTTGGCCCGGAACCCAGCGATCCAGTTCGCCCCCCACTCGTCGTTGCCGAGCATCAGGTCCGCGGCCTTCACGGCCTCGACCATCTGCGGGGTGCGGCTGTCCATGATGGCGCTCGTCAGACCCGCATGGGCCGCCATCGGCAGGAACGCCGCGCCGAGCGAGTGCCGCCCGGGCATGCCGAACGAGACGTTGCCCGCGCCCAGAGTGGTGTTCAGCCCGAGCTCGTCGCGGATCAGGCCGATGGCCTCCATGGTCCAGGTGCCGTACATGTGGTTGGCGCCGATCGGCATGGCCAACGGGTCGATGACGATGTCCGCCAACGGGATCCCGTACTCGGTGGTGGCCACCTCGACGATCCGCCGGGTGATCTCGAGACGCTTGCCCGGATCCTCCGGGATCTCGTCCTCCTCGTTCGGCAGCGCGATCACCGCGGCGCCGTACTTCTTCACCAGCGGCAGGATCGTCTCCAGGCGTTCGCGCTCGCCGGTGACCGAGTTGACCAGCGCCTTGCCCTGGTAGGCGGCCAGACCCGCGTCCAGGGCCTCGACCACCGAGGAGTCGATGCACAGCGGCAGGTCGGTCAGCGACTGAACCAGCCGGACGGCGTCGGCGAGCAGCTGGGCCTCGTCGGCGAGGGGGACGCCCATGTTGACGTCGAGCATCATCGCCCCACCCGCGACCTGCGCGTGCACGTCCTCCACGACGCGATGCAGGTCGCCGGCCCGCAGCTCCTCCTGGAACTTCGGGCGCCCGGTCGGGTTGATCCGTTCACCGATGACGCAGAACGGCTGGTCAGGGCCGATGGCGACCTCGCGGGTCGCCGAACGCAGGACGGTGTGCATCCAGTCTCCTTGGGTCGGGGGTTGCCGGGCTGGTCAGGCGGGGATGCTGGCCGCGCTTGCGCGCGATGAGGTCCTTGGCCCGGCGGACGGCGGTCGAGGCGTCGGCGGCGTACCCGTCGGCGCCCACGGCGTCGGCGTACTCCTGCGTCACCGGAGCGCCGCCCACCATCACGATCACCGTGTCGCGCAGCCCCGCCTTCTGCAGCGCGTTGATGTTGGCCTTGAACATCGGCATGGTCGTGGTGAGGAAGGCGGACATCCCGACGATGTCTGGACGGTGCTCCTCGATGGCGGCCACGAACTTCTCCGGTGCCACCTGCACCCCCAGGTCGATCACGTGGAAACCGGCGCCCTCGAGCATGATGTTCACCAGGTTCTTTCCGATGTCGTGCACGTCGCCCTTGACCGTCCCCATGACGTACGTGCCCACGGTCTCGGCGCCGGTGTCGGCCAGGAGGGGCCGGAGCAGGTCGAGAGCACCGCTCATCGCCTTGCCGGCGATGAGCATCTCCGGGACGAAGAAGTCGCCTCGTTCGAAGCGGGCGCCGACCTCCTCGAGCGAGGGGATCAGGGCCTCGAACAGCAGGTCGCTGGGGCTGATGTCGGTGTCCAGCCCCTCCTGGGTGAGCTCCAGGACGCGGGGTCTGTTGCCCACCAGCGTCTCCTCGTACAACGCCGTCAACAAGGCCTGTTGCGCATCGGTGACCGTCATGCCGCACCTACCTTTCGAGAGGATCCGAGCTGTGCCGAGACGGCCGCCGCCTGGGCGAGGACCAGCGTGCTGAGGGGACCCGTGCGCTCTCGCGAGATGCGCGCCGTGGGTCCCGATACGGCGACCGCGCCGATCACCGATCCGGAGGGACTCCGGACCGGTGCGGCGATCGCGGTCAGGCCGGGCTCGAGTTCCTCCCAGGTGGAGGCCCAGCCGTTCGTGCGCACTGCGCTGAGTTCGGACTGCAGCCGTGCCGGGGAGGTGATGGTCGCCGGAGTGCGCGCTGGCATCGGGCCGGAGGGGATCGGGAGACGACCGAAGGCCAGAAGCACCTTGCCCACCGCCGAGCAGTGAGCGGGCACGTCGACGCCCAGCCAGTTCGTGGTGCCGAGCAGGTAGCGGCCGTCGGCCTGGTCGACCTGGACCACCTCCTCACCCCGAGGTACGCCGAAGGTGGCGGTCTCGCCGGTCTCCTCCGCGAGCACCTCGAGGAAGGGATGGACGAGCTCGGCCAGGTCGGTCATCGGGTTCTGCTGGGCGGCGTAGACGGCGAACAGGGCGCCCGGCCGGTAGCTGCCGGATCGGTCGCGCTGCACCAGGTTGTTGCGTTCGAGCGCGCTGAGCAGGCGCGACGTCGTGGATCTGGCCAGATCGAACTCCGCGACCAGCGAGGTGTAGCTGCGCGGCTCGGGGGCCGAGACCACGGCATCCAGCAGCGCGCAGGCCCGGTCGATCGACTGGCTGCCGGAACGGCCCGAGCGGACTCCTGCGGTGGGCGTCGTACTCATCGCGGCTTCTCGTGCGGGTGTTCCATAAAGTGGAACCGATGTCTCATGAATGGAGCGTAAGATCCTGATCTGCAGGGGTCAAGAACTTTCTCCTGAGCCAGGGCCGAACGCCCCGGCCACGTCCTCAGCTGGAGGCCTCATGTTCCGCAACTCGATGCCGCGCTACGAGATCCTCTCCGAGGAGGCCCTGGCCGTCCTGGAGGGCGGGTGGCGGCGTCTGGTGAGCGAGATCGGCGTCGAGTTCATGTCCGACCGTGCGCTGGCGCTCCTGCGCGAGGCGGGACAGAAGGTCGAGGACAACAACGTGAAGTTCGACCCGGACTTCATCCTCGAGCAGGTCGCCAAGGCTCCGAAGGAGTTCGACGTCCAGGCCCGCAACCCGGCCAACTCGGTGCACATCGGCGGTGACGCGATGGCCTTCGCCGGCGTCTACGGGCCGCCGTTCGTGCGCGAGGGCGACGTGCGCCGGGACGCCACCATGGATGATTTCCGCAACTTCGTTCGCCTCGCGCAGTCCTTCAGCGTGCTCGACAGCGCGGGTGGGGTGATCTGCGAGCCGAACGACGCCCCGCTCGACAGCCGGCACCTCGACATGATCTACAACCTGCAGACGCTCACCGACAAGGTCTACATGGGCAACGTGGTGTCCGGGGTCAACGCGCGGGACACCATCGCGATGACGGAGATCCTGTTCGGGGGCGGCGACGCGGGTCGCGCCGCCATCGAGCAGACCCCGGCGACCATCTCCCTGATCAACTGCAACTCGCCGATGCGCTGGGACGACCGGATGCTCGATGCCCAGTTCGAGTACTGCGAGGCCAACCAGCCGGTCGTGCTCACCCCGTTCCTGCTCATGGGGGCCATGTCGCCGGTGTCGATCCCGGCCACCCTGGCCCAGCAGATGGCCGAGGCGTTGACCGGCATCGCGCTGTCGCAGCTGATCCGCCCGGGCTGCCCGGTGATCTTCGGCTCGTTCCTGTCCAACATCGACATGCAGTCCGGCTCACCGCAGTTCGGCACCCCCGAGTCGGGGGTCGGGCTGTTGTGCAGCGGACAGATCGCGCGGCGGTTCGGTCTGCCGGTGCGTTCCGGCGGTGGCCTGACGTCGTCCCAGACGCCCGACGCCCAGGCGGCCTACGAGGCGCTCATGACGATGCTGCCGACCTTCCTGGCCGGCATCAACTGGGTGATGCACAGCGGGGGCTGGCTCGACGGCGGTCTGATCGCCTGCTACGAGAAGTTCGTCATCGACATGCAGATCCTCGAGAGCCTGCAGCACGAGTTCACCCCGATCACCTTCGATGAGCAGGCCCTCGCCTTCGGCGCCCACGAGGAGGTGGGTCACGGCGGTCACTTCCTCGGGGCCGAGCACACCATGGAGCGCTTCCGCACCTGCTTCTACCGGCCGTTCCTGTCCTCCTCGGACAACTACGACAAGTGGATGCGCGGAGGTGCCAAGGACGCCGCGGCGCGGGCCGGTGACGTCTGGCGCAAGCGGCTCGCCGAGTACGAGCAGCCTCCGCTCGAGGAGTCGGTCCGCGCCGAACTCGAGGCCTACGTCGTCCGGCGCCGGGCCGAACTGGGTGACTGACCGGGGTCCTCGTGCGGCACGTCGGGCACCCCTCGCCTGATGACGGTCCTGGTCAGGGCCCGGGCAGGGTCACTGTTCGAGGGAGGGGCGGTGGCGGCGGAAGGCGCTGGCGGCGTCGAGGCGAGCGAGCGCCTCCGACGGTAGCTCGGCGTCGAGACCGGAGATGGTGTTGCGGAGCTGGTCGGGGGTGTTGGCGCCGACGATGGGGCTGGACACCCACGGTTTGGACCGCAGCCAACCGATCGCGGCCTGGGCGGGGGTCTGGCCGTTCTCGTCCGCGACGGCGACCAGCGTCTCGATGATCTCCCAGTTCTTCTCGCTGATCCGGACCTGCGCATTCTCCTCGGCGCGCACGCTGCCGGGCAGTGGGGCGCCGCGCTGATACTTCCCGGTCAGCAGACCACCACCCAACGGGCTGTACGGCACCATCGCGATCCCGAACCGTTCGCAGGCCGGCGCCAGCTCCATCTCGACATCCGACCGGGTCGGGTCGAGCAGGCTGTACTCGGGCTGGACCGAGATGAAGCGTTCCAGCCCGAGCCGGTCCGAGGCCCACAACGCCTCGACGAGTCGCCAGGCGCTGAAGTTCGAGCATCCGAGGTAGCGCACCTTGCCCGCCCGGACCAGGTCGCTGAACGCGCCGAGCGTCTCCTCGATCGGCACCAGCGGGTCGATGAAGTGCGCCTGGTAGAGATCGATGTGATCGACCCCGAGGCGACGCAGGCTGTCCTCGCAGGCCCGCATGATCCAGCGACGCGACAGACCCTCGCGCTGCGCCCGCGTCGCGCGGGTATCGGAGAACTCGACTCCCATCGCCGCGCGCACCTTCGTGGCGATCACCATGTCGTCGCGGTTGCCACGCGCGGCGAGCCAGCGGCCGATGATCTCCTCCGACACGCCACCGGCGTTCACCGGCCCGCCCATCGTCGAGGACCACGAGCTGTAGCAGTCGGCGGTGTCGATGAAGTTGCCACCCGCCTCGGCATAGGCATCGAGTACGTCGCGGGAGCCTGCCTCGTCGACCGACCAGCCGAACTGCATGGTCCCGAGGCCGACGCGATAGACCACGAGCCCGCTGGCGCCGAGCTGGACATAGGGATCGAGCGCTGTCGCACCGAAGCTCACGAGGGGTCCTTCCGGTAGAAGCCGAGCTTGTGGTCGATCAGGCGAAGGGCCTCTCGCCTGGTCTCGATCTGTGCCTCGACCTCGGCGCGGTGCGCTTCCAGCAGCTCCCGCCGTTCGGGCTCGGTGCCCTCACCCTGCTGACCGAGCTCGCAGTAGTGCCGGAGCTGCTCGATGGACATGCCGGTCTCGCGCAGGCATCGCAACACCTCCACCCACAACACGTCGTCGGCGCTGTAGCGCCGGTGGCCGCTCTCGGCTCGGGCGACGGGCTCGATCAGACCCTCGCGCTCGTAGTAGCGCAGGGTGTCGATCGAGACCCCGGTGCGCTCTGCCATCGCAGCGGGGGTCAGCTCCTCGGTGTGACTGCTCATGCCCCGAGTCAACAACCTGGAGCGCACTCCAGGTCAAGGGCCCACCATCGCCGGCGTCGACAGGCCCGGTCGAGCCTGGACCAGGCCGGGGACCTGCCCGGCCAGCTGGATCCGCAGGACTGTCTGACCACGTCGGTAGTGTCGCGGTACCCGCAACGAGGCGGGCGACGAACGAGGAGCGGAGCAGTCATGAGCACCACCTTCACCAATGGTCAGCCGTGCTGGATGGACCTCGGAACCTCGGACCTGGAGGCCAGCAGAGCCTTCTACGAGGGCCTGTTCGGCTGGCAGTTCACCGATTCCGGTGAGGAGTTCGGGAACTACCACATGATCACGAAAGACGGCGACGCGGTCGCCGGGGCGATGCAGAACTCCGCCCCGGAGATGCCGGATGCCTGGTCGATCTATTTGCGCGTGGACGACGTGAACGCCGCTGCCGCCGCGGTCACCGAGGCCGGGGGGCAGATCATCGTCGAGCCGATGGAGGTCGGTCCGCGGGGGAGCATGGCCTTCGCCATCGATCCGGCGGGAGCGGCGATCGGTGCCTGGCAGGCCGGTGACTTCGGGGGTTTCGAGGCGATGAACCAGGACGGCACCCCGGCCTGGTTCGAGAGCCTCTCCCGGGACTACGACGCCGCGGTCGCCTTCTACCAGAAGGCATTCGACTGGCAGACGTCTGTCATGTTCGACACCCCGGAGATGCGGTACACAACCCGGGGCGAGGGCGAACAGGCCACGGCGGGGATCATGGACGCTACGTCGTTCCTGCCCGAGGGAGTGCCGTCGCACTGGATGGCCTATGTCCAGGTCGCGGACACCGACGCCGCCGTCGAGACGGTGCAGGCCTTGGGAGGCAGTGTGATGCGGCCCGCCGAGGACACCCCGTACGGCAGGATCGCCCAGATCGCCGACCCCAAGGGAGCGGCCCTGTTCCTGATGCAGCCGCCCACCGGCTGAGCGTCGTCGTCCGGGCCCGACCGCGTCCGCCGCACACGGCCTCGCTGTCGGGCGCGGGGGGCGGGTCCCCGGTGTCGTATGGCGCATAGGATTGGGTCATGCGCAACACCAAGGTCGTGGGAGCAGGGGCTGTCCAGTCGGTGGACCGCGCCCTGACGGTGCTGGGGCTGCTCGCGAGCCAGGGCGAACTGGGGGTCACCGAGATCGCCGCGGACCTCGGCGTGCACAAGTCGACGGCGTTCCGCCTGGTGAGCACGCTCGAGGCCCACGACCTGGTCGAGCAGGTCGCCGAGCGCGGCAAGTTCCGGCTCGGGGTCGGCGTGCTGCGCCTGGCCGGTGCGGCCACGGTGCGCCTGGACCTGGTCCAGGAGAGTCGGCCGGTCGCGGCCCGACTCGCCCGTGAGGTGGGGGAGACGGTCAACATCACCGTGCTGTCCGGGCGGGAGGCGCTCTACCTCGACCAGGTCTCCGGGCCGTCGGCCCTGGCCCTGCACAACTGGGCCGGCCAACGGATCCCGCTGCACGCCACGTCGAACGGCAAGATCCATCTCGCCTTCGGCAGTCCGACGCTGTTGGGCGAGTTGGAGCGCCCGCTACGCCGCTACACCGCTCGCACGATCGTGGACGAAGCGGCGCTGGCCCGCGACATCGGTGAGGTCCGCCATCGCGGTTGGGCCCTGGCCGTCGACGAGCTGGAGGAGGGCCTGACCGCGGTCGCCGCACCCGTACGCGGCGCGGACGGCGGCGTCGCGGCCTCGGTCAGCGCGTCCGGACCCACCTTCCGGCTGACCGCCGAGCGAACTCCGGACGTCGTGGGCCGGGTGATCGCCGCCGGCCGTGAGATCTCCGCGCGGCTGGGCTGGCACGGAGGCTGACCGGTCCGGGTCCGGTCAGGGCAGGGCAGGGCAGGCCTGGGGTCAGCCGCGCGTCTTCAGCTCGGCGCTGACCGCGGGCACGATCTCGTGCAGGTCGCCGATCACCGCGTAGTCGGCGCGCGTGACCATCGGTGCCTCTGGATCGGTGTTGACCGCGATGATCGTCTTGGCGCTGGAGCACCCGGCCCAGTGTTGGATCGCGCCACTGATCCCACACGGGATATAGACCTCCGGGGTGATCCGGCTCCCGGTCTGGCCGACCTGCTCGTGATGCGGACGCCAGCCGAGGCTGGTCACCACGCGTGAGACCCCCAGGGTGCCGCCGAGCTGTCCGGCAAGCGTGAGCAGCCCGTCGAACTGATCGGGCCCACCCACCCCGCGGCCGCCGCCCACGACCACCCGGGCCGAGGTGAGATCGGTCCCGCCGTGGTCCGCCGGCACCAGCCGCCGTACCGCCGTGACCAGATCGGCGTCGGTGATCGAGGAGGGGTTCTGCACCCGCAGGTCGACCGCCACCGGCTCGTCGATCGGCCTCGGCTCCACGGCGTGGCCGGCCATGGTCAGCAGCGCCGGGGACCCGATCAGCCGGAGTTCCTCCAGCGCGGATCCGCCCATCACCTGCCGCAGCACCACGAGGTCGGCGTCGCCGATCTCGTGGCCCTCCACGTTTTCGGGGCCCCCCACGCGGGCCGTGAGCACCTCGGTGACATTGGCCGCCATCGGCAGGTCCAGGCGGGCGCCCACGTGCGCCAGCACGTCGTTGCCCCGCGGACTGGCCGGTGCGAGGAGCACGCTGGGCGCCAACGATCGCACCGCCTCGACCACGCAGGCAGCGTGGGCGGCGGCGCTGAAGTCCGCCAGCCGCGGGTCCTGGGCGTTGTGCAGCACGCCGACACCGTGGAGCCCGACCTCGCTCACCGCGCCGGGCGGGCAGTCCCCGACGGCGAGCGCCTGCACCGCCGTGGCAGGCATGCCTGCCACGGCGGCCAGCGCGGCGGCGAACGTCAGTGCCTCGGCCGACAGGACGCTCAGGGCGTCGCCGGCGCCGGCCGTCGAGGGGGCCGGCTCAACCAGGACCAGGATCATCGCGACACCACACCCAACCCGAGCAGGACGTCGACCACGGCGCCTGCCGCCGCGGCAGGATCCTTGTCGGTGCCCAGCACCTGGACGGTGCTCGGTCTCTCGGGCGGGATCACCAGGCGCCTGCGGCCGGTGCCCCGGACCGGCGCGGCGGCCTCGACCACCTCCACCGGCGCCTTCTTCGCCCTGAGCCGGCCCGGGATGGACGGATAGCGAGGGGAGATGCCGCCCTCCTTGACGGTGACCACCGCCGGCAACGGAACCTCGAACTCCTCGGTGCCGGCCGGACCGTCGCCGATGGCCCGCAGCCGGTCGCCGTCCAGGGACAACGACCGGATCCCGGTCACCACCGGCCAACCCAGCGTGTGGGCCGCTCGGATCCCGACCTGGAAGTCACCCGTGTCCGCGGCGTCGTTGCCGAGCAGCACCAGGTCGAGCGGTGCCTCGCCGCCGGACCGGGCGGTGACCGCCGCGGCCACCGCGGCCGCGACGTCCGCGGGGCCGTACTCGTCACTCGATCCGGGCTCGCCGATCTCGGCGGTCCGCACGTGCACCGCCGACGTGATCCCGACCGCGAGCGCGTCGCGGAGCTGCGCGGTCGCCGAGTCGGGGCCCAGGGTGAACACGCATGCGGAGCCGCCGTGTTCCTCGACCAGCGACACCGCGGCCTCGACCGCGCACTCCTCGTGCGGGCTCACCGTGTGGCCGACGTGCCGGGCGTCGACCGACATGCCGTCCTCGGTGAGCATGATCCGGCCGGACGAACCCGGCACCCGTTTGATGCAGACCAAGATGTTGGGCATGTCAGGAACCCTTCTCTGGCAACGGATCCGTCAGGCGCGGATCCTGGCGTTCTCGGGATCGAACAGCGGTGTGGATCCGGCGATCGCCACCGTGACCGGGTAGCGTTCGCCCAGGTACTGCACGGCGAGCTGGGTGGACTCGACCGCCTGATCCGGCGGCAGGTAGGCCATCAGCAGGTGCTTGCCGACGCTCGGTCCGGACCCGGCGCTGGTCACGTAGGCGCGTCGGCCGTGCCCGTCGACCAGGGCCTCGCCGTCACGGGTGAGGATCGGCTCGCCGCCGAGCATGTAGCGCCGTTCTCCACGGGAACTGGTGTGGTCGTCGACGGTCAGGGTGCACAGGACCGTACTCGGTTCCTCGTCGCGTTGGCGCAGATAGGCCTCGCGGCCGATGAAGTCGGCGTCCTTGACCTTCGGGCGTGCCATGTCGGCCTCGACGATCGAGCGTTCGGAGTCGAGTTCGGCGCCGTAGGCGCGGTAGCCCTTCTCCAGCCGGCCGGTGGTTCCGTAGACCCCGATGCCGCACGGCACCAGCCCGTCTCCGGCACCCGCCTGCAGCACTGTGGACCACAGCCGGGCGCCGGTCTCCATGGGGACGTAGAGCTCCCAGCCGAGTTCGCCGACGTAGGAGATCCGCGAGGCCAGCACCTGGAGTCCGGCGGCCTCGATGGTGCGACAGGTGGAGAACCTGAAGCCCGTGTGCGAGACGTCGTCGTCGGTGAGTCGGCCGAGGATGTCACGTGCCTTCGGGCCCCACAGACCGATCGTCGTCCAGGAGGAGGTCAGGTCCACCACCTCGGCGCCGCTACCGGCGTTGTCGCGGAACCACTTCCGGTCGGCGTTGCCGTGGGCGCCGCCGGTGACGACGCGGAAGTGGTCGGGGCCCAGGCGCATCACGGTCAGGTCGGCGCGGAAGCCGCCGCGGGCGGACAGCACCGGGGTGTAGACCACGCGACCGAGCGAGACGTCCATGTTCTGCACGCAGATCCGCTGGACGGCGTCCAGGGCCGTCGGGCCGATCACGTCGAAGATCGAGAAGGCGGTGAGGTCGAACAGCCCGGCCCGTTCGCGCATGGCCAGGTGCTCCGCGTTGATGATCGGGGACCACCAGCGGGAGTCCCACTCGGCGGTCCGCTGCATGAGACGGTCGCCCTGGTCGTACTCGGCCAACAGGGACTCGTTGGAGGCGTACCAGTGCGGCCGTTCCCAGCCGGCGGTCTCGTAGAAGTAGGCGCCGAGCTCGCGCTGGGAGGCGTTCATCGGGGACAGCCGCACGTCGCGGTTCGAGGCCCACTGTTCGGCCGGGTGCACGATGCCGTAGGTCTTGTTGAAGGCCTCACCGGTCCGCGCGGTGATGTGCTCTCGGGTGGTCTGATGCGGGTAGAACCGGGCGATGTCGCTGTGGTGGGCGTCGATCTCGGGCTCGCCCTCGACCATCCACTCCGCGACCAGCCGGCCCACCCCCGGGCCCTCCTTGACCCAGACGGCTGCCGCCGACCAGAGGCCGCCGACCTCCGGCGACTCGCCCAGTGCCGGGTAGCCGTCCGGGGTGAGCGACAGCAACCCGTTGATCGCATACCGGATGCCGGCCTCCGGGTTCCCGAGGATCGCCGGCATCAGCTCGAGCGCCTGCTCCAGCTGAGGGTCGAAGTCGTCTGAGGTGAACGGCATCTCGGTGGGGGAGAGGGTGGCCTGCTCGATCGAGGGGATCTCCTCGGCACGGTAGAGGATCGGCCGGTGGGCGTAGGAGCCGACCTCCATGTCGGAGCCGTGCTGGCGCTCGTAGCAGAAGGTGTCCATGTCCCGCACGATCGGGAACGAGATCTCGCCGGGTCTCGCCGCGAGCTCCGGCACCGGGCCCACACGAGATCATCTGGTGGACGGCGGGCGTCAGTGGGATGTGTGCCCCGGCCATCGCGGCGATCTTCGGGCTCCACACCCCGCACGCGACCACGATGGCCTCGCACTCGATGTCGCCCTTGTCGGTCCGTACGCGGACGACGCGGCCCGCCTCGACGTCGATGCCGGTCACCTCGATGTTGGCGAGGGTGGTCAGCGCCCCCATCTCGACCGCACGCTCGCGCATGATGGTCCCCGCCTGCACCGACTCGACCACGCCGACCGTGGGTGACCAGAAGCCGCCGACGATCACCGAGGGGTCGAGGAAGGGCACCTTCTCGGCGACCTGCTCCGGGGTGTGCAGCTCGGCCGGGATGCCCCAGGCGATGGCCGAGGTCATCCGGCGGGTCAGTTCCTGCATCCGCTCCTCGGAGCGGGCGACCTCGTACCCGCCGGACTGGGTGAACACCCCCAGTTCGGTGTACTGCCGCACGCTGTCGAGGGTGATGTCGGTGAACTCGCGGGAGTGGTCCACCGGGAAGATGAAGTTCGAGGCGTGCCCGGTGGAGCCGCCCGGATTGGGCAGTGGCCCCTTGTCGATCTGGACCAGCTCCCGCCAGCCGAGGCGGGCCAGGTGGTAGGCGACGCTGTTCCCGACGATCCCCGACCCGATGACGACGCACCGGGCCCGGCTGGGCAGATCACTCATGGGGCGGCCTCTCCCGATTGTTGCGTATTGCGCTGCTGGTGCGCACGATGCAGAACGGGACAAGCATGCTTGCGCGCGGCCTACGGGTCAAGACCGGCAGCACCCAACCGATCCGCCGGCGTCACCGCGTGCCGGGGGCCTCGCTGATCAGCGGCGTGGCGCAGCACGTCCAGGCCGACCGATCCGACGTCGAGTGCGCGGCGATGGAAGTCCTTGGCCGAGAAGGCCGGACCCCGGCGCCGACGCGACTCCTCGCGCAACTCCAGCCAGAGCCGCTCACCGATCTTGTAGCTGGGCGCCTGGCCGGGCCAGCCCAGGTACCGGTCCAGCTCGAACCGCAGTGTGGCCTGGTCCTGGTGAGCGTGCGCGGTCAGGAAGGACCATGCCTTCTCGTAGCTCCAGGCGCCCCCACCGACCGAGGCCGGCGCCTCGAAGCCGCAGTGCACGCCGACGTCGAGGACCACCCGCGCCGCGCGCAACGACTGACCGTCCAGGTACCCGAGCTTGGCCCCCGGATCGTCGAGGAAGCCCAACTCGGCCATCAGGCGCTCCGCGTACAGGGCCCAGCCCTCGCCATGGCCGCTGACCCAGCACAGCAGGCGGCGCCATCGGTTCAGCAGGTCGCTACGGAAGACGGTCTGCGCGATCTGCAGATGATGCCCGGGGACGCCCTCGTGATAGACGGTGCTCAGTTCTCGCCAGGTGCCGAACTCCGTCACGGAGCGGGGCACGGACCACCACATCCGGCCCGGGCGTGAGAAGTCCTCGCTCGGCCCCGTGTAGTAGATCCCGCCGGTGTGGGTCGGGGCGATCCGGCACTCGATGGTCCGGGCGGGGCCGGGGATGTCGAAGTGGGTACCGGCCAGTTCATCGACCGCCTCGTCGGCGCGTTCCTGCATCCAGGCGCGCAGAGCGTCCGTGCCCGACAACCGGCGGCGCGGGTCGGCGTCCAGGATCGCGCCCGCCTCGACCACCGACGACCCGGCGCGGATCAGCTCCGCGGTGGCCCGCATCTGCGCCTCGATGCCGGCGAGCTCGGCCTGACCCCACTCGTAGGTCTCGGCCAGATCCACGCGGGCCCCGAGGTAGCTGCGCGAGGCCAACCGGTAGCGCTCCGGGCCGACCGCGTCCTGCGCGGGCGCCCGACCGAGCAGGTGGGTGCGCAGATCCTCGCCCAGGTCCCGATACGCCTGGGCCGCCAGCGCTGCCGCGCGCTCAAGATCGCGCCGGACGGCGGTGGACGGCGGCCCGTCATCCGAGCGGGTCTGCGCCACGACGGTGGCGAAGTACCCCTCGGGGCCGGTCAGATCCTCGCACTGGAGGATGCACTGCGCGATCTGCCGCCGCGCGCTGACGTGCCCCCGGTCGGCACTGGCGCGCAGGGTCTGCCTCCACTGCTGCAGCGCGCGAGGGACCTGCACCATCCGGGTGGCGATGTCGGACCACTCCTGGTCGGACCCGGTCGGCATCAGATCGAAGACGTCCCGCACGGATTGCAGCGGGGAGGCGATGACGTTGACGTCCATCAGCTCGTATCCGGCCTCGTGGATCTCCACCCGCAGCCCGAGGCGCTCCTGCATGGCCGCGACCGTCACCCGGTCCACATCGTCGATCGGCGTGCAGCCGGCCAGGCGCTGCAGCGTTCGGCGGGCGAGGTCGGCGCGGTGCTCGTAGCCGTCAACCGACAGGTCGTCGAGTTCGGTGTCGTGCCCGGAGATGCCCTGGATGGTCGCCTCGAGGGGACTGGCCGCGGCGTAGGCGTCCACGTACTCCTCGGCGATGGCGTCTACCGGGGTCTGTGGGCGTGGGGGCGGGGTCAGAGCCTGATCCCGCTCGAGAACACGGTGGTGCTGTCCCCGTCGATCTTGCACGTCTTCTCCGCCCGGTACAGAAGCGGGTCGCGGTCCTCCTTGGAGGACGGGGCGTAGAAGAATCGCCCGGACCCCGTGTCGGCCTTCACCTTCCGGACCGACTTGCCGTCATCCACGCGCAACGTGACCGTGCACGAGGTCTTCAACCCGTTCGTCCGGGCCGCGGTCCACGAGACCTCGATGAGGCGCTGCAGGTAGATCCGGGCGCTGACGCCACCGGCGTCGGGTGCCAGGGGGGCGGCGCTCGGACCGGGGGCGGGGGTCGTGGCCGCCGATTCGGTGGTCGCAGCGGCTGCCGGCCTGGCCCGCCGGGAGGCTGTGGCGCTGGGCCTGCCGGTCGACTGTTCGGTGGCGCCGGTCTGCACCGGTGCCGGGGTGGGCGCCCGGACCGACGCCGGGGCCGCTCGGGCCCGAGCGCTGCCTGCCCCGGCATCGGTGGCCTGCGTGGCCTGCGTGGCCTGCGCCGCCTGTGCGGACTGTGTGGCCTCGGTCGGCCTGGTCGTCAGCGGCGACACGGATGGCGGCTTGGGTGTGGGTGAGACGGCGATGACCTGCTCGGGGTCCTCGATGGCGGTCGTCGTGGTGGGTGAGGAGGGATTGCGGATGACTGTGAGGGCCAGCCCGGCGGCCAGTAGGGCGGACGCCATCGCCAGGATCCGCGTACGCGTCGGGGGCCCGGGCTTCCGCGTGGACATCACGACGTCTCCGCCGGCCCTCCTGACGCCTGGCCGGTCGGGCCTCGGCCGCTCGCGATCGGGTGAGGGTCGCCTGCCCGCGCGATGGGGTCGGTTCGGCCGTGGGGGCGACTGCCGGCAGGGGGATGGGCTGGGTGTCGGGTGCCTCCTGCGGCGCGGAGGACGCGGAGCGCCACCAGGGGATCAGGTCGTCCCCGTCTGTCCGGGTGCTCACGTCTGCTTCCCCTCCGGGGCCGACCGCATCACACGCACGCGCCGAGCACGCCAGGGCCGCCCGTACGACCCCAGACGGAGGCTAGTCGAGAGCGCTCCGTCCGGACCCGGCTTCGCCCCGATACATCCCGAAACGACCAGCCTGCAGGGCCGTCTAGAGGCCGGCCCACGCGAACCGGCCGTCTCCAACCGGCCTCCTCGTGAGCGGCCGCGCCTACCCCTGTGCCCGGAGCCGGGCCACGTCGTCAGCGTGCTCGCGCAGGCCGTCCGCCACGTCCGCCTGCAGCGGTGCCGCCTGCAGATCGCGGATCTGTCGTGATTCCTCCTGACTCAGCACCATGGTGAGGGCAGAGACCAGGTCCAGCCAGGCGTCCTGGCCCATCGCGGAGGCCTCGTCGGCGCGCCCGAGTTCGGCCAGCCGGCGGGCGACGAGCGGCCTGAGTTCCTCGATCAGCGCGGGGTCGGCGGACCCGGTGTCGTCGGGCTGGTGACCCGGCCGTGGCAGCAGGGCCAGTGTCGCCACGGTCACGGTGAGCGGGTCGCGTACGGGATCGTGACCCGGTCCCGGCTCGTCCGCCGCGTGCACCCGGGCGTGGACGGCCGCCAGCCAGTCGCCGATGGCCTGGTCGAGACGGACGTCGAAGTCTTGGGGCAACCGGGCCTGCATCTCGCTCTGGACGCCGGTCTGTGCGGCGGATCGGCGTTCCTGAGCACGGAAGGTGGCCAGGTCGACCTGTTCCCGCAGCAGCGCGGTGGGGCCTGCGGACAGCGCGACCCCGATGGCGGCGTCGGGATCGGTCCGGGTGTCCTCGCGTGATCGCTGCCGCCTGCGGAACAGGCCCGTGCCCCCCGGCGTGGGGGCGGGTGCCTCGGCCGGGGCCTTCCATGCCGCGAGAAGCTCCGGCACCACCAGGGACCCGTCCGAACAGCGTTGCCGGACCGCCTCGCGGGCCACGCTGAAGACGCCCTCCACGTCCACGCGCAGCCGCCGTGCCGCGATCGCCTGATCGTCGATGGTGTCGGCCAACCGGCGCACCGAGACGACCACCTGGTCGAGGGTTCCCTCGCGGGCGCGGGTCAGGTGGGCCTCCCGCTCGCGGCCCTGACCGGCCTGGGCGTCCAGCCATCGTTGGAAGGTGATCATCAACTGGACGGGCAGGCGATCGTCTGTCAGTCGGGCCTCGGGCATCACGAACATGTACGCGTGCCCCAGCCCGGCGTCACGCAGCAGGGTGGCGAAGTGGCCGCGGACCGTGCGGACCTCGGCCGGGCGCATGCGATTGAGCACGACAGCCACCGAGATGTCCCGGTCGGCGACCTGCTGCAACACGTCCCAGGACATGGCGTCCGCGTAGTCCGTTCCCGTGGTCACGTAGATCCACAGGTCGGCGACGGAAAGCAACCGCTCGGCGATCTCCCGGTTCCCGTCCAGGCGCGAGTCCAGATCCGGGGAGTCGATGACGGTCAGGCCCACCCCGATGTCCTCGTTCGGCGCCGGCATCGGCCGGACCGA
Organism: uncultured Actinomycetota bacterium; assembly: GCA_963750395.1. Classification (GTDB taxonomy): domain Bacteria; phylum Actinomycetota; class Actinomycetes; order Actinomycetales; family Kineosporiaceae; genus JADJPO01. The sequence goes on along the minus strand of CAVVQM010000010.1, from coordinate 316,854 downwards.
GTCCAGCGCACCGGGGGTCGCGGCGGGCGCCGGGGCGGCCTGAGCCTCGCCCTCGAGGAGCCCGATCCGGCGCAGTGCCGGCGCGTCGAGGGGGTGATAGACCATCACCGGCTCGCGGGTGGTGGGCCGCATCACGCCGCTCAGGCTCACTCGGGCGCCCACCAGGGAGTTCGCCAGGGTCGACTTGCCCGCCCCCGTCGGGCCGCCGATGACCACCACGAGCGGGGCCTCCCGCTCGTCGTGGCGGGGGAGCACGTAGGTCTCCAGCAGGCGGAGGGCGTGCTCACGCTCCTCGCGGACCAGTCTCAGCCCCGGGGCGTGCGCCGGAAGCGGGATGATCTGGACGGCGTGGTGCAGCCGGAGCAGGGCCCCATAGACCGGGGAATCCATGGTCCCGGAGGCCGGGACGGGCGCCGACCCTGTGGCTGCGGCGGCGGTGGCCACATCCTCACCACCCATCTGGTGCACTCTCCTCCCCCCGTCACCGACTTCCCTCGGGCCGCAACCGGACGATCGTAGCCTCGGCTCTGTCCCACAGGCCGATTCGAACCCTCGGAGTCTGGCACGTCTGCCCCGCGGGGTTGGGCGGATCGGGCCCAAAGTGGCTGGAAGCGCGCCGAGCGGGCGGCAATGGTCCGAACGAGTGACGGCCCGTCATATCAGTCGACTATCGCTCGGTTAACCTCGGCTGGGATTGACTCCGTGACTGATCGAGCACGTCGTCGTCACGGCCCTGAGCGGGCCAGTCGGGGAGCACCAGTCATGGGTCGTCACACAGCAGGTCAGCGACGGCGCGTCGGGACGCCGCTGACCGCCGCGGTGCTGCTCGGTTCCGCCCTCGTGGTCGGAACCGGGCAGAGCGCCGGCGCCCACAATCTGGTCGTCAACTCCACCATGGACGCCGGCGTGGAGGGCTGGACCGTCAACCAGGGCGCGCGTCTCGGGTCCGTCGCCGGCCGATCGGGCCGGGCCGCCCGGGTGTCGCTCGGCGCGGCGGCGGCTCGCACCATCGCGCTCAACGACGCCGTCAACACGGTGCAGGGAACCCGGGCCGGCACGGCCTACCGGGCGCGCGCCTGGGTGCGCTCGACCCGACCGGGCCAGCGCATCAGCCTGCGGGTCATGGAGTACCGAGGGGGCACCTTCCTGGGGGAGCGGCTCGCCACGATCACCACCCGGGACACCGGGTGGCATCACCTGCGCCTGACCTACCGCGCGGCGGCCACCGGCGCCTCGCTCGACCTCAACGTGGTCGCGCACCGGCTGCCCCGGGACGTCTCCGTGGACGTCGACGACGTCCGCCTGTATGCGCCCTCCGGTCACGCGGGGCGCCGCGGCGCCCCATCCGGTACCCCGGCGACCACCGTTCGCCTGCCGGCCACCGCGCCCTCGCCGACGCCGTCCCTGCCGGCCCCGACCTCCTCGAAGTCCTCGACTCCCGCCTCGTCCGGCGCGCCGTCCACCGGCTCGGCTCTCACCTCGACGGCGACCGCGTCTGCCGGCTCGTCCTCGGCGGCCTCCCGCGTGCCGGCCGCCTCGTCCGACCCGGCAACGTCCATGCCCGCGTCCGCGGCGCGGCCGGCGGGCTGGCGCCTGGTGTGGGCCGACGAGTTCGACCGGCTCCTCGGTGGACGCCTCGCGGTGGAGGATCGAGGACCGTTCCACCTACGGCGACGGGAACAGCGAGCTCGCCTGTCTGATGAACCGGCCGGAGAACCTGCAGGTCTCCGGCGGGGTGTTGAGGATGATCGCCCGGCGCGAAGCCAGCCCGATCCGGTGCGGGTCCTCGGACAGCCGCTTCCCCGGCGGTCGCCACTACACCTCGGCGCATCTGAGCACCAAGGGCAGGACCGATTGGACCTACGGTCGCTTCGAGGTCCGAGCCAAGCTGCCCACCCAGGCGGGCACCAGCAAGGGGTTGTGGCCGGCGTTCTGGCTGCGGCCCACCGCAGGTGGCACCGGCGAGCTGGACGTCCTGGAGGCGATCGGCAGCGGCGCGGGTGGCAGCGAGTCCACCAAGGTGCATCAGACCATCTGGTACGACTACACGGGCACCCACCGCCATGAGCCGGCCACCGTGACCGTGCCGAACAGCGCACCGTCGGCGGACTATCACGTCTACGCGGCAGAGTGGGAACCCGGGGCCATCCGCTGGTATGTCGACGGCGAACTCACCTACAGCCGCACCACGTCGACCACGCCATGGCTCGACTCGGCCTTCAACAAGCCGTTCTATCTCAGGCTCAACCTGGCCGTCGGTGGCAGCTGGCCCGGCTCGCCGGACGCGTCCACGCGGCTGCCGGCCAGCTACGACGTCGACTACGTCCGGGTGTACCAGCGCTGAGCTAGGAGATGGTGAACCGCTTGCTGTCCCACAGCAGCAGCTCGCCGTTCTCCGCGTTGTCGGTGTAGGCGCGCAACTCGTACGAGCCCGGGGGAAGAGCGATGGTGGTCTCGGCCTCGCGGAAGCCGCCCATCATCGTGGTCACGAACGTCGTGGCGACCTCGGCCCCGTCCGAGGTCCGAACCACCCTGAGCGGGGTGTTGCCCTCGAAGCCGGTGCCGTAGACGCGCACCTGCAGCGGTGAGCTGGTGGCGGCGCCCTGGGTCGGGGCCAGGATCCACACCTGGCTCAGGACGTCGAAGGGCGACGCGCGCGCGACCGGCTCGCTCCAGTCCTGGTGACCAGACGTCGGGGCGGCTCCGTCGACCAGCAGCCGGACGGCGCGCACCGACGGATCGGCCGCGGTCACGGTGTGGACGAGGGCCTGGACGGCCGCGGTCTCGTACGCGGCACCCACCGCGACGAAGGCGGACAGGTCGACGGTGGCGACGTCGCCGTCCCGGGCGAACGAGAGCAGCTCGGTGCCGGGGGCCCAGGCCCGGGAGTAGTCGGGGTCCGTCGGGCTGCCGGACAGGAACTCCTGCACCGCGGCGACGGCCTTGTCCCCGTCGGTGACCGTCAGCCGGTGGAACTCGCGGTACAGCCGCGGAGCCGACTGCGCCTCACCCACGTAGTACACCGGAACCGCCGAGGCGGGCTCGGCCTCGTCCGGCACGTCCGTGCTCACGCTGGGCACGGCGGTGGGGCTCGCCGTCGGGGGCGCGGTCGTCGTCGTGGAGCCGGACTGTCCGGGGGCCGGATCGGAGCCGGCGCAGCCCCCGAGCAGGATGGCTGTGGCCACGGTCGCCAGAGTGCGCGTCAAGGCCGGCATGGTCGCCTCCTCGGTCAGGTCTCCAGTCAACACCGCGGCAGGCCCTTTCCATCTCCGCTGGTCGTGTGCCGTCGGGTGGGCGCGACGTACAGTCGGGGGATGGCAGGGACGGCGACGCCGACACGCGAACAGCCTGAGGCTGCGTCGAAACGTCCGCTGCACGAGCGTCTCCGCGGGCCCCGGCGTCCGCGCCGCGCGCTGGTCGCGGTGGTCGCCGTGCTGCTCCTGCTCGCGGCGGCCGGCACGGGTTGGCGGCTGCGTGAGACACCCGAACGGCTCACTCGGGCCGACGTCGACGCGGCCGTGACGGACGGCGTGGAGGCGGCCGAGCAGAGGCAGCGCGAGCAGCCGGCAGACGCGTCCGTGGCCTACCAGACGATCCTGCCGTCGCTCGTCACGATCACCACCCGTCGCTCCGGTGCCGACGCGGCCGGCGCCCAGACCGGTCTCGGTGCGGGAGTGGTGATCAACGCCGACGGCGCCGTCATGACCGCCCTGCACGTCGTGGACGACGTGGGTCCGACGATCACCGACGAGGCCGGCGGTGGGGTGTCGAGCCCGATCCAGGTGACCTTCGCCGACGGCACCACGGCGCAGGCGCGCCTGGCCCAGCGGGACCCGGCCCAGGACATCGCGGTGCTCGCCGTCGACGCCCTGCCCGACATCGTCGTCCCAGCGGTCCTCGGCGGCGGCGTCCAGGTCGGCGACGAGGTGTACCCCGTCGGCAGTCCCTTCGGACTGAGCGGCAGCCTGTCCGCCGGGGTCGTCTCCGCGCTGGACCGCTCGGTCCGCGTCAGCGGTGGTGACACCCTGAACGGGCTGATCCAGTTCGACGCCGCGGTGAACCCGGGCAACAGCGGAGGACCGTTGCTGAATCGCGGTGGACAGGTGGTCGGCATCGTCACCGGCCTGGCCAACCCGGCCGAGCAGAAGTTCTTCGTCGGTGTCGGCTTCGCGGTCCCGATCTCCTCGGCGGGCGGCGTGGCAGGGGGACCGCAGAAATGACCACCGAGTCCAGCGACGGCAGGAGCGCACGGATGAGCGAGTCAGGGCAGGCGCCGGACCATCCCCTGGAGCAGGCCCTGTACCAGGTGAAGAAGACCATCGTCGGCCAGGACCACCTGCTGGAGCGGATGTTCGTCGCCCTGCTGGCGCGAGGACACCTGTTGGTCGAGGGCGTGCCCGGGCTGGCCAAGACGATGGCCATCAACACCTTGGCCCAGGCCGTCGGCGGGACGTTCCAGCGGATTCAGTTCACGGCCGACCTGGTTCCCGCCGACATCATCGGCACCCGCATCTACAACCAGAAGGAGGGGGACTTCCAGGTCTCGCTGGGGCCGGTCTTCGCCAACCTGCTGCTCGCCGACGAGATCAACCGCGCCCCCGCCAAGGTGCAGAGCGCGCTCCTGGAGGTGATGCAGGAGCGGCAGGTGACGATCGGCGGCGAGACCTTCCCGGCGCCGGAACCCTTCCTGGTGATGGCCACCCAGAACCCGATCGAGTCCGAGGGCACCTATCCGTTGCCCGAGGCGCAGGTGGACCGGTTCATGCTGAAGGTGCTCGTCGGATACCCGTCGGCGACCGAGGAGTTCGTCATCGTCGAGCGGATGACCACGGCCCTCCAGCAGGTCGTCCAGGTCATCGACCCCGACCAGTTGCGCTCCTATCAGCGGGCGACGGACGCCGTCTACGTCGATCCGGGGATCATCGAGTTCGCCGTCCGGCTGGCCACCGCGACCCGGCGTCCGGCCGAGGTCGGCCTGGACGAGATCGCCCGGTATCTCTCCTTCGGCGCCAGCCCGCGAGCCTCGATCAACCTGGTGCTGGCCGCCAAGGCGCTGGCGTTCCTGCGGGGACGCGACTACGTGCTGCCGACCGATGCCGCCGACCTGGCCCGCGACGTCCTCCGTCACCGGCTGGTCCTGTCCTACGAGGCGCTCGCGGACGGCGTGGGCGCGGACGACCTGCTCACCTCCTTCCTGACCGCGGTGCCGGTACCGGATGTGCCGCTCGCCGGGGCGCGCAGGGTGTGAGCCGGGCATGAGCCGGCGGGCGGGGGGTTCCCCGGTGGTGACGACCCCGGAGGCACTGCTGCGCCGACTGGAGTGGCGGGTGCTGCGCCGGATCGACGGCCAGCTCCAGGGCGAAGCGCGAAGCCTGTTGCGCGGCAACGGGATCGACGTCGCCGATGTACGCGAATACACCCCGGGTGACGAGTCCCGGCACATCGACTGGAACGTCACCGCCCGGTTGGACGTGCCCTATCTCCGCGAGTACCACGAGGACCGCGAGCTCACCGCCTGGCTGCTGGTGGACACCTCGGCGTCCATGGACTTCGGCCCCGAGAGCCGGCGCAAACACCTGGTGGGCGCGGAGATCGCCGCGGTGCTGGCCCAGCTGCTCACCCGTGGCGGGAACCGGGTGGCCGCAATGCTGTTCGACACCGAGGTGCGTCGGATCATCCCGCCGCGGGGCGGTCGGGACCAGGTGCTGCGCATCATCCGGGAGATGCTGGTGGACGCTCCGGCCGGAACGGACCGGCGCGGGGTGACCGACCTGTCGGTGCCGCTGAAGGCGGCCATGGGCGTGCTGCGCCGGCGCAGCGTCGTCATCGTGATCTCCGACTTCATCAGCCCCGACGGCTGGCAGCACCGCCTCGGCATGCTCGCGCGCCGTCACGACGTGGTGGCCCTGCGGATCAGCGATCCGCGCGAGTTCGAGCTGCCCGCGGTCGGATTGATCTACGTGGAGGACCCCGAGACCGGCGAGCAGATCATGGTCGACACCGGCGACCCCGGCTTCCGTCGCCGGCTCGACGAGGCGGCGCGTGAGCGGGAGGGCCGCCTGGCCGAGGCGGCCCGCTCGGCGGGGGTACAACTGCTGACGGTGTCCACGGACGAGGATCTGGCCCGGGCCCTGGTCCGGATCGTGGCGCGGCGCCGCAGCTGGCGCGCGGCGGCGCCCGCGGGGGGCGGCCCATGAGCCTCCTCTGGCCCTGGATGCTGCTGAGTCTGGCCGGTCTGCCGCTGCTGGTGCTCGGCCACCGCCGCCTGCTCGCGCGCCGTCGGGCGAACACCGCCGCACTGGCCGAACTCGGCCTCGTCGCGCCGGCGGCATCCGGCTCCCGTCGACGACACGTCGCGCCGGTGCTGATCCTGACCGCCCTGGCGGTGCTCGCGGTGGGACTGGCCCGGCCGCAGGCCACCGTCGCCGAACCGCGTCGCGAGGGCACGGTGGTCCTCGCCTTCGACACCTCCTCCAGCATGGCCGCGACCGATCTCGCTCCCAGCCGGATCGAGGCCGCCAAGGCGGCCGCTCGCGACCTTGTCGCGCGCCAACCCTCCTCGGTCAGCCTCGCGGTCGTCTCCTTCGGCACCGCCGGTCTGATCACCCAGCAGCCGACCACCGACCGCGCCCGGGTGCTGGCCGCCATCGACCGGATCTCGGTGCAGGGCGGCACTGCACTGGGCCGTGGCATCCAGGTGGCGCTGAGCGCGATCTTCGGCAGATCGGTGGAGATCGACGCGCCCGGCGAGGGCTCGTCGTCGCAGGGACAGAACCTCGGCTACACCAGTTCGGCCGCGGTCGTGCTCTTCTCCGACGGGGAGAACACCAGCGAACCGGACCCCCTGGATGTCGCCGACGTCGCCTCCACCGCGGGAGTGCGCGTCTACTCCATCGGGTTGGGCACCACGGCCGGGACCGTCCTGGACATCGACGGCTTTCAGGTGGCGACCGCGTTGCAGCCGCAGGACCTGCAGGACATCGCCGAGGTCACGGACGGTCGCTACGTCGCCGCCGCCGACGCCGAGTCGCTGTCCGGCGTGTACGACGCGATCGACCTGCAGTGGACGCTTCGGTCCCAGCCGGTCGAGATCACCGCGCTGCTGGCCGCGGTTGCCGTGCTGCTGCTCCTGCTTGCGGCAGGGCTGAGCCTGACCTGGTTCGGGCGGGTGATCTGAGTGCGTCTGGCCTGGCCGTGGGCACTGCTCGCACTGCTCCCGATCGCCGTCCTGGTCGCCGCCTACGTCGCGGCGCAGCGCCGCAGACGTCGCCAGGCGGTGCCGTACTCGAGCGTGGCGCTGATCCGGGCGGCCCGCCCGGCTCGCCTGACGTGGCGGCGGCACCTGCCGGTCGCCCTGCTGGTGGCGGCGCTGATGGCGCTCACGGCGGCCGCCGCCAGGCCGCAGGCGCGCCTGGACGTGCCGATCTCCAGCGCGGCGGTGATCATCGCGCTGGACGTGTCCGGCTCGATGTGTGCGACGGACGTGAGCCCGAATCGGCTGTCAGCGGCCCAGGACGCCGTCCGCGACTTCGCCGCCGCCCAGGACGATGAGACGCGGATCGGGCTCGTGGTCTTCTCGGGCTCCGCCCAGGTCGCCGTGGCCCCCAGCACCGAGCGCGCCGAACTGTTGCAGGCCCTGGACTCGCTGACCACCGGGCGCGGCACCACGATCGGGGCGGCCATCCTGAAATCGCTCGAGGCGATCACCCAGATCAACCCCGACGTGCTGCCCTACGATCCCGAGGCGCCGACGCCCGCACGCCCCGAGGGCGACTACGCACCCGAGATCGTCGTCCTGCTCACCGACGGCGCGAACACGGGCGGCATCACGCCGGTGGAGGCGGCCGAGATCGCCTCGCAGCAGGGGGTCCGGGTCTACCCGATCGGGTTCGGCACGATCAACCCGACGACACTGGTCTGCACGTCGCAGCAGTTGGGCGGGGACCGGTTCGAACGGTTCCAGCCCGGACGGGGACTCGGTTCGCTGGGGCGGCGCAGCTTCCTGGTCGCCGACGAGCCCACCCTGAGGCAGGTGGCCGAGACCACCGATGGGCAGTACTTCGCCGCCAACGACGCCGCCGGTCTGCAGCAGGTGCTGGCCGACCTGCCGCGTCAGGTCGAGGTGCAGCAGCGCGACGTCGAGGTGGGGGTCGCTCTGGTCGGACTCGCCGCCCTGTTGATCCTCGGCGCCGTCCTCGCGGCAGTCAGGTGGAGCGTCTTCCCCTCGTGAGCCCGGCCGGTACCCTCGGCAGGTCCACCGGCCCCGGTCCGACGCGGAGGGAGGCCCCGACGTGAGGTCGCCGCTGCGAGCCCTGCGCCCAGGTGCCGGAGGCGGTCCGGTCACCCTGCACATCGGGACGCCGAAGTCCGGCACCACGTATCTGCAGGCCAGACTGCGCGCCGTCCGGGGCCTGCTCGCGGACCAGGGGGTGCTCTACCCCGGCGCGGGCTACCTGCCGCAGGAGGGCTTGAACCAGCAGCCGGCCGTCTACGCGCTCGCCGGTCAGGAGGTCGGCCGAGCCACCGGGGCGGTCAGGGCCACAGGGGCTCGGCACCTTCGCCGGTTGAGGGCGGAGATGCGCTCCCACCGGGGCAGGGTGCTGCTCTCGGCCGAGATCCTGGCCTCGTTCCAGGAGCCGGCGATCCGCGACCTGCTGCGCACCCTGAGGTGCCCGCCCGAGCGGGTGCAGGTGGTGATCACCTGCCGCGACGCCGGGCGGCTCCTGACCAGCGTCTGGCAGCAGAACATCAAGAACGGCGCCACCCACGATCAACGCACCTACCTGTCCAACGTCGCCCGGCTACGCGGCGCCGGGTACAGCCCGTTCTGGACCGCCTACGGACTGCCCGACCTGGTCGACCGCTGGGCGGACGTCGTGGGGATGCGGAACGTGTGCCTGGTCACCGCACCGCAGACCCCCACGCCCGAGGACGACCTGTGGACGCGCTTCGCCCGGGCCTGTGAGCTGACCGGGCTCGATCAGGCCGGGGCGGACGCGACGGAACGGATGGACAGCAACGTCTCGCTGACCGCCCCGCAGGCCGAGCTGCTGCGGCAGGTGAACATGCTGCTGGATGCCGAGGACCTCGATGCGCGCGAGTGCCGGGAGGTGCGCGCCCGGCTGCTGCGGGCATGGATGTCGCAGACCCCCATCGGGTCGCGCCGTCTCGGTCTCGCCCCGGACTGGTTGCCGCGGCTTCAGGACTGGGCCGAGCAGGACAGAGCCGCCCTGACCGAACGGGTGGGCGCCGGCCTGCACCTGATCGGTGATCTGCGGGACCTCGACCCGGCCCCGCGGCTCGTGGACGGGGCCGACGCCGAACTGAGCGCCACCGATGCGGCGCGGGACGTGCTCGCTGTGCTGCGCTCCAGCTGACCGGCGCATCGAGCTGTGAGCGACGGGTCGCCGGGCGAGGCCCGGGCACCTACCGTGTCTGCATGCCGGTCCAGTCCCTGGGTGAGCTCGGCCGTTTCCTGCGGGCGAGCCTGTTCGAGCGGGTGCCGCGCGACCACTGGGAGACGGAGGCGGTGATCCGCCGGCGCCGGGTGGTCTCGGCGCTGACCCTGGGGGTCGGCGCGATCCTGCTCGGGCTGTCCATGAGGCTGCCGCCCGGGGACGACCGGTTCTACCTCTACATGCTGCTGGTCGCGCTGACCTGGACCATCGGCGCCCTCGCCTCGGGACGCATGTACCTCGGGCGCGCCCACACCCGGCGCGGGGACCGCTACGCCATCCCCGTGGTGCAGTCCCTCGCCCTGGGGATCCTGCTGCTCGCGGTGTTCCTGGGCGGTGCCGGACTGGTCGCCCAGATCCCCGTGCTGCGCGAACCCGTCAACGATGTGCTGGACTACGCCCGGTTCGGCTCGCTGCCGGTGGTGGCCGCGATCACTCTGGTGAACGGGCTCGCCGAGGAGTTGTTCTTCCGCGGCGCGATCTTCGCGGCGGTCCCGGCGCGACACCAGATCCTGATCTCGACGAGCCTGTACATGCTCGCCACCGTGGCCACCGGCAACGTCATGCTGGTCTTCGCCGCCATGGTGCTCGGCGTGGTCGTCGCGCTGCAGCGGCGGGTCACCGGTGGCGTCCTGGGCCCGATGATCACCCACGTGACGTGGTCCATGGGCATGTTGTTCGTGCTGCCGCCGCTGTTGGAGTGGCTGGCCTGACCGACACGGGCGAGGGTGGACACATGGGTGAGGACAAAGGCACGGCACTGGTCACCGGGGCGACCGGGTACATCGGATCCCGTCTGGTCCCGAGGCTGCTCGAGACGGGGTGGCGGGTCCGGGTGTTGACCCGGGACGCCGACAAGCTGTCGGTGCGCTCCTGGGGGTCCTCGGTCGAGGCCTTCGAGGGAAACGCCGACGAGAGCGCCGACGTGCGCCGGGCACTGGACGGCGCGGACGTCGCCTACTATCTGCTGCACTCGATGGGCGACAGATCTGGCGGCCACCTCGACTTCGCCGAGCGGGAACGGTCGATGGCCGAGACCTTCGCTCGGGAGGCGGCCGGGGCCGGGGTGGGCAGGATCGTGTACCTCGGCGGGCTACACCCACCGGGGGAGGACCTGTCCCCGCACCTGGCCTCCCGCACAGAGGTCGGCGAGGTCTTCATCGACAGCGCGGTGCCGGCGGCGGTGCTGCAGGCCGCGGTGATCGTCGGATCCGGGTCGGCCTCCTTCGAGATGCTGCGGCACCTGGCCGAGCGGCTGCCGGCCATGGTGGCGCCGAAGTGGTTGTCCAACCGGATCCAGCCGATCGCCGTCCGCGACGTGCTGCACTATCTGGTGGCCGCCGCCGATCTGCCGGCCGAGGTGAACCGGACCTTCGACGTCGGCGGCCCGGACGTGCTCACCTACAAGCAGATGATCGACCGCTTCTGCCGGATCGCCGGGCTGCCTCGGCGGGTGATCATCACCATCCCGGTACTGACTCCCCGTCTTGCCGGGCACTGGGTCGGCCTGGTCACGCCGGTGCCCGGGGGGCTGGCCAAGCCCTTGGTGGAGAGCCTGATTCACGAGGTGATCTGCCTCGAGCATGACATCGCTGACATCGTGCCCGCACCGCCCGGTGGGCTGCTCGCCTTCGACGACGCCGTCCGTGCCGCCCTGGCCGGGATGGACACCTTTCCCGGCGAGGCGCACGACGGACGCTCCGCGGCGTCGGAGGTCGGCGACCCGGCCTGGACCGGCGAGACCGTGTACTCGGACCAGTTGAGCACGGAGATCGACGTTCCCGCGGAGCAGATGTGGCAGGTGGCGACGTCGGTGGGCGGGGACCGCGGCTGGTTCGTGCCCGACGCCCTATGGCAGGTGCGCGGCCTGGCGGATCGACTGGTCGGGGGCCCCGGCGTCCGGCGCGGCCGCCCGGACCGTGAGCTGAAGGTGGGCGACGAGGTCGATCATTGGCAGGTGGAGGAGATCGAGCCGGGGCACAGGCTGCTGCTGCGCACCGACATGCGGGTGCCGGGTCAGGCCTGGCTCGAGCTCACCGTCGAGCCACTCGGGCCGCAGCGGTGCCGGCTGTCGCAACGGGCGGTGTTCCACCCGAGCGGACTGTCCGGACACCTGTACTGGAACGCGATGCGCGCCGGGCACGTGCCGGCTTTCCGGCTCCTACACCAGGGAATGGTCCGAGCCGGAGCCGGAGCCGAAGCCGGAGCCGGTGCCGGGGCGGGAGCCGGGGCTGGGGCGGGAGCCGGGCCTGGGGCGGGAACCGACGGGTGAGGGCGGTGCCCCGCCTGGGAGGCTGAAACAGAACCTCCGTCGCCCATGTGCTTACAGGATGCTTACCGGTGGTGTCGCCCGCTCCCCGAGGCGCGTCGGTGTTCCTATCCTTGCGGCGTGAGCGATCTCGTGGTCCCGCCAGGGTCGGTGTCGGTCGTGCGCCACCTGGGGATCGACGCGTACCTCGAGGCGGTGCGGGCGCACCTGCGGCGCCTGACGCCCCGAGAGGCCTTCGATCGCATGAGCCGCGGTGCGGCGTTGGTCGACACCCGACCGGAGTTCCAGCGGCGGGCGGACGGCGAGGTGCCGGGCGCGCTGGTGATCGAACGGAACCACCTGGAGTGGCGGCTCGACCCGTCGAGCACGGGCCGGATCGGCGAGGCGACCCATCACGACGTGGAGTGGATCGTGCTGTGTGACGAGGGTTTCTCCTCATCGCTCGCCGTAGCGAGCCTGCTCGGGCTGGGCCTGCGACGGGCGTCGGACGTCATCGGCGGCTTCCAGCGATGGAGGGACGATGGCCTGCCCGTGGCCCATTCGGACGTGCCCCAGCAGCCCAGGGGCGTGGCCCGGCGAGGCTCATCCTGAGATAGGGTCCCGGCGGAGTGGAGACGATCTTCCTTGCGCCGTGCGCTTCCGGCGCGAGAGTCGGTGACCTCGTCCGGCGGGACCGCAGGGCGATAGTCCTCAAGAGACGCCTTCGTTGATGGGGGCTTCCTCCGACGCCGGTCGTGTCAGGAAGTCAATCAGGATTGGATTGATGCGTTCAGGGTATTCGTAGTGCGCTAGATGTGACGCCCCTTCGATTTCGTGGTATTCGATGTCGGTAAGCAGATCACGCAATCTCCTCATCGAGTCCTCGGGTAGCAGTTTCGCTTCTGAGTTCCCCAGATGAGCAGTGTGGGAATTCCTTGTGCCTTCACGTCCTCGTAGGCGGCTGTTGGATTGGTCAAGCTGTCACCTCTCAAGTTGGCCAAGATCGCTCCCCGCTTCCCCCGGAACTGCAGTTGCTTGGCGACCTCGCTCTCGAGAGCAGTCTTCCTGTCGGGAGCCGTAATGCGACCTGTCAGGTCGGAGAGTTTTCCGTCTCCGACCAATTGCAGGAGGATATCCCCAGCAAGGGGAGTCGCCATGATCTTCTCCAGGGGGCTTCCCTTGCCCGCGTAATCGTCGAACAGCGGCGCAAGAAGGGCGAGTCTCTCGACGCTCCCCGGGTTTGCCGCTGCAAAGTGGGCACCGATACTTCCACCCTGGGACGTTCCGGCCACAGAAACCGGGTAGGCGAGACCGAGACGATCGATCAGTTCTCCAAGCTGCTTGACGTACAGAGCGCTGTCGTAGGTGCGCAGACGAGGCTTATCCGAGAAGCCATGCCCGATCACGTCGTATCTGAGCACCCGCAGCCCGGCCCCGACCAGGTCCTCGATAGTGTTATCCCACGACACGTAGGGGGCCGCATTTCCATGGATGAGAACCACGCACCGACCGTCAGGATCTCCCCTCAACTCGTAGTGAGTGACGCCGGTCGGTAGTTCCACGAAGCTGCCGGGTAACCCATTCCTCGTTTCGGGAGTCAGATTCGCCTTTCCGATCTCGAACATGGTCCAACCTCCTCCGAGCAGCCACTGGACAGACCACTCGCACCCCATCAGATGCTCGAAATCGGCGAAGAGCCAAGAGGCCAAGGTCACAAGATCCCGCTCCACAACCAGCATCACCTACGCCTGTCGCTCGCTGCGGCCTCTCGTCCCATTGTGTCCCAGTGCAGCTACGGCATGGCCGTCAGCAGCAACCAGGCCCGCACTCTCGCGATCGAGTGATGCCCCAGCTCGTCCGGGGAAGCCTCTCCCCAGACAGCCGCGGTCTGGTGTGGTGGCCAGGAACTCGACCGGGTCAGGCGGCCTGGTTGATCTTGCTTCTGCCGGGGGGAGGCTGAGACCAGCGCCGGATAGCTTTATTCCGCACGCACGCCCGTGCTGCTCTGCGGCCCTACGCCCATGCTTGGTGCTGTGCGCGGAGCGCACCATCGTGTCGCCGAGAGGGCTCATGGGCGCTTCAGGAATCTGAAAGAGACGCCGCGCACAAGGACAATTTCGACGTTTGCCATCAGCCGTTCCCACAAATGGTTCCTGGATACAGGACGTCCACGCCGTCCACGCCGGCTACCAGCGCGACGACGAAGAGCACGACGGCTGCCTGTCTTCCCATCGTTCCTTCCTGCTCAGCGCGAGGGAGCGGAGCAAGATCGGCGCCTCCTGCCTCCTGCAGCGAAAGCGGCCTGCGCGGGCATCACTGAAGCGGCATCCGGGTCTGGCCTGTGCATTGCAGGGGACGGGCGAAGCTGACCCGTTCTGAGACAACGGTGTGCATCGTCGAGAAGCGTCGTATGATTGTGATCATCGGCGGCTGGCGCACCGCGCCCATGGATGAGGAGATCCATCGCAGCCGCGTCGGGGAATCAGGGGCTCCGGCGGGCGTTGTCATAGGGGAGCGACCACGGGAACCGCGCCAGTCGTGCGACGAACATCATTGCCTGCCGTGATTGGCAGCCCACCCGTCGCCGGCTCGGGGTCTGCCTGCGGGATGCCGGCCGAGGCCCACGCCATCGGTGGGGATCTGCACGTCGGCTTGGTGCCCGAGCACACCCCTTCGCGCGGGGCGTGTTCGTCGTCCCGTTCGCGAGATCGTGCGGGATGCTGCTGCGGCCACCGTGCCCGGTATTCCAGAGGAGGAGTCTGTGGCTCGATCAGGTCAGCGCCGGAGGGGCGCTCGTCGTACCGCCCCGCGGACCCAGCGACCGGTCCGCCACCGCGGCGACGTCGCCTCGGTGCTCGCTGACACTGTCCGTGAGGTCCAGGCGGCCGTCCACGGCGGCCGGGTGACGCCGACCGTGCGCACAACATTCCAGGCCGCCACCCTGGTCTTGCGGGAGGAACGCACCCGCGTCCGAGAGGACTCGGCCGGCGGCGACAGTCATCGAGCCGCGCAGCTCAAGCGCCTGGATGCCATCGCGGCGATCCTCGCCCGGATCGCCGTCCGGGACGCCGGGTTGCTGGCGCTGCTCGCCGAGGACGCCGGCGTCTCCTACGGGGCCCGATCGCTCAAACGTGACCTGCTCCTCGCGGCCGGGATCGAGGAGGCGACCGATCAGGAGACGCCGGCCGAGCACCCGCTCACCTCCACGTCCGAGCGCCAGGTCGTGCCGGCCTCGGTGATCTCCCGCCGGCTGGCCAATCCCTTCCTCGCGCCCGGCTGGTCCGCGCCTCAGCCGGTCCAGGCCCGTACGCGTCGCCTTGCCAGCTGGGAGCTGCTCGACCCGCTGCTGAGCTCGTTCGAGCGCGCCGGCGCAACGGCCCCGGCGTGCATGGCGCTCCCGGCGCCGACGGCCCAGTTCACTGCGCTGGGTGAGGAGCTGATGCCGCACCAGGGGCAGCTGGTCGCGGCGGCCGCTGCCGGCCACCGGGCGTTCCTGCTCGCCGACGAGCCAGGTCTGGGCAAGACAGCCCAGTCTCTGCTCGCCGCCGAGGCGGCCGACGCCTACCCCTTGCTGGTGGTCGTACCGAACGTCGTCAAGACCAACTGGGCACGCGAGGCCGCTCGCTGGATACCGCACCGCCCGGCGACTGTGGTCCAGGGCGATGGCGACACGGTCGACGGCTTCGCGGACATCGTCGTGGTGAACTACGACGTGCTCGACCGCCATCTGGGCTGGCTGGGGGACCTCGGATTCCGCGGGATGGTCGTCGACGAGGCGCACTTCATCAAGAACACGACATCCCAGCGCTCGAAGCACGTCCTCGCGCTATCGCAGCGAATCCGGTCCCGCACCGCGCGGCCGCTGCTCATGGCGCTCACCGGTACGCCGCTGATCAACGACATCAAGGACTTCCGGGCGATCTGGCAGTTCCTCGGGTGGATCGACGACAGCAAGCCGGTGGGCGACCTGATGGATGCGCTCGAACACTCGGGTCTGACGCCCGCCGACCCCGGCTTCTACGCCGCCGCGCGCCAGAGCGTCATCGACCTGGGCATCGTGCGGCGCCGCAAGGTCGACGTCGCCGCCGACATCCCCGCTCGGCGCATCGCCGACCTCCACGTCGAGCTGGACGGGGCGGCCGGCCGGTCGATCCGCGCCTCGGAGCGCGACCTCGCCCGCCGGATGGTGGCGCAGTACCAGACCGCGCTGGCGGCACGTTCGTCCGAGGCCGCCGTCGAGGTCGAGGGCATCGACCTCGACCTCGTGCGCCGGGTGGCCAGATCCGAGCTGAAGCAGGCGATGACACCACAGTCCGGCGACAACGTGTTCACCATGATGCGACGCATCGGCCGCGCCAAGGCGGAGCTCGCCGCGGACTATGCGGCGCAGCTGGCCCGCAGCGCGGGCAAGGTCGTCTTCTTCGCCAAGCACGTCGACGTGATGGACGCCGCCGCGGCGACCTTCGCCAAGCAGGGGGTGCGCTTCTCGTCGATCCGTGGCGACCAGACGCCCGCGACGCGGCAGAAGAACATCGACGGCTTCGTGAACGACCCCGACGTCGCCATCGCGGTCTGCTCCCTGACGGCAGCCGGCGTAGGTCTGAACCTCCAGGTCGCCTCGAACGTCGTGCTCGCCGAGCTCTCCTGGACCGACGCCGAGCAGACCCAGGCCATCGACCGCAGCCACCGCATCGGTCAGACCGAGCCGGTCACCGCGTGGCGCATCATCGCCGCGCAAACCCTCGACCCTCGAGTAGCCGAGCTCATCGACAGCAAGGCGGGCCTCGCCGCCAGGGCGCTGGACGGGTCCGACGAAGAGATCTCCTCGTCAACCGATGTGCAACTCGAGACCCTGGTCGCGTTGCTCACAGACGCGCTCCAGGCGCCGCCCGGATACGCAGGCTCCCCCGGTTCCGGTCTCACACCGACCAGACGACCAACTTCGGTACGCAGTTCCGATTGATGCAGCCGGGATACGCGTAACCACGTATCGCGCAAGGACCCTGAGTGAGCGCATTGCCATTCCAAGAATGTCGCTATGAGGCAATAACCGCGACGAGCGCAGCCGGCATCCGGCCGCCATAGAGCGGTGACGACGCTGCGATGGCCTTCAGCGCTGATCGGTCCCCGTTCGAGGTCAAGCCAGGCGGGCGCGGCAGAACGCCCTGACGGCGTCGTTGAACAGCTCGGGCCGCTCGAGATTGCTGACATGACCCGCACCGGGGAGCACGACAAGCTCGGCGTCTGGGATCGCCGTCGCGAACTGGTCGGCGACGGTGAGCGGGGAGCGCGCATCGAGCTCGCCCCAGATGAGCAGTGTCGGCGCGGTGACACGGGGCAGCAGGTCGCGCTGGTCGACCTCGGCCATCACGAACAGCTCCGTCCCTAAACTCTCGGGACGGACATCGGCAGCGATCTCGTCGAGCAGGGCAACGAACTCCGCTGGCGGTCCGCCGGCGAACAGGCCGGGCAAGGTGGGATTGAACCGGTCCCGCGGAACGGCAAGCATCTGCTGCGCGCCGTCGACTCGGGCCCGCACCTCCTGCTCGGGCAACGAGCCCTTCCAGCCGGCGTAGGTGTCGATCAGGATCAGGGCTGCAACCAGGTCGGGATGGCGGCGATAGAGCTCCAGTACGAGCGTGCCGCCCCACGAGAGGCCCGCGACATGCGCTGGGCCGACAGCGAGCGATCCGATCAGCGCGGCGAGGCAGTCCGCATAGTCTGCCAGGGCGAAGTCTGCCGGCACGTCGGAGGAGCGACCCGTGCCGGGCTCGTCCCAGGCAACCACCGTGAACTCATCTGCAAGCGAGGCGAGTTGCGGCTGCCATTGGCGACTGTCCATTGCGGCGCCATGCACGAACACCAGCGGCGGACCCTCGCCCACGCGCTGGTAGGCGATCTCGAGCCCACGTGTTCGGACGATGTCCACGATTCGAACGTACCCCCAGCCACCTGGATTCTGCTGTGCGTCGGAGCGCCCACCGCCAAAGGGCGACCACCGACGCGGCCGCATCGAGCGATGGTTGCTGTTGGCTCGCTCTTGGCTGTGCCTACCATCGATCCCAGTGCACGACGTCCGCTACGGGTCGGCGCCGCACGGGGCCGAACCGTCCTATCGGCCAGCCGACGGGTATCAGCGCATAGATGGTGACGCGCTTGGGAACGTTGAGGACGCGTTTGAAGTCGTCCTCGGCGAGCAGATGCCAGGTCGAGATGTTCGCGGCGAGTCCGAGCGCTCTCGCCGCGAGGAGGAGGTTCTGGACCCCGAGATAGCTGCTGCTGGCGCCCTGGATGACGGTAGCGCGCGGGCTGGCTACTCGAGCCAAGAACCGTGGACCGACGGTGCGCAGCAGGTCGGGCAGGAGCCGCGGATCGCGGGGCAGAGGCGGTGGCGAGTAGCAGGCCGCGATCAGCGCCGGGGTGTCGTCGAAGTGCTCGGCCTGGTCGATGGTTGCGCGGATTATTCCTTGCTTGGCCGGGTCGACGGCTCCTTCGGGGTCCAACCGCTCCACCATGGCCCTGTACTTGCCCTGGGCTTCTCGCCACAGCCTGCCGAGCTGGGCCATCTGGGCCCTGTCCGTCACGACGATGAAGTCGTAGAGCTGCATGTCACCCGCGCTGGGCGCCCAGGTGGCTGCTTGCACCAGTTGCTCCAGGAGCTCGCGGGGAACCGGATCGGGCTTCAACCGGCGCATCGCACGCATCGTGCGCAGCACATCCATGATGGGCGCATCCGGACCGACCGGCACGGGATCGTCCGGCTGTGCCGACGGCTCAGTTGCCACGTTCCTGACCACCGTTTCCCGGGTGAAGATCTTCCGACGCCGCGAGAAGTCCAGCAGGCGAGAACGGCCTCGCCGCCTCGGTTCCTGGTCAGCAGCCCCTGCCATGACACCCTCCAGATTGGCCAGCGCACAGCCCCGTATCATCACCCTCCTCCATATCGGGACCGCTGCATACGCCCGGGACGGATCCTGGCGAAGTCAGAGGGGCCATCCAGAAGTGTCAGAGACGTCTCCGGCGCGTAGGCACACGGCGTCAGGAACGCCGGAGCCCTCACCGTGTTTCCACGCCGGGCATGGCGCGACGCAGCACTCTCGCGCCGAGGGTCGATGCGGCAGTGAACGTGGGTCATGGGGTTTGGGCCGAGCCAAGTCAAGTTGCCCACATAGGAGCTTGCGGGGCAGCCGATCCAGGCGCACGGCGATCTCCGCGCAGCGCGGCAACCAGGGCATCCACCCGCTCGAGGCACGCGCCGGAAACGCCCTCATCTGGCGCGAGTAGCGCGGCCATTACGCCTCACTGCCGCTGGGCGTGCGACCACAGGCTGTTGCCGCCCTGAGAGCGTGACCGCTGGTTCCGCCATCGGCGGTGCCGCTGTCCGGAACCGGAACTGGGTGTGCTGGGCAATGGATCTGCGGATTCACCCATCGGGGGCGGGGTCACCTCAGGCTGGCTCGGGTTCATGGAGGAAGGCGGTCACCTGGTGGGTGAAGGTCTCGGGCTCCTCGATGAATGGCGCGTGCCCGCTGCGTTCGAAGACGGCGAGTCGACTCCTGGTGATCCCTGCGGCGAGCTCGTGGGCGCAGGGCATCGGTGTCTGGGGGTCGTGTCGCCCAACGATCACGAGGGTGGGGGCGCTCACCTCGGCGAGGCGGTGGTGGAAGTCGACCTCGCGTACCGTCTGCAGCCAGATCGCCCGGGCCGGCTGCGGGCGCCGCCGGTCACCGTGCTGGATGGTGAAGGGTTCGGCCACGGCGGGGTCGACGACGGATGCGCGCTCCACGAGGTTGTCCAGGCGCCGGTAGGTCGCCAGGTTGCCCAGTCCGAGCATCTGCCGGGTGCCCAACCACATGCACTGCCACCACTGTGGGTCACGCCACGGGTTCCAGTTGTGCGGGATGCCCCAGCGGCGGGCGGCAGGGAAGCCGGACAGTGAGCCGACGAGCACCAGGCGCGCGACCAGGGCGGGATGCTCGATGGCCAGCCCCAGCGCGCACAGGGAGCTCATGCTGTGCCCCACGGTCAGCACCGGTGGGCGGGCCCCGGCCACGTCGAGGGCCTGGACGCAGCAGTCGAGCATCTCGGTCATGTCGCCACGCATGGGGCGTGACGACGACCGGTAGGCGCCGGGTGGGTCGAAGGACACGACCGCGAATCCCGCACCGACCAGGAGGTCGGCCAACCGGTCCTCGGCCATCGGTCGGTGCGTCGACGCGTGTGGGTACGGCGGGACGAGGACGTCTGGCCCGCGACCTCGCCGGTACACGGCCAGGCCGTCCCGGTCTGTGATCTCCATGGCCCTCCCGCGGCGCGATGACCATCCTCGATCCAACGTCTCGGCCGGGCCAGCTCCCCACGCGTGACCTCGGACGCATGATCACGCGCTGAGCGTCCGTGGGCCATGGCGCGCCCAGTGCGGGGGCGGCCGCCGAAGCTCAAGAAGCGTGGTCGACATGGAACAAGGGCGACCGCAGCCGGGTGCTCAGCGAAGCACTGTGTCAGGGAGCGGCGGGGCTCGCGGACGATCACCGACTTGAAGCTTCCGCTTGGGGCCTCGACCTCTCTTCGATCACGGCTTCGGTGGACATCTGGCACGGTCGGGACGACACAATGGTCAACCCGATGGCGGCGGAGATCCTGAGGGACTCGATCCCAGAAGCCCGCCTGCACCTCGTCAAGCAAGCGGGACAATTGTCCCTGATCATCAACGAGGCAAGTCGGTACCTCGCCTTCGCAGCCACGTCGTCGGGATGACGGCGCCAAGTCGTGGCGCATGAATGACACAGGGCAACTCGTTCCGCTCTGCGGGCGACTGAACTTGCCCGACCGTCCGCGGTGAGGCGTCTCACCCCTCGTGGGTGGAGACCGTCGGTAGGGTGCGTTTGGCGGTCTCTCGCCGCCGCAGGTTGCCGCCAGCGAGTGAGGAGTCGTGATGGTCCTGCCGCGTTGGCTTGCCCGGATCAACAAGCGTGTCTTCAACCCCTTGGAGATCCGCCGGGGCGTTCGGCCGGTGTTGGTGCACGTGGGCAGGACCTCAGGCCGGACCTATATGACTCCACTCGATGCACATCCTCTCCCCGACGGCTACGTGTTCATCCCGATGTATGGGCCGAGCACGGACTGGGTCAAGAACGTGCTCAGCGCGGGGACGGCACGCCTGTCGATCGGCGGCGAGGAGATCCGCTTGGAGTCGCCGCGGATGGTGAGGAAGCAGGATGTCTGGCCGCTGCTGCCCGCACGCACCAAGACTCCATCGGGGATCACGGACGAGTCTGAACTCCTGCGCATGGACCTCCATCGGGAGGACTGACGCCCACGCAGCGCAGCGATCGCGGCTTGCACGTTCGCGAGCAAGCGTCCGCCCGTAGCCGAGGACAGGGCGGCAGTAGACTCGCGTCGCGGACCGTGGCAGCCATTGGGACGTCGCGGACAGCCGGGTCCGCCGGGCCTCGGGTGAGCGCACCTACCAGAGGCCCGGGAGCAGGCGGAAGGTCACGCGAGTTGCGTACTCGCAGTAGCCGGGTAGCTCATACTTCAGTACCCGGTCTTCCAGCGCCGTGCGGAGGACGGTCACCGCGAGGGCGACCCCAGACGCAGCGAACGCCCACGCCGAGTCCAGCGTCAGGGGGACGCCCACCACGGCAGCCAAGAGGTTGCCGGCGTATCCGGGGTGTCGGACGAAGCGATATGGGCCGCTGTCACAGACCTCGTGCCCGCGCTCTGTCTGAATACGGACGAGCGACGTGAAGAACCTGTTCTCCACCAGCGCCCACACCGCGAAGGCGTACCCAAGTGAGCACAGGAGTAGACCGCCGACGTTCGCCCAGACCGGGAACGGTGAGGTCCAGTCGAAGCGGTGGTCCAGCGCCCCGACGGCCACGGGGAGGTAGAGGACGGCGACGCCCATCATCGGGGACAGCACCCTGTCCCACTCTTGCACCTGCTGGCCGCGGCCAAGCCTCATCCGGTCGGCTTGCAGCCCCGGGTGGCGGCGATCCGCCCACACCCGACCGCCGACGCCCGCGACGAAGACGAGGAGCGAGAGCACCCAGGCTTGCCACCAGCCAAGCTCGCCGCTCGCTCCCAACGCGATCAGCGGTACCAGCAAGTAGGCCACGGCGACCGCGAACCAGCCGGCGGCCGCCGTCCGCTCCGGCGGACTGCCGGAACCATCCGTGGTCCCCACCCTCACTGGCGGACCGTACCACCCACTTTCTGTTGGCCAATCAGGCCTTCACAGAACCTCGGTTCAAGCGCAGCGGCACCATGCGGGTCCGCGGACGTGGGTGACCAGCCGAGACAGGTCGACCGCGATATCGGCCGTTGCACACGGCAGCGCATGGCCATTCCGCTCGCGGCCGCGGAGCGGCCACTACGCCGATGCCGCCGGGGGAGGGCGACTCGGCTCGCCGACTCTGCCTCGGCTTCGCCCCCTACCGTCCCGGAGTGACCGACCCTGTCAAAGCGCAGCGGGGGCGTCGGGCCGCGAGTCAGCTGACGCGGCGGTAGCGGATGTGGGTGGCCAGCGGTGAGTGAAGCACCTCGACGGGCTGGAAGTCGAAGGAAGCGAGCTCATCAAAGATGCGCTCGCCCGAACCGAGCAGGACGGGCGCGATGTCGAGGGTGAGCTCATCGATCACCCCGGCGATCAACGCTTGCCGGACGGTCGAGGCCCCACCGGCGATGTCCACCCCGTTGTCCCCGGCAGCCTCACACGCTGCGGAGTAGGCCGCGTCGAACCCCTCGGTGATGAAGTGGAAGGTCGTGCCCCCGTCCATCTGGATCGGATCACGGGGGTGATGGGTCAGCACGAACACCGGCGCGTGATACGGCGGTTCAGGGCCCCACCAGCCCGACCAGTCCTCATCCCAATCGCCACGGATGGGGCCGAACATGTTCCGCCCCATCACATACGCACCCCGGGGCCGCATGAGCCACTCGTTCGCGATCTTGTCAGCGTCGTTGGCCCGCGGGTCCCCGAACAGCCAGCCGTGCAGCTCCAACCCCCGCGTGCCCAGGGGGTCCTCCCGATTCTGATCCGGGCCGGCGACGAAGCCGTCCAACGAGATCGACATATGGCAGGTGGTGTCCGGCACCGCGAACCTCCTGTGTGAATGCGACCTGCAAGCGGTCCCGCGGACGGTAGCAGGTAGTGCCAACCTCGTAGGTCCGTGCGATCCGGTGCATTGAGATCGGAGGTAACGCTGAACGGCCCCGGCTACGAGGATGCGGAGCGCGGTAGAGGGGTTCGGTGCAGAACCCTCGGCCGCCGCGCTTGACCTGCTTCATCGAAGTCCTTGTGGCCTCGGTGCGGGCGCTGGTGACGCCGGTGACGATCAGGACCTCGATCTCGGGCCGCCACGCGCGGACGGAGTTCTCTGGCGCCCGAGCAGGGCCACGAGCCCTCTACCGCCGCGTGATCACGCGGCGTGACGAAGCCGTCATCGGCGTGACGGCCACACGTCGATGCGATCGGCGCGAGACCGAAATCCCTAGGCCACGACAAACATCCGCAGCCGCCGACCGCGCGGCAATACGCACAGCGCCGCAGACAGTGGGACTCCGGGAACTGCGGTGTGAGGGCGTCGAGTGGCTCAGGTGGATGAGGTCCTAAGGCCCTGGTGCCACGTGGACGGAGGGATTCAGTATCGGAGCACGGGCCGGAGGCGAGTGCTATGCGTTCCAAGCAGGCGATCGAGGGCAAAGAGGGTGCGACCGCGCGACAAGGCCCAGGTGGACCGGTTCAGACGGGGCCGCAAGGGCGTGCACGATCGGTGTCGTCGCTGACGGCCGGCCTCCGGGCCACGATGGGCGAAGCGCTGAAGCGGGCCGCCTGGGCCTGGGCGGCTGTGCCGAGTGGTCCGCTGGGGTGGGTCAGCACCCGCACCGTGTTTCCACTGACATCTGGCACCTCGTACCAGAGCATGGCCGAGGCCCTGCAGCTGCGACCGGACGACGAGCTCCTGGACGTAGCGTGCGGATCGGGAGCCTTCCTGGTCCAGCACGCCGGGCTTGTTCGCCGGGTGGCGGGCATCGACCTGTCCGACATCCAGATCGACCTGGCCCGCCGCAAGCTCGACGAACGGATCGCGGCCGGAACTGCAGAGATCGTCAAGGGGGACGCGGGTTCGCTGCCATGGCCGGACGCTTCGTTCACGGTGGTGTCGTGCGTGTCCTCCTTCGAGACATTCCCGGACCCGCACAAGGTCCTGTCCGAGGTGTTCCGAGTGCTGCGCCCGGGCGGGCGTGCTGTGCTGAACATCGGAGAACGCGTCGCTCCAGGGACACAGACCCACCGGATGTGGGACGTGCTCTGGGTCTGGTCCGAGGACGACGTGCAGCACATGGTCGAGGAAGCTGGCTTCACTGACGTGACCGCGCGATACGCCCCCGCGATGGGGAACGACCCGGTGTCGAAGTTTCTCGTCAAGCTGTGGAAGTCGCTCGGCCAGGACATGCGGGACCTGCGACTGGTGAGCGCCGTGAAGCAGTGACCCTTCCAGATCTACCGCTCGCCACCTGCCCATGGGCGAGCCAGGGGCCGCAGGCTTGGCAGCTTGGTGCACGAGCCGCAGAGACGAGGGGATGGTGCCGGTCATGGCGAAGGAATCCATAAGACTTGCTACGCGGCGCCGAGTTTCTCCGTGGCGCGTTGATCGTGGGCGGGAAGGATCACTAGCTCGGGCATGTGCTCCTTGAGGGCTCGTACCTTCGCGAACGAAGCGGCCAGCACGTTCTTATCGCCGGTGGCGGGGAACTGGTCACGTTGCAGCAATTCCTCGTCGTAGGTCAGGTCGCCGACCAGCAGCAGCGGAGCCGCCTCGCCTCGCCGCACCAGCATCGACACCGAACCCGGAAGATGGCCGGGCGTGGGCAACACGACCAATGAACCGTCGTCCATCACATCGAACTTCTCGGTGAAGGGGGCAAATGCGGGGTCGTTCGTGGGCTCGAACGGAATCATCCGCCACTTGGCGCCGGGGATCTCGATACGGTCGTGCAAGACGGTACGGCGCTCGGGGTGATCGGGGCCCCGCATGTATGCGAAGCCTTCCGCAGCGGTGTAGAGCTCCGCCTGGGGGATCTCGGCGATGCCGCCAACATGATCGCAATGCAGGTGGGAGACGATGGCCTTGTGCACGTCTGCGGCGGCATAGCCGGCCCGCTCGAGCTGGGCTGAAAGGCTGTCCTCGGGCCCGATATGCCAGCGAAAGATACGCCGCATGAAGAACGCGGTGATCGGATCGGGCCAGTAGTCGGGGTCAGTCTGAACGGCAGGGTCCTGTCCCGTGTCGAACAGCACCAGGCCGTCCTTGTGCTCGAGGACGTAGACGTTGATGGGCAGGCGCACCCAGCGGCGGCCGAAGAAGATCCACCATAGGTCGGGCTTCCATGTCCCGTAGACATGTTCGTAGTGACCCTCACCTTCTCCAGTGGTGATCACGGAGACTGCCTTGATCGGGTCGATGGTTGCCATGCACGCCATCCTCCCCTTCTGCCTCCTCGCTGGCCTCGGCGCGGCATCTGCGCACTGCTCACGGCTGGTGTCGTCAGGTTGCCAGGACTCCTGACATGGGCCGCGGTCGCGTGATGGTGGGGACCGTGCGGCGAGGATCGCATGGAGTCTGTGCGTGGTTGCGCCTCAGATGTTGTCCGCCTCAGTGACGTGTGGCCTTCGGGGCCCGGTCCTGGCCTCGTCCGGGTTCCGCCGTGCCGGGAGTGAACGACGCAGGTCCCAAGGCTGGTGGAACCGGGGTGTGGGAGGCTGAAACGGACTGCAGCGTGGGTTGCTTGGAGGGTCGTGATCCCTGATGCGGCGCGCCCGTTCGCTCTCACTGGGTCTTCAGATCGGCACCCAGCCGCCGCTGGCGATGGTCCGCGCCGAGCTTCTCTACGCCAGGGCGTTGCGGCTGGACTCGATCATGGTCATCGACCATTTCCAGAACATCTTCCCCACTGCTGTGTGGGACGAGCGGTTCAGTTGGTTGGCGGCCCGGCGGTCGAGCCCGGACGAGCTGTTCGACTACCAGGTCCTGCTCGGGTACCTCGCCCGGCGTGTGGGTCGGATGCGCCTGGGGGTCGGGGTGACCGAGGCGGTGCGTCGGCACCCGGTGCTGATCGCCCAGGCGATGCTCACGCTGTCGCATCTGGCGCGGCGAGCCCCGATCCTTGGTATCGGCGCCGGGGAGCGACTCAACATCGACCCCTACGGACTGGACTTCAGCCACCCGGTGGGACGGCTCGAGGAAGCCCTGCAGATCGTCCGGATGTGCCTGTCGTCCCGGGGGCCGATCGACTTCGCCGGCCAGCATTTCCGGCTGGACGGCGCCAAGATGGATCTCAAGGCGCCACCTGGCCGCACGCCCGAGATCTGGGTCGCCGGGCACGGGCCACGCATGCTGCGCCTGACCGGGCAGTACGGTGACGGCTGGTACCCGGCCTCGATCACCTCACCGCAGGACTACGCCGCCAAGCTGGACCTCGTCCGCGCGGCCGCCCGGGACGCCGGGCGCGACCCGGCCGCCATCACCCCCGCACTGCACCGTTTCCTCGTGGTCGGAGAGACGGACGAGGACGTGCGGGTCCTGCTCCGGTCGGCGCCGGTACGGCTCTTCGGGTTCTTGGCACCGCCCGAGACGTGGCGCGCGGCCGGCATGCCGAACCCTCTCGGCGAGCACGTCAACGCCATGGTCGACTTCGTTCCTGACCGAATGGACGGGCGCACTGTTACCCAGGCCCTCGCCGCCGTGCCGGACAGCGTGCTGACCGGTGGACCACTGTTGATCGGGACGCCGGACCAGGTGGTCAACCGGATACGAGAGTTCGCCCAGGCCGGTGCCCGCCACATTGTCCTGGCGCCGGTGTCCGGGCTGGTCTCGCGACGTGCCGCCCTGTTCGCCCTGTGCGCGACCGGTCGGATCGCTCACGCCTTGCCCAGGTCATGACTCGGCCTGGTGCCACCTACTCGTGTCCTGGCGTCGTCCAGAATCTGACATGGCAGCTGCAATTCGTGACGTCCTGGACATCATTGACCGCGTGGAACTGGCGAACTGGTGACGAACTCTGATGATGTCCCGACGGCTTCGCACTCGCCTTCCGGCGCGCCGAGCCGATGAGCCAACCGGTGTCGTGGACAGCGATCTCGTGCGCCTGCTCGGGCCGGGCAGCACCGATTCGTCGAGATCCGCGCGGTTCAGGAACCGGTCCGCAGGTCGGTGTCGAGCACGCCGAGCTGGGTCAGCAGCCCGAGCATGTCCATGAGGATGCGGCTCTCGACCATTTGACCGTCGCGGAAGCGGTCGATGGTCCAGGCTTCGACCGTGACTGGTCGCCCGGTGGCCGGCACGCCCAAGAACTCACCGCCGTGTGTCCCGGTCCACACCGAGAAGGTCATGACGCGGTCACCCTCGGCGAGCATTGTCTGCGGCGCCCAGTGCAAGTCGGGGAAGGCGGCGATCATTCCGGCGAGGACGTCGCCCAAGCCGGCGCGGCCCGGGCCCTGGCCTGGGAACGGGTTCTGCTCGACAAAGTCCTCGGCGACCAGTTCGGTCAGCGCTGCGCCGAGGTCGTGCGCGTTGATCACCTCATCGACGAAACGTTGCCCGAGCGCTTTGACGACCTCGGCCGTCGGGGTGCTGTCGGAAGTGGCTGCGGTGTTGGAGGACATGGCCATCTCCTAGGGTGGTTCTTTTCTCAGCAAGAGGTGTGAGCAGGCAGCGTGATACTGGCTCTTCGCACCTGAGGTGGGGTAGGTCGTGTTGATCATGGATTCTCGGGGGTTGAGGCCGCCTACATGGCTTCCGGGGCCTGACCATCACGGTCGTAGCCGATGAGCGGACGCGCCACCGTCGGCTCACAACGCAACGGGCTGCGCACGAGCGCAGCGGACCTTCCTGAGTGACTCGCTACGAGGACAACGACGTGATGAGCGCTGCGATGCGCCGCTGACGAGTCCCCTCTCTTGCGGCGTCGTGTACAGGCTGTAGGAGGCGACGGCGCTCGGGTGGTCGCAGAGCGGCGAACGCGTGTTGTCGTCCGGCGGCCTCGAGGGCGGCCTTCACGTCATCGGGCAACGGGACGTGATCAGGATCCGCGGGGCGTAGCCGACAGGCCAACACGTCCCCGGCCCGCGCCCTCAGGCGTCGTTGCAGTGCAGCACCAACGTAGAGAAAGGGCCCGCGGGCTACGTCGGCCTTGTTGACCCCCAGATTCACCTCGATCTCGTCCAGACGTCCCTCGACGCGCCGGGTCCGGGCCTCCGCGACGTGCGCGTCAAGGCGGTCATCGAGGTAGACGACGGTGTAGTCGTTGCGTCCCCATGGCAGGACCTCCAGCGGAGCGTCGAAGTCGACCCAGCGCTCGTCGAGCTGCTCTTGCATGTGAGCCAGTGTGGCTGCCCCACGGTGTCTGACGCCATCGCGCGTCCGCTCATAGCCGCGAGCAGCGCGGCCGCTACGCTCAGCCGCGATCCGCACGGCAATAGTCAGCCGCAGACATGGCGCGGGAACGCGGTTCTGCTGTTTCGAGGCGTGTCCTCGGCGTGGTCGGCGGGCGATTGCGTGTGCGGTCGGGGTCGTAGGGTCCCTGTGTGGCTGTGGGCAGGTATTCGGGCGCTGTGGACCTGGCGTACACGGTTCTCGGCGATGCCGGCGCGGATCCGGTGGTGTTGTTACCCGGGTTGACGGCCAGTCGCACCATTTGGAACACGATCACCGGGGATTTGTCGCATCGGTATCGCGTCTACGCGGTGGACCTGCGCGGTCACGGTGACTCGGGGCACACTCACCCAAGCGGCTACGTGTTGGACGAGTACGTCGCCGATCCACCACTGTTCCCCGGGGGTGGTGACCGGCCCGCGTTCACGCCGCAGTTCGAGGACCTGCGGGGGTTGCTGCGCGATCTGCGGGCACGCGCGGCGGGTTTGCCCGAATACGAGTCGATCTTCGGCTCCCTGCCGGTTCCGGCGACGAGTCGTACCGCCGCTGAGGCGCTCGGATCCGTGGCTCATCGCCGGCTCGCGCTCGCCCAGGCATCGCTGGATCCCGAGGTGCTTACGCCGGCCATCGACGGGACGCTCTTCACCGGCGCCGACCCAGACGTGGCGCTCGAGCGGCCGCTGATGGTGCTGCGCGCCGACCCCGAGTCAGGAACCGCGGCGTTCACGGACGGGGACGTCGCGCGGCTTCGCCGTGCCAACCCGGCCACCGTGATCGAGATGCTACGCGGATCGGGCCACGCCGCGCTCACCGAGGCTGCCGGCCAGGTGACCGAGCACGTGACGCGATTCCTCAAGACCGCCAGGTGAACGATCGCGCCGCTCGCATGGCTCCGCGTGCCCGGTGAACGCCCGACTTGACTGCCACGATCCGCGCGGACGTACGGGCGACAACTAGGGTCGACGGGTGAGCATCATGCGTGAACCGGTGCCGTTCGAGGTCTACGAGGCCGGTGTCTACCTGCACGGTACGAAGGCGAACCTCGCCGTGGGCGAGCTGCTGGTGCCGGGCCGAGAGTCCAACTTCGAGGAGGGTCGGGTGATGAACTATGTCTACTTCACCGCAACCCTGGATGCCGCGGTCTGGGGTGCTGAGCTGGCTGCAGGCGAGGGCCGCGGGCGTATCTACATCGTCGAGCCGACGGGCGAGTTCGAGGACGATCCCAACGTCACTGACAAGAAGTTCCCCGGAAACCCGACGCAGTCATTCCGCAGTCGTGAGCCGCTGCGCGTCGTGGGTGAACTCGTCGATTGGGTCGGCCACTCGGCGGCGAAGCTACAGGGCATGCGGGACGGCATCGATGCGTTGAGGCGGCAGGGCGCGGCGCAGATCGAGGATTGAGCTACGGCCCCCGCGTCGGTGGTGTCGTGGAACCAACCGGTGGTGCGCCGCCAGGGACTCGAACCCCGAACCCGCTGATTAAGAGTCAGCTGCTCTGCCAGTTGAGCTAGCGGCGCGAATGCGGCACGAGGCTACCAGCGGCGCGGGCCAAGGATGAAATCGATTGGCCGGGTCCCGGCGGGCGCCGCGGCGGGGCTGTCTAGGCTGTCGACATGCGCCCCACCGGGATCACCGTCGCGAGCTACAACCTCTACCTGGGCAGCGACCTGACGTCGATCTTCGGGGGTCTCGAACCCCAGGACCTGGCGGCCCGTACCGCCGCCGTCTGGTCGGAGGTCGAGGCGTCCCAGCCGTTCGAGCGGATGCAAGCGGCGGCCCGGGTGCTGGTGCGCCGCCTGCCGGACGTCATCGCCGTCCAGGAGGCCGCCCTGTGGCGCGCGGGCACCGCCGGGGCGGCCAGGGTGCACGATCTGCTCCACGATCTGGTCGAGTCGCTCGCCCACGCAGGCGTCCGCTATCGGGTCGCCGTCCGCGCCCGTGGATTCTCGGGGGAGGGGATCACCGAGATGGTCTCCGCCGCCACCGGACAGGTGGTCGAGTTGGCCGACCGATGCGCAATCCTGGTGCGCGATGACCCGGCGGTGACGGTCGTGGCCGGGCGCTGGGGCGCCTTTGCGGATCACCACGTCGTGCCGGTGCTCGGCCGAGACGTGAGCCTCGACCGGGCCTGGTGTGAGGCCGAGATCCGGATCGATACGAGCACGCTGTACGTGATCAACACGCATCTGGAGCTGTACGACGCGCAGACCCGCGTCGCCCAGGCGCGCAGTCTCGTGGAGCAGCTCGGCGCGGACGACGGACGCAACCGCCTGTTGCTCGGGGACCTCAACTGCCGCCCACCGGCCTGCCGGTCACAACCGCACCCAGCCGGCGAGGATGCCGCCGAGATCGACGGCGACGCCTACGAGATCGTCGGCGCCTCGGGCCTGGCCGACGCGTGGGTGCTTGCCCACCCGGACGCCGACCCGGGCCGGGGGGGCACATGCCGACGCGGCGAGCACGACCTGCGGGACGCGAAAGCACCCCTCGTCGACCGGATCGACCACGTCTTCGTCGACCCGGACAAGGTCGTCGTTCGCCGCGCCGACGTGGTCGGAGCCGACCCGGAGGACCGGACGACCTCGGGCCTGTGGCCCTCGGACCACGGCTGTCTGGTCGTCGAGCTCGAGGTCTGAGCCCGACGACCAGCGCCTGGCTACCGGCTGTCGCTCGCCGCCGTGTCTCCGTGCAGGACGGTCGCCCGCGCGCACTCCAGTCGTGCCACCGGCACCCGGAACGGTGAGCACGACACGTAGTCGATCGAGATCGAGTCGAAGAAGTGGATCGAGTCAGGGTCGCCGCCGTGCTCGCCGCAGACCCCGATCGTCAGTTCCGACTTGGTCTCCTTGCCCTCCCAGGCCGCGATGCTCACCAGACGGCCGACCCCTGCCGTGTCAAGCGACTCGAACGGGCTGATGGAGAAGATCCCCGCCTCCATGTACTGCGGGAAGAACGCCGCTTCGACGTCGTCCCGGCTGAAGCCCCAGGTCGTCTGGGTGAGGTCATTGGTGCCGAACGAGAAGAAGTCGGCCTCCTCGGCGATCCGCCCGGCCGTCATCGCGGCCCGCGGCAGCTCGATCATCGTGCCGATCGGGATGTCCTGCTCCACCCCGGTCTCCGTGGCCACCCGCGCCAGCGTCTTCTCGGACTCGTAGCGGATCACCACCAGTTCCTCGACCGTGGCGATCAGCGGGACCATGATCTCCGGACGCGGGTTCTTGCCGCTCTTCCTCAGGCGGGCGGACGCCTCGGCGATCGCCTGGACCTGAAGCTGGAACAGCTGTGGCACGACGAGCCCCAGCCGCACGCCCCGGGTGCCCAGCATCGGGTTCTGCTCGTGCAGGCGCTGCACCTGGCGCAGCAGTTCCTCGGCGGCCTTGTCCCGCTTGCCGGATGCCTCGGCCAGAGCCACCTTCACCGACAGGGCGGTGTAGTCGGGCAGGAACTCGTGCAACGGCGGGTCGAGCAGTCGGATCACCACCGGGCAGCCGTCCATCGCGTCGAGGATCCCGACGAAATCCTCCCGCTGCAGCGGCAGGAGCTCGGCCAGCGCGGCGTCGCGGGCAGCGGCGTCCCGGGCGAGGATCAGGCGCTCGACGATCTGGCGGCGCGGACCCAGGAACATGTGCTCGGTGCGGCACAGGCCGATGCCGCCGGCACCGAAGCCGCGCGAGCGGGCGGCGTCATCGGGGGTGTCGGCGTTGGCCCGCACGCCCATCCGACGCCTCGAGTCCGCGTGCTCCATGATCCGGCGCACGGCCTCGAGCAGCTCGTGCTCCTCACTGTCGACGACGTCGACGGTCTCACCGCGCAGCACCTCCGCCACCGGTGACGGGGTCACCGGCACCGGGCCCAGGAACACCTCGCCCGTCGCTCCATCGATGGAGATGACGTCGCCCTCGCTGAACCGTCTTCCGTCGGCTGTCGTCACCTCGTGGTGCTTGGGGTCCACCCTGAGCGCCTCGACACCGACGACACAGGTGCGGCCCATGCCCCGGGCCACCACGGCGGCGTGTGACGTCTTGCCGCCGCGGCTGGTCAGCACCCCGCGTGCGGCGACCATGCCACCGAGATCGTCGGGGTTGGTCTCGCGTCGGACCAGGATGACGTCCTCGCCCTTTCCCGCCCACTCGACGGCTGTCGCGCTCTCGAAGGCCACCTTCCCGACGGCGGCACCCGGGCTGGCCCCCATACCGCGGGCCAGCAGCGTCCGCTCGGCCTTGGGATCGAACTGGGGGAACATCAGTTTCGCGAGTTGCTCACCGGTCACCCTGGTCATCGCTGTGTCCATGTCGATCATGCCCTCATCGACCAACTGGACGGCGATCCGGAAGGCTGCGGCGGCGGTCCGCTTGCCCACCCGCGTCTGCAGCATCCACAGCTTGCCGCGCTCGACCGTGAACTCGATGTCGCACAGGTCCTTGTAGTGGCCCTCGAGCCTGGCCATGTTCGTGACCAGCTCGTCGTGGGACTTCTTGTCCAACTCCGCGAAGTCGTCCAGGCTCAGCGTGTTCCTGATGCCGGAGACGACGTCCTCGCCCTGCGCCTTGGACAGGTAGTCGCCGTAGGAGCCGCGCCGTCCAGTGGACGGGTCACGGGTGAAGGCGACACCCGTGCCCGAGTTGTCGCCCAGGTTGCCGAAGACCATCGCCATCACGTTGACCGCCGTGCCGAGGTCGCCGGGGATCTTCTCCTGGCGTCGGTAGAGCACGGCGCGGTCGGTGTTCCATGACTTGAAGACGGCCCGGACCGCCGTGAAGAGTTGATCGGTCGGCGACTGCGGGAAGGGTTCGCCCGATGCGTCGAGGATGACGCCCTTGAAGGTCTCGACGAGCGCCTGGAGGTCCTCGGCGGTCAGGTCCAGGTCATTTGTGGTCTTCTTGGCGTGCTTCGCCGCTTCGAGGGCCGCCTCGAACAGGTCGCCCTCGATGCCCAGCACCGTCTTGCCGAACATCTGCAGCAGCCGGCGATAGGAGTCCCACGCGAACCTGGGGTCGCCGGAGTTGACCACCAGGCCCTGAACGCTCTGGTCGTTGAGCCCGACGTTCAGCACCGTGTCCATCATTCCCGGCATCGAGAACTTGGCGCCGGAGCGGACCGAGAGCAGCAGGGGATCATCGGGCTGGCCCAGCTTCCGCCCGACCGCCTTCTCGACCTCCTTCAGGTGTTCCATGATCTCCTCCTCCAACCCCTCCGGGTTGGCGCCCTCACGCAACCAGTGCGTGCAGGCCTCGGTGGTGATCGTGAAACCAGGGGGAACCGGCAGCCCCAGATTGGTCATCTCGGCGAGGTTGGCACCCTTCCCGCCCAGGAGGTCCTTCTGGTCCCTGTCGCCCTCGGTGAAGTGGTAGACGTACTTCTTCGGCATCTCTCGCCCTCTCGTTGACCCGCTCCGTGCCCACTTGTTGTGGGCGACCGTGCCACACCTGGACTCAGTCTTGACTGACCAAAGGTCACCTGTCGAGACATTGACCCAGGGTGGTGACGACGACGACATGCCCGGCGCCTTGCCCATCCAGCTGGTGCGCGCGCTCCGTGGGGTGAGTGACGGGACTTGAACCCGCGACCCTCTGGACCACAACCAGATGCTCTACCTGCTGAGCTACACCCACCACGTCGTCCGCCGTGCGCAGGGCTGCGGACGGACAGGCGCAGCATACCCAACCGAGTCAGCCCGACGCGCCGTCGAATTGGGCCGCCACGGCGCGAGCCGTCGCCGAGTCGGGACCGGGCTGGGGCACGAACACCGTCTGCCGGTAGTAGCGAAGTTCGTCGATGCTGTCGCGGATGTCGGCCAGGGCCCTGTGCCCGCCCTTCTTGCCGGGGGAGGCGTAGTAGGCCCGGGGGAACCAGCGGCGGGCCAGCTCCTTGACCGAGGAGACGTCGATGATCCGATAGTGCAGGTGAGCCTCGAGTTCGGGCATGTCCCGGGCGAGGAAGCCCCGGTCGGTGCCGACAGAGTTGCCGGCCAACGGCGCTTTGCGCGGTTCGGGCACCCATGTGCGTATGTACTCCAGCGCCAGGGCCTGGGCCTGGGCCAGAGTGGTGCCGGAGTCCAGGACGTCGAGCAGACCGGAGACGGTGTGCATCTCCCGGACCACGTCGTTCATCTGCTCGATCGCCTCGGCCGGGGGGCGGATCACGACGTCCACACCCTCGCCGAGGACATTCAACTCCGAGTCGGTGACCAGGACGGCGACCTCCACCAGGGCGTCCGCGATCAGGTCGAGCCCGGTCATCTCGCAGTCGATCCAGACGATCCGGTCCTGGGACCGCTGCGGGGGGCGCGACGAGGTGCTGTTGGTCTGCGCGGTCACGGCCGTCACTCTACGGGTATGCCCATCGGGGTTAAGGGCGGTGCCCGGTGCCGGCTACGGATAGCCTCGCTGCGATGCCCTTCTCCGCACGCTCCAGAGGCCCCAGCGCAGGATCGGTGATCGGCCACCTCGCCGTGGTCGTGATCAGCGTGCTCTGCGGGATCGCCACCATCGCGATCATCTCCACCGAGACGGGGCCGCAGGGCCTGGTGACCGGACTGATGCTGGCCTCGATCCCGGTGTTCCCGGTCGTGGCCACCTACCTGTGGCTGGATCGCTACGAGGCCGAGCCCGCCTACCTGCTGGCATTCACCTTCATCTGGGGCGCCTTCGTCGCCACCCTCGGTGCCCTGTTCGTCAACACCGCCTCGATCGAGACGATCCGTGCCGCCGGCGGGGATCCGACGATGGCCGCCGTCCTGGTCGCTCCGCTGTCCGAGGAGTCCTTCAAGGGCCTGGCGGTCCTGGGGGTGCTGCTGCTGCGCCGGCGAGAGTTCGACGGCGTGATCGACGGCATCGTCTACGCGGGGATGGTCGGGGTCGGGTTCGCCTTCGTCGAGAACATCCTGTACTTCGGACGCGCGGCCCTCGACGGGACGGGCTCCGCGCTGGTGGTGTTCGGACTGCGCGGAGTGGTCTCCCCGTTCGCCCATCCGCTGTTCACCGGGGCGACCGGGATCGGATTGGGTATCGCGGCCCGCACCCGACGGGGCTGGCTGCGGGTGCTCGCACCGGGACTCGGCTTCGCCGTCGCCGTCTTCCTGCACGGTGCCTGGAACCTGTCCGCCGCCTCGGGGATGAACGGATTCGTCACCGGCTACGTGCTGTTGCAGGCCCCGGTCTTCATCGGTTTCGGGGCGCTGGCCCTCCTGGCCCGCCGCCGCGAGGGGCGGCTGATCGCCTCCAACCTGATGGTCTACCGCACCACCGGCTGGCTGGCGCCTGCCGAGACGGCCATGCTGGCCTCGCTCGCCGAGCGGCGGCAGGCCCGGCAGTGGGCCGAGGCCCGGGGCGGCAGGGTCGCCGAGCGCGCCATGAAGGAGTTCCAGGACCTGGGCGGTGAATTGGCCTTCCTGCGCGAGCGGATGGTGCGCGGCACCGCTTCGCACCAGGCACAGGAGCATGAACTCGATCTCCTGAACAGGATGACGGCCCTACGGCGGGTCTTCACCACCCCCGCCGGCGGCCGCGGATAGTCGCCGCCGGCCAGCAGGCCCGGAGGGACTCGAACCCCCAACCAGCCGGGTAGAAACCGGATGCTCTGTCCATTGAGCTACGGGCCCAGGACGCGACCGCGCCTCGAGGGACCAGGGTATCCGGGTCCAGAAAGGATCTCTGACGAGCCATACAGAATGTGTCGTCCGACTCCGAACAGTGAGCAAGGGCTGCGACCGGCCACCCTCGGCGCATCATTGCTTGGCAGCAATGTGATGATCAGGGCAGGCTTGGGTGGCGGCGGCGGCGCCTGCGACGTGCAGATCCGGTGAGTGGATCTGTCAGGGCGCCGGTCGTGTCATGCCAGAAGCGTGCACCATAGGGTGCTCGGTCCGCCGGGCCGGTCGACTGGAGGAGGGGAGGTGGAGCCGCAGGTGCGTGACGCTCCCGACGCCGTGCGAGCCGCGGGATACCTGCCTGCGCAGGACGAGGCACCGCTGGACCTGCTCGAGGCGACTGAACTCCTCCGCGGCGAACTCTCCGGGCTTCGCCTTCCCCTCGAGGTACCCGACACCGAGGCCGGACGGATCGCCCGCGACCAGTTGCTCGCCCAGCTGGACGACTACCTGCTGCCCCGGCTTCGACGCATGGACGCGCCGGTCCTGGCGGTGGTCGGCGGGTCCACGGGTGCAGGCAAGTCCACCCTGGTGAACTCCCTGCTGCGCCGCGAGGTGACCCGCAGCGGCGTGCTGCGGCCCACCACCCGCTCGCCGGTCCTGGTCCATCACCCCTATGACTCGGGGGCCTTCCTGTCCCAGCGGATCCTGCCGGGGCTCGCCCGCGTCACCTCCGAGGCACCGGAGCCGGCGCAGCCGGTCGACGTCGATGCCCCCAAACCGACAGCCCTGCGACTGGTTCCGCACGAGGGCATGCCCCCGGGCATCGCCATCGTGGACGCACCGGACATCGACTCGCTGGTCGACACCAACCGGGAGCTGGCCTACCAGCTGCTCGCCGCGGCCGATCTGTGGATCTTCGTGACCACCGCGGCACGCTACTCCGACGCCGTGCCGTGGCAGGCGCTGCGCAGCGCCGTCGATCGCGGGGTCTCGGTCGCTGTGGTACTGGACCGGGTGCCGTCCGCCGTCCTGCACCAGGTGCGCACGCACCTGGCGACCATGCTGCGCGACCGAGGACTGGCCACCTCGCCGCTGTTCACCATCACCGAGACACCCCGTTCGGTGGAGGGCTTCCTGCCCCGCGAGACGGTGCAGCCCCTGGTCGCCTGGCTCACCCGGCTGGCCCGGGACACCCGCAGCCGTGACGTGGTGATCCGGCGAACGCTGGTGGGTGCGTTGGACAGTCTGCGCGAGCGGATCCCGGTCATCGCCGCCGCCGCCGACGATCAGGTCGCCGCCGACGAGAGGCTGCGCGACGACCTGGACGAGGTCCATACGGTCGCCGCGCGCCAGCTCGAGGAACGACTGTGCGACGGCTCGATGATGCGTGGCGAGGTGCTGGCCCGCTGGCAGGAGTTCGTGGGCACCGGTGATGTCTTCCGCAGTCTGGACGCCGCCGTCAGTCAGGCCAGTGACCGGCTCGGGGGACCGGCCGCGCCGACCGTGCTCGGTGAGGCGATCCGGACCGGGTTGCAGTCCCTGATCCGTTCTGTCGCCCAGCACGCTGTCGACCGGGCGATCGCCCGGTGGCGGGCCCGCCCGGAGGGCGCCGGGCTGCTGGACTCGGCCGTGGGCGCGCGGATCAGCGAGCAACGGTTGTCGCCGGAGTTCGACATGCGCCTCGCCCGCGCCGTCGAGGCGCTGTTCGATCGGGCCACCGAACTGGCCCTGGCCGAAGGGGCCTCGCGTCGTCAGGGGAGCCGGGCGGCGTCCCTGGGTGCCGAGGCCGCCGGCCTGATCGCACTCCTGCGCGTCTTCAGTGACACCACGGGCGAGGAGGAGTCCGATCGGGGTATCGCCGCGGCCACCGCCGCCGTGACCGGGCGGCTGCTCGGGGCTCTCTACGGAGATCGTGCCGCGGACCAGCTGACCTTCAAGGTTCGCGGTGAACTGGTGTCCCGGGCCATAGCGGTGCTGGATGCCGAGCGCTCCCGGATCGAGGCTCTCCTGGACGATGCCGAGGTGCGCGACGGGCGCGGTGAGATGCTTCGGGCATTGGCCACCGCCGTCGAGGAGGCACGCTGAGTGGACCGAACCGAGGCGCAGTTGGACCGACCTGACACCCATGGGCCTGACACCCAGGCGATGGCCGGCCGCGACCTGGCCAGCCGCGCGGAGGGCATCGAGAGGGCACTCGCCGTCGCGGGTGATCGGGTGGATCCCGAGGCTGCCCGCCAGGCTCACACGGTGATCGAGCGCACCGGCGAACGGCTGCGTCTCGGGGCCGGCTACACGATCGTGGCCCTGGTCGGGGCCACCGGCAGCGGCAAGTCGAGCCTGTTCAACGCCCTGGCCGGGATGGACCTGGCCGAGGTCGGCTCCCGGCGACCCACCACCGGGCGGGCGATGGCGTGCGTCTGGGGTGACGCAGGTGCCGAACCGCTGCTCGACTGGTTGGAGATCCCCCGGCGCTACCGGACACTGCGTGAGACGGTGCTGGACGCCGACCGCGAGGCCGAGTTGCACGGGCTGGTCCTGGTCGACATGCCCGACCACGACTCGACGCACGTCTCGCACCGGGTCGAGGTGGATCGCCTGGTGGAGATGGTGGACCTGCTGGTCTGGGTCGTCGACCCGCAGAAGTACGCCGACGAGGCCCTGCACCACGGCTATCTGACCCGGCTGGCCAACCATGACGGCGTGATGGTCGTGGTGCTCAACCAGATCGACCAACTCGGTCCCCGCGAGGCGGAGACCTGCCGCACCGACCTGCGCCGGTTGCTGGACACCGACGGGCTGGAGTCCGTCAGGATGCTGGTCACCTCCGCCGAGACCGGGCTCGGCGTGGAGGACCTGCGCCGACTGCTGGTCGAGGTGGTCGAGGTCCAGGGTGCGGTGGCCGCGCGGTCCGCCGCCGATCTGGACCGTGCCGCCCGCCGGCTGCTGACCGGGGTGGCCGCCGACGAGCCGGAGGCCACCGACCTGAAGGGTGCCGACGACCTGGTCGGCGCGCTGGCCGAGGCCTCCGGGGTGCCGGTCGTCCTGGACGCGGTGACCGCCGACTACCAGCGCCAGGCCGACCACGTCATGGGCTGGCCATTCCTGAGCTGGTAC
Source organism: uncultured Actinomycetota bacterium (assembly GCA_963750395.1). Classification (GTDB taxonomy): domain Bacteria; phylum Actinomycetota; class Actinomycetes; order Actinomycetales; family Kineosporiaceae; genus JADJPO01. Next base: position 278,007 of record CAVVQM010000010.1, on the reverse strand, counting down.
CGAAGGCTGCGGCCGGACCCCCTCGAGCGTCTGGGGCTCGGGGAGAGCGACGAGGGTGAGCTTCGCCGGCTCACGCGGGGCTCCGTTCCGGCAGCCACGCCGTCGCAGCGTTCTCGGGTCGACCTGGCGGCCCGTGAGGTCATCAACGGCGTGACCGAGTTGCTGCCGCGGCGGTGGGCGGACAGTGTCGTCGCGGCCGCGTCACGGCCCGAGGCCGATCTGACCGACGCCCTGGACGAAGCCGTCGCCGGCGTCGACCTGGTGCTGCGCCCTCCGCGTTGGTGGCAGGTCGTGAGGGCGGTGCAGGTGCTGTTCGCCGTGCTGGCGGTCGCCGGGTTCGCCTGGATGGTCGTGCTGGGGGTGCTCGCCTTCTTCGGCGCGGGGCCCGCGACCCCGTACGCGGGTCCGATGCCGCTGCCGACCCTGCTGCTCCTGGTCGGTCTCATCGGCGGTGGGATCACCACCGTGAGCGCCCGTCTGGCGGCCAGATCCGGCGCGACCCGGCACCGGCTGGCCATCGCAGCCGCCCTGCGTGAGGCCGTGCAGGACGTCGCGTGGTCCCACGTGATCGCCCCGATCGCCGAGGTCCTGGTCGACCACCGCACGGTCAGGCGCTCGCTCACCGAGGCCCTGTAGCCCCGTCCCGTCCGCGGCCGGCAGGTCCACACCGACCCCGCCACGACGGGTCGCACCTGCCTCCTCCTCGCGTCCACAGTCCGCCGGGCGAGCCGTTCGTCCACAGTCGTCCCGGCGGGTCCGGCGCCCCCTGCGTCGGGGGGTGAGGCTGGTCCGTGACCCGGGCGAGGGCTCGGGGAGAGGAGAACAGCCCATGAAGAGCAACCATGTGTCGATCAGCGGGTTCGTCGGGACGGAGCCGAAGAGCCGCCTGGTCAACGACGAGGACGTGGTCACCGACTTCCGGTTGGCCTGGCGGACCAGGATCTTCGACCGCAAGGAGAACGCCTGGGTGGACGGACGACCGACATGGGTGACGGTGAACTGCTGGGGCGCCCTGGCGCGCAACGTGTCCTCGAGCCTGACGGTCGGCAGCCGGGTCATGGTCCAGGGCCGGCTCATCTCATCGGAGTGGGAGAGCAAGAACGGTCGTCGTTCCCGAGTGGACATCCGGGCCGATTCGATCGGCTTCGACCTCGAGTTCGGCCGGGCGTCCTTCGAGCGGGTGAACTTCTCCCAGACCCACGAACTGCCGGGTCAACGTGAGTCGGATGCCCTGGCCGAGGAGGTCGAGCAGGACGGCTTCGACGCCGACCTCGACGAGTTGCTCGCGGCCGCGGACGGCGGCCGAACGGTGGTCGGCGACGCCGAGGCGCCCGAGGACGGCAGGGAGGCGGTCCGGGCCTGAGGGGTGGTGGCGGGGTCGGTGCCGGCCGGCGGCTCCATGCGGCAGGATCTGCGACGTGGTCTTCCTGCCCCCCACAGCCGTCGGCCTGGCGATCGGCGCTATCGCGGACGCCGCGCTGGGCGATCCCCGGCGCGGCCATCCCGTGGCCGGCTTCGGACGCGCAGCGGCGGCCCTGGAACGGTCGCTGTACGCCGATAGCCGAGTACGGGGTGGGCTCTACGCCGTCCTGTGCGTCGGCGTGACCAGTGCCACCGGCGCGCTCGCCCAGCGGGTCTGCCGGTCCCGGCCGTGGTCGAGGACGGCGCTGACCGCGGCGGCCACGTGGGCGGTGCTGGGAGGTACCTCCCTGGCCCGCGAGGGTGAGGCGATGGCGGCGCTGCTCGAGGAGGACGACATCGAGGGCGCCCGTCGACGGTTGGGCAACCTCTGCGCCCGGGACAGCTCCGGTATGAGCCGCGCGGAGCTGTGCCGGGCGAGCGTGGAGTCGTTGGCGGAGAACGCGTCCGACGCCGTGGTCGCCCCGTTGCTCTGGGGTGCCGTGGCCGGCATGCCCGGCCTTCTCGGTTATCGAGCGGTCAACACCCTGGACGCGATGGTGGGCTACCTGACGCCACGCCATCGGCGGTTCGGCTGGGCCGCCGCGAGGTTGGACGACGTGGCCAACCTCGTTCCGGCGCGGATGTCGGTGCTCGTGCTCGCCGGCGCCGCACTGATCACCGGCGACAGCGGGGCGGCCGCGCTGCGCACCGCGGTCCGGGACGGCGCAGCCCATCCCAGCCCGAACGCCGGTTTCCCGGAGGCGGCGGTCGCAGGGGCCCTCGGCATCCGCTTGGGGGGCACCAACTCCTACGGTGGGACGATCGAACACCGACCGGTGCTCGGCGAGCCCGGGCGGGCCGCGACCGTGGACGACCTGCGCCGCACCGTGCGGATGCTGCGGGTGGCCTCGGCCGTGTCCGCCGTCCTCGCTGCGGCACTGGCCACGGCGACCGGCCGACCGACCGGCCGCCTGTCCGACCGATCCCGGAAGGAGCCGGCGTGAATGTCCGCGAGCGGTCGAGCGAGGAGCGCCAGGAGCCGGCCGGGCAGGAACTGGCTGACCTGGTCGCCCGGGTCGGGCCGCCCGACGCGGCGGCCGCCGAGGAGGCGGCCCGGCATCAGGGCCGGCTGGCCAAACCGGCTGGTGCCCTCGGCGTCCTCGAGGACGTGTCGATCATGCTGGCGGCTCTCGCGGGGCGGTGTCCGCCGCCGGTCCCCGAGCGTGCCGTGGTCGCCGTGTTCGCCGCAGACCACGGGGTGCACGCCCGTGGGGTCTCGCCCTGGCCGCAGGAGGTCACCGCACAGATGGTGGCCACGTTCCTGTCCGGGCGGGCGGCGGTGAACGTGCTCGCCGAACAGATCGGGGCGCGAGTGCTCGTCATCGACGTCGGGGTGGCCAATGACATCCCGGGGGGCGTCCCAACGGACGGCATGCTGCGCAGCCACCGCGTGCGCTCGGGGACCCGGGATCTGAGCTCCGAGGCGGCGATGACCCGCGCCGAGGCCATCCAGGCACTGCTGGTGGGTGCCCGCGTGGCGACGGACCTGATCGGGTCGGGAACGGACGTGCTGCTCACGGGAGACATGGGGATCGCCAACACCACCGCCTCCGCCGCGCTGACCGCGGCCTTCTGCGGCGTCCATCCCCGCCAGGCGACCGGGCGCGGCACCGGTATCGACGAGCAGACCTGGCACCACAAGGTCGCCGTCGTCGGTGCGGCCCTGGAATGCCACCACGGGATCGTCGCCGACCGCGACACCGATCCTCTGGCGGTCCTCGCCGCTCTCGGCGGCCTGGAACATGCGGCCATCGCCGGCCTCCTGCTGTCGGCGGCCGCGCACCGCGTCCCGGTGATCCTGGACGGCGCGATCGCCGGCGCCGCGGCGCTGGTGGCGACCGCGCTCGCACCACCGGCGGTGCACGCCCTCGTGGCCGGGCACCGCTCGGTCGAGCCCGCGCACACCCTGGCCCTGGAGCGCCTCGGTCTGCGGCCCCTGGTCGACCTCGAGCTGCGTCTCGGCGAGGGGACCGGGGCGCTGCTCGCATTGCCGATCGTGCAGTCGGCAGCCAGGGTGCTGCGCGACATGGCAACCCTCGATGAGGCGCAGGTGACCTCATGACCGCCGATCCGGGTCCGGGCGAGGCGGGGGCCACCCAGGCGCTGTCCTACCTGGTGGGCCTGGACCTGGCTGGTCGTCGGGTCGTCGTCGTCGGTGGGGGCAACCTCGCCCAGCGCCGGCTCCCGGCGCTGATCGCCGCCGGGGCGGACCTGCACATCGTCTCGCCGATCCTCACCCCGACCATCGAGGGCCTGATGCCCGCCGACAACCTCACCTGGCATGCCCGCGACTACGCCGACGGCGACCTGGACGGCGCCTGGTACGCCCTGGCGCTGACCGACCGCCCGGAGGTCAACCGGGCTGTGACGGCGGAGGCGGACAGGCGCCGGGTCTTCTGCGTGCGATCGGACCGCGCACGTGACGGCAGCGCGCGGACCCCGGCCACCGCCCACGACGGCACGGTCCAGCTGGCGGTGCTCGGCGGCGACGACCCCCGACGGGCCGCCGCCGTGCGCGACCAGCTCGCCGAGTCGATGCGCCGCGGACGCCTGGACCTGCGGGCCCGCCGGGTAGCCGCCGACGGCACCCTGCCCGGGGTCGCCATCGTCGGTGGCGGCCCGGGGGATCCCGACCTGATCACCGTACGCGGACGGAGCCTGCTCGCCCGGGCCGATGTCGTGGTCGCCGATCGGCTCGCACCGCAGTCGCTGCTCGACGATCTGGCCACGGACGTCGAGGTCGTCGACGCCGCCAAACTGCCGCGCGGCCGGGCGATGGCCCAACAAGCGATCAACGACGTCCTCATCGATCGTGCACTGGCCGGTCGATTCGTGGTCCGGCTCAAGGGCGGTGACCCCTACGTCTTCGGCCGCGGCGGCGAGGAGGTCCAGGCGTGCCTGGCCGCAGGCGTGCCGGTCCGGCTGGTGCCCGGGGTGACCAGCGCGCTGTCCGTGCCCGCACTGGCCGGGATCCCGCTCACGCATCGCGGCCTGGCGCACGAGGCGGTGATCGTCTCCGGCCACCTGTCGCCGGACGACCCGGCGACCCTGGTCGACTGGCCGTCGCTGGCCCGGCTGCGCGGCACACTGCTGGTCCTCATGGGCGTCGATCGGCTACCCGAGATCGCCTCGGTCCTGCTGCGTCACGGCCGTCCGGCGGATACGCCCGCCGCCGTCGTGCTGGACGGTTCCCTCCCCGGTCAACGCGTCGTCCGGGCCGAGCTGGGCGACATCGTGGCGGTCGCCCATCGCGAGAACGTGCGGCCGCCCGCCGTGATCGTCATCGGGCAGGTGGCGGGTCTGGACCTGTCCGGCGACTGACTCAGCCCGCCAGCCACACGGCTGTGTCGCCGGGCAGGATCCGCTCGCCCTCGCCGTCGCCGCTCGCCGTCGTCCTCGCCGTCGTTCAGGGGACCGCTCGTCAGCAGGACCTCACCGGCCGGCAACGCCACCGGGTGGGCGCCGGTGTTCACCAGGCAGAGCATCCCGGCGCCGTCCGGGCCGCGGTGGAAGGCCAGCACGTCCTCGGATGAGAGCTCCTCGAGCCAGGTCAGAGCCGGGTCAGCGCCGAGAATCCGGGATCCGACCAGTTCGGCGCGCCTGCGCAGCGCCGTCCGGTACAGGGTCAGCATCGAGTCCGGGTCTGCCGTCTGCGCCTGTGCCGACAGCCCGCGCTCCCCGGCCCAGGCCGCGGGCTGCGGCAGCCAGCCACCGCCGTCACCGAAGCCGAGCGACGGGCCGGAGGTGGACCAGGGCAGCGGCACCCGGCATCCGTCCCGGCCCCGCACGGTGTGCCCGGAGCGCCTCCACGCCGGGTCCTGCAGGAGTTCCTCGGGCAGGTTCTCGACCTCCTCCAGGCCGAGCTCCTCACCCTGGTAGAGGTAGACCCCGCCGGGCAGGGCCAGTTCGAGCAGCAGTGCGGCCCTGGCCCGGCGCCGGCCCAGGTCGAGGTTGGGCACGGTGCGGACGGCGTGCAGCGGGTCCTTCGCCGTCCGGGCGTCGGGCCGACCCAGCCGGGTGACGTGCCGGGTGATGTCGTGGTTGGACAGCACCCACATCACCGGCGCCCCCACCCTCTCGTGGGCGGCCAGGCTGGCGGCCGCCGTCCGGCGCAGATCGGCGGCGTTCCACGGGGCCTGGACGAAGTGGAAGTCGAATGCGGTGTGCAACTCGTCGCTGCGCAGGTAGGCGGCCAACTGCTCCTGATCGGCGACCCAGGCCTCGGCGACGAAGACCTTCGGCGGGTCGTAGGTCTCGGCGACGGCACGCCAGGACCGGTAGATGTCGTGCACCCCCGGGCGATCCCAGTGCGGGTGGTCGAAGCGGGCGACGGCGTCGAGCAGGTGCGGTTCGCCGTGAGCCAGGGAGGAACGACCGTCCAGGTCCGGCAGAGCCGGGTCCTTGATCAGTCCGTGTGCCACGTCGATCCGGAAGCCGTCCGCGCCGCGGTCGAACCAGTACCTCAGGATGTCCTCGAACTCGACCCGCACCGTGGGGTCGTCCCAGTTCAGGTCGGGCTGCTTGGGGTCGAAGAGGTGCAGGTACCACTGCCCGGGGCGCCCGTCCGGCTCGATGATCCTGGTCCAGGCCCGGCCACCGAAGACGGACAGCCAGTCGTTCGGTGGCTCCTCGCCGTCCGGGCCGCGCCCGGTTCGGAAGAAGAACCGGTCGCGTTCCGGTGAACCCGGCCCGGCGGCCACCGCGTGGACGAACCAGTCGTGCTCGTCGCTGGTGTGGTTGGGCACGATGTCCAGGATCACCTTGAGACCCAGGGCGTGCGCCTCGCCGATCAGCGCGTCGGCCTGCTCGAGGGTGCCGAAGCACGGCTCGATCTGCCGGTAGTCCGACACGTCGTAGCCACCGTCCGCCTGAGGGGACGGGTACCAGGGGTTGATCCAGACCGCGTCGACACCGAGCTCGGCCAGATAGGGCAGGCGGGAGCGGATGCCGTCGACGTCACCGAGCCCGTCGCCGTCGGAGTCGGCGAAGCTGCGGATGTACAACTGATACGTCACCGCCTCTCGCCACCACAGGCGCGGATCTGCACAGGCCTCGGAGGATCGGGCGGAGTTCGCCGCGGCAGGTTCGGACCCGGTGGCGAGCGGGGGAGTGGGTGTCACGATGAGGAAGCGTAATCGCGACCGGAGAGCACCCGGACGGGTTCCGGCGCCACCGCTCAGATCATCGATGAGATGTCGAGCGCGGAGTCCAGTTGCTCCTGGTGACAGCTCGCCCCGTTCGAGGAGTCCGAGATCGACGGTGGACTCGCGAATCGTCAGTCCGCGCTCGATCGCGTGCTTGGCGATCTGGGCCGCCCGTTCGTAGCCGATCAGCCGGGCCAACGGCGTCACCACCGCCGGGGAGGATTGCGCCAGGCGCAGACACCGCTCGGCGTCCGCGGTCAGACCGGCGACGCAGCGGTCTGCCAGCAGGGTGGTCCCGGTGGTCAGCAGTCGGATGGACTCCAGAAGTGCATGGGCCGTCACCGGCATCATCACGTTCAGCTCGAACGACCCGCTGGCGCCGGCCCAGGCGACGGTGACGTCGTTGCCGATGACGCGGGCACACACCTGCAGGACGGCTTCCGGCACGACGGGATTGACCTTGCCCGGCATGATCGATGAGCCGGGCTGCAGGTCCGGAAGGTGGATCTCGGCGAGCCCGGTGGCGGGTCCGGAGGACATCCACCGCAGGTCGTTGCAGATCTTCGTCAGCCCGACGGCCACGGTTCGCAGCGCGCCCGAGGTCTCGACCAGACCGTCCCGTGCGGACGCCGCCTCGAAGTGATCGACGGCCTCGGTCAGGTGCAGCCCGGTCCGTTCGCCGAGGACGGCGACGACTCGCTCCGCGAAGCCGGCCGGTGCGTTGATCCCGGTGCCCACGGCGGTGCCGCCCAGTGGCAGCTCGCACAGCCGTGGCAGGGCGTCGGACAGCCGGTCGACGCCTCGCTCGACCTGCGTCGCATAGCCGGACAGCTCCTGTCCCAGGGTCACCGGCGTGGCGTCCATCAAGTGGGTACGCCCGGCCTTGATCACCCCGGCGTTGTCCTCGGCCCTGGCCCGCAGCGTCCGGGCGAGATGCGCCAGCGCGGGCTGCAGATCCTGGGTGACGGCTCGCGCGGCCGCCAGGTGGATCGCCGTCGGGAAGGTGTCGTTGCTCGACTGGGAGGCGTTCACGGCGTCGTTCGGGTGGACGGCGCGGCCGAGCCGGCGCCCCGCCAGGTGAGCGATCACCTCGTTGGCGTTCATGTTCGACGAGGTGCCCGAACCGGTCTGGAAGACATCCACCGGGAAGTGGTCGTCGTGCTCGCCGGCGGCGACCTCGCCGGCGGCGGCCTCGATCGCGGCGGCGGTCTCGGTGTCCAGAACCCCGAGTTCTGCGTTCACCAGGCAGGCCGCGGCCTTGACGGTGCCGAGTGCCCAGATCAGATCCCTGCCCAGCCGCAGCCCGCTCACCGGGAAGTTCTCCACCGCCCGCTGAGTCTGTGCCCCGTACAGGGCGTCGACGGGCACCGCCACCTCGCCGAGGGTGTCGTGCTCGATCCGCGTGCCTCCGGCCGTCGCCTGTCCCGCCTCGTCCACCATCGTCCCAGCCTGGCACGGGCCGACCCCGGCGGCGCGATGTGAGAAGACCCGGCCGTGGCGGTTAGCCTCCTGGCATGGCGGAATTCATCTACACCATGACGAAGGCGCGCAAGGCGGTCGGGGACAAGGTCATCCTCGACGACGTCACGATGTCCTTCTTCCCCGGCGCCAAGATCGGCATGGTCGGCCCGAACGGTGCCGGCAAGTCGACGATCCTCAAGATCATGGCCGGCCTGGACCAGCCGTCCAACGGCGATGCCCGGCTCTCGCCCGGCTACACCGTCGGGCATCCTGCAGCAGGAGCCGCCGCTGAACGAGGACAAGACCGTCCTCGGCAACGTCGAGGAGGGCCTGGGCGAGATCAAGGTCAAGCTCGACCGGTACAACGAGATCGCCGAGAAGATGGCGGTCGACTACTCCGACGAGCTCATGGAGCGAGATGGGCACGCTCCAGGAGGACATCGACCACGCCGACGCCTGGGACCTGGACGCCCAGCTCGACCAGGCGATGGACGCGCTGCGCTGCCCGCCTCCGGACGCCGACGTCACGGTGCTGTCCGGTGGTGAGCGCCGCCGCGTCGCGCTGTGCAAGCTGCTGCTGTCGCAAGCCCGACCTGCTGCTGCTCGACGAGCCGACCAACCACCTCGACGCCGAGAGCGTGCAGTGGCTCGAGCAGCACCTGGCCTCCTACGCGGGTGCCGTCATCGCGGTCACCCACGACCGCTACTTCCTCGACAACGTCGCGCAGTGGATCGCCGAGGTCGACCGCGGCCGGCTCTACCCCTACGAGGGCAACTACTCCACCTATCTGGAGAAGAAGCAGGAGCGGCTGCAGGTGCAGGGCCGCAAGGACGTCAAGCTCGCCAAGCGCCTCAAGGACGAGCTGGAGTGGGTGCGGCAGAACGCCAAGGGCCGCCAGACCAAGTCCAAGGCCCGCCTGGCCCGCTACGAGGAGATGGCCGCCGAGGCCGAGCGCACCCGCAAGCTCGACTTCGACGAGATCCAGATCCCGCCCGGGCCCGCGGCTGGGCACGATCGTCATCGAGGCCAAGGACCTGAAGAAGGGGTTCGGGGACCGGGTGCTCATCGACGGGCTGTCGTTCTCCTTGCCACGCAACGGGATCGTCGGGGTCATCGGTCCGAACGGGGTCGGCAAGACCACGCTGTTCAAGACCATCGTCGGGCTGGAGCCGATCGACGGCGGCATCGCTCAAGGTCGGCGACACCGTCAAGATCGCGCTACGTCGACCAGACCCGCTCCGGCCTCGACCCGCAAAAGACCGTCTGGGAGGTGGTCTCCGACGGGCTCGACCACATCAAGGTCGGCCACGTCGAGATGCCGTCGCGGGCCTACGTCTCGGCCTTCGGCTTCAAGGGCCCCGACCAGCAGAAGCCGGCCGGGGTGCTGTCCGGCGGGGAGCGCAACCGGCTGAACCTGGCGCTGACCCTCAAGCAGGGCGGCAACCTGCTGCTGCTCGACGAGCCCACCAACGACCTGGACGTCGAGACCCTCGGCTCGCTGGAGAACGCGCTGCTCGAGTTCCCCGGCTGCGCCGTCGTGATCTCCCACGACCGGTGGTTCCTGGACCGGGTGGCCACCCACATCCTCGCCTACGAGGGTGACGCCGACGGACCCGGCCAAGTGGTTCTGGTTCGAGGGCAACTTCGCCGGCTACGAGGAGAACAAGGTGGCCCGGCTCGGGCCGAGGCCGCCCGTCCGCACCGGGTCACCTACCGCAAGCTGACCCGCGACTGACCCCGGTTCCACCCACCACCGGACCGCACCGACACCTGGCGGCGCCGTCAGGGCGGTGGCGCCAGGGTGACCTGCTCGGTGGTGCCGTCGATGAAGGTCAACACGAACGTCAGTGGCCGGCGGGGACGGGTGTCGCTGTCGTTGTCCGGCCACCATGCGGCGAACTGGCCGCCACCGACGGTGGCCTCGACCCGACCCCTCGCGGGGGTCAGGACAGCGATCCCGGTCACCTCGGACCCCGCGTAGCCCTCCACCTCGCCGATGAAGTTCTTCACCCCGTCCTTGATCGTGCCGCCGCCACCGCAGCAGCTGCCCAGCACGATCTCGCGGGGTGCCGGCTCCCGGTAGTCGAGAGGGGTTCCGACCGCGCCGATCATGCCGTCCTCGAAGGTGGTATCGGTCAGGCAGCTGGCCTGGAACCCGCTGGGACCGGCAAGCATGACGTAGGTCCAGACGCCACGGCGCTCGGCGAAGGCGACCGTGGCCGCCTCGAGCCCGGCTTCGGTCCGCTCGTCCGTGTGGTCTGCGGCATGTTTGAGGCAGTACGCGGCGGCCCCACCGGCGGCATCGAGCGGAATGCGGTCCGGGACCGCCTTCCAGGTGGCATAGGCCGGGTCCTGTGCGCCCGGGGACACCGGCAGCACGGTGAAAGCGAGGGCCCCCGCGGCCGCGGCCGCGGCCAGCGCCAACCATCGGCGGCGGCGACGTGTCGGTGCCGAACCGCTGACCGGGGCCGAGCCCGGGTCGGTGGCCAGGATGTCGGCCAGGGTGGCATCGGCCCGACGGGACTGGGCCTGGCTCAGCGGCCGCGCCGGGGCGGCGTCCAGGCTGTGCAGCACGGCCAGGGCGGTCGGGTCGAGTCGGGTGCGGTTCATGACTGCTGTCCTTTCGGCAGGATCGGAGCGCGGGTGGCCTCGACCGGGGGTGCGGCGTCCAGATGGCGACGCAGGGCCCGGCGAGCCCGGGACAGGCGCAGCCGGTAGGCGACGGGCGAGATGCCCAGGACGGCGGCCGCCTGCGGGGAGCCCAGCCCGTCCCAGGCGGTCAGGGCGATGACCTCCTGGTCGGCCGGCGTGAGCAGTCGCCAGGCGGCAGCCAGGTCGAGACGGCGGGCGACCATGTCCGGGTCGAACCCCTGGTCCGGTGCGCGGGCTGCCTCGTCGGCGATCCGGACGGCGAGCGCCCCGCGCCGCCGGTCGCCGCGGCGGTCGTTGAGCAGGTATCGGCGGGCGGTCCCGAACAGCCAGGCCCTGGCCCCGCCGGGGTCGTCCGGGAGGTCGTCCAGCCGGCGCCAGGCCACCAGGAAGGTCTCGGCCACGACGTCCTCGGCGTGGCTGGGGTGGACCCGCCGGCTGACGAAACGGAGCAGGTCCGGGTAGGCGGTCGTGTAGGCGTCGCGGAACCGGCGTTCGCGTTCGGTTCCCTCCGGCGGTGGTGTTCCCATGCCCCCTACCTGTCCGGCACGTGTGGCACTGTGTCATCGTCGCGCCGCACGGATCCCTGGGGCGCTGCGGCCATGACCGGTCGGGGCATGAAGGGTCAGGCGGGGATCCGGATCATGCCCTCCTGGGCCACCGAGGCGATCAGCGTGCCGTCGGCGGAATGGATCCGGCCCATGCCCAGGCCCCGGCCGCCCTGGGCCGACGGGCTGACCAGGTGGGTCAGCAACCAGGCGTCCACCCGCGCCGGACGGTGGAACCACATCGCGTGGTCCAGGCTGGCCATCTTTATCCCGGGCTCGGCGAACACCCGCCCGTGCCGGCGCAGGACCGGCTCCAGCATCGAGTAGTCGCTGGCATAGGCGAGCACCGCGGCGTGCAGGGCGGGGGTGTCGATCTCGGGCGGGATGGCGCCTGCGGCGCGCATCCAGAGCTGGACGTGGGAGAGCCGTTGCTCGGAGGGCATGACGTAGGACGGCTCGGCGGCGTGGCGCAGGTCCAGGGGACGCTCGCGGAGCCAGCGCCGTGCCCCTGGATCCTCCAGGCCGGGGTAGCGCTCGGCCAGGGTGGGCAGGTCGTCGGGATCAGGCAGGTCCGGCGGCATCGGCTCGGAGTGCTCCAGCCCCCCGGCCGGGATCTGGAACGAGGCTGCCATGTTCAGGATCGGCCGGCCGAACTGGATGGCGTGCACGCGCCGCGCGGAGAACGAGCGGCCGTCGCGCAGGCGTTCCACGCTGAAGGTGATCGGCTCGGTGTCGTCGCCGGCCCGCAGGAAATAGGCGTGCATCGAATGCACCGGGCGGGTGCGGCCGTCCGGGTCCACCGTCCGCTGGGCGGCCACCAGGGCCTGGGCCAGGACCTGGCCCCCGTAGACCCGGCCCCAGGGCTGACGCTCGCTCTGTCCGACGAAGACGTCCGCCTGCGACGGGTCGTCCGCCGGGTCCGCCTGGGTCAGATCCAGCCTGGTCAGCAGGCTTGAGAGGCTGCCGCTCGGGGCGCCGTCCTCGATCAACGGGCGGTCGATCACCTGGGACTCCTCGACGGCGGGGGGCGTGGACGGGGCAAGTATCGCCCCCCGGACCTCGAGGCGCAGTCCGCGGGACGGGCCGGGCGCTGGCCGACACCCGGACCCCGCCGTCCCGCGATCCCCTCCACGTGCCCCGGGTGGGCCTACCCGGGAACGGTTGCCGGCGCCGCCGGCACCCCCTCGACGTGTTCTTCGCTCAGAGGGCTCGCGCCGTTACACGCAGTGGCGATGAATGTCGGCGCACTCGGGTGGTGGGCCAGGATGGGGTCCGTGAGCCGCCACCGGGTGATGACGCCACTGCGCTGGTCTGACATGGACGCCTACGGGCATGTCAACAACGTGCAGTTCCTGCGGTTGCTCGAGGATGCGCGGGTCGTGGCCCTGGCCGCCTCCGGTTCCGAGGAGGGCGGCGACGTGGTGGACACCGGACTGATCGTCGCGCGACAGCGGATCGAGTACCTGGCGCCGTTGGTCTATCGACCGGCCCCGGTGGCGATCGACCTGTGGGTGAGCCGGCTGGACGTGGCCAGTTTCGACATGGGCTACGAGGTCTTGGACGACGAGGACACCGAGGGTCCCGACCTGGTCTTCGCCCGCGCCGAGGTCACGCTGGTCCTGTACGACCTCGCGCGCCATCGCCCCCGCCGGATGACCCCGAGCGAACGAACGCGGTTGGAGAGGTGGCGCGGCGGACCGGTCACCTGGCGCCATCGGGGCTGACCGCGGTCGCGCGGCCCGTCACGAGGTGGGACGAAGCCGTTCGTCTCGCCGGTTCACCAGACTGATCGCCGCCCGCTCCAAGTAGTCCCACAGCATCGCCTCGTGCGCCGGCGACAGGTGCAGGCCCTCAACGGCCACGCGCATGTGGCCGAGCCAGTGATCGCGGGCTCTGGAGTCGATCGGGAAGGCTGCGTGCCGCATCCGGAGTCTGGGGTGGCCACGCTGCTGGCTGTAGGTGGTCGGACCGCCCCAGTACTGCTCGAGGAACATGGTCAATCGTTCGCGGGCGCCGGCCAGATCGGCCTCGGGGTACATCGGCCGCAGCAGCGCATCCTCCGCGACACCCTGGTAGAAGCGGTCGACGAGCGCCACGAAGGTCTCGTGCCCGCCGATCTGCTCGTAGAAGCTCGGCTGCTGCCGGTCGTCCCCGCTCGGGTCCATGGACGTCATTGTCCCGCCTCGTCCGCGTCGTCCTTCTCACCCTGTTTCGCCGGCGTCCTCCGGGTCGTCTCGGCGATCCGGATGGCGCCGACCGAGTGAGCCACCCTGACGTCCGCGCTGTCGAAGGCGATCTTGATCCGGCTGCGGAGTTCGCGGGCGACGTCCCACTGCTTGAGGGGCCGGGTCTTGACCACCAGCCGGATGACGACGCTGTCGGCGCTGACGTCCTCCACCCCCCAGACCTCGGGCTCGTCCAGGATCAGTCCGGCGAAGTCCGGGGAGTCCTTCAGTTCCACCGCCGTCTGCTTGAGCAGGGTCTCGGCCCGACCGACGTCCTCCCCGTAGGCGACGGGCACGTCGAGCACCGCACGGGCCCAGCCGTGCGACCTGTTGCCCACCCGCTGGATCTCGCCGTTGCGCACGTACCAGACCGTCCCGTCGACGTCGCGCAGCCGGGACACCCGCAGGCCGACCGCCTCGACAGAGCCCGAGGCGTCGCCGAGATCGACCACGTCCCCCACCCCGTACTGGTCCTCGACCAGCATGAACACGCCGCTGATCACGTCCTTGACCAGCGACTGCGCCCCGAACCCGACCGCCACACCGACGATTCCGGCGCTGGCCAGCAGGGGCGCCACCGGGATCGAGAGCAGGTCCAGGACCATGATGATGACCACCGACGAGACGACCGCGGTGGTCAGGGACTTCAGGATCGAGGAGATGGTCCCGGCCCGTTGTTCGCGCCGATCCGTCAGCAGCGCCACGCCCGCCCTGCGCGACGGGTCGCCGTCCCGTCCCTCCTCCAGGCGGGTCAGGGTCTGGGCGCCCTGCGCGATACCCGCGCAGACGCGCTGGATCACCCGGTGCAGCAGGTGCCGGACGAGGAAGCCCGCGATCAGGATCAGGGCGATGCGCAGCGGGATGCCGAACAGCGGCTCCACCCAGCTCCCGGTCCACGGAAGGTCCAGCTGCTCCAACAGCTCGGTCACGTCGTCTGGTCTCCCTCAGGCTCGGGATAACTCACGATTCCAGGCTATGGTCCGCTCGATCCGGTGGCCGCCGACATCGCGATGTCACCGGATTCTGGCAGGATGCCGAACCGTGAGCGATCTGCAGCGGACGCCCCCCGGGCGGGAACCGGCCTCCGGGCCGGCGCCTCGGGGTGTCCAGGGAGCCGCTGAGCCGCCGCTGGACTCCGAGGGATCCAGGTCCGAGGAGTCCAGGACGGTGCCGCCGCAGATCCCCGCCCACGTGGCCGCTGGGGACCCTCCAGGAAGCGCACTGCTCGAGTTGGCCCAGTCGCACGGCGTGGCGACGGAGTACTGGGACTGGCAGGGCCGACACACCACGGTCTCCGCCGCCACGATCCGTGGCGTGTTGGCGGCGCTGGACGTCGACGTCTCCTCCGACCACACCGTGTCCGAGGCCCTGGTCGCGGCCCGCGAGCGTGACTGGCGCAGGACGCTGCCCGACGTCACCGTGGTCCGGCAGGGCGCACGTTCGCGCGTCCTCGTGCATGCGGAACAGGGTGTCGAGGTCACGGTCCTGGTCCGGCTCGAGGACGGCTCCGGGTCGATCCAGCTCCAGGACGCCGGCCACGAGGTGGAACCGCGGATCATCGACGATCTGGTCGTCAACGAGGCCGCGTTCGTCGTCCCCGGCGATCTGCCGCTGGGCTGGCACCGACTCGAGGCGGTGCTACCGGCCGGCGAGGTGGTCCGCCCGTTGGTGGTGACCCCGTACCGCCTGGAGCTGCCCGAGGCCCTGCGCTCCGGTCGCGCCTGGGGCTTCATGGTGCATCCGTACTCCATCCGTTCGCAGTACTCCTGGGGGATCGGGGATCTCGCCGACCTGGGCGAGCTGGCGGCCTGGAGCGCACGCGACCACGACGCGGACGTCCTGCTGGTGCATCCGATGCACGCCGCCGAGCCGATCACGCCGATCGAGCCCTCGCCCTATCTGCCCACCACCCGGCGTTTCCGCAATCCGCTCTACCTGAGGGTCGAGGACATCCGCGAGGTGGCGTACATGCCCTCCACCGACCGCGCGCTGGTCGAGTGGCAGGCCGAGGCGATGAGAGGGATGAACCTCGACCCCGGTGGGGTGGATCGCGATGCCGTCTGGGAGGCCAAACGGGCCGCCCTGGAGACCGTCTTCGCCCAGCCGCGATCCCGTTCCCGGCAGGCCGCCTTCGAGGCCTACTGCGAGGCGGAGGGAGCGGGCCTGCTCGATTTCGCCTCCTGGTGCTCCCTGACGGAGCGGTACGGCCTGCCGATGTCCGGCTGGCCGGCACACGCCCTCGACGCCCGCTCCACCTCGGTGGCCCAGTTGCGCGAGGAGATGGCCGACCGGGTCCAGTTCCACATGTGGCTGCAGTGGTGCCTGGACGAACAGCTCGCCGAGGCGCAGCGCCTCGCCCTCGCGGCCGGCATGTCGATCGGTCTGGTCAACGAGCTGGCGGTGGGCGTCCACCCCGATGGTGCCGAGGTCTGGGCGATGCCCGACGTGTTGGCCGCGGGAGTGACCATAGGCTCACCACCGGACGCCGACCACCCGGGGGGCCAGGACTCGGCGATGCCGCCGTGGCGACCTGACCGGCTGGCCGAGCTGGGTTACGCGCCCTGGCGCGACCTGCTGCGCACCGTGCTCCGGCACGGTGGCGGGTTGCGGGTGGACGACGTCATCCGGCTGTTCCGGTCGTGGTGGGTGCCGCAGGGGGCCGCCCCGGGCGAGGGCACCTACGTGCGTCACGACCACGAGGCGATGATCGGCATCCTGGCGCTGGAGGCCCACCGCGCCGGGGCCCTGGTGATCGCCGAGGACCTGTCCGGCGTCGAACCGTGGGCCCGGGACTACCTGCGTGAGCGCGGGCTGCTCGGGACGTCGGTGCTCTGGTGGGAGCGTGACCCGCAGGGCCGCCCCCTGCGCCCGGAGGACTGGCGGGAGTTGTGCCTGGCCACCGTCACCTCAGCGGATCTGCCCCCGACCGCCGGCTATCTGGCCGGCGAGCACGTCGAACTGCGTGACCGGTTGCGGCTGCTGAGCCGGCCCCTGGCCGAGGAGCTCGCCGTCGACGAGGCGGAGCGTGCGGCCGTCCTGGCTCACCTGCGCGACCTGGGACTGCTCGGGGAGCAGTCCAGCGAGCGCGAGCGCGTCGAGGCACTGCACCGCTTCCTGACCTGGACGCCGGCCAAGGTGATCGGGGTCGCCCTCGCCGATGCGGTGGGTGATCGCCGGGCGGCGCACCAACCGGGAGCCGTGGGTGCCTACCCGAGTTGGGAGCTGCCGCTGGCCGACGGCCTGGGCCGGCCGGTGCTGCTGGAGGACATCATGGCCTCGGTGCGGGCAGCGTCCCTGGCCCGCGCCGTCACCGGCCAGTAGCGGCGGCCTGCACCCTCAGCGCCCGACGCAGCCCGTCGCGGCCCTCGGCGACGAGCCGGGTCAGAGCCGGTTCGGCGGCGGAGGTCGCCAACCAGTTCTCGGCCTGATCGAGGACGTCCTGGCGGATCAGCCGAGTCGGGAACAGACCCACGGCCACCTGGGCGGCCATCTCGCTCGTCCGCTCCTTCCAGATCCGCTGCAGCTCGGCGAAGTACGGCTGCACGAACGGCTCGAGCAGTTGCGTGTCGTGAACGCGGCCGAGCCCCCGGATCACCGCCTGGTGCGTGGCGTTGGGCAGGTCGTCACGAACGACCACGCTGTCCCACGCGGCCTGCTTGGCCTCAGGCGTGGGGATGGCGGCCAGCGCGAGGGCCTCCCGGACCCGCCCGGAGGCGGTGTCGTCACGGGCCCGCTCGGCGGCGATCCGGTCCGGACCGGCTCGGCCTCCGGCGACCAGGCCGATCAGCAGCGTCCAGCGCAGGTCGGTGTCGACGTCCAGGCCCGGCAACGGCGCCGTTCCGGCGAGCAGGGCCTCGAGCAGGTCGAGCTCGTCGTCGCGGCGGGCGGCCTGGGCCAGGGCCCGGACCAGCAGGAGCTGGGCGTCGCTGCCGGGCTCGGCCGCCAGCAGGAGCCGGGCCAGCCGGGCGGCTGCGTCGTCCCGCACCGCCTCGGCCCGCCCCGGCGGGAGGAACACGCTCAACGTGGTGGCCAGTTGGCCCAGCAGCGTCTGCTGGACGCTCGGCGCGCTCACCGAGGTGAGCTGGTCGAGCACCAGGTCGACGAACGCCACGGGGTCGAGCTCGCCGTCCCTGGTCATGTCCCAGGTCGCCGCCCAGACCAGCGTGGCGGGCAGGGAGTCCTCGAAGGCGTCCGAGCCGGGTGGTCGCCGTGGCCAGCGATCGTTCGTCCAGGCGGATCTTGGTGTAGGTCAGATCGGCGTCGTTGAGCAGCAGCAGGTCCGGTCGGCGGCGGCCGATCAGCGCGCGGAGTTCGGTGCGTTCGCCGTCCACGTCGGCCTCGACGTTCCAGCTGCGTCGCAGTACGGCGGCCCCGGCGTCGTCGGTGCCCACGTCGTAGCCGCCGATCCCGATCCGGTGCGGGCGGAGCACCGGATGGTTGACCGGCGCCTCCTGAACGAGCGCCGCGGAGGTGATCAGGTGCTGAGCGTCCTCGGTGACCTCGGCGCGGACGGTGTTCACCCCGGCCTGCTCCAGCCACTGGCCGGCCCAGCGCCCGAGGTCCTGCCCGCTGGTCCGCGCGAGTTCGCCGAGCAGGTCGGCCAGGGTGGTGTTCCTCCAGGCATGGCGGCGGAAGTAGCCCCGGATGCCCTCGTCGAAGGCGTCCCGGCCCACCCAGTGGACCAACTGTTTGAGCACCGAGGCGCCCTTGGCGTAGGTGATCCCGTCGAAGTTCACCTCGACGTCGGCCAGATCCCGGATCTCGGCCACGATCGGATGGGTGGAGCTGAGCTGGTCCTGCCGATACGCCCAGGCCTTCTCCGCGGACAGGAACGTCGTCCAGGCGGAGTCCCATCGGGTCACCTCGGCCTGGCACCGGGTGCTGACGTACTCGGCGAACGACTCGTTCAGCCACAGGTCGTCCCACCAGCGCATGGTGACCAGGTCGCCGAACCACATGTGGGCCAGCTCGTGCAGCACCGTCAGGGCCCGCCGCTCGACGGTGGCCTCGGCGGGCTTGGACCGGAAGACGTAGTCGTCGGTGAGGGTCACGCAGCCGGCGTTCTCCATGGCCCCGGCGTTGAACTCGGGGACGAAGACCTGGTCGTACTTGGCGAACGGGTAGGGCAGGTCGAACAGCTCCTCGAAGTAGGCGAACCCGGCCCGGGTCACCTCGAGGATCTCCTCGGCGTCCAGATGCCGCACCATCGAGGCCCGGCAGTAGACCCCGAGCGGCACCGATCGTCCATCCCGGCTGGTCAGCTGCGACGTGCGGCCCTCGTAGGGGCCGGCGACCACCGAGACGACGTAGGTCGACAGCGGCGGTGTGGCCTCGAAGACCCATCGGGCGGCGTCCGAGCCCTCCGGTCCCGGTTGCGGATCGGGGGTCGGCGAGGCGGACAGCACCTTCCAGTGCCGCGGAGCCAGCACCGAGAGCGCGAACGAGGCCTTGAGATCCGGTTGCTCGAAGCAACAGAACACCCGGCGTGCGTCGGCGACCTCGAACTGGGAGTAGAGGTAGACCTGCTCGTCCACCGGGTCGACGAAGCGGTGCAGGCCCTCGCCCGTGTGCATGTAGGCGCAGTCGGCGACCACCACGAGTTCGTTCTCCGCGGTCAGGTCCGGCAGTTGGATGCGGTCGCCGCCGACGACGTGGTCCACGTCCAGCGCCTCACCGTTGAGCCGGACCTCGAGCACCGAGGGCGCCACGAGATCGATGAAGCTCTGCTCGCCGGGGAGGCGACAGGTGAAGCGAACCGTGGTGCGGGAGCGGAACGTCTCCGGCCCCGAGGTGAGGTCCAGGTCGACCTGGTAGGCGGACACCTCGAGCAGTTCCGCGCGGCGTTCGGCCTCGCGACGGGTCAGGTTGGCGGCAGCTGGCATGGCGTGATCTTCGCACCGCCCGGACCATCGCGGAAACCTCCCCCCGCCCGGCCGATGATCCGCCCGCGTCGGGGCCGGCGCCGGGGCTGGCACACTGTGCCCATGCGGGTTCATGTCGGCTGCGACCACGCCGGGTTCGACCTGAAGGAGCACCTGTCGGTTCAGTTGCGTTCCGCCGGCCACGAGGTCGTGGACCACGGCCCGGCGACGTACGACCCGCAGGACGACTACCCCCCCTTCTGCCTGCGCGTGGCGCAGGCCGTCGTCGCGGACGCCGGGAGCCTGGGCGTGGTGATCGGCGGGTCGGGCAACGGCGAGCAGATCGCGGCGAACAAGGTGCGCGGCGTGCGATCGGCCCTGGCGTGGAGCGAGCAGACCGCGGTCCTGGCCCGTCAGCACAACGACGCCAACGTGATCGCGGTCGGCGCGAGGATGCACACGACCGCCGAGGCCACCGGGTTCGTCGAGGCGTTCCTGGCCGAGCCGTTCACCCACGATCAGAGGCATCAGCGCCGGATCGACATGCTGTCGGCCTACGAGACGACCGGTCAGCTCCCGCCCCTTCCGTGAGGCTCCTGCGAGCCTGCCGTGAGTGAGGTGCGGCAGGATGGGCACGTGAGCGAAGCGAGGCGACCCGTCGTCCTGGTACTCAACGGCCCCAACCTCAATCTGCTCGGTCGGCGGGAGCCGGACGTCTACGGCGCCGCCACCCTCGCCGACGTCGAGGATCTGTGTCGGCGGGAGGCGGAGCGCCTCGGCGTGGGGCTCGAGTTCGCCCAGACCAACCACGAGGGCGAGATGCTCGAGTGGGTCCAGGACGGCGGCCGCCGTCACCACGACGGGGAGGTGCTCGGGGCGGTGGTCAATCCCGCGGCGTGGACACACACCTCCGTGGCTTTGCGGGACGCGATCTCGGGCAGCGGGCTGCCGGTGGTCGAGTGCCACATCTCGAACGTGCACACGCGTGAGGGTTTCCGTCAGCACTCCTACATCTCGGCGGTGGCCCGCGGCATCGTCGTCGGGTTCGGGGTGGGCGGCTACCCGCTGGCGATAGCGGGCCTGGTGGCCGGGCAGGGGGCGGCATGACCGAGTTCTGGCTGATCCGGCATGGCGAGACCGAATGGAGTCGGGCGGGGCGGCACACCTCGATCACCGACCTGGACATGACCCCCCTCGGCCGGGAGCAGGCGAGTGCGTGGCGGGGCCGACTGGACCCGGCCGACTTCTCGCTGGTCCTGTGCAGCCCGCTGCTGCGGGCCAGGCACACCTGTGAGCTGGCCGGCATGGCAGGTCCCGAGGGGTTGGCAGGACCGCACGGCGCGATCGAACCCGACCTCATCGAATGGCGCTACGGCGACTACGAGGGGCGCACCAAGGCCGAGATCCACGAGTCCGTACCGGGCTGGTCGACCTGGACCGGAGCGGCACCGCCGGGTGGCGAGAGCGCCGCCCAGGTCAGCGAGCGCCTGTCCCGGGTGGTCCAGACGGTTCGCTCCAGCGGGGTCGATCGGGCCCTGGCCTTCGGCCACGGGCACGCGCTGCGCACCCTGGCGCTGATCTGGTTGGGCTGGGACCTGGCGTACGGCGAGCAGTTGCCTCTGGGTGAGGCCCGGCTCTGCGTCCTGGGGGAGAACAAGGGCTATCCGGCTGTGCTGCGCTGGAACTGTCCACCGGAGACCGTTCCCCACTGAGGCCCAGACGGGTGCCGACCGAACGCTGCGTGGTACGTCACGCGATTGATTGATATAGTTAACATCCTGATCGTCCAGGTTAAGGGGGTGTGCTCGTGAGCGATCCGATCAGCAACCCCTGGCAGGCCCAGCGTGCCGCAATGGGGGCCTTCATCCGCTCCCAGCGCGAGTTGGCCGACATGTCGTTGCGCGAACTCTCTCGGGTGACCCAGGTCTCCAACGCCTACCTGAGCCAGATCGAGCGTGGCCTGCACGATCCGAGCCTGAAGGTGCTCGTCCAGATCGCTGAGGCGTTGAACGTCTCGATCGACGACTTCCTCCGCGAGGGAGGCACCCTGGACGCCGAGACCATGGCGGCCGCGGGCGTCCCCGGTGTCGAGGCGGCCGTGACGGCCGACCCCCTGCTCACCGACTCCGAGAAGGGCGCGCTGCTGAGCGTCTACCGCAGTTACATCGCGGGGCGGTCGCCCGAGGCCGGGGGCGGTGCCTGAACCCCGAATCCGGGTTTTGGGAGATTGCCGCTTGACATACCGAGCACTGCTCAATATATTTATCACTGTCGCCGATGACGGAGGAACGAGTCGACGACGACCCAGGCCTCGTCCGAGACGGCCGAAGAGCCGAACCGCGGACGACATGACAACCGGAACACCACACACACAGGAGACAGATCATGCAGACCCCCCAGGAAGCCCTCGCCGCCATGCAGTCCCAGGCCCTCGAGGCGATCAAGACCGGCCAGTCCGCGACCCTTGAGGCCATGCAGGCCTGGAAGGACAGCGTCGCCAAGGTCGCCCCGCAGAGCCCGGCCGTGCCCGAGGTTCCCGCCGAGTTCAAGCAGGCCATGGGCGACCCGGCCGAGATCGTCGACTCCGTCTACGACTTCGCCGGCCAGCTGCTCGACCTGAACAAGGAGTTCGTGCACAAGCTGCTCGCCGCCTCCAAGGCTGAGTGAGCCACGCCTGAGTGAGGCGCGTGTCGGTCCCCGGACCGGCCGCCCATCGACTTCGGGGGCGCCACCCGTGATCCGGGTGGCGCCCCTGATTCAATGTCACCCCCTGTAGGGAAGGACCCCAATGAATACCTCGCGTGACCTGATCAACACGTTGAATCAGCAGACCCTGGACCAGATCCGGCGAACCCAGGACGCCGTGGTGGAGGCCGTGCGCTCGCTCAGTGAGCGGACGCCCAAGGTCGGCTCCCTGCCCGACAGCCCCGTGGACGCCGACCGGCTGGTCGACTCGGCCTTCGGTTTCGCGCACACCGTGCTCGACATGAATCACCGCTTCGCGCACCGTCTGCTCTCGGTGGGCGGTGGAGATGCCGCCGCCCCCGCGCCGGCTGCCGAGACACCTGCTCCGGCCAAGGCGACCGTCAGTCGGGCCGCCGTGAAGGAGGCAGCTGCCACGACGTCGGCCCCGCAGGCTCCCGTCGAGGCGACTCCCGTGCCGGCGCCCCCCGACGTGCCGGCTCCCGTCGACGCGACCCCGTGCCGCCCCCCGTCGCGCAGGCTCCCGTCGACGCGGCCCCCGCCGCGACGCCCCCGGCCAAGAAGGCTCCGGCCAAGAAGGCTCCGGCCAAGAAGGCTCCGGTCAAGAAGGCTGCGGCCAAGCGTGCTCCGGCCAAGAAGGCTACGGCCAAGAAGGCTGCCTCGCCCGAGCAGGACTGATCCGGGCTACAGGGTGAGCCCGAGGCGGCGTCCCTCGTGGATGGCATGGACGGCCAGACGGGCGGCCCTCGCGTCGCCGACGACGTGAACCGGCGGGCCCGTCCCGCTGGTGCGCCGGGACGCTGCGAGTGCGTCCACCACGTCGGTGCGGGGCTCGTTCGTCGTCGCCAGGACCAGGGTGTCTGCCGGCACGCGTCGTTCGGAGCCGTCCAGCAGGCTGCGGACCAGTGCGCCGTCGTCGTCCCAGGCGGTGATCACCGACTCGGTGTGCCAGGTGACACCCAACCGGGCGAGCCGGGACCGAAGGGCGCCGTCCGAGGCGGTGCGCTGGATCCAGTAGCCCACCATGGGCCATCCGGTGACCATCACCACCTCGTGGCCCAGCTCCGCCAGGTGCCAGGCCGTCCCGGCTCCCCGCCAGTCACCGACGTCGTCCAGCAGTACCACGCGGCGTCCGAGCCTGACGCTGCGGGTCAGGACGTCCTCGATCGGCACGACGTCAGACCGTTCGACGCCCGGCAGCGTCTCGCCTGCCGGCAGCGGGCGCTGGAAGCCGGTCCCGGCAGGCTGTGACCCGGTGGCCACGATGATCTCGTCGTCGCCGAACGCGAGTGCCTCCTCGCCGTCCACGGGGGTCGAGGTGAGCACCTCCACGCCGAGCGCACGCAGTCGACGGCCGTACCACTCGATCAACTCGGTGATCTGGCTGCGGCGGGGCTGCAGACCCGCCAGCCGGAAGGCCCCGCCCAGTTCCGGTCCGGCCTCGACGAGTCTGACCCGGTGACCGCGCTCGGCCGCGACCCGTGCCGTCTCCAGTCCGGCCGGGCCGCCGCCGACCACGAGCAGGCGGCGTGGCCTGCTGGACGGGGCGTGATCCTCACCGCCCCACTCGAACTCGCGTCCCGCCGAGGGGTTGACCAGGCAGGAGATCCAGTAGTCCCGCGAGCGGCGCCCCCAGCACATCTGGTTGCACGAGATGCAGCCGCGCACCTGGTCCTCGGCTCCCGCCAGGGCCTTGCGCACCCAGTGCGGGTCGGCGATCTGACCCCGCACCACGCTGACCAGGTCCGCCTGCCCGGATCCGATCACCGCATCGGCGTTCTCCGGGGTGCGGATGTGGCTCTCCGCCTGCACCTTCGCGAACCGGGTCACCAGTGAAAGAGCCTCGGCCGCAGGGGCCCCCAGCTTGTCGGGGTACAGGAAGGTGGGCATCAGGGGACCGAAGTTGAAGTAGCTCCCGGTACCGCAGCTGACGTAGTCCATCAACTCGCGCTCGTCGTGCCAGGCCACGATCTCGCACAGCTGGTCGATCTGCATCGCGGTGGGCACCTCTGGGTCGACCGAGGTGGCCAGGCCGATGATGAAGTCGTCGCCGGCCGCGCGGCGGATCCGGGTGAGCAACTCGTGGGAGAAGCGCATCCGGTGCTCGAACGATCCGCCCCAGCGGTCGGTCCGCCGGTTCGACCAGGGCAGCCAGAACTGGTCCACGACGGCGTTGTAGGCGGCGAACACCTCGACCCCGTCGAAGCCGCAGGCTCGCGCGCGCAGCGCGGCACGGACGAAACCGTCGAGCAGTTCGGTGATCTCGCGCTCGGCCATCGTGTGGCTGCCGTCGCTGTCGTGGTAGCTCGGGCGCCCGGCGGGCGACCACGACTCACGGTAGGAGTTGTCGAAATCGCCGTGGGCGCCGACGTGGTAGAGCTGCTGCAGAACCGTGGCGCCGTGCTCGTGCACCGCCTCGGTCACCTTGCTCAGACCCGGGATGACGGCGTCGTCGTCAACGCGGAAGTTGCCGCGGGTGAGCACGCCGGTCGGGTGCACCGGCATCGGCTCCACGACGATCATCGCCGCGCCCCCGCGGGCGCGTTCGAGGTAGTAGGCCAGGTGCCGCGGGCCGGCCAGCCCCGACTCGCTCATGTTCGCGGTGTGCGCGCCGAAGGTGATCCGATTGCGCAGCGTGCGGTGGCGCAGGGCCAACGGCCGCGCCAGGGGTCGCAGCGCCTCGTCGGCCTCCGCGGTCTCAGTGGTCGGGGCGTGCCGCGGGGAGACGACCATGTGCCCTCCAGATGTGGCGGGCGACCATGAGGTCCAGGTGACCTCCGCCGCCGTTGCAGAACAGAGTGACCTGCTCGGGCGTGGTCCGGCCAGGGTGATCCCCCTGGCACAGCTGGAACAGGTCGGCTCGGACGACGTCCTCCGCGACCACCCCCCGGGCGATGGGGATGACCAGGTCCCCGCTCTCGGTGAGCGGGGCGCGACGGTCGTCGACGAAGACCGCGTGGTCGTGGTCGGCGCGGCGGACCACGTCGTCATCGATCTCCCGATGGTCGGGCAGGTAGGCCCCGACGGCGTCGACGTGGGTTCCCGGGCGCAGTAGACGACCGCTCACCAGAGGGTCCCGGGCCATCGTCGCCGTACAGACGATGTCGGCCGCCTCGAGCGCCTCGTGGAGATCGTCGACCCGCCGGTCCACGATCCCGGCGGACACCAGGGCGTCGGCCCGCCTCGGCGTCCGGTTCCAGACCAGGACCTGTTCGATCGAGGGCCGCACGGCGCGGTGAGCGGCGATCAGGTGCGGCACCAGCCCGCCGGCGCCGACGACGAGCAGCACCGCCGCGTCGGGGCGGGAGCAGAACCGGGACCCGAGAGCACTGTCGGCCGCCGTCTTGCGGTAGGTGAGTTCGGTGCCGTCCAACAGGGCCAGCGGGCTGCCGTCGGCGCCGTCGAAGAGCACCACCACCGCCTGGACGGCGGGCAGCCCGTTCGTCGACGGGTTGGCCGCGAAGACGGTGGTCAGCTTGGTGGTCAGCAGGTCACCGGGGGCCCAGGCGGGCAGAACGAGGAACCTCTCGCTGTGTCCGGGTGGGCAGAGGGTGACGCGCCCGGATGCCGGGCCCGGCTCGCGATGGGCGGCCTGGAGGGCGTCGACGAGGTCGAGGGGCGGAGCCAACCGGGCGACGTCGGCGCCGTCCAGGATCGGCAGGTCCTTCAGCGACCTCATTCTCGGGCCGCCGGCGAGGCCTCGACGGCGGCCGCCAGGTCGGCGACCAGCCGATCCACCCCGAGGTCGACCTCGGCCGGGGTGAACCCCATGCGGACCACCACCAGATCCGCTGAGGGGACGACGAACACACGCTGACCGTCGTGGCCCGAGGCCCAATACGTGTCGGCCGGCATCCCCGGGAAGCTCAGAGAGCCGTCGGGTCGCCGGTTGGCCCACCAATGGGCGCCGAACCCGTCCTCCTCCGACTCCACCTCACGCGTGGCCGTCGACAGGCCCATCCAGCCCTCGGGCAGGAGGTCCTGGCCGTTCCAACGGCCCTCCTGCAGCGCGAACTGGCCGATGGCTGCCCAGTCACGCGGGGTGGCCCAGAGGTAGGACGAGCACACCGGGTGCCCGGTGGCGTCCGGTTCGAGGACGGCGCTGGACATGCCGAGCGGGGTGAAGATGAGCTGCGAGGCGATATCGGTGCCCATACCGGAGCGCTCCTGCAGGAGCTGGCAGAGGATGTTGGTGGTGCCCGAGGAGTACTGCTGGTAGGTGCCGGGGGAGTGGACGGCCGGTAGTGAGGCCGCGTATCCCCCCATGTCCTCCTCCAGGTAGAGCATCCGGGTGATCGGGGTGCCGAGGGCGTAGGTCTCGTCCCAGGCCAGCCCGGAGGTCATCCGTAGCAACTGCTCGACGGTGATGTCTGCGCGCTCGTCGGTCCACTCCGGGCGAAGCCCCTTCTCCGACAAGGAGAGTCGACCCTGCTGCACCAGGCGGCCGGCCATCAGGTTGGTCACCGACTTGGTCATCGACCAGCCCAGCTGGCGTGTGTCGGCGGTGAAGCCGTCGGCGTAGCGCTCGGTGACCAGCCGGCCCTGGTGGACGACGACCACGGCGCGCGTGTTCAGGCGGGCCCGGGTGCCCCCGTCGACGCCGAACGCGGCGTCCACGGCGGCGTCGATGCTCGCCACGCCGCTCGTGTCGAGACCGGACGCCGCGTTCGGCCCCGTCGTGGTGACGCCTGCTGCCGGGCGCACCGCACTCAGAGCGGGCCGGTTCTCGGCGACGGTGCAGCCGTAGCCGGGCGTGTAGTAGGCCGTCTGCGGGTACAGCACCCCGAGGATGGACGATCGCGCCGTCCCGGCGTCGCGCTCGACGTCGGTGCGCAGGTAGGGCACGAGGGGGTTGTCCGGCAGGTCCTGGGCCGCGGCCCCGGGCCCGCGCCCGGCGACCAGTCGTACCGCGCAGGCGTTGTGGGCGGCGTAGCCGGTGCCCGTCTTGAGCAGTGGTCGGGCGTAGACCAGGCCGCCGGCGGCGGCCACCACGCTCAGCGCGAGCGCGCCGAGCAGGACTCCTCGCCCGGTGCGCCATCGCATCACCGCAGGGTACGCGCCCGGGCTGCGGGCCGGTGTCCCTCCTCTGCTTGGGGCCCATCTGGGTGCAGGCCCCGTCTGGGTGGACAATGCCCGCATGCCTGAGCTGCGTTCGCGTACTTCGACCCACGGTCGGACCATGGCCGGTGCCCGCGCCCTGTGGCGAGCCACCGGGATGACCGACGACGATTTCGGCAAGCCGATCGTGGCGATCGCCAACAGTTTCACCCAGTTCGTGCCGGGGCATGTCCACCTCAGGGACATGGGTTCCCTGGTCGCCGGCGCGATCGCACAGGCCGGCGGAGTCGGACGCGAGTTCAACACGATCGCCGTGGACGACGGCATCGCGATGGGTCACGCCGGCATGCTCTACAGCCTGCCCAGCCGTGAGTTGATCGCCGACGCCGTCGAGTACATGGTGAACGCCCACTGCGCCGACGCGCTGGTGTGCATCTCGAACTGCGACAAGATCACCCCCGGGATGCTGCTCGCCGCCCTGCGGCTCGACATCCCGACCGTGTTCGTCTCCGGCGGTCCGATGGAGGCCGGCAAGACCACCGCGATCGAGGGCATCGTGCACGAGAAGATCGACCTGATCGACGCGATGATCGCCTCGTCCAACGACGCGGTCAGCGATGAGCAGCTCGACTCTATCGAGCGATCGGCCTGCCCGACCTGCGGTTCCTGCTCGGGCATGTTCACCGCCAACTCGATGAACTGCCTCACGGAGGCGATCGGCCTGGCGCTGCCCGGCAACGGCTCCACCCTGGCCACCCACGCGGCCCGCCGGGAGCTGTTCACCCGGGCCGGTGAGCTCGTCGTCCAGATCGCCAAGACGTACTACGAGGACGACGACGTCTCGGTGCTGCCCCGCGCGATCGCCAGTCGCGAGGCGTTCGGCAACGCGGTCGCCCTGGACGTCGCGATGGGCGGTTCGACGAACACGGTCCTGCACCTGCTGGCCGCGGCCCGCGAGGCCGAGCTGGACTTCTCGGTCGCCGACATCGACGCGATCTCGCGCCGGGTTCCGTGCCTGTCCAAGGTGGCCCCGAACAGCCCGACGTACCACATGGAGGACGTGCACCGGGCCGGCGGCATCCCGGCGATCCTCGGGGAGCTGAACCGGGCTGGGCTGCTGAACACTGGCGTGCGCGCCGTCCATGCACGTGACCTGGATTCCTGGTTGGGGGAGTGGGACGTGCGCGGCGGATCGCCGTCCGACGCGGCCGTCGAACTGTTCCACGCCGCGCCCGGGGGCGTGCGCACCACTGAGCCCTTCTCGACGACGAACCGCTGGGCGAGCCTGGACACCGACGCCGAGGGTGGATGCATCCGTGACCGGGCGCACGCCTACACGGCGGACGGCGGGCTGGCGATCCTGTTCGGCAACCTCGCCCCCGACGGGTGCGTGGTCAAGACCGCCGGGGTGCCCGAGGATGTCTGGACATTCACGGGTCCCGCCCGGGTCTTCGAGTCCCAGGATGACGCGGTCAGCGGGATCCTCGCTGGTGACGTGCAGGCCGGTGACGTCGTGGTGATCCGCTACGAGGGTCCCCGGGGCGGTCCGGGTATGCAGGAGATGCTCTACCCGACCTCGTTCCTCAAGGGCCGCGGTCTCGGCCGTGCCTGCGCGCTGATCACCGACGGTCGATTCTCCGGCGGCACCTCGGGTCTGTCGATCGGGCACGTCTCACCCGAGGCGGCCTCGGGCGGGTTGATCGCGCTGGTGCAGGACGGCGACCCGATCTCGATCGACATCCCCCACCGCGGGATCAGCCTCGATGTGGCCGCGGTTGAGCTGGATCGGCGAAAGGTGCTGCAGGACAAGCGCGAACGTCCTTACACTCCGGCGGACCGGGTCCGCCCGGTCTCCGCCGCGCTGCGGGCCTACGCCTCGATGGCCACCTCGGCCTCGGACGGCGCGTACCGCCTCGTGCCCTGAGCGCAGGTGTCCCTCCCGGGCGGCGACCAGGCTCACACCACTTCGTAGACGAAGTACTGGACCTTGATGTCGCTGCCGTAATCGGGGTGATGCGGTAGGTACGGCATCGGCTCGGTCCCGAACGTGCGTCTCCAGAGGCCGTCGCGCTCCAACTCCCGCAGCTGCTCGTCATAGGCCTTGTCACGCATGATGTCGTCGCGCTGGGAGAACACCACGTAGCCGCCGCTGCGCACGATGCGGCACAGCTCCCGAAGGATCTCGTTGGTCTCGAAGTAGGTCAGCGCCCCGATGAAGTTGACGGCGTCGAACTCCGCATCGGCGAA
Organism: uncultured Actinomycetota bacterium; assembly: GCA_963750395.1. Lineage (GTDB taxonomy): Bacteria > Actinomycetota > Actinomycetes > Actinomycetales > Kineosporiaceae > JADJPO01. Next base: position 248,649 of record CAVVQM010000010.1, on the reverse strand, counting down.
CGGCAGGGGGAAGACCTGCATGTCGACCTGCTGGACCCGCTCGTAGGCGCCCGTCCGTTCGGCCAGTTCCAGCAGGGCGGCGGAGATGTCGATGCCGTGGATGTGTGCGTAGCCGAGGGCCTGCAGCGCGGTCCCGGTCAGCCCCGAACCACAGGCCGCGTCCAGGATCCGGCTCTGGGTCGGGACGTAGTTCCGCAGGATCGCGGCGGCCGTCTGCGGGCCGACGTAGCCCCATTCGTCGAAGGTCTCGTCGTAGGCGCCACCCTTGGCGAACGTATCGTAGTCGCGCTGAACGATCGTGCTGTCGGTGGAGTAGTCCCGGCCCCAGATCTCGGGGGTGGCGTCGATGATCTCCTTGGCCACGCGGCCTCCAAGCTCTTGATCTTCGGTTGCGCCCTGTCACGGTATCCCTCCCGGGATGCCCCGTCCTAGCTGGCCGGAGTGGACGGACTCGGTGAGCAGTGACCGGTTGCTGGACGCCGGGCCCCTGGCCGTCGGATCGGGAGGGGAGATCTCCCAGCCGCGGATCCCGACCGGCGACTACACGGTCACCGCGCTCGAACCCGGCAGCGACTTCACCTGGGAGCAGCGGCAGCCAGGCAGCACGGTGGCTGCGCAGGACGGCCGACTGGTCGCCCGGTCTCGGGGTCGACAAATGCGTTAGTGACGACTAACGTGTCTTCGTGATCGACCCGTTGGCTGCCGCCGCCGAGCCGACCAGGAGACGGATTCTGCAGCTGCTGGCAGTCCGGCCGAGGTCGGTCAGCGAGGTCGCCGCCGAGTTCCCGGTGACCCGTTCGGCGATCTCCCAGCATCTGCTGGTGCTGGCCGATGCCGGGCTGGCGGGGGCCGAGAAGGTGGGTCGAGAACGCATCTACCGGGTTCTGCCCAGCGGGCTGGGCAAGCTGCAGGCCGAGATCGACAAGTTCTGGACCAGTGAGCTTGACCAACTTGTCGCGGACGCACACAACATGAGGAGATCGCCATGAGCGTGACCAAGACCGCTTTCCTGCCCGTCACTCCCGACGAGGCCTTCGCGCTGATCACCGAACCGGGCCGGCTGCGACGCTGGCAGGCCGTCACTGCCGTGGTCGACCTTCGCGCCGGTGGCTCCTATCGGTGGACCGTCACCCCGGGCCACGTGGCCACCGGCACCTTCCACGAGGTGGAGCCCGGTCGCCGGATCGTGTTGGGCTGGGGCTGGGAGGGCGACGCCGGTCTGCCTGGCGACGCGTCCACGGTCACCTTGACGGTGGAACCGGTCGAGGGCGGTTCGTTGGTCACCCTGGTGCACGAGGGCCTGGACGACCTGCAGGCCAAAGCGCACGCAGAGGGCTGGGACCACTATCTCGACAGACTGGCGCGGCTGGCCGCGACCGGCGACGCCGGCCCCGACGAGTGGGCCTACGCCCCGCAGGAGCTGACCCCGATCGTTGGCGCGGAGGCCGCCTTGGCGGTCCTGCAGCCGATGCTGCGCAGACTGACCGCCGCTGACAGGCCGAAACCCACCCCGTGCACCGACTTCACCTGCCACGACGTCGCCCAGCACCTGATGGCGTCGTTGGCCCAGCTGGGCGCCATGGCCGGCGGTGCCGTCACCACCCCCGAGACCGGATCGCTGGAGGACAAGGTCTCGGTGATGGCCGGCGAGGCAATCGATGCCTGGCGCATGGTCGACCTCGACGGCACCGTTCCCGGCCCCGGCGGCACGCCGATGCCCGCCGCCTTCCTGGCCGGTGTCCTACCCCTTGAGCTGATCCTGCATGGCTGGGACCTGGCCCAGGGCAGCGGTCAGCAGCTGCACATCTCCGATGAGCTGGTCGGCTATCTGCGCACCCTGGCCGAGCAGATCGTGCCCGGCGGCCGCGGCTCCTCGTTCGCCGAGGAGGTCATCCCGGGCGAGGGCGCCTCCCCGATCGACCGTCTCGCAGCGTTCGCCGGGCGGAGGCCGATCGCTGCGTAGTCTCCGATCCTCACCACCATCCCGACCCGGGCGGGCAAACCCGCTCGGAACCAACCGCAGGAGAAGGAAGAACAGTCATGACCAAGTACGTGTTCATCTATCACGCGCCGACCACCCCCGCAGAGGCCGCGCCGCCCAGCCCGGAGCAGATGGAAGCGGTCATGGGCGAATGGAACGCCTGGGCCGGGCGAGTCGGCGAAGGGATGGTCGACTTCGGTACCCCCTTGGCCGGCGGCACCCGGGTCACCCCTGAGGGCACCTCGCCCAGCACCCGTGAGGTCGCCGGCTACAGCATCATCGAGGCCGACGACATCGAAGCCGCCCTCGACCTGGCCAAGGCCCACCCCCACCTGAGCATGCCCGGTGGCTGCGAGATCGAAGTCCATGAGGCGCAGGCCATCCCCGGCATGTGAACACCTGCCCTTCCGGACACCCAGGCCACCGGGGACGAAGAGCGTCGCCGCCGGCGCCGTCTGAGATGGGCAGTGAGAGGACTACCCTCATCGAGTGACGCGTTTCGAGGGCGGTGACGCAGCCGCCCTGCTTGCCCTGCACGCGGGTCCCGGCTTCGTACTCCCCAACGCCTGGGACGCCGGGTCCGCCCGGGTGCTCGAGCAGGTCGGGTTCCCGGCCATCGCCACGACCAGCGCAGGCATCGCCTGGTCCTGCGGGGTCCCGGACGCGGGAGCGCTGGACCGCGACAGGATGCTCGAGCACATCGGGCGGATCGTCGCTGCGGTGGACGTGCCCGTGACCGCGGACCTCGAGGCCGGGTACGGCGACACCCCGGACGACGTCGGCGCCACTGTGGCCCGGGCCGTCGAGATCGGGGCGGTGGGCGGCAACATCGAGGACGCCGACCGGGGCGGCCTGTTCGGCATCGACGAGGCAGTCGACCGTCTCGCGGCCGCCCGGGCCGCGGCGCCCAGGGGCACGTTCGTGCTGAACGCCCGCACCGACACCTACTTCGCCGGCACGACCGGCGACCCGTTCGCCGAGACGGTCGAGCGGGCGGTCCGATACGTCGAAGCGGGGGCCGACTGCGTCTTCGTTCCCGGCGTCGTCGAGGAGGACACGATCCGCCGGCTCGCCGAGGCCATCCCGGGCCCCTTCAACGTGGTGGCCGGGCTTGCCAACGTCATCGATGCGCCCAGGCTCTTCTCGCTGGGTGTCAAGCGGGTCAGCCTGGGTGGCAGCCTGGCCCGCGCCGCGCTCAGCATGGTGGAACGCGCCGGTCGGGAACTGATCGAGTCCGGCACCCTCGGCTTCCTCGACGACGCCATCGCCTACGCCGACCTGCAGCGACGCTTCGACTCGTGATGGGTGGGGGCGGAGATGGCTGTCGTGATCCGGATCGTGGTCGGAGTCCTGTTGGTTGCGCACGGCCTGGTGCACCTGCTGTACCTGGTCGATGACGTCCCTGAGTTCACCCTCGATCGGTCGCGGCTGGTCCCGGAGTCGGCACGCCGGGGCGTGGGGCTGGCGCTTCTGACCGTTACGGTTGCGGCGTCCGTCGCGCTCGGCCTGGCGGTGTGGGGGGTACCAGTGCTGTCCGGCGCGTGGCCCGCTCTGGCGATCGCCACCTCGGTGGCGTCGCTTCTGCTCCTGGCCCTGTTCTGGAACACCCGACTGATCTTCGGTGTCGCCATCGACGTCGCGTTGATCGCGGTGGCCGTGGGCAGGCCGCCGTGGACCGACTCGATCGGCTGACCGGTCAGACGTCGCGGGAGCGGAAGGCGTATCAGGCGCTACCGATCGCTCTGTCTCGTTCTCGGACGCGCGGCCCCGATCCGTGGCGTGGATCACCGGGCCGGTGCTGGATCGCGGTGGGACGACTCGACGACCGGGCGCGGGCTGCGCAGGCGGCGCACGAGCCAGAGCGCCACCAGGGAGTAGCCGATGACGGTGAACAGCCCGCTCTCGCCGGCGAGATACTCCCCGGCGAGTGGCGAGCCCATCGTGGTGACGAGGGCGAGGATCTCGTACAGGGTGTTGTGCGTCGAGTGGGCCAGGGCCGCCGGCCAGACACTGTCGGTGGTCAGGCGCAGATACCCGAAGATCGCTCCCGACACGGTCATGGTGGCGAGGAAGAGCGGGACGACGACCCACCGGTTCCCGGCGCCGTGGTAGTAGGGCGTGAGGAAGACCAACGGCAGGTGCCAGACGCCGTGCAGGAACCCGCTGGCGACCATGGCCCGGCCGGGGCCGAGGCGCAGCAGGTGTGGGAACAGGTAGCCGCGCCACCCGACCTCCTCGGCCAGCGAGTTGGTGAAGGTGTCGACCAGGATGCTCACCATCACCATCAGCGGGAAGAGAGCGTTGACCGGCGTGTTCCCGATCATCGACGGGACGACGAGATCACCGATCCCGGTGGCCCACACGATCGCGTACACCACCGCGAGCACGGTCACCGGAACGAGCAGGGCCAGGCCCCAGCCGCGCCACCCGGACCTGTGCAGGCCGAGAAGGGCCCAGCCGGACCGGGACCAGCCGTCGCGGGTGATGACGAGCTGCATGAGGAGTACAGACGCCAGCGGCGTGAACATGGCCAGGAACAGCACCATTGGGCCGAGCCGGCCCTGCAGCGGCGTGATCGCCGTGACCATTGCCAGGGCGAGCGCGTAGTAGACGACGGCCTTGGACCTGTCGCTGAGGCGGGTGAACATGAACGAACCTCCTGGCGCCTGGCCCCGGCTCAGACGAGGGCCCGGGACGACGGATGCACATGTGGCGATCCTCGGCTCCGCGGCGCCCCGCGTCGGTGGTGCCACCCACACGGCGGGGGAGGCTGCCACGAAACCGATCGGCGGGATCCGCCGCCGCTGCGTGGGGCTGTCCACCGCCCGTCGGATCGGGCGGGCCGCCTGCGCTGCCGTGCCAGAGGGCGAGAGCGAGGTCGCAGGATGCCTCGAGTGCCGCTGGCAGCGAACTTGACCCCTGTCGTGCCTCCCCGTCGAAACGCTGGGCAGGTCGAGCACAACAGCGGAAGCGATTCCGCGCCCAAACGGCGCAACTCTCGCGGGCCCCGCGGCGCCCTCAAGGCCGGCGCACTGGCGCCTTCGTGGTCTCGATCCGGGGCGGCCAGACGACGATGAGGAAGGTGGCAACGGGTCCAAGGAGAAGCGAGAAGAGGAACCAGTACCAGCGGCTTCGTCCCTTGGTCTGGGCCAGGCCCGCGTTGACGAGCGCGAGGGAGACCAACCACACCCCCGTGCTGGCGTCCGGGTTCATCGCCTACTCGTTCTGCGTGGCCACGGCCGAGACCGCCGCCCCCCTGCGCCACCATGCGCGCATACACCAAGCGAGTTCATCGCTGCATGCCCCCCACTCACGATCACAGTGCGACCGAGGCTACTCGCCCCGGTCCATGCAACGACTCACGTATGTGCGCCCGGGCGGTGGATCTGCGCCCATCATTCAGTCGGCCGGTAGGCCTCGTCCAGGCTCCATTCGGCCAGGACCATGGAGGTGTCGGCGGTGACGCCAACGGCTGGGCCTGCGCTCTTCCGCTGACCACGGCAAGGGAGGTGAACTGCCCGCCGACAGGAGGTTGGTCTCCGTGAAACGCCTGTGCGCCGTAATCGGTCGCGTCTCCACGCATCGGATGAGCCAGCTCGACGGCGCCCTGCCGCCTGCACCTCCAGCTGTAGCTTCCGACCCGGCCGCGGCTATGCGCGGATGGCCGTGGCAGCACGGGGCCATCCCGCGCGTCGCCGTCGCCGGAGTCACCGGCGCCAGAACAGGTGATGCGTTATGCCGCTCGGGCTGGGCACGACATCGCACTGGAAGCGGTCGAGCAGTTCGTCGGGCGACCGCCAGAGTCGCGACCCGGAGCCGAGTTCCGCCGGCGAGACCGCCACGTGCAGCGTGTCGATGAGGTCGGCGTCGAGGAACTGCCTGATGGTGACGGCTCCGCCGCCGAGCCGGACGTCCTTGCCCCGTGCCGCCTTCCGCGCCTGGTCGAGCACCGTGGCCGGGTTACCGTCGACGAAGTGGAACGTCGTGTCGGCCAGGGTGAACGAAGGCCGCAGGTGGTGGGTCATCACGAACACCGGGGTATGGAACGGAGGCTCGTCGCCCCACCAGCCCTGCCACTCATGGTCCGGCCACGGACCGCGTTGGGGACCGAACTTTCCCCTGCCCATGATCTCGGCGCCGACGTTGTGCACGAAGTCCCGGGTGAAGTAGTCGTCCAGACCGCGGCTTCCTCCTGGTTCGGTGCGGTTGGGCCAGCTCGCTGTGGCGCTCGGCCCAGGCGAACATCTCACCGGGATCGGCGTGGCCGAACGGCCTTTCCAGGCTGGGGTGCTCCCCGGCCCCGAACCCATCACTGGAGACGGTGAAGTTCTGAACCTTCAGCAGCTGAGCCACGGTTCCTCCTGCGTTCGTCGACGACAGGCTAGCCCCGCAGTAGCCTGGCCAACCTCTCGACCTCAGCGACGGTGACGGTCAGCTCGGGGTGACGGATGATTCCAAGTGGCTCGAGTCCGCGGACCGGCTTGCGAAACGAAATGAGGACGCCGCTCGTCCCGTTGGTCGCGAATGTCAGGCCCCGGTCGGTGATCGCCAGGCGCGCGGGGCCCGCGGTCTTCCAGAACGCGTATGGCCCCGTCACCTCGGCATCGGTGATGTTGGTCAGCGGAGTTGACACCCGCCACAGACCGAAACGGACCTCGAGAGCCCGGTCGCCCACGTCGACCCAGGCGTTCTTCAGGCGTGATGCCGAATGCGCGGGCGGCTGCCCGATACGACGGCGCGAAAGCAAAACCGAACCGCTCGACGTCGCTCACGCACCGATACTACGTCGAGGCACAACGTGGGCGACGCTCCACTCCGAGAGCGTCGGTCATGCTCACCATGAGCTCGGCGGCCTGCCGAGCAGCTCGTGATCGATGAGTGGCCGATGGTGGACCCCGCCGGTTCAGGGAATGGGCGGGGATTCGGGCCGGGATCTGATTGGTGCCAGTCGTTTCGCGTTGAGCGAGTCTCGAGTTGGCTTCCGTCCGGACAATTGATCTCATCGAGTCGAGCCGAGGAGTCCGATGCCCGCGAAGATCGGGGTCGCCGAGCCAGCGACCATCGTCGCGGCCGCACCCTGAGGCGACCGGCGTAGCGTCGAGCCATGGCCCATATCGCCGGTCAGGTCCGTATCGGTCTGCCTCCAGAGGAGGTCTTCGACGCCGTTGCCGACTCGCGCAACGAGCCCTCCTACAACCCCTCAATGATCGGCGCCGAACTCCTCACCCCGATGCCGATCGGCCCGGGGACGCAGTTCCGTGCCCGGATGGGACGCTCGGGCATCGAAATGCTGGTCGAACTCACCGAGTTTGATCGTCCACGTCGACTGGGCTCCCGCACCACCAGTCCCCTCATGAACACGAACGGGGTGATCACCTTCACCGGTGATGGCCACGACACGGTCATGAGCTGGGACTGGCAGGTGCAGCCGAAGGGATGGCTCCGGATGCTGGGTCCACTCCTCGGCCCCGTCGGCGCTCGGATGGAACGAAGGATCTGGACGGGGCTGAAGCGCTACCTCGAGAACGGCAACGCTGCCGAGCCCGCCTGATGCCAGACCCGGTTGGGTCAACGCGGCCGACGGCACGGCCGAGTCACGCGGTGCAGGGAACGCCCCTGACCCGAGCGGTTGCCCAGAGCGAACGGCGGTACGGCCTTCGGTTGGCTGGTCTAGCCGGTCTCGGGAATGGGCTGGCCGCTCTCGCGGCGGACGTGCTCGGCGAAGAACCCCAGGACGCGCTGCCACGAGTCGGTGGCGGCCTGGGCGTTGTAGTTTCGCCACTGGTCGGTGAAGAAGGAGTGCTTCGCTCCGGGGTAGACCTTCGGGTCATAGGGCACCCCCGCGGCGGTCAACTCCACCTCCACGACACTGGCGGCCTTCGTGGTGAAGTCCTTCTCCGGCCACGATCACACAACCGGGCACAGCCGTCGCATGGCCTCCCGCGGCTTCGGCGCTGCGCCGTAGAACGGGGCGATCGCCCGGCCGGGACATGGAGTCAGGCGCCGTGGCGATGTCACCGGCTGTACTCGCCCGGCCCGGCGTGACCCCCGATCTCGAGCCCCGAGACCTATGGCCCCGACCGCCGCGAACGCCCCCGCGTAGCGTCAATGGGTGGAGGCCGTGTCAGCACAGGAGCCCGTTGGTGCGCTTCCAAGGTCCGAGCGCAGCGGCGGGTCGGGGTCGGTCCCCGAGGAGTGATGACGGCGGTCATGGTGGCCCGTCGGGGCTTTCGTGAGCCCCTAGCCCTGCGGGGAGTTGCGATGTCGGAGTGTCCGGCCGACCTCTTGAAAGGACGCTACTGCGGCGGCCGATGCGTCACACACAGCATCGTCGACGAACCCCTTGATCATGATCGACCTGGGGACTTCCGGTTCGGGGATCTGACCGCCCCGGGCACCGTGACGATCTTGATCGTGGTTGCGTCGAAGCACGTCCCCGAGGCGGCCGACCACTGGGTCTACGCGGCAGGTGAAGGGGGCAGAAACCAGAACATCGGTGAGGTCGACAACAGGCAGGAGGTAGATGATGACCATGAGGTTTGCAGGGAGCGATCCGCGGATCGGCGTCGAGCCGCGGTGGCCCCGTCGAGTGGCGCAGGTCGGGGGCGTGGTGTTCTTGGCGGGCGCAGCGCTCAACCTGACGTTGACGGCCGTCGCCCCGGATGCCTTCGCCGATCTCGGGCCGTGGATGGGCGGCCCGCAGCCGCTGCAGCGCATGTGGGCCGCGACGCTAGGCGAGCATCCCAGGGTCTGGGCGCCGATCGTCGGGGTCGGCTTCGAACTGGCCGTCGGTGTGCTGGCCCTTTCGCATGTCAGGCAGCGCCGCCTGGCCGGTCTGGTCGGGATCGCGGTCTTCCACCTCGGTCTGCTGGCCATGGGCCTGTGGTCGTGGGCCGTGCCGGTCCTGGTCGTTGTGGCTCCGGCGATCGTGTTCACCGCACGCCCGCGGCCGTCGGGGGACTGAGATGCGCTGGCTGGCGGGGGCGTTCCTGATCGCGCACGGCCTGGTGCGCCTCGCGATCTGGCTGCCGCGGCCGCAGCACCCTCCCTTCGACGTCAACCGCCCCGTTCGCCGGGGACGTCCGGGCGGCGGCGCAGGCGCTGGCTGTCGCCGCGGCTGTGCTGCTGCTGACCTTCAGCCGGTGGTTCCTGGTCGGGCTGGCGATCAACGCCGCCGTCATCGTGCTGGTGACACGAGGATTCGGCTAGCAACTCGGCCGCGCCGGAGCGCCGGCCCGCGGTGTTCGGCGGCTCTAGCCGGCAGTGTCCGGCCGCTGCGTCGCGGTCACGGACGAGGAGGGCTTATTCGGTAGCGGCAATCGCAGCGGGCGCGTCGTTGACGCGGCGACGCCGAGACAAGTGCGTCCGCCCGAACAGGGCCACGATCACCATCGCGGCCAGGCCCGCCACGATCGCCTCGGTCGGCTGGTAGCCGACGGAAAGGCTGCCGGCGGTGTTCGCCGTGCCGTGAAACACGGTCACGATCAGAACGCTTCCCGCGGTGCTGTTGAACAGCCACGTGTAGACGACGGTGATCGCCACGACCCCGGCCAGCCATGGGATCAGTGGGTAGCTGGACATGACGTTGTCGGCGTTCCACAGCAGGGGCAGGTGCCACAGTGCCCACAAGACGCCGACGATCAGGCTGGCGGTGAGTGCGCTGTGGCGGTCCTGCAGTCTCGGCAGGGCGAACCCTCGCCAGCCCACCTCCTCTGGAACGGCAGCGACCAGGTAGAGGGCGAAGGTCAGCAGCAGGCCCATCCCCGGCCCGGACACCGACAGTACCGACCCCAGCTGCTCGGCGGCGCTGACCCCGGCGAGGCAGATCGCGGTCGGAAGGGCCAGCGCCACCGCGTACCAGACGAGACCGACCCGCCAGCGCAGCAGCGGCGCGAAGAGCGTTCTGTCGCCGTCGCCGCCGTGCAGGGCGCGCAGTACGAGCCAGGCCGCCAGTCCCGGGCCGACACCGCCGAGAACATAGAACACCGGGGTGTCGATGGGGATTAGCCCCCGTGAATGTGCCGCCTGCGGTAGCCATCCCAGCCAGGTGATTCCGAACGCCAGGACGTAGAACGCCAGCAGGGGGCGCGCCCGCACCCACCGGGAGAACGCCGACCGCGCCTTCATTCCCACACCCCTCCGGGATGCCACGACAGCCAGAGGAACGGGCACCGACTCAACTCTGATGCTGCGCCCGTCCCCCCCGGCCGGACCGGGGCGTAGGTCACGACCGCCGGCGAAGGAACCACGGATTCACCGCCGCTGGCACACGAGGCCCGTCTCGCGCCCGCCCGGCAGGTCTGGGTCGAGTTCCCTCGATGCGTCTGGCCAGCCCACCGGCCGGAGCCCAGGCTGGGGTCAGCGACGCCGACTTCTGGGTCGTGGGCGGGACGAACCATCTCCACCGTCGTCCCAGCGTCCGCAGGACGGCCGACCAGATGACCACACAGGCCGCTGACCTGCAGTGATGCACGGAGCGGGTGACGGGAATCGAACCCGCATGGCCAGCTTGGAAGGCTGGGGCTCTGCCATTGAGCTACACCCGCGTACCGCCCTGCGAGGGCGGTAGCGCCATGACAGCGTACCGGCTCCCCATCTCGGCCGGGTCGGGGAGGGTTATGCACCGCAGACGGTGCACAACCCTCCGCAACCCAGGCGCGCTGTCGGCCGGCGCAGGGGCGCGTACCCTTGACGCGGCACCGCTTGGTCGCGTTGCCACGGGGTATGGCGCAGTTTGGTAGCGCGTCCGCTTTGGGAGCGGAAGGCCGCCGGTTCAAGTCCGGCTACCCCGACCGGCCCTTGATCGAGCCGCCCATTCCGGCCACCTGAGACCGGCGCGGACACACAGCCGAACGGCGCATTGCCCGTCGGCGGATAGGATGACCGTTTCGAGGCACCGGCCCGGCTGCCGCCATCCCATCCGCAGGAGAGATCTGTAGTGAAGAGCGCCGTCGAGACCCTCAACCCGACCCGGGTCAAGCTGACCGTCGAGGTCCCCTACGAGGAACTCGCGCCCAGTGTGGACGCCGCGTACAAGACGATCTCCTCGCAGGTGACCATTCCCGGGCTTCCGCAAGGGCAAGGTGCCGCCGCGGATCATCGACCAGCGCGCTCGGCCGCGGCGCCGTCCTGGAGGAGGCCGTCAACAACGCCCTACCGAGCTTCTACGCCCAGGCGGTCCAGGAGACCGAGGTCCGCCCGATGGGTCGGCCGGAGGTCGAGGTGACCGACGTGCCGCAGGGCACCGACGGCGACCTGAAGTTCACCGTGGAGGTCGACGTACGGCCTGAGATCACCCTGCCCGATCTGAGCACCGTCGAGGTCGACCGTCGACGACGTGGTGGTCGCCGACGAGGACATCGACGAGCGGCTGACCGCGCTCCAGGAGCGGTTCGGCACCCTGCTGCCCATCGACCGAGCGGCCGCCGACGGCGACTTCGTCAGCATCGACCTCGCGGCAGCGGTGGGAGACGCCGAGGTGGATGCCGCCAAGGGGATCAGCTACGAGATCGGCAGCGGAACCATGCTCGACGGCATGGACGAGGCCCTGATCGGGTCTGTCCGCCGGTGAGACCACGACCTTCGACTCCCCGCTGGCCGGTGGCGAGTACGCGGGCCAGGAGGCCCACGTCACCATCACGCTGCAGGCGGTCAAGGAGCGTCAGCTCCCCGACCTGGACGACGACTTCGCCCAGCTCGCCTCCGAGTTCGACACCCTCGACGACCTGCGCGAGAGCCTGCGTGGCGAGGTCGAGAAGCAGAAGACGCTCGAGCAGGCCGTCGACGCCCGGGAGAAGCCTGGTCGATGCCCTGATGGACCTCCTCGACATTCCCGGTGCCCGAGGATCTGGTCACCGAGGAGGTCAACCGCCATCTCGAGGGCGAGAGAAAGCTCGAGGACGACGAGCACCGCGGCGAGGTCGAGGTGGAGACCCGCAAGGGCCTGCAGGCCCAGATGCTGCTCGACACGCTCGCCGAGAGCCGGCAGGTCGACGTCAGTCAGCAGGAGTTGCTCGACTACCTGGTGGGCATCGGCCCAGCAGTACGGCATGGACCCGAGTCGGTTCATCTCCGCGGTGCAGGAGGCCAACCAGCTCGCCACGCATGGTCTGCGAGGTGGCCCGGCGCAAGGCCCTCGCCACCGCACTCACCAAGACGACCGTCAAGGACGCGTCCGGCAACGTGCTCGACATCGAGGGCTTCCTCGCCCAGCTCCATGCCGAGGAGGCTGCAGCGGGAGGCGCAGTCGGCCGCCGAGCTCGGCGCGGTCGAGGACGTCGACCTGGAGGAACTGGACGACCTGGACGACGAGCTCGACGACGAGTCGGACGACGAGACGTCGGAGTCCGACCAGGCTCCCGTGGTCGGGGTCGGCACGGCGCCGTCCGCCGCCGACCCGGCCGCGGTCTCCCTGAGCACCGTGGGTGACTTCGTCCCGGACGAGCCCACCTCCTGACCGTCGCGCCCGTGCGCCGTGAGCGAACACGGCTCGCCACGGGAGCACTGCGCGCCGTTCCTGGCGTTAGTGTCGGCATCAACCGGATGCACAGACCGCTGGGAGTGGAGATCGACGTGACCGACCTTTCCGTGCCGGGCATCGCCCGCGGCCCGCAGCCGGGTATGGGCCTCGACGAGCACATCTACAGCCGGTTGCTCAGGGACCGGATCATCTTCCTGGGCTCCGAGGTCCGCGACGAGAACGCCAACGCCATCTGCGCGCAGATGCTGCTGCTGACCGCCGAGGACCCGGTCAAGGACATCTACCTCTACATCAACTCTCCGGGCGGTTCGGTCACCGCCGGCATGGCGATCTACGACACCATGCAGTTCGTGCCCGAACGACGTGGCCACCGTGGCGATGGGGCTGGCGGCCTCGATGGGCCAGTTCCTGCTCTCCGCCGGGGCCAAGGGCAAGCGATATGCCCTGCCGCACGCCCGCGTGCTGATGCATCAGCCGCTCGGCGGCATCGGCGGCACCGCGAGCGACATCAAGATCCAGGCCGAGCTCATCCTGCACATGAAGAGGCAGATGGCGGAACTGATCGCGGAGCAGACCGGGCAGAGCGTCGAGACCATCGAGCGCGACTCCGACCGCGACCGCTGGTTCACCGCCGAGCAGGCCCTCGAGTACGGCCTGGTCGACCACGTCGTCCGCTCGGCCGGCCAGGTCAGCGGTGGCGGAGGAACCAGCAACTGATGCCTCGTCCCCCACAGCCTTCCGCGGCCGGCTCTGCGGCCGAGAACCTTCGAGGAGCCCCAGACATGAACCCCATGGGCATGAACCCGACGGGTCGCTACATCGTCCCGCAGTTCGAGGAGCGCACGGCCTACGGCTACAAGCGCCAGGACCCCTACAACAAGCTGTTCGAGGACCGGATCATCTTCCTCGGCGCCCCGGTCGACGACACCTCGGCCGACGACATCATGGCCCAACTGATCGTGCTGGAGTCCGGCGGACCCCGACCGCGACATCATCATGTACATCAACTCGCCGGGCGGGTCCTTCACGGCGCTCACGGCCATCTACGACACCATGCAGTACATCAAGCCCGACATCCAGACCGTCTGCCTCGGCCAGGCCGCCTCGGCCGCCGCGGTGCTACTGGCGGCGGGCACCAAGGGCAAGCGTCTGGCGCTGCCCAACGCCCGGGTCCTGATCCACCAGCCGGCGCTGGCAGGCGGCGACTACGGCCAGGCCAGTCCGACATCGAGATCCAGGCCAACGAGGTCATGCGGATGCGGGAGTGGCTGGAGGAGACCCTCTCACGACACTCCGACCGCACGGTCGAGCAGGTACGCACCGACATCGAGCGCGACAAGATCCTCACCGCCGAGCAGGCGGTCGAGTACGGCCTGGTCGACCAGGTTCTGGCCAGTCGTAAGACCAGGTACGCCCGCCTCGGTCACCAGCTGACACACCTCCGGTCAGCGGTGCATTTCCGCTGACATCGGGGCGGCGGTGGCGTTCAATGGGAAGCATCCGGCCAATGAGCACGCTAGAGTCGGACTGGCAGTCGGGAAGGACACCAAGTGGCACGCATCGGTGACGGTGGCGACCTGCTGAAGTGCTCGTTCTGTGGCAAGAGCCAGAAGCAGGTGAAGAAGCTGATCGCCGGCCCGGGGGTCTACATCTGCGACGAGTGCATCGACCTGTGCAACGAGATCATCGAGGAGGAGCTCGCCGAGGCCAGCGAGCTCGGCCTGGTCGAGCTGCCCAAGCCCAAGGAGATCTTCGACTTCCTCCAGCAGTACGTGGTGGGTCAGGAGCCGGCGAAGAAGGCACTGGCCGTCGCCGTCTACAACCACTACAAGCGCATCCAGGCCGGTGAACCCGCCCGACGGGGCGAGGACGTCGTCGAGATCGCGAAGTCCAACATCCTGCTGATCGGCCCCACCGGCTGCGGCAAGACCTATCTCGCCCAGACGCTGGCGAAGATGCTCAACGTGCCGTTCGCCATCGCCGACGCAACGGCCCTGACCGAGGCCGGCTACGTCGGTGAGGATGTCGAGAACATCCTGCTGAAGCTGATCCAGGCGGCCGACTACGACGTCAAGAAGGCCGAGACGGGCATCATCTACATCGACGAGGTCGACAAGATCGCCCGCAAGAGCGAGAACCCCTCGATCACCCGTGACGTCTCCGGTGAGGGGTCCAGCAGGCGCTGCTGAAGATCCTCGAGGGGACCACGGCCAGCGTGCCGCCGCAGGGCGGGCGCAAGCACCCGCACCAGGAGTTCATCCAGATCGACACGACCAACGTGCTCTTCATCGTGGGCGGTGCCTTCGCCGGTCTCGATCAGATCATCTCCTCGCGGGCCGGCAAGCGCGGCATCGGGTTCGGCGCGCCGCTGCACAGCCCGCGGGAGGAGACCGACTCCTACGCCGAGGTCATGCCCGAGGACCTGCTCAAGTTCGGCCTGATCCCGGAGTTCATCGGCCGCCTGCCAGTGATCACCACGGTGACCAACCTGGACCGCGAGGCCCTCGTCTCCATCCTCACCGAACCGAAGAACGCCCTGGTCAAGCAGTACCAGCGGATGTTCGAGATCGACGACGTCGAACTGGAGTTCACCGACGACGCCCTGGAGGCCGTCGCCGACCAGGCGATCCTGCGCGGGACCGGGGCCCGGGGCCTGCGCGCCATCATGGAAGAGGTCCTGCTGGCGGTGATGTTCGACGTCCCCAGCCGGGACGATGTGGCCCGCGTCGTGGTCAACCGGGAAGTCGTCCTGGAGAACGTCAACCCCACGCTGGTGCCGCGCGAGGCACCGACCCGCAAGTCGCGCACCCCGCGGGAGAAGTCGGCCTGACCCGCCCGCGATATCGCCAGGCTCAGGGCACGTCAGCCACCGTCGCGCTCATCTCAAACGTCCCGATCCGACCGGTTCGCCCCTGCCGTGTATCCGGGTCCACTAACGACGTCTGGCGCTAACGGCTCAGGTGGACAGCCCTCGATGCCGATCCCCAAGGCACAACGATGTAGTGGGTTGTGAGCGGAACGCTGACGCGGAGAAGGGGCTTGGCATGGCCTTGCGGCCCAAGTGGTTGACTGGTGCTCAGGTCATGCGCGCCGCGCAGTGGCTGGGGGGCTGACCCTGGCTGCAGGTGGCGGGGCCGCCCTCGCCGCCTCCGGTGCCGACGGCCAGGTGGACGCGACCGAGCCACCCTGACGGTCAGCCTGCTGTTCCCGCTGCTGCTGGTCCAGCTGATCACCGCCGCGATCCTGCGAGCGACAGCGGGCCCCGTTGCTGTTGTTGGCCGCCGGTGTCCTGCTGTGGGCGGCCGGCTCGGCCGGCTCTGAATTCGGGGGACCAGCCGCTGCGACGCATTTTCCCGGCCCCGGGCGAGTGGCTTTCTTATCGGCATATCTCGGCTTTGCCGCATTCGTCCTGCTCGATGTCGCCTCACACCAGCGGACCTCGTTCGAGAACATGGCTGGACATGTTGATCATTTGCGGCGGTGCGTCCAGCCTGGCAGGCATCTTGCTGGTTACCCCGTTCGCAACGCACTTCGGCGGCCACGGGGTGCCCTTGCTGGTCGCTCTGCTCTTCCCTCTGCTCGACATCGCGTCTGATATCCTGCTGACCGCCGGGCAGGCTGGTCCTGCGCCGCCGAGCCGCTCGACGTCGCAGGGCGACGCTGCTGGGCGTGGCCCTGCCTGCTCCTCATCGGCCGACACAAGCCTGGTGATCAATCTGTCCTCAGGCGGCTACAGCTACGGGCTGTGGCTCAGTCATGACCTGGTCGCAGCGTTCCTCGTCCTGGTTCAGCCGCGGCGACCCGGCCGATCACCTCCTGGGGGGAGAACCCCTCTTGCAGCGGCTTCTCCGGTCTGGGGTGATGCTGGCGGCGATGTCGCTGTCGGGCGTGCTCACCTTCCAGCCCAGCGGCGAGGCTCGTCTGTTCGTCGTGCTGCCAGCCGTGATCACACTGCGAGCCGTCGGCGTCCGCCTGCTCCTCGCTCTGCGAGAGGCCCACGCGCCGCCGAGGCCCTGGACTGTCCCAGACCGATGAGCTCACCGGCCTCCCCAACCGTCGCGCCGTTCAGTCCGCCTCCAGAAGGAGCTCGCGCACTGCTCCCCGTGGCGGTCCTGCTGCTGTTGACCTGGACGGCTTCAAGGAGATCAACGACAGCATGGGTCATTCCGCGGGCGACACGCTGCTGCGGCCGTGGCCAGTCGGCTCCGGTTCTGCTGCCCAAGAAGAGCATGGTGGCTCGGCTGGCGGCGACGAGTTCGCCCTCGTGGTCCGACGACAAGGAGATCGATCTGCTGAACTCGCCCAGACGATCCGCGACGTCGTACGCAAGCCCGTCCGGGTGGATGGGCTCGAGCTGGCGATCAATGGGTCGATCGGCATCACCACGCGTGAGGACGGCGAGGAGGAGCCCAGCGACTTCCTGCGCCGGGCGGATGTCGCCATGTACCGGGCCAAGCACGGCCGGCATGGGGTGATGAACTATCGCACGGACTGGGACGACTTCTCCCGAAAGCATCTGCGGACGCCGCCGACCTACGGGAGGGCATAGCCGCGGGCCAGCTGGAGGTCTGGTACCAACCCCAGATCGGCACACCAGCGAGAGCTGATCGGTGTGGAGGCCCTGGTCCGTTGGCGTCACCCGCTGGACGGTCTCGTGTCGCCTGGAGTGTTCCTTCCGATCGCCCGCCGTACCGGGCTTATGTCGGCGCTGTCCGAGGCGGTGATTCGGGCTGTCGTGGCCGACGCGCGCCGATGGCGCTCGATCGGGCATAAGTTCACCATGGCGATCAACATCGCCCCGCCTGAGCTGCTGTCCGGTCCGCGTTCTCGGTCGGTTGTTCCACGAGGCCGCCTCCGCCGGGCTGACCGACGACAGCCTCATCGTGGAGGTCACCGAGGACTCGTTCATCACCGACCCAACCGGGCCCAGGAGCTGATCGAGCAGATCCGGATGCACCGGCTACAGGTTTCCATCGACGACTACGGCACCGGCTACTCTTCGCTGGCCTACCTTCGGGAGCTTCCGGTACACGAGCTGAAGATCGACCGATCCTTCGTCACCGCCCTGCGCCGATCCTCGCAGTCGGATGATTGTGTCCGCCACCAATCAGATGGCGCACGGGCTAGGTATGCGAACGGTCGCCGAGGGGGTCGAGGACAGGAGACAGCCCAGGATCTAGTCGACCTTGGCTTCGACGTCCTTCAGGGATACCACTTCGCCCGTCCCATGCCCGCCGGAAGCTCACCCAGTGGATAGCCGGCTGGCGTGACCAGCACTTGACGGTCTGACTCCTCCCCGGTCAGGTCCGTGATCGCCCGCCGGGCTCGGCCGATCGGACCCCGCCGGACTCGGCCTCCGGAACGCCAGACCACGTCCCCGGCCAACCCCTCGCCGAGCCAGAATCGGCGGAATTCTTCGGGGCGCCGCTCAGCCTGACCCTGGAGCATCGCCACGATGTGGGCGTAGGTCGGGGTACAGGCAGAGGAGCCCATGTACGGCATGGCGGTCGTGCCAGGCAGGTCATGCAGGATAAGTCCGCTGGCGTTCAGCAGTCCTCGCACCCGGCGGTCGATGATGGCGACAAGTGATTGGCCGCCGTTGGCCAGTGGGACGCTGAGGACGGCGGAGTAGAGGATCCCAGCGGCCGTACCGTTTGCCAGAGGCAGGTCGGTCCGAGCCCCAACCGTGGCGACGTCCCACGTCCGGTGCGGGTCCAGCCCGGTCGCCCGAGCCACCTCGGCGCCGTTCACCGACCACGGCTGCTCGCCGATGTCGGTAAGCGTCTTCTGGGTCAGCGGTCCCGGCGCGATCAATCGGGTGAAGCCCACAACGCCGTGGCGCGAATGACGCAGTGCGACGAACACGCTGTCATCCTCGTAGGCCCCGTAGGCTGCCTCGAGGTCTTCGGCGGTGTCGCCGTACCAACGCCCCAGCACCTCCAGTTCGCACTGACGCGTTTCTTCGAGCTCGGCGCCGTCCACATCGACGATGACCTCCAGTTTGTCCAGCATGCCCGCCCCTCGTGATCTAACAACTCGGGTGATGCGTGTCAGCCCCGGCAGGCTCGTCTCAACCCTGGCCGGCCGGATCGTCGCCGACCGGGCGCGGGTGACCCGGTCAGTCTGGGCGACGAGTTCTTCGACCGCGGCTTCGACGTCCTCCAAATGGGTTCTGAAGGAGCCCACTGCAGCCCGCAGGTGCAAGGCGCCGTCCAGTCGGGTGGTGGTGACGAAGATCCGGCCGCGCTGCCTCACTTCGGCGGACAGCTTGGCGGTGAGACGCTCGGCCTCTTGAGCCGTGCCTCCTCCCGGAGGAGCCACTTGAAAGGGGATGACCCCGAGCTGTGGCGGTTCGCCGAGGCGGAAGCGGGCGCTGTCGGCCAGCCTGCGATGCATCAGCCGGGCCAACTGGAGCTTCTCGGACAACGCAGCTCGGAAGGCATCGGTCCCGGCCAGTTGCAGCGGCAGCCACAGGCAGAGTGCCCGGAAGGGGCGGCTCAGCTCGGCAGAGAGGTCGGCGGGGCTGTGCGGAACCTCTTCTGGTTCCACTGTCCTGTCCAGATAGTCAGCGTCCATGGCAAAGCTAGCGGCCAAGTGCCGACCATGCCGGACCAGCAAGGCCCCCGTACCGTAGGGCAGGAAGAGCGTCTTGTGCGGATCGATCACCGCGCTGTCCGCCCGCGTCAGCCCCTGTAGTCTCTGCCGCCCTTCCGGGCACAGGGCGTACAGGCCACCGTAGGCACCGTCGACATGGAGCCAGAGGCCGTGCTCCTCCGCCACGTCAGCGATGGCGTCGAGCGGGTCGACGGCACCAGTGTGGACCGTACCCGCGGTGGCGACCACGAGCCAGGGTCGACGACCGGCGGCCAGATCCTGCGTGACGGCGAACCGAAGCGCTTCAGGCTGCATCCGCCATTGGTCGTCGACGGCCACCTGACGTCGCACGACGCGTTGTAGCCCGCACAGCTTCAGGGCCTTCAGCAGACAGTGATGGGTCTGCGAGGTCAGGTACACCACGACCTCGCGATCGTGGATCGCGACGCCGTCGATCCCGGCCTGGTCGCGCGCAACGGCCAGGGCTGTCGAGGTGGCCAGGCTGGCGCCGGAGGTGAACACCCCGCGAGCGGCCCTCGGGAAGCCGATCTCCTCAGCCAGCCAGCGCAGTGTCGCGCTCTCCAGCTCGACCGCCCCAGGGCTGACTGCGTCGAGGCCCGAGTACCGGTTAGTCACCGAACCCAACAGCGCGGCGAGCGCCGAATGGAACAACCCGCCCGCCGGGAGGTAACCGAAGTTGCGCGGAGAGGTGAGTGCCACACCGCTGTGATCCACGTTGGCGTTCAGCACCTCGAGCGTCGCCGTCGCAGAACGCGGCTGTGCTGGGATGTCGGCCAGGGCCAGGGCCAGGGTCGATCCAGAGGGTTGGTAGGTCGGCTCGTCGTCGACCTCAGCAAGAAAGTCCTGGATGTACCTATAGACCGCATGCATCAGCTCGTCCCTTGTCGCGGCATCCGGCTCCAGGGGACTGGCGAGATCCGCAAGGGCGCGGATCGTGGTGACGAGGGGATCGGATCCCGTCGCCTGCCCGGTCGGGACGCGCTTGCTCACTGGACCTCTTCCTTTGTTGCTCCGGACTTGATCCTGACAGAATGTAGTTGAACGATTCCGGAAAGTAACCATGGAGGTGCCGTGCTTCTGAGTGGAGCGAACCCGTCGGGAGGCGTGACAAGCGCATCGGACCTGAAGCTGAGCCGCCCTGGCCCGGGCCTGAGCATCGTCGACGACCACCGTTGCCGATACGTGCTGGACAAGTTCGTCGCGCGGTACGCCGCCGCCTGGGCCTACGGGGTTGTCGGCTCTCGACCCTCGCTGTCCGGGCCCTACTACCAAGTCGTTCATCGCCACGCCGCCGATGTACTTGTGCAAGGGGGGCGGACCGTGCTGGACGTTGGCTGCGGTCCCGGGGCGGATTCTGGCCGACCTGGCCGGCCGGTTCCCAGGCATCGACTTCGTCGGCGTCGACCGGTCCGAGGCGATGAGCGATCTGGCCCGGCGGATTCTATGTGGTTCCCCGACCACTGGCGTGGAGTTGGATGCCTCAGACTTCGGGTTCGAGCCGGTCCGGCTGCCAGGGTTCGGACTGACCAACGTGACCGTGCGCACCGCCTCCTTGGAGGAGATGTCCGTCACGGCCCGCCGCTATGACCTAGTCATTGCCTCGCACTTGCTCGACCGTGTCGACGACCCTGCCGCAGCGCTGGACCGACTGATGCGTCTGGTTGCCGCCCAGGGTCGGTTGCTGATTGCCTCCGCCTTCAACTACGAACATCGGCGTCAGTGGGATGCCCTGCCTTCCGCCGCGGCGGTTATTGAACGAGTCTGCGACGCCGGCTGGCGGATCGAGGTGTTGGACGACAATGTCGCCTACCGCGAACAGTTGGATGCGCGGGGGACCGTGACCCAGCACCGGGTTCTCCTTCTGCGGGTCCGACGCCCGGGCTCCGGGCCAGAGCCCGGGGTGCTAGGCGACGAGCCAAGCCGCCAGGGGTGGGACGCGTTTGATGCACACCGGCAGGGCGTGAGCCGCGAGACGTCGAGCCTGGGGCTGCTTTCCCCCGAGCACGCTCAAGGGCACGCTTCATTGCTCGTCATCATGTCGACCAAGGTCACTGTGGACCACGGCAAGAAGGCAGCTCCTCAGTCGATCTGGGACCCACGCCGAGCATGTCGACCAGCCTTCGGTAACCGGCGCGTCGAAGTCACGTTGGCCCACGTCTACCGACTCCGAGATCTGTCGGCGACACGACCCTCGCCCGCCACGTGCTGATTCATGCCCGGTTGCGCAGGTCTGCATCCTCGGCGGTCAGTCGCCGTCGCCGCAGGACCGCGATACCGAACCCGGCGGCGGTGAAACAGGTCGCCGCCCCGGCCAGGGGCGCCAGGGCGATCGTCGCCGGGGGTTCGGGCGCATCGACCACCTGGATGACCCCGGTCACCGAGTCGGGGGGAGTGGCGATGAACGTGCTCACCCGGGGGCTCGGGCGGGTGACCGTTGCCGGGCCGGCCGGCGCCGCGGAGGTCCGGACCGGCGAGGGCGGAGCCGGGACAGTGGTCGGGGTCGGGCGCGGGACGGGCTTCGGGCTCGCCGTGGGGCTCACGCGGGCGCTCGGGGTCTTGCTCGGCGTCGGCGTCCGACTCGGCGATGGTACGGCCGCCGGGATCACCGAGACCCTACTGACCGCGTCGTTGTCCGCCGGCTTGGCGTCCTTGCCGGGGGTACCGGAGATCGTCGCCGACCCCCCGACCAGCAGAGCTCCCGGCGGTACCTCCTTGGCGACGGTGACCCTGAGGGTGACGCTTCCGGACGATCCTGCCGGCTGCCGGCCCAGGACACGGGTCGCCACCCGGCCGCGCATCGACCATCCGGCCGGAAGGCTGCTCGCGACCAGGGAGGCCCTCAGGGGCGGTATGTAGGTGACCGTCGCTCCGGACGCCGCCGCCGGCCCGGCGTTGCGCCAGGTGATCGTGATCGGGGCGGAGCCCCCCGGCGCGATCTTGAGGGTGGCGGCCGAGAGGGCGACCCGCAGGTCGAAGCCCGTCGCCGCCGCGGCGTTGCCGGCGGAGGACGCCACCATGAGGGCGACCCAGAGTGCGACTGAGAGTAATGCTATGATCACTTTAAGTGAGGTGGATGGTGGAACCGACCTCGCTCCGGGAGCGGGCGGCTCCGTTGAGTGCAGTCGGACCACGATCGAAGAGTAGAACGGCCACCGTCCTGACCGTGGGTGCCACACGGGGCTGTGGTGACATCGCGCGGCAGAATCGAGTTGCCCGCCCGGGTAAGCTTCTTCCACAGGCTATGACCCGGCCATCACCGGTGAGCCTCCGGAAGAACGGACGCCGCCCGCGGCATCCACAGTAGAACCGGACGGGGCCGGCCCGTCACAGCCGACGTGGAGTGGTCGTCCGACCAGGTGCCCGAGGGCATCGGGTCGGTGCGGCAAGCGAGGTGGTACCGCGGTGCACCGGGGAGTCCGGGGCGTCGTCCTCGGCGTAGACAGTCCGCCGACGAGGAGCAGCACCCGTGACCTACCCCAAGGCCTCCGCCCAACCGGCCGAACCCGGCCGGCACGTCGTCGTGGAGGCGAGCCCTCGGCTGCCGCGCATCGAGGAGCTGACCCAGCGCTACTGGGAGCGGGACCGCACCTTCGAGGCCAGCGTCGAGGCCCGCCCTGCCGACGGCGCCGACGGCACCGTGGGCGGCAACGAGTTCGTCTTCTACGACGGACCGCCCTTCGCCAACGGCCTGCCGCACTACGGTCACCTGCTCACCGGCTACGTGAAGGACGTCGTCCCCCGGTACCAGACCATGCGGGGGCATCGAGTCGAGCGGCGGTTCGGCTGGGACTGCCACGGGCTGCCCGCCGAGGTCGAGGCCGAGAAGCAGCTCGGGATCACGCACAAGTCCGAGATCGAGTCGATGGGCGTCGGGGCGTTCAACGACGCGTGCCGTACCTCCGTGCTCGCCTACACCAAGGACTGGGAGGACTACGTCCACCGCCAGGCTCGGTGGGTCGATTTCGAGAACGACTACAAGACCCTCGACCTGGACTACATGGAGTCCGTGATGTGGGCCTTCAAGTCCTTGTGGGACAAGGGGTTGGTCTACGAGGGATTCCAGGTCCTGGCCTACTGCATGCGGTGCGAGACGCCGCTTGAGCAACACCGAGACCCGCATGGACGACGTCTACCGCCAGCGCCAGGACCCCGCGGTGACGGTGGCCCTGCCCCTGACCGGCGGACCCGCCGCCGGCGCCGAGGCCCTGATCTGGACGACCACGCCGTGGACGCTGCCCAGCAACCTGGCCATGGCGGTCCATCCCGAGGTCACCTACGTGGTCGCCGACCCCGCGCCGGGATCCCCCTGGCAGGGGCGCCGGGTGGTGCTGGCCGAGGCGCGACTCGGGGCGTACGCGCGGGAGTTGGGCGAGGCCATCGTGGTGCAGCGACTCAGCGGGGCGGAGCTGGCGGGTAGTGCCTACAGGCCGCCGTTCGACTACTTCACCGGGCGCCCCAACGTCCACCAGGTGCTGCTGGCCGACTACGTCACGACCGAGGACGGCACCGGCATCGTCCACATCGCGCCAGGTTTCGGCGAGGAGGACAAGCTGATCACCGACGCGGCCGGGATCGCGGTCGTCGTCCCGATCGACTCCCGAGGCGTCTTCACCGCCGAGGTCGGCGACTACGCGGGGTTGGGCGTCTTCGAGGCGAACCCGCGAATCGTGGCCGACCTCAAGACGGCCGGGGTGTTGCTCCGGCACGAGACCTACGACCACCCCTACCCGCACTGCTGGCGGTGCGACAACCCGCTGATCTACCGGGCTGTTTCCAGCTGGTTCGTCCGGGTCAGTTCCTTCCGGGACCGCATGGTGGAGCTGAACCAGCAGATCACCTGGGTGCCCGACCACATCAGGGACGGCTCCTTCGGCAAGTGGCTCGAGAACGCGCGCGACTGGTCGATCAGCCGCAACCGGTACTGGGGCAGCCCGATCCCCGTGTGGGTGAGCAGCGACCCGGCCTACCCGCGCCTGGACGTGTACGGCTCGCTGGCCGAACTCCAGCGCGACTTCGGGGTCGAGGTCACCGACCTGCACAGGCCCAGGATCGACGAGTTGACCCGGCCCAACCCGGACGACCCGCGGCCGCCGGGGGAGCGGTCCGTCATGCGCCGGGTGCCCGAGGTCCTCGACTGCTGGTTCGAGTCCGGTTCCATGCCCTTCGCCCAGGTGCACTATCCGTTCGAGAACGCGGACTGGTTCGAGAACCACTACCCGGGCGACTTCATCGTCGAGTACATCGGCCAGACCCGCGGCTGGTTCTACACCATGCATGTGCTGGCCACCGCGCTGTTCGATCGGCCGGCGTTCTCCGCCTGCGTCAGCCACGGCATCCTGCTGGGCGACGATGGCCGCAAGATGAGCAAGAGCCTGCGCAACTACCCCGACGTTCGCGACGTCTTCGACCGCGACGGGTCCGACGCGATGCGCTGGTTCCTGATGAGTTCGCCGGTTCTTCGGGGCGGCAACCTCGTGGTGACCGAACGCGGGATCCGCGACGGCGTCCGCCAGGTCCTGCTGCCCCTGTGGAGCGTCTGGTACTTCTTCGCGTTGTACGCCAACACCTGCGGCGAAGGCGGCTACGACGCACGCCGGCGCACCGACTCGACCGACGTGCTGGACCGGTACCTCCTGGCCAAGACCGCCGACCTCGCTCACACCATGACCGAGCAGATGGACGCCTACGACATCGCGGGGGCCGGCCAGAGCCTGCGCGAGCACCTGGACGTACTGACCAACTGGTACGTGCGCCGTTCCCGCGCCCGGTTCTGGGCCACCGACGGACCCACCCAGGACGCACGGGATGCCTTCGACACCCTCTACACGGCGCTCGAGGTGCTCACCCGTCTCGCCGCGCCCATGCTGCCGCTGGTCACCGAGGAGATCTGGCGCGGGCTGACCGGTGGGCGGAGCGTGCACCTCACCGACTGGCCCGTCGCCGCCGACGGTACCTGCGCGCTGCCGACCGATCCGTCGTTGGTCTCGGCCATGGACGCCGCTCGCGACGTCGCCTCGGTGGCTCTCGGCCTGCGCAAGGCGGCCGGGCTCAGGGTTCGGTTACCGCTGCCCAGGCTCACCGTGATGACCGCAGAACCCCTTGCGCTGGAGGCGTTCACGTCACTGCTCACCGACGAGGTCAACGTGCGTGAGGTGCGCGTCGTGCGCCTGGACGACACCGCGGCGCACGACATCGGGATCACTCAGCGGCTGACCGTCAACGCGCGGACGGCGGGACCTCGCCTCGGCAGGGCGGTGCAGGAGGTGATCCGGGCCAGCAAGAGCGGGGACTGGCATCAGGACGGCGACGGGGTCGTGTGCGGCGGGATCCCCCTGCTGGAGGGGGAGTTCACGCTGGAGACCGTGGTCGCCGACGACGCGACCGGCGGGGACGGCGCTACGCAGCTGGCCGTGGGTGCGCTGCCCGGCGGGGGGTTCGTCGTCCTGGACACCACGGTGACCGCCGATGCCGCTCGTGAAGGGCTGGCGCGTGACCTGATCCGCGCCGTTCAGGGTGAACGGCGCGACGGCGGCCTGGCGGTCGGTGACCGGATCAGACTGCTCCTGACGTCGGCGAACCCGCCGGTGCTGGAGGCCGTGGACGCCCACCGCGACACGATCGCTGCCGAGACCCTCGCGGAGGAGGTCGTCGCGAGCGAGGCCGAACCCACGCCGGAGGGCGCCGTCGCCGACCTCCCGGGCGGACTGCAGGTCCAGATCCGGCTGGAGCGGTCGTGAGCGAGGAGTCGCCGGCGCAGCGACTCAACCAGGTCTACCGGCAGATCCTGCAACGTGCCCCCGAGCACGACCTGGTGCCCTCGCTGGACCGGATCGCCGCCGTCACCGAGATGCTCGGCGACCCCCAGGACGCCTTCGCCTCGGTGCACGTGACCGGCACCAACGGCAAGACCTCGGTCACGCGGATGACCGAGCGCCTGCTGCGCGAGCACGGGCTGCGCACCGGCCGGTTCACCAGTCCCCACCTGACCGAGGCCCGCGAACGGATCAGCCTGGACGGCGAACCGATCAGCGCCGAGCGGTTCGTCGAGGTCTACGAGGAGGTCGCGCCCTACGTCGACCTCGTCGATGCCCGTTCGGCGACCGCCGGCGAGCCGACGATGACCTTCTTCGAGGTGCTCGTCGCCATGGCCTACGCGGCGTTCGCGGACGCGCCCGTGGACGCCGCGGTGGTCGAGGTGGGCATGGGCGGCTCCTGGGACGCGACCAACGTCATCGACGCACGCGTCGCCGTGATCATGCCGATCGCGTTGGACCACCAGCGTTTCCTCGGCGAATCGGTCCTGGCGATCGCCTCGGAGAAGGCGGGGATCATCTCCGCCGGCGCGGTGGTCGTTCTGGCCGAGCAACCGGCCGAGGTCGTCACCGAGGTGATCGCCGATCGGGCCGCCCAGATGGGGGCCCACCTCGTGCGCGAGGGGGTGCAGATCGCGGTCATGGAACGCGAGGTCGCCATCGGCGGTCAGCTGGTGACTCTGCGCGGTCTCGGCGGGGACTACGACGGGGTGTTCCTGCCGTTGCACGGTGCCCATCAGGCGCAGAACGCGTTGTGCGCGCTGGTGGCCGCCGAGGCGTTCCTCGGTGGCGTTGCTCCGGGGGGCCGTCTGGATCTCGAGGCGGTGCGGACCGCGTTCGCCGCCGTGGACGCGCCCGGACGCCTGGAAGTGGTCCGGCGCAGCCCGACGATCATGGTCGACGCCGCGCACAACCCGGCGGGCGCCGAGGTGCTGGCCGTGGCCCTGGAGGAGTCGTTCGCGTTCTCCCGACTGGTCGGAGTGATCGGGGTGCTGGACGACAAGGATGCGACGGGGATCCTGGACGCCCTTGAGCCGGTGCTCGACGAGGTCGTGATCACCGCCTCGGCCTCATCGCGCTCGATCGACCCGGACAGTCTGGGCGCTCTCGCGATCGAGGTCTTCGGCGAGGATCGCGTCCACGTGGTGGACCGGCTGGACGACGCGCTCGACCGCGCCGTCGACCTGGCCGAGTCCCCCGGTCGGCCCGGTGCCGGTGTCCTGGTCACCGGGTCGATCACGGTGGCGGCCCAGGTGCGCACCCTGGTCAGGGCCCAGCCCGAGGCCGGGTGAGACAGCGGTGATGCGCTCACCCAAACGGACTCTGGCCGCGACCATGCTGGTCCTGGAGGGGCTTTCGGTGTTCTTCGGGGCCCTGGTGGCCGGCCGGGTGGGGCCGGAGGCCGACATGGGTCGCTCGCTGCTGGTGATGGGCGGACTGGCTCTGGCCTGCTTCGTGGTCGCCGGGCTCCTGCGCCGACAGATCGGTTATCTGCTGGGCCATCTGCTGCAGGTCGTCGTCCTGGCCACCGGGCTGTGGGTCCCGGCGATGTACTTCGTCGGTGCCGCGTTCGCGGCCCTATGGGTGGTGGCCCTCAGGGTCGGCGGTCGCATCGAACGGGAGCGAGACCTCCTGGCCGATGCCGGCGGCGACTAGATGAGGGGTAGGCGTGGCCAGGAATGAGGCGACCTCGGCGCGGACCCGCTCGGTCTGCCCGAGTTGCAGATGGCCACCGGAGTCGAGGCTGACCAGCGCGGCGCCGGGGATCCGTGCGGCGGCGTCGGCCGCGGCCTGGTAGGAGGCCAGGGGGTCATCGACGGCGTGCACGAGCAGGGTGGGGACCTGCAGCGTCTCCAAGGGGTAGGTGGTGATCTCGGGGTTGGCGACATAGGCGTCGAACATCGCTCCCGCTGCCCGGGGACCGATGGGGAAGATGCTCTCCAGCATCCGCACCATCACCTGGGTGTCCTCGGCGGTGCGCGGGAACCCCTGTGGCACGCCCATGAGCCGGGCGAACATCGGGCGGGCGAACGTCTTCAGCGTCCACATCGCCACGTCGGTGTAGAACATCCTCGCCCAGTCCGGAGGAGCCTGGGCTGTGCTGCTGCGGGGCAGGTTCCCCGAGCTGATGACCAGATGGCGGACCCGGTCGGGGTGTCGAAGCGCCAACTGCACGGCCGCGCTCGTCCCCGCCGAGATGGCGACCACATCCACGGCCGGCAGGTGCAGGTGGTCCAGCACGGCGACGAAGGCGTCAGCCTGGTCGGCGACGGTCGCACCCGCCGGCAGGCTGGACCCGAGATAGCCGAACCGCGATGGGACGATGACGCGTCGGCCGATGAGCATGTCCTGGACCGAGACCAGACCGCCGTCGCAGCCGTGGAAGATGCCGTGACTGACCAGCACGGCATCGCCGCTGCCGCGCTCGGCGTACTCCACCGCCCCGTACCTGGTCGTGATCACCCGCCGGTCGACCGTCTCCAGGCGGGCCTGCGCCGCGACGGCGTCCCGGTGGTGCCGCAGCGCCGTCGCACCTGCCCCGAGGCCGACTCCGGCCAGGGCCGTCAGGGTCTTCGGTGAGTGCGTCATCGAGGCTCGGGCCGAGTCAGGCGCGGGGTCGTTGCCGGTCGGTGAGGTACTGCTCGGTCTTGCGTTCCTCGACCTGGCGGCCATCGATGATGTAGGCCAGCGTGTGGAAGGCCAACGCGAATCCCCAGAACAGGGTGATCCAGTAGGCCCACTGCAGCCCGCTCTGTCCCACCCCCAGATCGAGGACCCAGAAGAACGCGTTGATGATCAGGAACGCACCCGCATGCCACATCAGGCCGGTGAGGTAGCGGGCGCGTCTGCGGGCCTGCTCGCCAGGAGTCTGTGTCATGGCGCACTCCCTCCGTGAGTCGGCGCGAATCCAATCCTTTCGCGTTCGCCATGGACCGGACGTGAGTCCTTGGTCCTCGGCACGGGACCTCGGACCCCTTGTCACCCACAGACGGGCGCGTGGCGGTAGCGCCATGGCGAGCCCCGGGAAGCGGCTCGGAGCGCGGCGGGGTGAGGGCGATCGCCGGCGATAGGGTGCACGGGTGAGCGAACAGACACTGGCACTGATCAAACCGGACGGCGTCCGCCGGGGTTGCGTCGGAGAGATCCTGCGCCGGGTCGAGGCGCGTGGCTACCGGATCGCGGGCCTGAGACTGCTCACGCCTGACCGGGCCTTCCTCGAGCGCCATTACTCCGAACACGTCGGCAAGGGCTTCTTCGAGCCGTTGCTGGAGTTCATGGGTTCCGGGCCGGTGGTGGCCGCCGTCCTCGAGGGTGAGGGCGTGATCGGGGCGTGGCGGATCATGATGGGTGCCACGGATCCGAACGTCGCCGAGCCGGGCACCATCCGTGGCGACCTCGCGCGTGACTGGGGCACTCGGGTGCAGCAGAACCTCGTTCACGGTTCGGACGGCGTCGAGTCCGCCGGCCGCGAGATCGCCCTCTGGTTCCCCGAACTGGGCTGAGGCTGCTCCGATCCGGTTCTCACCCTATTCTGGGCCGGTGTCTGCCCCCAGTGTCTTCGACCGGCTGGAGCCCCTGCTCGCCCAGGTCTCGAAGCCGATCCAGTACGTCGGTGGAGAGCTGAACAGCACCGTCAAGGACTGGGAGGTCGCCGGCGAGGCGACGGTCCGGTGGGCGTTGATGTACCCCGACGCCTACGAGGTCGGTGTGCCCAACCAGGGCGTGATGATCCTCTACGAGGTGATCAACGAGCGTCCCGATGCCCTGGCCGAGCGTGCCTACGCGGTCTGGCCGGACATGGAGCGCCTGATGCGTGAGCACGGCGTCCCGCACTTCACCGTCGACGGGCACCGGCCCCTGGCCGCCTTCGACGTGATCGGGGTGTCCCTGGCGACCGAACTCGGCTACACGAACCTGCTCACGGCGCTCGATCTGGCCGGTATCCCCCTGAGCGCGGCCGATCGCCGTGATGAGCACCCCCTGGTGATCGTCGGGGGTCACGCCTCGTTCAACCCGGAGCCGATCGCGGAGTTCATCGACGCCGCGGTCCTCGGGGACGGCGAGCAGGCGGTCGGCGCGGTGACCCACATCATCCGCGCACACAAGCAGGCCGGGGGACCGGGTGGGCGGACGGCTCTGCTCGAACGGCTCGCTCAGGCCGGATCGGTGTACGTACCGCAGTTCTACGACGTCGACTACCTGCCCGACGGACGCATCCGCCGCGTGATCCCGAACCGGTCCGGGGTGCCCTGGCGGGTCGGCAAGCACACCGTCATGGACCTCGACGAGTGGCCCTACCCGAAGCAGCCCCTGGTGCCACTGGCCGAGAGCGTGCACGAGCGGATGAGCGTCGAGATCTTCCGAGGATGCACCCGGGGCTGCCGATTCTGTCAGGCCGGCATGATCACCCGACCGGTGCGCGAGCGGAGCAAGGAAGGCGTGCGCTCGATGGTCGACAAGGGTCTGTCCGCAACGGGTTTCGAGGAGGTCGGCCTGCTGAGTCTGTCCAGCGCCGACCACTCCGAGATCGCCGACATGACCAAGGAGCTGGCCGACTCCTACGAGGGCACCAACACCGGGCTCTCGCTGCCGAGCACGCGGGTGGACGCCTTCAACATCGAGTTGGCCGAGGAACTCGCCCGCAACGGTCGACGGTCGGGACTGACGTTCGCACCCGAGGGGGGCAGCGAACGGATCCGCAAGGTGATCAACAAGATGGTCACCGAGGACGACCTGGTGCGCACGGTGACGGCCGCCTACTCGGCCGGCTGGCGGCAGGTCAAGCTCTACTTCATGTGTGGCCTGCCCACCGAGACCGACGACGACGTCCTGCAGATCGCCGAGCTGGCCAAGCGGGTGATCGAGACCGGGCGCCAGGTCAGCGGGCGCAAGGACATCCGGTGCACCGTGAGCATCGGCGGCTTCGTGCCCAAGCCGCACACGCCCTTCCAGTGGGCCGCCCAACTCGATCACGAGACCACCGACGCCCGGCTGGCCAGGCTGCGCGACGCGATCCGCGGCGACCGCCGGTACGGACGCTCGATCGGCTTCCGCTATCACGACGGCAAGCCCGGCATCGTCGAGGGCCTGCTCTCACGTGGTGATCGCCGAGTGGGCGCGGTGATCCGCCAGGTCTGGGCCGACGGCGCCCGGTTCGACGGCTGGAGCGAGCACTTCAGCTTCGACGCCTGGATGGCGGCCGCCGAGGTGGCGTTGACCGGCGCCGGCGTGGACGTCGACTGGTACACCACCCGGGAACGCGACGCGAGCGAGGTGCTGCCCTGGGATCACCTGGACGCGGGGCTGGACAAGGACTGGCTGTGGGAGGACTGGCAGGACTCCCTGACCGAGCCCCAGGCCGTCGAGGTCGAGGACTGCCGCTGGACACCGTGCTTCGACTGCGGCGTCTGCCCACAGCTCGGTACCGAGATCCAGCTCGCCCGGCCGACCTGAGGGCGGGTCGGTGACAGCTCGCCGAGTCAGGACGCCAGGTTGAGCAGCAGGGAGACCACCGGCTTGCTCGACGAGGCGGGCAGCGTCGCCGTCCACGCACCGTCGGACTGGCCGGCGCACAACCACTCGGCCGGGGGCGCGAACGGGCAGTCCGCCCTGATGACCTGCGGATCGGCCGTGCGCACCTGGACGGGCGTGCCGGCAGCGCTGGAGAGCTGCGCCGTCAACGGCGTGATCACCGCGGCGGCGCGTCCGGCCTTGGCCGGCTGATTGACCACGACGGCGTCCGCCAGCCGATAGCCCAGAACCACCCGGGTGTAGCCGTCCTCGGGCACCGGCACCGTCCATGACCCGTCGTCCTGGCGGATTCCCTGGACCGGGCCGCCGTCCAGTTCGGCCACCAGGTCCTGCACGGTGGGGCTCAGGTCGGCCGAGACCGGCGTCGGGCTGAACACGAGCGGGTCCGTGGCGGCGTTCGGCAGGATCGCCGACTCGTAGACCTGGATGGAGGTCTGGTCGGCGCCCACCGAGGCCTCCGCGTGGGTGCCCGGCTCGTCGAGCCCGGGACCGCTGCTCGGGGTTCCGTTCGGCACCGCCACGACCGCCCCGGGCACTGCGTCGGACGTGGACTGCCCGGTGGCGGAGGCGCCGGCCGTGGCCGTGCCGCCGGCCGATGTCCCGGTCGACGCCTCGCCGCAGCGGGACACCAACAGGAGCAGTAGCACGACCAGCAGGAGCGCCAGCGACAGCCACACCCATCGACGAGGCCGCCGCGGGGACTCGTCCTGGCGATCGGGGACGACGGTGGAGTCCGGCGTCGCGGTGCGGCCGGGCGAGGTCTCGGTAGGCGCGGTGGCATCCTCCGGCGACCGCGACGAACCGAAGGTCGCAGCGCCGATCCCTCCCGGTCCGGCGGTCGCCGCACCCGCCGATGGGCCGCCGGAGCGGGGCGCCGGCGGTCGCGCAGGCTCGCGCTGTCCGGGGGTGGTTCGGGTGATCAGGGTGGGTTCTGTGTCCAGGGCGGGTCGGATGTCCGGCGTGGGCTGGGTGCCCGCCCCCGTGGTCTGTTCGGGCGCCGAGTGGAGCAAGGCCTCGGACTCTGCTGATTCGGGCTCTGCTGATTCGGACTCTGCTGATTCGGACTCTGCTGATTCGGGCTGTGCTGATTCGGACTCTGCTGATTGGGGCTGTGCTGATTCGGACGGTGCGGGCTCGGGCGAGGTGGATTCGTTCGGCGTGTCGATCGCCATCTGGGTCGGCGACCTGGCCGGAACCGGACGATCCGCGGAGGACCCGCCACGTTCGTCGTTCCACTCCCGCCGCAGTCGCTCGATGGACGCGCGCAGGTCGAGCGCCTCCGCCTCCTTGGCGGCCAGCGACCGGCGAAGGGCGGCGGTGCTCTCCATGCGCTGGCGCAGACCCGCGATGGGGGCCCGCACCGGGCGGATCGTTATCGGCGCGGTGTCGTCCGATGCCTGGGCACCCAAGGATGCCGGCGCCGCGTCGTCCGCCTCGCCGGCCGGCGGATCTCCCGCCGTGTCCGCCCCACTCACGGAGGCGGCGTCCCGCTCCGTCATGGTCAACCTCCTGCTGCCCATGTGGTGCCACTGGCCCCACCTGTTCCCACCGGCACGACGGCCTGTCGGATCCTCCACCATAACGGTCCCAGAGTGAACAACTCGTCTGTGGCTTGTGCAGGAAACGGTCTTGATCAGGGCATGACGGGACAGATGGTCAAAGGTCCGCCGCTTCCAGGCCGTCGCGCCCTAGAGTGGTCATCGCACGGTGACGGGTGTTCACGCCTGACGTCGCGCGGCCCAGCGGACCGGAATCGTCGTCGGGGTGCGCGAAGTTAGGTGGGCGGCCCGGAGCGACAGCGCCGATTCGGAGGAAGGTCCATGGGCCGGCTCAATCCCAGCCGCTTGGTCGGCGTCGTCCTGGCTGCCGCGGCGGTCGTCGCGTCGGTCTTCGTCGCACTCCCCGCCGTCGCCGCCACGACCGGTGACGTCTACGTGGTGAACGGGCTGAGTGGCGAGACCGTCGACATCCTCGTCGACGGCAACAACGTCGCCCCTTCGGCGGCCCCCAAGACCATCGTCGGGCCGCTGCATCTGACCCCCGGCGACCACGTGGTGACCTTCCGCCGGGGTACCGACACGGTGGTCAACGCCAAGTTCGGGGTCGAGGCCGGCAGTAGTTCGGACGTCGTGGCTCACCGCACCGCCGATTCCTCCCGGCAGCCGGTGGTGACGGTCTTCGTCAACGACGTCTCGCCGGTGCGTGCCGGGATGACGCGGGTCGTCGTCTCGCACGTGGCGACCGCTCCGGCGGCCGACATCCGCATCGACGGCGAGCCACTGTTCCGCAACGTCGCCAGCGGCGAGTCGCTCACCCTGGATCTGGACGGGGGCAAGCAATGCACCATCGACGTCGTGCCGACCCTGACCGACGGCCCACCGATCCTGGACATGTTCACGACCACGTTCGAGGTGGGCACGCTGACCCGGATCTTCGTGATCGGTGACGCGGGCACGTCGGCGGACGCGATCCTCCAGGTGCTTCCGGTGGGTTCGGTCGCTGCGCAGGTCCCCACGAAGGTCGCGACCGGGGACGGAGGCCAGGCGGCCGACATGATCCTCGGTGCCGGTCGATCTGACCCGGCGTCGATCCTGGCGATGATCGCCGCCTCGGCCCTCGCGGTCCTGATGCTGCTCCGGCGGGGCCGTCGCGCCGTGCTCGAGGTCGGTCACCGGCACGCGCGGTGAGTTCGGGGAGCAAGACCGCTCTGGTCCTGCTGGCTGGGTACGGACTGGTGGGGGCCGCTGCGGGTATCGCCCTGACCCTTCCTGGCTCCTCGACTCCTGACTCCTCGGCCATCACGTCCTCGCCGGTGGCGGACGTGGTCACCAGTACGGTGTGGCCGGACCCGAGCGTCCCGGCGCCGCCGCCGACGGCGAGCGGACCCGGTTCCTCGCCGGTGCCGACGGCCCTGCGCGACGTCCCCGCCCCGGGGGAGACGGCCAGCTTCGAGCCCACCCGCATGGTGCTGCCGGACGGTACCCCCACGGCCGTTCTCGCCGTGGACGTCGGCGACGACGGGGGACTGATCATTCCCGAGGACCCGGCGCAGGTCGGCCGCTGGGTGGGGGGTGCGCGTGCTGGCGACTCGGTGGGCAGCCTGGTCATCGCCGGCCATGTCGACTCGCGGGAGTACGGACTGGGTGCGTTGTACCGGCTCAAGGGGGTCACCCCCGGCTCGGTGATCGAACTGCAGGGTGACACCCACCGGCAGCGATACATCGTGACCTCGACCCGCCAGGTCAACCAGCAGAGTCTGGCGACCGACGACCAGTTCTTCCGCCAGGATGTGCCGCACCGTCTGGTGGTGATCACCTGTGGTGGCCCGTTCGACGCGGTGCGCCATCGTTATCGGGACAACTACATCGTGCTGGCCCGCCCTGCGTAGGTTGGCCTCATGTCCGCGCAGCGAACCCCGACCGGGCCGCCCCCTCCGCCGGTGGTGCAGCGGCTCCGGCTGCGCTACGCCAAACGCGGACGTCTGCGGTTCAGCAGCCACCGGGACTTCCAGCGGGCGCTGGAACGGGCCCTGCGCCGCATCGACGCGCCCATGGGCTATTCGGCGGGCTTCAATCCGCATCCCAAGATCAGTTACGCGGGAGCGGCTCCCACCGGGGCCTGCAGCGAGGCGGAGTATCTCGAGATCGGACTGGCCCGTCCGGTGGAACCGGCCGCGTTCGCCCGGGCGCTGGACGCCGCGCTGCCCCCCGGCCTGGACGTGGTCGAGGCTGTCGAGGCCTCGACCACCGACTTCGCCGAGAAGCTGCAGGCGTCGGTGTGGCGGATCGAGCTGCCCGGAGTGAGCCAGGGTGAGGCAGGCGACGCCGTCCGGGCCATGCTCGAGTTGGAGTCCGCCGAGATCAGCAAACGCACCAAGTCGGGACAGCGCACCGTCGACGTCCGGGCCGCCATCATCGAACTGGCGGTCGACGCCATCGACGACACATCCAACGAGCAGGTCTCAGCTGCTCAAGGTGCCCCGGGGGACTGTGCGATACTTCGATTGGTCGTCCGACACACCACACCCGTCGTTCGACCCGACGATGTCCTCGCCGCTCTTGTCTCGCGAGGCCTCCTGGCGCCGCCGTCTCCGATCCGGATGACGCGGCTGGCGCAGGGGCCGCTCGATCAGCAGGGCGACACGGTTGCCGATCCACTGGCCGCCGACAGGGACCCCGTCGGCGCCTGACGGCGTGCCGCGCCTCATCTCCGCGCGATCGTCACGGGCGTACCGAAGGCTTCCGTGTCGTCGAGCCCGACGGCACGAATCCGAACCACCGCCCTGAGCGGCACCGTGGAGGCACGGGTGTGGCCGGTGCCCGGGGCGGGACGGGAGTACCCGTGTCGCTCGACCCGAACGACCAGCAGAACGACCAGCAGGACGACCAGCAGAAGGATCCGCAGAACGATCCGCCGGACACCGAACTGGCGCCCGAGGCCGAAACGCCCGCCACGAAGCCGGCCAGGACCCGCCGCCGCGCGGCGTCCCGTCCGGCGGGGCCACCGGCCCCCGTGACGGAGGAGCCCCCGGAGCAGGCCGTCGGATCGACGCAGGTGCCCCCGGACCAGTCAGATGGCCAGGCCGAGCCCGCGACCGACGAGGACGCCGAGAAGCCGGCCGCGAAGGTGGCGAAGAAGTCACCGCCCCGCAAGCGCGTCTCGCGGAAGAAGGCCGCGGCCGCCCCGCCCGAGGCCGTCCCGGACACCGAGTCGACCCAGGGTTCGCTGAGTACCGCCCCGGGCTCGCAGACGGCTCCGACATCAGAGATCACCCAGGTCTCTGAGGTGCCGGACTCGCCCACCGGCCCCGCCGTCGAGGAACCGGACGAGTCAGCCGAATCAGCCGAGTCCGATGAGTCGCCTGAGTCGGTCGAGGCCGCGGCGGCGATCGCAGCCATGCCGCTCTTCCAGCCTCCGGCGATGACCGCGGCGCCCCGGCGCCGGCGCGCCACGGCGGCCCAGGGCCCGGCGCGGACCCAGGACGAGCAGGACTCCGACGCGGCCCGACCCGAGGATGTGCAGGACCAGGCCGAGCCCGACCAGGCAGAGGCCGGGGATGCCGGTCCGGAGGCCGAGGACGAGGACGACCGAAGCCCCCGCAAGCGTCGTCGTCGGGGAGGCCGGGGACGGCGCCCGAAGCGCGACGAGGACGCCGAGACCGAGAGCACCGGTCCGGACGAGGACGGCGCGCTCGCGGAGGACGCCGAGTCCGTGGACGGCGAGGACGAGAGCAGCGGTCAGGACGAGGACGGCGAGGAGGGCGACAGCGGCGGCAGCAGCCGTCGCCGTCGGCGCCGCCGTCGTCGCGGATCGTCCGGCGGGGACGGGCAGAACGAGGACGACCCGCCGAACACGGTCACCAAGGTTCGCTCGCCGCGTTCGAACGACGTGTCCGGCGTCCGGGGTTCGACCCGACTCGAGGCCAAGAAGCAGCGTCGCCGCGAGGGACGCGAGGCGGGACGACGGCGTCCGGTGATCACCGAGGCCGAGTTCCTGGCACGCCGCGAGAGCGTCGACCGGGTGATGGTGGTGCGGGAGAACGACGGACGCACCCAGATCGCGGTCCTCGAGGACGGCGTGCTGGTCGAGCACTACGTGGCCCGGCGCACCCAGACCTCGATGGTCGGCAACGTCTACCTGGGCCGGGTGCAGAACGTGCTGCCCAGCATGGAGGCGGCCTTCGTCGACATCGGCAAGGGACGCAACGCGGTCCTGTATGCGGGCGAGGTCAACTGGGACGCCGCGGGTCTCGAGGGGCAGGCCAAGCGCATCGAGAACGCCCTCTCTCCCGGCGAATCGGTCCTCGTCCAGGTCACCAAGGACCCGATCGGGCACAAGGGTGCCCGGTTGACCAGCCAGATCTCCCTTCCCGGGCGGTACCTGGTCTACGTCCCGGACGGCTCGATGACCGGTATCTCCCGCAAGCTCCCGGACACCGAGCGCTCCCGGCTCAAGCGCATCCTGCGCGACGTCGTCCCGGACAAGTCGGGCGTGATCGTGCGAACGGCCGCCGAAGGAGCCTCCGAGGAGGAACTGGGCCGCGACGTCAGCCGGCTGTCCGCGCAGTGGGACGACATCTCGGCCAAGTCCCGCGCGGTCAATGCGCCGGCCCTGCTCTACGGCGAGCCGGACCTGGCGATCCGGGTGGTCCGCGACATCTTCAACGAGGACTTCTCCAGCCTGCTGGTGGCCGGTGACGAGGTGTGGGAGACGCTGCACGCCTACATCGGCCATGTCGCCCCCGACCTGGTCGACCGGCTCACCCGCTGGAACGCCGACGAGGAGGTCGACGGCACGGTCCGCGGCGACGTGTTCGCGGCTCATCGGGTCGACGAGCAGCTCGCGAAGGCGATGGACCGCAAGGTGTGGCTGCCCTCGGGCGGTTCGTTGGTGATCGACCGCACCGAGGCGATGACCGTGGTCGACGTCAACACCGGCAAGTTCACCGGTGCGGGTGGCAACCTCGAGGAGACCGTCACCAAGAACAACCTCGAGGCCGCCGAGGAGCTCGTCCGGCAGCTCCGGCTGCGCGACATCGGCGGGATCATCGTCGTCGACTTCATCGACATGGTGCTGGAGTCCAACCGGGACCTGGTGCTGCGGCGGTTGCTGGAGTGCCTGGGCCGCGACCGGACCAAGCACCAGGTCGCCGAGGTGACCTCGCTGGGTCTGGTGCAGATGACCCGCAAGCGGGTCGGTCAGGGCCTGCTCGAGGTCTTCAGCGAGAGCTGCGAGCACTGCGGCGGTCGTGGCCTGATCGTGCGCGACCAGCCGGTCGAGAAGCGCCAGCAGGAGAACGCCCCCGCGCGCGCGGGGGGACGACGCGGTGGCAGGTCCTCGGGCCGCTCCGGCGCCTCCGGCGGCTCGGGCGGCTCCGCCGGGGGTGCCGCCGCCCAGTCCACGAAGTCCGCGACGGACGAGGGTGGTGCCGAGCCCGGGACGGCGCACGACGCCATAGCCGGCTGAGGCTCGGTTTGACCTTGCGACCGCCCGATCCGTACCCTGACCAGGGCCTCCGAGTGGCGTGCGGTGACGCATGGCCGCCACTCGGTCCGTCGACTGTCCGTGGCGCAGGGTGCTCCGGCCGATTGATCTTCCCGCTGTGTCAGCAGAGAGTGAGTCTGAGGTGTACGCGATCGTTCGCGCCGGTGGTCGGCAGGAGAAGGTGGCCGTCGGTGACGTGCTCACCGTGGACCGTCTTGGCGGTGAGCCCGGCGCCACCGTCGAGCTCACCCCGGTGCTGCTGGTCGACGGGACCACCGTGACCAGCGACGCCTCGAAGCTGGCAAAGGTCAAGGTCACCGCCGAGATCGTCGAGGCGACCAAAGGCCCCAAGATCACCATCATGAAGTTCAAGAACAAGACCGGCTACCGCCGTCGGCAGGGCTACCGCAGCCAGTTGACCCGGATCAAGGTCACCGGCATCGCCTGATCCGGCCCGGGCCGCACGAACCGGACTTCACCAAACGGATTTCAGCAACCGGATTTCACCCACCGGACGTCACCACAAGAACAGGGACACCGTCATGGCACACAAGAAGGGCGCCAGCTCCTCCCGCAACGGGCGCGACTCCAACGCTCAGCGTCTCGGCGTCAAGCGTTTCGGCGGTCAGCTGGTCAACGCCGGCGAGATCCTGGTCCGCCAGCGCGGCACCCACTTCCACCCCGGCGACAACGTCGGCCGCGGCAACGACGACACGCTGTTCGCCACCGCCGGGGGTGCCGTCGAGTTCGGCGTCCGGCGTGGTCGGCGCGTGATCAACGTGGTGCCGGCCGAGTAGGCCGGTCCCCACCGGGGGGCGACCCCCACCCCGCCTGGAGGGCGTACCGGTCCGTCCGGTCCGCCCTTCAGCCCTGTTCGAGAGAAGTGCTCACGATGACGACGTTCGTTGACCGGGTTGTCCTGCACGCGACCGCGGGCGACGGCGGCCACGGGTGCGCGTCGGTGCACCGCGAGAAGTTCAAACCGCTGGGCGGTCCGGACGGCGGCAACGGCGGGCGCGGCGGAGACGTCCTGCTGGTCGTCGACGGGCAGACCACCACGCTGCTCGACTATCACCACGCACCGCACCAGCGGGCCACCTCGGGCCGGCCGGGTCAGGGCAGCAACCGCAACGGCGCCTCCGGGCGTGACCTGGTGCTGCACGTCCCCAACGGCACGGTGGTCCGATCCGCCGACGGCGAGGTGCTGGCCGACCTGCTCGGCGTGGGTGCCCGGTACGTGGCGGCCGCGGGCGGGCGGGGCGGGCTCGGCAACGCGGCCCTGGCCTCGCAGCGGCGCAAGGCACCCGGTTTCGCCCTTCTCGGCGAGCCGGGCCAGCGTCGCGACCTGGTGCTCGAGCTCAAGACCGTCGCCGACGTCGGGCTGGTCGGCTACCCGAGCGCGGGCAAGTCCAGCCTGGTCGCCGCGCTGTCGGCCGCGCGACCCAAGATCGCCGACTATCCCTTCACGACCCTGGTGCCCAACCTCGGGGTCGTGGACGCCGACGGGTTCCGGTTCACCGTCGCCGACGTCCCCGGACTCATCGAGGGGGCCAGCGCCGGGCGCGGGTTGGGCCTGGAGTTCCTGCGCCACGTCGAGCGCTGCTCGCTGCTCGTCCACGTGCTCGACTGCGCCACCCTCGAGGGCGGCCGCGACCCGTTGAGCGACCTCGACGTCATCCTCGCCGAGCTCGCGGACTACGAGGTCGAGCCGGGCACCACCCCGTTGACCGCGCGGCCCAGTCTGGTCGTGCTGCACAAGATCGACGTGCCCGAGGCCCGGGAGCTGGCCGAGCTGGTCCTGCCGGACCTGATCGAGCGTGGTCACCGGGTGCTCCTGGCCTCCTCGGTGAGCCACGAGGGGCTGCGGGACCTGACGTTCGCCATGGCCGACCTGGTGCGCCGGGCCCGCGAGCTGGCGCCGCCGCCGGCCCCGGCACCGGTCGTGCTGCGGCCCCGCGCCGTGGACGAGATCGGCTTCACCGTGGCCGTCGAACGGACGGGCCCGGGCCCGGAGGACGTGCGCTTCCGGGTGCGCGGTGACAAGCCCGAGCGGTGGGTCCGGCAGACCGACTTCAGCAATGACGAGGCGGTCGGCTACCTGGCCGAGCGGTTGGACCGGCTCGGGATCGAGGACGCCCTGTTCGAGGCCGGCGCCGTCGCGGGCAGCGAGGTGGTCGTCGGCGACGACGACGGTGTGATCTTCGACTGGGAGCCGACGCTGGTCAGCGGTCCCGGCGGTGCCTCCGGCCCACGCGGCACCGATGCCCGGCTCGAGGAGGGCGGACGCGCCAGCCGCCAGGAGAAGCGCGAGGCGTACGCCGCGCGTCGGCAGGCCCGCACCGATGCCCGCGGCGAGCTGTCCGACGAGCGGGCGGCGGGCGTCTGGACGGATCCCTCCGACGACGCCGGCGCCGTCGAGGACGCTGCCGACCGATCCGCCGACGTCCCGTGAGCGCCGGTCAGGGGCCGGGTGCCGCCGTCATCCAGCAGGCCAGGCGGATCGTGGTCAAGGTCGGCTCGTCGTCCTTGACCACGCGCGAGGGCGGGTTGGACCCGGGGCGTCTGGACGCGCTCGTCGACGTGCTCTCCCGACGCCGCTCGGCCGGCAGCGAGGTCGTGCTGGTCTCCTCGGGCGCCATCGCCGCCGGGCTGTCCCCGCTCGGGCTGGCGCGACGTCCACGTGACCTGGCGACCCAGCAGGCCGCGGCCAGCGTCGGACAGATCCTGCTCGCCGCCCACTACACCGAGGCGTTCCGCGACCGCGGCCTGCGGGTGGGACAGGTGCTGCTCACCGCAGACGACATGGTGCGGCGCAGCCACTACGCGAACGCCCGGCGGACATTGGACAGACTGATGGCGATGGGCGTCGTCCCTGTGGTCAACGAGAACGACACGGTGGCGACGCATGAGATCCGGTTCGGTGACAACGACCGGCTCGCGGCGCTGGTGGCCCACGTCGTGCACGCCGATGCGCTGGTGCTGTTGTCCGACGTGGACGGGCTGCACACGGCGCCCCCGTCGCGCCCCGGCGCCCGGCGGCTGTCGTTGGTCACCGGGCAGCACGACCTGGACGGCGTGGCCATCGGCAGGACCGGCGCGGCCGGAGTGGGCCTGGGAGGCATGGTCTCCAAGGTGGAGGCGGCCGAGATCGCGACCTCGGGGGGCATCCCGGTCCTGCTGACCAGCGCCGAACTGGTCGGGCCCGGCCTCGACGGGCACGACGTCGGCACCTGGTTCGAAGCGGGTGCGCGGCGCACCAACCGGCGGCTGCTGTGGCTGGAGCACGCCGCCCGATCCTCCGGCCGGCTCATCCTGGACGACGGCGCGGTGGCGGCCGTGGTCGGACGCCGGATGTCGCTGCTGCCGGCCGGGGTGATCCGGGTGGAGGGCACGTTCCAGGCGGGGGACCCGGTCGACCTGGCCGATCCGTCGGGACGGGTCGTGGCCCGGGGGCTGGTCAGCTTCGACGCCGAGGAGATGCCGGCCCTGCTCGGGCGCTCCACCCGGGACCTGGCCCGCGAACTGGGCGCCGGGTACGAGCGGGAGGTCGTTCACCGCGACGCCCTGGTGGTGCTGCGCCAGGGGGCTCGGACACCGTCCTGACGCGACGACGGTGGCGGCGATCGCCGTCAGAATGGCGATTGCGCGTGCGGATCGACCGGTCACCTGATGGACTGGGTAGGTGACCAAGGGCGAGGACCAACCGCTCGCGACGCTGACCCCGTTGCGTGGTATTCCCCTCAACCCGGAGCGTCAGCGTCGTCCCGCGCACCGCAGTGACGAGCCGGCGCTCTGGTTCGTCACGATCACCGTGAGTGGTTCCCGGCGCAGCCCGGACTCGGTCAGGGCCGGGCTCGAACGACTCAGCGAACTGGAGCCGTTCCTGGTCTCGGCGGCCTACGCCAGCTCACGGGCCGAGGTGCGTTACTGGGACGAATCGGTCGACATCGAGGGGGCGGTCGCCTCGGCCCTGCAGCTGTGGCGCGAGCACCGGCAGGAGGCCGACCTTCCCCCGTGGAAGGTCGTGGGCCTCGAGGTGGTCGATCGGGACACCGCCCGCCGTCGCCGGGACGAACCCCCTCGCACTCAGGTCGGCGAACTGGGCGAGATCCGACCCATGGACGACGCGGACGCCTGAGCGGCGCCCGAGCAGGCCGCGCCCTGACCTAGGCTTGACCCCATGACGGTGGCACAGTCCCAGCTCGACAACGACCACGACGCAGATCAGCGCGACGGCGACGACGGGTCGCCAGCCGACGGGGTGCGCGAGGGCGTCCGACGGATCTGCGCCCGGGCGGTCGAGGCCGCGAGGGTGCTGGCGACCGCCCCGCGCAGCACCAAGGACGCCGCCCTCGAAGCCATCGCCGAGGCCCTCGTGGCGAACTCGGAGACGATTCTGGCGGCCAACGCCGCCGACATCGACCACGGTCG
Organism: uncultured Actinomycetota bacterium; assembly: GCA_963750395.1. Classification (GTDB taxonomy): domain Bacteria; phylum Actinomycetota; class Actinomycetes; order Actinomycetales; family Kineosporiaceae; genus JADJPO01. Next base: position 205,814 of record CAVVQM010000010.1, on the reverse strand, counting down.
CTCCGCGGGGCTCAACGAGGGCCTGATCGACCGGTTGCGGTTGGACCCCGAACGGCTCGAGGCGATCGCGGACGCCGTCCGGCACGTCGCCTCGCTGCCCGACCCGGTGGGGGAACTGGTCCGTGGCTCGACGCTGCCGAACGGTCTGCGGCTGCGGCAGATCCGGGTGCCGATGGGCGTGGTCGGGATGATCTACGAGGCCCGCCCCAACGTCACCGTGGACGCCGCCGTGCTCGCGTTGAAGAGCGGCAACGCCGCCGTGCTGCGCGGCGGGTCGGCGGCCGCCCAGACCAACGACGCACTGGTCGGGGTGATCCGCGAGGCGATCGCGTCGGCGGGGCTGCCGGCCGACTGCGTGAGCACGCATCGACGCCTACGGCCGCGAGGGTGCACGCCATCTGATGCAGGCCCGCGGTCTGGTCGACCTGCTCGTACCTCGCGGCGGGGCCGGGCTGATCCAGGACGTCGTGCAGAACTCGACGGTCCCGGTGATCGAGACCGGAACCGGCAACTGCCACGTGTACGTCGACTCGGCCGCCGATCTCGACCAGGCCCTGGCCATCGTGCTCAACGCGAAGACCCGGCGCACCTCGGTCTGCAATGCGGCCGAGACGCTGCTGGTCCATCAGGACGTGGCGCGCTGGTTCCTGCCCCAGGTGCTGCCGGCGCTGGCCGAGAGCGGGGTCCGGTTGCACGTGGACGGTCGCAGCGCCGTCCAGGCCGACCTGGTGGGCGTGGACGCCGGGCAGGTGCTGCCCGCCTCGGACGACGACTGGGGCAGGGAGTACCTCGACCTCGACCTGGCCGTGGCCGTCGTCGACTCCCTGGACGGTGCGCTGGACCACATCAGGCGCTGGTCCTCAGGGCACACCGACGCGATCGTGACGACCGATCTGAGGGCGGCCGACCGGTTCGTCGCCGAGGTCGACTCGGCGGTGGTGGTGGTGAACGCCTCGACCGCGTTCACCGACGGCGGCGAGTTCGGCCTGGGCGCCGAGATCGGCATCTCCACCCAGAAGCTGCACGCCCGCGGTCCGATGGGGCTGGGCGAGCTGACCAGCACCAAGTGGGTCGTCGTCGGCGACGGGCACACCCGGCCCTGACGGGCGGGACGCGCGGCCATGGAGGGTCACGAGGTTCGCAAGCTCGCCGCGGTGGAGGACAGGCACTGGTGGTATTCCGAGCGGCGGCGACTGCTGCTTCGGGCACAGCGCGGGCTCGGCGGCGGGATCGCCCTCGACGTCGGTGCGGCGGGCGGTGGCAACACCCGCGTCCTGATCGACAACGGGTGGCGGGCGGTGGCGCTCGAATACGGCGCGGAGGGCGTCGATGTGTGCGCGGAGCGGGGCGTCCCGGTGTTGCGCGGCGACGCCACGGCCCTGCCGGTCGCCGACGGGAGCCTCGACCTGGTGGTCGCCTATGACGTGCTGGAGCACCTGGAGGACGACAAGGCGGCGGCGCGCTCGGCGTTCGAGGCCCTGCGTGTCGGGGGGTCCTTCCTGGTCGCCGTGCCGGTGGACATGAGGCTCTGGTCCGCGCACGATGAGGCGGTCGGCCACAAGCGCCGCTACAGCGTCGAGGAGTTGACCGACCTGCTGACCGGTGCCGGGTTCGTCATCGAGGACATGACGTCCTGGATGGTGCTGATGCGCCCGCTGGTGGCCCTGCGTCGGCGGTTCATCAGCGGCAGCGATCTGAGCGACCCGCCGCGGTGGCTGAACCGCGTCCTCGGCGAGGTGGTCGCCCTGGAGCGGCGGCTGCCGCTCGGGAACCTGCCCGGGGTCTCGGTGGTGGTGCGGGCCCGACGCCTCGCCTGAGTCCCTCGACCCGGTCAGACGGCCGGAGGGGGCGGGTCGTCGTCCAGGCTGTCGTGGGCGACGAAGTAGGCGGGCCGGCCCTGCATCTGGGTGTAGAGGCGACCCACGTACTCGCCGAGCACCCCGAGGCTGAGCAGCTGGACCGCGCCCACCCCGGCGACCGCCACGAAGGTCGAGGTCCAGCCCGGCACGGTCTGCCCGCTGAGATAGGCGATCAACGCGTAGGCGAACAGCGCCGCGGTGACCGTCGCGCCACCGAGCCCGAACCAGGTGGCCAGGCGCAGGGGCGCGATGGAGAACCCGGTCAGCGAGTCGATGCTCAGCCGGATCATCCTGGACAGCGGGTAGTGGGTGCTCCCGGCAGCGCGGGGCTCGCGCCGGTACGGCACCTGACCCGAGGGGAAGCCGAGGGCCGGGATGACCAGGCGCAGCACGCGGTTGTGCTCCGGCAGGCTGGTGACCGCGGCCACGGTGGCCCGGCTGATCAGCCGGAAGTCCCCGGCGTCAGCGGCGATGTGCCCCCCGACCAGGCGGCGCATCAGCCGGTAGTAGGCGCGAGCGGTCAGCCGCTTGAACGCCGAGTCGGCGCTGCGGTCGGTGCGGACCCCGACGACGACGTCCAGGTCGTCCGCGACGGCGCGCTGGAGCATCTGGGGCAGTACCTCGGGGGGGTCCTGCAGGTCGGCGTCCAGGGTGGCGACCCAGTCGCCGCGGGCCCGGTCCAGACCTGCCGAGAGCGCCGCCTGGTGCCCGGCGTTCACCCGCAGCCGCACGACCCGCAGCTGCGGCCAGGCGCGTCGTTGAGCGGCCAGCAGCACCGGGGTGGCGTCGCGGCTGCCGTCGTCCACGGCCAGCACCTCGTAGTCGGTGACCGCGCCGCCGGTGACCATGGCGTCCAGTACGGGGCGCAGCCGCTGCGCGAACAGCGGCAGCACGGCCTCCTCGTCGTACATGGGGACGACGACGCTCAGGGACGGCGCCACGAGACCTCGCTCCCTGACCCTCGTCGCAGCCGAGAACGCGACATGCCAGACTGACCCTGCATCGTGCGGGAAAGACTAGCCGTCCCCCGCCGACGCGGTGAGTCGAGGACCTTCTGCGAGGAGTGTGCACGGATGAGCCTGATGGCCGGGACCGAGGCGGTCCACAATGAGCTGCCGATGGCGCCGATCTGGTTCGGGATCATCACCCTGATCGTCTTCGCGCTGCTGCTCGCAATCACCTTCGCCTTCCGGGGCATGTCGAACCGTCACGACCCGGCGGCCTTCGTCCCGCACGGCGACGGTGGCGGTCACGACGCAGGCGGCCACTGACCCGTGACCGGCCGTTGGCGGCTCGGGGTGATGGGCGGCACGTTCGACCCGATCCACCACGGGCACCTGGTCGCGGCCAGTGAGGCGGCGGCCGAGCACGAGCTCGACGAGGTGGTGTTCGTGCCCACCGGACGGCCCTGGCAGAAGGGGGCCCGCGAGGTCACCCCGGCCGAGCATCGCTACCTGATGACGGTGATCGCGACCGCGTCGAACCCCTCGTTCACGGTCAGTCGCGTCGACATCGACCGGTCCGGTTCGACCTACACCATCGACACCCTGCGAGACCTGCATGCCCAGCGCCGCGATGCCGACCTGTTCTTCATCACCGGGGCGGACGCGCTGGCCAAGATCCTGTCCTGGAAGGACAGCCCGGAGCTGTTCCAGCTCGCCCGCTTCATCGGGGTGACCCGGCCGGGGCACGAACTGGCGGGCGAGGGTCTGCCCGCCGACCGGATCTCGTTGATGGAGGTGCCCGCCATGGCGATCTCCTCCACGGACTGCCGGGAACGGGTCCGGCGCCATGAGCCGGTCTGGTACCTGGTTCCGGACGGCGTGGTGCAGTACATCGGCAAGTACGGGCTGTACGGCTCGTGAGAGACGACTCAGAAGGGCTCCCGCTTCCGTGACCGCATCCGACCGTGCGCGCGAGCTGGCCGAGGCCGCCGCGCTGGCCGCCGGCGACAAGCTCGCCATGGACATCGTCGCTCTGGACGTGAGCGATCAACTCATCATCACCGACGTATTCCTGCTCGCCTCGGCGCCCAACGACCGGCAGGTCCGGGCGATCGTCGAGGCGATCGAGGAGCGGCTGAACGCTGTGGGCGCCAAGCCCTTGCGCCGCGAGGGGGAGCGTGAGGGGCGCTGGGTGCTGCTCGACTTCGGCGAGCTCGTGGTGCACGTCCAGCACACCGAGGAGCGCGAGTACTACTCGCTGGAGCGGCTCTGGCGCGACTGTCCGCCGTTGGAGCTGCCGACCTCGTCGCGGGGCGCCACGCAGTGATCGGGGTTCGCAGGTGACCGCCGCCCGCTTGGTGCTGTTGCGCCACGGACGGACGCCGTCCAATGCCGAGGGCCGGTTCCAGGGGCACATCGACATCGCGCTGGACGAGACCGGTCACGCCCAGGCCCGTGCGGCCGCCGGGGCGTTGGGCGCCTGGCTCGCGGACGACGCGGCGCGCGGCGCCGTCCGGATCGCCTCCTCCGACCTGGCCCGGGCCGTCCAGACCGCGGCACCGCTCGCCGAGGCTCTGGGGGTGTCGGTGAAGAGCGACCCCGAGTTGCGTGAACGCTCCGGGGGGGCCTGGGAGGGGTTGCTGCGGCACGAGATCGCCGAGCGCTTCCCCGAGCAGTTCGCCCGCTGGACGGCGGGGGAGGACGTGGCCATCGGCGGCGGCGAGACGCTGGACGCGTGCTGGCGGCGCGCCGAGGCGGCGATCGCGCGGCACGCGGAGGCGGCCGGGGACACCGACACCCTCGTGGTCGTCGGGCACGGCGCGTCCATGCGCGGGGCGATGATGCGCCTGCTCGGGCTGCTCGACGGCAGCCCCGGCGACGTGGCCCGCTACCGGGCCGTCGAGGTGTTCGGCAACGCACGCTGGGCGGTGCTGAAGCGCCGTTCGGGGTGGCAGCTGTCGGCCTTCAACCTCGCGCCCTGACCCGGCGGTTCGAATTGGAGCGCGGGCAGGTGGACGCGCTAGACTCACCGAGCCCTCGATGAGAGTGGTACGGGGCTGTAGCGCAGCTGGTAGCGCACCTCCATGGCATGGAGGGGGTCAGGGGTTCGAGTCCCCTCAGCTCCACCGATCGGCACATTTCGTGAACCGCTTCTTGGGGCTCGCGGGGTGTGCCGTTTTCGCTGGGTAGGGGCACGCGGAAGGTCGGTTTGATCGTGGTGCGGCTCTCGACGGTGACTCCGTCGATGACGGCGGAGCAGAGCTCTGGTCGTCTCCGGTGTCTCCTCGGTGGGGACGGCGGCTTGCGATGAGGGTTCTGTCCGAGGCGGCGTTGCGGAGGTCGTCGACCGGTCGCCCCCGCCTAATCTTTACTGCGGAGTGGAAATCTTCCTGATATGGTGGATGAGTGGCGCTGAACATCAAGGATGAGGAGACCGATCGACTGGCGCGGGAACTGGCGGCCGCGACCGGGGAGAGCATCACCCTGGCGGCACGCCGGGCCATCGAGGAGCGTCTGGCCAGAGTGCGCGCCCGGCGGGAGGCGCAACCGGCTGCCGATGAGCTGCGGGCGTTGATCCTGCGTGGCCGGGCCCGGGCCGCCCTCGACGAACGCGGCCCCGACGAGATCCTTGGGTACGACGACCACGGTCTGCCGGCGTGACCACGGTGCTCGACACCTCGGCCGTCGCCGCGGTGGTCTTCGGCGAGCCCGACGCCGAGGCGTTGTTGTCGGTGATGCTCGCTGAGGTCGGCGGCCTTGTGATCAGCGCGGCAAACCGGGTGGAGGTCGGAATTGTCGTCGAGACTCGACAAGGTCCCGAGGCGGCCAACGATCTTCACATTCTTCTCGACCGACTCGGCGTCGATATCGCCCCTGTCGATGTCGATCAGGCGCACGCTGCGCTCGCCGCGTGGCGCCGGTTCGGCAAGGGCCGGCATCCAGCCGGGCTCAACTTCGGCGACTGCTTCGCCTACGCGCTTGCGAAGGTGACCGCGGCTCCGCTGCTGTTCAAAGGCCAGGACTTCAGGCAGACCGACGTCGTCAGCGCACTCTGACTGCGACTGGACCCTCGAGGCCGTGGTTGAGACCGGTCCAGGACCTCGACTCCAACGTTGTATCGCGCGATCGAGCATGACGTGGATCTCCACGTGCCAGGTACTCGGCGATCTGGACCTGCGCAGCATGCAGAAGCACGGCATCGACACGTTCCTCAGTCACCGGACGGCGCGCTCCTGGTGATGGACGTCGGACAGAAGACCACCGGTCTCGGCGAGGACTTCGATTCCCACGGCCGATGGGACGTTGCGCTCAGTGATTTGATGTCGACGATCGTCAACGTGCCGAAGGAGACCACAAGCGCGACGAGCGGGTGCGTGCGTCGCCACGGCAGGGGGCCGAGGACCGCGAGCGCCGCGAGCAGCAGCGGCGGGCGCGGCGCAGCAGCATAGGCAGCCCTCGTGTTGGGCGTATCCGCCGAAAGTACAAGAGCTCGGCTGTGCCAACGGCCAGGTCGGATCAGGCTCCGGGGCTGATGTGCCCGCCGCCGGCATCGCTGAAGGTGGAAGCACCCACCCGATCAAGCCAAGGAACATCGTGATGAGAACGCCTCAATCCCACACCGCGCCAGAGAATCCGCCTTCCCAGAGCACACTGGAAGATCTGCGCATGCCCGTGCAGGCCAAGCTCGCAGCAGCTTGGACCAGCTTCATGTTTCTCTACATCTACGTCGACCACCTCGCCCTGTACAAGCCCGGCTTCGTCGACGACATCTGGGCCGGCGTCGTCCACGAGTTCGAAACCGGCCCAACCTTTGTCGCCATTTCGCTCACGTTCTTGGCCATCCCTATCCTCATGATCCTGCTCTCCACGACACTGCCCGCCCGTGTCAACCGCACTATCAACCTCGTCGTAGCAACGCTCTACATCCCCTTCTCGATCTACAACGCGGACGGGGAGTCCTGGACCTACTCCTACTTCTACGGCCTCTCGATCGGACTCGAGGTGCTGCTCCTGGCCTTCATCCTGCGCTCCGCCTGGACCTGGCCACGCCGCACCGCATCACCGGCGACCCTGGCAGCCAGCCTCGACGGCGAGCCACTCCGCACGCCGCAGCAGGCGTGACTGCCCGCCCCGCGGGCGTGGGAGTTCTCTATTCGAGTGACCCCCAGGAGTTCCACCGATCCGCACGGCTCACGAACCCTGGGGCCGCGAGCTGTGCCGGTGTCCTTGGTGACTGGCACCCGGGGGTCCGGGGCACTCCACGAGGGGCGGAGGCCTCCCCGCTCCTCGTGGCATCAGAGATACCTGGTATGGATGCTGCCCGTCTGGTCAAGGCGGAACGGCCTCTGGCAACGGGTGGCGTTGCTTCGCCCACTGGCCCGTCGGTCATGCGACCTGCGTGCGATCATCCGTCGCGAGGATCCCGTCCGCCGCCTTGATTTCCAGTGATCGGCAGGCCAGGCCCCAGGCCACGACATTGATCGCGTCTCCCAGGCTGTTGTGCCCGAGCACGGTCGGCAGCACGATCACCGATGGCAGCGCGAAGCTCAGGCACCATGCCGCGGCTCTGGGCACGAACTTGGCCCGGAGCAGCGCAATCCCGAGCACCGTGGCGCCGGCTGAGCTGATCAGCATTCCGGGGAGCAGCATGGTCAGGTAGGCGATGTCGACGACGGAGCCGTTGCCGCCGGGATCGGGGATCAATGCCGGGCCGATGACGATGGCGCCGAGGACCGACAGCGTGTACCCGGTCAGGGTGATCCGCCACCCCAAGCGTTCCAGTCCTCGAACCGGCCGCCGGGACGACCAGACCGTGAGTGCCCCGACGAAGCTGACGACGAAGATCAGCGCGAAGATCTGAACGCCGGAGGCGTAGACCCGCTCAGCCGAGGCCCAGGTCAGGAGTGGGTCGAACAGCGTGCGAGCGGGGCCCGCCCACCAGTCGACCCCGGCCGCGTACTTCGACCCGCCCGGAATGGCGAAGTAGGCCAGGGCGAGCAGTGGGGCGACCAGGACGGCCGCGACGGCGGCGGCCGCCGTCGAGAGTCGGATGGCGCGAACGGTGCGAGGGGTCATGACGGCCTCCGGAGTGCATGCGGACGGTGGATTGGCGGACGTGGAACGGTTCATCGTGGGCGCGACGATCGGCGCGGGTCGTCCGGTGGAGGGTCGATTCGGCGTCCACCCTGGGGTGGACGCCGGGGCCGTTGCGCCGGGGTTAACGTGAACAGGTGGATGCCCTGCCGAGAGGTCGTGACCTGGCCCTCCCAGGCGCCTTGGCCGTGCTCGGGACCGGGGAGATCCTCGCCTCCGGCTATCCCCTGACCGGGCCGGATGTCGGGGCGTACCTCCTCGTCTGTGCGCCATTGCTGCTGGCCCGCAGCGTCCCGCTCGCCGTCCCTGTCCTGGTCGCCGTCGGCTATGCCGGCGCGGCCGCGGTAGGGATCGATGCGATCGAGCTGGGTGCCTGGGTGATCCTGCTCGCCGCGGCCTGCTTCCAGGCCGGTCTGTTCGGTGGTCGCAGGCCGGCCGGCCTCGGTGCATCGGTCCTCTCCGCAGTGATCGTGGGCGTCGCCCTGACATCGTTCGCCGGCATCGGCGGCAACGTGGTCTTCGGGGTGGTGGTCACCGCCGGAGCATGGGGGCTCGGCGTGGCTCTGAACCAGGGACTCGCCGAGAGTCGCCGGGCCGGGATGCAGGCCGAGCGCGAGCAGCAGACCCGGGTCACCGCCGCGGAGCGGGCCTCCGCGGCCGTGCGGGATCAGCTGTCGGCGGAGGTGCCGGACCTGTTGGCCCACAGCGTTTCGGCGATGGTCATCCACGCGATGGCGGCGGCCGAATGCGAATCCGGCGCAAACGGTCTCGGAGCGCGTGCTGCGCGGGCGGGAGCCGGCCGGCGAGCTGCGCGGAGCCGGGCGGCTCGTGGGCGCCGGGCGCGTGGCGCGGACGGACGTCATCCTCCCGCTGGCCGCCGCCCTACTGGTGACCGCCGAGGTGCTGCTGGTCCATGACGTTCCGGTCGCTGGGCAGCTGGCTGCCAGCTGGTTCTTGGCGGCGGCGCTCTGCTGGCGCCGATCGGCACCGATCGTGATGCCGCTGATAGTGGCCCTGGTCAGTGTCGTGAAGAGTCGGTTCGGCGTGACCGACGGGCCGGCGGCTGATCTCGTTCTGTTCATCCTCGCGTTCTTCGTCGCTGGGCGGTTCGTCTCCCGCCGCAAGCTGCCGCTCGCGGCCGGAGCGGTGATCACCGCCCTGGCCGTGATGCTGCTCGGGGACGGGAGGGCGGCCGGTCCCGACGACGTTCTTCCGGTTTCCGCCGGTGTCCTGACGTGGATCGCCGGGGTCGCGGTGGGGCTGGCGCTCGATCGCGCCCGCAGTCATGCCGCGCAGAGCGAGCGCCATCGCCTCGCGGCGCAGGCCGACGCCGAGCGGGCGGCCAACGCCGAGCGGGCCAGAGCGGCCCGCGCCGTGCATGACCTGCTCGCCGATGCGCTGCATGTGATGGTCGTCCAGGCGACCCTGGCGGCGGAGGCCGCCGCTGCCGATCCGGCCGCGGCCGGGGTGGCGGCCGAGCAGGTCCGAGTTTCTGGTCAGGTGGCGCTGGAACGGCTCGGTGTGTTGATGTCGGCCCTGGCGACCGCGGAGCAACCCGGCCCGCAGCCGGGTATCGGCGATCTGCCCGATCTCGTCGCCCAGTTCCGCGCAGCCGGCCTCGAGGTCGACCTCGCTGTCGACGGCACCCGTGAGCTGCCGTCGGCGATCGGGCTGTCGGCCTACCACGTGGTCCGGGAGGCGCTGATCAACATGCTCAAGCACGCACCGGGCAGCGGGGGCCAGGTCCGCGTGCAGGCGGATGACAGGCGGGTGGACGTCGAGGTGCGCAACGGCCCGGCATCCGGGAGACCGGGCCCGGTTCCCAGTGGCTACGGACTGGTGGGGGTCCGGGAACGGGTGCTCGCCTTCGGCGGGCGGATGACCGCCGGTGCGACGGCCGACGGCGGATCCCTGGTCGAACTGGCCCACCTGGTGCGCTCGCCGGCCAATGCGGCACGCCTGTTCACCAGCCTCCAGGAGGCCCGCCAAGGCGCGGTGCAACACCACGAATTCGACCTCGAAGACGGAGAGCGCTCGGCGTCGTGAAACTGAGGTTCACCCGCCAGGGGTGGGAGGACTACCTGGACTGGCAGGCGACCGACCGCGGCATCACGAATCGGATCAACCGGCTGATCGAGGACACGGTGAGGTCGCCGACGGCCGGGATCGGGAAGCCGGAACCGCTGTGGCACACGGGGCCGGACGTGTGGTCGCGACGGATCACGGAGGAACACCGGCTGGTGTACCTCGTCGCCGACGATGCGATCACGGTTTATAGGCGCGCTACCACTGCTGACAGAGGTCATCCGGAGTTGATACCTTCCGACGCCCTCGTCCGTAGCACGCCTCAGCCATCACCGGCTTTCGAGCGCGACAGGTGGTCCGGTCCCCACGACGGTGCGGTTCGTCTTGTGGAACGTCAGCTCCACCCAAGACGACGTAATAGAACACCTGGCATGGGCAGTCGCCTGTTCGGGTGCCAGGGCGACGAACCGCTCGGCGAGTCGGATCGTCGCCCTTTCGTCGTCCGTGGTCGTCAATGCGGCAGACATCGCCCCGCAGCCCACCCGCACGCAACGTGAATCGCGACCCCGACAAACGAGGCAGCCGAGTCGTTCAACAGCGTCCAGCCGACGCGGCGATATCTCCTGCGAGCCCGCTTGCAGGCTGGGCTGCGACATCGGGCTGTGCAGTCTGCGAAAATAGGAGTGAGGAAGCGAGACTGCTGATGCGCAGAAGGGAGGGCGTCATGGTGTTCCAGGGTGAAGTGCTGTCGATCGGGACGATGTTAGAGCGCGCCCAATCCGTGCCAGCGAGCGAGCCAGCCAGCGACGTCGGAGTGCGTCACACTGCAGCCGAGAATGCGCGCCGCTGCGCCGAGCTGCTTGCCGCTGAAGACAGCCTCGATGCGTGCTGGCGGTTCGGCATCCTCCAGACTCTCGATGACTACACCTCCACTCTTCGTCGTGGCGGAGTGACCCTGGCGGCTAGGGTGTTTGTGGAGGAGCCGCCGTCCGTCGGCGCGGTGCAGATCGACGCCGCGTTCGCCGCCTTGGCCGATTACCTCGCTGAGCGCGACGGCTGGCAGGCGCCGGCCTGGGTTGATGACCCTGCGCGCCGCACCAGCGGTTGGTATCCGGCGGTACCAGGCATCTTCCGCGCAGAAGCTGACCGGGAGAGCCCGCGCGCCTTCGCTGAGCGGGGGATTCTCATCACCGGACGGTCCCTGGCGAGGGCATGACCAGCCTCGGGGCGGCGCTCGACGCACAGCGGGTTCGCGCCCTGTTCGCCGAACTGTCCGAGCGCTTGCAGGCGCGTCGCGCGCAGGCTCAGTTGTTCGTCGTGGGTGGGGCCGCGATGGCACTGGAGTACGACCAGGACCGCCTCACCCGTGACGTGGACGCCCTTTTCATCCCCGCGCCGGTTGTGCGGGAGATCGCCGAGGAGATCAGCGCCTCCCACGGTCTGGGGCCTGACTGGCTCAACGACGCCGCAAAGGGATTCCTGCCCGGCGACGACGCCCGGCCAGTCACCGTGTTTGAGTCCGAGTCGCTGCTGGTGCAGGTGCCGTCGCCGGAGTATCTGCTGGCGATGAAACTGCACGCCTCCCGCGACGAACGCGACCTCGACGACGCCGCGAGGCTGTTCAACCGGCTGTGCTACACCACCGCACAGGACTGCATCGACCTCTTGGCGGCCAAGTACACAGTGGGCCAGTTGTTGCCGAGGCACCGTTACATCGCCGAAGACGTCGCCGCCCGCGCCGAGGCGCTGCGCGCCAACCAGGACAGTGCACAATCGTCGACCACGGCGCCATCCACGCCCAGATCTGTTCCGGGCTCCAGACAGGGATGAAGCCCGGCTCATCGTCCGGTAGGTCCACCGTAGACGCGGCAGTTCACAGGCCCATCGTTCGGATCGAGTGGGAGGCGATCGCTTCGATCACGAGATCGATGGCGGCGGCGAACGAGTCGTCGATGTATCCGCGATCTGCGCCGCCGCCTCGACGTGCTGCTCCAGCGTCAGTCCGAGCTGCGTCCCATCAGCCAGTCACCGTCGGCGGCGTGGCCGTGACGGTCGTCCGTCCCCTCGGCTGACTCCGTGGGCTCTCAAGCGCGGACCAGCCATTCGACGCGGTCCCACGAGAAGAGGTAGTGGCCGAGAACTGCCAGCCCCAGCACGATGCCCAGCTCGGGGCGAACCGCGAACGCGACGGCGGCGGCCCCGCCACCCAAGATCGCGAGTTCCAGGGCGAGGCGGACCCATCCGTGAACCTCGACGGGGGCGGCGCCGGAGCGGCTCGGGTCGTCGAGCACGTTGAACACAGCCCAGATGACAGCGACGGCGACCGGTACGACCACCACGCCGATCCCCGGCATCGGCAGGACCGCCGCCCGCGCGATCAGCGCCGAGATCGGCACCGACATGACCCGGTTCCCCACCTCCGCGCACCTGGCGTCCTGGGCGCGGTTCGCCCCTGGCGTCAAGGAGTCCGCCGGCCGGTCCAAGGCAACGGTGCCACCGGTTACGGCAACCGCTACCTCGCCCGGGCCCTCGGCGAAGCCGCGATCGGTGCCTCCCGCACCAACACCTTCCTCGGCGAGAGGTACCGCCGGATCGCCCGCAGGCGCGGGAAGAAGAAGGCCCTGGTCGCGGTCGGCCGATCCATTCGGACCATCGTCTGGAACCTCCTGGCCGACGAGCACGCCACCTTCGTCGACCTCGGTCCTGACACTACGACACCCGCGCCGGACCCAACGCGCCACCGCGACCACGTCCGCGGCCAGCAGCCCTCGGCTACCAGGTCACCCCAACTCCGTCGCCTGAGGAACCACCTGCCACACCGCACCCCATCCCGGGCTCCGCTGCGCTACGCCCGGGAGCTGTCGCGCGCCGGTCACCATCCATTTTCGGATTAGGAGACCGGAGCAGACCCGATGCAGACGATCGTGCACGACAGCTACGGCCCGCCGGAGTCCCTTCGGCTGCAGGACGTCCCGGCCCCCCGCGCCGACGGACGGTCCATCGTGATCCGCGTCCGCGCCGCCGGGGTGAACCGCGGTGACACGCTGGCCACCGAGGGGATCCCGTACGCAACCCGGCTCACGACCGGACTGAGTCGGCCGAAGCGGGTCCGCCTCGGCGCCGACGTGGCGGGCGTCGTCGAGGCCGTCGGCGATGCGGTCACCGACCTCGAGCCCGGCGATCAGGTGGTCGGCTGGGCGGACAGCGCGTTCGCCGAACTCACGACCGCGCGACCGGAGCGGCTGCTGCGCAAGCCGGCGACGCTCACGTTCGAGCAGGCCGCCGCGATCCCGACCGCCGCCGTCACGGCCTGGCAGGCCCTGCACAAGGCCGGGACGCCGAAGGCCGGCCAGCGCGTCCTGGTGCTGGGCGCCTCCGGCGGCGTCGGGACCTTCGCCGTCCAGCTCGCGAAGGCACTCGGCGCCGAGGTCACCGGTGTGGCCAGCACCCGCAACCTCGAGCTGGTGCGGTCCACCGGCGCCGACCGCGTCCTCGACTACACCCGCGACGACCTTTCAGCGTCCGTGGGTCACTACGACCTGGTCGTCGACCTGGTGGGCCGTGAACGGCTCACCGCCGCCCGACGGGTGCTGCGCCCAGGCGGGTCGTACGTCGTCGTCGGCGGCCAGAACGCGCGCTCCCTGACCGGCGCCGGCCGGTTCGCCCGGGCTGCCTTGCTCTCACCGTGGGTGCGGCAACGTCTCCGCCCGCTTTTCGCCACCCAGGACCGGGCCGCCCTCGAGGAGGTCCTCGCGCTCACCGCCGAGGGCAAGGTCCTGCCGGTCGTCGACGCGACCTACGACCTGCGGGACGCGCCCGACGCCCTGGCTTACGTCGCCGCCGGCCATGCGCGGGGGCGTGTCGTCCTCACCGTCTGAGCCGCCCGGCCAGACCCACCGAAGCCGCCATCGCACCGGAAAGGACCCGAACCATGACGACCTCGACCCACCCCGACCCCCGCGCGGACCAGCGCAGCGCCACCGCCCCACCGGCGGTCCGCGCCCGACTGCGTCGCCTGACTCGAGTCGCAGGGGTGCTCTACCTCGCGATCTTCGTGCTCTACCCGCTGTCCACCATGGCGCGATCGGTCCTCGTCGTGCCCGGGGACGCCGCGACCACCTCCGCGAACATCGCCGCCGGCCAGAGCCTGTTCCGCTGGGGTATGGCCGGCGAGGCCGCGGTGGTGCTGATCGAGATCGCTCTCGCCGGGCTGCTGTACACGCTGCTGCGTCCGGTCTCCCGCACGGTGTCGCTCGCGGCCGCCTTCGCGCGGGTCGGCGAGGGCGTGGTCATGGCCGCGGGCAACCTCGTGACCAGCATCGTGACCGTCGTGATGGTCGGCGGCGCGGGCTATCTCACGGCCTTCAGCCTCGAGCAGCGGGACGCACTCGCCCTCGCGTTCCAGGAGGCGAACGACCAGGTGGTGTTGGTCTGGGGCCTGTTCTTCGGCCTGCACCTGGTGCTGCTCGGCTGGCTGGTCCACCGGTCGGGGTACCTGCCGCGGCTGGTCGGCGTACTGCTGGCCCTCGCCGGCGGCGGCTACCTGGCGCAGAGCTTCGGCGTGCTCGTCGCCCCCGGTCTGGCCGGCGCGCTCGACGTCGTCGTGCTGGTCCTGGCCGTCCCCGGTGAGCTCGCCTTCGCAGGGTGGCTGCTGTGGCGGGGCGTGGACGCCGACTCCTGGCAGCGGCGCGCCGCCGCCGCCCGCGAGTCCCAGCTGTGAGCGTGCGTCATGAGACGAGTGATCAGAGCAGCGCGATCCGGGCTCGTTCTTTCGCGGTAGTGCTGGTCGGGGTGCTCGGCCATCGTGTTCGGCATCGCGCTTAGGACAGGTCGAGCGCCGCGAGCTCCGCGCGCGAGGACACTCCGAGCTTGGTGAACACGTTGCGCAGGTGAAAGTCGATCGTCCGAGGGGACAGGAACAGCCGGGCAGCGGCGTCGCGGTTGCTCAGGCCCTGCCGCACCAGCTCGGCGACGTGTCGTTCTTGGGGCGTGAGGTCGACGGGAGCGCCGGCGTCCCGCTTGCGGGAGGTCTCGCCCGACGCTCGGAGCTCGTGCCGCGCGCGCGTCGCCCAGCGTGCGGCGCCGACGTCCTCGAAGGTGTCCAGTGCGGCGCGGAGGTGCTCACGCGCGTCCACCCGCCGACGCGAGCGCCGGAGGAACTCACCGAACGCCAACTCTGTCCGGGCCTGGTCGACCCGACGCGGTGAGCGTGCGTGCGCGTCGAGGGCGCGCTCGAACAGCGTCTGCGCCTCGGATCCGTCGGCCAACAGGGCGCGCGCATGAGAGGCGAATGCCATCGCCCAGGGTGCCCCGGTGAGATCGGCCCGGGTCGCGAGCTCGTCCGCCCACTGGCCCACCAGATCGCCTCGCCCGGCGCGTGCGGCCGCCTCCATCCGGTCCAGCGCCGACATGTCCGTCACCATCGCGTGGGTGATCTGCTCGAGGTGGTGAAGTGCGGCGCCCGGCGCGTCGGCTGCGGCGACGCCCCGTGCCCAGAACAGCACGTCGCGGCCGACGACGCTGGTCAGCCCGACGTCTCGGCCGCGGGTCGGCCGGTCGAACTCTGTGCGACAGCGGTCGAACTCGGGCTGGTCTCCGCGCAGCGCAGCCAGCAGGGTGAGCCACGCCAGCGGCAGGCTGGCCAGTGCGTCCTGGCCGGTTCCACGCGCGAGGTCCAGCGCCTCGGCCGCGCCGGCGGCGGCGGTGCGCCAGTCGCCGGTGCTGATCTCCGCCGCGGCGCGGCGGGCGAGCCCGAACAGGATGGTGACTGGTGCGCCCGCATCCCGAGCGCGGGCCACGAACCGGCCGTACTCGCGCAGGGCGACGTCGTCGTCGCCGATGTACAGCGCGGCGAGACCGAGGTTCGGCACGAGGTCGACGTCCCCACCGGCCGCGTCCTCGGCGAAGGCCAGCCGGAACTCAGCTGCCGCGTCACGCAGGTTTCCCTGGGCGATGTGGGCGAAGCCGGACAGGAGCAGGGCCGACGAGCGTCCTGCGCCGGGCGGCATGGAGTTCAGGTCGCCGACGAACTCGGTCGGGTCGATGTCGATGCCCGAGTCGGCGCCGAAGGTGGCGGCCGCGGCCGCCATCCTTGCCATCACCGTGGCCCGGGTGAAGTCCGTTGCGGCGACGTCCCGGGCGGCCTGCAGCAGGATCCGGTGCCCGACCGGCCCCGACCCGATGTTCCACTCGATCCGAGCGCGGAGCCGATCGACGTCGGCACGCACCACGACGCTGTCGGCGGTCGCTCGGGCGGCCTCTGCGAGGGCGCGGGCGCGCCCCGGTTGGGCACCGGCCCACGCGGCACCGGCGGCGGACAACAGCCGGGACGCGCGCGGCCCTGCGGCAACCGTGAGCTCGGCGGCACGCTCCCAGGCAGCCGAGGCGGCCTCGAGTCCGCCGCGTCGGCCGGCACGCTCGGCGACCTGGTCGAGGTCGGCGACGACGGACTCGTCGGGCTCCTCGACCGCCGCCGCCCGATGCCACGCGCGCCGGTCGACGTCCCCGCTGTCGACCAGAGCGGCCGCGAGCGCCCGGTGAGCCGCCCTGCGCTGGCTGCCCGTGGCCGCGCCATAGACCGCGGAGCGCACCAAAGGGTGACGCAGGGCCACGGCGCCGTCGATGACACGCACGAGGCCGGAGTCCTCCGCAGCGCTGACCGCCTCGGGTGAGGCGTCGAGGGCGCGCGCCGCCCGCCGCACGATCGCAGCCCGGCCGGAGTCGTCGGCTGCCGCCACCAGCAGGAACGCCTGCGCGCCCGACGGAAGGCGTCTGACCCGGTCGAGGAAGGCACGCTCCACCCCCTCGGTCAAAGGCAGATGGACCGGCAGTGGGTCCCGGCCGCTGAGCTGACCCGTCGGGAGCGCCCGCGCGAGCTCGACAAGGGCGAGCGGATTGCCTGCGGTGCTGGTCACCAGCCGGTCGAGCACGTGACCCGGAACAGGGACTCCCGCGAGCGCGGTGAGCAGAACGCCGGCGTCGTTCGCGTCGAGCTCGCCCAGCGTGAGGTTCGCCAGCTCGCCCGCGTCGAAGCTACGGACGTCGCCGTCGCGGGCGGCCAACAGCAGGGCCAACCGCTCGGCCTGCAGGCGACGTGCCACGAAGAGTAGAGCGGCCGCGGAGGCGCCGTCGAGCCAGTGCGCGTCATCGACGACAGCCAGCACCGGGGCCTCCTCCGCCGCCTCCGCGAGCAGGCTCAGCGCGGCGAGGAAGACGAGGAACCGGTCGACCTCGCCGTCCTCCTCACCGAACGCCCGGCGCAACGAACGCGCCTGTGGGGCGGGCAGTCGTTCCGTCAGGCGCAGGACGGGGCGCAACAGGCGCTGGAGGGCGGCGAACGCCAGCGGCGACTCCGACTCGATCCCGGAGGTCCGCAGCACGGTGAACCCCTCGGCCTCGGCGGCGGCTTCGGCGAGCAGCGTGGACTTGCCGACGCCCGGCAATCCGTGCAGAACGAGCGCGGACCCGTGTGAGTGGCGCGCCTGGTCCAACAGCCCCCGAACCGCGACGCGCTCGTCCTCTCGACCCGCGAGCACGCGGCGAGCGTAGCCGGATCGAGGACAACCCCGGCGAAATCACCGGCGCGACCAGGCGAGGCCACGCCGCACGGTGAAGAGGTCAGGAATCACCGCCAGCGTCCGGGAGACCCTCGTGCTGAATGACACGCCTCGCACCTTCGTCGGCGCGACCACCTTCCACGTCGACGGCATGACCTGCCGGCGATGCCACGACGCCGTCACCGACCAGATCGGCCGGCTGCCCGGCGTCGTCCAGGTCCACATCGACACGACCACCGGCACCGTCACCGTTACCGCCGAGACGCCCGTCGACCGGGTCGACGTCACCGCAGCGGTGAAGACCGCCGGCTACCAGCTCCGCCCCTGAACGAGCGACCGAGAGCAGGAGCCATGAACCCCTCAGTCCGCCAGTCCACGCACACCGACGCAACCCTGGGGTCCGCGCCCGAGGCCCCAATCGGCCCCAGGGGGCACCTCGGCCAGATCGTCGCCGGGTCGTTGGCCGCCGGTCTGGTAGCCGGGGTGCTCCTCGTCTTCGCCCCGTTCATCGCCGCAGACGACACCGGCGCGACCGGCGCGATCCTGTGTGGCTTCGCGCTCGGCTGGGCCATGCTCACCGTGCTCTCGGTCCGCTTCACCGACCAGCCCCAGTGTTGGGCTGCAGCGCCGGCCCTGTTCATGGGACTGGGCGGGCTGCTACTGATCGCATTCGGGTCCACGGCCCAGCAGGTGCTCACGTGGGTGTGGCCACCGGCGATGCTGGCGCTGATCGTCGTCACGTTCGTCCGCGCGCGCCGCCGGCTGCACTCCACGAGCGCACGCGTGCTGCTCTACCCCGTCCTCGCCGCCCTCGCCCTGGCGTCCGTCGGCGGCGGGGTCGAAACGGTCCTCGAGGCCTACGACGCGAGCCACTACCCGATGCCCGGCCGGCTGGTCGACGTCGACGGGCACCGGATGCACCTGCGCTGCAGCGGCACCGGCAGCCCGACCGTGGTCCTGCAGCCGGGTGCGGGCGACATGGCCTCGACCATGGCGTGGATCGCGCCGGCCGTGGCCCGCGACACCCGTGTGTGCGTCTACGATCGCCCCGGCCGCGGCTGGAGCGACCCGGTCGACACCCCCCAGGACGGCATCCGCGTCGCCGACGACCTGCACACCCTGCTGCACAACGCGCATGTCCCCGGCCCCTACGTGCTGGCCGGCCACTCCTTCGGCGGGCTCTACGTGCTCGCCTACGCCGCCCACTACCCGGACGACGTCGCCGGCATGGTCCTCATCGACTCCACCGCGCCCACGTCGCCGGCACCTCGGACGGACGCGCCCGTCGGTCGCAACGACCTCCTGGTACGCGCCACGTCGCTCGTCTCGGTCGTGTCACGCGTCGGTCTCGGCCGGCTGTACAGCCTGGCCTCCTACGGCACGTTGCCCTCCCCGGCGCGCGAGGAGGTGCGGGCCAGCATCTCGACGCCCGCCACGCTGCGTTCGACGATCGACGAGTTCGCGCAGGGGAGCACCTCGATGCAGGAGGCGGCCGAGCTCCGCAGCCTCGGTGACACCCCGCTGTTCGTCCTCACCGCGGGCAGCGGGAGCGCCGAGAGCTGGATCGCGAACCAGGACAAGCTGGCTCGGCTGTCGACCAACTCGGCGCACCGCACCGTCGACGGCGCCACGCACGAGATGCTCGTCGCGGACCAGACCGCGGCCGCCTCGACGATCACGGCCATCCGCGCCGTCGTCACCTCGGTCCGGACGGGTACGCCACTCGCCAGGTAGGTCCACTGCTCATCACGTGCCCGGTGCGCCCTCGGCGGGGGAATCTGCCCCCTGATTCCAGGTCTCGGCGACGACAACCCGGCGATTTCACCGGCGCGACCAGGTGAGCCTGCGAGCCAGTGTTGATTCAGCGCAACAAGGGCGTGACCCATCCCGAACAGGAGAGTGACATGACCACCACGATGAAGGCGATCGTCCAGGAGACGTACGGCTCGGCCGAGGTGCTGCAGCTGCGCGACATCGACCAGCCCACGGCCGGTGCCGGTGAGGTGCTGCTGCGAGTGCACGCGGCCGGGATCAGCCGAGGCGACGTGCACTTGATGAAGGGGGAGCCCTACCTGATGCGTGCCGCCATGGGCGTCCGCAGGCCCAGGAACCGTGTGCCCGGCCTGGACGTGGCGGGCACCGTCGAGGCGATCGGCCCGGACGTCACGCGCTTCGTCGTCGGCGAGGAGGTCTTCGGCATCGCGCGGGGCTCCTTCGCGCAGTACGCCGTCGCCCGCGAGGACAAGCTCGCCCACAGGCCGTCGATCCTTACGTTCACCCAGGCAGCGGCCATGCCGGTCTCGGGTCTCACGGCGCTGCGCGCGGTCGACGCCGCCGGAGTCAGTGCTGGTCAGTCGGTCCTGGTCGTCGGCGCCTCCGGCGGTGTAGGCACCTATGCCGTGCAGCTCGCGGTCGCGTCCGGCGCGACCGTCACCGGGGTCGCGAGCACTGCCAAGACGCAGCTCGTCAGGGATCTCGGCGCGGCGGACGTCATCGACTACGCGCACGAGGACTTCGCCGACGGCTCCCGCAGGTTCGACGTCGTGCTCGACATCGGAGGCATGACTCCGATCGCTCGCCTGCGGCGCTCTCTCACGCGCACCGGGACGCTGGTCATCGTCGGTGGCGAGAACGGCGCCACCTGGAGCCCGGGCCTGGGCCGTCAGCTGCACGCGGTGCTGCTCAACCCCTTCGTCTCCCAGCGGCTGACGATGGTGCTGAACAAGGAACACTTCTCCGGCCTGGAGCGTCTCGCCGCGCACGCCCTGAACGGCAAGCTCGCCTCCTTCGTGGACCGGCCCTTCGACCTCAGCTCCACCGCGGACGCGATCGGTCACCTCATGGCCGGCAAGGCCCGAGGCAAGGTCGTCATCACCGTCTGAGCACCCGACGCGGTCCCCGCCGGCCGCCCTCAGGTCCAGGAGAAGACCATGACACTGCACGTCACTCAGACGACGGCTACTGCTCCCGCCCGCGCACGACGGCCCGACGCCTCGCAACGGCGCCGCGCCGCGGAGGCGATCGCCTTCGTGGCCGTGTGGATGGCGGCGGGCTACCTGCTGCCGATCAGCAGCAACGGCTACCTGCTGCTGGGCATCCCTCTCACGATCGCCTTCCAGGTTCTCCTGCGCCGGCGTCCCCTGCGCGAACTGTTCGCGGCCGGCACGACCCGGTTCGCGCTCGATCGTCCCGGAATCGGCCTTGCCGCCGTGCTGGCGGTCGTCCCCACGTACTGCGCGGTGAACGCGATGGGATCCGGCGACTGGGCCGGCCTGGGCTGGTACATCGCGGCGACCGTCGGCGCCGTCTGGGCGGCCTTCGCACTGCGCGTCGGCGCGGTACGCGGTGCACTCCGCGCGGCCGTCCTGCCGATCGCTGTGGGTTCAACCGGTTTCGCCGCGGTCTACTCCGCCATGCACCTCGCGACGGGCACACCGCTCTCCGCCCCAGCCGTCCTGACGACCATCGCCCAGTACACGGCCCTCTACTTCCCTGCCACGTTCCTGCTCGAGGAGGTCTCGTTCAGGGGAGCGCTGGACGCTCACGTGCATCACGACGGCGACAGCCGCGGCCTGGCGTCCGCCGTCTTCGTGTCCGCGCTCTGGGGCCTGTGGCACCTGCCCGTGTCGAACGCCCTCCCGCTCCCGTTCCCCCTCCAGGCGGGAGTGCTCGTCGTCGTCCACGTCCTGCTCGGAGTCCCGCTGTCGCTCGCGTGGCGACGTAGCCGTAACCTCGCGGGTCCTGCGCTCGCCCACGCCGTCAACGACGCCGTCCGCAACGCCTTCATGTTCGGGCTGTAGGCGCCGCACAGCATCGTGGTGCCAACCCGGGTGCGCGATCGGTTCGACAACCCGACGGTGCCCAGGTCATTTCACCTCCGACCGGAGCACCTTGACGACGGCGGCCACCATAGGAAGGAGGAGCCAGACCACGGTGGTCACGGCGAGCTGGGACCACTGATCGCCGATTGGCGCCGGAGCTGTTGCGGATCAGGGCGCCGAGAACGAACCCGACGAACAGAACGGCGCCTGTCCGAGCGCGCGGTCACGGCGAGGAACATCTCATCGAGTCCCGCGCCCTCTGCCACCCGTAGTTCGATGAGAGCGACCCCGGCCTCGTAGGCGATACGACCGACCTGTTCGGGGTCGGCATCGATCCGGAACGCGGACGTGAGGCCTGGCTGGCGGAGGCTCTTGGCCGGCACGTGATGATGGGCGAGACCGGCCGCCGTCAGTGCGCGGCCGAGTTCCCGCTCGTGCCGAGTCACGACCTGGGTGCCGGCGCCGGCGAGCAGTTCGGCCTTGGTGCCGGCGGCGACTATGAGCAGAACGACGGCGCCGCGGTCGGCATGACCCCGGAGCAGATCGCGCATCCACCTGATGCCGGCCGGGTCGAGCTTGTTGGCGGGTTCGTCGAGGATCAGGACGTCGGGGTCACCGAGAAGCGCGTGGGCCAGGCCGAGCCGTTGCCGCATCCCCAACGAGTAGTCCCGAAGACGTCGAACAGCCTCAGCTCGACTCAGGCCGACCAGCTCCAGGGTTGCGTCGACTCGTCGCGGAGAAAGGCCCATGGTGCGCTGCGCGATGGTCAGTACCTCGCGCCCTGTGCGGCCCGCGTGCTGGGCGGACGCGTCGAGCAGGACTCGGACCTCCAACCCCGGGTTGGGAAGATCCCGAAACCGGCGTCCGAGGACCCTGGCGGTACCGCTCTGAGCAGGGGTGAGGCCGACCACGACCCGCAGCGTGGTGGTGATCATCGGGCTTCAACCGTTCCGGCCACGTCGGCGGAAGGCCTGAAGCCCTTGACGATCAGGTACACCCCGAGGCCGAGCTCCCAGAGGAACTCGGGGCCGGCGGAGAGGCTCTGCCAGGCGGAGCCGGCCTCGATGATCCCGACCATCGCGGCCGAGCCGCTCAGGACGATCAGTGGTCCTCCGATGAGGCCGAGCATCGCCAGTCGACGCGGGACCAGACCGGTCCGGTACATGACGTAGCCGAGGATGAGGCCGTTGCCGACGCCCACGACGAACGAGGGGCCGAGGGCGAAGGTCCACTCCTGCAGGATGACGAACGCGTCGCCGACGACCGTGAGACCGGCCGCAGCCGCGCCGTCGACGCCGGCGTAGGTCTGGCGCATGGTCACCACCGTGAGAACGCTGAGGATGCCCACGCCGATGAAGACGGACTCCATGATGCGGGCAGCCACGAAGCTGATCGCGAGGCTGGGGTAGTGCCGCTTGATGACCGTGTACATCGCTGTGGCTGTGCCGATGTTGGCGATGATCAGGATGGCCTCCGAGAGCGCGCCCCACAGCACCCGGGTGTCCTGTCCGGGGCTGGTGACGTAGTCCCCCTGGAACAGCGGCGGGTAGAGGGCGAACTTGGCGGCGATGGACGTGACGTAGGTGATCACGAACAGCCAACCGACGATCGAGGCGGTCCGCCGCATCGGATCCATCGGTACGCGTCCCGCTGAGCGGGTGCTCGTGCGTTGCGTCGTGCTCATGGCGTTCTCCTGTCGAGGTTGAGGCTGAATGTCGCTCTGCTGAAGGGGTTCCGGTCACTCGGGCTCGATCTGGGCGACCGAGACGAGCGGCAGCCCGATGTCACGCAGCTTGTGCAGCACCCCGTGGAGGGCCGTCTGGTCAGTGACTCGCCCGCGCAGGACCGTGACGCCGTCCTGCGTCTGGGACATGTCGAGCCCGTCCAGCCACGTGGTCCACCGCTGGTCCAGGCGGCCCTGGATGCGGATCTCGTACCAGTCACCTGGGTGCTGCTCGCTGGTGTCTGTCACCGTCGCTCCCTCCTCATGCCGTGCATTCCGCCCATGGGGTGGGGTGGATGCTGCTGATGTCCGGGAAGGTAGGACGAGGGGTGATGATCGGGCGTCATCACAAGTGATGAGTGGGGTGATGAACTTCGTCAGCGCACGCGCACGAGGCGGGTAGGGACTGCCGGTGGTGGAGTCAGAGGTTGAACTGGTGTCCGCGCCTGACGGCTGCCCGCCGGTTGTTGACGCCGAGCTTGGCGTAGATGTGCTGGGTGTGGGTCCGCACGGTGGCCAGGGACACGCTCAGCTGCCGAGCGATCCCAGGACCGTCGAGGTCGGAGGCCAGCAGCCGAAGCACCTCCCGCTCCCGGCTGCTCAGCGGATCGAGGAGTCGGTGCGAATCCGGTGGCGGGATGTCACGCCCGGCCTGTGCGCGGCTGGAGGGGCTGCGGGAGTCTGCGGCCGGCGTCACAGGAGTTGTCGCGACCCAGGCAGCATGCGCGGTCGCGGCGCTATCGAGGACACGCAGGAAGGCCGAGTCGCGGCCGGTCGGTCGCAGCAGCCCGAGCAACCGCCGCAGCGGCGCGCCCTCGTCGAGGAAGACCCCGATCCACCGTTCGGGCCCGGCCAACGCGACGGCCCGCTGAAGTGACTCCAGGGCCTCGTCGAGGTCACCGGACGCCGCGCGCGCGAGTGCGCGTAGGACCGCGAGCTCGATGAGAGTGGCGGTCCGTCCGCCGGCCTGAGCCGCGACCTCGAGGCGCTCGAGAAGCGAGATCGCCTCGTCCATGGACGACCGGTCATCGGTCGTGGCGCACTCGGCCAGGAGCACTCTGGCCAGCGTCACCTGCTCGTACTCCCGCAGGTAGCTGATCTCGTCCGTCGCCGCCAGGCCCGCGGCGCGAACCCACGCCCGCGCAGCGCTGAGATCGCCGGCGCGGGTGTGCAGTCGTGCCCGGATGGCCGGGACTGGGCGCACGTTGGGCGAGAAGTCGCCGGTGTAGAGCCGTTCGGCCTCCTCCAGCAGCACGTCGGCGGCTGCCATGTCGCCCTGGGCTTCTCGCAGCTGAGCCATCGCCACCCGCCACCGATAGGGCTGCTGTGGAAGTCCGGCAGCCTCGCCGAGATCCGCTGCCCGCTGCAGGTATTCGGCCGTGGCGGCGATCTCGCCCCGTCCCCACGCCACGCGGCTCTTCGCCACCCACATGTCCGCGGTGCCACGAACGACACCACCATGCGAGCCGTGAGCGTCGGCGAGATCCATTGCCCGGGTGACCGTCCGGTGTGCGTCCCCGGGCCGGCCCAGTGCGAGTTGCATGTCGACGAGGGCCACTGTGCAGCCCAGCACGTCAGCCACGTGACCCATGGCCTCGAGACGAGCGGCGGCCATCGTGTAGGACTCATGGGCCGAGGTCAGGTCGCCCTGGGACCACGCGGCGAGCCCCCTGAGCGCGGACGCCGCTGCGGTGGTGAGCAGGTCGTCGTCCGCGGCGTGAGCCAAGGCGGACTCCGCATGCTCGATCGTCGCCGGCAGATCTCCGGACACCAGGGCAAGACCGGCCCGCTGGGTCGAGGCGAGCGCCGGCAGTCGATCCCACTCGGCCGCGTCGCGGACGACCAGGCAGTCGGGAGGGCCGGCGAGAACCCTGGCGAGGTCGTCCAGTCGCTGCTGGACTCCGTCGAACTCGTTGCTGGCCATCAGCGCGCCGATGAAGCCGATCGCGAGCACAGGCCGTTGCCTCACCAGAGTTGGTGGGACGTCGCGGATCCAGCGCCGGATCACCGCCTCGCCCCTGTGCCGCCGAAGCTCCGGGATGGCGAGCTCGATCAGGTCGGCAGCCAGGTCGACGTCGCCGGCAGCGACCGCATGCCGCACCGACGCTTCCACGTCGCCGGCCTGCTGGTACCAGGCGCTGGCGCGTCGATGGAGGGATCCGATGTCAGTGGGGTGTTCGGCCAGCAGGCGGGACTGCAGAACGTCGGCGAACAGGTGGTGGTAGCGGTACCAGCGGCGTCGGCCGTCCAAGGGAACGAGGAGCAGGTTCCGTCGTTCCAGGGACTCAAGGACGGCGCCGCCGTCCCGCTCGCCGGTCACGGCATCACACAGGGGACCGGTCAACCGCTCCAGGATGGACGTGACGAGGAGGAACCGGCGCAGCGCCGGTGATTGCTGGTCGAGCACCTCGTCGACAAGGTAGTCGACGACGAACCTGTCGTCGCCTGCGAAGCCGGCGATGAAGGAGGTGGAGTCGTTGCGGTCGCGCAGTGACAGGGCTGCCAGCTGTAGCGCCGCGACCCACCCCTCGGTTCGGGTCTCCAGCGCCGCGACGTCAGCGGCCGTGAGGTCAAGGCCCTGAACGATGTTGAGGTAGGTGGTGGCCTCGTCGCCGGTGAACCGCAGGTCGGTGGCGCGGAGTTCGACCAGCTCGCCCTGGGCGCGCATCCGGGCCAAGGGCAGTGCGGGGTCGGCGCGGGTGCTGATGATCAGGTGCAGCTGCGGCGGGCGATGATCGAGGAGGAACCCGACACCGTCGCTGACGTCGGGGCCGTCCGCGAGGTGGTAGTCGTCGAGGACGAGGGTGATGTCACCGGGTCGGACGCTGAGCTCGTTGATGACGCTGGCAAGGACCCCGTCGTGCGCAGTGCCGCCACCCTCCAGCAGGCTGAGGGCGGACGCCGCGCAACCCGGGCCGGCGATTTCGAGGGCTCGCAGCACGTAGGACCAGAATCGGTTGGCGTCGGCGTCCCGCTTGTCCAGAGACACCCACGCCACCGGCGACTCCCCGTCTCTGCCTGCTTCGCGAGCGGTCACCATGGAGGCGAGCAGTGTCGTCTTCCCGAAGCCTGCCGGAGCCGAAACCAGGGTCAGGGCGGCGTGTGTAGCTCGATCGACCATCTCGACCAGGTGAGGGCGAGCCACGAGCTCGCGTCGGGCCCGGGGGACCAGCAGTTTGGTCTCCAGGAGCAGATCCGCCATCGGCGCTTCCTCCAAGCGGTCGATCCTGCGGCGACAGGGCCGAGAGAAGTCTTCCGTTGGCTACTCCTTGCCGTCGCCGGGCGGTCCGGCCCGGACGTGCATCCGCTCACCGGGCCGCCCGAAGATGCTGAGCACCTCGGCCGGACCGTCCCCTGTGCTGCCGAACCAGTGGGGCAGTTGGGTGTCGAACTCGGCCGCCTCGCCCGCCCCGAGGACCAGGTCCCGATCACCCAGGATGAGCCGCATCCGGCCGGCCAGCACGTAGAGCCACTCGAAGCCGTCATGGGTCCGCGGGTTCGGTTCCGACTGGGACGACGGGATGATGATCTTCCACGCCTGGATCCCGCCAGGATGGGTCAACGGCAGCACAGTGCGTCCGTTCACCCGCCGCGGCTTGAGCCGGATCCTTGGGTCTCCCACCTCCGGGGCGCCCACCAGGTCATCGAGCGGGACCCGGTACGCCTGGGCCAACGGCAGCAGGAGCTCCAGGCTGGGTCTGCGCTGCCCGTTCTCCAGCCGCGACAGCGTGCTCTTCGAGATCCCCGTTCGGTCGGACATCTCGGTCAACGTGAAGCCGCGCTGCTCCCGGACCCGGCGCAGCCTCGGCGCCACCCCGTCGAGCGCCGCGCTGATCAGCGTCGAGTCGTCCATGCGGCCCATCACCGGCCTCTCCCGCTCCCATTGCACCGCGCACTTCCCGGAAACGGCAACAACCGTTGTCGAGGCAATCGGAGCCGCTCACACTCGCCGGCGACGACGTCGGCGATGGGCCAGTGGTCGCGGTCGGTGATCAGGACGCGTTTGCCGAACACCTCGTTCTCGAGCGCGTTTGCGGGCGCGGGTAGTCTATGTCTGCCAGGTGAGCCGGTGGGTGGCCGGGGTGTCGCCGGTGACGTTGCCAGGTGATGACGCGGGCCGCCCACGGGTTGGTCTAGGATCGTGGTGATCTCGGCGGTGACCGCGGTGGGTCGCGGCGGGTCTTGCCGCGGGCCAGCCTGTCGGCCAGGTCGGTCGAGTGTCGCGCTCGGCCTTGGCCAGGGTCTGGTCCAGGCCGCGGGCCTGGGCGGCGTGCAGGGTCGGTGAGTGGGTCAGCACCACCCGGCGGCTCGCGCGCCGTAGACGCCTGCGGCGGGTTTCCAGCGCGGTCAGGCCGGCGAACCGGTCGGGCGTCGACCAGGCTGCGTCGCCGGCGGGCAGGGCCAGCAGGTCCGCGACGTCTGAGGGTGGCACCGATCCGATGTAGCTCCAGGCCGGCCTGGGCTCAGGTGCGCGAAGTTGGCCTGCGAGTTCTGCCCGGCGTCGAACACCACGGTCACCTCGCCTGGCGTCGCGCCGCGGCCACTGTCGTCGGTGGCGTGCAGGCGGCGTCAGGGTGGCGTGCCGGGCGATGAGCTGATCGATGACGGTGGTGAACTGGGTGACGTCGGGCCGGTCGCCGGGGTAGGCGTGGCTAGCCAGCGGCACGCCGCCGTCGCGGGTGACGACCAGGCCCAGGCCGACCAGGCGCAGGTCGCTGCGTTTCTGCTTGGCCTTGCCGCGCTGTGCGATCGGCGCGGCGGCGTTGGCCGAGTCGATGTAGGTGGCGAAGTTGGTCATGTCCAGCGCCAGCGCGGAGGTGTCCAGTCCGAACTCGCGACCATCGTCACCGCCAGACGGTGCTCGATCGCGGTGAGCTGCTCGGTGCTGACCGCGTGCATCGCGTCCCAGAACCGGCGGTGGTCCAACACCGAGGCACCGATCCGGGTGAACCGGTCGGCGGCGGTGGTCTTCCACCAGTCCGCGACCGCGGCCTTCGAGCACGGGGCCACCAACCGGTTGGCCGCCGCGATCGCCAGGTAGGTCCCCACCGACGCGCCGGCCCCGCCAGTCGTCCCCCGCTCACCTCGTCGACGACCGCGACGACACCGAGCCGGTCCATAAACCCCCAGGCCGCCGCCAGGTCCCCGAAGGCCAGATGCCGGGTGCGTTCGGGCATCACCGCGGCCTGCCCGGCCGCCAACGCGGCCGCGACGTCCTCGGCCGAGCCGAGGTACCACTCCGAGACCATCTTCGCCCGCCCGTCCACCCGGGCCATCTGGCGTAGGTACCAGTACGGCTTGCCGTTGATCGTCTTCTTGTACAGGCTCGCCACACTTTAGGTCAGCTAGGCATGAACACGTACGACGTAGTAGTCATCGGCGGCGGGGCCGCAGGCCTCTCAGCAGCGCTGGTCCTCTCCCGAGCCCGGCGCCGGATCGCCGTGATCGACTCCGGTGAACCACGTAACGCCCCTGCCGCGCACATGCACGGCTTCCTCGGCTGGGATGGTGCCTCGCCCGCAGCGCTGCTCAAGCAGGGCAGGCAGGAGGTCACCAGCTATGGAGGCGAGCTGTTCAGCGGCACCGTCACCGACCTCCGAGCAGTCACCGGCGAGAACGCGCACCGCTTCGAGGTGACCGTCTCCGACGGCGGGTCGCTGTTCGCCCGCCGCGTACTGGTCACGACCGGACTCCGTGACGAGATCCCCGACATCGCGGGCGTTCGCGAGCGCTGGGGCCGCGACCTGCTCCACTGCCCCTACTGCCACGGTTACGAGGTCCGCGACCAGCCCGTCGGCGTCCTGGGCGGCACCCCAGAAGCCGTAGCCCACGCCCTGCTCATTCGCCAGTGGTCGCACGATGTCGTCTTCTTCACCCATACCGGCGCCCTCACCGCGGCGGACCGCGAGCAGCTCGTCGCCCGCGCCATCGGCGTCGTCGACGGCCCCGTCGCCCGACTCGTCGTCGAGGACGACAGGTTGACCGGGGTCGAGCTCGAATCCGGCCAGGTCGTCCACCGCACCGCGGTCTTCGTCCGCCCGCAGTTCATCCCCAACAGCGACCTGCTGGTTCGCCTGGGGTGCGCCACCCACGACAACGGGTGGGTCATCGCCGACAGCGGCGGCGCCACCAGCGTGCCCGGAGTGTGGGTCGCCGGGAACGCTGCCAACCCGCGGGCCCAGGTCGTCACGGCCGCCGGGGAAGGCTCGGCCGCCGCGATCGCGATGAACAACCACCTCGCCGAGGAAGACACCGCGGGCGCCGTCTCTGACTACCGCGGCGGACTGTCCACCTGACCAGCAGGTCTCCAGCCGCTCCTCCAGTCCAACTGTCCCCGAACCATTCTCAGGAGTTCACCATGTCCGACGTCCAGGCTGTCCACCGCACCACGCCGCTGCCGCCTCCGACCAAGCACCAACTCGCGCTGATGATCTGGGTCGCCGTCTTCCCGACCCTGACCGTGCTGAACCTGCTCTTCGGAGACCTGCTGGCCGGCGTCCCCAGCGTGTTGCGGACCTTCGTTCTCGCCACCGTCGCGGTCCCGATCGTGATCTACGGCCTCATGCCACGCCTGCACGTGCTCCGAGCGCGCATCCTCGACCGCCGTCAGCCCTAGACGGCCACGAAGTTGATCAGCCGGCCGGGCACCGCCACCACGCGGCGCACGCCGGCCCCGGCCAGGTGTCCGGCGACCTTCGCGTCGGCCCGCGCCGCCTCCTCCAGCACCGCGGCGCCGGCATCGGCCGGTGCCCGCACCTTCGCACGCATCTTTCCGTTCACCTGGACGACGACCTCGACGGTCCTCGACCAGCCACTGCTCGTCAGCGATCGGGAACGGTTGCCACGCCAGCGACGCCGAGTGGCCCAGACGCGACCACAGCTCCTCGGCGACGTGGCGCGCGAGATGGTGCCGGTCCGCCCGCTCGGAGGACACCTCAGGGCCCGGCGGATTCGGCTACCGAAGTGCATTGAGTGCGGGTGCGTCCCGGTACCGTGGCCGGGTATTCGCGCGACTGTTGCGGGCGTGGGGTGGATCTCGGGTGGACGGGAGCGTGGTGACATTGGGCTGCAACGGCGCTGGGCGCCGGCTGGTCGGGCCTCGATGCTTCACGCCGGTTCGGTGGGCATGATTGTTTTCTGATGGGAGGCGCTCGGGGCGCTGTGTGTTTGTCGAGATCCTTGATCTCCTTGATCTCCTTGCTGACGGCCAGGGCGAGGCGGGCTTCGACGGCGATGTCGGCGGCCGGCGCCGCGTAGTCCAGACCGTCCGACGTGGTCTGACACGCTGGGCGGCGGCCTCCGGTCCCTCTCTCCAGCGGTCCCCGGCGATGCCCGACCACCGTTGATGGGCGATGGCCGTCCGTGGTCCAACCGGGGTCTGCAACTGGCGAGATCGGGTATCGCTGCTGGTCAGCGCCAGTTTGCGTGAGTGTCTTGAGACTGCTGGGCGTACCCGATCCTACCCAGGGGAGTCGAATGCCCCGCCCTCCGCCTCCCTTCGGCCTTGCCGCAAACGCGCAGGTCAAGTGGCTTGGTTGGCTCAAGGCCTGGGCCGAGGTCGCCGAACATCAGCGACTGGCGATCAGTTGCCGCGGTTCACTGTTCGGCGCAAGCACGTCGAGTGCCCGGAGGCCGAGCCAGGCCATGCCCAGGGCGGTCAGGCACCAGGCGACGAGGTCCAGCCAAGCCAGGCCGAGGAAGACCGTGGTCACGAAGTGCAGTGGTTGGGAGACCACGAGGGCCCAGCAGACGATTCGTGGCAGCAGGGCGCTACGCAAGCAGGCCAGGCCCAGCAGGACGGTGCCCACCACGTGGCCCACGACGAACAGCCCTAGTGACAGCGCGTACGCCGGGTGCAGGCCGTCCAGCAGCCGGGCGGTGAGTGTGGGGTCCAACCCCTGGTCGGCGCCCAGCCACAGCACCAGGTCCCCAGACACCAGGGCCGGCAGGCTCAGGTAGCCGATGACGGTCAGGGCCACCGCCGAGGAGCGCAGGCGGGTGGCCGGCAGGACCTCCCTGGCGAGGTAGATTCCCGGCACGAGGGTGAGCGCGGCCGCCGTGCCGAGCCAGATCACGGCACTCTCGCGGCCGGGATGTGCCGCTACGGCGTGTGCCGACGCGAGGCTGTCCGGGGAGGTGTAGTAGGGGAGCAGAAGGCGAAGTGCACCGACGCAGAGCGGCCCGATCGGCATCAGCGCGGCCGCCAGCACCCTCATCGGCCGCGCGTTCACGGGGTCACCCGCGCCGTGCTCGTCCGCCGGGACACGAGGACGACGGCCACGGCGGTCAGGCCGACTGCGAGCACCGATGAGGCGACACCGAGAACGGCGCCGGCGACGGCGTAGGGCGGACGCTCACTGTCCGCGAGCTCGAGATCGGCGATGTCGAGGACGGACAGGAGGGCGAAGATGGTCAGCCCGAGACGTCTGGTCATGAGGGGTCTCCTTCGGGTGGGAACCGGCGCCTTCATGCTCGGGCGCGGCCGTTCCCGCCCGAAACACACGGTGTCCCGTGCCGGCCGGGAGCCTGCCCGGACGTCCGGGAAGGTCTCCCGGGACGGCGGGACGCCGCGTGGGTGAGACTTCGGGCATGGGCGCGAGGGCGGCTGTCGCCGTGGGTGGCTTCGCGTGCTCGACCGCAGCGGTCACGGCCGTCGTCGCGACTCGCGTGACCGGGTGGGGGTTCGAGCAGGCGCTCAACGCCTTCGTCGTCAGCAACCTGGTGATCGGCGTCGGCTTCGCCCTGTGCGGTGGCGTGATCGCGTGGCACCGCGGCGACCATCCGGTCGGCTGGCTCTACCTGGTGGGCGGCACCTGCCAGACCGCCTCGGCGGCCGCCGCACCGCTGGCGCAGACTGCGGTCGACCAAGCCTTTCCGCAGTGGCTGGCGCAGGCACTGGTGACCGTGTTCGCCTGGGGCTGGCCCGTCAACATTGGCGTCTGCCTGCCGCTGTCGCTGTACCTCCTGCCCGACGGCCGGTTGCCGTCGTCGCGCTGGCGATGGTGGTTTGTCGCGGCGGCGGCCTCGGCGCCGCTGTTCCTGGTCGAGGTGGGGACCGGCCCACACAACCTGGGCCCGCTCCCCGATGGCTTCTGGAACCTTCCTGTGACGGGCGGCTGGCAGGTGCTGTGGACCGCCAGCGAGGTGCGCTGGGTCGTCGTCGCGGCGGTCGGCGTCCTGTCCCTCGGAGTGCGATATCGCCGTGGAGACTCGACCACCCGCCGGCAACTGTTGTGGGTTCTCGCCGCGGCCCTGACGGTGCTGCTGGCAGTCACGCCCTGGGCGCTGGTCAGTGGCACCCCGATCGTGGTGCTGTTCGCCATCCCGTTGATCCCGGCCGCCATCGCGGTGGCGATCCTGCGGCATGCGCTGTTCGACATTCGGCTGGTGTTCGCCCGGGGTCTGGCCTACGTGCTGCTGTCCCTGGTGGTGCTGGCGGGTTACGCCATCCTGGTCCTCGCGCTGTCCGGGGTCGTCTCGGCGCTGGTGGTCTCGCTGCTGGCGTTCCCGCTGCGTTCGTGGTTCCAGGCCGCCGTAGGGCGACTCCTGTACGGGGACCGGGGCGACCCGTCGAAGGTCATGGCCCGGGTCGGCGGCGCGCTCCCGGATCTGTCGGCCGGTCTGGAGGCGATCCGGGAGAGCCTGCGCCTGCCCTACGTCGCGGTCTGGCAGGACGACGGAACGGTACTCGGCGAGGCCGGCGCGCCGGCGTCCGCCCGGACCGACCTGCCCTTGGGTGACGGGGTGCGCCTCGCGGTGGGGCTGCGCTCGGGAGAGCGGTCGTTGTCGGGAGCCGATACCCGCGCCCTCGACCTCATTGCCGGCCCGCTGAAGGTGGCAGTGACGGCGACGACGGTATCCCGCGAGCTGCAGGCGTCCCGGGAGCGGATCGTCTCCGCGCGGGCCGAAGAGCGTCGGCGGCTGCTGCGGGATCTGCACGACGGGTTGGGACCGCTGCTGACCGGGGTTGCGCTGGCGGCGGATGCGGCGGCGAACGTACAAGCCTCGGCTCCGGAGGAGGCGAGCGCCCTGATCGGGACGGTGCGCACCGACATCCGCAGCGCCGTCAACGAGGTGCATCGCTTGGTGGACGAACTACGCCCGCAGGCTCTGGGTGGGCTGGGTCTCGCCGCCGCGCTCGAGGTGAGGGCCGCGCGGACCCGGTCTCGCGCCGACGGCGGACCCGTGGCGGTGGTACTGAGCTGCGAGGACGTCAGGGACCTGCCCGCCGCGATCGAGGTGGCGGCATACCGGATCGTCACCGAGGCCCTGACCAACGTCGTGCGGCATTCGAACGCCACGCACGTTCGCGTGCGGGTGGCTCGGGACGCCGACGATCTCGTCGTCGAGGTGGCGGACGACGGCACGAGCGGACCGTGGGGTCCCGGGGTAGGGACGATGAGCATGCGGGAACGGGCCGAGGAGTTGGGCGGGGCGCTGACCGCGGGGCCGGGCGCGGATGGCGGGATCGTGGAGGCGCGGCTCCCGGTGGCACGGGCATGATCACCGTCCTGGTTGCCGACGATCACCCCGTGATGCGGCACGGCCTGACCGCGCTGCTGGGGTCGTTGGACGGGATCACGGTGGTCGCCTCGGCGGCCGACGGGCGGGGCGCGGTGAAGGAGGCCGTGCTGCACCGGCCGGACGTCGTCCTGCTGGATCTGCAGATGCCCGGCGCAGACGGCTTCTGGGTGCTCCGCGAACTCGGCCGGCTGCTCCCCCGCACGGCGGTGTGCGTCCTGACGATGTTCGGGGACGATGATTCGCTGTTCGCGGCGATGCGCGCCGGTGCAAAGGGATACTTGCTCAAAGGCGCTGAGCAGGAAGACATCGAGCGGGCCGTAAGGGCGGTGGCGGCGGGCGAGGCTGTGTTCGGCACCGGGGTCGCGCCCCGAGTCCTGGCCCAGCTGGTCGCGCCGCCACGGTTGTCGGCGCCCTTCCCCGAGCTCACCCCGCGCGAGGCCGATGTGCTCGAGCTGCTCGCCGGGGGTCTGTCGCCCCGGGAGATCGCGGGCCGGCTGGGACTGGCCACCAAGACGGTCAGCAACCTGGTGTCGAGCATCCTGGCGAAGCTGGGGGTCGGCGACCGCCACCAGGCCGCCGAGCTGGCCCGCCGGTCGGGTCTCGGCGGCTCCTGAACAGCGCACGCGAAGCCGCCGTCGACGAATCGCCTCGTACCGCAACCCAGAATCGAGAGGCGGCGCCGTCGGGGCGGGCGAGCCGGAGACGTTCGGCCTTCTGGGCTCCACGCACATCTGCGCCAAGAACAGGGCTGGACGGTTCTGGGTCAAGCGGATCACGATCGCCAAGCAGATGCGGGCAACTCCGACGCGGGACACGGCTTCCGAATGCACTCGTTCCCGCCGACACGCTTCGCCGCCACCCCTCAAGGTAGGAGCCCAGTGTGGTGATCCCGCACGCTGGGATCTGCGCGGGGGGCGCCCGCAAGGCGGTCCCTACCGCGGCTCATGGACGCTGACGATCTGGGACACGAGAAGGGCGATCAGCGACCTGCCGAGACATTCATGGGCCCGACAGTGGCGTGGTCCGGGAGTCATGCGTTGGGCAGAACCTTCAGGGTGCCCACCACAGGGCGCGTCAACGGCGACCGTGTCGCGCAGCGATCCATGCAGGCCAAGCAGAGGCCAAATGCGGTGGCACTTCGCCTGTCGGTCCAGAGGGTTCGTGCGAACGGACGAGGTCGGCCACCGCCTGGATCTCCTGCTCCAAGTCCGCGCAGTGCCGGACCGTCGGGCAGCCTAGGACGGGGCTCGCCGTCGTCGGGTTGCGGTGGCCCCGTCGGGGTCGGTGGATGTGCGGGGGGCGAGGATCGTGTGCCCGCTCAACGCAGGGGGGCGAGTTCTCGACACCCACAGCGGCCGGAATTCGGTCGCGGATCTGATGCTGGACGACGCGGCCAGGGCGGCTTGCGACGGGGCCGGTGTCGATTTCTCGGAGGACGCAACGGGGGTTCGGATCGCTTCTGGGCGAAGGCATTATGAGGAGTAGCTGAATCGCCTGGGCGGCTACGTCTATGGGTCCACCACCGCCGGGGGCCAAGGCCACCGCGATGCTGAGCCAGGCGCAGGCCCGCCGGCAGGGGGCGACGTTGCGGAAGTGCCATCCTCTGCGGACCGGGGTGGGTGGTGCCTTGCTCTCGCCGAGGTGTGTGCGTCTGACCGTGCTGGCCCGGCTGTTCAACGCGCTGACCGGTCGCGGCGGATTGAGCCTGCGGACCCACGCAGGCGCTGGCCGACCTGCCGTTGAGGATCGATGAGGCGATGGCATTGCTGAACGGGTCGCCGTTCGCCACCGCGATGTCCTGCGACGTCGCCCTCACCTTCGGCCGCCGGGTCACACCTCACACTTCCTGCCACCCCGGTGGTCCGCGCCGAGGAGGCCGTGGCCGACAAGCTCGCCCGGTTCCGCCGCCTCTCGCCGGCCCGCGATCTCTACGACCTGTGGTGGTTCGCGACGTCCGGCGCCCTGGACGAAGCCCTCGGCTACTTCACCCGCCCGGTCCGCATCGCGGAATGGATCTCCCAGGTCCGTCGCTGCTACACCCTGACGACCCTCAGCGGCACCGGTTGGTGTGCGGTTTCCGGGACTGGCAAGGAAGAGGTCACTGGTTCAAGTCCAGTTAGGCTCACCGTGTTTGTGCAGGTCAGCCGCTTCCGGGGTTATGCGCTGATGGCCCGGTCGTAGGCACCTCACGCCGTGCCGACGCCGACGTTGAGGGCGATGTGCAGTACGGCCTCGGGCGCGCCGCCGGAGCGCTCGCGCAGCATGCCGTCGAGCACCTGCTGGGTCTCGGCGGTCTGATCGGCGGTCAGGTCGGCCACCGCCGCCGCGCCGAGCGGGTTGCTGTTCGTCACGACGTCCCACAGGTGGGCGCCGGAGCGCACGGGCAGGTCCCACACGTCGGACTCCACACGCACGTCGGTCAGGCCGGCTCCGGTCAGCCTGTCCCGCAGCCGCTCGGGGTCGGCGACCTGGAACGGTAGCGGCGGCGGGTCGGTCGGCAGACCGGTGAAGCCCGGGACCACCGAACGCACGGCGCCGAAGAAGAACGTCAGGAACTCGGCCTGCGGCAGGGGACCGAACGCGACGACCAGTACCCGGCCACCGCGCTCGGGTCACCCGAGCCATCTCGCGCACCCCGCGAGCCATGTCGGGGAATACCGACACGCCGTGCTGGGAGGCGGCCACGTCGAAGCTGTCGTCGTCGAGGTCGAGCGCGTGGCCGTCCATCACCCGGCCCTCGATCGTCGTCAGCCCCTCCCGGCGGGCGCGGGCGGCGAGCCGGTCGATCATGACCGGCGAGATGTCGGTGGCCACGACCTGCGCGCCCAGGCGGGCGGCGGGGATGGCCAGCGCGCCGCTGCCCGCCGCGACGTCCAGGACCCGCATGCCGGCGGTGACGCCGTGCCGGCGCAGCAGCCTGTCGCCCAACGCGCTGTTGGGTGGCGTCAGGTGCTCGTCGAAGCCGGGCGCGATCCGGTCCCAACCGGCCCGGATCTGCTCCGGCTGCCGGCGCGGTCTGAGTGGTGGGTGGGGTCGTCATGACGTGCTCCTGTGATCGATGGGTCGGGGGCTGTCGTCCAGGGCTGTCCGGAAGGCCTCCAGGAAAGCGCTCGGCCGTTCGTGGGCGGGATCGTCGGCGGCGCCGTCGATCACGTGAAGCGGCCAGCCGTGTCGCTCGGCGGCGGCCTCGGCGGTCCGAAGGGGCGTCTGCAGGTCGTGGCGGCCCCAGATCAATGTCGTCGGAACCGTGATCCGCTCGAGGTCCTCGGTGGGGATCGGCGGCATGCCGACCTGTGGCATCAGCGTGCGCAGCGCCGCCTTGAGAAGCGGGCTCCGGGCGCCTTCCAGCGCGTAGGCCTCGAGCAGCTCCATGTCGCCACCCATCTGCTCGCGCACGCCGTCGAGATCTCACGAAACACCGCCGGAACAGCCGATCACGGCTCCGGTCGGTCGGTCGGACCATGAAGGCGAGCATCGCCATGCCGAACCCGGTCGTCGGCCGGTACCACCGCAGTCCGCAGGTGTCGACGAGGACGAGCCGGTCGAGGCGATCGCTGTGGCGCGCGGCGAAACGTGCGGCGATCGCGCCGCCGAGCAGGTGTCCGACCAGCACCGGCGGCGTCGCGCAGGTCTGCGTGATCAGGTCGTCCAGCCAGGCGAGCACCCGCTCGCGGTCGAGGTCGTCGCCGACACCCGACGCGCCGTGCCCGGGCAGATCGGGTGCCACGACCCGGTGCGTCCGCACCAGGTCGGGGATGACCCGCATCCAGGTCGCAGCGAACTCGCCCTGGCCGTGCAGCAGCACCAGCGGGGGCCCGTCACCGCCCTCCAGCAGCGCCGTCGGCACACCGGCAAGATCGAGCCGTCGTTCCGCCTCGGGATCCTGGTCAGCAGTGTTCTCGGAGCGTCGTCATCGTCGCTCCCTCCAGCCACTCGCGTCGGTGTCGACGCTAGGAGGTGACCGGCGACGGGCCGCGTCGGGAGGACGACCCAGATCATGGCGACCCGATGGGTCGTTCTGTGCATCCGCCTGAGCGGGCCAGGCCTACACCAGCTCGTGCTCGTAGGCGTAGGCGGTGGCCGCAGCGCGGTTCGCCAGGCCGAGCCGGGTGAAGATGTTGTTCAGATGTCGGGCCACCGTCTTCTGGCTGATCACCAGCTGATCGGCGATCTCGCGGTTGGTCAGCCCGGCGGCGACCAGCCGGATCACCTCGACCTCGCGCGCCGGTCAGCCCGGCTGCCGCGTCGGGCCGACCGCGACCGGCGAGCTCGTCGAGCCGCGCCAGTTCCGGTCGGGCACCGACCTCGGCGAAGACCTCTCGCGCCGCGGCCAGCTCCATCCGTGCGGTGTCCGCGTCGCCGAGCCGCCGGCACGCCGATGCCAACAGCACACGGACGCGGGCCACCTCGTACGGTGCGCGCAACTCCTGCCAGAACGACTGCGCGCTGTGCAGGGCCTCGACGGCGCCGCGCGCGTCGTCCTCAGCCAGCCGCACGGCGCCGTCCGCCTGCGCCGACATGGCCCACAGCAGCGGCTTGGCGAGTTCGGCGGCGATCTGTGACAGCTCGTCGGCCGCCTCGCGGGCCACGTCGATGTCGCCCGCCGCGAGCTGATCTCCACGCACGCGGCGAGCACCTTCGCTCGGTCTGCGCGAGCCTGCGCCTCCTCGATGACGCGCCGGATCGCGCCGTCCGCATCGGTCGAGCCGCCCCTGTGCCAGGCGCAGCAGCGCCAACCCCGGTTGGGGATCGTGACCCCATCGGCTGGCCTGGCCGTACGCCTGCTCGGCGTCCGCGAACTCGCCGCGCAGCCGGTGCAGCTCCGCCCGCTGGTAATGGGCCATCCCGATGGCCGGCTGACCCGGCGGATCCGACAGCCGTGCACAGGCACGCTGCGCCTCGGCGATCGCCGTCGGCCAGTCGCCGCGCAGCTGCGCCAGCTCCGAGCGGTGGACCAGGCATTGGCCGCGGTAGGGCACCAGGTCGGGCTGGGCCTCGCACCAGGCGCTCAGTGCCTTCGTCCACTGCTGCGCCCGGTGCAGGTCGAGGAGCCGCTGGCACTGCAGGATCAGCCCGCAATAGACGATCCCCGCGACCAGCGTCGAGACCTCGCCGGTCTCGACGGCGACCATCGCCTCGTCGAGCGATCGAACCGCGCGGTCCGGGTCGTTCATGGCGATCCGCGCCTGAGCGGACCCGAGCCGCCCGAGCGCCCGCAGATCCGGCTCGTCGAAGCGCTCGGCGATGGCCAGTGCGCGGTCGAACAGCTCGGCGGCCTGCGCGGGCTCGCCCGCGCCCAGCCGTCCCAGGCCCGCCGGGATCAGCAGGTAACCGCGCTCGGCGCAGTCCTGGTCGAGGTCGGCGACCAGCCCGCCGGCACGGCCGATCCAGCCGCCACCGCGGGCCTCCTCGCCGCGGTTGAACAGCATCAGTCCCAGCCAGAACGCGCACCGGACCGCCTGTGCCGGCTCGCCGGCGTCCAGGAACCCCCGATGGGCCCGCGCCCACGCGTCCTCACAGTCGGGGTCTCGACCCGTCAGGTACGCCGCGCGCGCCAGCCGGTCGAGGTCTTCCGGCGCCAGCGATCCGTCTGCATCGACCGTCGACAGCTGCACGAAGGCGTCCTCCCACGCGCGGGCGCGGAACGCCTCGCGGGCCTGCTCCAGCATGTCGACCACCATCACGGCTGCGCTGTGCGAACGGACGCGACAATCGCAGACCCGGCGGTGAACGGGAGTCCGCACCGTGTACGACCACCTGCGACTTCACCCCAGCCTGCCCGTCATGACCATTACAGGCAACCACGGTCCACTGCCAATTCACCCGACGTCGAAAGCGTTGACCGCGACCAAGCGCCGGGTCTAGCGTCCGCTGCGGGTAGGGATGGCCAAACCCCACCGTCAACGCAGGAGGCGTGGTGGCTGGCGAACCTGTGAACGTGCGGATGATCCGACCGGAGGACCTACTCGTCCTGGACGTCACGGTGACCAACCTCGCCGTCGGGGACGACGGCCGGCTGCATGTCGTCGACCCGGCGACGCCGGGCCGGATCGTGGTCGGACTCCCGCCACAGCACATCGCGGAAGCCGTTTTCCAAGAGAACGAGACTCAGAACGAGGTCGTCGCTCCGCTGCCGGTGCGATCGGTGTCGGCGGCGCCGAGCCGGCTGGCGTTCGACGTGCCGGCGGACGGGCCCGGGGTTCCGTTCACCGTCGCCGGCCTGCTCGACTGGGCTGCGCTCCGCCCCGCACTCGCGCCGAACGCGCTCCCCCCGGACACCCCCACCAGCGCCGGTGGCGTCCGCCCCGCCGAACCGGCAGCCGATGTCACGGCGCTCGAGCTGGCCTACCGAATGATCCTGCTCGCCCGTCGGCGAGCACGGCTGGCAGCATCGCCGCGAGCCGCACACCGTTGACGGCATCACCGAGCTGTGGCACACCCGGCTCGTCGGCGCCGATCCGCTCTCCCTGCGCGCGATCTACGGCCGCCGGAGCAACCCGTTCGTCACCGCGCTCACCTATCCTGAAATCGTTGATCTGGTCACCCTGACCGGGGACTTCGGCAACGCGGTCCGAACAGCGCGTGAGCTCGGCGTCCCCTTCCTGGTCTGGCTGCTGTGGACCCGCCGGCTCAGCCCGCTGGGCCGGGCGATCGTGCCGCCGCCCAGCACGCTCACCGCCCGGCACGTCGTGCTGACCGCCCTCGGCGCGCATCACCACGTGCTGGGCAAATTCGACTTCCCCCGCGAGGATCACAAGCCCACCGACCTGCTGCGTCTGGGCGTCACCGTGCCCGGCGTGCAGGCCTACGAGCACATCACCGGGCTGGGGCGCGACCAGTACGTCAAGGTCGTCAAACGGGGCTGCCTCGACACCGGGCACCGCGCTTCCCTGGTCAAGATCACCGAGCGCCGGTTCGAGCCGGTCTCGCTGGGCAGCGAGCCCGGCCCGCTTGGTCCGGTCGGCGTGTTCGGGACCCGGACCGTGATGCGGCAGTACTTCCGGGTCATCGTCACCCAGCCGGTACTGGACTACCGCCTCCTGACCGCCGGCTACCCCAAGGGCCGCCGGGAGATGCCGCTCCGCACGATCGAGCTGCGTACGCTCGAGACGCCCAAGATCGATCTACCGATCTCCTTCACCGAGGACGTCACCCAGGAACAGATCGATCACATCCTCGGAAACCCGTTCTGGATCAAGGCCTCCGGCGAGCTGGTTCCCTTCGCGTTCGACAGCGTCGACGGTGAAGGTCGCCGGGTCAGTCTGAGCAAACCGATGCTGTTCATCCCGTACTCCTTCATCGGCAACACCGACGGTGTCGTCTCCACCTTCAACGGGGCACCGACGGCCAACCGAATGGCCACCGCCCGCGGGCAGAAGCTCGCTCTGACCGAGGCGCTTTCCGGCACGCCGGACGCCACGACCGCCCCGACCGAGTTCGTCACCTTCGACCTGGTCAAGGTCGCCGGCAGCTCCGGCATGCCACGCGACTACATCCCGGGGTGGCTCCCCCGGGTGGTCACCGCCGGTGTCCACCTCCAAGCGGTGGAGCAGCTCACCGGGGCGACCCAGACAGTGGAGGTCCGGCTGTCGACCAGCTACCTCGACCATGGGTTCGACCCGCAGGCGAACCCTGCGAGCCTGTTCGCCGCATACCCCGAGGTGGGGTTCGGGGTCGGCGCCGCCGTCGGCGGCGGTGTCGCCGCTCCGGCGGTGAAGACTCGATGCGCTGTCGGCCACCCAGGGCGCCATGCCGAGCAAGATGGCCGCCGGCGTCGACACGGCGACGCTGAAGTCGCTGCTGGCGGGGATGAAGCTGTTCGGCACGGTCGACCTGGCGGACCTGCTCGCCCCCATGCCGCCGGCGGTGGCATCCGGCCCGGCCCACGGCTCCGACGAGGACCTGGACGCCGCCCTGGCCGACCCGAACGCCGTCATCCGCGCGCCCGTGATCCGGACCCGCCCGATCCCTGGCCCCGGCGGGGTGCCGAGCGCCACCGTCACCCGGTTGGTCTGGAAGCCGACGTTGCTGGATACGCCGCCGGTCAAACCCCTCTTCGAGCTCCGCGGTGCGCAGTTCCTGCTCGACGTCCGCACCGTGACCCGCTTGGACGGGTCGCCGCCCGAGACGACCGTCGCCGGTGAACTGCGCGGCTTCTCCCTCACGCTCGCTGGTGTCGTCCGGGTGTCGATGGGCACGATGAGGTTCCTGTCGCTGCCCGGTCGCAAGCCCGACGTCGCCGCCGAGGGCGTCGGGCTGGAGTTCGTCGGCGCCTTGGCCTTCGTCGACACCATCCGCCGGCTGCTGCCTGCCGACGGGTTCAGCGATCCGCCGGCGATCACCGTGACACCTGAGGGGATCCAGGCCGGGTTCAGCCTGGGGATACCCACCGTCGGCGTCGGCGTGTTCTCGCTGCAGAACCTGTCCCTGTCGGCGGCGCTCTCGCTGCCGTTCGTCGGAAGGCCCGCCGGGCTGCGGTTCGCCCTGTCCTCACGCGAGCACCCGTTCCTGGTGACGGTGACCCTGTTCGGTGGCGGAGGCTTCTTCGCCCTCGGCGTCAGCGCCGCCGGGGTCGAGGAGATCGAGGCCAGCATCGAGTTCGGCGGCAACATCTCGCTCAACCTCGGAGTGGCCAGCGGCGGCGTCTACGTCATGGCCGGCGTCTACTTCAAGCTGTCCGCGACCAAGGGCACCGAGCTGACCGGGTACTTCCGGTGTGGCGGTTACCTGTCGGTCCTGGGCCTGATCAGCATCTCGCTGGAGTTCTACCTGGCCTTCAGCTACCGCGACAAGGGTGGCGGCCGCAACGAGATCTGGGGTCAGGCCAGCGTCACCGTCTCGGTCAAGGTGCTGTGCTTCAGCGCCAGCGTGAGGTTGTCGATCGAGAAGCGGCTCGCCGGGCCGGCCGGCGATCCGACCCTGGAGCAGGTGCTTTCGGCCGACGACTGGCAGGCGTACTGCCTCGCCTACGCGCAGGAGGCTGCGGCGTGACCACCGAGCAGAGGCTGCAGTGGGTGGCCGTTCCCGCGGGCAGGCTGGCCGACGGCCGGCTCAGGGTCACCGCGGTGATGTCCCCGCGATTGCGCACGGACGACGGGACCACCCTGGCGCTCTTCCCCGACCTGCTCGACTGGCCGTTCACCGTGGCGGCCGCGACCTGGACGGTGGACGCCGACGGCATCGACCTTGCGGCCGAGGTCGTCAGCCCGGCCCCGGAGTCTGACCTGTGGGTGGCGCTCTTCCCGCCGCAGACCCCGGTGCAGCCGTGGAGGTTCCCCGACCTGGCCGACCGGCCGATGGTGACCTTCGACGTGATGAAGG
Organism: uncultured Actinomycetota bacterium; assembly: GCA_963750395.1. Lineage (GTDB taxonomy): Bacteria > Actinomycetota > Actinomycetes > Actinomycetales > Kineosporiaceae > JADJPO01. Next base: position 162,947 of record CAVVQM010000010.1, on the reverse strand, counting down.
TGCATGCCCAGCTCAGGCATCTCTACGCCCGAACGGCAGCCGCGTCGCCGGACGCGCTGCCGGCGCTGCGCTCCCGCGGCGACGTCGAACCACGCGTACCGGGTCTGGACGAGCTGCTGTCCGACGTGGTCCGGCCCGGCCAGACCCGCTACGGCGAGCTGGAGCGCCGGCTCGGCGTCTCCGGCACCGCCGCCCGCCTGCTGTCGGACGCCCGAGAGCAGGCCGCGATCCGCAGGGCGGCCGGTGCCCGCGGCGGGCCCACGATCCACCCGCTGCCGCCGGGCACCGCGTTCGAGGTCGAGCGGGCCGCGCTGTTCCACTCCTCGCCCGAGGACGAGCCGCGGGAGATGCCGGCCGGCGGTGAGCACTACCGGGCCACGGTCGACTTCCACCAGATGGTCGCCAGCCTGGGGGACCATCCCGAGCTGCTGCGTCGCCTCGGCCTGGCCGTGGACCTCGCGGTCCCGGCCGACATGCTGCCCGCCGCAACGGGTTTCGTGACGGCGACGCCGGTGCTCGCCGCGCCGGCCGACGCGGTGACCCGCGAGAACGTCGCCCACCACACGGCATTCAGCACCGCCGGAGGCCGGTTCGTCGCCGCTCGACAGACCCCGGACGCGACCGTTCCGGAGGGCCTGGTGCCGTTGTCGGCCGCGAGCTTCGTCGTCAACCAGGTCGACGTCGACGGAGCCGCTCTCAAGACGATCGCCACGGCCACGACGGCGACCGCGCCGCCGCCCGCGGCCGGTGGTCCCGCTTTGCACCAGCCCGAGGACGCCGGCCTCACCGCCCTGCGCACGTCGGGCCTCTCCCTGGTGCAGTCCGCCCGGGCCGACGTGCTGCAGGCCGAGTTCAGCCGCAGCGGCACCGTCAACAACGCCATCGAGGGCGGGCCCGCCAAGCTGTTCGCGGAAGACCTGGTCCGGGGCTACCGGTTGGACGTTCGTGACGACAACACGGGGGTCTGGCGCTCGCTGCACGAACGCGTGCTGACCGCCAGCGCCGAGCGGTACCCCCTCGGGATCGCGCCCATGCCGGGCGAAGGTCACGTACAGGTCAGCCTGGCCGAGCGGCTGACACCGCCGGGCCAGGCTCCGGACCCGAACGGGGAGCTGTACGTCCACGAGACGCTGGTCTCGTGGGACGGCTGGAGTCTGTCCGCGCCGCGCGCCGGGCTGCCGCTGTCCCGGCATCCCGACGCGCCGGACCCCGATCGGCCCGAGACGCTCCCTGCTCCGGTGCCGAACGACTCGCAGACGGCGATGGGGCTCAGCATGTCCGCCGCAGTCGTGCCGGGGTCGCTGCCGCGGCTGCGGTTCGGCCGTTCCTACCGGCTGCGGCTGCGCGAGGTCGATCTGGTCGGTGGGGCCCTGACGCTCGCCGAGGCGGACTCCCTCGCGGTGGGGGACATCACGGTGGAGCCATACCTGCGCTTCGAGCCGGTGGCGGCACCCGCGGTGGTGCCGTACGCGGCCTACAGGGAGGGTGCCTCGCTGCACCGGCTGGTGATCCGAAGCGACGCCGCGCTGGAGCCGGGCGGCTACGCCGCGGCCTTCAATGCTGAGTTCCCGGAACACCCGGGGTATGCGCCGGTCGACGTGCGGCACCTCGCCCCGCCGAAGGCCAGCTTCGACCTGGCCGAGAAGCACGGGATGTTCGACCTGGCCATGGGCTCGGACGGCACGCCGCCGAGCGCGGAGCAGGTGGCGGTGATCGCCGGGGCGTACGAGGTCGCGCGCCGGGAGAAGGGCACGCTTCGACGACCCGGACGCCCCCGGAGCGCGCGTGGTGGACATCCCGATGCCGGACGGCGCGCCCGGCGGTCGGTATGTCCTGCACGCCGTCGACCGGCTCGAGCTCCCCTACCTGCCCGACCCGCTCGCAACAGGAGTGATCTTCTGGGGGTTGCCGGGCGTGTCGCCGGGTGAGGCGTACGTCGTGCCGTTCGACGCGGACGACGGTACCTGGTGGCGGGCCCGGCCGTTGCGGTTGGAGTTGGCCGGCGGCGAGGGTCCGCCGGAGTGGGACGCGGGAGAGCGGGTGCTGACCGTGCGGCTGCCGCAGGCTGCGACCGCTCGGGTGCGGATGGTCTCCCGGTTGTCGTCGCTGGAGTTGATGGGGATGCTGCGCTGGTGCGAGCAGGAGCTCGCCGGCGTCGAGCTAGACCGGGTCCTCGGCGCGATGAACGACAACCGCTGCTGGCTGACCACCCCCTGGTACGACATCGAGATGGTGCATGCGGTGCAGCACCCGCTGGAGGTGCCGCAGTGGGGTGAGTTCGAGGTGATCCGCTCGCCGGGTCAGACGTCCGCGGACGTGGCCGGCACGACGTCCATCGACGGGCGCTCGACCGAGAGAGTGGACCTCGATGCGACCTGGACAGAGCCCGTCGACGACCCGCGCGAGCAGGGTCCGCGGGAGCTGTCCGCACGCACGAGCGTCTTCAGCCTGCCGCTGGACGCCTCGGCGCTGGTTCCGGAGGACCGCCCCGCGGCCTACCGGCTGCGTGACGACAGGGAGCTGGCCTTCGACTCGCTGATGGCGCGCGAGCTGAACCGCCCGCTGCCGACGCCGCACCAGTTCGGCGACACCAAGTATCGCCGGGTCAGCTACGCCCTGACGGCGACGACGCGGTTCCGGGAGGATTTCCCGGTCGCGTGGATCGATCACCCGGACCGGCTGTCGGTGACCAGCGACGTGGTCACCGTGGACGTGCCCAGCTCTGCGCCGCCGAAGCTGCCCGATCTGCAGTACGTCGTGCCGACGATGGGGTGGAGCGCAGGTGAGGAGGACGGCGGATTCGTCAGCCGGCGGCGGGGCGGCGGCCTGCGCATCTGGATGGGGCGCGGCTGGTGGTCCTCCGGGGCCGGTGAGCTGCTCGGCGTGGTCGTCGGCGGCGACGTCATCTCGCCCAGGGGCACGGACTACCCGTTCGTGTCGCTGATCGGCCAGGACCTGATCCGCACCGGCGCGCCGCTGCGCAACCTGCGGGCGTCGAGCTTCCGCGGCGACCCGGTCGTGGCCACGCGCGTGCCGCTGGTCGGGACGCCCCTGTGCCGTTCGTGACGGTGGTCGGTTTCCCCCCGCAGTACGACGAGACGACCGGGCGGTGGTTCGCGGACATCCACCTCGACACCGCGGATGCCTACGCGCCGTTCGTCCGGCTGTCCCTGGTCCGGTACCAGCCGAACTCTCTGGACCGGTGCGCCATCTCACCCATCGTGCTGGCTGACATCGTGCAACCGCTCCCGGACCGCACCGCGATGGTGGCGGCCGGCGCGGACGACCCGGCGGTGCGGACCGTCACCGTGGCCGGGCCCAGCTACACCGCGGTGCGTGGGCGAGGTCCGAACGCCGGCACTGACGAGAGCGTGCTGCCCCTGGTCACGGTATCGGTGCAGCGGGCCGACCCGGCGGTGGCCGATGACGTGCTGCGGTGGCGGACCCTGCCGGAGACCACGATGACACTGACCCGCACCGTCATCGGGACCACCGCGACCTGGACCGGGCAGGTCACGGTCCCCGCCGACGACGGCGAGTTGCGGCTGTTGGTCGTCGAGGAGGAGCGGTTGTTCGCCGACGACGGGCCGCTCGGGCCCGAGGCCATCACCTCCCGGGTCGCCTACGCAGCCGCAGTCCCGCTCTGACCGGACCGTGACAGCGGGTTTCCTGCTCTGACCCCCGGCACCCGCGCGAGAGATACTCGCAGGGTGCGGCGGGCGCCGAGAGTGGTGGGTCGAGAGCGGGAGCGCGGGATCGTGCTGCGCGCCGCGGCGCCGCCGGAGGCGGGGCGGCCCGGGGCCGTCGCCGTGGTGGGTCCGGCGGGCGCGGGGAAGTCGGCGCTGGTCCGCGCGGTCGCGCAGGCCGGTGCGCAGGTGCTTGTCGGCCGGGCCGCGCCGTCGACGCAGGGGGACCTGAGTCCGGTGGTGGAGCTTGCCGTCGGGCTGTTGGAGCGTGGGGCGCGGCACGACGAATCCGCGCTGGGTGTCTTTCACCCCGCGATGGCGACGTTGCTGCCGGGGGTGGGCGGCGAGGGGGCTGGTTTGCGGGCGGATGTTCCGCATCCGGTGCTGCTGGCGGACGGGCTGCTCCGGTTGTGGGCCACGGTGGCGGTGCCGCGCCGGCCTGTGCTGGTGCTGGAAGACCTGCACTGGGCGGGAGAGGCGACCTGGGCGGTGACGGCCCGGCTGCTGCGGCGGGCGGCCGCGATGGGCGCCGGCCTCGTGGTCACCAGCCGGCCGGAGGGGCGTTGGTGGTCCGAGCTCGCCCATGCCATCCGATCGGACGAGGTGACCGGCGTATCTGTGGACCCGTTGCGCCCGCCGGACGTGGCCGATCTGGTTGCCGGCTGTCTCGGGGTGCCCGGTGGTGAGGTGCCGCCCGAGGTGTTGGCCGTGGTGGAGGCGGCCGGCGGGTTGCCGCTGATGGTCGAGGAGATGGTCGCGGACCTGGAGCGGTTGGGAGCGTTGGTGTTCCATGACGGCCAGTGGTCGTGGCAGGCCGAGACGCCGGTGCTGCCGCGCCCGCTGACGGAGGCCACCCGGGCACGCCTCGGGATGCTGCCGGACGGACCGGCCGGCGTGGTTCGGCGGGCGGCCGTGCTCGGGACGGTGCCGTCGCTGGACCTGCTCGGCGCCACCGCGCCCGGCGGCGCCGGGGAGGTGTCCGCCGCGGTGGTCGCGGCCGTCGAGGTGGGGCTGCTGCAGGTCGACCACGTGACGGGTCGAGTCGAGTTCCGGCACGAGCTGCTGCGCGACGCCGTCCTGGCGTCGGCTCTGGAGCCCGACCGGCGCGCCGACGCGGTCGCCCTGCTGGCCGCGCTCGTCGGGGTTCCGGTTGACGGGCCGCCGGGGCCGGTGGTGGCCGCGGCGGTGCAGCTGGACGACGCGGGTATCGCGCTGGGGGGACGGCTGGCCACCGATTCCGGGCTGATCGACGTGGCTGCCCGATTGCACCTGGCCCTGGCGGAGCGTCAGCTCCGGCGGGGTCTGCCGCTGCCGGCGGCCGCGGCGGCGGGCACGGCAGCCCGCCAGGCCGGCCGCGAGACCGCAGCCCGGGCCGGGGTCCGGGCCGAGGCACTGGCCGTGCAGGTGCAGGCGCTTGCCCTGGCCGGTGAGGTGGATCGGGCGCTGGCGTCGGCGGACCTGCTGGAGGCGGTCTCACCCGTGGCACGGGCGAGGGCGCGGGAGGCCGTCGCCCGTGCGTTGGCGGCTCGCGGGGACTGGGAGCAGGCCGAGAGCGAGCTGGCCGCCCTGCGTGGCCCGGGCGAGGCGCCCGGGGTCACTGCGCTGGCGGCGCTGATCGCGTTGGAGCGCGGCCGGTCGCAGGACGCCGATGAGTGGGCCGGCCGGGTGCTGGGCGCGGCCGCGGACGGCCCGGCGCAGTGTCAGGCGTTGGAGGTGCTCGGCAGGCTTGAACGTGGCCGGGATCTGGAGGCAGCACAGGCCCGGTTCCGCCGGTGTGCGCTGGTGGCGCAGGCGTCGGACCTGACCGTCTGGCGGGCACGGGCTCTGCACGAGGACGCCACGATCGAGCTTTTGCGGTCGCTGGATGTCGAGCCGCTGCACCGGGCTCGGCGCGCGGCGATCGCGGCCGGGGCGCCGGGGCTGGTCAGCTCGGTCGACTTCCACCTGGCGGCCGTGTCGCGGGGTGCGTTTCGAGTCGGACCAGGCTCTGCCGTTCGCCCGCGGGCTGCTGGCGGACGCCCGGGCTCAGGGCGCCCGCCGGATGGAGGCGTGGGCGTGGGTGCTGATCGGGCAGGCGCACGCCGTCGGTGGGAACCGCGCCCAGGCCGAGGCCGCAGCGCAGGGAGGCGGTCGCGTCGGCTCCGGGCGACCGGGAGATCGAGGGGGTCGCCATCGGGACCGGCCGGGCTCTGCCCGCCCTCCTGGCCGAGGACGCGGACGTCGGGTTGGCGCAGTGGAGGTCTGCGGTCGAGGCGTTGCGTGGCCTGCCGTCTGTGACCCCGCTGCCGCCCTGGTACCTGTGGTCGGTGCTGGCCACCGTCACCGACCTGGACGGTGACGGCGGCGCCAGGGCCCGGGTGGAGGCGGCCGGCCCGTCACTGAGGCTGGTGCCCGGGGTGGACGCCGTCCGGCTCCTGGCCGATGCGGTGGCTGCGGGCCGGCGCGCCGACCGGGCCGGCGCGACGGCCAGCGCCCAGGCCGCCGAGACGCAGTTCGACCGGGTCCCGGCGTTCACCGGCTGGCGCCATCTGGCCCACCGCTGGGTCGCGGCCGACGCCATCGCGGCCGGCTGGGGCGAACCGGCCGCCTGGATGACCGACGCGGCAGACTGGTTCGCCGACAAGGGCTTCGACGCGCCGTCCGCCGCCTGCCTGCGGCTGGCGCGAGAGGCCGGCGCGCCGCAACGCCGCCGCGGCCGGGGACAGTCCCCGGTCCCGCACGACCTCCACCGGCTCGGTGTCACGTCGCGGGAGATGGACGTGCTCACGCTGGTCGCCGACGGGCTGACCAACACCGAGATCGCCGCCCGGCTCCACCTGTCGCCGCGCACCGTGAAGGGCTACGTCGAACAGCTGCTGGCCAAGACCGGGACGGGAAACCGCACCCAGCTTGCGATTCGGCTGACCCGTCAGGTCTGACCGTTCCGAGGCGACAAGGCCGATTCCGGAACGCGGCCGGCGCTAAACCCGCCGGACGGCCGGTCACACGGGAAGCCGCGCGAGTCACTCTCGGAGCACATCCGATGCGTGAATGCACCGGCCACCCCCGAGGAGGAACCCATGTCCGAGCAGCTGATGACCCCCGACGCCGCGACCCACCGGCTCACCCCCGGGTCGACCGCGCAGGCCAACGCCCAGATCGTCCGCACCATCACCGAGGCATTCCTGCGTGGCGACCTGGCCACGGTGGGCGCCGCCTTCGCGGCCGACGCGGTCTGGGAGCTGCCTGGACGCAGCACCCTCGCTGGGCAGTACGAGGGTCCGGACGCCATCGTCGGGTTCTTGGCCCGCGCGTTCGAGCTCTCCGGCGGGACCCTGCGCCTGGAGGTGCTCGACGTCCTGGCCAGCGAGCGCGGCGCCGCCCACGTCCAGCGGGTCACCGCCGATCACCAGGGCCGGCGACTGGACTGCGTCGAGGTACTCGCCCACGAGATCGTCGACGGCCGGATCGTGCGCACCTATCACCGCCCCGACGTCCCCGCCTTCGACGCCTTCTTCAGCTGACGCCACCACGAGCGCCGTGGAGGAGTCGTCGTCGCGTCCGTGGTCACGCGGCGAGCTGGGAGATGTCCAGCACAGTCCGACAAGAGCCGACAGGCTGCAGACGACCAGCCTGATCCAGCTGTCGCGCTCGGCCAGGAGCCTTCCGGATGCCCACAGGCCGGAGGTGACGAGCAGCACCGCCGGCCTTGACCACGATGGATCGGGTGGGCACGGGCATGGACTGTTCTGTCCTCTCACGGGACGAGTACTGCGGTTCGGTCGAACACGGCGATGGTGCAGGCGCCGAGGATGGCATCGACCGGTGCGGACGCGGCGATGACCACCCCGTCGAGGGTGATGCCCTGGTTGCCGCGGGGGGCGGCGGCCTCGAACTTCTCCTGGGTGTCGGTGACCAGCACGTTGCCCTGGTCGTCGTACATCTTCCAGGTGTCGTCGTTGTAGGTGGTGCCCAGGTCCTTGATGAACTCACCGTCCAGGTCGTACACCTTCTCACCGTCGAACCAGATGCCACCCTGGTCCGCGCCGTCGGTGATCGTGGCCGGGCAGAACGGGACCGGCCTCGCGGTCCTGCGGGTACCCCGAGACCGTGATCCGGTAGCACGTTGACGCGTCACCATTGCTGAGCGTGCAGTCCTTCGTTGTCGCCTCGGACGCCAACGCGCCGTCCAGGAACAGGCCCGTGTCGACGCCCTCTCCGTCCGAGGCCGACCCGGACCCCGAGGACGACGACGACGCCGCCGCTGAGCCCCCCGAATCCGAGCCGGCACACGAGGTGGCCAACAGCGCGACTTCCAGGTCCGCGAACGAGACCAGGGTGACGTCGGCCTACCTGCAGGCGACGCCCCTCGTGGCACCCGGTCTCGGGACCTCTTGCCCGGATTCGACCGATGCTCGCGCGGAAGACTGGGATGACGGCGCCAGGTCTGGCTACGCAGGGGCGGCCCGGTGACTCAGTGCCGCGCCACGGCGTGCCGGACTGCGTGCGAGTGCGGTGCCCGAGCGATGAGGGCGGGTCGGTCAGGCCGCCGATTCTCCCGAGCGATCGGCATCCACGAATCGGGTCGTGAGCTCGGAGGTGGCAGGGATGTCGATGAAGGGTGGACCGCCGGGGACGGCGGCGCTACGGGACCGGTCGGGTCATGCGGTGGTGAGTCCGGCGCAGGACGACCGTCCGCCCCCGCCCTGGCGACAGGTCATGGCCGACCCACGCGGCCGGGCGGGTGGTGCGGTCGCGGTGGCTGGCCTCTACGCGGTGGTGGCCGGGTGGTGGACGCCGAGAGGTCCGGTGACGGTCGTCGAGGCGTTGGCCGCGATGCTGCTCGGTCTCGCGGCGGGCCTCGCTGCTGGCGTGGTGCTGCGGTCGCGGTGGGCGATGGTGCTGGCGCCGGTGGTGTTCGTGGCGGTCTTCGAGGTCGTCCGGTGGGGGGCCGTGGGCCCGACGGTCGACGGTCTGCACCCGGGCAGCGTGTACGGCGTGATCGCCCTGGTCGCCGGCCGCGGGTTCCACGGGCTGTTGACGCTGACGCCGATGGTCCTCGGGGCTGCGCTCGGCGCAGGCTGGGCGCGGCGTCGGACGGCGCCGGCACCGCGCCGGGGCCGGCTCGGCCGTGCGGGGTTGATCACACGGCGGATGGTGGCCGGGATCACGGGTGTGAGCCTGCTGCTCCTGGCGGGGCTGGTGGCCCGTCCCGCGTCGACGGCCGCGATCACCGGGCCCGACGGCACGCCGACGGCAGGTTCCGTCGCCGAGCTCACGCGGGTGGACGTCAACGGGCATGACCTGTCGATGATGATCCGCGGCACCGACGTGTCGAACCCGGTGCTCCTCTTCCTGGCCGGTGGGCCGGGGGGCAGTGAGAAGGGCGCGATGAGCCGCTACGGCCAGGCCTTGGAGCGCGACTTCGTGGTGGTCACGCTGGACCAACGGGGAACCGGGGCGTCGTATGACCAGATCGACCCGCTGGCCACGATGACCGTGCAATCGGCGGTGGACGACGTCGCCGGGGTCACCGCCTACCTGCAGCAACGCTTCGGCGCACCGCAGATCTACCTGGTCGGGCAGTCGTGGGGAACGGTCCTGGGCGTGCTCGCCGTGCAGGCGCACCCGGAGTCGTACGCGGCGTTCGTCGGGGTCGGGCAGATGGTCGACCCCCGCGTGACGGACCGGATCTTCTACGACGACACCCTGGCCTGGGCCCGGACGACGGGCCGGACCGGGCTGGTCGACCAACTCGAGGCCAACGGGCCGCCGCCGTACACGGACCTGCTGAAGTACCCGACCATGCTGGGGTACGAGCAGGACGTCTACCCCTACGACCACTCGGTCAACGCCGAAGGCATCGGGCAGATGGCGGAGAGTCTGCCGGCTCGGGAGTACAGCCTGTTGGACACGGTCAACCTGGCGCGTGGCCTGCTCGACACGTTCGCGGTGCTGTACCCGCAGCTGCAGGAGATCGACTTCCGAACAGACGCAACGCGTCTGGACGTTCCGGTCTACCTGGCCGAGGGCCGCTACGAGCCACGCGGCCGGGCGGACCTCGCGCGGCAGTGGTACTCGGTGCTCGAGGCGCCGTCCAAGCAGTGGATCGAGTTCGACACCTCGGGACACCGCCCCCTGTTCGAGCAGCCTGACGAGTTCGCTCGGATGATGACCGGGACCGTCCTGGCCGAGACGGCACAGCCATGACGACCGCGATCGACCGCCCGCCGGTGGCCACGACGACGCCCCCGCGGACGAGGCGCGCCCTGGCTCTGGTGCTGGTCGGGCTCGGGGTGGGGGTGGCCGCCGCCTCGATGCTCGGCCCGCTGGTCCTCGGCCTCATCGACTACCACGTAAGCGACGACGTGCTGAACCAGGTCGTCGGTGGCGATGCCGTCGCCCTGGTGCTGGTCGCCCCGGCAGCCGTGGCCGCGGGGGTCCTGACCTGGCGAGGGCATCCGGTCGGACCGGTGCTGGCGCTGGCGCCGTCCGGTTTCGCGATGTACGTCTACACCCAGCTCGCCGTCGGCGGGGAGTTCACCGTCGAGCCGGGCAACAGCGAGCGGTTCTTCCCGCTGTTCCTGGGGGTGTTCCTGCTCGCCGCCACTGCCTTCGGGCTGGCCTGGATGGCCGTCGGCGCGATCACCCTGCCGGGCCCCACGGCGGCGATGCGGCGGACGACGGCCACCGTGCTCGTCCTGCTGGCGGTGTTCCTCACCGTCGGCCTGCACCTGCGCGGCCTGGTCGACGTGATCGACGGGCCACCGTACGGCGTCGAGTACACCCAGAGCCCGGCGGTGTTCTGGATCGTCAAGTGGATGGATCTGGGGATCGTCGTCCCGGTCGCGGTCCTGACCGCTGTCGGCATCCTGCGTCGGGCCGAGTGGGCCCCGCGGGCGATGTACGCGGTGATCGGCTGGGGCGCCCTGCTCGGCTCCGCTGTCGCCGCGATGGGGGTGGTCATGGTCGTCCGCGACGACCCCGCCGCCTCCGCGGTCGCGACCGTGGGCCTGGTCCTGTTCGCCGCGGCCTTCGGTGTCCTGGCCGGCTGGCTGCTGCGCCCCCTGGTCACAACAGGCCGTAGTCCGGGGCGGGCGAGCCTAGACTCCAGGGCGTGACCGATGCCACGCGGCAGACGCCCGACATCAAGCCCCGCAGCCGTGACGTGACCGACGGGCTGGAGAAGACCGCCGCCCGCGGCATGCTGCGCGCCGTCGGCATGGGCGACGAGGACTTCGCCAAGCCGCAGATCGGGGTGGCCAGCTCGTGGAACGAGATCACCCCGTGCAACCTGTCCCTGGACCGCCTGGCCAAGGCCAGCAAGGACGGCGTGCACGCCGCCGGCGGATACCCGCTGGAGTTCGGCACGATCAGCGTCAGCGACGGCATCGCGATGGGGCACGAGGGGATGCACTTCTCCCTGGTCAGCCGTGAGGTGATCGCCGACAGCGTCGAGACGGTGATGCAGGCCGAACGGCTGGACGGCTCGGTGCTGCTGGCCGGGTGCGACAAGTCCCTGCCGGGGATGCTGATGGCCGCCGCCCGACTGGACCTGGCCGCCGTGTTCCTCTACGCCGGATCGATCCTTCCTGGGTGGGCCAAGCTCTCCGACGGCACTGAGCGCGAGGTCACCATCATCGACGCCTTCGAGGCGGTCGGCGCCTGCGCACGCGGGCTGATGTCCCGGGCCGACGTCGACGCGATCGAGCGCGCCATCTGCCCCGGTGAGGGCGCCTGCGGCGGCATGTACACCGCCAACACGATGGCCAGCGCGGCCGAGGCGCTGGGCATGTCGCTGCCCGGCAGCGCGGCGCCGCCGGCCACCGACCGTCGCCGCGACGGCTACGCCCGACGCTCCGGCCAGGCCGTCGTCGAGCTGCTGCGCCGCGGCATCACCGACACGGGACATCCTGACCCGCGAGGCCTTCGAGAACGCGATCGCGGTGGTCATGGCCTTCGGCGGCTCGACCAACGCCGTGCTGCACCTGCTCGCGATCGCCCACGAGGCCGACGTCGAGCTGAGCCTGGACGACTTCACCCGGATCGGCCGACGCGTGCCGCACCTGGCCGACGTCAAGCCGTTCGGCGCGCACGTGATGACCGACGTGGACCGGGTGGGCGGCGTCCCGGTGGTGATGCGGGCGCTGCTGGACGCCGGGCTGATGCACGGCGACGCGCTGACCGTGACCGGCCGGACGCTCGCCGAGAACCTCGCCGAGATCTCCCCGCCGGACCTGGACGGCGTGGTGCTGCGCGCCCTCGACGCCCCGATCCACCGCACCGGCGGGATCACCGTGCTGCGCGGCAGCTTCGCCCCGGACGGCGCCGTGGTGAAGTCGGCCGGGTTCGACGAGGACGTCTTCACCGGCACGGCGCGGGTCTTCGAGCGGGAGCGGGCGGCCCTGGACGCCCTGGAGGACGGCACGATCACCGCCGGGGACGTCGTGGTGATCCGCTACGAGGGCCCCAAGGGTGGGCCGGGGATGCGCGAGATGCTCGCCATCACCGGCGCGATCAAGGGCGCCGGGCTCGGCAAGGGCGTGCTGCTGGTCACCGATGGTCGCTTCTCCGGAGGCACCACCGGGCTGTGCGTCGGGCACATCGCCCCGGAGGCCGTCGACGGCGGCCCGATCGCGCACGTGCGCGACGGCGATCGCATCCGCCTGGACGTCGCGGCGGGCACCCTCGACCTGCTGGTCGACGCTGATGAGCTGGCCGGGCGGGCAAGCGGGCTGGCAGCCGTTGCCGCCGCGCTACACCCGCGGGGTGCTGGCCAAGTACGCGCGACTGGTCGGGTCGGCGTCCAACGGCGCGGTCTGCGACTGACCGTCGCGATGCTGACGAGCCAGGTGCCGCGGCCGGGAAGGCAGGCCTGCGCAGGGCGGGTTACCGGGACGTGACCGCCCAGTCGACCGGCAGAAGACCCGTGACCACCGAGCACGCCCGCGTCTGGGACCTGCTGGTCGTCGGGGGCGGCACCGCCGGCATCGTCGGCGCCACGACCGCCGCGGGTCTGGGTGCCTCGGTCCTGCTGGTCGAGCGTGACCGGACCGGGGGCGACTGCCTGTGGACGGGGTGCGTGCCGAGCAAGGCGCTGCTGTCGGCCGCGGGCCGGGCCGGACGCGCCAGAACCGCGCGTGGCCATGGGGTGACGGTGGACGGCGTCCGCGTCGACTTCGCCGCCGTCATGGCGCACGTGCGGTCGGCGATCATGGCGATCGAACCGCAGGACTCCGCGCAGGCCCTCGAGGCGGCGGGCGTGGTGGTGCGCCGCGGGGAGGCGCACTTCACCGGGCCGGACCGGGCCGCCGTGTCGGGTGAGACGGGGTCGAGCGAAACGGTGCGTTTTCGCCAGGCGCTGCTGGCCACGGGCTCCGCCCCGGCCTCGCCGCCGATCCCGGGCTGGCCGAGGCCGCCGCGCGCGGGCACGTGCTGACCAGCGACACCGTCTGGGACCTGACCGAGCTTCCGGACCGCCTGGCGATCCTCGGCGGCGGAAGTGCCGGCTGCGAGCTGGGGCAGGCCTTCGCGCGGCTCGGCGCCCGGGTGAGCCTCGTCGAGGGCGCCGATCGGCTGCTGCCGCGTGAGGATCTGCAGGCCGGTGAGATCCTGACCCGCGCCCTGCGCACGGACGGCGTCCAGGTGATCACCGGATCGGCCGTGCGCGAGGTGGCGGCGGAAACCGGCGGGGGAGGGCGCCTGGAGCTGCAGGACGGTGCCGTGGTGGCCTTCGACAGCGTGCTGGTCGCGGTCGGTCGCACGCCGCGCACCCGCGACCTCGGGTTGGCCAGCGCCGGCGTGCAGGTCGACGAGCGGGGCTTCGTCGTCACCGACCGGTGGTTGCGCACCACGAACCGGAGGATCTGGGCGGCGGGCGACCTCACCGGCCACCCCCAGTTCACCCACACCGCCGGCGTGCACGCCAGCACGGCCGCCGCCAATGCGGTCCTCGGGCTGAGGCGCGCCGCCGCCACCGCGGCGATCCCCCGGGTGACCTTCACCGACCCCGAGATCGCGGCGGTCGGCGCCGGGCCGGACGAGGCGGCCGAACGCGAGGGGTGGCGGGTCGTGACCCGGTCGCACGACGACGTCGACCGGGCCGTCGCGGACGCCGACACCGCCGGGTTCTCCCGGCTGGTCCTGGACGGGCGTGGCCGGGTGGTCGGCGCGAGCCTGGTGGGCCCGCGGGCGGGGGAGTCGCTGGCGGAATTGACTCTGGCGGTGCGAAAAAGGATGTCCGTGCGCGACCTGGCCGGAACTATCCACCCGTACCCCACCTACGGCGACGGCTCGTGGAACGCCGCGATCGCGGACGTCCGCGAGCAGCTCGCCGCACCGCGCGCGGCGCGCGCTGTCCGGGCCCTGCGCGGTTTGCGCCGTCGCTGGCTCGACCTGCGCCCGGTTCAGCGCAGCGCGCGGTAGCCAGACCAGATCCGGTGTGCCGCACTGACTCCCACGATCACAAGACCGCGCCCACGCCGCCGACCCGCTCTGGCAAGCCTCAGCACCAGCCCGGCCGCGTGAGTCGGTCGGGTGTCACCCACGCGAGACGGTGGAGGTGGGCGGCCATCGCCGTCAGGGGCGAGTCCAGCGGCCGCCGGGCGCGGGCGTCGAGCATCATCCACGCCGGGCGGCGAGCCACCCGCCCACGGTCAGCGCCGACAGCACGGCCACGGAAAGGCCGAACTGCCAACTCGTCGGGTCGGTTCCGTACCGGCCGAGGACCACGTCGGCGATGAGCCCGGCTCCACCAGCCCGGCGAGCAGCCGGGCCTGCTGCTTGGACCTGGTCCTGGGGGGATTCTCGACCACACCGTGTCCGAGGCTCTCGAGGCGTTGCCGGAGGTCTTCCCGGAAGGGCCAGAGATGATCATGATCAGGTTCACGCGATGGGCCATGTGGTTGCCGGGGGCTCGACCCGGAGGCGGTCGAGCCGGATCGGTCACCTCCTCGACGGGCCGCACGCCGACAGAACCGTCGCGATCACGGCGTCCAGCATCGGCTCGGTGAGCCTGCCGGTGAAGGTGTTCTGCTGGCTCACGTGGTAGCTGCCCACCAGCAGGACGGGATCGGCTCCGGTCCGCTCGAGCTCGACGGAGGCGCCGTGGCCGAACCGAGGCCGCGGCGAGGGGACAGACCAGCCGCGGCGGCCGGCGCAGGCCAGGGCGGCCTGCCAGGCGAAGCCACCCAGGGCCAGGACGCCCCGCAGGGTCGGCTCGAGCAGCTCGACCTCCCGGTCCAGCCACGGCGCGCAGGTGTCGCGCTCGACGGGCCTCGGAGCGTTGCCGGGCGGCGCGCAGCGGACGGCGGCGGCGATCCGAACCCCGGTCAGCCGCTGCCCGTCCCCGAGATGCCGGCTGTACGCCACTGCGGCCATCCCGGCACGGTGCAGGGCGGCGAAGATCCAGTCACCCGACCGGTCGCCGGTGAACACCCGACCAGTGCGGTTGCCGCCGTGCGCGGCCGGGGCCAGGCCGACCACCAGGAGCCGGGCACGCTCGTCGCCCCAGCCGGGGACCGGGCGTCCCCAGTACTCCTGGTCGGCGAAGGCCCGGCGCCGGGTCCGCGCCACCTGTTCCCGCCAGGCGACCAGCCTCGGGCAGGCGCGGCAGCAGCCGACCCGTTCGTCCAGGATGCTCAGATCCGTCGACGAGGTCGCCAGCCGCTGCACGTCATCGGACGACAGGGCGGTGGTCGTGACGGGTCCACCCCCTGAGCCGGGGGCATACCCGTCACGATCCGAGGCACGACTCATGGGGACGACGGCTTCGGTGAGGATGACAGGGTTGGTGAGGACGACGGCGTCAACGACGACGGTGCCGGTGATGGGGTGGACGTCGGCGAGAGCAGCGGCGCAACCTGGGTCGCTCCGAGCGTGGGATAGTCCGGGGTTCCCACCGGCGTCGGTTGCGGATCGTCCATGTCGAACTCGTCCCCGGACCTGACCTCCACCTGACGCAGCGGGTAGACGTTCCAGACCTGCTCACCGCGCTCGGTGACAGCGGGCACCTGGGCGGTGCCACTCGTCTCGGCCGGCCCATCGGTCCACAACGGCGACCGAGCCGAGGCTCCGACCGACAGCCGCCGGCCGTCCTCGTCGAACAGCTGCACGTCGCGCAGCGGCTTGCCCTGGCTGTCGTAGGGAAGGACGTTGCGGACCTCCGAGCCGTTGAGCCAGAGCCCGTCATCGGGTGGCAACGATGAACCGACATATGTGGCGTTCGGCGTCGTCGCCTGTTCGAGAGTGGGCAGCAGTGCGAGGGCCGCCACGACGTTGACTGCCGTGACGCCCAGCCTCGACCACCGCCCCCGCTTCGCAACCCGACGACGACCCATCTGCACGCTGAGAACGACCAGCACCGCACCGAGCAGCAGAAGCCCCCCGAACGACGAGGTGAACAGCACCGCGAGGACCCCGGCCCGGACCACCCACCAGGCCGGCCGCAGACTGACCGCGAAGTCACGCACCGCGGGCCACCACGGCTGCGAGGTCAGCCGCCCCTGCCATCGACCTCGGACGGCGTTCAGTCGCGCCCCCACGCGGCGTCGTCCTGGTGACGCGGCGCGAGGGGGCAGCCCGGCCGCGGCGCGCAGTTCGGCCGCGTAGTCACCCGGCGCGCCGAATGCGGTGACGGGGTCGCCGTCGGGGTCCGGGCGATCGGCGAGAGCATCGTCGAGGTCGGCCTCCAGGCCCCCGGTGAGCTCGTCGATCTCGTCCACGGACAGATCGTCGAGCTCGCGGCGGACCGCCGCGACGAAGGCGGTCACCTCGGGCCTGTGCAGCGTTGCGGTCATCGCGCAGCCTCCTTCGGCCGGGTCGGCAGTGGTCGGGTCGAGGCGTCCCGGGACTGTGCCTGCGTCACGACCGCCAGCAGGCCCGACATGATGTCGGCGAAGTCGGCCCAGATCCGCGACTGCTCGGAGAGCATCGACCGACCGGTCGCGGTGATCCCGTAGTACTTGCGGTGGGGGCCCTCGTCGGACGGCACGACGTAGGAGGTCAGGGCGCCGGCGCTGTACAGGCGTCGCAGGGTGCCGTAGACGGAGGCGTCTCCCACGTCGTCCAGCCCCGCCGAGCGCAGTCGGCGCAGGACGTCGTAGCCGTAGCCGTCCTCCTCCGAGACCACGGCCAGCACGGCCACATCGAGCACCCCCTTGAGCAACTGGGTCGTGTCCATTCGCGCTCCTCGGGTGGGTGTGAGAAGCACGGTACTACACATTACGCAGTAGCACGCCAGCAACACGAGAGGTCGGAGGCTCATGAGAGCCATTGATCAAAAATACCCCATGGGGTATGTTTGGAGCCCCAACGTTCCACGAGGAGGTGGAGGATCCATGGCACGAGTCGTCATCCTGGGCGCCGGAGTGTCCGGCCATACCGCCGCGCTGCATCTTCGTCGCACGTTGGGCGCGGATCACACTGTGACGGTCGTCAGCCCGAACTCCCAGTGGAACTGGATCCCGTCGAACATCTGGGTCGGCGTCGGCCGGATGAGCGACAAGAAGGTCGTCTTCCCGCTCGCTCCGGTGTACCGACGCAAGGGCATCGAGTTCGTCCAGGCCAAGGCGGTGGCGATCTGGCCCGAGGGCGACGAGCGCGACGAGCACGGCGCCGTCGACGTCGTGCACACCTCGCCCGGCAGCGACGGCAGGGCCGAGCGACTGCGCTACGACTACCTGATCAACGCCACCGGTCCGCAGCTGACGTTCGCCGCGACGCCCGGCCTGGGCCCCGACGGCCACTCGGCGTCGGTGTGCACGGCAGGCCACGCCGTCGAGGCGGCTCAGAAGCTCCGCGAGGTCATCGACACGCTGCGCACCGGGAAGCGTCAGACGCTGGTAGTCGGCATGGGCCACGGAACCTGCACGTGCGAGGGCGCCGCCTTCGAGTACGTCTTCAACGTCGACCACGAACTGCGCGCGGCCGGTGTGCGCGAACTGGCCGACCTCGTGTACCTCACCAACGAGGCGCGAACTCGGCGATTTCGGGGTCGACGGAATGACGTTCGCGCACAGGGGTTTCGAGACGACCAGCAAGCTCTGGACCGAATCGCTGTTCCGTGAGCGCGGGGTCCGCGCCATCCTCGGGGCCCACGTCGAACGCGTCGAACCCGGCAAGGTCTTCTACGAGCAGCTCGACGGGACCCGGCACGCCCTCGGGTTCGACTTCGCGATGTTGCTGCCGCCCTTCCGCGGCGTCGACATGACCGCCCACGACCGCAGCGGTGCGGACATCACCGAGCGACTGTTCGCGCCCAACGGCTTCATGAGAGTCGACGCCGACTACAGCAAGAAGCCCTACGAGCAGTGGCGGGCCGAGGACTGGCCCACGACGTACGAGAGCCCCGCGTACCCGAACGTCTTCGCCGTCGGCATCGCCTTCGCCCCGCCGCATCAGATCTCCCGACCCCAGGCGTCCCCGCACGGGACCCTGATCGCGCCGTCCCCCCCGCGCACCGGGATGCCGTCCGGGATCATGGGACGGACGGTCGCCCTGACCATCGCCGAACGCATCCAGAAGGGAGCGTCGGCACACACCCACGAGGCCTCCATGGCCAAGATGGGGGCCGCCTGTGTCGCCTCGGCGGGAACCGGTCTGCGCAGGGGCTCGGCGGCCGCGATGACCATGTACCCCGTCGTGCCGGACTACGTGACCTATCCGGGCGGCGGGCGCAGCCCACGGGACACCTTCGGTGAGATCGGGCTTGCCGGGCACTGGATCAAGCTCATGCTCCACCATCTGTTCATCTACAAGGCCAAGGCCCGCCCGGGCTGGCACCTGATCCCGGAGTGATGATGACGACGTCCGATTCCGACCCCCGGCCGGGCGCCGAGGCGCCGTCCACCATCGACGACGACACCGCCCGCGCGCTGTCCCGGGCACCGTTGCCCACACGGTCGACACTACGGATGAGGCAGAGCCTGCCGATGCAGGCGTACCGATTCGTCGTGCTGAACGCGAAGATCATGAGGATTGTGCTCAAGGGGCACGGGTGACCTCGCCCCGCTGACCTGGGTGCCCGGGCACGGTCCTAGTCTGGGCCGGTGCACCGCGCCGCCGAGTTCCCCTTCCCTGTCCGGCCCGGTCGTCGGAGGGGGGAGGCGCGGTGAGTCTTGTCGTCCTCTCGGCGGCGTGTTTCGTCGGTCTGCTGTTGCTGGCCTACTCCGCCGATCAGCTGGTCATCGGGTCCTCGGCCCTCGCTGCCCGGTTCGGCGTCCCTCCGGTCGTCATCGGGGTCCTCGTCATGGGGTTCGGCACCTCGGCGCCCGAACTGCTCGTGTCCGGTATCGCCGCCGCCGAGGGTGCGATGGACATCGGCGTCGGCAACGTGTTGGGCTCGAACATCGCCAACGTGACCCTGGTGCTGGGCGCCGGCGCCCTCGTCGCGCCGATCGCCGTGCAGACGCAGGTGATCCGCCGGGAGGCGCCGCTGGCACTGGTGGCGTGCGCCGTCTTCGCGGTCGTCGTCCAGGGCGGGCTGACCCGGCTGGACGGCGCCCTGTTGCTTGTCGCCCTGATCGCAGCGCTGCTCCTGCTGTTGCGATGGGCGACCGGTCCGGAGGCCGAAGCCGCCAACTTCGATGAGGACGTGGCCGAGGCCCTCGCCGAGCACCGGGGTGAGCGCGCACGGAGCGGGTTGCGGTTGTCCATCCAGGCCGCCGGAGGTCTGATCGGGACCCTGGCCGGGGCCCAGATCCTGGTCTGGGGCGCCAGGGGTCTGGCCCGGGAGGCGAACCTGTCCGAGGGGTTCGTCGGGCTGACCATCGTCGCCGTCGGCACGTCGTTGCCGGAGCTGATGACCGCGCTGCAGGCGGCGCGCCGCGGCGAGAGTGACCTCCTGGTCGGAAACCTGTTGGGCTCCAACATCTTCAACGCCCTCGCCGTAGGTGGCCTGATCGGGATGGTCGGCCAGGCCGGCCCGGTGGACCCGGCCCTGACCGGGATCGGGGTGTGGCTGATGCTGGCGACCTCGGTGCTGGCCACCATCTTCATGGGGCGGCGATTCGTGGTGGCCCGGTGGGAGGGGCTGATCCTGCTCGCCGCGTTCGCGATCAGCCTTCCGCTGGTCGCGACGCGCTGATCAGTGCACGAGCCACTGTCGGTTCTTCTCGGGTGCGGCTCCACATGCTGGCCGCCACCCGAAACGATCAATACCTCACGACTCATCGAGCCCTCCCAGGGCCTCGGCCGGCGGGACGCACCGGATCGGGTCAGGGGCGGATCTCGAAGACCAGGTTGAAGGGTGTTTCGGCGGCCTGACCGAACCGGGTGAATCCGGCGGCCTCGGTCAGTTGCTGGATCCGGGCGGGCCCGGCTTGGGCGCCGAGGGCAAGTCCGACGGGCTGGGACAGGAAGTTCGGGGTGCACAGCAGCGTCGAGAAGCCGTAGTAGGCGCGCCCGACGGGGTTCAGGTTGTCCTGGACCCGGTCCCTGGCCAGGGGCTCGACCAACAGCCACGAACCGCCGGGAGCAATCAGGTTGCGCACCTGGCGAGCAGCGCCGAGGGGATCACCCATGTCGTGCAGCGTGTCGAACATCGTGACGAGGTCGTAGCCGGCGCCGGGATGCGACGTCGCGTCGGCGATCACGAATTCCACCTGATCGCTGACGCCGGCAGCCTCGGCTCGGGCGCGGGCGGTCCGGATGGACTCGGGGTGGTAGTCCGAGCCGACGAACCGTGACCGGGGGTAGGCCTGCGCCATCAGGATCGTCGAGGCGCCGTGACCGCATCCGATGTCCGCGACGGTGGCGCCGCGCTCGAGGCTCTCGACGACACCGGTGAGCGCGGGAAGCCAGGCCGGGACCAGGTTGGTGAGATAGCCGGGTCGGAAGAAGCGTTCGCACCCGGTGTGCACGTCGTGGTTGTGCTCGTGCCAGCCCACCCCCGCCCCCGGTGCGGGCCGCCTCGATCACTCGGTGGCGTCCCGGACGGCGCCGTAGGCGACCTGGAAGAAGCCGGGCAGGAACGCCGGGCTGTCCTGGTCGACCAGCGCAACGGCGTGCTCCGGCGGCAGCTCGTAGCCCCCCGTCGCGGCGTCGTAGGTAAGGAACTGGCGCGATGACATGGTCGGTGCCGGTGGGTTGGAGGTCGTGGTCATAGCGGGTCCCCCTTTTCCCATGTGGGGGTGGCGTGTCGTCCACGCCGTGCTGTGGCCCGATCGTGGGCCCTCTCGCGTGATCGGCCCGTGAAAGCCACCGTCAATCGAGGACCGTCCACCGTCATTCCTCGGTTTCACCGCAGGCGACGCACGCTCACACCGGCGGGCGGTTGGGCGATCGCGTCCTGCGCAGCGACGATCCTCAGCTCCGGCGCCGCGGCATCACGGGTGGACCGCAGCACAGCGTGCACGGACGACGTGGTGGCGGCCAGGGCCTGATCCGGGGCCCCGAGGGTGTGAAGGTGGGCGAGGAACAGCGCTGCGGTCAGGTCGCCGCAGCCGCCGACGGCCACGTCCAGACGTTCGGTGGTGGCCGTCCAGGCCCCGGCGTCGGCGACGACCACCGTGTCGAGGAGCTGCGGCTCGGTGATCACGCTGGTCACCAGCACCGAGGCCGGGCCCGCGGCGCGCAGGGCGTCGGCGGCGGCCAGCACCTCGTCCAGGGTGTGCGTCGGGCGGCCGGTCAGGAAGCCCAGTTCGAAGAGGTTCGGCGTCACCAGGTCGGCGTGCGGCACCAGGGCGTCGCGTAACAGTTCGGCGACCCCCGGTCTCGTGAACAAGCCTTGGTCGACGTCACCCATCACCGGGTCGCAGCAGTAGACGGCTCGGGGGTTGAGCCGCTTGACCCGCTCCACGGCGTCCAGCACCACCGCGCCGAGGTCGGGTCCGCCCAGGTAACCGGTCAGCACCGCGTCGACCTGGGCAAGCACGCCGAGGGCGTCCAGGCCGTCGAGGATCTGAGCGATCTGTTCCGCGCTCAGTGTCGGGCCGGCCCACGTCGGGTAACCGGTGTGGTTGGACAGGCACACCGTGGGCACCGCCCACACTTCGTGACCTAGCCGCTGCAGGCAGAACACGGCCGTTGAGTTGCCGACGTGCCCGTAGGCGACGTGGGATTGGATCGACAGGATGTTCACGGGTGACGCCGGCGATCGCCTCAGTCGGCCAGCGCTCCCCGCAGGGCCTCGACCAGCAGCTCGATCTGGGCGGCGGTGACCACCAGCGGCGGCGCCAGCCGGATCGTCGAGTCGTGCGCGTCCTTGGCGAGGACTCCGCGATCGAGCAGGCGCTCGCACACCGCCCGCCCGGTCAGGTAGCCGGGGTCGATGTCGAGTCCGGCCCACAGGCCCCGGCAGCGGACCTGCTGCACGCGGTCGGTCGGCAGGGTCGCCAGCCCCTCGGCCAGCAGGGCGCCCATGGTGCGTGCGCGCTCCTGGTACTCGCCGGTGGCCAGCATCGAGACCACCTCGTGCCCGACGGCTGCTGCCAACGGGTTGCCGCCGAACGTCGACCCGTGCGATCCAGGGGTGATCACCGACATCACCTCGTCGTCGGCGGCCACGGCCGAGACCGGAACGATGCCACCGCCGAGAGCCTTGCCCATCAGGTACATGTCGGGCACGACGTCGTCGACGTCGCAGGCGAAGGTCGCCCCGGTCCGCCCGAGCCCGGACTGGACCTCGTCGGCGATCATGAGTGCGCCGTGCGCGCTGCACAGCCGGCGCAGTTCCGGCAGGTACCCGGGGGGCGGGATCATGACGCCCCGTTCGCCCTGGATCGGTTCGACGAGCACGGCGATGGTGTCGTCGTCCAGCGCCTCGTGCACGGCCTGGATGTCGGCGAACGGCACGATCCGGAAGCCCGGGGTGAAGGGCCCGAAGCCGCGACGGGCATCCTCGTCGGTGCTGAAGGAGATGATGGTGGTCGTGCGACCGTGGAAGTTCCCGGCCATGGCAATGATGTTGGCCCGGTCCGGGTCGACCTTGTGCCGCTCCTGGCCCCATCTGCGGGCCACCTTCAGGGCGGTCTCGACCGCCTCGGCGCCGGTGTTCATCGGCAGCACCCGGTCCTTGCCGGTCATGGCCGCCAGGTCGCGGACGAACGGGCCGAGTTGGTCGTTGTAGAAGGCCCGGCTGGTGAGGGTGAGCCGATCCAGTTGAGCGTGGGCCCTGGCCAGCAGGCGGGGGTGGCTATGGCCGAAGTTGAGTGCCGAGTAGCCGGCCAGACAGTCCAGGTAGCGGTTGCCGGTGACGTCGTGGACCCAGGCGCCCTCGCCGCGGCTGAGCACCACCGGCAGGGGGTGATAGTTGGTCGCCGCGAACTGCTCTGTCATAGCGATGTGGGCTGCGGCGTCCGCCGTCGGGGTCGACATGCCCCCACCCTGCCACCGCTCGAAGCCGCGACGTCAAGGACGCCGCCGGCCGCGCCGATACCCAGCCCGTGACCCCAGCCTCGAACGGGACCGCCCCCCATGGGACGGCCCCGGATGGAACAGGAATGCACGGGACGGATTCGCGCGTCATGGACGACGGCCCGCACTCGAGCGTGCTCGACGACTCCGACGACCGCTCGAACGGGGACGGCGGGGCCGCGCCCTGGTTGTCGGCCGGACCGCTGATCAGTGCGCTCGGGATCTGGACCGCCCTGCATGTCGCCGCGGTGCTCGTGGTCGCGCCCGGGACCCGCCTCGCCGCGGCCCTGGTGGCCGACCTGGTGGCCTCCGCCGCCGTCATCGCGTTGGTGATCATCGCTCCCGACCACCGTCGGGCCCTCCCGTTCGTCCTCGGGCTCGGCGCACTCCTCGCCGGGGTCCGCGCCGGAGCCAGCGGCGTGCCGCTCACCGGTGTCGACGCCGGGGTCTGGGTGATCGTCGCCGGCCTGCTGCTGGCCCGTCCCGCCGTGTTCACCGTCGCACTGGTCGCCGCCCTGCCGTGGGCGACGGGCGCCGGTTACGCCGCGATGTCGCGTTGGCAGGCCGATCGGGCCGGGGCCCTCGGACCTGTCGAACAGTGGGCCTTCGGACTGGTCGTCCTGTGCGGCGCGGTGGCGATCTCCTTCGCCGTTCAGCGTCGCGCGGAATCGCTTGCCTCGGAACGCCTTCTGCTGCGCCGTGCGGTGCATGAGCACTCGGTGCGCGACCGGCTGACGTCGATGGTCAACCGCTCCGGCGCCGAGCTGATCGCCGCGCCCATGATCGACCACGCCCGGCGCAGCGGCCAGGCCGTGAACTGCCTGTACATCGACGTCGACGGGCTGCGCGAGGTCAACACCGCGCTCGGCCTGGCCGGGGGGGACGCGGTCCTGCGCGCCGTCGCCCAGGTGGTCACCGCGAACGTGCGGACCACCGACGTGGTCTGCCGCTGGAGCGGCGACGAGTTCGTCGTGGTCGGGCCCGGGACCGGGATGTCCCCTTTGGAGCTGGAGCGCCGCGTGCGCGCCGCGCTGCTGTCCGACCCGCCCGTGGCGACCGAGCTGTGGGGTGGCAGGGTGAGCATCGGGTCGGCGACCCTGGTCCCCTGGGACTCCTGTGACCTGGCGGGCCTGATCGCCAAGGGCGAGAAGGACATGCTGCTGCGGCGCTCCCTGCGCCGGCAGGGGAGCGGCCGGGCGGGCCCGACGTCCGCCCAACGCTGAGCCTGGCGCGGGTCCTGTCGGTGCCGGGCCGCGCCGCCGGGTCCGTTACCCTGACGGCATGTTCGTTGCCGAGCCGGTCCTGACCGGCGGTCTGCTTACCGGGCCGCGCTGAGCCATCGGCTCGGTGCGGCGCCCCGCCCTGTGACGTGCGCCATGGGCGTGCTCCGGGGATCGGCACAGACCGACCGGCCCCATCAGAAGGACTGCTGAAGATGACCCAGATCGACACGTCGAGTCAGGACGCAGAGGTGTCGGGCGGCTACGACGCCTTCGCCATCCAGGACCGCTGGCTGGGGGTGTGGGACGAGCTGGCCCCGTTCCGCAGTGGCCGTCCGGACGACGCCCGCCCGCGCAAGTACGTCCTCGACATGTTCCCCTACCCCTCCGGCGATCTGCACATGGGGCACGCGGAGGCCTATGCCCTGGGGGACGTCGTGGCGCGCTACTGGGCGCAGCGCGGGTTCAACGTGATGCACCCGATCGGCTGGGACTCCTTCGGGCTGCCCGCCGAGAACGCGGCGATCAAGCGCGGCGAGGATCCCCGGGAGTGGACCTACGCCAACATCGCCCAGCAGTTGGCCTCGATGCGCCGCTACGCCTGTTCCTTCGACTGGGACCGGATCCTGCGCACCTCGGACCCGGAGTACTACCGCTGGAACCAGTGGATCTTCAACCGGATGCATGAGCGCGGTCTGGCCTACCGCCGTCCGAGCCTGGTGAACTGGTGCCCGACCGACCAGACGGTGCTGGCGAACGAGCAGGTCGTGGACGGGCGGTGCGAGCGCTGCGAGTCCCTGGTCATCAAGAAGAAGTTGACCCAGTGGTACTTCAAGATCACCGACTACGCCGACCGACTGCTGGACGACATGGCGCAGCTGGAGGGTCGGTGGCCGGACAAGGTCCTCACCATGCAGCGCAACTGGATCGGGCGCTCGACCGGTGCGGACGTGGTGTTCGCGATCGACGGCCGTGACGAACCGATCACCGTCTACACGACCCGACCGGACACCCTGTTCGGGGCCACGTTCTTCGTCGTCGCCGCCGACTCCGACCTGGCCGCCGAACTGGCGGCGGACGCCCCCGATGCGGTCCGCGCCGAGTTCTCCGACTACCTGACGCGCTTGCGGGGGGCCAGCGACATCGAGCGGCTCGCCACGGACCGTCCCAAGACCGGCGTCTTCCTGGAGCGCCACGCCGTCAACCCGGTCAACGGGCAGCGGATACCGATCTATGCGGCGGACTACGTGCTGGCGGACTACGGGCACGGGGCGATCATGGCCGTACCGGCGCACGACCAACGGGATCTGGACTTCGCCAAGGCCTTCGGCCTGCCGGTCAGGACCGTCGTCGACGTCCGCGGCCAGGACGGCGAGCCGTTGCCCGACCCCGCGCTGACCTTCGAGGCGACCGCCGGGGACGGCGTCATGGTCAACTCCGGGCCGTTGGACGGCCTGGGCAAGGACGAGGCGATCGAGGCGGTCATCGCCCTCCTCGCCGAGAAGGGCCTGGCCGCCGCGTCGACCAACTACCGGTTGCGGGACTGGTTGATCTCCAGGCAGCGTTACTGGGGAACGCCGATCCCGATCGTGCACTGCGCCGCCTGCGGGCAGGTCCAGGTGCCGGACGAGCAGTTGCCGGTGGAGTTGCCCCCCGCCGCCGGGCTGGATCTGCGCCCCAAGGGCACCTCGCCGCTGGGCGGGGCGGGCGACTGGGTCAACGTCGAGTGTCCGGCCTGCGGCGGGCCCGCGACCCGCGACACCGACACCATGGACACCTTCGTCGACTCGTCCTGGTACTTCCTGCGCTACGTCAGCCCGGACCGCGACGACGTGCCGTTCGACGCCGCGGAGGCCGCCAAGTGGCTGCCGGTGGATCAGTATGTCGGCGGGGTCACCCACGCGATCCTGCACCTGCTCTACGCCCGGTTCTTCACCAAGGTGCTGTTCGACATGGGCATGATCGGCTTCACCGAGCCCTTCACCCGGTTGCTGAACCAGGGCATGGTCGTCATGGACGGCTCGGCGATGAGCAAGTCGCGCGGCAATCTGGTGCGGCTCTCCGACGAGTTGGCCGAGCATGGCGTGGACGCCGTCCGTCTGACGATGGCCTTCGCCGGTCCCCCGGAGGACGACATCGACTGGAAGACCGTCTCCCCGGCCGGCTCGGCGCGTTTCCTGGCCCGGGCCTGGCGGCTGGCCGGTGACGTGACATCACCTGCAGGGGTGGACTTCTCGACCGGTGACGTCGAGCTACGTGCCCTGACCCACCGGACCGCGCACGAGGTCGCCGCGCTGATCGAGGGCTTCCGGTTCAACGTGGCCGTCGCCCGGATCATGGAACTGGTCAATGCCGCGCGCAAGGCGATCGACAGCGGATGCGGAGGCGCGGATCCGGCCGTCCGCGAGGCCGTCGAGGCGACCGCGGTGATGTTGTCGCTGTTCGCGCCCTACGCCGCCGAGGACATCTGGGCGCGGCTGGGGCACGAGCCGTGCGTGGCGCTGGCCGGTTGGCCCCGGGTCGATGAGTCCCTGCTGGTCACCGAGACCGTGACCTGCGTCGTCCAGGTCGGGGGCAAGGTGCGCGATCGTCTCGAGGTGTCGCCCTCGATCGATGCGGACGAGTTGCGGGCGATGGCCGTTGCCCGCCCGGCGATCCAGAAGGCGTTGGGCGACAAGCCGATCCGTACGGTCATCGTGCGTGAACCCAAACTGGTCAACGTCGTCCCCGGCTGATCCGTGACCGCTCAGCGGGTGGCCGTCGTCACCGACTCGACCGCGTCGCTCCCGGCCCACGTGGTGGCGGAATCCCGCCTGACGGTTGTGCCCCTGCAGGTCGTGGTGGATGGGCGATCGCTGGCGGAGGGGCTGGAGATCACCAGCGCCGAGGTGGCCGAGGCGCTGCTGGATTCCCGCCCGGTGACGACTTCGCGGCCGAGTCCGACGACCTTCGCCGAGACCTACCGGTCGCTCGGCGCGCGCGAGGTGGTCTCGGTTCATCTGTCGGGCGAGCTGTCGGGCACGGTCGGCGCGGCCCGCGTGGCCTCCCGCGAGGTCGAGGCCGACGGAATCACGGTCAGGGTCGTCGATTCGCGGAGCCTGGGACTGGGGCTGGGGTTCGCAGCCCGGGCCGGCAGCCGGGCGGCGGCCTCCGGGGCGGGGGTCGACGAGGTCGCCCGCGTCGCGGCCACCTGCGCCTACGACAGCCTCCTGTGGCTCTACGTGGACACCCTGGAGTACCTGCACCGAGGGGGT
The DNA here is from genome assembly GCA_963750395.1 of uncultured Actinomycetota bacterium. Taxonomy (GTDB): domain Bacteria; phylum Actinomycetota; class Actinomycetes; order Actinomycetales; family Kineosporiaceae; genus JADJPO01. The sequence goes on along the minus strand of CAVVQM010000010.1, from coordinate 135,455 downwards.
CGGATCGGGACCGCGGCGGCCCTGCTGGGTTCGGCCCTGTCGGTCAAACCCCTGCTGCACCTGGTCGACGGCCGCGTCGAGGCACTGGAGCGGGTCCGGACCGCCTCGCGTGCCCTGGCGCGTCTGGAGGAACTGGTCGTGGCCGCGGCGGGGGAGCGCACGGTCGACATCGGGGTGCAGCATCTGGGCGCGCGGGAGCGGGCGGGTCAGCTCACCGAGCGATTGCGAGCGCGCCTGCCGGGGGTGCGGGACGTCTACCTCGAGGAGGTCGGCGCCGTGGTCGGGGCCCACGCCGGTCCCGGTGTCGTCGGTGTGGTGATGGCTCCGGCGGTCTGAGCCGGGGGTCGCGCCTGCACGGTGGTCGCGTCCCCAGTTCGGGTCAGCGACGGTTCCCCACAACCCGGCCGGCGACGACCCCGGCGTTGCCGGACCGGGTGCCTAGCGTCGCCCCATGCCTTCACCGCCGCAGTCCCGACCCGACCGCACCGGTGAGCCGCCAGGGCGGTTCGATCGGCTCCGAACCGGCCGTGCCCTCCCGCCGCACCTGGTGCGGGCGACGCTGATCCTGACCGGGGTCGTGCTGGCCGGGCTGCTCGGGCGGGGCCTTCTGAGCGACGCCGGTCAGACCCCGCCCGGCACCGAGTTCGTGGCGGCCCGAGACGTTTCCGGCGCGGCGGCAGCCGGATCCGGCGCTGCTTCCGTGGACTCGCTCTTGGACGGCGCAGCGCCCACGACGGTGGGTACGCCGGAACCGGGATCGGCCGTCCCGGAGGATGCGCCGGGCGCGGCCGGGGCGCCGGTCGTGGTGCACGTGGTGGGCAAGGTGCGTCGTCCCGGGCTGGTGACCCTCACCGGCGCGGCCCGGGTGGCGGACGCCGTGACCTCGGCCGGTGGGGCCACCCGGGCCGCTGCACTGGGCCGGATCAACCTCGCTCGTCCGGTGGTCGACGGCGAACAGATCGTGGTGCCCGGTCCGGACGATCCGCTGCCCGCTCAGGGTGGTGGAACGGGCGACGGGGGCGGACAGGGAGCCGGAGCCGCGGGCGCCGACACCTCCGCCGTGGTGAACCTGAACACTGCCACCGCCGTCGAACTGGAGTCGCTGCCCGGTGTGGGCCCGGTCACCGCGGGCAGGATCCTGGACTGGCGCCGGGACCATCAGCGGTTCACCAGCGTGGACGAACTCGGCGAGGTGACGGGCATCGGACCGAAGACCCTGGCCCGGCTACGTCCCCTGGTCACGGTGTGAGGTGGGCGCGGCAGGTGCCCTCCTGCAGTCGCCCAGGGCCGCGGACCTGCGGTTGCTCCCGGTCGCCGTCGCCTGCTGGGGCGTCTGCGGATGGGCACTCACCGCTCCGTCACGGGCGATCGGCACAGCGGCCGCGCTCTCCGCCGTGATCGCGCTGGTGGCCGCCCGGGTTCATCGGAGGCGTTCTGCCAGGACGGCGCTGGTCGTGCTGGTAGCGGCCTCGATGTGCACGGTGCTGGTCTCGGCGGGCGTTCGGCTGTGGCAGCGCGGCGCAGGTCCCCTGCCGCAGTGGGTGTCCGAGCGGGCGGTGGCACAACTGACCGGGAGGGTGGCCGCCGATCCGTTCCGGCTGAAGGCGCGCGACGGCGCCGGGTTCGAGGCTGCGCCTGCGACCCAGCGCTACGCCGTGCGGGTGCGCCTGGATCGGGCCGACGCCCGGGGACGAGCGAGTCTGGTCAGCGCGCACGTCCTGGTGATGGGTGGGCCGCAGTGGGCCGGGGCGCAGGTCGGCAGCCGCGTTCGGCTGGTCGGGCGACTGGCGGCGTCCCAGTCGAGCGGCGACGTCGTGGTCGCGGTGGTGCAGGCGTTCGGTCCGCCCGAGACCGTCGAGGCGGCCCGGATCTGGTGGCGGGTGGCCGAGCGGGTCCGTCAGGGGCTGCGGGAGGCCGTGGACGACCGTGCGCCCGGGCCCGGCGGCCTGTTGCCCTCTCTCGTGGTCGGCGACACCTCCCGCCTTCCGGCGCAGGTCGTCGAGGACCTGCGGGTCAGCGGCCTGACGCACCTGACGGCCGTCAGCGGGGCCAACGTGGCGATCGTGACGGGCAGCGCGCTCTGGTTGGCGGTCGCGCTCGGGCTGCTACGGCGGGCCCGGCTGATCGTGGCCGCCGCGGCGTTGGCCGCCTTCGTGGTGCTGGCCCGCCCTGAGCCGAGCGTCGTGCGGGCGGCGGGAATGGGCGCGGTGATGCTGGCCGGTCTGCTGACCAGTCGCGGGAGCCGTGGCGTCCCCGCTCTGTGCACGGCGGTGATCGTCCTGCTCGTGGTCGATCCCTGGCTGGCCCGCAGCGCGGGTTTCGCGCTGTCGGTGGCGGCGACGGCGGCCCTGCTCCTGCTCGCCCCGGCGTGGGCCGCCCGCCTGGGGACGTTCATGCCGCGCCCGCTCGCTCTGGCGCTGGCGGCCCCCGCCGCCGCCCAGGCGGCCTGCGGGCCCCTGGTGATCCTGCTGCAGCCGCAGGTCAGCACGGTGGCGGTGCCCGCGAACCTGCTCGCCGAGCCCGCCGTTCTGCCCGCGACGGTGCTCGGGGTCCTTGCCGCCCTGCTGGCCCTGCTCTGGCCCGGGGGTGCCGAACTCGTGGCCGCTGCGGGCTGCGTCGCCACCTGGTGGATCACGCAGGTCGCCCATCGGGCGGCCGCCCTGCCGATGGCGCAGGTGGCCTGGCCCGAGGGGGTGCGGGGGGCCCTTCTGCTCGCCGTCGCGACGGCAGCGGTGGTCGCGCTGACCCTGAGCGCCGGTCGCCCACCCGGTCGCTTCCGCTTCCCCTCTGGGCGCCGGCTCATGGCGGGATCGGTGGCGGTGCTCCTGGCGGTCTCGGCCGGCTGGTGGCTGGCCGGTCGGCGGGCGCAGTCCTGGGCCGCCACGGACTGGGCGGTGGTGTTCTGCGACGTCGGCCAGGGCGATGCCCTGCTGATCCGCTCGGGTCCGGACCGCGCGGTCATGGTCGATGTCGGCCCCGAGCCGGCAGACGTCCGCAGATGTCTGGACGATGCCGGCGTCCGAGGTCTCGACCTGATGGTGCTGAGTCATTTCCACGCCGACCACGTCGCCGGACTGGACGGCGTTCTCGATGGTGTGGGCGTCGGACCAGTGCTCGCGCCGCGGCTGAGGCAGCCCGAGGACAACGCTGTCGACGTCGAACGCGTGGTGGCCGCCCACCCCGGTAGCGCCGGGCCGCTGGTGTTCGTGGACCGGGCGCGTTCGGGCAGGTTCGGTGCCGGGGGCTGGGTCCTGGACTGGCGGGTTCCGGACCCCGTCGAGGCCGTCGCGGCCGACCCCGGTGAGCCGGACGGAACCGCGGTGAACGACGCCTCGCTGACCCTGCTCGTCGAGCTGGGGACCCCCAACGGCGGGCGGCTGCGCGTGGTGGCGCTGGGTGATCTCGAGCTCGACGGCCAGAGCGCCCTGACGTCCCGGCTGACGTCGGTCGGCGGCTGGATCGGCGACGGGGTCGACGTGGTGAAGGTCGCCCACCACGGTTCCGCCCGCCAGCGAGGCGACCTCTACCGGTTGCTCGCGCCGCGGGTGGCACTGATCGGGGTCGGCGCAGACAACGACTACGGCCATCCCTCCGCGAGCGCACTGGACATGCTCGGCGCGATCGGGGCCACCGTCGTCCGCACCGATCGTGGGGGGCACGCGGCCGTCGCGGTCCTGCCGGAGCGCGAGACCGGGTCGGCCGCACTCGAGGTGCGGCGTGGCAGCCCTCGGTGAGATAGCGTGCAGACCCGGCCCCGGGGAGGACGAGGACGCATGACGATCACTCAGGAGTTCGAGGTCACCCGCCCCGTCGACCGCGCCGACGTGCCCCTCGGTGGGGCGAGCGCCCGGTTCGGTCCCCCGTCGGCGTGAGCCCTCCGCGCAGCCGCTCCGCGAGACCGCGCCCGGCCGGCGTCGCGATCGAAGACCTCACCGCCGGGCCCGTGGTCCTGGTGACCGGGGCCGAGGACCTGCTCGCCGACCGAGCGATCGACGCGGTGGGCCGCCTCGTCCGTGCCCGCGACCCCGAGGTGGTCCTGGAGCGGATCGACGCCCGCGAGTACGAGCCCGGGCGGTTGTCCCAACTGGCCGGGCCCTCCCTGTTCGGCGGCGGCACCCTGATCGTGGCCGACGCGGTCGAGGCGGCCGCGGACGCCTTCGTCGAGGACGCCAGGACGCATCTGGACGCCGGTGCCGTCGACGGGGTGCACCTGGTGTTGCGCCACGGCGGAGGCAACAGGGCCAAGGCCCTTCTGGACGCCGCCCGCGCCGCCGGGGCCCAGGAGGTGGTCTGCGCCCCGATCACCCGGGACGAGGACAAGGTCGACTTCGCGTCCGCCGAGTTCCGCCGACACGGACAGCCGATCTCCGGCCAGGCCGTCCGCGCGCTGGTCGATGCGGTGGGCAGCGACCTGCGCGAACTCGCCGCCGCCTGCCACCAGCTGGCCACCGATGCCCTCGCCGACGAGCAGGGCGCCCCCGGTGCCCGGATCGAGGTGGACCTGGTCGAGGAGTGGTTCGGTGGGCGGGTCGAGGTGACCGCCTTCCGGGTGGCGGACGCCGCGGTCGCCGGGCGCGCCGAGCAGGCGTTGTCACTCCTGCGTCACGCACTGGCGACCGGCGCCGACCCGGTTCCCCTGGTCGCCGCCGTGGCGGCGAAGGTGCGGGGGATCGCCAAGGTCTCGGCCGCGGGCCGGGGCCGGTCGGCGGATCTGGCCGGAGCGCTCGGAATGGCTCCCTGGCAGGTGGACCGGGCCAGACGGGAACTGTCCGGCTGGACGCCGCAGGGGCTGTCCGCGGCGATCATCGCGCTGGCCGAGGCGGACACCGCGGTCAAGGGTGGCGGGCGCGACCCCGTCTACGCGGTGGAACGTGCCCTGCTCACCATCACCGAGGTCCGCGGCACCTGATTCGGCCGCCTCGGCGTCCTGCGGGTGAGCCTCAGCTCACAGTGAGGCGGCCTTCTTGGCCATCGCCGACTTGCGGTTGGCCGCCTGATTCTGGTGGATCACGCCCTTGCTGGCGGCCTTGTCCAGCTTGCGGCCGGCCTGGCGCAGCGCAGCCACCGCGGAGTCCTTGTCGCCGCTGGCGGCTGCCTCTCGGAAGGCGCGGACCGCGGTCTTCAACTCCGACTTGACCGCTCGGTTGCGCAACCGGGCCTTCTCGTTCGTCTTGTTGCGCTTGATCTGGGACTTGATGTTCGCCACGTGTCGTCTCTCTTGAGGGGTCTCGCGTGCTGGATCTCGCTGGTGGATCTCGCTCGATGGGTCACGAATGACCGACGTGTGAGCCTACCAGCCGGTGGCGAGCGCGCCCGCCACCTGGTCGAACGCCGCCCTGTCCAGGGCCGCCCCCTCCCGGCGTACCGATTCGGGTCGCAGCCGGAGGACCCGGTTGAGGCGCACCTCGCTGGGCCGCCCCCGCCGGTCCCAGCCGCCGGTCCCGACGTCCATCCAGATGCGTCCGGCCCGTGCCTCCTGGGCCGCGTCGCGGTCGTGGTCCTTGCTGGTCAGCATCAGCGCGAGCAGGAGCTCCTGCTCATGGCCGATGACCAGCACAGGCCGGTCCTTGCCCTGGCTCGGGTCGTCCTCGTACGGGACCCAGGCCCAGACGACCTCCCCAGCGTCCGGCTGGCCGTCGGGCTCGGGCCGATAGACCGGACGCAGATCCCGGACGTCGCCCTCGTAGTCGCCGGGATAGTCGCCACCGGACTCCTGGGCCCGTCCCCGGCCGCCGACCCACCTCCGCGCACCGGAGGTCGGCCGCTCCCGCAGGTACTGCCGGGCCACCCGGCCGGCCATCCTCAGCGCCTGGCGCCCCAGTGATCGTGAATCCATCGCTGCGATCGTAGACGGCCCCCGGGACCTCGACGTCCAGAGGGCGCCACGGCACCCGGCAGGCCACGATGGGCTCATGCCTGAGACCCATGACCTGGAAGCAGCCGACGGAGAGTCCGCGAGCATCGAGCCCTTCGACGCCATCGTTCTCGGTGTCGGCTCCGGCGGGGAGGTGGTCGCCGGCCGGCTGGCCGCCGCCGGCTGGAGTGTCGCCGCCGTCGAGTCCGCCCGCGTGGGCGGCATCTGTCCCTACGTGGCCTGCGTGCCGAGCAAGGCGATGCTGCTCGCCGCCACCCGGCATCGCGGCGCCCAGGACGCCGATCACGACCGCGCGTGGCGTGAGGCGGTCGCGGCTCGCGACGCCGCGGCCGAGCAGCGCGAGGACAGCGGCGCGGCGTCGGCGCTCGCCGACCAGGGCGTGGTCGTCGTCCGGGGCCGGGGCGAGATCACCGAGCGCGACGACTCCGGCTCGGGTGGGGTCGTCACGGTCACGGCGGACGACGGTCCCCGCCGCCTCGCCTGGCGCCGTGCCCTGGTGATCGGCGTCGGCGCCGAGGTGGTCCGGCCCCCGGTCGAGGGATTGGACGACGTCCCCACCTGGCTGCCCGAGCAGGCCCTGTCCAGCGCCGATCGGCCACGGCGGCTCGTCGTCCTCGGCGGCGGAGCCGTGGGGTGCGAGCTCTCGCAGGTCTACGCCTCCTTCGGGACCCAGGTGCGGCTGGTGGAGACGGCGCCGCGACTGCTCGCCAACGAGTCCGCCTGGGTGGGCGAGCGGTTGGCGGAGGTGTTGCGCGGCAACGGGGTCGACGTGCTGACCGACATGACCGCCGAGCGCACCGAGCCCGTCGACGACGGTGTTCGGGTCCACCTGTCCGACGGGTCGAGCCTCGACGCCGACCGGGTGCTGGTCGCGACCGGCCGTCGTCCGCGCACCACGGGTCTCGGCCTGGACCTGCTCGGCGCGAAGCTGGACGACGGGGACCCGCTCGCGGTCGACGCCCGCTGTCGCGTCCGCCTCGGTGACGCAGGCGCCGGGGCCGCAGCGCGGGACGTGTTCGCCGTCGGCGACGTCACCGGCGTCGCCCCGTTCACCCACACCGCGACCTACCAGGGCCGCATCGTGGCGGCGCACCTGCTCGGGGCCGGGCGCGACGCCGACTACTCGGGCGTGCCCCGCATCCTCTACACCCACCCCGCGGTGTACGCGGTGGGCCACAGCGCCGACGCGGCACGCGAGGACGGGGCTCACGTGCGCACCGCCGGTCTGGACGTCGAGCAGACCGGCCGGGCCTTCGTCGAGCAGCGGGCCGGGACGGTGGACGGCGAGCTGGGCCGCCTCGAGCTGGTCGCCGACGCGGCATCGGGCCGCCTGCTCGGGGCGACGGCACTCGCACCGGCCGCGGACTCCTGGGGCGGCCAACTCGGGCTGGCCGTCAGGGCAGCGATCGACGTGCGGGTGCTCGCCGACCAGGTGCAGGGTTTCCCGACGTGGCAGGAGGCCCTGCAACCGGCGGCCGAGGAACTCCACAGCGGATCAGGCTGACGGCCGCGGGTGTCAAACCCCCTTGGCGCCCTGGTGATCGTGCATTCCATCCCCGCAGCTCACAGGCCCGCCGACGACGCGAAGAGCCGCCATACCTGTAACTCCACTGTCACATCCGAGGCACTAAGTTGGTGACATGGCAGAGCTTTTCGAGGGCTACGACACGGCGCGCTCCAACGGGGCCTGGGACGAGATGGTCGCCGATGCCGGCCATCCCCGGCACTCCTACCGAGCGGTGCACGCGTCCCTGCGGGCGATGTCCAGCACCGATCTGAGCGAGCGCGCCGACGTCCTCGCCCGCACCTACCTGGACCAGGGCGTCACCTTCGACTTCGCGGGGGAGGAGCGCCCCTTCCCGATCGACGTGGTGCCCCGGGTGATCTCCGCCGCCGAGTGGTCGAAGGTCGAGGCGGGGGTGGCCCAGCGGGTCCGGGTCCTCGAGGCGTTCCTGGCCGACGTCTACGGTCAGCGCGACGTGGTCCGTGGCGGGGTCGTGCCGTGGCACGTGATCGCCTCCGCCGCCGGATTCTTCCGGGCCGCCCACGGGCTGCGGCCGCCGAACGACGTGCGGATCCAGGTCGCGGGGATCGATCTGATCCGGGACGAGAAGGGCGACTTCCGGGTGCTGGAGGACAACGTCCGGGTGCCCTCGGGGGTCAGCTACGTGCTGGCCAACCGGGAGGCGATGACCACCGTCTTCCCGGAGCCCCTGGTCACTCAGCGGCTCCTGCCGGTCAACGACTACCCGGCCCGGCTCCTGGCCGCGTTGCGCGCCTCCGCCCCGGACACCTCCGGCGACCCGACCGTCGTCGTGCTCACCCCCGGCATCTACAACAGCGCCTACTTCGAGCACACGCTGCTCGCCCGCAGCATGGGCGTGGAACTGGTCGAGGGTCGCGACCTGGTCTGTTCCGGTGGCCGGGTCAAGATGCGCACCACGGACGGCGAGCGTCAGGTCGACGTGATCTACCGGCGCATCGACGACGACTTCCTCGACCCGGTCCAGTTCCGGGCCGACTCGGCGCTGGGCTGCCCGGGGCTGGTCAACGCGGTGCGGGCGGGCAACGTCACCATCGCCAACGCGATCGGCAACGGGGTCGCCGACGACAAGTTGATCTACACCTACGTGCCCGACCTGTGCCGGTTCTACCTCGGCGAGGAGCCGATCCTGCCGAACGTGCAGACCTATCGTCTGGCCGAGCCGGAGGACGAGCGCGAGGCGCTCGCCCGGCTGGACGAACTCGTGTGCAAACCGGTGGACGGCGCCGGCGGCAAGGGGCTGGTGATCGGGCCGAGGGCGACCGCGGAGGAACTGGCGAGGCTGCGGGCCCAGATCGAGAACGATCCGCGGGGGTGGATCGCTCAGCCGGTGGTCCAGTTGTCGACCGTGCCCACGCTCATCGACGGCCGGCTCCGGCCTCGGCACGTCGACCTGCGTCCCTTCGCCGTCAACGACGGCAAGGACGTCTGGGTACTGCCCGGTGGACTGACCCGGGTGGCCCTGCCCGAGGGGCAGCTCGTGGTGAACAGCAGCATGGGCGGCGGATCCAAGGACACCTGGGTGCTCTCGGGCGGGCGCCAGCAGGTACCCGTCCAGCCGGCCGATCCGCCACCCAGGCCGATCCTGCCCACCCCCGACGTGGGCCCGTCGGACGGCGACTACGGGCTTCACCAGCAGCAGCAACAGCAACAACAGCAACAGCAACAGCAACAGCAAGAACAGAGCGAGGAGAGGGCCACGTGCTGAGCCGGATCGCCGAGTCGCTGTTCTGGGTGGGCCGCTACGTCGAACGGGCCGACGACACCGCCCGGATCCTCGACGTGTACCTGCAACTGCTCCTCGAGGACGTCCAGCTCACCGAGGGCGAGGCCTGCCGGGCGTTGCTCGCGGTGATGGGCCTTCCCGCCGAGGACGAGGAGCACATCGACCGGACGACGGTGATGGCCCGGCTGGCCTACGACGCCGACTATCCGAGCGCGATCGTCGGCTCGCTGGCGGCCGCCCGTGAGAACGCGCGGCGCGCGCGAGAGACGGTCTCCAGCGATCTGTGGCAGGCCCTGAACACGACGTGGATCAACGTGAACCGGGTGCGCGACTCGACGACCACGACGCACGAGTTCTTCGCCTGGGTCCGCGAACGGGCCGCGTTGGTCGCGGGTATCGCCGACGAGACGATGAGCAGGGACGACGCCTGGCGCTTCCTGGTCCTGGGCCGGTCCATGGAGCGGGCGGACATGACCGCGCGGTTGGTGGCGACGTCCACGATCTCGGCAGCGGTGCCGTCCTGGACGACCCTGCTGCGTTCCTGCGGTGCCTACGAGAGCTACCTGCGCACCTACCGCGGCGTGGCCTCGGACTCCCGGGCGGCGGAGTTCATCCTGCTGGACCGGCTGTTCCCCCGTTCGGTGCTGCACTCCCTGGTGCAGGCCGAGGAGATCCTGGAGGAGCTGGCTCCGCCGTTGGAGCGGGTGGGGTTCGCCGATCCTGGGCGGCGGCTGCTCGGGCGGATCCGGACCAGCTTGGAGTACCGCGAGTTCTCGCACGTGATGGAGGACCTGCCGCACCAGATGGAGCGGGTTCAGGAAGCCATCTCGCGGGCCAGCGACGCGGTCTCGCGGCGTTACTTCCCGCGGGTGGCGACCACGTCCTGGGTGGAGGACGCGTCATGAGTACGCAGCGCTTTCTCATCGTGCACACGACCGGCTACCGCTACGGGGAGCAGGTGCACGCCTCCTACAACGAGGCCCGGATGACGCCGTTGACCACCGTCGGTCAGGCGCTGCTGGACGAGACGATCGACATCAACCCGGTCACCTGGCGCCATCGGTTCACCGACTACTGGGGGACGCTGGTCACTGCCTTCGACGTCCTGTCCCCGCACGAGGAGCTGACCGTGAGGAGCACCTCCACGGTCGAGGTGTTCTCCGGGGTCCCCGTCCGTCCGGACGCGACCTGGGACCGGTTGCGCGAGGCGGGGACCCGCGACCGCCTGCACGAGTTCCTGGTCCAGACGCCGCTGAGCGACCCCCCCGAGGAGGTCGTCGACCTTGCCCGGCAGACGGCCGCGAACCGCAGCCCCCACGACGCCGCGAGCGCCATCTGCTCGGCTCTGGGCGAGAAGATGACCTACGCCGGCGGGTTCACCTCGGTGCGGACCCCGGCCACCGAGGTCTGGAGCGCGGGCCGGGGAGTCTGCCAGGACTTCGCCCACGTCGCGCTGGGCGCGCTGCGGGCCCTGGGCATCCCGGCGCGGTACGTCTCCGGCTACCTCCACCCGGACAGCGAGGAGCCGCTGAAGCAGGTTGTCGAGGCGGAGAGCCACGCCTGGATCGAGTGGTGGGCCGGTGACTGGATCGCCTTCGACCCCACCCACCTCGGGCCGGTCACCACCGACCACGTCCTGGTGGCGCGAGGCCGGGACTACTCCGATGTGCCGCCGCTCAAGGGTGTCTACGCGGGGACGGCGAACTCGCAGTTGTTCGTGGGCGTGCAGATCACCCGCCTCCTCTGATCGGGCGGTCCGACCGTCCGGGCCGAGCCGTCGTGGTCTTCCCTCTGGCGGGGACCGGGTGTTGTTGGTAGAAAGCGGCCAATGGCCCTCGGGCCGCCGGTCGAGCCTGGGAGGCCCAGGTGGTGAACGGGACCGCGGACGTCGTGGTGATCGGAGCAGGGATCATCGGGTGCTCCCTCGCCCACGCGATGGCCGGCGCCGGGCACGACGTGATCGTCCTCGAGCGGGCCGGGGGTCCCGGGCAGGGGTCCACGTCCGCCTCGTCGGCGATCATCCGGTTCAACTACTCCACCCATGCCGGGGTGGCCACCGCCTGGGAGTCCCAGCACGACTGGGCGCGCTGGGAGCAGTTCCTCGGGGGACGTGACGAGGACGGCGGGTTGGCCAGGTTCTGGCGGACCGGCGCCCTGTGTCTGGACTCGCCCAGCCACGATCCGGCGAAGGTCCTGGCCCTGTTCGACGGTGTCGGCGTCCCCTATGAGGTCTGGGACGCCGCCACCATCCGCCGGCGGATGCCGCACATCGACCCGGCCCGGCACTATCCGCCCAAACCGGTTGACAGCGAGGAGTTCTGGGACGAACCCGACGGCGAGGTCGGCGGCTACTGGACCCCGGACGCCGGTTTCGTCGACGACCCCTCCTACGCGGCGCACAACCTGGCGACGGCCGCGGCCCGCCTCGGCGCCTCCTTCCGTTTCCACGCCACCGTCACCGGGGTCGAGACCGCCGGTGGTCGGGTGAGCGGCGTGACGCTGTCCGCAGGGCAGCGGATCTCGGCCCCTGTCGTCGTCAATGTGGCCGGCCCCGCCTCGGGCCGGGTCAACGCCATGGCCGGCGTGGGCCAGGAGTTCGCGGTGCGCACCCGGCCCCTGCGGGTGGAGGCCCACACGGTACCCGCACCCTCCGGGTACAGTCCGCCGACCGGTCCCGGGCCGCTGGTCGCCGACCTCGACCTCGGCAGCTACTTCCGTGCCACGTTGTCCTCGGACCTCCTGGTGGGCGGCACGGAACCGGCCTGCGACGAACTGCACTGGCTGGACGACCCGGACCGCTACGCCCCCCAACCGAGCGCCGAGGTGTACCGCGCCCAGCTGTACCGGGCGGCCCGGCGAATGCCCGAGCTGGGCGTGCCGAACACGCCGCGTGGCATCGCCGCCGTCTACGACGTGGCCGACGACTGGATCCCGATCTACGACCGGACCGACCTGCCGGGCTTCTACGTCGCCATCGGGACGAGCGGCAACCAGTTCAAGAACGCACCCCTGGTGGGCACCTATCTGCGGGCGATCGTCGAGGCCTGCGAGAACGGGCGGGACCACGACGTCCACCCCGTGCGTATGACGCTGCCGCACACCGGGATCGAGGTCGACCTGGCCACGTTCAGCCGGCTGCGTCCGATCACCGCGCAGAGCAGTTTCTCGGTGATGGGTTGACCGGCGACCAACGCCGCGCACCCGCCTCGAGCGAGCGGAGTCCGGCCATCAGGGACAGCTACCGGGTCGTCGTCATCGGCGGCGGCGTCGTCGGGGTCAGCGTGGTGTATCACCTGGCCAGGCTCGGGTGGAGCGACGTCGTCCTCATCGAGCGGTCCGAACTCACCGCCGGGTCGACCTGGCACGCGGCGGCCGGGTTCCACGCCCTCAACGCCGACCCCAATGTCGCTGCGCTGCAGGCGTACACGATCGGGCTCTACGGCGAGTTGGAGGCCGAGACCGGCCTGTCGTGCGGGCTCCATCAGCCGGGCGGTCTCAGCATCGCGAGCAGCGACGAGCGCTGGGAGTGGCTGCAGGCGCAGTGGGCGGTCTACCAGACCATCGGGATCGAGACGGTCCGTCTGGTGGGCCCCGAGGAGGTCGAGGCGCTCTGCCCGATCATGGACGTCTCGGGCGTGCGAGGCGCGTTGTTCGACTCCATCGAGGGCCATCTCGACGCCTCGGGCACCACCTACGCCTACGCGGCGGCGGCCCGGGCCCGCGGCGCGCAGATCGTGTTGCACAACCGGGTTCTCGCCCTCCGGCCGCGACCGGGAACCGCCGGCGGCGGCTGGGACGTGGTCACCGAACAGGGCACGGTGCGGTGCGAGCACGTGGTGAACGCTGCCGGGTTGTGGGCACGCCAGGTCGGCCGGATGGCCGGGATCGACCTGCCGGTCACCCCGATGGAGCACCACTATCTGGTCACCGAGGCCCTGCCGGAGGTCGAGGCGCTGACCGCCGAACCGCCGATGACCGTGGACCTGGAGGGTTTCACCTACGCCCGCCAGGAGGGTGCCGGGATGCTGCTCGGCGTCTACGAGCTCACCCCACGGCACTGGAACACCGACGGGGTGCCCTGGGACTACGGCTTCGAGCTGATCCGGCCGGACGTCGACCGGATCAGCGAGCAACTGGCCGTCGGGTTCGCCCGCTACCCGTGCCTGGCCGACGCCGGGATCCGGCGCTGGGTCAACGGGGCCTTCACCTTCACCCCGGACGGCAACCCGCTGGTCGGTCCGGTGCGCTCCGCGCCGGGCTACTGGACGGCGTGCGGGGTGATGGCCGGCTTCAGCCAGGGCGGGGGCGTCGGCCTGGCCCTGGCCGAATGGATGGTCACCGGTGAGCCCGAGCGGGACGTGTTCGGGATGGACGTCGCCCGATACGGCGCGTTCGCCGCCGCCCGGGGTTACCTGCAGGCCACCACCGGTCAGTTCTACTCACGCCGGTTCGTGATGACCTACCCCAACGAACAGCTCCCGGCGGGTCGGCCCGTGAAGACCTCGGCGATCCACGCCGACCTGGACGCGAAGGGTGCCCGCTGGGGCACCTCCTGGGGACTGGAGATCCCGCTCTACCTCGTCACCGAGGCCGACCACCCCTCGGGGGATCCGGCGCTGTTCACCGAGACGCCCACCCTGCGGCGCGGCAACACCTTCGACATCATCGATCGGGAGGTGGGCGCCGTCCGGGAGCGTGTCGGCCTGCTCGACACCACCGCGTTCGCACGGTACGAGGTGCGCGGTCCCGGCGCCCGGGACTGGCTGGACCGTCTGCTCGCCTGCGAGCTGCCCGGCCCGGGGCGGCTGCGGCTGGCGCCGATGCTCGCGCCGTCGGGGCGCCTGCTGGGAGACCTCACGGTGACGTGCTGGGCACCGCAGGAGTACTGGCTGATGGGTTCGTACCACCTGCGGGAGTGGCACCTGCGCCACTTCGAGGCGAGCCTGGCCTCGCTCGACGGCCAGGGTGTCCGGCTGCGGGACATCTCCGACGAGGTGGCCGGGATCTCGCTCAACGGACCCGCCTCGCGGCGCGCTGCTGGCCTCGGTGACCGCGGACGACGTCACGCCCGGCGCGCTGCGGTTGTTCGGTGCCCGCCCGGTGGACGTCGGGCTGCACCGGGCCCGGGTGGCCAGACTGTCGGTCACCGGCGAACTGGGGTACGAGCTCAACGTTCCCGCGAGCCAGCTGACCGGTCTCTACCGCACGCTGCGCGAGGCCGCCGTCCCGTTCGATGGGCTCGACATCGGCTACCGCGCCCTGGACTCGCTGCGACTGGAGAAGTCCTACGGCATCTGGTCACGCGAGTTCACCTGGGCCTACACCCCGGCGATGAACGGGCTGGGCGCCTTCGTGGCCCACGACAAGGACGCCGCCTTCGTCGGACGCGACGCCGCGCTGCGCGAACGTGACGCCCCACCCGCGCAGCAGCTGGTCACCCTGCGCCTGGCGGAGGCGGATCCACGCGCCCGCGACGCGGCGGATGCCGCGCCCTACGAACCGGTCTGGGACGCCGGCCGGAGGATCGGCTTCGTGACCTCCGGTGGGTACGGGCACAGCGTCGGCGCCAACCTGGCACTGGCCTATCTCGACCGCCGCCATGCCCTGCCCGGCGTCGGCGTCGAGGTCACCGTCCTCGGCCGGCGGGTCGCGGCCGAGGTGATCCAGGACAGTCCGTACGACCCCGACGGCCTGCGTCCACGCAGGCCGTGGGTGGGCTGATGAAGAGGTGAGTTGGCATGTTCCGCAACCTGATGCCGCACTACGAGATCCTCTCGGCGAGCGACCTGGAGACCATCGAGCGCGGGTGGCAGCGCATCGCCGCCGAGATCGGCATCCAGTTCGACCATCCGCGGGCGCTGGAGCTGTTCGCGGCCGCCGGCCAGCGGGTGGACGGCGACGTCGTCCACCTCGATCCCGACTTCGTCATGCGCCAGATCGCGCTGGCGCCCAGCGAGTTCCACCTGCGCGCCCGCAATCCGGAGCACTCGGTGATCCTGGGTGGCGACCACATGGTCTTCACACCCGTGTCGGGCCCGCCGTTCGTCCGGATCGGTGACGAGCGACGGGACGGCACCCTGGCCGACTTCGAGTTGTTCGCCAAGCTCACCCAGCACTTCGACCAGCTCGACATCCCGACGATGCCGATGATCGAGGCCAATGACCGGCCCCTGGACTCCCGTCACCTCGACATGCTGCAGGCAGCGTTCACGCTGACCGACAAGCCGGTGTTCACCTCGGCACTGTCGACCGCGAACGCCTGGGACGGCGTGCGGATGGCCGAGATCGCCTTCGGCCACAGGCCGCTCGCGGTCCCGCCGGACGACGAGGGCCGACCGGCCTGTTCGATCATGTCGATCGTCAACGTCAACTCACCGCTGCGCTACGACGAGCGGATGCTGGAGGCGCTGCTGGTCTATGCCGAGACCGGTCAGGCCGTGGTGGTCACACCGTTCCTGCTGATGGGCGCCATGGCTCCGGTCAGCACCGTGGCGGCGTTGGCCCAGCAGACCGCCGAGGCACTGGCCGGTATCGCACTGATCCAACTGGTCCGGCCCGGCACGCCGGCGGTGATGGGCTCGTTCCTGTCCACCATCGACATGCAGTCCGGTTCACCGGCGTTCGGTGGACCCGAGTCGGCCAAGGGGCTGTACGCCTCCGGCCAGATCGCCCGCCGGTACCGGCTGCCGTGGCGTGCCGGGGGCGGCGGCCTCACCTCGAGCCAGACCGTGGACGCCCAGGCAGCCCAGGAATCCTTCAACACCCTGCAGGCGGCGTTCCTGGCGGGGGCCAACCTCGTGGTACAGGCGGCCGGCTGGCTCGAGTCGGGTCTGGTCAGCTGCCCCGAGAAGCTGGTGGTCGACATCGAGGCGCTGCGGGTGCTGCGCGAGCAGTTCACCCCGTTGGTGGTCGACGAGCAGGCCCTCGCCTTCGAGGCTCACGACGAGGTACGTCACGGGGGCCACTTCCTCGGTGCCGAGCACACGATGACCCGGTTCCGGACCTGCTTCTACCGGCCGCTGGTCTCCTCCACCGAGAACTACGAACGCTGGGTCGCCAAGGGCTCGCGGGACGCCGCGACGCGTGCGGGCGAGATCTGGCGCTCCGCGATCGAGGGCTACACCCGCCCGTTCATGGACGAGGGGATCCGCGCCGAGTTGGCGGAGTTCGTGGTGCGGCGGCGGGCCGAGTTGGGTGACTGACTCACCAGCCCAGCCGGCTGGCGTCGTCCACGCCGTCCCGCGGTTCGTCGGCGGCCGCCGCGAAGGCCTCCAGCGCCTCGATCAGGGCACGCCGCCGGACGGCGGGCATCTGCTCGACGATCTCGCCGATCGCGGCCCGCCGCCGGTCGCTCACCTCGCGGACGAGGCGCGCCCCCTCGCGGGTGAGACTGATCGTGACCTCTCGTCGATCGGCCGCGTTCTCCCGGCGGTCCACCAGGGCCGAGCCCACCAACCGGTCGACCGATCGTTGGGCGGTGGAGGCGTTCACGCCGAGCCGATCGGCCAACTCGGTCAGGCGCACCGGGCCGTGCGCGTGCAGGACGATGAGGGTGCGGAACTGCGTGGTCGTCACGGTGTCTTCGGCCGCCGCCAGGGAGCGGGCGGAGACGCCCACCAGGACCCGCGAGGCGATGAGCAGGGCGCTCACGAGATCCTCCGGCTCGCGACCCGTCCCTTGCATGGAGCAATCATTGCATAATGCATGGATGTCATCCGCGTGGAACAGGCTCGTCCCGACCGAGACGACGCTGCGCTGGGGTGTGCGGCTACGCTCCTCGGCCGCCGGGATGTTCACCGTCGCGCTGCTGATCGGCGTCGGCGCGGCCGCCTTCGCCGTCCTGTTCCGATGGCTCATCACGACGTTCACCGTGCTGCTGTCGGGCCATGAGGACTACGCGGCCGTCGCCGGAGCGGCCAACCCCCACCTGCCCGGTCTCGGGCGCTACTTCGTGCTCCTCGCCCCGGTCGCGGCCGGGATCGTCTACGGCCCACTGGTCTACTTCTTCGCCCGCGAGGCCCGCGGGCACGGTGTTCCCGAGGTGATGCTGGCCGTGGCCCACCGCGGGGGGCGGATCGCCCCGCAGGTCGCGCTGGTCAAGGCCCTCGCCTCGGCCCTGTGCATCGGCGGCGGGGGCTCGGTGGGGCGGGAGGGGCCGATCGTGCAGATCGGTTCGGCCCTGGGTTCGACGGTCGGCCGGATCATCCGGGTCCCGGAGTCGAGGATGCGGGTGTTCGTCGCCTGCGGTGCCGCCGCCGGCATCGCGGCCACCTTCAACGCCCCCCTGGCCGGGGTGTTCTTCGCGTTGGAGATCATCCTCCTTGACTTCGCCGCCGGGTCCTTCGGGATGGTGGTCATCTCGGCCGTGGTGGCCGGGGCGCTGGGCCGGGCCGCCTTCGGCGACGTCCCGTTCCTGATCCTGCCGGCCTTCACCGTGCGCGACCCCGGCGAGTACGTGCTGTACGCCGTCCTCGGCGTCGTGGCCGGTGCGGTGGGCGTGCTGTTCACCCGGGTGCTGTACCTGATCGAGGACGGCTGCGACGCGCTGTGGCGGGGCCCGGAATGGGCCCGGCCGGCGGTCGGCGGGCTGCTGCTCGGGCTG
Source organism: uncultured Actinomycetota bacterium (assembly GCA_963750395.1). Lineage (GTDB taxonomy): Bacteria > Actinomycetota > Actinomycetes > Actinomycetales > Kineosporiaceae > JADJPO01. The sequence goes on along the minus strand of CAVVQM010000010.1, from coordinate 117,709 downwards.
GTGCTGCTCGTGCTGCCGCAGATGTACGGCGTGGGTTACCCGGTGCTCGCCGACGCGGTCGACGGCCGATATGCGATCGCCTTCCTGCTGATCCTGCTGGTGGGCAAGATGATCGCGACCTCACTGACGATCGGGATCGGAGGCTCGGGGGGAGTGTTCGCCCCCAGCCTGTTCATCGGCGCCATGCTCGGCTCGGCGTTCGGTATCGCCGCCAACGCCGTATGGCCGCAGGTGGCCGGTCCGGTCGGTGCCTACGGGCTGATCGGGATGGGTGCGGTGTTCGCCGGCGCCGCCCGGGCGCCGATCACCGCCGTGATCATCATGTTCGAACTGACCGACGAGTACTCGATCATCCTCCCGCTGATGGCGGCGATCGTGCTGGCCACGGCGGTCAGCCACCGTTTGAGCCACGACTCGATCTACACCCTCAAGCTGCGCCGACGCGGTATCGACATCACGCGGGGGACGAGCCCGACACCGACCGCCGGAGGCGCTGCGGTCCACACCGTGATGCAGCCGATGCCCCCGGCGATCCTCGCCTCGAGCTCACTCACAGAGGCGGCCGCCGCGCTGTCCCAGGCCGCGTACGGCGTGCTGCCCGTCACCGACGACAAGGGCGGTTTCGTCGGCATCCTCAACGCGCGGGCCGTTGCGGAGGCGTTGGCCGACGGGCACGAGGACGCCGAACGCGCGGCCATCATCACCGAACTCCCGGCCAGGCTGCGCGCCGAGGACAGCCTGGACGGCGCCGTGCACGCGCTCAACGTCACCGGCTGCGGGGCGATCCCCGTGTTCTCGGACGGGCAGCGCGAACCGGTCGGCTGGATCACCTATCGGGACGCTCTGATCAAGCTCCGACCGTCGCGCTGAGCCGAGTGACGATGGTCGCGGCGGCCGCCTGCAGGACGGGCAGGATGTGCCGGCGACGGTCGGCGCCGAGGCGCACCGTGGGTCCGGACAGGCTGACGCACCCGAACAGGGCGCCGTCCACGACGATCGCCGCGGACATCGACGTCACCCCGACCTCGAGCTCGTCCTCGACGATGCTCCAGCCCTGCATCCGGATCTGTGCCAGTTCCGCTCGCATGACCGCCGGGTCGGTGACCGTGCGAGCGGTGAGCGCCGGCAGCGGCAGCCGCAGCGCCGCCTCGATCCGGTCGGGGCGGGAGTGGGCCAGCACCACCCGGCCGCTGCTGCTGGCGTGCAGCGGCACCGGCCGTCCCACCCAGTTGCTCATCCCGAGCAGGTACGGTCCGTCGACCTGCTTGACCAGGGCGGGGGTTCCGTCGGGCAGGACGACCGACAGGGTCGCCGCCTCGTGGGTCTGCGCGACCAGGTGCTCCAGCACGCCGCTCGCGGCGTCCACCACGAGTTCGGTCACGTCGGTGGCGCGGGCGAGGCGGTAGAGCTCGGCACCGACCACGATCCGATCGCCGGGGATGCGGGCCAGCAGACGCTCGGCGATCAACGACTCGATCATGCGCAGCGCGGTCGCGCGGGGCAGGCCCGCCGCGCGGGCCAGGGCCGAGACCGAGGCGCCGCGAGGCTGCATGGCTGCGGCGCGCAGCAGGGCGACGGCCTTGCGCACCGACTGGTTCTGTCGCGACGGTCCCGTGGTCACGGGGTGTGCGGGTTCCGGCGGTCCCGGTTGGGTTGGAACAGGCACGGCGGCAGCGCTATCCGGCCGGCACGTCGTCGGTCTGCAGCCGCCGCAGATCCTCGATCGGGATGTGGCAGGCCATCTGGTGGCCCGGCTCGACCTCGACCAGCGGCGGCACGTCGGTGTGGCAGACGTCGCCGAGTCGCCGCGGACAGCGGGTGTGGAACACACAACCTGCTGGCGGGTCCGCGGCGCTGGGTATCTCACCCTCCAGCCGGATACGGCTCTCGGGTGCGCCGTCGACGCTCGGCACCGCCGACAGCAGTGCCTCGGTATAGGGGTGATGCGGTCCGCTGAAGACCGTCTCGGCCGGTCCGACCTCCATGAGCCGGCCGAGATAGAGGACGGCGATCCGGTCCGACAGGTAGCGGACCACACCCAGGTCGTGCGAGATGAAGACATAGCTCGAGTTCTCGTCCCGCTGCAGGTCCGCGAGCAGGTTGAGGATCGAGGCCTGGACCGAGACGTCGAGCGCGCTGGTCGGTTCGTCGCAGACCACGATCCGTGGCTCGCCCGCGAAGGCCCGCCCGATCGCGACCCGCTGCTTGAGGCCGCCGGAGAGCTGACGGGGCTTGAGGTCGAGATGGCGTGGGGTCAGCCGGACGTGTCCGAGCAGGCTGTCGAGTCGGTCCTCGGCCTTGGCCCCGGTCACCCCGGCGAGCTTGGCCAGCGCGCGAGACAGGATGGATCGCACCGACTGGGCGCGGTTGAGCGCCGAGTCGGGGTTCTGGAACACGATCTGGATCGCTCGCCTGGCCGTCTGGGGGCGCTTGCGCGTCGAACCGGCCAGCGTCCTCGCCGTCCAGGATGACGCGGCTGCCCTCGTCGGGCGCCTGGACGCCGAGGATCGTCTTGGCCATCGTGGTCTTGCCCGACCCCGATTCCCCGACCAGACCCAGGGTCTCGCCGCGGTACAGCTCCAGGTTGATCCCGACCAGGGCGTGGATGCTGCGGCCCTGCTGGCTGAAGGTGACGTTGACGTCCTCCAGCTGCAGGATCGGATCCGCCACGCGGTCGACCGCGCTCTCGGCGAAACCCATCGACTCCGTCGAGGGGATCTCGTCGATCTGGTCGGTGTGGTGGCAGCGGGCGTACCGCCCCCCGACCTCGACCAGCGGCGGGCGCCTCGTCACGGCAGATGTCCGTGGCGATCGGGCAGCGATCGACGAACACACACGCCGGCAGCTTCTCGCCGATCTGCGGCAGGAAGCCCGCGATGGTGTCCAGGCGTCGGTCGTGCTTCCTGGCACCGTGCCGTGGCAGACAGCGCAGGAGGCCCACGCGTGTAGGGGTGCGCCGGGGAGTCGAACACCTCCGCTGGCCCGGCCCTGCTCGACCACCTGACCCGCGTACATCACCCCCACCCGGTCGCAGATCCGCCGGATCACCCCGAGGTTGTGGGCGATCAGCAGGACGGCGGCGCCGGTGTCCGCGCGCAGTGACTCGACCAGGTCGAGCACCTCCGCCTCCACGGTGGCGTCCAGTCCGGTCGTCGGTTCGTCGAGGACGAGCAGCTTGGGTCGCCGGCCAGGGCCATGGCGATCACGACGCGTTGCTGCATGCCGCCCGAGAGCTGGTGCGGATAGCGGTCCAGGACGCTGCGCGGGTCTGAGATGTGCACCCGGCGCAGCGCCTCGAAGGCCCGCTCGCGCGCCTCCTTCTTGTCGATGCCCAGGATGGTGAAGGCCTCGACCACCTGGGTGCCGATCTTCAGCGTCGGGTTCAGGGCCGCGCCGGGGTCCTGGTAGACCATCGAGACGTCGGTGCGCCGGACCCGCATGCAGCTCTGCGGAGTCCATCGAGGTCACCTCGTGCCCGGCGATCCTGGCCCGTCCCCCGCTGATCCTGCCGTTCTCCGCGAGCAGGCCGAGGGCGGCGTAGGCGGTGGTCGACTTGCCGCAGCCGGACTCGCCGACCAGCCCGAAGGACTCCCCGGGGGCGACCGAGAACGAGACGCCGCGCAGGACCCGGCGCGGGATGCCCCGGACCAGGAAGTCGACCTCGAGGTCGGTGATCTCGAGGGCGGGCGTTCCGCTCGCGGCGGAGCCGGCGGGATCGGAGGTGGTCGGTGGCGGTCATCGGGACAGCACCCCCTGCAGGGCGTCGGCGATCAGGTTGACGGCGATGACCAGGCTGGCGATCGCCAGCGAGGGGAACACCACCGGCCACCAGTAACCGTTGATGATCTGGGAGTACTCCTCGGAGATCATCAGACCCCAGTCGGGCGAGGGCGGTTGGATACCCACGCCGAGGAAGGACAGGGTGGCGATGGTGAAGATCGCGTACCCGATCCGGACCGTGAGCTCGACGATGATCGGACCGGTGACGTTGGGCAGGATCTCGCGGAACATGATGAACAGCGAGGACTCGCCCTGGAGCCGGGCCGCCTGCACGTAGTCCAGTTCGCGTTCGGCCAGGACCGCGGCCCGTACCGTTCGGGCCACGATCGGGGCGAAGAGCAGGCCGACCACGCCGATCACGGTGAGGTTGGACGGGCCCAGGACGACCAGGGCGAGCAGGCCGACCACGGCGACCGGAAGCGAGAGGAACGCCTCGACGATGCGGCTGAGCACGTCGTCCACCGCCCCGCGGAAGTACCCCATCACCAGGCCGAGGATGGTGCCGACAGTGACGCCCGATGATGGCCGAGACCGGGGCCACGAGCAGGACGTCGCGGGCACCGACGATCACCCGGGAGAGCACGTCGCGGCCCAGCCGGTCGGTGCCGAGCAGGAATTCGCCGCCGGGTGGCGTATGCGTGTTCAGTCGGGTTCGACGCCAACGGGTCCTGCGGTGCCAGGGCCCGCCCGCCGATCGGCGCAGGCCACCCACAGGAAGACGATGCCGTTGCCGATGACGAACTCCGGACGGCGCAGCAGCAGCCGGAACGTCTCGCGACGGGCGGTCTTGCGGGCCGCCAGCGCGGCAGCGTTCGCCGACATCCCCGGACGGGTGGGCGTCGTGTCGTCGGTCATGAGGTCGCCCCCATGCGGATCCGGGGGTTGAGCCAGGAGATGAGCAGGTCTGCGAGCAGAGTCGCCACCATGTAGATGGCGCCGATGACCAGCACCCCGGCCGAGAGCACCGGCAGGTCCTTGGCCTTGGCCGCGGTGACCAGCAGCCGTCCCAGCCCGTTGACGTTGAAGATCAGCTCAACGGCGAGCAGACCGCCGAAGAGGTAGCCGATCTGGGTGGCGACCACCGAGATCGTCGGCAGCAGGGCGTTGCGCAGCACATGCCGTCGCAGAACCTGGAATCGGCGACAGCCCCTTCATCGTGGCCGTGCGCGTGTAGTCCGCCTCCAGCGCCGCGATCGTGCCGGCGCGGGCCATGCGGGCGATGTAGCCGAAGTAGACCATCACCAGCGACAGCGCCGGCAGCAGCAGGTAGTAGATCTGCGTGCCGATCCCTGCGCCCGGCGGCGGGGTGGCCAGCACGGGCAGCACGTTGAGCTTGCAGGCCGAGCAGGAAGATCAGGAAGGTGCTGGTCACGAACTCGGGGATCGCCGAGCCGGCCAGACCCAGCGTGACGATGACCCGGTCGGCGATCCGGCCCTTGCGCAGCGCGGCGAACACGCCGCCGACGACGCCGAGCGGGACGGTCATGCGCCAGGGCCAGCACCGGCGAGCTTGGCCGAGTTGACCAGCGTGGTGGCGATCAGGTCCGGCGACCGGCTGGCCGGCTCTGGTAGGAGACGCCGAAGTCGAGCGTGACGATGCCCTTGAGCAGGCGCAGGTACTGGTTGATCAGCGGCTGGTCGGTGCCGAGCTGCGCGTTCAGCCGCGGCGACCGCCTCGGCGTGCGCGAACGGGCCCGAGGATGGCCCGGCCGACGTTCTGCGGCAGGACGTTGGAGATGACGAAGATGATCAGGGAGAGCAGGAGCAGGGTGACCACCGCGAGGGCGATGCGACGTATGACGAACACCAGCATGGACAGCTCCCGGAACGTCGGGCCGGCTGGTGACGGCGGGCGGGACGCTCGGTCCCGCCCGCCGTCACCACGGACGGTGGGTGCCGAGCGGGCTCAGACGACCAGGCCGGCCCTGCGACAGGTCGATCTGGCCCAGAGCGGTGGTGGCGACGTTGCCGTACTTCTTCGAGTTGGCGCTGCGAGGTACTGGTAGAAGTACGGCACGATGACCGGCGTGTCCTTCTGCAGGATGTCACTGATCTTGCGTCCCGCGGTCTTCTGCTCCTCGACCCCGATCGCGGCCTGGAAGTCCTTGAACGCCTGGTCGAACTCCTTGGACGCGTACTGCGAGGAGTTCCACTTGCCCCCGCTGGACAGGGCGGCGTTGAGGTAGACGTCCGGGGTGGCGCGGTGGCCGTAGTCGACGATGCCGATGTCGAGCGGCACCCGAGCACGGCGGGCTGGCCGGGGTCTCCGGGCACCAGGACTTGCCGTAGAAGCTGGCGGTGTCCTCGACCGAGACGTTGAGCGTGATGCCGGCCTCGGCGGCGTCGTTCTTGACCAGGACGGCGAGGTCGGGAACCTCCTGCAGCTTCACCGCCGTGCAGGGTGGTCGATGATGCTGATCGACCCCGGCCGACGACAGCAGCGCCTTGGCCTTGGCGATGTCCTTGTTCCGCGCGCGGCAGCGAGGGGTCTGCGTAGGGGTACACGCGGGGCGATGACCGTGTCCGCCCCCACCATCGGCCCGGCCCTTGAACAGGGACTGCACCATGGCCTCGCGATCCAGGGTCCAGGCCAGCGCCTCGCGCACCTGCGGGTCGGAGAACTTGCCGCGTGTCGGTGCGCATCCACATCTCACGGTGCGTCGCCGCGTTGAGAGCGATGACGTTGAGTTAGGCGTTGTTGAGCAGGGCCTGGCCGTTGAGCACCGAGAACTGCACGATGGCGTCCACCTGGCCGGACTGCAGGGCGACCACCTGCGCCTGGATGTCCTGGAAGAAGACGAACTCGATGCTGTCCAGCGGGGTCGTGCCGCCCCACCACTCCTCGTTGCGCACGTACTTCGCGCCGATCTTGGAGTCGAAGCTCTCCAGCTTCCACGGCCCTGTGCCGTTGGGGGTCTTGTCGAGGGTGGCGCCGTCCTCCTGGTCCTTGGGCAGGATCTCGGCCTGGGCGTTGTCCGTGGAGACCAGGTAGGGGAAGTTGCCGTTCGGTCCGGTCAGCGTGAACACGACCGTGGTGGTCGTCGGCGGCGCGGACGGCACCCTTCTCGAGGACGCCCGTCGAGCGCCGAGTTGCCGTTGTCGGCGAGCTTGCCGAACGTGGCCACCACGTCCTCGGCGGTGAAGTCGGTGCCGTCCTGCCACTTCACCCCCTGGCGGAGGTTGAAGGTCCACTCGGTGCCGTCCTCGTTGGGCTCCCACGTCTCGGCCAGCCCGGGCCGCAGCTGCAGATCACCGCTGGTGTAGGAGAGGAACTCGTAGCACTGGGAGATGATGCCGTAGGTCGTCAGGTCCTGCATGGTGACCGAGTAGAGGGCGCTGGCGGGCACGTCGCGTGGCGATCTTCATGGTGCCGCCCTGCTGGACCTCCACGGGGTTGAGGTCCCCACCGACGCCGACGCCCTCCTCGACCCCCGCCTCGCCGCCGGATGGACTGGTCGAGTTCGCGTTGCCGCAGGCGACGAGGGTGGCGCCGGTCACGCCGAGCACCGCGCCCATGCGCAGGAAGTCGCGCCGCGCGACGCGGCCGGCGGCGAAGGACTCGATGAGGTCCAGTTGCAGGGGGCTGGCAGCCCGCCTGATCCGGTCGTATTCGCGTCGATCGGTCATGCCTGGACCAGCCTTCCGTCGTGGCCCGCGGTGGTACCCGGGACCTGTGAACCATGAGGTCCGTCTCATCCTTTCCGCGTGCTCCGGGCTGTCAATGACAAATCCGTCACCACTGGGTCACGATCGGGTCACCATCTAGTGGACAGTCACACGTTCGCCACCTCCCGTCGCTCTCGGTCGACCGTTCCTCGGCGTGTGCCATGCTCTCGTCCGCCGCTCGTCCGCCGCTCGTCCGCCGCCGACCCCGGCCGGACTACCGTTGTGCCGCATGAGCGAAGACATCGCCTACGCCCGCAGCGCGGTCCGGGTGGCCGGCGGCGAGCTCGCCGTCGGACGATGGGGGACCGGTGAGCGGCTCGTGATCGCCTCGCACGGCATCACGGCCAACCACCTGTCCTGGGCCGAGGTGGCGCGCCGGGTCGTCGTGGGCAGCGACGGGGCGATCAGCGTGGTGGCGCTCGACCATCGGGGCCGCGCCGGCAGTGCACCGCTGCCCGGCCCCTTCGGCCCCACCGCGCATGCCGACGACCTGGCCGCCGTCCTGGACCACCTCGATGCCGAATCGGCCGTGTTCGCCGGGCACTCGATGGGCGCCTTCGTCGTGGCGAGAGCGGCCGAACGGCATCCGGAGCGGGTGCAGCGGTTGGTGCTGGTGGACGGCGGCCTGCCGCTGCCGGTGACCCTGCCCGAGGGCATGGGAGTCGAGGACGCCGTCCGAGCGGTGATCGGCCCCGCGCTCGACCGCCTCGATCAGACCTGGGACGACGAGGACGCCTACGTGGACTTCTTCCGCGCCCACCCGGCGTTCTCCCCACCGAACCCCTGGCCCGAGGCGGCCGAGGCCTACGTCCGCTACGACGCGGCCCGCACCCCCGAGGGCCGGATCCGGTCCAGCGTGTCCAAGGACGCCGTCCTGGTCGACGGTGGCGCGGCCATCGTCGAGCCGGACTCCGGGCGGGCCATCGAGCGGATCTCCACCCCCACCCACCTGCTCTGGGCGGCGCGGGGCGTGATGGACCAGACCCCGGGGCTGTACCCGCCGGAGTCGGTGGCCGCCGCCGTCCGTGAGCTGCCGCACCTGAGCGCCGAGCAGGTGCCGGACTGCAACCACTACACGATCCTGGTCGGCGAGCCCGGGGCCGCGGCGGTCGCCGCCGCCGTCCTGCGCGCGACCGGCGCCTGAGGGCCTTCGTCCTCGGGCCGTGGGGCATGGGACGATGGGCCGGTCCCCGGTTCGGCAGGGATGCCCCCACCGGCACGGCGTCCACATCCCGCTCGCGAATGAGGTAGCCCCTACGTGTCCCCGATGGCCCGCACGGCCCTGGTGCCGTCGCAGACCCCCGCGGAGAAGATCCGCAACTTCTGCATCATCGCCCACATCGATCACGGCAAGTCCACGCTGGCCGACCGGATGCTGCAGATCACCGGGGTGGTCGACGCCCGCAAGATGCGTGAGCAGTACCTGGACCGGATGGACATCGAGCGCGAACGCGGCATCACGATCAAGTCCCAGGCCGTGCGCATGCCGTGGGAGGACGACGGCACCACCTACGCCCTCAACATGATCGACACCCCGGGACACGTCGACTTCACCTATGAGGTCTCGCGGTCGCTGGCCGCCTGCGAGGGCGCCGTCCTGCTCGTCGACGCCGCGCAGGGGATCGAGGCGCAGACGCTGGCCAACCTCTACCTGGCCATGGAGAACGACCTGACCGTCATCCCGGTGCTGAACAAGATCGACCTGCCGGCGGCGAACCCCGAGCAGTGCGCCGAGGAACTCGCTGGGCTGATCGGTTGCGAGCCCGAGGACTGCCTGCGCGTCTCGGGCAAGACCGGCGACGGGGTCACCGAACTGCTCGACCAGATCGTCCGCCAGCTCCCGCCGCCGGTCGGCGACCCGTCGGCCCCGGCCCGCGCGATGATCTTCGACTCGGTCTATGACACCTACCGCGGCGTCGTCACCTATGTGCGGGTCATGGACGGCGGGCTGTCGCCGCGCGAGCGGATCGTCATGATGTCGACCCGGGCCACCCACGAGCTGCTCGAGATCGGGGTGATCTCACCCGAGCCCGAACCCACCACGGGTCTGGGCGTCGGCGAGGTCGGGTACCTGATCACCGGGGTGAAGGACGTCCGCCAGTCCAAGGTCGGCGACACCGTCACCAACGCCGGCAAGCCCGCCGCCACGGCACTCGCCGGGTATCGCGATCCCAAGCCGATGGTGTTCTCGGGGCTGTACCCGCTCGACGGCTCGCAGTACCCCGATCTTCGGGAGGCGCTGGACAAGCTCAAGCTCAACGACGCGGCGCTGGTCTACGAGCCCGAGACCTCGGTCGCCCTCGGGTTCGGCTTCCGGTGCGGATTCCTCGGTCTGCTGCATCTGGAGATCGTTCGCGAGCGGCTGGAGCGCGAGTTCGGCCTGGACCTGATCTCCACCGCGCCCAACGTCGTCTACGACGTGACGATGGAGGACGGCAAGCAGATCGTCGTCACCAACCCCTCGGAGTTCCCCGGCGGCAAGATCGCGGACGTGCGCGAGCCCGTGGTGCGGGCGACCATCCTGAGCCCGAGCGAGTACATCGGCGCGATCATGGAGCTGTGCCAGCAGCGGCGCGGTGCCCTGCTCGGCATGGAGTACCTGTCCACCGAGCGGGTCGAGATGCGCTACTCGCTGCCGTTGGCCGAGATCGTGTTCGACTTCTTCGACCAGTTGAAGTCGCGCACCCGCGGTTACGCCAGCCTCGACTACGAGATGGACGGCGATCAGGTCGCCGACCTGGTCAAGGTGGACATCCTGCTTCAGGGCGAGACGGTGGACGCGTTCAGCGCGATCGTGCACCGCGACAAGGCCTACTCCTACGGCGTGACGATGGCGGGCAGGCTGAAGGCGCTGATCCCGCGCCAGCAGTTCGAGGTGCCGATCCAGGCCGCCATCGGCGCCCGGGTCATCGCCCGCGAGAACGTGCGGGCGATCCGCAAGGACGTCCTGGCCAAGTGCTACGGCGGTGACATCACCCGCAAGCGCAAGCTGCTGGAGAAGCAGAAGGAGGGCAAGAAGCGGATGAAGATGGTCGGCCGGGTGGAGGTGCCCCAGGAGGCCTTCATCGCCGCCCTGTCCTCCGACGGCGGCGAGTCCGAGAAGAAGAAGTGAGGTGGGTGAGGTGAGCCGCGACGATCCCGGCTCGGTTGATCCGGGCGGGCCCCGGGTCAACGCGGTCTGCGTGGTGCGCGAGCTGCTCCCCGAGCCGACCAACCCCGACGAGCTCACGGCGATCAGCAAGTCCGCCGTGCGCCGCGCGGTCCCGGCAGGGCCCTACGGGCTGGGCGGGGACCTGGTCAAGGACCACAGGCACCACGGCGGCATCGAGCAGGCGGTGTACGCCTACGCCGACGAGGACGCCGCATGGTGGGCCGGCGAACTGGGGATCAGCCTGCCGCCCGGGTCGTTCGGGGAGAACCTGCGGGTCAGCGGCCTGCCGGTGACCGGAGCCGAGATCGGCGAGCGGTGGCGGATCGGCACCGACGGCCTCGAGCTGGAGTTGACCGGCCCGCGGATCCCGTGCGCCACCTTCGCGCGCCACATGGCTCGCCGTGGGGTGTCCGAGACCGGATGGGTCAAGCGGTTCACCGCCCACGGCGCCCCCGGTGCCTACTTCGCGGTGACGGCGCCGGGCACCGTCGCCGCCGGGGACGAGATCCACGTGATGCATCGGCCCGGCCACGGGGTGCTGCTCGCTGACGTGTTCCCCACGGTGAACCCGGACGTCGCCCGCCGGCTGCTCGCGGCCGAGCAGTCCGGCACCGTGCGGCTGTACGACTCCATGCGCACCCACGCGCGCGACGTCGTCGAACGGCGGGGGTGAGCGCGATGCGCTGTGCCGTGCTCGGAGCGGGCTCGTGGGGAACGGCCCTGGGCGCCGTGCTGGCCGGAAAGGGCTGGCCGGTCACCGCCTGGGACATCGACGCGTCGGTCCTGGCCGACCTGCGGACGACCCACCGCAACCACCGATACCTGCCGGACATCGACCTGCCACCGACCCTGACCGGCTGTGACGACCTCGCGGCCACCCTCGACGGCGCCGAGCTCGTGGTGGTCGTGGTGCCCTCCCACGTGACCCGGTCCGTCGTCCGTGCGATGCGGGACCACCTCGCACCCGGTGCCCTGGTCTGCTGCGCGGTCAAGGGCATCGAGGCCGACACCCTCGCCACGATGAGCGAGGTCATGCGCGCGGAGCTGCCCCCGTCGGTGCACCCCCGGCTGACGTTCCTGTCCGGCCCCTCGTTCGCCGTCGAGGTGGCGCGGGGGATGCCGACCGCGGTGACCGTCGCCGGTGTCGACGAGACGGCGCGCTGCGCCGTCCAGCATGCTTTCGCGGTGCCCGCCTTCCGCGTCTACACCAGCGACGACGTGATCGGCATCGAGATCGCCGGGTGCGCCAAGAACGTCGTGGCGATCGCCTCGGGCATGTGTCACGGTCTCGGGTTCGGCGCCAACGCCCGGGCCGCGCTCATCACGCGGGGGCTCGCCGAGATCACCAGGCTCGCGGTCTCCCTGGGGGCCAAGGAGGTGACGCTGTCCGGTCTGGCGGGCCTGGGCGACCTGATGCTCACCTGTTCCAGCGAGCTGTCCCGCAACTACCGGGTGGGGCGCGGCCTGGGCCAGGGCCGGCCGCTGGACCTGATCGTCGCCGAGTTGGGGCAGGTCGCCGAGGGGGTCGGCAACGCCCGCAGCATCGTGACCCTCGCCCGCCGCCAGGGCGTCGAGATGCCCCTCTGCGAGGCGGTCAACAGCGTGCTCCACGACGGCGTCTCGGCCCGGGACGCCGCGACGGGCCTGCTGTCCAGGGCGCTGAAACCCGAGGCATGACGACCGCCACCGGGGTATTGGGCGTGTACGTGCACGTGCCGTTCTGCGCCGTGCGCTGCGGGTACTGCGACTTCAACACCTATACCGCGACAGAGCTGGCCGGCGGTGGCGCGCAGGCCGGGTACTCCGCGACCGCGGCGACCGAGATCGCCCTGGCGGCAGCGACCCTGAAGCACCAGGACCGACTGCGGCCCGCGTCCACGGTGTTCTTCGGTGGCGGCACCCCCACGCTGCTGCCCGCCACCGACCTGCTGGCGATGCTCGACGCCGTGCGCACCCACATCGGTCTGGCGCCGGACGCCGAGATCACCACCGAGGCCAACCCCGACTCGGTGGACGCCGCCGCGCTCCAGGCTCTCGCGGACGGCGGGTTCACCCGCGTCTCGTTCGGCATGCAGTCCGCCGTCCCCCGTGTCCTGGCCACCCTCGACCGCACCCATGACCCCGATCGGGTGCCGTGGGTCGTCGACCGCGCTCGCCGAGCGGGTCTGGCCGTGAGCCTCGACCTCATCTACGGCACGCCGGGGGAGAGCCTGGACGACTGGCGGGCGAGCCTGGACGCCGTGCTGGCCTGCGGCGTCGACCACGTCTCCGCGTACGCGCTGACCGTCGAGCCGGGAACGGCCCTGTGGCGCAAGGTCTCCCGCGGGGAACTGGCGGGGCCCGAGCCGGACGACCTGGCCGCCAAGTACGAGGCCGCCGACGAGGCGTTCGCCGCGGCGGGGTTCGCCTGGTACGAGGTGAGCAACTGGGCGCGGACGCCCTCCCTGGCCTGTCGGCACAACCTGGGCTACTGGCGGGGCGACGACTGGTGGGGGATCGGACCGGGCGCCCACTCACACCTCGCCGGGCGGCGATGGTGGAACGTGAGGCACCCCGGCGCCTACGCGCGGCGGTTGGCCGGGGGCGAGGCGCCCGAGGACGGCCACGAGATCCTGACCGACGCGCAGCGCCACACCGAGTCGGTGATGCTCGCCGTCCGGCTGGCCGAGGGACTGCCGGTGAGCGACCTGGCAGAACCCGGGCGTCGGGCGGTGGCGGGCCTGGTCGCCGACGGACTCGTGGACGGTGCGGCCGCCGTCCGCGGGCGCCGGGTCGTGCTGACCCGGCGCGGTCGGCTGCTCGCCGACGCGGTGGTGCGGGCCCTGCTGGCCGGGTGAGACGCCGACCGGCCGGCGTGTCGTCGCCGGGCGGCGCGCACCCGATGGAGCGGATGCTCAGCTGATGAAGCGGATGCTCAGCGGGTAGCGGTAGTCCTCGCCGCGGGAGGCCGCCATGGCCCCCCGGATCGTGAAGATCAGGTAGAGCAGGCCGACCAGCGGCATGGTCACGAACCCGATCAGGACCAGCATCAGCACGGCCGAGACCGCGAGGTAGATGAGCGCCGAGATGTTGAAGTTGAGCGCCTCGACCGCGTGCCGGCGCACGAACGGGGAGGTGTTCCCCGCCACCAGCAGCACGGTGAGCGGGCCCAGGAAGCCAAGGGCGATCCAGGCGGCCACGAAACTCGACAGGTGCGCACCGACCCCCCAGTTGCGGGCGGTCTGATCCGGGTACCCCGACGACACGGCGGCGGCGGAGGGCGGCTCGACCGAGGTGGCCGGGTCGATCCAGGGGTTGTCGGAGGACTGGGCGGGGTGAAGGTTCTCGTTCATGTATCCATCAACCCACAACCGGGCCCGACGGGCATCCGGGCCCGTCCCTGAGTCGCCCCTGACCCTGGACCCCCCCCGCGCGCTCGGGGTCGACTCGGGGGTGGCTCCGGGGGGTGCCGGATGTCCGGCCCTCCCCGAGGCGGACCTAGTGTGAACCGCATGATTGAAGTCGCCTCTCTGGCCATGAAGTACGGCGCGTTCACCGCGCTCGACGACGTCTCGTTCACCGCCCGCCCGGGCCGCGTGACCGGCTTCCTCGGACCCAACGGTGCCGGCAAGTCCACCGCCATGCGGATCATGGTGGGTCTGACCCGGCCGACGGCCGGAACCGCCACCATCGAGGGTCGCCGCTTCACCGACATGCCCAATCCGGGCCGCGAGGTCGGAGTGCTGCTCGACGCCTCGGCCCAGCACGCGGGTCGCACCGGGCGCGAGATCCTCACCATCGCGCAGAAGACCATCGGAGTGTCGAGCGAGGCCGTCGACGCGATGCTCGACCTGGTCAGCCTGACGCCGGTCGAGGCCGGGCGGCGGGTGCGCAACTACTCGCTCGGCATGCGCCAGCGGCTCGGCATCGCCACCGCCCTGATCGGCGACCCGCACGTGCTGATCCTCGACGAGCCCGCGAACGGGCTCGACCCCGCCGGCATCCGCTGGATGCGAGACCTGCTGCGCGACTACGCCGATCGTGGCGGGACGGTGCTGCTCAGTTCGCACCTGCTGCACGAGATCGAGGTCATCGCAGACGATCTGGTCGTCATCGGCAACGGCCGCATCGTCGCTCAGGGCACCAAGCAGGACCTGCTCGCCACCGCGGGCACCCTGGTCCGCACCGCACAGCCCGAGGCGCTGGCGCAGGCCCTGAGCACCGCCGGGCTGCTCGCTCACGCGGGCGGGGACGACGCCCTCAGGGTCGAGGCCACACCGGATCAGGTCGGCCGGATCGCCCTGCAGGCCGGCGTGGCACTGGTCGAACTGCGGCCCGCCGAGGGCGCGGGCCTGGAGGAGATGTTCCTCGAACTCACGGCCGACACCCAGCGCGAAGGAGTCGCAGCATGACCACCACACTCGAGCACGTCAGTTCCCTGGGCCGCCGCGAGCGCCACGCGCACGCCGTCCCGACGATCCCCTTCCTGCGCGTCGCGGGGATCGAACTGCGCAAGATGTTCGACACCCGGTCGGGCTTCTGGCTGTTGATGAGCATCGCCATCACATCGCTGCTGGCCACGGCCGCCGTGATCATCTTCGCCCCGGACTCGGCGATCACCTACGGCACCTTCGGGGCGGCCGTGGGCATCCCGATGTCGATCCTCCTGCCGGTCATCGCGATCCTGTCGGTGACCAGCGAATGGAGCCAGCGGACCGGACTGACCACCTTCACCCTGGTCCCCAACCGGTCCCGGATCATCGTCGCCAAACTCCTCGGCGCGATTCTCGTCGGTGTCGCCTCCATGATCGTCGCGATGGGGATCGGGGCCCTGGGCAACCTGGCCGGCGCCGCGATCACCGGCGTCGACATCGTGTGGCAGACCTCCGCCAGGGAACTGGCCTACATCGTGCTGGCCAACGTGCTCGGCCTGCTGATCGGGTTCATGCTCGGCGTGCTGATCCGCAACTCGGCCGCCGCGATCGTCGGCTACTTCGTCTACAGCTTCGTCGTGCCGACCCTCACCGGGCTCCTCGCGGCGACGCAGACCTGGTTCGCCGACGTCCAGAAGTGGGTGGACTTCCAGTTCAACCAGACCAGCCTGTTCGAGGGCACGGCGCTGACCGGGGACCAGTGGGGCCAGCTGGCCGTCAGCGGCCTGATCTGGCTCGTGCTGCCGCTCGTGGTCGGCCTGTGGCAGTTGATGCGCGCCGAGGTCAAGTAGCGTCCTGCCCTGCGGTGACGAAGTCGATCAGTTCCTCGACGCGGCCCAGGAGCTCCGGCTCCAGGTCGGCGTAGGTCCTCACCGTGGCGAGGATCCGCCTCCACCCCAGGGCGACGTCGCGCTGATCGGCGTGCGGCCAACCGAGGGCCGCCAGGATCCCGTGCTTCCAGGACTGGCCTCGGGGGATCCGGGGCCAGGCGTCCAGCCCCAGGCGCTCGGGCCGGACGGCCTGCCACACGTCGACGTAGGGGTGTCCGACCACGAGTACGTGGGCCGCCGCGCCGCCCAGCCGGGTGACCGCGGTGGCCTCGTGCCACTCCTTGGAGCCGGCGACGAGATGGTCGACCAGGATGCCCAGGCGCCTGTCCGGGCCCGGACCGAACTCCCGGACGGCGGCGGCCAGGTCGTCCACGCCGTCCAGCATCTCGACCACGACGCCCTCGATGCGCAGGTCGTCCCCCCAGACCTTCTCCACCAGTTCGGCATCGTGCCGGCCCTCGACCAGGATCCGCGAGGCCCGGGCGGTGCGGGCCCGCAGCCCGGCCACGGCGCGCGACCCGGATGCCGTCCGGGCGGTCCGCGCGCGCTCGGCGGCCAGGCCGGCGGGCGCCGGGGGGACCAGTTCGACCGCCTCACCGTCGATCCAGAAGCCGCCACCGAGGGGGAAGGAGCGGGTCTTGCCGCGCCGGTCCTCCAAGACCACGAGATGAACCCCGCCGCTCTTCTCGGTGCGGATCACCGCTCCGCACCAGCCGGTCTCGACGTCCTCGACCACCAGCCCGGGTTCGGCGCCCACCGCGGTGGTGCTGCTGTCGCGGGTCCGGCCGAGCCGGCCCGGACCATACCTGCCGTCCACGGACCAAGCGTGTCAGGCGGGGCCGACCCGGGCCGGTAGCGACACCGCGCCCGCTTCGTCGCACCCCGCGGCGCAGGTGATGAGGACGTCGGCGGGCGGGCCGACGTAGACTGGCACTCGCGCGCAGCGAGTGCCAGCAGTGAGAGCCAGTCGTGGGTGCCAGCACGACACGAGACGCGGGAGGTGTGGGCCGTGAGTGAGGATCGCCGGCTCGACGTCCTGCGTGCCATCGTCGAGGACTACGTGCAGACCAGCGAGCCGGTCGGCTCCAAGGCCCTGGCCGAGCGGCACAACCTCGGGGTCTCCCCGGCCACGATCCGCAACGACATGGCCGCCCTGGAGGAGGAGGGCTACATCGCCCAGCCGCACACCAGCGCCGGGCGGGTACCCACCGACAAGGGCTACCGGCTGTTCGTCGACCGACTGAGCAGCATCAAGCCGCTGTCCTCCGCCGAACGGCGCGCGATCCAGAGCCTGCTGCAGGGCGCGGTCGATCTGGACGACGTCCTCGACCGCACGGTGCGGATGCTCGCGCACATCACCCATCAGGTCGCCGTGGTGCAGTACCCGTCGCTGACCCGCTCGACGGTTCGGCACATCGAATTCGTCCCGCTCGGGGCGGGCCGGCTGCTGCTGGTCCTGATCACCGACACCGGACGGGTCGAACAACGCGTGGTGGAGGTCGGCCTCGATCCGAGCGAGACGCTGCTCGGCGAGCTGCGGGCCCGGCTCCTGTCCGCCGTCAGCGGACGGCGACTGACCGCGGTCACCGCCGCCCTCGCCTCGCTGCCGAGCACCTTCCCACCCGCGGACCGGCCCCTGGTGCGCGGGGTGCTGGACGCCCTGGAGGACTCCCTGGCGATCGAGCGCGAGGAACGGATCGTGCTCTCGGGGACGGCGAACCTCGCACGCGCCGGCACCGATTTCGGTCACTCGATCTCCCCGGTGCTCGAGGCGCTGGAGGAGCAGGTGGTGCTGCTGCGACTGCTGTCCGAGATGGCCTCGGACACCGGCGACGTCGGGGTGCGGATCGGGCACGAGAACGCCCACGAGGGCCTGAACGAGACCTCCGTGGTCGCCAGCGGCTACGGTTCCGGTGGTGAGGTGGTGGCCCGTCTCGGAGTGCTCGGCCCGACCCGGATGGACTACCCGACAACCATCGCGGCCGTGCGTGCGGTCGCCCGATACGTCTCCCGGATCCTGATGCCGGTCGGTCAGCCGCCCGTCGATCAGTGATCCGCCCACGATCGAAAGACCCGACACCATGACCAATCGGAGCCCGGTGAGCGACTACTACGAGGCCCTCGGCGTCTCGCGCGATGCGACCCCCGAGGAGATCAAGAAGGCCTACCGCAAGCTGGCCCGCCAGCTGCACCCCGACGTGAACGCGGGCCCGCAGGCCGAGGAGCGGTTCAAGGAGGTCAGCCGCGCCTACGACGTCCTGTCCAACGCCGACAAGCGTCAGGTCTACGACATGGGCGGGGACCCGAGCGGGACCGGGGGCGGCTACGGCACCGGCTTCGGCTTCAGCGACATCTTCGAGACCTTCTTCGGCGCCGCAGGTGGCGGCGCGCGGGGCCCGGTGCCTCGCCAGCGACGCGGTCAGGACGCTCTGGTCCGGGTCGAGATCGACCTGGCCGAGGCGGTCTTCGGGGTGGAGAAGGAGCTGACCGTCGAGACCGCGGTGGTCTGCTCCCAGTGCAGGGGGAACTGCTGCCAGCCGGGCACCTCGCCCCAGACCTGTGCGGCGTGCAAGGGCCGCGGGCAGATCCAGCGGGTGGCCCGTTCCTTCCTCGGCCAGGTGATGACCCAGCAGGTCTGCTCCGTCTGCCACGGCTACGGCACCGTGATCCCCTCCCCGTGCCTGGAGTGCTCGGGGGAGGGCCGCGTTCGATCGCGACGGTCGCTGAAGATCAAGATCCCGCCGGGGGTCGACACCGGCAACCGCATCCAGCTCACCGGTGAGGGTGAGGTCGGACCGGCCGGTGGGCCGCAGGGCGACCTGTACGTCGAGATCGTCGAGCGCCCGCACCCGACCTTCACCCGGAGCGGGGACGACGTGCACTGCGCGGTCGAGCTGCCGATGACCGCCGCCGCGCTCGGCACCGTGATCGAGCTGGAGACCTTCGACGGGGCAGAGTCCGTCGACGTCCGGGCCGGGACGCAGCCGGGTGAGACGATCGTCCTTCGCGACCACGGCGTGACGCACCTGCGCGGCGGTGGGCGAGGAGACATGATCGTCCACCTCGACGTGCAGACCCCCAACAGGCTGGACGAGGAGCAGGAGAGCCTGTTGCGCGAGCTGGCGAAACTGCGCGGCGAGGAGCGCCCCACCGCCCGGTTCTCCGCCAACCAGCAGGGCGTCTTCTCCAAGCTGCGGGACCGGTTCGCGGGACGGTGACCGCCCCGCTCTACCTGCTCGACCACCCGTTGGACGGCGTGGACGCCGGCGACGACCTGGTGCTGACCGGCGACGAGGCCCGGCACGCCGTGACCGTGCGCCGGACCAGACCCGGTGAGCGGGTCGACGTCGCGGACGGACTCGGTGGCCTCGCCCGGTGCACGGTCTCGGAGGCCACCCGGCAACGGCTCGTCCTCGCGGTCCAGGCCGTCGAGACCGTTCCGGTCGCTCGTCCGGCGCTGATCCTGGTTCAGGCGCTGGCCAAGGGCGGACGCGATGAGCTGGCCGTCGAGACCGCCACCGAGCTCGGGGTCGACCAGGTGCTGCCCTGGCAGGCCCGCCGCAGCGTCGTGGTCTGGTCGGGTGAGCGCGGGAGGCGTGCCCTGGACAAGTGGCGTGGCGTCGTCCGATCGGCGGGCAAGCAGTCCCGCCGCGCGCGGCTGCCACACGTCGGCGAGCCCATGACCACCGCCGGTCTCCTCGAGTGGGCCGCCGACCTCACCGGCGCCGGTTCGGGCGCCGTCCTGGTGCTGCACGAGGACGGCGAGGCGCCGCTCACGCAGTGGCCCGTGCCGGAGGGCGTCGACCGGGTGGCGATCGTCGTCGGGCCCGAGGGCGGCATCACCGAGGACGAGCTGGCCGGGCTGAGCGGGGCCGGCGCCGACGTCGTCCGGCTCGGGCCGACCGTGCTGCGATCCTCGACCGCGGGGCCGGCGGCGCTGTCGTTGCTGAGCGCGGCGCTGGGTCGGTGGACCTGACTAGGCTTGCGGGCATGGCCGATCGCAGTGAATGCCTCTTCTGCCGGATCGTCGACGGTGCCGCGTCGGCGGAGATCGTCCACGCGGGCGAGCGGGTGGTCGCCTTCCGGGACGTCAATCCGGTGGCCCCGACGCACGTCCTGGTGGTCTCGCGCGAGCACCACGAGAACGTCGTCTCGATGACCGCCGATCCCGCGACCCTGGCCGAACTGGTCGCGGTGGGCTCGGAGGTCGCCGAGCAGGAATCGGACGGGCAGTTCCGGCTGGTCTTCAACACCGGCGCGGGGGTGGGGCAGAGCGTGTTCCACGTGCACGGGCATGTGCTCGCCGGCCGCTCGTTCACCTGGCCACCCGGCTGAGTCGCCGCTGAGCGCCCGGGCGCGTTCGCGATGCGGTCCGGCTGGCTACGATGGGGCTACCCATGACCGAGCCCAATCACCCCGAACCCGCCGCCCGCCGCGACCCTGTCCAGGTCCCCTCCGCGAGCGGTGACTCCGCCGTCCACAGGATCGTCGTGCCCCCGGAGGTCGCGATGGTCGCTCTGCTGGGCGCGCGCGACGAGATCCTGCGCAGCGTCGAGCGGGCCTTCCCGCAGACCGACATCCATGTGCGCGGCAACGAGATCACGGTCGCCGGCCGTCACGGTGACGTGGCCCTCGTGGAGCGGCTGCTCGACGAACTGACCGCGGTGATCGGGGCCGGACAGGTGCCGACCGTGGACGCCGTGGAGCGCTCGCTGTCCATGCTTCGCCAGCACACCAGCGAGCGCCCGGCCGACGTGCTCACCCTCGACGTGCTCTCGAGCCGGGGCCGCACGATCCGTCCGAAGACGCTCAACCAGAAACGCTACGTGGACGCGATCGACGAACACACCATCGTGTTCGGGATCGGCCCGGCCGGCACCGGGAAGACCTACCTGGCGATGGCCAAGGCCGTCCAGGCCCTTCAGGCCAAGAGGGTGAACAGGATCATCCTGACCCGGCCGGCGGTCGAGGCGGGGGAGCGGCTCGGCTTCCTGCCGGGCACGCTGAGCGAGAAGATCGATCCGTACCTGCGCCCGCTCTACGACGCGCTGCACGACATGGTCGACCCGGAGTCGATCCCACGGCTGATGGCCGCCGGGACCATCGAGGTGGCCCCCCTGGCCTACATGCGCGGCCGTACCCTGAACGACGCGTTCATCATTCTGGACGAGGCCCAGAACACCTCACCGGAGCAGATGAAGATGTTCCTGACGCGGCTGGGGTTCGGGGCCAAGATGGTCGTCACCGGTGACGTCACCCAGGTCGACCTGCCGAGCGGGACGTCGTCGGGGCTGCGCATCGTCCGGGACATCCTGGGCGACATCGACGACGTCATCTTCCACATCCTGACCAGCGCGGACGTGGTCCGGCACCGGCTCGTCGGCGAGATCGTGGACGCCTACGCCCGTTGGGACGAGTCCCGCGCGGAGCCCGCCGCACCGCCCCGGGCGGCCCAGGCGTCCCGGTCCCGGCGGTCGCACCGGTGAGTATCGAGATCAACAACGAGTCGGGCGCGCAGGTCGAGGAGGCGGAGATCGCCGCGCTGGCCCGCCACGTCCTCGACGAGCTGAGGATCCACGCCCAGGCCGAGTTGTCGGTGCTGCTGGTGGACGAGGCGGCGATGAGTGTGCTGCACCAGCAGTGGATGGACGAGCCGGGCCCGACCGACGTCCTGTCGTTCCCGATGGACGAGCTCCGCCCGACCCGCAACGGTCAGGACCCCCAGTCCGGCCTGCTCGGCGACGTCGTGCTGTGCCCCGAGGTAGCGCAGCGTCAGGCGAAGACCGCCGGTCACACCACGCACGACGAACTCCTCCTGCTCACCACGCACGGCATCCTGCATCTGCTGGGCTACGACCATGCCGAACCGGCCGAGGAGAAGGAGATGTTCGCGCTGCAGCGCAGGCTGCTGCTCACCTTCCTGTCGACCCGGGGCAGGCGGTGACCCCACCCATCGGGCAGTTGGTCGCGCTGGCGATCGCGCTGCTCGTCGTGGCAGCGTGGTTCGCGGCGTCCGAGGCGGCCTGCTCGCGGGTCACCCGTGGGCGGGCCGAGGACCTGCTGGCCGAGGGGCAGCGTGGGGCCGCGGCGCTGGTCCGGGTCACCACCGATCCCGGTCCGACCCTGTTGGTCTCTGTCTTCCTCCGGGTGCTGGCCGAGGTGGGGGCCGTGGTCAGCGCCGGTCTGGTCATCGCCGACATGGTGGACGGGTGGTGGCAGGCCGGGGCGCTCACGCTGGCGTCGATGACCATCGCCCTGTTCATCGTCGGGGGCGTGGGTCCTCGGACCTATGGTCGCCAGCGCGCCGACACCTTCGGCCTGGTCGCGGCCCCGGTCCTGCTCGCCCTGACCCGGGTGCTGGGCCCCCTGGCGAGGCTGCTGGTGCTGGTCGGCAATGCGCTCACACCCGGCCGCGGCTTCCGCGACGGACCGTTCGCCTCCGAGGCCGAACTGCGCGAACTCGTGGAC
This sequence comes from uncultured Actinomycetota bacterium, assembly GCA_963750395.1. Classification (GTDB taxonomy): domain Bacteria; phylum Actinomycetota; class Actinomycetes; order Actinomycetales; family Kineosporiaceae; genus JADJPO01. The sequence continues at coordinate 95,402 of CAVVQM010000010.1, read as the reverse complement.
ATCGCCGAGGAGAGCGCGCTGATCGCGGCCGACGAACGCCAGATGATCCACTCGGTCTTCGAGCTGAGCGACACCAGGGTGCGTGAGGTGATGGTGCCGCGCACCGATCTGGTCTCGATCGGCACCGCGACGTCGCTGCACGACGCCATGTCGCTGTTCCTGCGCTCCGGCTTCTCCCGGATCCCCGTGACCGGCGAGAACCTGGACGACATCCGCGGGGTCCTCTACCTCAAGGACGTCGCCCGCCGCCAGCACGAGAACCCTGCGGTGATGGACCGGCAGAAGGTGGGGGACCTGCTTCGCCCGCCGCACTTCGTGCCGGACAGCAAGCGCGCCGACCAGCTGCTGCGGGACATGCAGGCCGACGTCGGGCACGTGGCGATCGTCGTCGACGAGTACGGAGGCACGGCCGGCATGGTGACCCTGGAGGACCTGGTGGAGGAGATCGTCGGGGAGATCTCCGACGAGTACGACGCAGCCGCGGACGACGTGAGCGACCTGGGCGGTGGCCGCTACCGGGTCAGCGCGCGGATGCACATCGACGACGTCGGCGACCTGTTCGACCTCGAGATCACCGACGACGACGTGGACACGGTGGGTGGGCTGCTGGCCAAGGCCATCGGCCGGGTCCCGATCGTGGACTCCACCGCGGAGGTGGCGGGCCTGCGACTGACCGCCGAGCGCTTCGAGGGACGCAGGCACCGTCTGGCCACGGTGATCGTCGAAGCCGCCACGCAGCACAAGGATGAGGACCGATGAGCATCCCCGACACAGGCGACGGGACCGGCCCCTTCAGAAGCGGCTTCGCCTGTCTGGTGGGTCGGCCCAATGTCGGCAAGTCGACGTTGACCAACGCCCTGGTGGGGGAGAAGGTCGCGATCACCTCCAGCCGCCCGCAGACCACTCGGCACACCATCCGCGGCGTCGTACACCGGCCCACCGCACAGTTGGTGCTGGTGGACACCCCCGGCGTGCACCGTCCCCGCACCCTGCTCGGGGAACGACTGAACGACCTCGTTCGCGAGACCCTGCTCGGGGTGGACGTGATCGGGCTGTGCGTGCCCGCCGACGAGGCGGTCGGGCGCGGCGACCGCTTCATCGCCGCAGAGCTCGCGGAGCTGGCCCACCTGGGGCGCCGTCGCCCGCCGGTGGTCGTCATCGTCACCAAGGCGGACACGGTCGGTCGCGAGGCGCTGCCCGCCCAGCTGGTGGCCGCCGCACGGCTGGTGGACGCCGAGGACGTCGTGCCGGTCTCGGCCACCAGCGGCTTCCAGCTCGACGTGCTCGCCGACGTCCTGTTCGGGCACCTGCCGGCGGGGCCGCCCCTCTACCCCGACGGTGAGCTGACCGATGAGCCCGAACGCGTCCTGATCGCCGAGCTGGTCCGCGAGGCGGCGCTGGAGGGAGTGCGCGACGAGTTGCCGCACTCCCTGGCCGTCGTGGTCGAGGATCTGGAGCAGCGACCCGACCGACCCGAGCACGACCCGCTGCTCGACGTCCGGGCCTTCATCTACGTCGAGCGCGAGAGCCAGAAGGGCATCGTGATCGGCCGCCGCGGGGTCCGGCTCCGAGAGGTGGGCACCCAGGCCCGGGCCGGCATCGAGCGGCTGCTCGGCCAACGGGTGCACCTCGACCTGCGCGTCAAGGTGGCCAAGGACTGGCAGCGCGACCCGAAACAGTTGCAGCGCCTGGGGTTCTGACACCGACGGTCCCCAGGCTCAGGGTAGGAGCACCATCGAGTCACCGAACTCGTGCCACAGATACCCGCCGTCGTCCGCGACGGCGTCGTAGGCGGCATCGACCAGATCCCGCCCGGCCACCGCGCGGAGCAGGAGCAGATGGCTCGACTGCGCCTCGTGCAGCCCGGTGACCAGGCCGTCGACGACCCGAGTGCGGTGGGTCCCGTCCAGGACCAGGTCGGTCCATCCCGCGCCGGCACGGACCTGGCCCCACGGCGCCACCACGCTCTCCAGGGCACGGACGACGGTCGTCCCCACCGCCACCACGCGCCGGCCGCGGCGGCGGGTCAGGTCCACGAGGTCGGCCGTGTGGGCCGGCACCACGAACCGCTCCGGGGTCGGTGCCTCATGCATCTCGGGGCTCGACACGCCCGCGTGCAGCGTGACGTCGCTGACCAGGACGCCCCGCGCGAGGAGTCGGGCCAGCATCCGTTCGGAGATCGGTCGTCCGGCACTGGGCATCTCGGCGCTGCCGGGTTCGGCGGCGTAGACGGTCTGATAGTCCGTCAGCGGGTACTCCCGGTCCACATGGCCGTAACGGATCGGCCGCCCGCGGCCGGCCAGGTGGTCGGCCAGATCGGTCGGCCCGAGGACCAGGGCCCGCCACAGTCGGCTCCCCGGCTGGTGCGGGACGGGATAGGTGGAGACGAGCCGGACCCGCACCCCGTCACCCAGGTCCACCTCGGTTCCCGCGCTCAGGCCCCGATCCGGACCGGAGCCGTCCGGCCGCCGGGCCTCGATCACCCAGGTGCCGTCGTCCAGCCGCATGCTCACGTGCACCGGCAGCAGGTCCGTGCCGAGCCGGCCGGTGACGGCGGCCGGGAGCGTCGCGGAGGTGTTCACCACGAGCAGGTCACCCGGCTCCAGCAGCCGGGGCAGGTCCGTGAAACACGCGTGACGGACACCGGTCGGGGCGGCGACAAGCAGTCGCACCTGGTCCCGGCCGATGCCGCGGTACTCGGGGGGATGTGTCGCCCAGGGGCGCGTCGTGGCGGTCGTCACCGTGGTCACGTCGAGTCCTCGATCTGGGTCGGGACGGCCTGCGCCAGGAGGTCTGCGCCGCGGTAACGACCGCTGGCCGGGCGTTCCCGGACCAGGGCCAGGACGGTGGGGACGACGCTGTCGGGGCTCGGGCGGTCGGAGATGTCCTCGCCGGGGAAGGCCTGCTGGTGCATCTCGGTGTTCATGTCACCGGGGTCGAACGCGTAGACCGACAGTGCAGGGTGCTCGACGCCCAGGACGGCGCCGAGCCGGTCCAGAGCGGCCTTCGAGGCGCCGTAGCCGCCCCAGCCGGGATAGGCCTCGACCGCTGCGTCCGAGGAGATGCTGATCAGGACGCCCCGTCGTCGGTGCAGCTGGGGCAGGACGAGCTGAATCAGGGCCAGCGGAGCGATGGTGTTCACCACGAGTATGCGCTCGAACGCCTCGAGCGGCAGGTCGGCCAGGGGCGGGAGCGGACTCGGCCCCAGCACGCTGGCGTTGTTCACCAGCAGGTCGAGGCCACCGTGATCGGCCACCGCGTCGGCGAGGGCCTGGCGGTGTCGCGGATCAGCGACGTCGCCGGCGATTCCGGTGATCCTCGAGGGGGGCAGGTCGGCCAGGGTGCGGGCCAGCCGGACGCCGTCCCGGGCGTCGGTGACGACGCGCCAGCCGCCACGGACCAGCGCGTGGACCAAAGCTGCGCCCAAACCCGATGATCCCCCGGTGACCAGGGCGACGGGAATCGTCGACGGCGGGTCGGTTGTCGTGGGTGTCGTCATGCGAGCATTCTGATAGTTCACGTCAACTTGAAGTCAACGGCTCGGATCGAGGAGGGGGCAGACGATGGAACTGCTGGACATCGGCGAGGTGTCCCGACGCTCCGGTGTGGCGGCGTCCGCGCTGCGCTACTACGAGAGCCTCGGGCTGATCAGCGCGCAGCGGGCCCCCGGTGGACGACGCCGCTTCGAGAGGTCGGTGCTGCGACGGATCGCGTTCATTCGCGCGGCACAGAACGTCGGGTTGCCGCTGGAGGACGTCCGGGCCGCGCTGGACACCCTGCCGCGTGGTCGCACCCCCACGAAGGCCGACTGGGCCCGCCTGTCGCGGCAGTGGCGCCATCGACTGGACGAGCAGATCAGCGCTCTCGAGGCGCTGCGGGACGGGCTGACCAGCTGCATCGGCTGCGGCTGTCTGTCACTTCGCCGCTGCGCGCTGTCCAACCCCGGCGACGAGATGGGGTTGCGCGGACCGGGCGCGCGGTTCCTGCCGCCGGCGTTGAGAGGGGCGCCGCGTTCGCCGCCCCCGGATTCCTGAGGCCGCGCTCGCTCGTGGGCAGGATGGGCGTCCCGTGCGGTCGTCCCGTGCGGTACGGTGGGCCCGTGCGCGTGACGCAGCTTCTCCTTCGTCGCCGCGGCGGGGCCCTCTAAGAGGCCGGTCCCTCGCCGCGGGCGATTGCGTGTGCCGGCCTTTCCCTGAAAGCTCGGCCCTGCGTAGACCCCGAGAGGCGACACCATGAACAGCAACCAGCAGCCGTCCGGCATGCCGATCCACCGCTATACCTCCTTCTTCGACCAGATCTCGGTCGACCTGCCCGATCGCACGTGGCCCACCAAGGTCATGACCGAGGCGCCGCAGTGGTGCGCCGTGGACCTGCGCGACGGAAACCAGGCCCTCATCGATCCGATGAGCCCCGAGCGCAAGCGGCGGATGTTCGAGCTGCTCGTCTCGATGGGCTACAAGGAGATCGAGGTCGGCTTCCCCTCGGCGAGCCAGACCGACTTCGACTTCGTCCGGCAGCTCATCGAGGAGGACATGATCCCGGACGACGTGGTCATCCAGGTGCTGACCCAGTCGCGGGACCACCTGATCGAGCGGACCTTCGAGTCGATCAGGGGTGCCAAGCAGGCGATCATGCACCTGTACAACTCGACCTCCGTGCTGCAGCGCCGGGTGGTCTTCGGCGCCGACCAGGACGGCATCGTCGACATCGCGCTGGAGGGCGCCCGGCTGTGCAAGAAGCTGGGGGACGCCGCCGAGGCCGACGGCACCAGGGTCTTCTTCGAGTACTCGCCGGAGTCCTACACCGGTACCGAGTTGGAGTTCGCCGCCCGGATCTGCAACGAGGTCATCGAGGTCTTCGAGCCGGCTCCCGACCGCAAGGTGATCGTCAACCTGCCCGCCACCGTCGAGATGGCCACACCCAACGTGTACGCCGACTCGATCGAGTGGATGCACCGCCACCTGGCCCACCGGGAGAACGTCAGGCTGTCACTGCACCCCCACAACGACCGGGGCACCGCGGTTGCCGCCGCCGAGCTGGGCTACCTGGCCGGGGCGGACCGGATCGAGGGGTGCCTGTTCGGCAACGGCGAGCGCACGGGCAACGTCTGTCTGGTCACGTTGGGCCTCAACCTGTTCAGCCAGGGCATCGACCCGATGATCGGTTTCGGCGACATCGACGGGATCCGGCGCACCGTCGAGTACTGCAACCAGCTGCGGGTACCCGAGCGGCACCCCTACGGCGGCGACCTGGTCTACACGGCGTTCTCCGGCTCCCATCAGGACGCGATCAAGAAGGGGCTGGAGGCGTTGCAGCGCGACGCGGACGCCGCCGGCGTTCCGGTCGACCAGTTCACCTGGGCGGTGCCCTACCTGCCGATCGACCCCAAAGACGTCGGACGCAGCTACGAGGCCGTGATCCGGGTGAACAGCCAGTCCGGCAAGGGCGGCGTGGCCTACCTGATGAAGCACGAGCACCAACTGGACCTGCCGCGCCGGCTGCAGATCGAGTTCAGCCACGTCGTCCAGCACCACACCGACGACGCCGGTGGCGAGGTGGACGCGGACGAGCTGTGGCGGATCTTCGCCGACGAGTACCTGCCCTCGGACGCCACGCCGACGCACGTGCCGTGGGGTCGCTTCCGGGTCCGCGGGATGCAGGTGACCAGCGACGATGCCGGCATGGATCGCCTGTCGGTGGACGTCGAGGACCACACGCGACCCGGCGGTGACCAACTGGTCCACCTGGAGGGGCACGCCAACGGCCCGATCTCGGCGTTCGTCCAGGCGATGAGTGGTCTGGGTGTGGACGTGCGCGTGCTCGACTATGTCGAGCATGCGATGAGCGCCGGCGGCGACGCCAAGGCCGCGGCCTTCGTCGAGTGCGCGGTCGGCGACCGGGTGCTGTGGGGGGTCGGTGTCGACCCGAACATCGTGCGGGCCTCGCTGAAGGCCATCGTGTCGGCGGTCAACCGCGCGCTCGGGCGGCCGGCCCGGGGCTGAGGCCCCGCGTCGAGAACGATCTGACGGATCACCGGCGCCGGCTCGGACGGCGGCTACGACGCGGCGTCGACGTCGTCGAGCACCCAGCCGCCGTTCGGGCCGGGGACGAGGTTACGGGCCAGGGGCATCTGATGCGACGCGCTCTCCAGAATGTGCATCTGGTAGCCGGCGGTGTTGACGAACGCGACCAGATCCCCGACCGCCGCCCCGTGGGGAAAGGGCAGGCGACGCCAGGTGAGCAACTCGGCCTCGATGCAGTAGGCGCCGACCAGGTACCCGGGCCCGGCCCTGCCCCGACGCCGGTCCGCGGGCTGGGGAACGAGCACCGGGTCGAGCAGGAAATCGTCAGCGGCGGAACGGCATTGAGTACGGTTCATGGCCAGACCGACCAGCAGGGCCGGATCGGGTTCTCCCGCCGTGGCGCCCGCCGGCAGGTCCTTGCGGAACTCCACCCTGGCCACCGTCATCCCGCAGCCGTCGAGCAGGGCCCGCCCGGGCTCCAGATGCAGATCCACCCCGAGATCGGCGAACCACTGACCGATGGTGCCCGTCCGGGATCGTTGCGTGGAGCCGGGCAGCTCGCAGCCCACGTCGGCGTCCAGCACCTGGCCGAGCCAGGCCCCGCGCACCGGGTCCTGCCACATCGGGTAGACGGCGGGCGTCCCCTCGATGCGTCCGTCCGAGACGTTCAGTCCGAGACCCCGCCCGGCCCAGGTGAGCGGCCATCCCTGCAGCAGTCCGGCCCGGTGCCGTCGCCAGAACTCCTCCCACGGGTCGGGGTCGTCGAGATAGCGCATCGGCACGCCCCCGCCGAGATCCAGGAACCTGACGGGATGCCCAGCCTCCCGAGCCTGTTCGACCAGGGTGAGCAACTGCACCGCGGCCCGGACCCGGTCGACGACGCGATAGCCGTGCACGTGCACGTGGAACCCCTCCAGCCGCAGCGTGCCGTCCTGCAGGTCGGGCGAGGTCAGCAGGGCGCGGATCTGCTCGGCCGGCATCCCGAACCGGGAGGGGGCCGCGTCGGGCAGATCGGGGGAAAGACGCAGGGCCACCGATGGACGACGACCCTGGTCTCGGGCGACGAGGCGCAGGAGGTCGAGCTCATCGGTGTTGTCGACGCTGACGGTCACGCCCTCGGCCACGGCCATCTCGACAAGGGCCCGCGGCTTCACCGCCGCGGTGACGATCACCGAGTCCGGGGCCGCCCCACGGCTGAGCACCTGGCGCAGCTCGACGAGCGAGGCGACGTCCACCCCGTGCCCGGCGTCCAGGACGGCGTCGACCAGGGCCAGGGTCTTGTTGGCCTTGCGGGCGAAGAAGATCCGCCCCGTGACCCCACGTTCCCGGGCGGCCTCGATGAGCTCCTGCGCGTGGCCGGGCAGCGGCCCGGGCTCGATCAGGTTGATCGGAGAGCCGTACTCGGCGATCAGCGCGTCCAGCCGGGCGTGGTCGCCCAGCAGGGTGCGCTGCCAGGGCAGGGTGCGCGCCGGCAGCGCGGGCAGGTCGTCTCGCTGCGCGCTCGCCCGCGCACCCCGCCCGGCCCGCCCGCGCCCTGCCACCGCGGATGGTGCGGATCCGCCGCTCAGGCCGAGCAGTCGGCGCGCCCAGCGGTCCAGCTCCGGGTGCATCCTCACCAACGTGTCGTTGCCCATGACGACGTCCTCGGTCACCCGGCCCGCCGCACTCAGCCCCGGGACGGGGTGGTCGTGGGCGTCGAGACAGTTCGCGTCCTCGTCGATGCGGATTCCACGGCTGCGCGGGCCGGCGCCGACCGTGCCGGAACCGAGCAGCCCGGTCCACAGCGGGTCGTGGACGGCGCGCACACCGGGGGGTGCCAGCACGCCGTCCACCACGGCCGCCGCCCCCAGGCGCCGCGCGGTGGAGGCGGCGTCGCCGGCCCGCACCTCGACCGCCCCGGCTGTCATCAGGGCCGCCAGCTTCGCGGCGTTCACCGGGGGCGGGCCGAAGGCCAGCCGCTCCAGCTGCGCCGCCCAGCCGGCCGCCCTCGCGTGGCCCAGCAACGGAGCGTGCCGGTCGCGGGCCACCTGTCGCTGCCGGGTGACCAGCACCGGGTAGAGCATCCGCCAGGCCTGGCCCAGCGCCCAGTCGCCGTTGGGGGCGGCCAGTCCGGTGGCCACGTCCAGGGCCTGTGACAGAACGTGTTCCGGGTCCGGCCCGACCGGCCACCGCGCCGCGTCGGGCTGGGCAACCGTCGCAGCAGTCCCGCCAGGCGCGCCGCGCCTCGGCCGACGCCGCCGGCGCGGACCAGCGGTCCGGGGCCGCGGCGACCAGCAGCCGGGCCGCGAGCGGCACCAGCAGCCTGGGCAGGTCACCCTGCGCAGCCGGGACCTGGGCACGGGCCTGCTCGACGATGCCGGCCAGATCCTGCACCCGGTTCAGCACGCCGGGGAGCGTCTTGGGCATCATCAGGCGGCCGGTTCGTGAGACGAGGACGATCCGGGCGCCTCGCCCGGGCCGGTGGTAGACCAGACGCCAGGGACGACGCGGGTCGTGCGCCGGGTCGAAGCGTCCACCGACGCCCTCGCTCAGGTGCAGGGCGACATCGAGAGCCGTGAGCGCCGCCCCGCGGACGACGACCGTCCCCTGCGTCACCGGCGCGCCGTCCGCGGCGGGGTAGGGGGGCAGGCATGGCCGGCCGAGGCCGGCGTCGTGGTGCAACGCTCCTGACCAGTCGGGTGCGTGCCCGGGAGTGAGCAGGACCTCGTCGAACGGACCGTGGACGGAGCCGTCCGCTGCGGTGAGCCGCCAGCGGTTCCCGGCGTCCGCTCCGTCCAGCACGTCGGCCGCGACCACCCGCGTCCGGTGGTGGCGCACCGGGAAGGTGCCGAGGGCGGTGAGGCGATCGGCCACGTGCGACAGGTATCGGCCGACGTCGCGGCGGGGCGGGAAGGCGTCCCGACTGGATCCCGGGGCGCAGGCCTCACGCCACGCGTCGAACGAGGGACCGGCGGGCGCCTCGCCGTCCTGGGCGTCCCAGGCGTCGACACTGCCGGCGTCGACGTTGAGCCGCAGGTAGGGCGGCAGGTCTGGCCGGTAGTGAGCGCTGACGCCGAGCAGCGCCTCGTCGTGGAACAGGTCGAGCCGGGCGGGTCGGAGATCGTGCCGCCGCCCCAGTGTGACCAGCCGTTCCCAGGCGTACAGGCCGCGCGGTCCGACCCCCACCACGGCGACCCGCGGGGGCCTCACGCCGTGTCGCCGGGCAGGCCCGCGGACTCGAGGCCCGGACGACGGTGTCGGGGGGCGGGCACCGGGGCGGCGGCAGCGGGGGTCTTGAACACGGCGATATCACCCCTCATGGCGGAATCGTGTGACCAACCTGGCGGAATCGCGATCCTACGATCGGTGTCGACGCCGCGCGCGTCGAAGCCGCGCGCCGGCTGGAGCCAGGTCGTGGACCGTCCCGGGGCCTCTCGCGCGCAGCGGCAGAGGGGAGGGGGAGCCCGTCAGGTCCGGGTGATCGGAACGCAGTTGCCGGTGGCGAAGCCGCCGTCGTCGTCCGGGACCAGGGCGTGCGCGGAGTCCGCGATGCGGGCGCACACCTTGGGCGCGTCGCCGATCGCCGACTGGTAGTCGGAGCTGGACGCCTTACGGACCGAGGGGTTCTCGTCCTCGACGTACCAGATCGCCGCGCTGCGCGGCCTGGGTGCCCATGACCTCGGCCGCGGGCTCCTCGCCGTCCCCGCCGTAGATGTGCAGGTGGAAGCCGCCGGAGACCGTCCGGCGGGGTTCCGGCGAAGTCGGCGTCGTAGTCGATGGTCAGCGTGGTGCCGTCGAACGTGGCCGAGGTCAGACAGACCCACCGGGTGTTCGCCATGATCGCGTCGGTGCACTGTTCGTCGGCGGGCAGGGCCGACGCGGACGGCGTCGCCCCCGATGCGCTGGCCGCGGCCGTCGCGCTCGCCGACGGCGTGGGCCCGGCGGTCGCGGTTCCGCCGCCTGGCCCGAACTGGGTCCAGCCGTAGACTCCACCGGCCAGGACCACGGCGGCCCCCGCCGCCATCGCCGGCACCCTCCACCCGGGTCGCCGCGCCGGTGGCTCGTCGTGGTAGCGCGCGCTGGACAGGGGGAAGTCATCGGGCGTGTACCGGGGGAGGAAGTCGGTCTGGGATGCCCGGTCCTGGGGCGTGGACTGCTGAGGTGGAGGCGGCTGCGGGGCGGACTGACTCGCAGCGGCCTGATGCGGGGTGGCCCGGTACGGGGTGGCCTGATGCGCGGCGGGCAGCGGGGTCGCCGGGGGACCGGCGGCTGCGGTGGTGAGGGCTCCCGCACCGGCCGCCGCCGCGGGCGCACCGGCCGCCGGTATGCCCACCGGGCTGGTGAGCAGCGGTGAGCCGCCGTGAACGGTGTCGCCCGGGTCGCCGTCCGCGTCGTCGGCGGACTCGGTCGGTTCGCCGCTGGCCACCCAGGCGGCCCCGAGGGCGATGGCGTGCTTGGGGTGGGCGTCGACCGCGACGGGACGGCCCAGCTCCGAGCCGACCATCTGGGCGACGATCGGCATCCGAGACGACCCACCGACCAGCAGCACCGAGTGCAGTTGGTCGGGGGTCACCCCGGCCGAGCGGAGCGCCCGCCGCAGGGCCTCGATCGTGTCGTGCAGCGCCGGGCGGACCATCGCCTCGAGCTCGGCGCGGGTGAGCCGCACCTCGGTGCTCACGTTGGGCAGGAGCACCGGCATCGAGGTGTCGGTGTCGGCGGACAGCGCCTCCTTGGCCTGCGTGCACTCCTCGCGCAGCCGGGCGACGGCGGCGATCGCGGCCGGGTCGTCCTCGTCGAGCTCGGCGAGTGAGCCGCCCAAGGCCGCGCTGACGTGGGCGAAGACCGCGGCGTCGAAGTCGATGCCGCCGAGCCGCTCGATGCCCTCCGGACGCCCGAGCAGGTCGAAGCCGGTCCCGGTCTTGCGCAGCACCGCGGCGTCGAACGTGCCACCGCCCAGGTCGTACACCGCGACCACCGCGGAGGCGGGCATGCGCTGCTGGTGCGCGTAGAAGATGGCGGCGGCCTCGGGCTCGGTGATCAGCGTGACCGGTACGTCCAGGTCGGCCATCCGGACGGCCTGGCGCAACAGGTCGGTCTTGTACGGCCCCCAGTTGGCCGGGTGGCTGACGCAGATCGCGGACGGCTGCCCGCCCTCGCGGGCCGCGACCTCGTCCACCATCGATCGCAGCAGACGGCCGGACAGCGCCTCGGCCGAGTAGGGCGTACCGCCGAGCAGGATCGGCGTGGTGTCGCCCAGCCGGCGCTTGAACTCGCGGGCCACGCGGTGCGGTTCGGTCAGCCCGCGTCGGTTCGCCGCCTCGCCGGTGACGATCGTCTCGTCCTCGCGCAGCAGCACGACCGAGGGGATGGCCACCCCGCGGCTGCCGAGCGAGGCGACCTCGGCGTGGCCGTCGCGCCAGACGGCGGCCGCACTGAAGGTGGTGCCGAGGTCGATGCCGAGTGCGTACATCGTGTGCTCCAAGTCGCGGTGCGTCCGTAGCGAGGTGGTCGGGTGCCGTCGTCGTTGAGCCTAGGCAGGCCTGGCGGTGTGGGCCCAGCCCTTGGCGTCAAGCAGGGGGACGTCAGGGGGATGTCCCCCAACCCCCGTAGCGCGATGCCTTCCTAGACTGTCCCCATGGACGAGGACGGGGCTGCCGGCCCGGGCTCGGCGCGGCCCCTGCGCGCGGTGCTCGACGAACTCACCGGTGCGGGCCGAGGTGACGCGCGCCGGCTGCTGGACGAAGCCGGGCACGGCGACCTTCCGGCCGACCTGCTCGCCGAGGCCGTGGTGAGCTTCGCCGCCGCGGCGCCGCCCGCCTTGGCCGAGCATCTGGCGCCGTTCGTGACCGCGCAGAGCCCCGCCGCGCTGGACGACGCGGGTTCGCGCGCCACCGAGGCGGAATGGGGGCTGGAGCTGCTCGCGACGGCCCCGGCGCCGGACGTCCTCGACGTGCCCGTCGACCCGGACGGTCTGGACGACGACGACGGCCTCGGCCGGCCGGAGGAGGATGCCCCCGGCGAGGATCCGGACGCCGATGACCTGCTCGGCGGGCTCGACCTCGACTTCGGGGCCGGGGACCGCGCCGCGACCGGGCATGAACACGACGAGGTGGACGACGCGGCCCCCCGCGAGCCCGAAGCCCCCGACGAGTTCGCGGCTGGGGACCCGCTGACCGGCCCCGGGAGTCTTGAGGGTCTCGAGGGTCTCGACACCGACCCCGAGCTGCTGGACACCCTGGAGAGCCTCGACGCGGACGGACCCGACGCCCTGCCTCAGGCCGACCGCCGGGACACTCCAGAACCGGACGACGGGGACACCGAGGCGCCCCCGCCGATCTGGTAGCCGGCGCAGCCGCGGCGGCTCAGCGGGCACGCTCGAGCTCCGCGAGCATGCCTTCGCACGAGCGGACGGCCACGCGGGAGGCGACCGCCAAATGATGATCGGACAGCGGGTTCTCCGCACGGCGCTGCCAGAAGGCGAGGGCCTGCAGCGCGGCGCCGCGTCGCTCGTCGGGGCCACTGTCCTCGGTCAGACCCAGGCGCACGTGGATCTGCGCACCGCCGCCGCCGACCACCGATTCGAGCTGCCGAAGCACCTCTGGCTTGCCGGACACCCAGCCGGCCCGTACCGAGGACAGCACCCGTAGCTCGTTGAAGGGGTGGGCGGAGCTGAGCACGCCCTCGACCTCGACGGACAGCCGGGCGCTTCCAGGAAGCGGTTCGCTGCGCAACAGCGCGTCCAGACCCAGCAACGCCGACCGGCTCTTGAGGGTCTCGCGGCGCTCGAAGAACAGGGAGTGCAGCAGGTCCTGAAGCTGATCCACGCCACTGCGCTCGGCCAACTCGCGGGAGAGCTCGGTGGCGTTGCCCGCGACCCCGCGCCGCAGCAGGGTGCTCGCGAGCCGGATCCCGAACAGCCCGAACCGGTCCAGGAGGCCCTGGCGCTCGAACGAGGTCAGGCCGAGCTCGGGCATCGACTCGGCGAACCGGTCGACCGACAGCAGCAGGGCCTCGACCTCCCGCGGTGACCGGTCGGCGACCTTGCGCACCTGGGCCACTTCGTCCTCGGTGAGGGTCGTCGCGGTCTCGGCGAGCAGACCGGCGACCGGCACCACGGTCTGCACCAGCCGGCGCACCGTGGGGTCGCCGGACAGCCGGGTGGCGATCCGTCGCGCCGAGGCCATCGCGTCCAGGCGCCCGGCGCCGATCTCGTCGGCCCGGGAGAGCACGCCGATCGCGTTGATCGGGTTCGGGGGTGCAGCGTCGGAGTCGTGGAAGGCGGTCAGGAAGCCGAGATCGGTGGAGTGCAGGTGTTTCATGAGGTACAGGACGGCGTCGGCGGGCGACTCGTCGTCCTCGGCCGGAGCCAGCCAGTCCTGGGCCCGCTCGGCGATCCGGTCCGAGAGCGAGCCCAGGCCGGGGGTGTCGATCAGGGTGGCTCGGCGAAGCGCCTGGGAGGGCCAGGTCACCTCGAGTTGGTCCACGTGCTCCGGTTCGAGGCCGCCGAGATCGATCTGCAGGGCTCCGTCCTCACGGGCGAAGCGCACCGGGCGTGGCCGGCCGGTCCGGGGACGGACGATCACCGAGTAGGTGTGCCCGTCCTGGTACCAGGTGACGATCCGGGTGCACTCACCCGCGTCCGTCGGGGCGAGCCGCTCGCCGACGAGGGCGTTGAGCAGGGTCGACTTGCCCGACTTGACCCGCCCGGCGATCGCCACCCGCAGGGGGCCGTCGAGCCGGTCCCGGGTCGCGGTCAGGGCCGGTTCATGCGGCGTGCCGCGGTAGACCTCCAGGGCCTGGGTCAGCACCGCCCGGGTCCGCTGCACCAGGCTCATCGGGTCACCGCCTCGGCGCGGGTCCGCAGCTGGCCCAGCCGCTTGAGCTCGGCGTCCAGGTTGCGCAGCCGTTGTTCCCGCTCGCTCTGCGACTGCCGGGCGATGTCGGAGGCCGCCTTGAGCGCCTCGGCGGTCGAGCGGTTCAGCTCCTCGGCGCGGGCGCTGTAGTGGTCGCGCAGTTGGCGCTGGATGCGCCGCAGCGTGTCCCGGGAGTCCTTGCCCGTGACGAAGCCGACCTCGTCGCAGTAGCGCCGTACGGAGTTCTTGGCCTGGCTGCGGCGCTGGGCCAGCTGCCGCTTCTTCTCCTCCCGCAGACCCCGGTGGCCCATCACCAGTCCGATACCGATGCCGATCGGGCCGAGGGCGATCCCCACCATGCTGCTCAGCATGGTGAACATCAGCGCACCGCCGTAGCTGCTGCGTAGGGCGACCATGGTCTGCTTGCCCATCCCCATCGTCGTGAACTCGATCGCGTCGTCGCCGATGCGCTGATCGATCAGCCGCTCGGGGTGGTAGACCGCGAACCGGTCGAGCACCGAGCCGGAGGCCTGTCGGAAGTGGTCGGCCACCTGCTCGCTGAGCACCGCTGCCCGGTCGCGCAGCAGCGTGTAGTTGGCCACCACCTCGTGGGAGGTCCGGGCGCGCAGCCAGGCCTCCAGCTCGGCCCACTGCTCGGCCGGGTCGGTGGCCTCGACCACCTCGTCCGCTTCCTGCAGCAGGCTCCGGATCCGTGCCCGCAGGTCGTGGTCGACGTCCGAGCCGAGGTCGGCGATCCCGTCGTTGAGGGTCTGGCTCCAGCGGGCCGCGGTGTGCTTGAGGGCCTCGACCCGCTCCTTGACCGCGGTGAGCTCGTCGACCACCTTCTGGGCCGTGGCCGGATCGGACAGCGCGGCGTGCTCGGCCTCGAACTGCGACTCGATCTGGCGGCAGACGTCCACGACCTCGCCGGCCGCGCGGCCGGCCAGTTGCGCGGCCGCACCGTCGCCGACCCGTTCGTTGACGAAGCGCACCAGCTCCGGGAACCCGGACTCGCGGTTGAGCTCGGCGTCGTTGGTCTTGACGGCCCGGGATCGCAGCGTGGAGGAGACGGCGAGCACGCCGAGGTCGGCGTCGTGCAGTCCCAGCCCGTCCAGGTGCGACTCGTCGAGGTCACGGATCCTGCGCCAGGACGGGTAGAGATCCTTCTTGGTGAGCACCACGACGACCGACTCGCACAACTGCCTCGCCTGGCGCAGGAAGTCGAGCTCGGAGCGGGTCAGCTCCTGCGAGGCGTCGGTGACGAACAGGACCGCGTCGGCCATCGACACCTGCGCCAGGCTGTTCGCGGCCGCCGGCGATCCCAGACCGCCGACGCCCGGGGTGTCGATGATGGTCAGACCGCCCGAGAGCATGCCCCGCGGCAGATGGACGTCGACCGCGACGACACGTCGTCCGTCCCCGCCGGTCGGCAGGCTGCCCTGTCCCGGGACCCCGGTCTCAACCACGTGCTTGCGAAGCTGGTCGAGCGGGACCGGAACGCGGGCGGGGGGGTCGTCGTCCAGAACCAGTTCGGCGCCAGGTTCGCCGTGCCGGATGTGGGTGGGCACCGCGGTGGCGACGTCGTCGTCGACCGGGCAGACGGCGACTCCGAGCAGGGCGTTGACCAGTGAGCTCTTGCCCTGCTTGAACTCGCCGGCCACCACGACGGTGATGTTCGGGTCGGCCAGCGGCTCCCGCGGCCGTCTCGAGCCGGGCGAGCAGGTCGGAACGGTCGTAGGCGCGACAGGCCGCGATGCCCAGGTCGAGCACCGACCGTTGCCGCAGCAAGTGCCTGGTCGCTCATCGCGTGCTCCTCCCTGGGTCATGTCGGATCTGCCATCGACGTCCGCCCGGACGGGCGCGACGACGGGCCGAAAGCAGGATCGCTCTCGGCCCGCACGCCGCGCCCGACATGATCAGAGCGGCTCGAAGGCCTCGGTGCTCTCGCCCTCGCCCTCGCCGTCGAAGCTGCGCTCCTCGCGGTCGAACTTCGGGGGCATGATGCCGCTGTTCCCCGGGGGGTCGACGTTGATCGTGTCGCGCCCCAGGTCGAGGGTCACGTCGAGGTTCTGTGACGCATCCTGATTCAGGTCGCCGTCGCCCTGCTCATTGCCCACGTTGGAGTTCTCGAGCGTGGAGTTGTTGATGTTGTTCTCCTGGCTGGTGACGTCGCCCGCACCGAGGCCGAACTGCGCGTCCTCCCCACTGTTCTGCACCTGGGTCACGTCGCCCTGGGTGCCGAGCGCCGCGTTGTCGACCGACCCGTCGGCGATGATGCCCGTGTTGCTGCCGGTGTTGACCGGAGCGTTGATGTCGCCGAACGTCTGGACGGCGCCGTCGCCGGTGTTGGCCTGGCCGAAGTTGTCGCCGTCGATGACCTGGGCCTGGTCGCCCGTGGCCGCGTTGACGTCGTTGTTCTCCCCTGCGGTGGCGACAGAGCCGTCCCCGACCGCGGTGGCGTTGTCGACGTCGAGGTCGAAGTCGCCGTGCACCTCGCCCAGCTCGAGGTCGACCGAGTTGTCCACCGAGTTGTCGACGGAGTTGTCGATGATGGTCTGGGTGATGCTGTGGTCGTCCTGGTACGTCACGTAGGTCACCGTCTGCAGCTGCTGGACGACGTGCTCGACCGAGCTGGCGGCGGGGGCCGGGCCGCTCGGCGCCGGCGTGTAGCCGCCGGACGAGCCGGACGAGCTGCCGGAGGAGTGCCCCTGCCAGGCGCTGCGGGCCGCGTCCGGCACACCACCGGTCGTGCACACCTCGCCGGCGAGCTGGTAGACGTCCACTCCGCTCAGGTCCTGGTCGCTGATGCCCTGCGCCGCCACGACCCCGTACGGGTCCGCGGCGAACTGGGCGGCGACATCGGGCTTGTTCATGATGTCCTCGATCAGGTTCTTGATCATCTCGTAGACGTTGACCATGGCGTTCTCCTCGGGTCTGGCCGGCCCGTGTGGCTGGCGATGGATCGATCGTGCGTCGTGCGGGTCCCTGGGGGCATCGGGGTTGTCCCCCTGCCCAGGAGCCCCCGATGGGGGGGCGCGATACACATCAGGTCGACCCGGCAGGGAGGATCGTCCCGGAGGGGGCCGACACCGAGGCTGCCACTCTTCACCCGCTCCGGGGCCGCCGTCCACGGTCCGAACCGACACGGTGCGGGGCGTGCCGGGACAGCCACTGCTCGTGACCGACGATCCGACGCGGATCAGTCGAGCAGATCCCGCAGGGCGGCCAACATGTCGGCGCGGCTCGTCGCCCCGAGCTTCGTGCGGATGCGGGCCACGTGGTGTTCCACGGTCTTGGGGGACAGGAACAACTGGGCGCCGATCTCACGGTGGGTTCGTCCCTCCAGGACCAGCCGGGACACCTCGATCTCGCGCTCGGACAGCGCGTGAAGGGCGCGGCCCCCGGCGCCGCCCGACGCCGGTCCGGCCTGCTCGGCGGTCCGCGGTTCCGCGCCGGACAGCTCGCGCGCTCGCTCGAGGAGACGGCGGGCGCCCGCGCGGTCCTCGGTCGTGATGGCGGCGTGACCGGCGAGTCGGGAGGCCTCCCACGGCAGGTTCGCGACGCTCAGTGCGTCCAAGGCGGCCTCGACCCGCCCGACCGCCACGGTCCCGGCGGCGACCTCAGCCCAGACCCGGGTAGCGAGGTGTAAGGCGTTCTCGCGCAACGACTGTGGCGAGATCTCCGCCATCTGCTCGGCGGCTCGGGCGAGTGCCTCGGGGGCATCCCCGGCCACGGCCATCTGAACGCGGACCCAGACCAGGGCGGTGGCCCAGGCGGGCGGGCGCCCCAGTCCCGACAGCTGATCGTCGATCAGGGCGATGACCGGTTCGACGCGGTGGGTCATGCGCAGCCGTGCCGCCGCCGCAGCGAGTTCCTCGACGACCTCGACATGGAACAGGTCGACGGCGCGCCGGGCGAGCACCGGTTCCACCGCCGTCCACGCCTGGCGTAGCCGGGAGATGTCGCCCGATCGCCTGGCCAGCCCGGCGAGAAGAGCGGCCCGGATCAGGCGGTCGCGGCCCGTGGTCTGGGCCGGCTCGATGCGGCGCACCTCGGCGAGCGCCGTGTCGTAGCACCCCGCGCGCATCCGCACCCAGGCGAGCAGCAGGCGATGGCGTTCGGCGGCGGCCGGGCCGCCGAACCCCGAGGCTGCCGCGCGGGCGAGCAGGCCCTCGGCCGTGGGCGTGTCACCGGCACACACCGCGACCAGAGCGCCCACGGCATGCGCGGTATCAGGCCAGACGACTTGCGGGGCAACCGATTCCGCGATCTCAGCGGCATCGATGAACAGAGGCACGGCGTCGGCGGGATGGGCCGCGGCCATCGCCGCCTCGACGAGTCGCGCGACGGCGGATGGCCCGTGCTCGGGTGCGCTCTGGGGTCGACGCCCGGTGGCAACCAGGGCCGGGACGGCGAGAGCCCGGCCGAGTTCACCGGCATCGCGCAGGAGGTCGGCGCTGCGCGCGGTGCGGCCCTGCTGGGCGGTGAGCGCAGCGTCGACCAGGCGCAGCCGGTTCATCTCCTCGGGCGTGCAGTGCAAGGCCGGCGTGGTGTCGACCGGCAGGCCCAGGAGCGCGGACGCCTCGGCTCGGATGACCCGTGCCGCGCTGGTCCCGCCCTCGGGTGCGTCGGTGGCGTCGGCGGCGTCGTCCAGCCAGCCCAGGGCGTCGGCCGGAGCTGTGATCCGGACGGCCTGCGCCGCCGCCACGAAGACCTGGGCGGCTCGGACGCCGCGGGCCCGGGCCGCGCGCAGGAGCGGCGCGACGTCCAGCGGGTCACCTCCCGAGTCAGCCAGCGCTGTGGCCAACCGCTCACGGACCGTGCGTCGTCCCGCGGGCCCGGCGTCCTCGTCGATCGCCTCGGCCACCGCGGGTACCAGGCGTTCACCGTCCGGGAGGAGCATCCCCTGGTCGGTCAGCTCCCGGAGCCGATCGGCCAGGTCCGCCGAGTCCGATTCGGAGGCGGCTGCCAGCACGTCGTCGCCGACGTCGACCCGCACGGCCAACAGGCGGGCCAGGGTCGCGGTGGCCGGGTCCATCATCGACAGCCTGCGGTGGACGCGGGCGATCAGGGCCGGGACGGCGGCCGGGCCGGGGGCCGCCGCGACGGCGACAGCGACGGCGGCCAGTCCGCCGCTGGCCACCAGCACCCGCTCGACCTCCTCGGGCGAGGGACGGCGACCCGTCACCTCGACGAGAAGGTCCTCGAGCGCGTCGGCGTCGAGCGGGCCCAGGGCCTGGATCGAACCGCGTTGTGCCAGCGCTTCGTCCAACTCGGCGAGGGCCGGGGAGTGGATCGAGGGCCGCCGGCAGACGACAAGGTCGAGCCCGCCGCCGCGCACGGCTTCGGTGAGCGTGCGTAGGGACGGATCATCGAGCCGGTGGACGTCGTCGATGACGGCCGCCCGGCCGTTCGCGGCACAGTCCTGCACTACGGCCGCAAGGCGTTCCGGGTCGGGAAGCGGCGCCGTGAGCCGCACGGCCGAAGTGCGGGTGGCGGCCAATCGGCCCAGTCGGTGGCTACGACCCGAGCCGTCGACGCCGACGACGATCCGCACCGTGTCCTCGCCCGCGCCGGGGCGCGGCTGCGGGGGGTCGTCCTGCGGGGCCACGCCGCGATCCTAGGGCCGCCGCCCTCGCGCCGAGCGGATCCCCGGGCATCGGCGCCGGAGGACCTAGGCCTCGCGCTGCGCCCTCGCGGCGTGAGCAGGATGGAGGGGCGGGTGGGCGACCCGCGGCCGCTCCTCGCCGGGAGGCTGCCATGACCG
Source organism: uncultured Actinomycetota bacterium (assembly GCA_963750395.1). Taxonomy (GTDB): domain Bacteria; phylum Actinomycetota; class Actinomycetes; order Actinomycetales; family Kineosporiaceae; genus JADJPO01. Next base: position 75,780 of record CAVVQM010000010.1, on the reverse strand, counting down.
GATCGGGATCTGTCGTCGTCGTCGAGGCGCTGTGCAAGGCCTACGGTCCGGTGCGCGCGGTCGACGGAGTCGACCTCGAGATCGCGCCGGGGGAGGTCGTTGCGCTCCTCGGCCCCAACGGGGCGGGCAAGACCACCGTCGTGGAGATCCTCGAGGGATACCGCAAGCGGGACGCGGGCCGGGTCGAGGTACTCGGCGTGGATCCCGAGAGTGCCGGCCGCGACTTCCGGGAGCGGATCGGGGTCGTGCTGCAGGAGGCCGGCTTCGAGGACCAGTTCTCGGTGCTGGAGCTGGTCAGGTTGCACGCCGGGTACTACCCGCATCCGCGTCCGGTCGATCAGGTGATCGAGCTGGCAGGTCTGACCGAGAAGCGCACCGCCCGGGTGAAGACGCTCTCGGGTGGTCAACGCCGCCGGCTCGACCTGGCCCTGGGGATCGTCGGCGACCCGGAACTGCTCTTCCTCGACGAGCCGACCACGGGTTTCGATCCGGCGGCCCGGCGCAGAGCCTGGGATCTCGTGGATCGACTGCGCGACCTCGGCACCACGATCCTGCTGACCACTCACTACATGGACGAGGCCGAGCACCTGGCCGACCGCCTGATCGTGATCGACCGGGGCCGGGTGGTCGCGCAGGGTACGTCGGAGCAGCTCGCGGCCCGGGCCGGATCGCGGACCGTGGTGTCGTTCCGCCTGCCTCAGGCCGTGCCGTCCGACGAGCTGCCCGTTCTGGCCGGCGTCGTGCATTCGGCCGGCACGAGCACCGAGGTGCTGACCCCGGACCCGACCCGCGACCTTCACGCGCTGACCAGGTGGGCCATCGATCGGGGTGTCGAACTGGGCGCCCTGGCATTGGCCCGGCCCGGGCTCGAGGACGTCTACCTGGAGCTGATCGGCGACGGTCAGGCGATCGACGATGTCTGACCTCGCCCTCGACCAGATCGGGGAACGGCAGCGGGTCGGTCTGTCCCGGCTGGTGGTCCACCAGAGCCGGCACGAGCTGATCTCGGTCGCCCGTGAACCCCTGGCCCTGTTCTTCGCCCTCGTGTTCCCCCTGCTGTTCTTCGTGATCATCAGCGCCCTGTTCGGAAACGCCACCATCGATGAGCGTGCCGGGGTGCGGGTGGCCCAGTTCATGGCTCCGGCCTTCGCCTCCTTCGGGGTGGTGATGGCTACCTTCTCCGGCCTGGCGATCGGGCTGGCCGAGGCCCGCGAGGACGGCGTCCTGAAGCGTCTGCGCGGCACGCCCCTGCCCCCGGCCGTGCTGATCGCGGGTCGGGTCGTCGCCAGCGGCACGGTGGCGCTCGGCGCCGTCCTGGTGCTGGAACTTGTGGGCGTGCTCGTCTACGACGTCCAGATCGTGTGGCGGACCCTTCCGGCGGCCCTGATCACGCTGGTGGTCGGCGTGTGCTGTTTCAGCGCGCTCGGTCTGGCCGTGGCCTCCGTGGCGCCGAACAGCCAGGTCGCCCTCGCGCTCACCACCGGTGTGGTGGTCCCGCTGTCGTTCGTCTCGGACATCTTCGTCGTCACCTCGGCCGGGCTGCCGCGCTGGCTCGACGCCATCGGCTGGGCCTTCCCGCTGCGCCATCTGGCGAACGCTCTCGGCGACGCCGCCAACCCCTACCTCACCGGTGCCGGGTTCTACCCCGATCACCTGGCCGTGATGGCGGCCTGGGGTCTGCTCGGCGCGGTGATCGCGGTCCGCCGGTTGTCGGTGGAGCCCCGTCAACCGAAGGCGTTTCGCCCGGCGCCTCGGGCGGCTCCGGGGCGGCGCGCGCGGCACGCGCGGCCGGCGAGGGCCGGGCGGCCGTCGCTGGGGACGTTGCTGGTCGGGGAGGTCCGGCACGCGGATGCCCTGCTGTGGCGCGATCCCGGTTCGACGTTCTTCGCCGTCGCTTTCCCGGTCCTGCTGGTGCTGCTGGTTCCGCAGATCTACGGCGCGGACGCGGTGCTGGGCGACGGAACGCCCCTGGTGCGCTTCTACGCCCCGACCATGGCCGTCTACGGCGCGGCGGTCACGGCCTACGTCAACATGCCCGAGGGCCTGGCCCGCGCCCGCGAGCGTGGGGTCCTGCACCGACTCAGCGGCACGCCCTTGCCGATCCCGCTTCTGCTGGCCGGCCGGGTGCTCTCCAGCGTGTGGATCGCCGTGCTCACGCTGATCGCCGTGCTCGCCGCGGCCGGCCTCGTCTACGGCGTGCCGGTACCTGCGACCTGGCCGGGGGTCGTGGTGACGATGATCCTGTCGACGATGTGCTTCGCGGTGCTGGGCGTCGCGCTGGTCGCCCTGCTGGACGGGACCCGCGCCGTGAACGCGGTCGCGCTGGGCACGCTGCTGCCGTTGTCCTTCGTGTCGGACATCTTCCTCATCGGCGCGACGTTCCCCGCGCCCCTGGACGTCATCGGCTGGGTCTTCCCGTTGCGGCACGCGACCCGGGCCGTCTCCGACGCCTACGCGGTCGGTGCCACCGGGTACGGGTTCGCCTGGGGCCACCTGGCGGTCATCGCCGCCTGGCTGGTCGCGGGCACGGTGCTGGTGATGCTGCGCACCCGGTCGGGCCGGCTGGTGACCCGGGCGTCCTGACCGCGTCGGCGCCGGACCCCGGCCTCCCCGCGGCGGTCGGGATCACCCACCCGCTTGGGCCAGACAGGCGAGCACCTCGTCATCGGGTACCTGGGGGAACTCCCGGTAATAGGCGCTCACCCCGGAGAACGCCAGGGGCGTTGTCACGCAGACGAGCTCGTCGGCGACGCCGGCGAACCGCTGCCGCCATCCGGACGGGGCCACCGGCACCGCCAGGACCACCCGGTCCGCGCCGTGCGCCCGGGCCACCTGACAGGCGGCCCGCGCGGTGGCCCCCGTTGCCAGCCCGTCGTCGACGACCACCACCGTCCGGCCCTGCAGAGAGACCGGGGTGCGACCCGCACGCAACCGCTCGACGCGGCGCAGCAGCTCCTCCCGCTCGCGGGCCTCGACCTGCGCGATCTGCTCGGCGCTGATCCCGATCCTGGCCACCAGGTCCTCGTTGATCACCCGGACGTCGCCCTCACCGATCGCGCCCATGGCCAGTTCGGGGCGGAACGGGACACCCAGCTTGCGGACGATGATCACGTCGAGGGGCGCCGCCAGCTCCCGCGCGACCTCCAGGGCCACCGGAACGCCGCCACGGGGCAGCCCCACCACCGCGACGTCCGGCGAGCGGAGGTGCCGCAGCCGCCGGGCGAGGCGTCGTCCGGCGTCCGTGCGGTCGGTGAACACGGTGTCCTCCTCGAAGCCGCGCTCGATCTCGGCCCTGTCGTCCCACACCATGGCACTCCTCCACGCCCGTTTGCGAGGAACCCCGCGCCCACCAGTTCACCCGACCGGACGGGCATCCGATCCGGGTCGATCGTCGCTGGCGCCCGTGCGACGTGAGCAGCCGACCGGGGCCCTGGCGAGTCGGAGGGCGCCCGGTTGCCCGCGCGGGTGAGAATGGGTCGTGCCCCTCTACCGTGACGAGGCGGTCGTCCTGCGCACCCAGAAGCTGGGTGAGGCCGACCGGATCGTCACCCTGCTCACCCGCGAGCACGGCCTGGTCCGTGCCGCGGCCAAGGGGGTGCGGCGGACCAGCTCACGCTTCGGGGCCCGGGTGGAGCCGTTCATGCTGGTCGACGTCCAGCTGTACGAGGGCCGCTCCCTCGACACGGTGACCCAGGTCGAGACCATCGGGGCCTACGGCCTGACCATCGCCGAGGACTACTCCCGGTACACGGCCGGGACGGCGATGGTGGAGACCGCGGAGCGCCTCGTGGACTCCGAGCGGGAACCGGCGCTCCAGCTCTTCCTCCTGCTGGCCGGGGGATTGCGCTCGCTGTCCGCCGGCGAGCATGCGCCGGGCCTGGTGCTGGACGCCTTCCTCCTGCGGGCGCTCGCAGTCGCCGGCTGGGCGCCGTCCTTCACCGACTGCGCCCGCTGCGGCCAGACCGGTCCGCACCGCTCGTTCGCGCTGGCGTCGGGAGGGTCGGTGTGTCGGCAGTGCCGTCCGTCGGTGGCCACCTCCCCGCACCCCGGGACCCTGGAACTACTGGCCGCGTTGCTCTGCGGTGACTGGGCCCGCGCCGATGCCAGCGAGCAGTGGCACCGCCGCGAGGCGAGCGGGATCGCGGCGGCCTATCTGCAGTGGCATCTGGAGCGCCAGGTGCGATCGCTGCGTCTCGTGGAGCGCTGACCGACGTAGCCGCCGCACCCGGTCGATCGACCGCTGACCTACGTCACACATCGTCATCTGACCGTACAGCCTGCTGACGAGACCGCTCGGGTGACCGGAGACGAAAGCCCTCTGCGTCAGAACGGAAAAATGGAGGAAAGTGGACAAATGTGCGCGCACCCGCGTACCCACCCGGCTCCACGAGAGGTTCGGATCATGACCGTCCACAGTCCACCATCGCCCACCACGCTGCCCCCGACCGGTGATGTACCGGTTCCGTTCACCGCACGGATCGGCGACCCCGGGCCGCTCGGCCTCGCCTGCTTCGCAGCGACCACCTTCGTGCTGTCCTGCTTCAACGCCGGTCTGTTCCCGGCCACCATCGAGCCCGTCGTGTTCGGCCTTGCGCTGTTCTACGGGGGCGCTATCCAGGCGATCGCCGGTGTGGTGGAGTTCGTGAAGGGAAACGTGTTCGGTGCCACCGCCTTCTGTTCCTATGGTGCGTTCTGGATGTCCTTCTGGTACCTCAGCACCCACATCGACCTCATGAGTGGGGCGAGCGCGGCGGACATCGGCAAGGGCGTCGGCCTGTTCCTGCTGGCCTGGACCATCTTCACGGCCTACATGTTCGTCGCCTCGTTCAAGACCAGTGGTGCTCTGGTGGCCACCTTCGGCATGTTGACCCTCGCCTTCATCGCGTTGACCGTCGGCAAGTTCGCCGAGTCGTCCTCTGTCACCACGGTGGGTGGCTGGCTCGGCATCGTCACGGCGCTCCTGGCCTGGTATGCCTCCTTCGCCGGCCTCAGCAACGCGACAGCCGGCCGGACCGTGATTCCCGTATTCCCGATGAGGAAGTAGTCCCCATCGGTCGCACACGGGCGGCGCGGACGTGGAAGGCTCGAGGGCGTGAGACGTAGCGCCCAGCGTTCCCCGGCCGCCCGCCCGGTGCCCGACCCACCGCCCGGCACACCCGTCCGGCGCGCGCCCGCCGGCGGTCCCCGCCGAGTTCGTGCCCAGGCACGTGGCGATCGTCATGGACGGCAACGGTCGTTGGGCGAACGCCCGCGGCCTGCCGCGGACCAAGGGCCACGAGATGGGCGAGGCGGCGCTGCTGGACGTCGTGGCCGGTGCCATCGAGATCGGCGTGACGCACATCTCGGCGTACGCCTTCTCGACCGAGAACTGGCGGCGCTCACCCGACGAGGTCCGCTTCCTCATGGGCTTCAACCGTGACGTGATCCGCCGGCGCCGCGACACCATGCACGCGTGGGGCGTGCGGGTGCGCTGGGCCGGACGGCGTCCCCGCCTGTGGCGCAGCGTGATCGCCGAGCTCGAGACGGCCGAGGAGCTGACCCGTTACAACGACGTGCTGACCCTGACGATGTGCGTGAACTACGGGGGCCGGGCCGAGATCGTCGACGCCGTCCGCGAGATCGCCGCGCAGGCCGCCGCCGGGCGCCTGGACCCGACCCGCATCGACGAACGCACCATCGCCCGTCATCTCGACGAACCGGACCTGCCGGACGTCGACATGTTCTGGCGCACCTCGGGGGAACAGCGCACCTCGAACTTCATGCTCTGGCAGGCCGCGTACGCGGAGTTGGTGTTCACCGACATCCTCTGGCCGGACGTCGACCGGCTGGCCCTGTGGGCGGCCGTGGAGGACTACGCCCGGCGCGATCGACGCTACGGCGGTGCGGTGGACGCCGCGGGGCCGGCGGTCGTGCCGGATCAGCCCTGAGCCGCTGTCTCAGCGCACAAGGCGCAGGTCCCGAAGACCTCGATGACGTGCTCGACGTCAGCAAAGCCGTTCTCGGCAGCCACTTTTCGGGCCCAGCGTTCGACGGCGGCCGAGTCGACCTCGACGGTGCGCCGGCACTGCCGGCAGGTGAGGTGGTGATGGTGTCCGGTGCTGCACCGCCGGTAGAGCGCCTCCCCGTCGGCGCTGCGCACGACGTCCACGTCCGACTCGTCGGCCATCACCTGCAGCGCCCGGTAGACCGTGGCGAGCCCGATGGTCTGCCCATCGGCCCGCATCTGGGCGTGCAACTGTTGGGCGCTGGTGAAGTCCTCGCTCCGATCGAGGGCCCGGCGAACGGCCGAGCGCTGCCTGGTCTGAGGTCGCCTAGTGGTCGTCATAGTGGGCTCCGTGGACGGCGTGCCGGTGTCCGTCGTGCACGTAGTCGAGATGGTCGCCGTGCGGCATGGCCTCATGCCCGCACTCGGGCCCGTGCTCGTGCTGGTGCTCCCGCTCGTCGTGGTGATGCCGGGCGTGCAGCCGGGTGCGCAGCCAGGCCAGGGCGGTGGCCACCAGGAAGACGGCGATGGCGAGCAGCACGATCGTCCCCCCCGACGGCAGGCCGGCGTAGTAGGACAGGCTGGTGCCGGCCAGGCTGACCACCACCCCGACCGTGACCGCGATCGTGACGCTGGACCGGAAGCTGGTCGCGCTGACCTGGGCGACGGCGTTCGGCACGATCATCAGCGCGCTGATCAGCAGCAGACCGACGATCCGCATCGACACCACGACGGTGGCGGCGGTCAGCACCGCCAACAACACGTTGAGCCCGAGCACGTTCAGACCGCTCGCCCGGGCGAACTCCTCGTCGTTGCTCACCGCGAACAGCCGCGGCGCCAGCCCGACGGTGACGGCCAGGACGACCGCGGACAGGGCGGCGAAGATCCACAGATCGCTCGGCGTCGTCGTGGTGATCGCCCCGAACAGATAGGCGTTGAGGTTGGACGCAGTGCCCTGCGGCGACAGGCCGATCAGCACGACGCCACCCGCGATGCCCCCGTAGAACATCACCGCGAGGGCGACGTCCGTGCTCGCCCGGCCGCGGGCCCGGATCAGCTCGATCGCGGTGGCCCCGGCCACCGCGGTGGCCAGGGCGACCAGCACCGGCGAACTGCTGGTCAGCACTCCGAGCCCGACACCGGTCAGGGCCACGTGTCCGATGCCGTCGCCGATCAGGGCGAGGCGGCGCTGAACCAGGTAGACGCCGACCACCGGGGCGGTCAGGCCGACCAGGAGCGCGGCGAGCAGGGCGCGCTGCATGAAGTCGTAGGCGAGCATGGCTACCTCAGTTCAGCCCGGGGTCGCCGAGCCAGCGGGTCGGCGGCGCGTCGTCGGGTGGTCCCGATCCGGGGCCCGCGTGGTCCGGGTCGTGGCCGGGATGGGTGTGCGTGTAGCCGCCCAGGTCCGATCGGGACGACAGGGCCATCTCGGCCGGCTCGTCGCCGACGATCCGGCCGTCGGCCACGGCCACCACCCGGGTGAGGATCCGCGCCAGCGGCGCGATGTCGTGGGTGACGACGAGCAGGGTCAGCCCCTGATCGATCAACCGGGCCAGCGTCCGGACCAGGGCCCGGGAGCTGTGCTGGTCCACCCCGGCGGTCGGTTCGTCCATGATCAGCACGTCGGGCTCGGCCGCGAGGGCGCGGGCGATCAGCACCCGGCGCTGCTGGCCGCCCGAGAGCGTGGCCACCGGCGCGCGGCTCTGCTCGGCCAGGCCCACGACGTCGATCGCCCTCGCCACGACGGTGCGGTCCTGCGCGCCCGCCCGCATCCACCAACGCCGCCGGGCCAGTCGGCCGGAGGAGACCACCTCGGCGACCGTGGACGGGATCGCCCCGACCACGGTGTGCCGCTGCGGCACGTACCCGATCCGCCAGCGCTCGCCGAACCGGGCCGCGGGAACTCCGAACAGCGACACCTCACCGGCGGAGACCGGCGCCAGGCCCAGCAGACCCCGCACCAGAGTGGTCTTGCCCGATCCGTTGGCCCCCACGAGCGCGACCACCTCGCCGCGGCGCACGCTCAGGCTCGCGTCGGCCACGACGGGCCGCTCGCCGTAGCCGATCGCCGCGTGCCGCAGATCCAACAGGACGTCGCCGGCCGCCACGCTCGTCGCCCCCGTCGAGCCGTCGGACGGGCCGGTCACGGTACGCGCCGGGTCACGAGCAGGCAGGTCACGGGCATGCACGTCACCAGCAGACACGTCACGGGCAGACACGTCACGAGCAGGACTGTCCCGTCTGCAGGGCGGTGAGGTTCGCACGCATGACGCCAAGGTAGTCCGCAGCGGCGGAGTCGTCCGTGATCCCCTCGATCGGGTCCAGCACGGCGGTCCGGGCACCGGTCTCGGCGGCGACGGTCCGGGCGATGGCCGGGCTGACCAGCGTCTCGTAGTAGATGGTCGAGACGTCGTTGTCGCGCACGAAGTCGCTCACCCGGGCCAGCGTCGCGGCGTCCGGTTCGGACTCCGGGGTCAGGCCGGTGATCGGGACCTGGGTGAAGCCGTAGCGCTGGGCGAGGTAGCCGAACGCCTCGTGGCTGGTGACCAGGTTCTTGTCCGTGCAGGAGGACAATCCGCTCCGGAACTCGCCGTCCACGGCCTCCAGGTCCGTGCGCAGGGCGGCGGCGTTGGCCGTGAAGGTCTCGGCCGTGCTCGGGTCGGCCCGGCCCATCTGCTCCGCCATGGCGTCGCCGACGTCGGCCAGTCGCGTGGGGTCGAGCCAGAAGTGCGGATCGGTCGCCTGGCCGTGCTCGTCGTCGACGGTCAGGTCGAGCCTGGCGGCGGAGGCCACGTCGAAGGAGCGATCGCCCGCCTGGGCGTCCACCGCGTCGTCCACGGCGGGCTGGAACCCCGACAGGTACACCACGAGGGAGGCGTCGCTGATGGTGGCGACGTCCTGCGGGCTGAGTTCGAGTTCGTGCGGTTCCGCGCCCGGCTTGGTCAGGTTGGTCACCGACACCGCATCGCCGCCGACCCGTTCGGCGGCGTACTGCAAGGGGTAGAAGCTGGCCACGACGGCCAGACCGCCCGTGGTGTCGGGCCCGGTCTCGTCCGCGGACGACGATCCGCAGGCGCCCACGGCCAGGAGTGTCGCCAGGACGCCGGCCACCAGAGCGGCCGGACCGCCGCCCCAGCGCAATCCCATCAGCATGAGAACGATTATCATTTCTGTCGGCTGGTATGTCAACCGCGAGCGGGCCGATAGGTTGACCGGATGCTGGTGGTGACCCGGTACCTGGTCGAGGACGACGAGGCCGAGGAGTTCGCCGAACTGGCGGCCCGCGCCCTGCACGTACTCACCGCCCAGCCGGGCTGCGCCGCGGCGCACCTGGCCCGCAACGTCGACGACCCGCGGTTGTGGACGTTGACCTCGAGCTGGGCCCGGGTGGGCGACTACCGGCGGGCGCTGTCCGCCTACGAGGTCAAGGTGCACGCCGTCCCGGTCATGTACCGGGCGATCGAGGAGGCCACCGCCTACGAGGAGCATCTGAGCTGGACGCCGGTCACCGGGCCTGTCCGGCACACGCCGGCCCGGGCCGCGGACACGGGACAGACCGGCCCGGGGCGCTGAGCACAGGTTCAGGGAGCCCAGGTGTGAGCGGGTAGTCTGGGCTCGACTCCGGCTGAGCGCCGAGACGTCCTCGATCGATCGTCCGACCCCGCCCTCATCAGGAGCTTGCCCCGTGGCTGCCAAGCCCTCTGCGCAGAACCGACTCGACGCCGTGATCAGCCTCGCCAAGCGGCGTGGCTTCGTGTTCCCGAGCGGCGAGATCTACGGAGGGACCCGTTCGGCCTGGGACTACGGCCCCCTCGGGGTCGAGCTGAAGGAGGCCGTCAAGCGGCAGTGGTGGCGCAACATGGTGACCACGCGCGACGACGTCGTGGGTCTGGACTCCTCGATCATCCTGCCCCGTCAGGTCTGGGTCGCCTCCGGTCACGTCGAGGCCTTCGTCGACCCGCTCACCGAGTGCCAGTCCTGTCATCGTCGCTACCGGGCCGACCACCTCGAGGAGGAGTTCGCCGAGCGCAAGGGCCGCCCCGCGACCTCGCTGGACGAGGTGCCCTGCCCGAACTGCGGCAACCGGGGCACCTGGACCGAGCCGAAGATGTTCAACGGGCTGCTGCAGACCCATCTGGGCGCCGTTCAGGACGACTCGGGCCTGCACTATCTGCGCCCGGAGACCGCGCAGGGCATCTTCGTCAACTTCAAGAACGTCGAGGCCTCCGCCCGCAAGAGGCCGCCGTTCGGCATCGGCCAGACCGGCAAGAGTTTCCGCAACGAGATCACCCCGGGCAACTTCATCTTCCGCACCCGCGAGTTCGAGCAGATGGAGATGGAGTTCTTCGTCCAGCCCGGCACCGACGAGCAGTGGCACCAGTACTGGATCGACTACCGCATCGCCTGGTACGTCGACCTCGGCATCGACCGGGACAACCTGCGCCTGTACGAGCACCCGAAGGAGAAGCTCAGCCACTACTCGAAGCGCACCGTCGACATCGAGTACCGATTCGGCTTCAGCGGCAGCGAGTGGGGCGAGTTGGAGGGCGTGGCCAACCGCACCGACTTCGACCTGCGCACGCACGGCGAGCACTCCGGCAACGACCTGTCCTACTTCGACCAGGCGAGCGGCGAACGCTGGATCCCCTACGTGATCGAGCCGGCCGCCGGGCTCACCCGGTCGATGATGGCCTTCCTCATCGAGGCCTACGACGAGGACGAGGCGCCGAACACCAAGGGCGGGGTCGACAAGCGGATCGTGCTGCGCCTGGACCACCGGCTCGCCCCGGTCAAGGCCGCCGTGCTGCCGCTGTCCCGCAACGAGGCGCTCTCGCCGATGGCGCGCGACCTGGCCGCCGAACTGCGCAGGTACTGGAACGTCGACTTCGACGACGCCCAGGCCATCGGACGGCGCTATCGCCGCCAGGACGAGATCGGCACCCCGTTCTGCATCACCGTCGACTTCGACACCCTGCAGGACCAGGCGGTGACCATTCGCGAGCGCGACTCCATGAAGCAGGAGCGGGTGGCGCTCGACCAGGTCGGCGGCTGGCTGAGCTCGAGGCTGCTGGGCTGCTGAGCGGCCGCCCGCGATGTGGCAGAGATGTCGGACCTCTGCCCTAGCCTCGAGGGCGGAGGTGGAGGCCATGACCGGAGCCGACCAGCGACCCGGCGACCGCAAGACCCGTCCGACGAGCGCCGGCGTCGATGCCTATCTGAGAACGGTGGCGGACGACCGTCGGCGAGGTGACGCCGAACGGGTGCTGCATCTGATGCGAGGTGTCACCGGTGCGGAGCCGCAGATGTGGGGTGACTCGGTCGTGGGCTTCGGCCGCCAGCCCTACACGACGTCGGACGGCAAGGAGCGCGAGTGGTTCGCGGTGGGCCTGGCCCCTCGCAAGGCAGCCTTGACCCTGTACGGGCTGACCTACGACGGCACCAACGACGACCTGCTCGAGCGCCTGGGCAGGCACAGCACCGGCAAGGGATGCCTGTACATCAAACGGTTGGACGACGTCGACGTCGAGGTGCTCACCGAGCTGGTCCACCGGGCCTGGCGGGCCAACCACTCGGGCTAGCGGCGACTGCTCGGTGTCACATCGGGGGGTGTGGCGGTGCTACATAGGTATGCGCACTCTGACGATGGAGGTCTCGAGCGTGACGGCCGCGACGAGGAACGACCTCGAACGGGTCTTCCGCGCCGAGTACCCCCGCGTCGTCTCAATCGCCCTGCGGATCCTCGGTGATCGGCATGCCGCCGAGGACGTCGCCCAGGAGGTCTTCGTCGGGTTCGCCAGGTCCACGGTCGCCGGATCGGCGGCCCGGGGCTGGCTGTCCGCGGCGGCCGCGCACACGGCCTTGAACGAGATCCGGACCAGGCGACGCCGCGAGGACCGCGAGCATCGCGCCGGGACCGAGGCCGGCCTCGCCGGCGCCCACCTGTCCGGCGACCCCGCGGACGACGCCGTCCGCAACGATGAACGGGACCGGGTCCGGGCGGGGCTGGCCGCGCTCCCGCGGACCCAGGCCGTCGCGCTGCTGATGCGGCATTCGGGCCTGGCCTACAACGAGATCGCCGACGCGTTGGCCATCGCGCCCTCCGGCGTCGGCACCACCTTGCGCCGCGCGGAGGCGGCACTGCGGAAGGAGTTGACCGTCGATGGAGCACATCACTGATGGCATGCTGCGCAGGCAGCTCGACGAACCGGGGTCGCTCAGCGTGGTCCAGCGCGACCACCTGGCGGGGTGTTCGCGGTGTTCGGCCGAACTCGCGGGCGTCGTGGCCGACCGGGACGCCGTGGCCGAGTCCCTGGCCGTGCCGCCCGAGCAGAGCGACGTCGACCGGGCGTGGACGGCGCTGAGCGTGCGGCTCGCGGACTCCGCAGCGGCGCCGGCCGCGCCGGTGGCGGACCTGGCGCAGCGGCGCCGCGCCCGCTGGACGGAGCGGATCGTCCGCCGACCGGTGGCCGCCTCGGTCACCGCGGCCGTGGTCCTGCTTGGCGGAGGCGTGGCCGCCGCGGCGACCGACCTGTTCCCGATCTTCAGGACCGAGAAGGTCGCCCCGGTGACCGTCACGCGGGCCGACGCCGCCTCGCTGGACCAGCTCACCTCGCTGGACGCCCTCGGCGAGTTGGCCGATTACGGCGAGGTGTCGACGTCCGACCCGGGGTCACCGGAGGAGACCGTGGACGCGGCGACCGCGCAGGAGCGGACCGGGATCGCCGTTCCCCGGGTCGCCTCGCCGCCGGTCGGGGTGAAGGGCGAGCCCAGCTACCGGGTGATGCCCGAGCAGCACGTCGAGTTCACCTTCTCCGCCGAGAAGGCCGCCGCGGCAGCCGAGAAGGCGGGCGCCACGCTGCCGCCGATGCCCGAGGGCCTGGACGGGTCCACGCTCCTGGTCAAGGGTGGTCCAGCGGTGGCGGCGACCTGGGGTGAGCAGTCCGGCGTACCCTCGCTCGCAGTGATCCGCTCCGTCGCCCCCTCGGCCAGCAGCACCGGCGCCTCGCTGGCGCTGATCCGCGACTACCTGCTCTCGGTGCCCGGGTTCCCGCCGGCGCTGGCCGAGCAGCTCCGTGCCGTGACCGATGACGGCTCGACCCTGCCCATCCCGGTCGCGCCCGATGTGGTCACCGCGACCCAGGCGGACGTGGGCGGCGCGCAGGCCACCGTGCTGGAGCTGACGAACGGCCTCGGGGCCGGCGTGGTGTGGGTCACCGACGGCACCCTCGAGGCCGTCGCCGGACCGCTGACCATCGACGAGGTGCTCGCCGTGGCGCGTGACCTTGGCTGAGCCGGCCGCACCGGCGCCGGCGTCGTCCCCCGCAACGACCACGGGGGCGGCGCCGGCGCTGTGGTGCTCCGGGCTGCGCAAACGCTACGGCCGGCGGCAGGCCCTGGACGGCGTGGGGTTCGAGGTCGGCCGCGGCGAGGTGCTCGGCCTGCTCGGGCCGAACGGCGCCGGCAAGACCACCCTGATCAAGATCCTGCTGGGTCTGGTGCGCCCCGACGAGGCCGAGGTGATGCTTCTCGGCCGGCGGGGCCCCGACCCCGATTCGCGGGTCGGCGTCGGCTACCTGCCGGAGCTCTTCCGCTTCCAGCCCTGGTTGAGTGCACGGGAGGTCATCGCGCTGCACGCCAAGCTGGCCCGGGTGGACTGGCCGGCGGACCGTCAGCAGCAGTCCCTTCTCGAGGTGGGCCTCGGCGAACGTGCCGCCGACCGGGTCGGCGGGTTCTCCAAGGGCATGCAGCAGCGCCTCGGCCTCGCGGTGGCCCTGATCGGGGAGCCCGACCTGGTGATCCTCGATGAACCGACCAGCGCCCTGGACCCGGTCGGCCGGGCCGACGTCCGCGACATCGTCGTCCGGCTCCGCGACCGGGGCACCACGGTCGTGCTCAACTCGCATCTGATCGGTGAGGTGGAACGGGTCTGCGATCGGGTGGTGATCCTCGACCACGGACGGGTCGTCGCCTCCGGCACCCTCGCCGAGTTGCTCGGACGGCGCCGGGTGCGCCTGCGCCTGGGCCGGGTCGGTCCGCAGGCGCGTGCCGCCCTTGAGGCGGCGGGTCTGGCGCACGTCGAGAACGACTGGTACACGGTCGATCTCACAGACCCGACCGCGGATCCGATCCAGGTGCTGGCCGCCCCCGTGGGGCCGGACTCCGCCGTCCTGGACGAGCGGGTGCCGGACCTGGTGGCCACGCTGGTCGGCCTGGGGGTCCGACTGCACGCCGTCGAGCCCTCCAGGATCAGCCTGGAGGACAAGCTGCTCGGACTGCTGCGCGGACGGGAGAGGCAATGATCGTGCTCACCGTGGCCTCGCTGACCCTGCGGGAGGCGTTGCGGCGCAAGGTGATCTGGGCCCTGACGGCCCTGACGGCGATTCTGCTGGCACTGGACGCCTGGGGCTTCTCCAGCCTGCACGGGATGGACACCGAGTTCGGCACCATGACCAGCGTCCAGGCCCGGCTGCTGGCCTCGCAGCTGCTCAACCTGGTCATGTTCGCGATGAGTCTGATCGTGGCGCTCGGGGCCGCGTTCCTGGCCGGACCGACCCTGGCCGGGGAGACCGAGTCCGGCGTGGCGCTGGCGATGCTCGCCCGGCCCGTCCGGCGCACCTCGGTGCTGTTCGGCAAGTGGCTGGGGCTGTCCGCCTTCGCCGCCGGCTACGTCGCCATCGCCGGGATCGCGCAGTTCCTCGTCGTCCGCTGGACCGTCGGGTACTGGCCGCCGCACCCCGTCACCGCCCTGGTCTACCTCACGGGCGAGGCGGTGATCCTACTGACCCTGGCGCTGCTGCTGTCCAGCCTGATCTCGCCGATGGCCTCCGGGGTGGTCGCCGTCGGCTTGTTCGGCGCCTGCTGGGTGGCCGGCGTCGTCGGCGGCATCGGCGGCGTGATCGGCAACGACAACGTGGAGCGGATCGGTACCGTCGCCCAGGTCGTCCTGCCCACCGACGGCCTGTGGCGTGGGGCCATGCACGCCATGCAGGACGGCGGGGCCCTGACGGCCTTCCCCGAGATGGCGGGCTTCCCGTTCCTCAGCGATGCGGCCCCGACCGCCCCCTACCTGATCTGGGTGGTGGTCTGGGTGTCGGTGGCCGGTGCACTCGCCGCGGTGTCCTACGTCCAGCGGGACGTCTGAGTCCTCCCGCCTCCCATGTCGCGGATCGGCGACAGCTCACGCGACGAGGACGGCCTCAGGGCTGCTCGGGGGTGATCTGGTCCTGGGTGATCCGGTCGTGGGTGATCCGGCCGCCGCAGAAGGTGAGGGCCACCCGCATGGCCCGCAGCGCCCGGGCGGACTCACGAGCATCGTCCGGACTCAAGGGGTCGCCGTCCAGCAGGGCCAGGTCGGCGGGGGCCCCCGGTGCCACGGTCGAGCGGCCGTCCACGCTGGCCGCCAGGGCCTGGGCCGGGCTGATCGCCTCGGCCTGGTTCCACGCCAGGGCGTGACCCCTCTCGGCCGTGTCGTGGTCATCTGCGCCGCGCCAGACCGCCGCGGCCATGGCCAACCACGGGTCCAACGGCGCCACCGGCGCGTCCGAGCCGAGCGCGAGCACCACCCCGGCCGCGGCCAGCGATCGCAGCGCGAAGCAGCGGTCGGCCCGATCGGGCCAGCACTGCATGGTCAGCTCCCGGTCGTCGAGCAGGTGGGCCGGCTGCACCGAGGCGGTCATCCCGAGACGGGACATCCGCATGGGGTCGCCGGGCCCGATCAACTGGGCGTGCTCGACGCTGCCGGTCGCGCCGGTCGCCTCGACCACGTCCATGGCCTCACTGACCGCGGCGTCCCCGATCGCGTGCAGCGCGACGGTCAGCCCACCGGCGTGCGCCCGGGCGATCAGGGCGGCCAGTTCCGCCGGGGGATAGTTGCGCACGCCGCGCGATCCGGCGCCCCGGGCGCCGGCGTAGGGCTGGTGGCACCACGCGGTACGGGTGTTCAACGAGCCGTCTGTGATCACCTTCAGCGGACCCATGGTGACCAGGCCCGCCTCGTCGAGCACATCACCCGACCGGTGTCCGGCGGCGAGGACGTCCTCCAGCCGATCGGGGTAGACCGCGGCCCGCACCCGCACCGCGGTCAGGCCCTCCGCGGTGCGCTGCGGCCATTCGCTGTGGTTGGCGGCGAACTCCATCTCGCCGATCCCGACCACGCCGCGCGCCGCCGCCCGCCGGGCGGCCCGGGCCGGCGCCTCCCGCCGCGTCCGATCGGTGGCGGACACGGCGTCCAGCCTCGGGAAGACGTCGAACCACTCACGTTCGGCCACCACCCCGTCCCGAGGGGGCAGGCCGAGCAGGGTCAGCGCCGGGGAGTTCGCCCAGGCGTGGTGGGCGTCGCCGGAGATCAACAGCACCGGCCGCCCGCCGCTGACCGCGTCGAGCTCGACCACGGTCGGTGGTCGGGGCCAGCTCGCACTGCGATGCCCGAAGCCCACCACCACGCCCCCCGCGTCCGGGGTCGCCGCGAGGTGGTCGGCGACGATCCGGACGGCGTGCGCGGCACTGCCTGCGCCGGTCAGGTCGAGCCGCTGGGAGGTCAGGGCCCACTGCGTCAGGTGCACATGCCGGTCCCACAGCCCGGGGATCAGCCAGCGGCCGTCGGCGTCCAGGACCCGTTCGCCCGCCCCGGGCTGCAGGCTCGGCGCGATCTCGGCCACCGAATCGGCCACGATCCGGACGTCGACCGGGTCCGGCGGGGCGGGCGTCGCCGCGATGGGCACGAGGCGGCACCGGCGGATCAGGAACACGGACGTCACCTCGCCTGAGCCTGGACGGCACTGTCGTCCCATGGTGCAGCAGCCCTGCGAGAATGCCGCCGTGCACAGTTGCCCGACCACGGCGCCCGACCGGGCGGCCGTATCCGCCCCGTCCGGTGGCCTGGCCATCGGCCGGCACCGCCTGAGCACCCCCGTGGTGCTGGCTCCGATGGCCGGGATCACCAACCAGGCGTTCCGCCGGTTGTGTCGCGAGCAGCTGGCTGCGGGCGCCCCCGGAGCCCGCGGCGTGTTCGTCAGCGAGATGGTCACCAGCCGGGCCCTGCTGGAGCGCAACGCCGAGTCCCTGCGGCTGATCGCCGCCGACGAGGGGGAGTCGCCGCGGTCTGTTCAGCTGTACGGGGTCGACCCGGGCACGGTGGCCGCCGCCGTCCGGATGCTGCTGGAGGAGGATCGCGCCGATCACATCGACCTGAACTTCGGGTGCCCGGTGCCGAAGGTGACCCGCAAGGGCGGTGGGTCGGCCCTGCCGTGGAAGCGCGACCTGTTCACCGCGATCGTTTCGGAGTCGGTGCGGGCCGCGCAGCCCCACGGGGTGCCGGTCACGGTGAAGATGCGCAAGGGCATCGACGCCGACCACCTCACCTATCTCGAGGCGGGCCGGATCGCCGAGGCCGAGGGCGCCGCGGCGGTGGCCCTGCACGCTCGGACGGCGGCCGACTACTACTCCGGCACCGCGGACTGGACGGCGATAGCCCGGCTCAAGGAGGCGGTGACCGGCGTGCCGGTGCTCGGCAACGGCGACGTCTGGTCGGCGGGCGACGCGGTCGCGATGGTCGAGCGGACCGGCTGCGACGGGATCGTCGTCGGGCGGGGGTGCCTCGGCCGGCCCTGGCTGTTCGCCGAGCTGGCGGCGGCCTTCGCCGGGCATGTCCAGTCCCGGCCGTCCCAGCCTTGGCGAGGTGCTGGCGATGCTGCGCCGGCACCTGGTGCTGCTGATCGAGCACTACGCCGCGGCGGGCGGCGACGACGTGGGTGGCGCGGAACTGCACGCCTGCCGCGACATCCGCAAGCACATCGCCTGGTACCTCAAGGGATACGTGGTCGGGCACGAGGTGCGCGCCCGGCTGGGCACCGTGCCGTCGCTGACCGGCTTCGACGAGCTCGTCGCCGGCCTGGACGGCGCGCAGCCGCACCCGGGGGAGCCCGCCGAGGGACCGCGAGGGCGTGCCGGGTCCTCCCGCGGCGTCGCCCTGCCGGAGGGCTGGCTCGACTCGCGCGTCCTGGACGACGCGGGCGCCGGGGCACTGCTGGACGCCGAACTGTCGGTCTCCGGCGGCTGAGCGTGCTGCATGGGGCGGAGGCACCCGACGGCTACGTCGGCGAGGACCTGCAGCGCTGGGTGGGCGAAGCGCCGAAGAACCCCTCCCGCGGGCCGTTCGCGCGGGACCGGGCGCGGGTCGTGCACTCCTCGGCGCTGCGCCGGCTGGCGGCCAAGACGCAGGTGGTGGGGCCGGGCACCGACGACTTCGTGCGCAACCGGCTCACGCACTCCCTGGAGGTCGCCCAGGTCGGGCGCGAACTCGCGCAGGCCCTCGGTTGCGACCCCGACGTGGTCGACACCGCCTGCCTGGCCCACGACCTCGGGCACCCGCCCTTCGGGCACAACGGTGAGAGCGCGCTGAACGAGATCGCCACGCAGATCGGTGGTTTCGAGGGCAATGCGCAGACCCTTCGGGTGCTCACCCGGCTCGAGCCGAAGGTCCGATCCGGACGACCGGCCGCAGTGCCGGGCCTGAACCTGACCCGAGCCAGCCTGGACGCCTGCACGAAGTACCCCTGGCCCCGCGGCGGCGCTCCGACGGGGGTCGCGCCGTCCAAGTTCGGGGTCTACGGCGACGACGGCGAGGTGTTCGGCTGGCTGCGCACCGGGGCACCGTCCGCGGTCGCGGCGCTGCGTCGAGGCCCAGGTCATGGATGTGTCCGACGACATCGCCTACAGCGTGCACGACGTGGAGGACGCCGTGGTGGGCGGCTACCTGGATCCGTCGGCGCTCGATGACCGCGAGGCCCTCGCCCTGATCGAGACCCGCACCCGCGAGTGGTACCTGCCCGACGCCGACGGCGACGAGATCGTCCAGGCCCTGGCCCGGCTGCGCGCCCTGCCGGTCTGGGTGGGCCGATTCGACGGGAGTCGCCGGGCCCGGGCCGCCCTGAAGGACATGACCAGCCAGCTGGTCGGCCGGTTCACCCGATCGGCGGAGGCGGCCACCAGGAAGCGCTACGGCCCCGGGCCGTTGACCAGATACGCCGCCCAGGTCGTCGTTCCCCGCCGGACCATCGCCGAGATCGCCGTCCTGAAGGGGCTCGCCGCCGTCTATGTGATGACCCTCGCCGAACGTCAGCCGCTGTATCAGCGGCAGCGGGAACTGCTGGTCGAGCTGTACGAGGCGATGCTCCGGGCCGCCCCCGACGCGCTGGAGCCGCAGTTCGCCGCCGACTGGCGGGCCGCCGAGACCCACGGATCGATCGGTGGACGGGCGGCATGCCGACGGGTCGTGCTCGACCAGATCGCCTCGCTCACCGATCCCGGAGCCGTGGCCTGGCACGACGAACTGGTCAGGAGGCCATCTCGGTGATGGTGGCCAGGAAGTCGTCGATGTCGGCCAGATCCTCGGGCTGCAGCCCGTGGGCGCTGCCCGGCGCCAGCAGCAGCACCGGCACGCCGGCGGCCAGCAGCCGCTCGCGGTCCGGGCCGCCGAGCGGGATCGCGTCGTCGTCGGTCCAGATCAGCGGACGCCGCTCGTGCTCGACCACGTTGAAGGCCGCGCAGAGCTTCAACTCCGAGGTGCGCCGGGCGTCCTCCGGGCACTCCAGGTCGCGGAAGGCGGTCTGCATCGGGGGCAGCCTGAGCAGGCGCTCGACCTGCATGATGTTGTCGACCCAGGTGGTGGCCCAGCGTCCCTCGACCGCGCCGCTGCGCAGCACCGAGCCGATCCGCTGGATCAGCGGGGGAGCCCAGCGCAGGGTGTAGGCGATGCCTCCCACGAAGGCGGGGCCCTGGTCGGCCGCCTCACCCCAGCCCGGGCGGGCGGCGTTGAGGACCCCGTCGACGTCGAGGAGCCACACCGGCCGGGGATCTGTGCCTGTCGTCACAGTGCCAAAGTGTGACGCACGGACCCCCGTCGCGTGGCACAACCGGGCATCAAGTGTGTGCGTGTCTCCACGCACCTAGACTCACCGCTCGTGAGGATCCGCCGCGAGGACGTCGAGCACGTCCGGGAGCAGACGCGGATCGAGGAGGTCGTCGGCCGAGCATCTGAGTCTGCGTTCGGCCGGGGTCGGGTCGATGAAGGGACTCTGCCCGTTCCACGACGAGAGGACGCCGTCCTTCCACGTGCGCCCCCAGGTGGGCCTGTGGCACTGCTTCGGGTGCGGCGAGGGCGGGGACGTCATCTCGTTCGTCCAGCGGATCGACCACCTCGACTTCCGCGAGTCGGTGGAGCGTCTCGCCGGCCGGCTCGGCTACGAACTGCACTACGAGGACGACGACGGCCGGGTGGCGACCGGCCATCGCGAGGGCGTCGGCCAGCGTCAGCGCCTGGTCGAGGCGCACCGGGTGGCCGTCGAGTTCTATGCCGACCAGTTGTCCCGTTCCCCGGACGCGCTGGCCGGGCGGTCGTTCCTGTCCGAACGGGGCTTCGACCGTCAGGTCGCCGAGCGTTTCGACATCGGGTTCGCGCCCCGCTCCGGTGAGGCGCTGCTTCGCCACCTGCGCAACCGGTCGTTCACCGAGGACGAACTGGTCGCCTCCGGATTGGCCGGGCGGGGTCAGCGGGGCCTGTACGACCGTTTCCGGGGTCGGCTGATGTGGCCCATCCGCGACCTTGCCGGTGACGTCGTCGGGTTCGGCGCCCGGCGGCTGTTCGACGACGACCGGATCGAGGCCAAGTACCTGAACACCCCTGACACCACGCTCTTCAAGAAGTCTCAGGTGCTCTACGGCGTCGACCTGGCCCGGCGGGCGATCGCGACCGGTCGACAGGTGGTCGTCGTCGAGGGCTACACCGACGTGATGGCCTGCCATCTCGCCGGGGTGCAGACCGCGGTGGCCACCTGCGGGACCGCCTTCGGGCAGGATCACATCCGGATCGTGCGCAGGCTGTTGGGCGACGATCGCAGCGTCGCCGCCGGGGGACGGGTCGGCGGTCAGGTGGTGTTCACCTTCGACGGGGACGAGGCCGGCCGCAAGGCGGCCCTGAGGGCGTTCGAGGACGACCAGCGCTTCGTCGCGCACACCTACATCGCGGTGGCCGGCGAGGGCATGGACCCGTGCGAGCTGCGTCAGGCGCGCGGCGACGAGGCGGTACGCGAGCTCATCGAGGCGCGACAGCCGCTGTTCCAGTTCGCCATCCGCTCCACCATCGACGCCTTCGACCTCGACAGCGCCGAGGGACAGGTCGAGGCGCTGCGGGCGGCGGCGCCACTGGTCGCCCGGATCCGTGACGTCGAACTGCGCCCGGTGTATGCACGCCGGCTGGCCGGGTGGCTCGGGATGGGCGTGGAGCAGGTGGCCTCCGCCGTCCGCCGCGCGGGCAGCGCCCGTCCGCGACAGGGCGAGGACGGCGCCGGGCGCGCGCCGGCGACGGCCGAGCAGGCGCGCCGTCCCGACCCACGTGACCCGGTGGCCCGAGTGGAACGCGGTGCGCTGCAGTGCATCCTGCAGGTCCCCTCGCTGGTGCCCGCCGACGACGCCGACCGACTCGGTGAGGGCGCGTTCCAGGTGCCGTCCTACCGGGCGGTGCACCACGCCGTCCTGGCCGCCGGGGGGTTGGGCGCCGCGCGCACGGCATCCGGACAGGAGTGGCTGGACCGGGTGCTCGCCGAGGCGCCGGACGTGGTCCGTCCGCTGGTCACGGAGCTGGCCGTCGAGCCGATCGCGGCCCTCGGGGACGACGCGCTCGCCGCCTTCGCGACTGCGAGCGTGCTCCGCCTGGCCGACCTGGACGTGGCCCGCACCATCGGGGTGCTGCACAGCCGCCTGCAGCGCCTGGATCCCACCGACACCGCCCAGTCGGACCAGCAGCGCGAACTCCTCGGCGAGTTGCAGGCGGCCGAACAGCACCGGCACTCGCTGCGCCAGCGGATCAGTGGAACCTAGGGGTGCCCATGCCCGAACGCGCACCCGCCGACCTGGAGCTGAGCCGGCGCTTCGCCCGCTTGATGGACGACGCCGTGCGCATCCCGGGCACCGGCTTCGGCATCGGCCTGGACGCCGTGATCGGACTGGTCCCCGGAGTGGGGGACCTGCTGGGCTCGAGTCTGTCCGGCGCGATCGTGTTCGACGCCGTCCGGCGCCGCACCCCGATCCCGGTCCTGGCCCGGATGGGGGCCAATCTCGTGCTGGACGCACTGCTCGGCCTGGTCCCCGGCGTCGGGGACCTGTTGGACGTCGCGCACCGGGCCAACCGCAAGAACCTGCGCCTGTTGGAGAGCAGCGTCGCCGAGCGGTCCGACCGTGGCCCGCTGACCCCCGGCTACCTGCTCGCGGCGCTGGGGGTCGCCGTCCTGCCGTTCCTGATCGGGATCGCGATCAGCGTGCTCGCCCTGGTCGTCCTCTGGCGGCTGATCTCGTCGTCCCTAGGCTGAGGGCATGCGCCTACTGCCCCGCCGCCGTCCCCGCCTGCCGGCCGAGGTCGCCGACCTGCTGGAGCTCGGCGACTCCTCGGTGCTCACCTGGTCCCCGTTGGCGGTCGCGGGGTACGCCGTCGTCACGCGGGGGGACCTGCGGATCGTGACCGCCTCGGGGAAGGTGATCAGGCGGCGCTGGGTGGAGGTCGACCACATGACCTGGGACGCCGAGTCCGGCACGCTCGCCGTGTGGTGGGTCGGCTCTCGCCGGCCGCTCGGGCTGGAGCTGCCCGAGGACTCCTTCGTCCCCGAGGTGGCCCACGAGCGCTGGCGCTCCTCCGTGCTGCTCACCCGCGAGGTGCGCCTCGCCGGTGCCGGTCAGGGCTGGGTGGCGCTGCGCCGGGACGGCGACGGCACCGTGACCCCGCAGGTGAAGCTGCCGCGCGGGGCCCGCCGCGACGACCCGGCGATCGCCGCGACCCTCGATCGGACCGTCGCCGAGATGCGGGCCGAGGCGGGCCTGGGACCGGACGCGACGGGTGGGACCGGGCTCGGCCTGGACGGACGGGGTTGACCCTGGCCGGCGGAGTCCTTCGCGGCGACTCAACCCGTGCGGGAGTGGGCGCCGATGCTTGCTACAGTTCTGAATCGCCGATCCCGCATAGCTCAATTGGCAGAGCAGCCGGCTGTTAACCGGCAGGTTGTTGGTTCGAGTCCAACTGCGGGAGCCCCATGATCGAGAACCGTCCCACCGGACTGCGCCGCCACCTGCTGCGGGCGCCTGTCCATCTGTACCGGGCCGGCTTCGGGCGGCTGCTCGGCGAGCGGTTCGTCTATCTGGTGCACACCGGCCGCACGAGTGGGTTGCGCCGGGACACCGTCCTCGAGGTCGTCCATTACGACGCCTCGGTCCCCGAGGTGTTCGTGGTGGCCGGTTGGGGGCGCAGGTCCGACTGGCTGCGCAACATCGAGGCCTCGCCCCCGGTCGAGATCCGGATCGGCCGGGCGCACTGGCTGCGCCCCAGCTTCCGGCTGCTCGACCCGGAGGAACTCACCGCGGTGCTGAACGACTATCGGCAGCGTCACCCGCGGGCCTGGGGAGCGTTGGCACCGAGGATGGGTCTGGATCCCGCCTCACCCGATGCCGGTGTCGACCGGGCGGCCCATGACTTCCCCGGGGTGGCCTTCCGGCCGTGAGGCGGCGGGTCGGCGAGAAGGACGAGCAGCCCGTCGATCAGCAGGCTCGATCGGTCCCAATGTCCGCTCGTGGAGAGATCTTGCCGGCGCCGCACAGTGGCTAGTCTGACGTCACGAGGACTGCCGATCGGGGCAGTTCCATCCCTGAAGGAGACGACGATGGCGTCCGCCAGTCCCGGCAACTCGATCACCCTGCGCGTGCAGGCGCCGATCACCCCGCAGGCCACGGGTGATCTGATGGCGGCGGTGGTGGGGGCCGGTGGGGTGGTCACGGCGCTCGACGTCATGGAGTCCCACTACGACTGGATCGTCGTCGACGTCACCTGCAACACCGTGGACGCCGAGCACGTCGACGCGATCACCTCGGCCGTGGACGCCGTCCCGGGGGTCACGGTTCGCAACGTCTCCGACCGCACGTTCCTGATGCACCTGGGCGGCAAGCTCGAGGTGGTCCCCAAGGTGGAACTGCGCCACCGGGAAGACCTGTCCCGCGCCTACACGCCGGGGGTGGCCCGGGTGTGCATGGCGATCGCCAGGAACCCCGACGACGCGCGCCGGTTGACCATCAAGCGAAACACCGTGGCGGTGGTGACCGACGGCTCGGCCGTGCTCGGACTGGGCAACATCGGCCCCGCCGCCGCGCTGCCGGTGATGGAGGGCAAGGCCGCGCTGTTCAAGCGGTTCGCCGGTGTCGACGCCTGGCCGGTGTGCCTGGACACCCAGGACACCGACGAGATCGTGCGCACCGTCAAGCTGCTGGCGCCCGCCTACGGCGGCGTCAACCTGGAGGACATCGCCGCCCCCCGCTGCTTCGAGATCGAGGCCAGGCTGCGGGCCGAGCTCGACATCCCCGTCTTCCACGACGACCAGCACGGAACCGCCATCGTCGTCCTGGCCGGGCTGACCAACGCGCTGCGGATCGTCGACCGCGAGCTCAAGGAGGCCAGGATCGTGGTCTCCGGGGCCGGGGCCGCCGGGCAGGCGATCATCCGGCTGCTGCTCCGGCAGGGCGCCACCGACATCACGGCGTTCGACAGCCGCGGCGCGGTGCACACCGGGCGCGGCGGGCTGGACAGCTACAAGACCTGGATCGCCGAGAACACCAACGCCAGGGGATGCTCCGGCACGCTGCGCGAGGGGCTGGCCGGGGCGGACGTCTTCATCGGGGTCTCGGCCCCGAACCTGCTCAGCGGCGAGGACATCGCGACCATGGCGCCCCGCGGCATCGTGCTGGCCCTGGCCAACCCGGACCCGGAGGTGGACCCGCTACAGGCGCAGCGGCACGCCGCCGTGGTCGGAACGGGGCGCAGCGACTTCCCGAACCAGATCAACAACGTGTTGGCGTTCCCCGGCTTCTTCCGGGGCATGCTCGACGCCGGCGCGCAGTCTCATCACCGACGAGATGCTGGTGGCGGCGGCCCTGGCGATCGCCGACGCCGTCCGCCCGGACGAGCTGAACCCCAGCTTCATCGTGCCGAGCGTGTTCGACTCCTCGGTGGCGCCGGCCGTGGCCGCGGCCGTTCGCGAGGTTGCTGTCGCGCATCGCTGAACGAGGCGGGTGGCCGGAGCAGTTCGCCGGATCGGTTCAGAGGACGTCGTGACCTGGACGGCGCGGCTCGCTGGGAATGGTGCCGAGCCGGCCGGCCTGGAAGTCCTCGAACGCCTGGACGAGTTCGTCGCGGGTGTTCATCACGAACGGGCCATAGGCGGCGACCGGCTCCCGGATCGGGGCCCCGCCCAGGACGATCACCTCGAGCTCGGGTGTGCGCGAGGTCTGGCGCGCATCGGCGGTCACGGTCAGGACGTCGCCGTCGCCCATCACACCCAGCTGCCCGAGGTGGATCGGGCGGTGCCGGGTACCGAGCGAACCCGATCCGGCCAGGACGTAGACGAGCGCGTTGAAGTCCGGCCGCCAGGGCAGTCGCAGCTCGGCGCCCGGGGAGAGGGTGGCGTGCAGCATGGCGATCGGCGTGTGCGTGATGCCCGGTCCGCTGTGGCCGTCCAGGGCGCCGGCGATCACCCGGACCAGCGCGCCGCCGTCCGGCGAACTGAGCAGGGACACCTGACCACCGCGGATGTCCTGGTAGCGCGGGGGAGAGAACTTCTTGCTGCGCGGCAGATTGACCCACAGCTGGACGCCGTGGAAGACGCCGCCCGAGACGACCAGGTCCTCCGGCGGGCGCTCGATGTGCAGCAGCCCGGAGCCGGCCGTCATCCACTGGGTGTCGCCGTCGGTGATGGTGCCCCCGCCGCCGTGGGAGTCGCGGTGCTCGAAGGTACCGTCGATGATGTAGGTGACCGTCTCGAACCCGCGATGCGGGTGCCACGCAGTGCCTTTCGGTTCCCCGGGCGCGTACTCGACCTCGCCCATCTGATCCATGTGGATGAAGGGGTCGAGGTGGCGCAGATCCACCCCGGCGAAGGCCCGGCGCACCGGGAAGCCCTCGCCCTCATATCCCTGGGGCGCGGTGGTGACCTCGAGGACCGGACGGTCGATGGACGTTGTGGGATCCGGCGTGCCGATTCTCGGCAGGGCCAGGATGTTCTCGGCGACGACGGCGGGCATTGGGTACCTCCCTCTCCGTCCACCAGAACTTCATTGAATCCTTGACTATTCCGGAGGGCCTGTCGGGTGGTGGCGTGGGGCGGGTGGGGCTCGAACCCACGACCGACGGATTATGAGTCCGCTGCTCTGACCGGCTGAGCTACCGCCCCGGATGAGCCAGAAGCGTAGCCGCCCTGCGGCCGTGGCCGGGCCCGGAGTGAGCCGCCCGTTCGCGGCTGCTCGCTGCTGCTGGGCACGGTCGTCACGTGGCCCTCAGTGGCCGCGCGCCACCCAGGCGTCGTAGTCGCCGGCCTCGGCGCCGATCGTCGTCTCGTCGCCGTGGCCGGTCAGGACCCTGGTGTCGCCGGCCATCGGCAGCAGACGGGTCCGGATCGACTCCAGGATGGTCGGGAAGTCGCTGAAGGAGCGGCCCGTGGCGCCCGGACCGCCCCGGAACAGGGTGTCACCGGAGAACAGCACGCCGAGGGACGGGGCGTGCAGGCAGACCGCGCCGGGGGAGTGGCCGGGGGTGTGCAGGACCCTCAGGTCCGCACCGTCGACGGAGAGCACCTGACCGTCGGTGAGAGGCTCGGGCTCACGCCCGGGGTGCACCATGTCCCAGAGCATCCTGTCCTGGGGGTGCAGCAGGATCGGGGCGCCCGAGGCGCCGGCCACGGCTGGGGCGGCGTTGACGTGGTCGTTGTGCCCGTGGGTACACACCACAGCGAGCAGGCGCCGGTCACCGACCGCGGCCAGGATGGCCTCGGCGTCATGCGCGGCGTCCACCACGATCACCTCGTGGTCGTCGCCGATCAGCCAGACGTTGTTGTCGACCTCGAAGTCCTGCCCGTCCAGGCTGAAGACGCCCGAGGTGACCAGTCGCTCGATCCTCGGCATTCCGGTCACAGGATGACCACCGAGCGCAGTACGTCGCCGTGGTGCATCTTGGTGAACGCCGACTCCACGTCGTCCAGCCCGATCCTCTCGCTGACGAAACGCTCCAGGGGAAGGCGGCCCTGCAGGTGCAGGTCGATGAGTGTCGGGAAGTCGCGGGAGGGCAGGCAGTCCCCGTACCAGGAGGACTTCAGCGCGCCCCCACGACCGAAGACGTCCAGCAACGGCAGGTCGATGCGCATGTCCGGTGAGGGGACCCCGACCAGGACGACGGTGCCCGCCAGGTCGCGTGCGTAGAAGGCCTGCTGGTAGGTCTCCGGACGCCCGACGGCGTCGATCACCACGTCGGCGCCGTTGCCGTCGGTCAGCTCCCGGATCGCCTCGACCGGGTCGCGCTCGCTCGAGTTCACGGTGTGGGTGGCGCCGAAGTCCTTGGCCCAGGCCAGTTTCCGGTCGTCCACGTCGACGGCGATGATGGTCCGGGCACCGGCCAGCCGCGCCCCCGCGATCGCCGCGTCTCCGACGCCGCCGCATCCGATCACGGCGACGGTGTCGCCACGCCCCACGTTGACCGGTGTTCATGGCGGCGCCCAGTCCGGCCATCACCCCGCACCCGAGCAGGCCCGCTATCTCGGGCGCGGCCGCCGGGTCGACCTTCGTGCACTGTCCGGCAGCCACGAGCGTCTTCTCGATGAACGCGCCGATGCCCAGTGCGGGGGACAGCTCGGTCCCGTCCGTCAGGGTCATCCGCTGGGTGGCGTTGTGGGTGGCGAAGCAGTACCAGGGCCGCCCCCGCCGGCAGGCGCGGCACTGGCCGCACACGGCCCGCCAGTTCAGGACGACGTAGTCGCCCGGCGCCACCTCGTCGACGCCCTCGCCGACGCTCTCGACCACGCCGGCCGCCTCGTGGCCGAGCAGGAACGGGAAGTCGTCCGAGATCGCGCCCTCGCGATAGTGCAGGTCGGTGTGGCACACCCCGCAGGCCGGCGACGGCGACCGTCGCCTCGCCCGGCCCGGGATCGGGGACGACGACGTCCTCCACCGTGACCGGCGCGCCCTTGGCGCGCGCGATGACGCCTCTGACCGTGCTGGGCATTGGTTCGCTCCTCGTCGAGTTCATCCGATGCGCGCCGCAGGGCGCGTCCCGACCCTACGGGTCAGGACCCCGGTTGATGCACGAGGGTCGATGCAGCTGATCGAGCGCGGAGCCTGTCCTGATCGAGCGCGGAGCCTGTCCGTCAGAACCGCATCGGGCTGGGTGGGGCGTCGAGGTCGGCCCGGGGACACTGGGCCATGGTCAGGTCGCCGAGGCCGAGCGCCTCGTCGGTGAGCGAATCCGACCGTCCAGCCGAGCTCCTGCCCGCGCCGGGTGATGGTCACCCGGTAGATGGTCAGCTCGTAGCGCGTCGGTGTTCCGTAGGCGACCTGGATGCTGCCGATCAGCTCGGACGTACCCGGCGTCGGTGGGCGAGCGCCAGGACGTGTCGTAGCGGTTCCACCGGCTGGGCTCGGCATGCCAGAGGCCGCTCCGGAGGTGACGCTGTTCAGGGACATCTCGACCAGGATGGCGCTGGCGGCCTCCTCGGGGACGATGGCCGCCGGCCGGATCACCTGGAGATGACCGCGTCGTCGTAGGCGGACGTCCACGGTCTCGTTGTCCCGTGCACGCGTCACCATCCCGGTAGCGAGGATGGTCGCGTGAGCGCCCGAGGAGCACGGGCCATCCAGTTCGGATCATCGGCGCGCCGTGCCGCTTCTGGACCCCCCGGTCGAGTGATGATGGGGCCTGTGCCCCCGCCCGCTCGCCTCCGCCGACGACGCACCGCCACGGCGATGTGGTGCGCCAGCCATCCGTGGTGCAGAATGGCCGACGGCACGACGCCGTGCCGCTGTTGCTCCTACCGGAGCCAGCAGTGGCCGCCCGCCGGATGAGGTCGTTGGGGAAGACGCACCTCGGACGGCGAAGGAGGCTCTGATGGCCGGTGTGATGACGCGCGGCGTCCTGTTCGTGCACTCCGCGCCGCGCGCGCTGTGCCCACATGTGGAGTGGGCCGCCGGCGGCGTACTCGGCGTGCGCCTGTCCCTGGACTGGATCGAGCAGCCGGCGGCGCCCGGCATGCTGCGGACCGAGTTCTCCTGGCAGGCGCCGCCCGGGCACCGGCGCCAGGCTCACCTCCTGCCCTGCGCGGCTGGGCCCACCTGCGCTACGAGGTCACCGAGGAGCCGAGCGCCGGCGTCGACGGCGGCCGCTGGAGCCACACCCCCGAGCTGGGCATCTTCCACGCCGTGACCGACGCCCACGGCAACGTCCTGGTCCCCGAGGACCGGGTGCGGGCCGCGATGGGCACCCAGGACCCGGCGGTCATGGTCGCCGACCTCGACCTGGCGCTCGGCCGGGCCTGGGACGACGAGCTCGAGCCCTTCCGGTACGCCGGCGAGGGCGCCCCGGTGCGCTGGCTGCACCGGGTCGGCTAGCTCCCGCCCCGATGCCGGCCCGAGACCGCCTCAGGCGCTGCGGAACACCAGGGCCACGTTGTGGCCGCCGAAGCCGAAGGAGTTGTTCAGCGCGGCCAGGTCCCCCTCGCCCAGCGGCCCGCGGCTCCTTGCGGACGACGTCCAGCGTGACGTTCGGGTCGAGGTCGTCGACGTTGATCGTCGGCGGCGCCAGCCGGTGGTGCAGGGCCAGGACGCAGAACACGCTCTCCAGCGCACCGGCCGCGCCGAGCAGGTGCCCGGTCATCGACTTGGTCGCCGACACCGCGACCCCGTCGGTGGCCTCGCCGAGCACGCGCAGGACGGCGGCGGCCTCGGCGACGTCCCCGACCGGGGTCGACGTGGCGTGGGCGTTGAGGTGCCGCACGTCGCCCGGCGTGGCACCGGCGGCCTGCCAGGGCGGCCGTCATCGCGCGGGCCGCGCCCGTGCCCTCGGGGTCGGGCGCGGAGATGTGGTGGGCGTCGGAGGTCAGCCCGGCACCGGCGACCTCGGCGTAGATCGTGGCGCCGCGGGCCCGCGCGTGCTCCTCGGCCTCCAGGACGAGGATGGCGGCGCCCTCGCCGAGCACGAAGCCGTCGCGTGCGGTGTCGTAGGGGCGTGAGGCGGTCTGGGGTGCGTCGTTGCGGGTCGACAACGCCTTCATCGCCGCGAACCCGGAGATGGGCAGCGGGTGGATCGCCGCCTCGGTCCCCCCGGCGAGGACCATGTCGGCCCGGCCGCTGCGGATCATGTCGAGGCCGTAGGCGACCGACTCCGCGCCCGAGGCGCAGGCGGAGACCGGGGTGTGCACCCCGGCGCGCGCGCCGACCTCCAGGCTGACCGCGGCGGCCGGCCCGTTCGGCATCAGCATCGGGACGGTCAGCGGGAAGACCCGCCGCGGGCCCTTCTCCTTGAGCACGTCGTAGGACGACAGGAGGGTCCACACCCCTCCGATCCCCGAGGCGATCGACCACGCCCAGCCGGTCGCCGTCCACCTCCGGGGTCCCGGCGTCCGCCCAGGCCTCCCGGGCGGCGACCAGGGCCATCTGTCCGGACGGGTCCAGCCGCTGCACCTGGCCGCGTGAGAGTACCTCGGCGGTGGGCGTCGCCAACGAGGCGGCGAAGGTCACCGGCAGGTCGTACTCGGCGACCCAGTCGTGCTCCAGGGTGCGGGCGCCCGAGGTGCCCGCCAGGGCGGCGGTCCACGTGCTGGGCACGTCGCCCCCCAGCGGGCTGGTGGTACCCAGGCCGGTGACGACGACCCGACGGGCACTAGCGGTGGTCATGGGGTGCTCCTTGGATTCGCGGGACGGGTCGGTCGCGGGGACGGATCTCTGGTGGGACGCGGGGGGTCCGGCCGGTCGGTGTGTGGCGGCCGGACCCCGCCCGCGGTCAGGACTGGTGATCCTTGATGTACGTCACGGCGTCCTGGACGGTGGCGAGCTTGTTGGCCTCGTCGTCGGGGATGCGGACGCCGAACTTCTCCTCGGCGTTGTAGACGATGGTGATCATCGACAGCGAGTCGATGCTGAGGTCCTCCGCCAGGTTCTGCTCCAGGGTGATCCCTTCGGCTGGGATCTCCATCTCGCTGCTGATCAGCTCGGCCAGACCGGCGAGGATCTCCTGCTCGCTGAGTGCCATGTGCTCTCCTTCGTTCATCAGAGGGTATTCATCGGGTCTTTCATCTGGTCTTTCATCGGGGTGGTGCACACCTGGTGATGCTGGTCCGTGCGGGTGTTGCGATCTCCGGTGGGATCAGGGCAACCGGACCACCTGGGCCGCGTAGGCCAGGCCGGCTCCGAACCCGATCAGCAGGGCCAGGCCACCCGGGGTGACCTCACCGGAGGTGAGCATCCGATCCATCGCGACCGGGATGGATGCCGCGGACGTGTTCCCGCTGTCGACGATGTCGCGGGCGACGGCCACGTGATCGGGGATCGCCATCTGCTTGACCATGGCGTCGATGATCCGGACGTTCGCCTGGTGGGGGATGAAGGCCATCAGGTCCTCGGCGCTCAGACCGGCCACCTTCAGGGCCTCCTGGGCCACCGGGGACATCTTCCAGACCGCCCACCGGAAGACGGACCGGCCTTCCATCTTCAGCGCGGGCCAGGCGGCCGGCTCCCCCCGGTCGTCCTGGCCCTCGCGGTAGGCCAGCCAGGACGGTTCCTGGATGATCGCGTCCCATTGGGCGCCGTCCGAACCCCACACGGTCGGACCGATTCCCGGGGTGTCGCTGGGACCGACCACGACGGCGCCCGCGGCGTCGGCGAAGATGAAGGCCGTCGAGCGGTCGTCCGGGTCGGTGAAGTCGGACAGCTTCTCCACGCCGACCACGAGCACGTGCTTCGCCGATCCGCCGCGCACCATGTCGTTGGCCGTGGCGACGGCGTGGCAGAACCCCGCGCAGGCGGCCGAGATGTCCCAGGCGGGCGCCGGCGTGGCGCCGAGCCGGTGGGTGAGCAGGCTTGCCGCCGACGGCGTCTGGTAGGGGTGGCTGACCGTCGCCACGATCACTGCGTCGATGTCCGCGGGCGTGAGACCGGCCCGCTCGATGGCCGGGCGCGACGCGTTCTCGGCCATGTCGACGACGGATTCGTCCGCTGCGGCGAACCGCCGCGACACGATGCCGGAGCGTTCGCGGATCCACTCGTCGGAGGAGTCGATCCGCTCGCAGATCTCGGCGTTGGTGACCACCCGCTCCGGGCGGTAGGAGGCCACGGACAGCAGCCGGGCATGCGCCGCACCTGTGACCGAACGCAGAGCGGGTGGGGGTCGGTCAGGACCGTCCGGGCTCACGCCGGCACTCCGTTCCGTGCGCCGACGTGGTCGGCGACCAGCGCCCGCGCCGCGCTCAGGTCCTCGGGGGAGCGCAGGGGGAGCCGCTCGACCCCGGGCATGCCTCGCTTGGCCAGTCCGACCAGCGTTCCGGAGGGGGCGAGTTCGATGAGGGCGGTCACCCCGAGCTCAGCCATGCTGGACATGCACAGGTCCCACCGCACCGGGTTGGAGACCTGGCTGACCAGGCGGGAGAGCACGGCCACGCCATCGGCCACGGCGCTGCCATCGGCGTTGGACAGCAGGGTCGCTCTCGGCGCGGCCGGCGTCAGCGCCGAGGCGAGTTGCTCGAGCACCTCGACCGCCGGAGCCATGTGGTGGGTGTGGAAGGCGCCGGCGACCTGCAGCGGGATCACCCGGGCGCCCTTGGGCGGGTCCGCCGCCAGGGCGGCCAGCTGGTCGAGGGTGCCGGCCGCCACGACCTGGCCGGTGCCGTTCATGTTGGCGGGCGTGAGCTCGTGCCGCTGCAGGGCCCGGGTGACGTCCTCGGGGTCGCCACCGACGACGGCGCTCATCCCGGTCGGGGTCACCGCACTGGCCGCAGCCATGGCCTGGCCACGCTCGCGGACCAGGACGACGGCCTGCTCGGGCGTCAGGGCGCCCGCTACCGCCGCGGCCGCGAACTCGCCGACCGAGTGCCCGGCGAACACCAGGTCATCGCTGGGGCCGTCCAGGAAGGCCGGCGTGATGGCCAACGCGGCGGCCACGATCAGTGGCTGGGCGATGGCGGTGTCGCGGATGGTGTCGGCGTCCGAGGTGGTCCCGTGGGTGAGCAGATCGATGCTCGAGACGGCCGAGAGCCAGCCGAGCCGCTCGGTGACGCCCTCGACCTCCAGCCAGGGTTGGAGGAAACCGGGGGTCTGTGCACCCTGGCCCGGGAACGTGATGGCGAGCATGGGAGACAGCCTGCCTTCTGGCCACCGCCGGGACGGCCGACGTGGACCACCAATCTGGGTTCGGACTCTTGTAGAAACCCTACAAGCCTCGCGGGGCGCAAACCTACGGAGCCGCGTCGCGCGCGAGTCGACCCACGGCGACCGCCGTGCGCAGCACGAACCCGTCCCGCGGATCGGTCGGGTCCCAGCCGGTGAGCTCCCGGCCACGGCGCAGGCGGTAGCGCACGGTGTTCGGGTGGACGAACAGGGCCCTGGCGGTGGCCTCGATGGACGAACCGCGAGCGAGATAGGCCTCCACCGTGGTCAGCACGGCTCCGCCCGCGGTGTCCAGCAGGGGCCGGTAGCCGCGGCGCACGAGCTCCGCCCGGGCCAGCGGGTCCCCGCTGAGCAGCCGCTCCGGCAACAGGTCGCCCGCCGCCACGGGCCGTGGCACATCAGGTCGTGCTGCGGCCGCCGCCAGCCCGGCCAGCGCCGTGCGGGCCGAGTGGCCGGCCTCGCCGAGGCTGCCCACCACGTCGCCGGTGACCACTGGGCCCGGGCCCAGCTCACCGGCCAGCTCTGGGGCGATCTCGAGCGGGTCGCCGGCCCCGCCCAGCACGACGAGGACGCGCCGGCCCTGGACCCCGACCAGCGCATCCAGCCCGAGCGAGGTCGCGCGGCGACGCAGCAGCAACATGGTGTCCTCGATCGGGGACGTCGGCGCCGTCCCGGCCAGCACCGCGGCCCGATCGGTCTCGGCCCACCCGAGGGCCGCGGCCTGGGAGTGCAGGTCCTCGCCGGGCTCGCCCCGCACCAGCGCATCGACGACCTGGGCCTCCAGCCGTGCATCCCAGGCGCCGCGGGTCTCCGCGGCGCGGGCGTAGACCTCGGCCGCCGCGAACGCGACCTCCCGGGAGTAGCGCAGGACGGCCTCTCGCACGGCCTGCTGTGCGCCCGGGGCGGCGTGCAGGATCGCCTGCTGCTCGATCACGTCGACGACGATCAGCAACAGGTCGAGCGTCTGCTGGAGCGAGATCGACCGGGTGAGCTCCCGCGGTGCGCCCTCGAAGACCTCGGCCCCGAAGCGGGGGCGCCCCCCGGGGCGCCCATACCACTCGACGAACTGGGTGATCCCGGTCTGCGCGATCAGGCCCACCCAGGTGCGGTCCTGGGGTCGCAGCGCCCGGTACCAGGGCAGACGCTCGTCCATCCGCCGGACGGCTGAGGTGGTCAGGGCGCCGACCCCCCGGCGCAGGCGCAGCAGGGTCGGGTCGGCGCCCAGCCGCGTCGCGGCGGCCGGCGCGGGCGCGATGTCGGGACCGATCGGGTGATCGGCCTGGTCCAGGGTGTCGTCCGGGCCCATGTCAGCGCCTCACCTGTCTGTCCGGAGCGCGCAAGCACACCGCAGAGCGATGGCGCGCCTCGTTCGGTGACCGCGCCGAGCGCAGCGTTAGCCTTTTGCCCTGCCGTGGGTAGGGTCGCGGGTAGTCGTCCGACGGACAGGTGGAGGCGTCATGGGGTTCATGGACAGGTTCCGACGGCTGACCTCGGCCGGCGGGGCGGCGCCGTCGCCTGAACCCGTCGGTGTCGGGACCGCGCATCCGGCCGTGCAGCCGGATTCCCCCGCACGCGCTCGTCCGGCGTCGGGGGTCACTCCGGCACGGCCGATCGACGAGATGGACGAGGCCCTCGAGGCCGCCCTGTGGGAGCGGCTGCGGGAGGACCCCAACAACCCCGAGGACTTCGATCGGCTCGCCGACGTCCTGCGCCGGCACGCGCTGAAGGGCCAGGCCGACACCGATCCGCAACGAGCGGCGAACGACGCCGTGTGGTCCCTGGCCGAGGAGTTGGCCCATTCTCCGAAGGCCTGGTATCCCCTGGTCGAACTCGCTCGGTTGTCCGTGCACGAGGACCGCGAGGGGGCGCTGCGCCGGCTCGGCACCGCCACCGAACGCGATCCCGGTGGGACGGCCCTGGCCACGGCGCTGGTCATGCTCCGCCAGGAGCGCCTGCCCGGGGACGCCGTCAATCTGGCCACGGGCCACTGGCGCCCACGCGAACACACTCTGGAGGCGGGACGGCAGGTGGTCGAGGCGGCGACCGAGGCGGGCCGGGTGGGCGACGCCCGGCGGATGCTGGCCGCCCTGGCGGGCCACCCGGACGCCGAGGGCGTGGAGAGGATCCGGGACGAGCTGGCCCCACTGATCGACCGGGCCGAGGCTCAGCTGCCGCCCGGCACCCCGGCCGGCGGCATCCCGATCATCGACCTCGGCGAGTTGCGCGCGGCCTCCCACCGCAACCCCTTCCGGCGCAGCCGCGACTGATCGCGGCGTCCGAAGAGCGCTGGACACCGGCCCCTCACCCGGGCGGGCGGCGGCGCCCGCCCGGGTGAACGACCGAGGGTTCAGGCGTCGCCGCCGGTGCTGCCGCTCGTGCCGGCCGTGACGTCGTCCAGCCGGTACTGGGCGTAGGCCTTGCCCGGCGCGTCCACCCCCACCTCGCCGCGGCGGGCCAGGAGCCGCAGCGCCTGGGTGGCCATCGACGGACCGTCGATGGCGAAGAACCGCCGGGCGGCGGAGCGGGTGTCGGAGAAGCCGAATCCGTCGGCACCGAGCGAGGCGAACTCGCCGGGCACCCACTGGGCGATCTGGTCGGGCACCTGGCGCATGTAGTCGGTCACCGCGATGACCGGACCGGGTGCGTTCTTGAGCCGCTGTACCAGATACGGCTCCGGCGCGTCCTGGTCCGGGTGCCGGAAGGCCTCCTCGTCGCACCGCAGGGCATCGCGGCGCAACTCGGTCCAGCTGGTCACGCTCCAGACGTCCGCGGCCACCCCCCAGTCCCGCGCGAGCAACTCCTGCGCCTCCAGGGCCCAGAGGATCGCCACTCCGGAGGCCAGAAGCTGCGTCCGTGGGCGGCCCTCGGTCTCCTGGGCCGGAGCCAGCAGGTACATGCCCTTCAGCAGGCCCTCGACGTCGAGGTTGTCCGGTTCTGCCGGCTGGGAGAACGGCTCGTTGTAGACGGTCAGGTAGTAGAAGATGTCCTCCGGTGACTCGCCGTACATCCGCCGCAGGCCGTCCCGGACGATGTGGCCGATCTCGTAGCCGTAGGCCGGGTCGTAGCTGACCACCGCCGGATTCGTCGCGGCGAGCAGCGGGGAGTGTCCGTCGGCGTGCTGAAGACCCTCACCGGTCAGCGTCGTCCGGCCGGCCGTCGCGCCGACCACGAATCCACGACACATCTGGTCGCCCGCGGCCCACAAGGCATCGCCCGTGCGCTGGAAGCCGAACATCGAGTAGAAGATGTAGATCGGCACCATCGGTTCGCCGTGGGTGGCGTAGGACGACCCGACGGCCGTGAAGGCCGCCAGTGCGCCGCCCTCGTTGATGCCCACGTGCAGGATCTGCCCGTTGGTGGCCTCCTTGTAGGCCAGCATCTGCTCGCGGTCGACCGAGGTGTACTGCTGGCCGTGCGGGTTGTAGATCTTGGCTGTCGGGAAGTAGGAGTCCATGCCGAACGTGCGTGCCTCGTCCGGGATGATCGGCACCACGCGGGCACCGAGGTCCTTCTCGCGCATGATGTCCCGCAGCAGGCGGACGAACGCCATCGTGGTCGCCACCTGCTGCTTGCCGGAACCCTTGCGGACGATCTTGTACGCCGACTCCTCGGGCAGCTTGAGCGAGCCCGCGCTGTGCCGGCGCTCGGGCACGCCTCCACCGAGCTTGCGGCGGACCTCCTTGAGGTGCTTGATGACCTCGTCGTCCGGTCCGGGGTTGTAGTAGGGGGGCAGGTAGGGGTCGGACTGCAGCTGCTCGTCGCTGATCGGGATCCGCAGCCGGTCGCGCAGCATGGTGAGGTCGTCCAGGCTGAACTTCTTCATCTGGTGGGTCGCGTTGCGGCCGGCGAAGCTCGGACCCAGGGCCCAGCCCTTGATGGTCTTGGCCAGGATGACGGTCGGCTGGCCCGCGTGCTCGGTGGCGGCCTTGTAGGCGGCGTGGACCTTGCGGTAGTCGTGCCCGCCGCGCCGCAGGTTCCAGATGTCGTCGTCGGACAGATGCTCGACGAGCTTGAGGGTGCGTGGGTCACGCCCGAAGAAGTTCTCGCGGATGTAGGCGCCGTCCTCGGCCCGGAACGTCTGGTAGTCGCCGTCCCGGGTGGTGTTCATGAGGTTGATCAGCGCCTGGTCGCGGTCCGCGGCCAGCAGCGGGTCCCAGTCCCGGCCCCAGATCACCTTGATCACGTTCCACCCGGCCCCGCGGAAGAACGCCTCGAGCTCCTGGATGATCTTCCCGTTGCCGCGAACCGGTCCGTCCAGCCGCTGCAGGTTGCAGTTGATGACGAAGGTGAGGTTGTCCAGCTCCTCGTAGGCGGCCAGCTGCAGTGCGCCGCGGCTCTCCGGCTCGTCCATCTCGCCGTCGCCGAGGAAGGCCCACACCCGCTGCTGCGAGGTGTCCTTGATGCCGCGACCGTGCAGGTACTTGTTGAACTGCGCCTGATAGATCGCGTTGATCGGGCCCAGGCCCATCGAGACGGTCGGGAACTCCCAGAAGTCCGGCATCAGGCGTGGGTGCGGGTATGAGGGCAGGCCGCCGCTCGGGTGGGACTTCTCCTGCCGGAAACCGTCGAGCTGGTCCTGATCCAACCGGCCCTCCAGGAACGCCCGCGCGTACACGCCGGGGGAGGCGTGGCCCTGGATGAAGATCTGGTCGCCGCCGTCCGCGTCGTCCTTGCCCCGGAAGAAGTGGTTGAAGCCGACCTCGTACAGGGTCGCCGAGGAGGCGTAGGTGGAGATGTGCCCGCCGACGCCGACCCCCGGACGCTGTGCGCGGTGCACCATGACGGCGGCGTTCCAGCGGATCCACCGACGGTAGGCGCGCTCGGCATCCTCGTCGCCGGGGAACCAGGGCTCGCGCTCGGGCGGGATGGTGTTGATGTAGTCGGTCTGGGACAGGCTGGGCACGCCGACGCCCTGTTCCCGAGCCCGCTGCAGCAGGGCGAGCATCAGGTACCGGGCACGCTCCCGCCCGCGCTCGTCGACCGCACCGTCGAGGGACTGCAACCACTCCGAGGTCTCGTCGGGGTCGATGTCCGGCAGGTGACTGGGGAGGCCGTTGAAGATGGGGCCCTGCGTGTTCGCCACGGTGGGGAGTCCTTTCGGGCGGTCAGAACGGCTGCGGGGACTACAGGAGCGTCGTGGGGCATTCCTAGGCCCCATCCTTGCCCGTCGAAGCCCTCCGCGTCACCCTTGGCAGCGGGCCTGAGTCGAGAAATCCGGGTCCTCGGTCGGCCACGTACGGCGCAGTTCCGGCCACGGCGCCCGGGTGTTGGGTACCGCGGTCAGGGTGCCGTCCACTAGCGTGGTCTGGGATCGGTCTCAAGGGTTCGTCGGCTCGACGCGATCGGGCCGCCGAATCCACAACACTGGAGGTTATTGGTGGGCACGACCGCGGAGTCCCCCGCGGACCAGTCCAGGGCGACTCGGATGGGGTTCCGGGCTGGACAGGTCGTTCAGGAATTCGGATACGACGACGACGTAGATCACGACCTTCGAACCGAGATCGAGGACCTGACCGGCGGCGAGCTGGTCGAGGAGGACGCGCACGAGGTCGTCGACGTGGTCATCCTGTGGTGGCGGGACGGCGACGGTGACCTGGTCGACACGCTGGTGGATGCACCGAAGAACCTGGCCGATGGGGGCTCGGTCTGGTTGCTGACCCCGAAGTCCGGACGCGACGGTCACGTCGAGCCCTCCGACATCGAGGAGTCGGCCCCCACCGCCGGACTGCACGCCATGAGCACGGTCAGTGCCTGTCAGGACTGGAGCGGTACGAGGCTGGGGACGCCGCGGGGCTCGCGTCGATGAGCCCGCCCCTGGGGGGCGAGGCGCCGGAGTTCGAGCTCGAGGACCAGTTCGGCGAGGGCCTTTCGCTGGCCAGGTTGCGCGACCAGGCGCACGTCGTCCTGGTGTTCTTCCCGTTCGCCTTCTCCCGGCTGTGCACCTCGGAACTGGATGAGATCCGCGATCATCTGGACGAGTTCACCGATGCCGGGGTGCAGGTCGCGGCGCTGTCCTGCGACCCGATGTACTCCCTGCGGGCCTATGCCGAGGCCGAGGGCTACGACTTCCCGCTGCTGTCCGACTTCTGGCCGCACGGACGTACGGCCCTGCGGTACGGGGCCTTCGACGCGACGGCCGGTCGCGCCATTCGCGCGTCGTTCCTCATCGACCACGGCGGCGTCCTGCGCTGGAGTCTGGCCCATCCGGCCGGCCGTGCGCGCCCGTTGACGGCCTACCGGGAGGCGATCGCGGCGCTACCCGGGGGATGATGTCGTTCGTCCCGGACGCCGTGCCGTCGGTACGACGCTCCGGTGAGGGCCTGTAGCTCAGTTGGTAGAGCACCGCGCTTACACCGCGGGTGTCGTCGGTTCGAGACCGGCCGGGCCCACCCGTCCCCCCGGAGGATGACGACCGAACGTTCGAGCCGGTCATCCTCCGTCCGGTCATTCCTCCGCGGACTCCGTGACGTGCCGTAGTACTGGGCGGCGTGTCGTCACCGTGGGTCACTTCTGATCCACCTGAGCGCAATTGAGGCCGGATACTGCCTCATGGTGAGCGCTAATGTGCATTGCGTGATCAACGACACGCGGACGGCAACCCTCGGACAGGTCGTCGCGATCCTCGAGAAGTTGTACAACCCGGCATGGGCCCGGGACTGGGACCGCGTCGGGCTGGTCTGCGGCGACCCGGCCCAGAACGTGCGGCGCGTCCTGCTGGCGGTCGACCCCGTGGCCTCGGTGATCGAAGAGGCCGTCGCCTGGCGGGCCGACCTCATCCTCACCCACCATCCGCTGCTTCTCGGCGGGGTGCACAGTGTGGCCACCACGACGTCCAAGGGCCGCGCCCTGCACACCCTGGTCCGTGCCGGATGCGCGCTCTACACCGCGCACACCAACGCCGATGTGGCCACGCCGGGCGTCTCTGACGCCCTGGCCCGGGTGCTGGGCCTGCGCGACCTGCAGCCGCTCTCGGCCGACCCGCCCGACCCGATCGACAAGCTCGTCACCTTCGCCCCCGCCTCCGGGGTCGAGGTGCTCGTCGACGCCCTCGCCAAGGTCGGCGCCGGCGAGATCGGCGACTACTCGCGCTGCGCCTTCATCGCGACCGGAACGGGCACCTTCGTCCCCGGCCGCCGTGCCGTGCCGGCCATCGGGCAACAGGGCCGCCGTTCGGACGTCGAGGAGTGCCGGATCGAGATGATCATGCCCCGGGCCCGGCGGCACGGCGGTGGTGAACGCGCTGCACCAGATGCACCCCTACGAGCAGCCGGCCTTCGACGTCTATGAGCTCGCCTCCTGGTCCGGCACCCGCGGCACCGGCCGGGTCGGACGGCTCTCGCGTCCGACCACGCTGCGGGAGTTCGCCCTCTTGGTGGCCGAGGCCCTGCCCGCCACCACCCAGGGCGTGCGCGTGTCCGGCGAGCCCACGTCGGTGATCGAGCGGGTGGCGGTCTGCGGCGGGTCGGGCGACAGCCTGCTCGAGGCGGCCCGCGCGAGTGGGGTCGACGCCTTCGTCACCTCGGACCTGCGCCACCATCGGGTGAGCGAGGCCCGCGAGGAGGTGGGCGAGGCGCCGCCGTACCTGATCGACGTCGCCCACTGGTCCAGCGAATGGCCGTGGCTGGCGGGGGTCGCCAACCGGTTGGAGGGGCTGCTGGAGAGCGCCGGCACCCCGGTCGAGGTCCTGGTCAGCGCCCGCAGTACCGACCCATGGACGTTCCGCGTACCCAGCCCCGGTGGCGTCGTCCGGTAGCGGCGGTCCCGCCGGACCGCGACCGTGACGGCGGTGGGGCTAGTGTGAGCGCCGTGGTGAGCGCTCCGGCCACGGATCAGTGGCGACTCCTCGACGTGCAGGCCCTCGATACCCGTTTGGCCCAACTGGCCCATCGACGCGACACCTTGCCCGAACTCGTCGAACTGGCCGAACTGACCGGCCAGGCGCGGGCTGCGGACGACGCCCGCGTGCTCGCGCAGACCGCGGTGGACGATCTGCAGCGTTCCCTGGCCAAGGCCGAGGCGGACGTCGAGCAGGTCCGTCAGCGGGCGGCCCGCGACCGGGCGCGCCTGGATTCCGGCCGGGGCAGCCCCAAGGATCTTCAGGCCCTTCAGCACGAGCTCGCCACCCTGGCCGCAGCGCCAGGCGGTGCTCGAGGACGTCGAACTCGAGGTGATGGAGAGGCACGAGGAGGCCACCGCGGAACTCGCGCGGGCGCAGGCCGAGGTCGCCAGGATCGGCGGGCGGATCGAGGAGGTCACGGCACGCCGGGACGCCGCTCTGGCCGAGATCGAGCGCGAGCGGGAGCAGGAGGGCCGCACCCGGGTCGACGCCGCCGCCGGGCTGCCGGCCGACCTGATGGCCCTGTACGAACGGATCAGGGCGAACAGCGGAGGCATCGGCGCGGCCCGGCTGCGTCAGCGGCGATGCGAGGGCTGCCGGCTCGAGCTCAACACCACCGATCTGGGACGGTTGCGCGATGCCGCCGAGGACGCCGTGGTCCGGTGCGAGGAGTGCGGCCGGATCCTGGTGAGAACCGCGGAGTCCGGGCTGTGAGAGGCGGGCGGTTCAGCCCGAGAGGGCATGCTCCAGGATGTCCAGCCCCTCGGCCAGCAGCCCGGGACCGATCACCAGTGGCGGCAAGAACCGCAGCACGTTCCCATTGGTCCCGCAGGTCAGGGTCACCAGGCCGGCCTGGTGGCAGGCCGCGCTGATCCTTGCGGTCTCCGCGGCGTCCGGTGTCGTGGTTCCCGGCTGCACGATCTCGATCGCCAGCATCGCCCCACGCCCACGCACATCGCCGATGATCGGGTGCTGCTCGGCGAGCATCTCCAGCCGCGGCCTCATCACCGCCTCGATGCGCCGGGCGGCGGCGACAAGGTCATGGGTCTCGATCGTCTCGATGGCACCGAGAGCCGCGGCGCAGGCGACCGGGTTGCCCCCGAAGGTGCCGCCGAGCCCGCCGCCGTGCACCGAGTCCATCACCGTGGCCCGGCCGGTCACCCCGGCCAGCGGCAGACCACCGGCGATGCCCTTGGCCGTCGTGATCAGGTCGGGCACGACGCCTTCGTGCTCGCAGGCGAACATGGCGCCGGTCCGGGCGAAGCCGGTCTGGATCTCGTCGGCGATGAGCAGGACGCCCTGGCTCGCGCACCACTGCGGCGATCGCCGGCAGGAAGCCTGGCGCCGGGACGATGAAACCGCCCTCCCCCTGGATCGGTTCGATGACCACGGCCGCTGTTCGGTTGACCCCCACCTGCTTGTCGATCACGCAGATCGCTCTGGCCGCGGCCTCCTCGCCGGTCATGCCGGCCGGGTCCCGGAACGGGTAGGACATCGGCACCCGGTAGACCTCGCCGGCGAAGGGCCCGAAGCCGTCCTTGTACGGCATGTTCTTGGCCGTCATCGCCATCGTGAGATTGGTCCGCCCGTGGTAGGCGTGGTCGAAGACGACGACGGCGTCGCGGCCGGAGTAGCGTCGGGCGATCTTGACCGCGTTCTCGACGGCCTCGGCGCCGGAGTTGAACAGGGCCGAGCGCTTCTCGTGCGTCCCCGGGGTCATCCGGTTGAGCGCCTCGCAGACGGCCACGTACCCCTCGTAGGGGGTCACCATGAAGCAGGTGTGGGTCAGGCGTTCGACCTGCGCCGCGACCCGTTCGGCGACCTGGGGATTGGCGTTGCCGACGCTGGTCACGGCGATCCCGGAACCGAAGTCGATCAAGTGGTTGCCGTCGACGTCCACCAGGATGGCGCCACCGGCCCGTTCGACGTAGACCGGGAGCGTTGTGCCCACTCCGCCCGCGACCGCGGTCAGTTTGCGGTTGTGGATCACCTGGGACGCCGGCCCGGGGATGGCGGTCACCAGACGGCGCTCCTGGACGACGTGCCCGGACCCGGCGCCGACCGGCGCACCGGCGGCGCCGGCCTGGGACACAGTCTCGGTCATGACGCACACGGTACGGGCTGCCCCCCGTAGTAGGCCATGACGACGTCGTGACCGGGCGACGCGAGGCTCTGACACGATGGATCCATGAGCTACGCGGGCGACCTCTCACCCACCGAGACCTACCAGCTGCTGACCGAGAACCCCGACGCGGTGCTGGTGGACGTGAGGACGGAGGCCGAGTGGGCCTACGTCGGCCTGCCCGACCTCAGCGATACGGGACGGGTCGTCGTCCGGGTGCAGTGGGTGCGCTACCCGGACGGTGCGCGCAACAGCGCGTTCCTCGACGAGCTGGCCGCGGCGGGGGTGAGGCCGGACCAGCAGGTGGCGTTCCTGTGCCGGTCCGGGGTGCGGTCGATGGGCGCGGCGAGGGAGGCGACGGCGGCCGGCTACGAGTACGCCTACAACGTCGCCGAGGGCTTCGAGGGCCCCCTGGACGACGCGGGTCACCGTGGCTCGGCGGGTGGCTGGAAGGCCCAGGGACTGCCTTGGCGTCAGTCGTGACGGCACCGCGGGGGTCGGATCCGCGATGGCGGCCGAGCACCGTCGCCGTCCGCGGTGGGTTGCTTCGCTCGGACTTCGACGAGACCAGCGAGGCGCTCTTCCTCACCCAGGGCTACGTCTACGACAACGCGGCCCAGGCCGAGGCCGCCTTCGCCGGCGACGTCGAGCACTACATGTACTCGCGCTACGGCAATCCGACCGTCGCCATGTTCGAGGAGCGGCTGCGGCTGCTCGAAGGGGCCCCGGCCTGTTTCGCCACCGCGACCGGGATGTCCGCGGTGTTCACCTCACTGATGGCGTTCCTGCGCGCCGGGGACCGGGTGGTCGCCGCCCGTGCACTGTTCGGGTCGTGTTTCATGATCCTGGACGAGTTGTTGCCGCGATGGGGCATCACCTGTGAGTTCGTCGACGGGCACCGTCTGGATCAGTGGGCGGCAGCCCTGTCCGTCCCGGCCCAGGCGGTGTTCTTCGAGTCGCCGTCCAACCCCATGCAGGACCTGGTGGACGTCGCCGCCGTCACCGAACTCGCCCACGCCGCAGGCGCGAAGGTGGTGGTGGACAACGTGTTCGCCACCCCACTGCTGCAGCGCCCGCTGGAACTGGGCGCCGACATCGTCGTCTACTCGGCCACCAAGCACATCGACGGCCAGGGCCGGGTGCTCGGCGGCGCGATCCTCGGACCGACCGAGTACATCGACGGCGGGGTCCAGACCCTGATGCGCCACACCGGACCGTCGATGAGCCCC
Organism: uncultured Actinomycetota bacterium; assembly: GCA_963750395.1. Classification (GTDB taxonomy): domain Bacteria; phylum Actinomycetota; class Actinomycetes; order Actinomycetales; family Kineosporiaceae; genus JADJPO01. The sequence continues at coordinate 31,384 of CAVVQM010000010.1, read as the reverse complement.
TTCAACGCGTGGGTCCTGCTCAAGGGGCTGGAGACGATGCACCTGCGGGTGGACGCGCAGTCCGCCGGCGCCGAGCTGATCGCCCGGCATCTGGAGCAGCACCCGAGGGTGCGCGCCGTCCGGTACCCGTTCCTGGACAGTCATCCCCAGCACGACCTCGCCAAGCGGCAGATGAGCGGCGGTGGCACGGTCGTCACCTTCGAGGTCGACGGCGGCAAGGACGGCGCCTTCGCCTTCGCCGACGCCCTGCGGCTGATCGACCTGTCCAACAACCTCGGCGACGCCAAGTCGCTGATGACCCACCCGGCGACGACCACGCATCGTCGGATGACGCCCGAGGCCCGCCAGGCGGCCGGCATCACCGACGGGGTGGTGCGCATCTCGGTGGGGCTGGAGGACGTTCAGGACCTGCTCGAGGACCTCGACGCTGCGCTGGCCCGGTACTGACCCCTCCGATGAAGCCTCGCCGAGTCCGGTCGGGCTCGGCCTCGAGGACGCATCCGTCAGATGCCCCAGACGTGCCGCAGCCCGAGCCGCTGGCTCAGTGTTCGCAGCGTGGCGCTGTGCAGGTCGGTCACGACCGGTTCGCTGCGCTCTCCGATCCGGAAGTGCCCCTGGATGTACGGGTAGGCCGGCGGGCCGAACCAGTCCAGCTCGAACAGCTCCGCGTTCGCGGGCAGCTCCCCGACCTGGGCCTCGCCCGCGTCGCGCATCCCCAACTCGGCCGCCGAGGGCGGTCCCTTGACCGCGCGCAACGCCCGGTTGAGCTCCATCAACTGGTCGAGCTCGCGGGTGTGTGTGGTGGATGAGGGGAGGTGGGTGCCTGGCGGATACATGATTCTCCCTGCCGACCGGGGCGTCGACCCCGTTCTGTGCGTCGTCGTCAGGTCACGTCGGCCGCGACGGCGCCATCATGACCAGTCTGCGCCCGAACGGGTGACGGCTCATGAGGCCAAGGACCCAAACCGGGAGGTCGACGGACCGTTCCGGCGAGCAGGCGTCACCGTGCGGCGCGGTTACGCCGCACCGCCCGGTACGCCGCGTCGACGTCGTCGGCGACGCCGGCCCGGTGCACCGTCGTCCCACTGGTCTTGGCCACGTACATGGCCGCGTCCGCCCGGCGCAGCAGCTCGCCGCGATCGGCTCCCGGGAACGCGGTGGTCTCGGCGAACCCCACGCTGGCGCCGATGACCAGGCCGCCGGGTACGGCGATGGTCTCGACGGCTGCCGCGAATCGCCAGGCCAGCTCCTCCGGTGACGTGACATCCGTCAGGGCCACCACGGCCGCGAACTCGTCGCCGCCAAGCCGGGTCAGGATGCTGTCCGCCGGCATGGTCCGCCGAAGCCGGTCGGCCACCTCGACCAGGACCTCGTCGCCCGCGGCGTGGCCGAACTGGTCGTTCACGGGCTTGAAGGCATCCAGATCGCTGATCAGGACGGCGTGCGGGGCGCCGCCGGCGAGACGGGCGTCCAGCTCCCCGTAGAGGTGCCGGCGATTGCCGAGCCCGGTCAGCTCGTCGGTTCGGGCCAGTTCGTGCGCGCCGACCAGTTCGCGCAGCTCGACGTAGGCGGCCAGCAGGCGCACCAGCGCCCCGGCCACACAGGCCACGGCGAGCGCGACGCCCGGCAGCGGCACGTGGGTCTGCGTGCCGACGGCCAGGACGGACACGGCCGCCCCGGCCGAGATCAGCGAGACGCCCAACGCGGCGATGCCCCAGGTGTCGGTCGATGGACGGGTGGGCGACCCGGCCGCGGCCATCAGGCCCACGGCGGCACAGCCCAGGACCCACAGCCCGTCGAAGGGGCCGCCGGCCGTGTACTCGCCCCGGGCCAACCCGAGGGCGAAGGCCCAGTCGGCGGACAGGAACGCCAGCAGACCCAGGGCGAGCCAGCCGGAGATGCGCTGCTGGGCGCCGGCACCGGACCAGGCGATCTCGACGGTCACGAGGGCGACGGCGACGAGATCGAGCAGGGGGAAGACCAGGACGGCAGCCAGTTCACGCGGGCTGCCGCCGGCGGCGTCGACCGCCGCGACGGCCTCCGGGAGGAGGAAACTGGTGAACACCGCGGCAATGGCCAGCGTGCTGACGATGGGTTCGATCATCTGGCCGAAGCCGTGGGGGCGCCAGGGCCCGCGGTGGCTGCGCACGACGGTCGTCATGGCCGCCGGACCCACGAGTGTGAACACGAGCGTGCTCAACGAGGTCGGCGTCGGGGGTGCGCCACGCTCGGGGCCGTAGGCGAGCAGATTCCCGACCGCCATGCACGACATCCACAGGGCCAACGGCACCAGCCACCGGCGGTTGTCCTGGTCCAGGACGGCCCGCCGAATCGCATAGGCGGCGATCAGACCCAGCGCGGGGACCTGCAGGCCGAGGTCACGCCACGTGTGCGGACCCGGCGGCCCTACGACCAGTGCCAGCAGGTAGAGCACCACCATGGCGGCGGCGACCCGTCGCAGCTGATCCTCCCGCAGTGGGGCAGGGACGGCCGGACGAGCGCCCGACCCGGCGTCCGACTGCTCCATTCGGCCCGTATCGGCAGCGGGCACACCGCGCTTGACGCCTCCTCCGGCCGATGGGGGTGCCCCCGGCCGTAGGGTCACCCGTTCGCCGCGGCGGTCTCCGATTCGGCGAGGAACTGCGCGACCACGGAGCACCAGCGGTCCTGGGCGTCGAACAGCGGCGCGTGGCCGGAGTCGGGGAACATCTCCGTCCGCACGATGCCGCCCGCGTCGGCATAGGACTGCAGGACGGCGCGGGTCTGGCTGACCATGGGCTGGGCCGGGAACTGCTCGGCGCCCGGCCAGCCCGGGACGGCACCCGCGGCCCCGAGGGCGCCCATCTCCAGCGCGGCCCCGTCCGCGACGATCAGGTCGGCCTCGCCGTGGGTCCACAGCACCGGGGGCTTGGGGTCGAGATCGACGATGCCGGACCAGTCGCCGGTGGCGGGGGTCAGCGCGTTGAGGATGCCGCGCACCCCGGGCGCGAAGCCCGGCCAGTTCGGCGACGTCGTCGCGTCACCGGGGTAGATGTCGTCGCCGATCGCGGTCAGCAGCACCTCGTCCACCAGCACGTCCTCACGCTCCGGCGGGAGGCGGAAGTCGGTCCGCCAGTACAGCCCGTTGAGCACGTTGCGGATGGAGAAGGGGGACTCTGCGCCGCGGTCGCCCTCGCGCAGGCGCTGCACCAGTTCGGGGTTGACCCCGCCGCCACCCGATCCGGCGTGGTCCGGGGTGCACGGGCGCCCGTCCGGGTGGCTGCCGCCGTAGCCGTAGGGGGAGACCGTGTCGAGGTAGGTCAGGGAGGCCACCCCGGTGCCGCCGTCGTCCGCCGAGTGCTCCATGGCGTAGTGCGAGATCGCCAGCCCCGCCGACGACCAGCCGACCAGGTGCACCGGCCGGGAGACGCCCAGGGCACGCATCAGCGCGGCCAGGTCGTCCGACCAGTCGCGCAGCCCGCGGGTCGCGTCGATGGGCAGCGTCTCGGTGCGACCGAAACCTCGCATGTCGGGGGCGATCAACCGCAGCGTCACGCCTGCCGCAGCGGCCTTGCCGGACAGATCGGCCATCACGTGCTCGAAGAACCGCCCGGTCGACAGGTTCCCATGGACCAGGACGACGGGCACGCCGTCGTCAGGCCCGAAGGAGTACCAGTGGACGGCGAGGCGATCGGTCGCGGTGGTGTGGGCGCTGACACCCGGCATGAGCTCCATGGCTATATCTCATCACCGCCCTGCCCCGCGCCGGACAGCCGGGTGCGGGCGGTCTGCAGGTCGACCTCTCCGCGGGCCAGGGCCTGCAGGGTCGCCAGTCGCGGATCCGGCTCGTCGCCGGACGCCGACGTCGCCGGCTGGGTGGCGCGCGGTGGCTGCGCGGGCTCGGTCCGGTAGCCCAGGCGGCCCAGCAGTTCGTCGAACCGTGCCCGGGCGGTGGGATAGCTGACCCCGAGGTGTTTCTCGACCTCCCGCATGGTGCCGCGGGAGACGAGGAACACCTTGAGCAGCGCGCGATCGGCATCGGTCAGTGCGCAGAACTCGCACGAGGAGAAGGCCCCGGACAGTTCGGTCCCGCAGGTGCTGCAGCCGAGCCGGGTGGTGTGCAGGCGTTCTCCGCAGACCGGACAGTTCTGAGGCGCGCGGTATGAGTGGTGTCCAACGTGGGCGTGGGGGGTCATTCCATGCCTGCCGAGGTGTCGTCGATGAGGGCCACGGAACTGATGGTGGCCTCGATGGTCAGCAGATGGGTTCCAGCGCCGAGCACGGACTCTGCGGCATCGGGCTCGACCAGGCCGGCCTTGGAGACCGAGCCCGGCAGGATCACCTTGCCCATCCTGTTGCTGACCCTGATCCGCAGGTCGCTCCCCTGACCCAGCAGCAGCCTGACCGAGGACGACTCACAGGTGATCCGCGAGGTTCCGGTCGGCACCGCCACGCCCTTGACCGATGAGGTGAACAGGTCGAGGTCCAGCGGGCCCCGCACGTTCTCGAGCTTGAGCGCGGAGGCGATCAGCCGCAGCTTGAGCCCCCCGGTCAGGCCGCTGACCCGCACGTTGGCCCCCGCCGAGTCGAGCTCGACCGCCAGTTCCGGATTGACCCGCACCACGAAGCGGGAGTCCATCCTGGACTTTGCCCAGGCCAGGGAACGGGGCAGGTCCTCGAAGTTGAAGGAGAACCCCTGCCCCCGCCGGCTCATCCCGGGCATGCCGGCGAGCGGGTCCTCCTGGTTGTCCACGATGAGCACGCCGTCCTCGTGCCGCACGGCGTGCTCACCGGTCACGGCGACCTGGGCGACGTTGGGGTCGGCCACGATGTCGACCGAGCGGTAGGAGGCGTTCACCCGCACGGTGGTCACCGTGGTGCGAAGCCCCGCCTGGTCGGCGTCCGGGGTGATCGTGCCCCACGGTGGAGCGGGGGTCTCGTCCTGACGAGGTTCTGGCTCGTCCAGCAGTCTCAGGGCGTCGTCCGGGTCCAGTTCACCGGCGGCGACCCTTCGGAGGATCTCTTCGGTGGCGTCCATGGTCAAAAAATAAAGCCGACATTGAACATTCTCAAGGCGCGGTTCCACTTTGTTGAAGCGCCCGCTCGTTCGCGGTCTGACGCATGAGGTCCCACAGCGCGTCGACGTGGTGTCTCTCCGTCGCCTCCACCCCGAGCGAGACCCGGACCATCCAGCGACCGTCCAGCTGCGCCGGGGTGAGGAAGGCCCGGCCGGAGGAGTTGACCGCCTCGACCCAGGCCAGCGTGTGCTCGTCGAGGTCCGCTCCGGCCAGGACTTCGCCGTCCTGCCCGATCGGCTCGTGTCGCAGGCAGATCGTCTGCAGCGTCACCGGGGCCACCAGCCGCCAGTCCGGCTCGGCCCGAACCTGCTCCGCCAGGGCGAGCGCATTGGCCAGGTCGCGGCGCAACCGGGCGCGGACCGGTTCCAAGCCCTCCAGGCGGAGCTGGAACCAGAGCTTGAGGGCTCTGAACCGCCTGCCGAGGGGGATCCCCCAGTCCTTGTACTGGGGCACCCCGGCCTCGGCCAGGGCCTGATCGGTCGACGAGCGCAGGTAGGACGGATCGGTCGACATCACCCGCACCAGCTGATCCGGATCGCGCACGTAGAGCAGGGCGCAGTCCACGATGGTGCCGAGCCACTTGTGCGGGTTCCACGACAGGGAGTCGGCCCGCTCGATCCCGGCCTCACCGCCGAACATGGCTCGCCGCTCGGGCAGCAGCATCGCCGCGCCCGCCATCGCGGCGTCCACGTGCAACCAGGGCCGAGACGTCGCGTTCGCCTCGCCCGCGCCGTCGGTCGGGACGCCGGATCCTGCGACTGCGTCGGGCCAGAGTTCGTCCAGGACGGCGACGATCTCGGGCAGGGGGTCGATCGCGGTGGTCGCGGTGGTCCCGACCGATGCGACGACCGCGGCCGGCCGCAGGCCTGCCGCCCGGTCCGCGGTCAGCGCCTCGCGCAGCGCCTCGGGCCGCATGGCCTGGGTGATCGGGTCGACCGACACCGTGCGCAGGTTGGCCAGTCCGAACCCCGCCAGCGCAACGGCCTTGACGACGCTGGAGTGGGCATGGGGCGAGGTGTACACGAGAGCCGGAGCGGGTTGCGCCTGCAGACCGCCGTCGATCGCGCTGTGGCCCGTGGCGCGCTCCCTGGCCGCGAGCAGCGCGACCAGGCAGGCGGTCGAGGCGCTGTCGTGCAGCGCGCCGTGCCACTGCGCGGACAACCCCGTCTCGACGCGCAACCAGTCGGTGACCACCAGCTCCACCTCGGTCAGGGCCGGTGCCGATGCCCAGGTGACGCCGAGGGCACCCAGACCCCCGGAGGCCAGGTCGCCCAGGACCGAGGACAGGCTGGCGTTCGAGGGGAACCAGCCGTAGAAGTTCGGACTCTGGGTCTGGGTGATCCCCGGGACGACGATCCGCTCGAGGTCGGCGAGGACGGCGTCGAAGGACTCGGGGTGCTGCGGTGCGGCATCGGGCAGAGCGGCGGCGATCTGCCCCGGGACGACCTGCGAGCGCACCGGCAGATCGGGGATCCGGCTGCGGTGGTCGGCGATCCAGTCGATCAGGGCGTGCCCGGCGGATCGGAACTCCTCGGGGGTCATGGCGTCACGGTAGCCAGCACCTCAGTGGGTCAGGACGTCCAGGGTCCAGCTCCGCCCGGGCCGCCGGGGCGCGACGGCCTCCACATCCCAGGTCCGCGCCCGGCCATCGGCCAATGCCGGGACGTCGCGAGGGTCCAGGCCCCGGGCCGGGACGGGTCCGAGCCCCCTCCGCCAGAAGGGTGCCAGCCGTCCGATCCCGGGCAGGTCGACGTCCATCGACAGCCGGTAGGGCGGGATCCGGTCGCCCGGGCGCAACAGCCCGAACAGCGCGGAGACGACGAGCACCCGGGAGCCGGCGCGGCGCTTGCCGGCGGGGGTCCCAGCAGGTCGAGCGTGCGGCCGCGCCGCCGCGGTGCGGCCTTCCCCTCCGACGGGGGCAGCAGGATGAGCACGGTCAGTCAGCGTAAGGTGCCGCGCATGGTGCGGCGCAGCGTACGACTCGGGGGCCGGGAGTCCTCCGTCGCGGCCCTGGCCGCTCGGTTCGCCCGGGTGCGGACGGAACTGGCACTGCCGGAGGACTTCCCGGCCGAGGTGCTGTCGGCGGCGGGCCGGGCGGCCATGGTCGGAGGCGTCGAGGGGTATGCCGACCTGCGGGAGATCCCATTCGTCACCGTCGACCCGCCGGGCTCGACCGACCTCGACCAGGCGATGCACCTGGCGCGGCGCGACGGGTCGCAGGGCGGCTACCGGGTCGACTACGCCATCGCCGACGTTCCCGCCTTCGTGGCGCCGTCCTCGCCCGTGGACGCCGAGGCCCGCCGACGGGGGCAGACCATCTATGCCCCCGATCGGCGAACGCCGTTGCACCCACCGGTGCTCAGCGAGGGCGCCGCCAGCCTGCTGCCCGGGCAGGACCGTCCGGCCTTCGTATGGCGTTTCGACCTGGCCTCCGACGGCGAGGTGACCTCGGTCGATCTCGTCCGTGCCCTGGTCCGCAGCCGGCGGCGGTTGGACTACGGGCAGGTGCAGGCGGCCGCGGACGCGAACCCCGGCGGCGACGGACAGCTCGACGTCGGGGCCCTCGACGACGTGGCCGCCCAGGCTGTCCTGCTGCGGGAGATCGGTCGGTGCCGCCAGGAGCAGGAGGTCCGGCGCGGCGGGGCGAGTCTGCCCCTGCCGGAGCAGCAGGTCGATGCGGTGGACGGCCACTACGAGCTCACGCTGCGTCCGCAGGCGCCGGCGGAGGCCTGGAACGCGCAGCTGTCCCTGATGACCGGGATGGCAGCGGCCGCCCTGATGCTGGACGCCGGGGTGGGGCTGCTGCGTACCCTGCCCAGCCCGCAGGACGGCACTCTGGAACGGTTCCGGCGTCAGGCCGCTGCGCTCGGGGTGGACTGGCCGCACAGCCTGCCCTACGGGCAGCTGCTGCGTTCGTTGCGCCGCGACGTCCCGGTGGAACTGGCCCTGATGTATGAGGCCGGGTCGTTGTTCCGCGGCGCCGGGTACACCCCTCTGGTCGCCGGCGGCGCGCCGCCGGAGGTCACCACGCATGCCGCCGTGGCCGCCCCGTACGCGCACGTGACCGCGCCGCTGCGCCGGCTGGTGGACCGGTTCGGCCTGGTCGTCTGCCAGGCGATCGTCGCCGGGCACCCGGTGCCGCCCTGGGCGCTCTCGGCGTTGACCGAGCTGCCCGGGATCATGTCGGCCACCGACCAGCTGGCCGGCCGGGTCGAGCGCGAGTGCACGAATCTGGTCGAGGCCGCGGTGCTGGCCCATCGCGTCGGCGAGGTCTTCGACGCGGTGGTGATCGACGAGCACCGTTCCGGGGTCAAGGTGCAACTCACCGAACCGGCCGTGCTGGCCACGGTCGGGGCGCAGGCCCCGCCCGCGCCGGGCACCCGCACCTCGGTCCGCCTCGAGTCCGTGGACGTCGATGCACCGGCCGTGGTGTTCGCCCTGGACGGCGGCCCCGCCGTGCGCCGGTAGGCTGGTCGCGGACGAGCCGGACGGGCGGTCGCGTCGGTGCCCGCAAGGGTGCCGCCGAGGAAAGTCCGGACTCCACAGGGCAGGGTGGTGGGTAACGCCCACCCGGGGTGACCCGCGGGACAGTGCCACAGAGAACAGACCGCCGGACGACGGGTCTTCGGGCCCGCCTGCCGGCAAGGGTGAAACGGTGGTGTAAGAGACCACCAGCGTGCCGGGTGACCGGTGCGGCTCGGTAAACCCCACCCGGAGCAAGGCCAGACAGGAAGCGTTCGAGGGCGGCCCGCCCGAGCTTCCGGGTAGGCCGCACGAGGGCGTCGGCAACGGCGTCCCGAGATGGATGACCGTCGCCCACCTTTCGGGGTGGGGCACAGAATCCGGCTTACAGTCCGGCTCGTCCGCCCCTGTGTCGGCGTCGAACCGTCGGCGTCGCCGCGGCGGATCGGCGCCGCGGCAAGATCCACCACCTACTCGACCCGGACGGATCGTGCACCCGTCGGGCCCAATGAATGCGGTTCCACCCGGCTACGGGGGGAAGCCAGGTGGAACCGCGGCATTCACGATACTCGAAAGTTCAACTGTTGACACGTTGGGTCACCCGGTCGGCCGTCGCCGCCGGCCGCGATGGAGAATCGATCACTCGAAGTGATAGATCGGAGCACTACGTGGCCGATTCGGGCGTGTGGGCGGCGTCCCATCGGCCTGCCGGGTGGGATCGGTCGGTTCTCGTGTGGGCATGGCGAGCCTCTGGTCCCGTGGGTGGATGGCGGCGGGAGAACGACGTGAGGCGGCCCGCGCGAACCAGCGGGCGGCGGCCTTCATCCGCTTCCAGATGCTCAATGATCACGAGGCGATGTCCCTCGTGCTGACCGAGATCGGACCGTCCGAGACCGCCCGGTTGTCCTTCGTCACCGCGCTCGCCTCGATCGGCGGGAACATCGCCGCCAGGGCGTTCGGGAGGCAGGGTGCTCTCGACTACCTGCAGTCCGTCGCGACCAGCAGCGCCCTGTTGAGCGAGGCCGACGACATCGACCGCTTCTTCGATGAGCCCGGCACCTGACCGGGCGGTCAGCGGTGTCTCAGCCCAACTCGGCGGCCTGCAGCGCGGCGCCGATGATGCCGCCCTCGTTGCGCAGGGCGGCCGGCACGATCGGTGTGCGCAGGGAAAGCAGGGGCAGGAACTTGTCGGCCTTCCTGCTGACCCCGCCGCCCACGACGATCAGGTCGGGCCACAGCAGGTTCTCCACGACCGAGAAGTAGCGCTGGAGGCGGGCGGCCCACTCCGTCCACGACAGGTCCTCCAGTCGCCGGACACTGGCCGCGGCGCGGGTCTCGGCGTCGTGGCCGTCGATCTCGAGATGGCCCAGTTCCATGTTCGGGATCAGGACGCCGTCGTGGACCAGGGCGCTGCCGATGCCGGTGCCGAGGGTGGACACCAGAACCAGACCGGGGACCCCCTTGGCGGCTCCGAACCGGGCTTCGGCGAGGCCGGCGGCGTCCGCATCGTTGAGCACGTGGACCGAGCGCTCCAGCCGCTTGGTGAACACGGCGTCGACGTCGGTGTCGATCCAGGACTCGTCGACGTTGGCCGCGGTCCGCGCCACACCGTGCTGGATCGCGGCGGGGAACGTGATGCCGATCGGGCGGGTGCCCGAGGACCTGCCGAACTCTCCGACGATCTCGGCGACGACGTCCGCGACCGCCTCCGGGGTGGAGGGCTGGGGCGTCGGCTTGCGGATCCGATCGGCGCGGAGCGCGCCGGCGGCCAGGTCCACCGGAGCCGCCTTGATCCCGGAGCCGCCGATGTCCACTCCGAAGCCGATCCCTCTGCTGACTCGCCTGCGCCTGCTCGAGGTCGCGGGCGTGGTCGGGTTCGTTGTCGGCATGGCCCGTCCTCTCGTCGTGGGTCGTGGTTCAGGGCTGGGTGAGGATCTCGGCGCCGGTGTCGGTCACCAGGATGGTGTGCTCGAACTGGGCCGTGCGCCGGCGGTCCTTGGTGACGATGGTCCAGCCGTCGTCCCAGGCATCCCACTCGGGCGTGCCCAGGGTCAGCATCGGCTCGATGGTGAAGGTCATGCCCGGTTCGATGATGGTGTCGAAGGCGGGCGCGGCGTCGTAGTGCGGGATCACCAGGCCCGAATGGAACGCCGTCCCGATCCCGTGCCCGGTGAAGTCACGGACCACCCCGTAGCCGAATCGCTTGGCATAGGCGGAGATGACCTTGCCGATGACGTTGATCTGCCGCCCGGGCATGACCGCCTTGATGCCGCGCATCAGGGCCTGCTCGGTGCGTTCGACGAGCAGTCTGGACTCCTCGTCCACCTCCCCGACGAGATAGGTGGCGTCGGTGTCCCCGTGCACCCCGATGCCGTCGACCACCAGGTAACCGGTGATGTCGATGTTCACGATGTCACCGTCGCGCAGCACCGTCGAGTCCGGTATGCCGTGGCAGATCACCTCATTGACGCTGGTGCACAACGACTTCGGGAACGGCGGGGTGCTGCCGTTGCCGGGGTAACCCAGGGTGGACGGATAGGCGCCGTGGTCGAGCAGGAACTCGTGGCCGATCCGGTCGATCTCGTCGGTCGTGACTCCGGGCGCGACCGCCTCCGCGGCCGCGGCCAGGGCTCGGGCGGCCAATCTGCCGGCCTCGCGCATCGCCGCGATCGTGGCGGCGTCCTTGACCTCGGACCCGGTGAAGCGTTCGGCCCGATCCCTGCCCACGTACGGCGGGCGCGGAATCGCGGCTGGGACATGGCGCGGCGGCCCGAGTGTTCCGGGCACCAGGGTTCCGGACGAAGCGGCGGAGGGGACGGACATGAGCAGAGTCTAGGTGCGTCCCGGTTCGCTGATCGGCCGACGGCTCGAGCCACCGCGCCCGGAGGTCCATACCGCACCAGCGTTCGGCAGTCCGACGAAGTGCCACCGGCCGCACGCGTGGCCTAGCCTCACCGGTATGACGCAGTACTGGTTCAACGTGGCCACCGGACAGGTCGAGACGGATGAGAACAAGTCCCAGGGGGACGTCCTGATGGGCCCCTATTCGACCCACGAGGCGGCGTCCCGGGCGCTCGAGACCGCCCGTGAGAGGACCGAGCAGTGGGACGAGGAGGACCGGCGCTGGAACGAGGGTCCGCCGGAGTCCGGCGACTGATCCTCGGCCCGTCGCGTCGGCGTCGGGATCAGGTCCGGCACGTGCAGATCAGACGCCGGTCACTGGTCGAATGAGTGCTCGGGCGCCGGGAAGACCCCGTCGCGCACCTCGGTGGCGAACGCCTGCGCCGCACTCAGCATCACGCCGTGCAGGTCGGCGTAGCGCTTGACGAACCGAGGGGCCTTGCCGGTCCGAAGACCCAGCATGTCCTGCCACACCAGCACCTGCCCGTCGCAGTGTGGCCCCGCGCCGATCCCGATGGTCGGGATCTCCAGCGCCTGGGTCACCTGCTCGGCCGCCGCCACCGGAACCATCTCCAGGACCAGGGCGAAGGCGCCCGCCTCCTGCAGCGCCCGCGCCTCGGCGACCATGCGCCCCGCCGCGTCCTCGCCGCGCCCCTGCACCCGGTAGCCGCCCAGGGCGTGTTCGGACTGTGGAGTGAACCCGATGTGGGCCATCACCGGGATGCCGGCGCCGACGATCGCCTCGACACTCGGCGCGACCCGTTCGCCCCCTTCGAGCTTGACCGCGTGGGCCAAACCCTCCTTCATCATCCGGGTCGCCGTGGCCAGCGCCTGCAGCGGACCGGACTGGTAGGAGCCGAAGGGCATGTCGGCCACGATCAGGCAGTGTCGCGAGCTGCGGGTCACGGCCCGGACCAACGGCACCATCTCATCGACGGTGATCGGGACGGTCGTCTCGTACCCGTACACGTTGTTCGCGGCCGAGTCGCCGACCAGCAGGACCGGGATCCCGGCGGCCTCGAACACCGCGGCGGAGTACTGGTCGTAGGCGGTGAGCATGGCGAACCGCTCACCGCGCTGCTTCATCTCGCGCAGGTGGTGGATCCGCACCCGCCGGGCCAGCGGCCCGGGGCCGGGGGCGGCGGCGTCCGGCACCACGATCCGTCCGCCGTAGGGGTTCGGCTGCTCCGCCGCGCCAGAACTCTGATCGGTCATCGCATCTCCCGGTGGCCGCCGATCGCCGCATCGAGGCGACCGGTCGTGGCCCACGAGCGTATCCGGCGGCCTGCGGGCGTGGTGATGGTCGGCGCCTCCGTCAGCGGCCGCGGCCCCGTGCCCGGCCCTGTCCGGTCCCGCGCCGACCCGAGCCGGCCTGTCTCGATCCGGCCTGTCTCGATGGGGCCTGCCCAGACCGGCCCTGCCTCGACACCGGCCGTGCCGGGGCGTGATCGGGTTGCGGGGCGACGTGCGGGGCCTTCGGGCCGGTGAGCTCGCCCAGTAGGGGAGTGTCCGGGGTGGCCCGGGTCAGGGTCGGCCTGATCCCGGCGGCCCGCGTCATCTGACGCACATCCCGCTCCTGCTCGGGGGTCATCACCGTGATCACGGTGCCACCGGCTCCCGCGCGGGCGGTGCGGCCCGAGCGGTGCAGGTAGGCCTTGTGCTCGGTCGGTGGGTCGACGTGCACCACCAGCGAGACCTCGTCGACATGGATCCCGCGGGCGGCGATGTCCGTGGCCGCCAGAACCCGGACCTGTCCACTGCTGAAGGCGGCCAGGTTACGTTCGCGGGCGTTCTGCGCGAGATTCCCGTGCAGGTCGACCGTCGGGACGCCGGCGGTGGTGAGCTGCTTGGCGAGCTTCTTGGCCTGGTGCTTGGTGCGGGTGAACAGCAGCGTGCGGCCCAGTCCCGAGGCGAGTTCGCGGACGACGTCCTGCTTGTCGGCGGTGGAGACCGCGAGCAGGTGATGCGTCATCGCTGAGACCGGCGCGGACACCGGGTCGACGCTGTGGGTCACGGGGCTTGTCAGGTACCGCCTGACGAGCACGTCGATCGCCTTGTCGAGGGTCGCGGAGAAGAGCAGCCGCTGGGTGCGGGCGGGGGTCTGATCCAGGATCCGCTTCACTCCCGGCAGGAATCCGAGGTCGGCCATGTGGTCGGCCTCGTCGAGCACGCTGATCTGGACGGCGTCCAGGCGCAGCATGCCCTGACCCAGGAGGTCCTCGAGCCGGCCGGGGCAGGCGATCAGGATGTCCACGCCGCGGCGCAGGGCGGAGACCTGGGAACCCTGCTTGACCCCGCCGAACACGGTGGCCGTGCTCAGCCCGACGGCGCGGGCCAGCGGCGCCATCGTCGCGTCGATCTGGCTGACCAGTTCCCTGGTCGGGGCGAGCACCAGGGCTCGGGGCCGTGACGGTCCAGATCCGCTCGAGCCCATCAACGTGGACACCACGGGCAGCGCGAACGCGACGGTCTTGCCGGACCCGGTGCGCCCGCGGCCGAGCACGTCCCGCCCGGCGAGGCTGTCGGGCAGCGTTGCGGTCTGGATCGGGAAGGGTGCCGTGATGCCACCGGCGGCCAGCGCTTGGACCAGCGGCGCGGGAACCCCCAGAGCGGCGAAGGACGGGGCGGTCGAGGTCGTGGGGGTGCTCGTCGTGGTGGCCGTGGTGGCCGTGGAGGCCGTGGTGGAGGTGGTCATGGTCATGAGGTAGTAGTCCTTGGCGGGCACAGATGGCCCAAGTCGAGGGGGAGACCGCGCCCTGACAGGACGACGGCCCAGTTGTCACCGCGGCGGTGCTGCCTTCGAGCACCCTGCGCGGACGACCCGATCAGCGGATGAACACGCGAAGATCCGGGGTCGTGCCGGCATCTGGACGCAGGTTGGGCGATCGTGTCGAACGAGCCTCGGAACACTGCTCCGTGCGTCGGGCTCGACGTCGCCGAACTTGAGTGTAGCGCGCTGGTGGGGTGGTGGTCGGCGCCACGCGCCGTCGAGCCTCTAGCCTGGTGCCCCGGGGCGTCACGTCGGGGAACGGCCGAGCTGGGAGTGAGGGTCACGTGGACAGACAGCAGGAGTTCGTGCTGCGCACACTGGAGGAACGCGACGTCAGGTTCGTGCGTCTGTGGTTCACCGATGTGCTGGGCTCGCTCAAGGCGGTGGCTGTCGCCCCGGCCGAGCTGGAGGGCGCGTTCGCCGAGGGCATCGGGTTCGACGGCTCGGCGATCCAGGGTCTGGCCCGGGTCCACGAGGCGGACATGCTGGTCAAGCCCGACCCGTCGACCTTCGCCGTCCTGCCCTGGCGCGGCGACCACCAGGGCACCGCGCGGATGTTCTGCGACATCCTGACCCCGGACGGCGAACCGACCCTGGCCGACTGTCGCTATGTGCTCAAGCGCGCGCTGTCGCGGGCCGCCGGGCACGGATTGACCTTCTACACCCACCCGGAGATCGAGTTCTACGTGCTCCGCGACGAACCCTCACCGGGGCGCCCCCCGGTGCCCGTCGACAGCGCCGGCTACTTCGATCACGTGCCCCGAGGGACCACCCACGACTTCCGCCGGGCCGCGATCCAACTGCTCGAGACGATGGGCATCTCGGTCGAATTCAGTCACCACGAGGGCGGCCCCGGTCAGAACGAGATCGACCTGCGGTACGCCGACGCGCTGAACACGGCGGACAACATCATGACCTTCCGGACGGTGATCAAGGAGGTCGCGCTCGAGCAGGGCGTCTATGCGACGTTCATGCCCAAGCCCTTCGCCGACCACCCCGGGTCGGGCATGCACACCCACCTGTCCATGTTCGAGGGGGACCGCAACGCCTTCCATGAGGCGGGCAGCGAGTACCAGCTCAGCAAGGTGGCCCGTCACTTCATCGCCGGACTGCTCACGCACGCCGCCGAGATCACCGCGGTGACGAACCAGTGGGTGAACTCCTACAAGCGGCTCTGGGGCGGGGTGGGTTCCTACCCGGTCGAGGCCGGCATGGGGGGTGAGGCGCCGGCGTACATCTGCTGGGGGCACAACAACCGTTCGGCCCTGGTGCGGGTGCCGATGTACAAGCCCGGCAAGCACAACTCCACCCGCGTGGAGTACCGCGCCCTGGACGCCGCCTGCAATCCCTACCTCGCCTACGCCCTGCTGCTGAGCGCCGGGTTGAGGGGCATCGAGGAGGGGTATGACCTTCCGGCAGGGGCCGAGGACGACGTGTGGGCGCTGACCGACGCCGAACGACGGGCGATGGGCATCAAGCCCCTGCCGTCGAACCTCGAGACCGCCATCAACCTGATGCAGGAGTCCGAGCTGGTGGCCGAGACCCTCGGCGAGGGCCTGTTCGACTTCTTCCTGCGCAACAAGCGGCAGGAGTGGCGGGAGTACCGGCACCAGATCACGGCCTTCGAACTCGAGCGCTACCTGCCGGTGCTGTGATCGCGGCCGTGAGTGCGGTCGCCGTGGCCAGCCCGCTGGATTGAGCGATGTCCTCGGCGCGCACGAGCACCCAGGTCGCCAGTCTGGCGAGGCTGTCGTTCGCCGATCCGGAACGGGCCGCGGTGCTGCTCGCCGACCCGGCGCTGGCCGGGCTGATCGACCCGCTGGAGGACGTCTACGACGACGGGATCCTGCAGGCACTCGGCGAGGTCGCCGACCCTGATCGCGCCTTGCTCAGCCTGGTCCGGATGCTCGCCGAGCTGCGGGAGAACCCCTCCGGCCATGCCGACGCGCAGCCGGCGCGGATCATCGCCCAGCTGCGGTCCGGCGGGCCCGGACGGGACCGGCTGATCGCCGTCCTGGGTGGATCGGTCGCACTCGGCGAACACCTGATCCGACACCCGGAGCACTGGACGGTGTTGACCGAGAGCGATCCCTGCGAGCGCAACCGCGCGGAGGTTCTGCGCGCCGAACTGTTGCTGGCCGTCGACGCCGACCCGTCACTCGAGCGACCCGTCGCCGGTCGCCCCCGGGACGCCGCCACCGATGCGCTGCGGGTCGCCTACCGCCGCCGGCTGCTGGCCATCGCCGGACGAGACCTGGTCGCCGCAGACCCCCCGGCCCTGATGCCGACCATCGCCGCCGAACTCGCCGACCTGGCCTCGGCGGCGTTGGAGGCGGCGCTGGCGATCGCCCAGTCCGAGCTGCCGGTCACGGCCACTCCCTGCCGGTTCGCCGTCATCGGCTTGGGCAAGACCGGTGGCGGCGAACTCAACTACGTCAGTGACGTCGACGTCATCTACGTCGCCGAGCCGCTCGAGCCCGGCGCGGACGGACCGGCGGGCGACGACGCCGGGGCACTGAAGACGGCCACGAAGCTGGCGGTCGCACTGGCTCGGGCCTGCTCGGCGTCCACCCCCGAGGGGACGCTGTGGCCGGTCGATGCCGCCCTGCGACCCGAGGGCAAGTCGGGGCTGCTGGTGCGCACGGTGGCGAGCCACGTGGCCTACTACGAGCGCTGGGCGCAGACCTGGGAGTTCCAGGCCCTGCTCAAGGCGCGCGCGGTCGCCGGGGACCGCGAGCTCGGTCAGGCCTATCTGGACGCCATCGTGCCGATGGTCTGGCGAGCGGCCGAACGGGAGAACTTCGTCGAGGACGTCCAGGCGATGCGGCGCCGGGTGGAGGAGCACATCTCGGTCAAGGATGCGGATCGCCAGCTGAAGCTCGGAGCGGGCGGCCTGCGCGACGTCGAGTTCAGCGTGCAGTTGCTGCAGCTGGTCCACGGTCGGATCGATCCGCGCCTGCGCACGCCGAACACCCTGGCCGGTCTGGAGGCACTCAGCACCCACGGATATGTCGGCCGGGACGATGCCGCCGACCTCGACCGTGCCTACCGGTTCCTGCGCACCCTGGAGCACCGGATCCAGCTGTACCGGCTGCACCGCACCCACGTCCTGCCGGACTCTCCTGCGGATCTGCGCTGGCTGGGCCGCTCGCTGGGCATGCTGAGGGACCCCGCGGTCAGTCTGCAGGCGATGCGGCAGACCCATGCCATGCAGGTCCGCCGCCTGCACGAGAAGCTGTTCTACCGTCCGCTGCTGGCCGCCGCGGCACGCCTGAGCACCGACGAGGTCCGGCTGACGCCCGAGGCGGCCCAGGCGCGGCTGGCGGCACTCGGCTATCGAGACCCGGCCGGTGCCATGCGACACCTGACCGCGCTGACCTCCGGGGTCAGCCGGCGGGCCGCGATCCAGCGTCAGCTGCTGCCCGTGATGCTCGGCTGGTTCGCCCAAGGAGCCAACCCGGACGGCGGCCTGCTGGCCTTCCGACGCGTCAGCGACGAGCTGGGCACCACGCACTGGTACCTCAAGATGCTGCGCGACTCCGGGGCCGGAGCGGAGCGGATGGCCCGGATGCTGGCCGCCAGCAGGTTCCTCGCCGCCCAGCTCGAGCGGGCGCCCGAGGCCGTGCAGATGCTCGGCGACGACGATGCCCTGCAACCGGTGCCGAGAGCGAGCACCGTGGTCGAGGTGCGTCGGGTGATCGACCGGCATCTGGACGCCGACCTCGGCAGCCTCGACGCCGCGCAGGCCGACGCCGCCCTGCGCAACGCGGTGCTGGCCGCCCGGGGGATCCGCCGGCGCGAACTCGTGCGGACCGCCATCGGAGACCTGGCCGGTCTGCTGGACCTCGACCAGGTCGGTGCCGCCCTGACCGACGCCGCGGTGGCCGCCCTGGACGGCGCCCTGCGCGCGGCGTCCGCGCCGGTCGCCGCCGGCCACGCGGGGACGCTGCCCACCCGGCTGCTCGTCGTGGGCATGGGGCGTCTGGGCGGGGGCGAGCTGGGTTACGGCAGCGACGCCGACGTCCTCTTCGTCCACGATCCGCTGCCCGGGGTGGACGAGAAGGTGGCCCACGACGCGGCGATGGCGGTGTTCAGCGACCTGCGCCGGCTGCTGGCCCTGTCCGGTCCCGATCCGACACTCGACGTGGACGCGGATCTGCGTCCCGAGGGCCGCAACGGACCCCTGGTCCGCACCCTCGACTCCTACGCCCAGTACTACCGGCGCTGGTCGCTGACCTGGGAGGCGCAGGCCCTGACCCGTGCGGCTCCGATGGCCGGCGATGAGGATCTGGCCACCCGGTTCGTGGAGCTCATCGACCCGATCCGCTGGCCCGTGGGCGGTCTGGACGAGGCAGGGGTTCGGGAGGTGCGCCGGATCAAGGCCCGGGTCGAGGCCGAGCGGTTGCCACGGGGCGCCGACCCCACGCGGCACCTGAAGCTGGGACGCGGAGGCATCTCCGACGTCGAGTGGACCGTGCAGCTCATGCAGCTGCTGCACGGCTGGCGGATCGAGTCCCTGCGCACGCCGTCGACCATGGCCGCTCTCAGGGCCGCCGTCGAGGCCGAGCTGATCGACGTCGCCGACGGCGAGGTCCTGGAGGCGGCCTGGCGGTTGGCGTCGCGGGTGCGCAACGCGAACGTGCTGTGGCGGGGTCGCGGCTCGGATCTGCTTCCGACCAAGCGGCTCGACCTCGACGGTGTCGCCCGGATCGTCGGGTACCGTCCGGGGGCCACCGAGCAACTGGACGAGGACTACCGCCGGATCACCCGTCGGGCCCGCGCCGTCTTCGAACGGGTCTTCTACGGCTGAGCGCCACCGGGCCCGGGCGCCACGGCGGGCACGGGCCGGTAGGAGCCCCCGGGTTCCGGGCGGTGGTCGGGCTGCCCGTTGACGGGCCACATCGCGAAGGCCCGCTCGGCCTGGGCGGTGATCGTCAGCGCTGGGTTGACGCCCAGATTCGCCGACACCGCGGATCCGTCGACCACATGCAGTCCGGGGTGCCCGAAGACCCGGTGATAGGGGTCCACGACGCCGTGCTCGGGATCGGCGCCGATCGGGCAGCCGCCGAGGAAGTGCGCCGTCACCGGCACCTCGGCAAGGCCGAGGAGCGAGCCCGCGGCATCGGTGGGGACGCCCGTGCGCTCGGCGACGCGTCGGGCGAGGCGGCGCATCGCGACGTGGCCGACGGGGATCCATCGCGGATTCGGCTCGCCGTGGCCGGCGCCGGAGGTGAGCCGCCACCCGGGCAGCGGGATCGGCCCGAGCCGGCGGCGGGTCGCCCGCACGGTGATCGAGTTGTCCCTGGACTGCATGACCAGCCCGATCACCGCCCGCTCGGCCCAGTGGTGCACCGACATCAGACGCAGGGCCGCCGCGGGGTCGGCCACGACCGCGCGGGCCAACCGGGCCACCCGCCCACGACCGCTGCGCCGCGCCGAGCCGTCGGCGTCCTCGGCCGCCACCTCGCCCGACCCGTCCACCAGCACGGCGGCGAGCAGGCCCATCGCCCCCGACCCACGCCCGTACCGCACGTTCTCCACGTGGGTGTCCGGGTCGGGGTGGAAGGAGCTGGTGATGGCCACCCCGCGGGTGAGCTCGACACCCTCGGGCACCCTGCGGGTCTGCACCCCGAGGATCGCCTCGGAGTTGGTCCGCGTCAGCTCGCCCAGCCGCGGCGACAGATACGGCAGCGACCCCGTGCGGCGCAGCCGGTGCAGGAGCGACTGGGTGCCCCAGGTACCCCCGGCGAGGACGACGTGGCGGGCCACCACGGTCCGGCGCTCGCCTCGTCCGAGGACCGGCCCGGTGCGGACCGTGGTCACCCGATAGCCGCGCTCGGGACGGCGGGCGGACACCGGCCGCACGTCCACGACCGTGCGCAGCGACTCGATGCGGACGCCGAGTCCCTCGGCCAGTGCCAGATAGTTCTTGACCAGCGTGTTCTTCGCCCCGACCCGGCATCCGGTCATGCAGGCCCCGCACTGGGTGCACCCGGTCCGCGCCGGCCCGGCGCCGCCGAAGTACGGGTCGGGAACGGTGACACCTGGTTCGGTCCTCCCGGCTCGTCCGAAGAACACCCCGACCTGCGGGCGCCGGAAGGTGTGCCCGACGCCCATCTCGTCGGCGACGTCGCGCATCGCGTCCTCGACGGGCCCCGAGCACGGGCTGGTCTCGGCGCCGAGCATCCGTTGCGCCGTGGCGTAGTGCGGTGCCAGCTCGGCGCGCCAATCGGTGATGTCACGCCACTGGGCGTCGTCGAAGAACGCCTGCGGGGGCACGTACAGGGTGTTCGCGTAGTTCAGCGACCCGCCGCCGACGCCGGCACCGGCCAGCACCAGGACGTCGGGGAGCCGGTGGATGCGCTGGATGCCGTACCAACCGAGCGCCGGGGCCCACAGGAACGCCGACAGGTGCCAGGACGTTCGGGGCAGCTCGTGGTCGGCGAAGCGGCGCCCGGCCTCGTAGACCAGAACGCGGTATCCCTTCTCGCTCAACCGCAGTGCCGCCACCGAGCCCCCGAAGCCGGACCCGACGACGACCACGTCGACATCGATGTCGCCGCGCTCGGGTGGGTCCGGGCCGTCCCCGCCCCCGGCGTGGGTCACGGCCACGGCAGGTTCGCCCAGCGGGCCAGCCGGAGGATGGCGCTGAAGGTCGTGTCGAGGCGCTTGCCGCCTGGGGCGAACAGTGGTCGTAGACCGACCCGCTGGACGGCGATCGACTGCGTGTCCGTGAAGCGCATCAGCCCGGCCTCGCCGTGCCGCCGGCCCAGCCCGGAGTCGCGCCGTCCGCCCATCGGCGCGGCGATGCTGCCCCATGCGGCGACGTAGGCCTCGTTCACCGTCACCGTGCCGGCGATGATCCTGCGGGCGATCCGGACGCCGCGGTCCAGGTCGGCGGTCCAGACCGCGGCGTTGAGTCCGTAGCGTCCGGCGTTGGCGCGCTCGACGGCCTCGTCGTCCCCGCTGACCCGGCGCACGGACACCACGGGTCCGAACGTCTCCTCGCGAGAGCACAGTGCGTCCTCGGGGACGTCGGTCAGCACGGTCGGCTCGTAGAACAGGGCGCCGAGATCCTCTCGGTGCCGTCCCCCGGCGAGCAGGGTGGCGCCGCGCTCGAGGGCGTCCCCGACGTGCCGGCGCACCCGATCGAGCTGCGCGCGCGAGGTCAGGCACCCGAGGTCGTGGCCGTAGTCCAGCCCCGGCCCGATCCGCAGCCTGGCGATCCGGTCGACGAACCGCTGCAGGAAGGCCTCGGCGATCCGCTCGTGGACGAGCAGGCGCTCCATGGAGACGCACAGCTGGCCGGTGCCGGCGAAGCAGTCCCGCACCGCCGCCTCCGCGGCCCGGTCGAGGTCGGCGTCCTCGGCGACGTAGAGGGCGTTCTTGCCGCCGAGCTCCAGCGAGGCGCCGATCAGCCGGCCGGCGGCCTGGGCGGCCACGCGCCGTCCGGTCGCGGTCGAGCCGGTGAAGGCGATGTAGTCACACGCCTCGACCACGGCCGGGCCGACGACGTCTCCCGGTCCGACGACGACCTGGAACAGCCCCGGGGGGAGCCCGGCCTCGGTGAGCAGCTCCGCGCCCCACAGGGCGGTCAGGACCGTCTGTTCGTCGGGCTTGAGCACCACCGCATTGCCGGCGAGCAGCGCCGGCAGCGCATCCGAGATCGCCAGGGTCAGAGGGTAGTTCCACGGCGCGATGATCCCGACGACGCCCTTGGGGTGGTGCACCTCGGTGACCCGGGTGAGGCCGGGCAGCAGGCCGTGGTGCCGCCGGTCGGCGAGCATGCCGGGACCGGTCCGGGCGTAGTAGCGCGCGGCCAGCGCGATATCGGCGACCTCCTCGTAGGCGTGGGCGCGAGCCTTGCCGTTCTCGGTCTGGATGAGGTCCAGGGCCACCTCGCGCCGGGCCAGCACCAGGTCGTGGACCCGGTCCAGGACGGCGGCGCGCTCGATCACGTCCTGGGCGGCCCAGGCGGGTTGGGCCCGTCGCGCCCGATCGACGGCTCGGGCGACGTCGTCGGACGTGCACACGGGTACCTGCGCCACGGTTCGGCCGGTGGCGGGAGCGACGGTCGGGCGGGTCGGCGCGCCGGGGCCGGTGGCCACCAGCGGGATGAGCCGGGCGACCACGGCGGGATCGAGCTCGCGAACACCCCTGGTGCGGTTTGTTGACCAGCGACGTCATGGCCCCAGGGTAGGGACCGATGGGTCAATGCCCTCGGGCGATTAGCGGATCACTACTCCGCGAGGGAGTCGTCATGGCTCGCGGTGAGCGGGCCGCCGGCATCCCCCGTGTTCACCACACCCATCGGCTCGAAGAGCATCGCGTGGATGATCAGCTCGCCGCCGATGACGAGGAACAGTTCGTCGGTGTCGTCGTGGGTGTGCCAGACGAAGTCGCCCTGCAGTTTCACGACCTTGATCTCGTAGTCGTCGACTCGCGCCGCGACCTTGGGTGACCAGCGCTCGGCGAACAAGGACAGTTTCTCGGTTCGTGGGAGTGGCGTCTATCAGATGTCGTAGTACTGACTGACTGACTCATGCTGACCTGCGCAAACGTAGGCCTCGGCTATTCATGAGCGTGCCGGTTGAGCTTGATCGAATACGAGGAAAAGTGCTCCTGACCTGCAATGCCGGTTACTTAGCGTGTTTGTGCTGGTCAGGTGGCCTGCGTCGTTGGCGTGGCGGCGGTGATGCTGGGTTGTTGGGCGTGCGGCGTGTCGCTGGTTGTGGATGACGAAGCCCCCGGTAGGACAGCGATCGACCAAGATCGCAAACTGTCTGTCCGGGGGCTTCGTTGCTCACAGATTCTGGCATGTCCACGTCCGGCTCGGCGCCTGGGTCGGGTCCGTCCTCGTCTGCGCCGGTCGGGTCGGCGGCCGGTGATGATGGGCTGGATCGGGCGGTCCCGGACTCGACTTCGATGCCGGTCCGGTTGGGGATTCTGACCGCGCAGATCGGCCCGGAGCTGGTCGACCGGGTGGTCGCGCTGGCCGGGCGGGGTGAGCGTCGGGTTCGGTTGTTGCCGGCTCGGTCGGTGGTGTACTTCGTGCTGGCGTTGTGTCTGTTCAGCGGCGCGGACAGTATGGGCCCGCCGGGCTACCGGTCGGTGATGCGGTGGCTGACCACGGGTTTGCGGCATCTGCACGGGCAGGGCGTGCCGACCAGTCCGGCGTTGACCAAGGCCCGCAGGCGGCTGGGAGCCGAGCCGTTGCGGCTGCTGTTCGCCCACACCCGTGGGGCCGTGGCCGCGGCGGGGTCGCCGGGGGCGTTCGCGTTCGGGTTGCGGCTGGTGGCCTGGGATGGCACCGGGCTGGACGTCGCGGACACTCCGGACAACGAGGCGGCGTTCGGCCGCATCGGTACCGGCGGGAACCCGCAGTTGCGGCTGCTGGCGCTGATCGAGTGCGGCACGCACGCGGTGATCGATGCCGCCTTCGCCGGTGTCGCGATCGCCAGCGAACAGGTCCTGGCCCGGGACCTGGTGGGCGCCTTGAGGAAAGGGATGCTGCTGCTGGCCGACCGCAACTTCCCCGGCTACGAGCTGTGGGGGCTGGCCGCCGGCACCGGGGCGGACCTGGTGTGGCGGATCAAGAAGAACAACGTGTTCGTCCCGGTTCGCGTGCTGCCCGACGGGTCGTTCATCTCGGTGATGCCCACCCCAGCCGAGACCCGCGTGCACGGGCAGGCCCGCGCGGCGGGCCGTCCCCTGGACCGCGTCCCCGAAGGACACACCGTGCGGATCATCGAGTACACCGTGACCATCCGCTCCGCTGACGGCTCCACCCGCGTCGAGGCGTTCCGGTTGGTCACCACCCTGCTCGACCACGAGCGCGCCTCGGCCAGTGAACTCGCCGCGCTCTACGCCCAGCGCTGGGAGATCGAGAACGGCTACGGCGAACTCAAGACCCGGCTGCGCGGAACGGGTTTCATCCTGCGATCGAAGTCCCCCGAGCTGGTCACCCAGGAGGTCTACGCCCTGCTGACGGTCTACCAGGCCCTGTGCACGTTCAAGACCGAGACCGCCAACGGCGCCGGCATCGACCCCGACCGGATCTCCTTCACCGTCACCGTCCGCGTGGCCCGCGAGCACGTCACCGGCCAGGCCGCGCTCACCCCCACCACCCTGCTGCGGGCCCGAGCCCAAGCCGCCGCCGACGTCCTGGCCGCCCTGAACCCCCGACGACGCCACCGAGAATGCGAACGGATCAAGAAGCCCCCGAAGAACACGTTCCTGACCAAGCGACACGACCACATCCGCCCACCCAGCCGCGTCACCTACAAGATCGACATCATCCCGAGCACCGCCCCACCAGCACAAACACGCTAAGTAACCGGCATTGTCTTCTCCTGGAGCTACGGCCCGGACTACGACGCACAATTCCAGCAGCGTCCCCTGCCCTGGCCCATGGTGGAGTCTGGCCCTCGTTGACCTCTACGTCCGAATCCGTGCGGAGGGCCGGTTCGTCGCGCATTCGACGCGACACCTCATCGAGGCGGAGCGGTAGGACACCCGGTCTCTGCCGCGTTGAGGGCGGCTACGCTCGCCCGACTCTGCCGCGGTGAGCGCGGCCTCACGCTTCTGCCGCGTTCCGTGCCGTCCGCACTTGCCGCCGATGGCACGGCATAGTGTGACCACTCGTCAGCCCTCCGCGCTCCTCCGGTTCTGCCGGTGTGCTCTCCGGAAGGAGGCGCACAGCCGCCTGTGGCAGTCTGGATCGGTGACGCCGGCGAGCGGGGGCATGAACGATGGTAGAGATCTCCCGAGCATCCGCCGTAGAGCCGGCCGCCCAGTCGTTCCTCCAGTCGAACAACAGCGATCGGGTGGCTCGCCGCGGTGAGCTGATCGAGGTTCGCCACCATCTCGTGATCCTCGCGAGGGAGGATGCGGACATCGTCGGGGTCCTCACCTACGACATCTCCGGGGATAACTGCGAGGTGCTCACGCTCCACTGCGCCCGACGCTGGTCCGGCATCGGGACGCTACTGCTGGAGGCCGTGGTGGAGACTGCGCGTGAAGCAGGCTGCAAGCGCTTGTCGGTGGTCACGACGAACGACAATGTCGATGCGTTGCGCTTCTACCAGCGTCGCGGGTTCGGCTGGCTGTCCTACGGTCGGGCGCTGTCGACAAGGCGCGTCGTGAGATAAAGCCAACCATCCCCTTCACAGGTTCCTACGGGATACCGCTACGCGACGAACTGGAACTGTTGCGCCCGATCTGATCTGGGCTCACCGTGCACCCTCACATGGGTGGCGTCCGGTTTCCGGTGTAAATGATCGGGGCATCGGTTCCGGCTTCGTGGGGCAGGTTACGCGGTGGCGGTGACAGTTTCAGGGTGCTCGGCGGGGGCGGGCACTTGGTGGAGTTGTCGGGGTGGGTCGAGCAGGGATCGGCGCAGGTCCTGTAGGAGGCGGAGCCCGACCGGGGTCATGGTCAGGCCGCGCCAGCCGGCTGAGGCCCGGTCCAGGACGGCCCAGACGAGGCTGATGCAGGAGGTTTCGCCGGGAAGCGGCCGATGACCTTGGCGCGGCGGCGAGTCTCACCGAAGGTGCGTTCGATGAAGTTGGAGTGCCGGATCCGGGTGTGGTGCTCGGCAGGGAAGCGCAGGTAGGCGGTCAGCCCGGCAGCGTCGGTGAGCAGGATGTTGATTGCGGCCGGGTAGGTCGCGGCGTATCTGTCGGCGAACGCGGTGATCCGGGCCTGGACCAATTCGACCAGCCGCGGCCCGGGCCCGGTCTGGAGGTCGTCGGTGTCGAAGATGGCCCAGTAGCCGTCGCGGATCTCGGCCTGCATCCCCTTGGGGATCTTGGCCTGGACGTTGCGCAGTCGGTGAAGCTGTAAGGAATCAACTGGTCGGTGTGTCTGGTGTCGTTGCGGCGGCGAGGAGTTCGGTGGCTGTGCGGTAGCGGTGGGAGGCCAGGGGTGGGAGCTGGCCGTCCTGTTCGAGCAGGGGGCGGGTTTCGCGGACGAGGCCGCCGATGGAGGAGCGGCTGACGTCGCCGAGGGCGTCGGCGAGGACGTCGAGGGTGGCCACCTTGCGCAGGTAGAGCAGGGTCAGCAGGACGCGTTCGCTGTTGCTGATCTTCTGGTGGAACACCCCGCCCCGGGTGCCGGGCTGGCGTGGGGCGCCGCGGCGTTGGTGGCTGCGGCGTTCGGTGTGGGCGGCTTGTGCCGGGGCCAGCCGGGTGGTCAGGGCGTGGAGTTCTTCGCGGCTCATGCCGGTCAGGGTCGGGTCGGCCAGGGCGTTGATGATCTCGGTTCGGGCGGGTGGGGCGTTGTGGTCGAGGAAGGCGAGTAGGTCGTGGGTGGTGCGCAAGCGGGTGCCGGCGGTGCCGGGCTGGTATCCGTGGTCTTCGAGGACTTCTCGGGTCTGTTTGACCAGGTCGGCGATGCACGCCGGGGTGACTTCGAGCAGGTCGGCCAGGACGTTCATGGAGCAGATCTGGCGCTGGTAGATCAGGGTCAGTAGCAGTCGGGCGGGGTCGTCGAACAACGGCTTGCCGCCGCGGAGGCGACCGGTGGCGCGGCGGGCGCGGCCGCCGCGTTGTTCGGCGTAGCGCTGTTCGGTCCGGGCGGCCTGGGCCGGGGCGAGCACGGCGGCCAGGTGGTCCAGCTCGGCGCCGGTCAGGCCGGTCAGGCGCGGGTCGGCGAGTCGGTCGAGCATCGTCTGGCGGCGTCGGGCCGGGCCGTCGGCCTCGCCGACGGGCCTGGTCACGGCCTGGTGGGTGTTCCCGCGGGGGTGGAGGGTGTAGTTCCAGGTGCCGTGGGTGGCGTGTGGTTCCAACGGCAGTTCGGCGAAGCGTTCCTTGCTGACCGCGACGCCGGTGGGGTAGTCGCCGGTGTCGAGGGTGGCCTGCACCGTCAGCCCGTGGCGGGTGCGGGTCGCGGCGATCGTCTGGACGACCACGTCGTGGCTGGTCAGGGGTCTGCCCCGCCAGTTGAGGGTGATGTGGGAGAACAACCGGTGCTCGATCTTGTTCCATTTCGAGGTGCCAGGCGGGAAGTGGCAGACCGTGATCTCCAGCCCGGTCTCGGCGGCCAGGGCGGCCAGTTCGCTCTTCCAGACCCGGTAGCGGTAACCGTTGGACCCGCCGGCATCGGCGGTGATCAGCAGGCGGGCGGCGTGCGGGTAGTCCGCCGCGCCCGCGGGCGTGTCCACCAGCGGCGGATCGACTCGACCGCGAACGACGGAGGTGTCGTGGTCGACGCCGACGTTCACCCACCCGGTGTTTCGCGGCGATGTCGTAGATCCCGTACGGGATGGCCTGCTCCGTGTCGGGTCCGGTGAAGAAGCTGTGGTCGCTCACCCGGACCGGCTTCCCCCTGGGACGCCACTCACGACCCGCGGCCGGCAACTGGCCCAGCTGTTCCCGCTTCTTGGTGTCCACGCTGATCACCGGCTCGCCAGCGTCCCGATGAGTCCTGGCCTGCTCGTTGATGTATCGGAACTGGGCATCCCGGTCGGGATGCTGCTCTCCCTCCAGGGTCTTCGCGTTGGCCTGCAGGCTGAACCCGTTCTCCTTCAGCAGCCGGCCCACCGTCGGGGCCGACACCGCGATAGCCCTGCCGGCCCAGCTCCTCGGCCAGGTGCCGCAACGACTTCGTGGTCCAGCGCAGCGGGCTCTGCGGGTCACCCCGCTCCTCGGGCTCGACCAGCGCCAGCAACGCCGCGACCAGACCCGGAAGCGACCTGCTCGGCCCGCCGCCGGCCGCCACCGGCACGGCGGGCCCGACCCTGCGGCATCGGCTCGACGCCAGCCTCCAGTTCCGCCACCCCCCGACGCACCGTGGTCTCGCTGACCCCAGCAGCCCGGGCCACCGCCCGCACCCCGCCATGCCCCAACAGCCGCGCCTCGGTCGCCAGAGCCAGCCGCTGCTGCCGCTCGTTCAGATGCGGCAGCAGCACCTCGAACCGCGACGCCAGCTCCACGCGACACATCCCCCGAAACGGCCATACCAGATCATCCCGCGCCCACGTCGCAAACCACCAGGTTGTTTCTTGGCGGCTTCGGTGGACAAGGCACCTCTGCCGCAACGCTTTCGGGAAGACCTGCTCGATCGCGGCGATCAACCCCTTGGCGCCGTCGGAGATGACCAGCAGCGGACTGGCCAGGCCCCGCTCCGCAGATCGGTCAGGAAGCCGGCCCACGCGTCGGTGGACTCACCCGGACCCGGACGCCAGACCCACGAAGACCGGTTTCCCGTCGGTGGTGATCCCCCAGGCCGCCAGGACCGGCTCGGCCGGACTGCCGGGGTGCATCCGGAAGAACGAGGCGTCCAGGAACAGGTAGTCCAACGTGACCTCGTCCAGGCGTCGGCCCGTCCAGGTCTCGTACTCGACCTTGATCGCCTGGCAGATGCTGCTGACGTGGACTTGGAGACCGCGGCCTGATCCCCGAGGGCCTCGGCCAACGTGGCCTCCACGTCCCGGACCGACAGGCCGCGGACGAACGAGGCGATCACCAACGACTCCAGGGCATTGGTCTTGGTCACGTGCTTACCGAACAGGCGCGACGCGAACGCCGCGTCGTGCCGCGCAGCTTCGGCCGCTCCAACTGGACCGGGCCGGCGGTGGACTTCACCGTCACCGGCCGGTACCCGTTGCGGGAGCCGGGCTGCGCATCCGGGGCCTGCACGGCGCGTTGGTAGCGATCCCGGCCCAAGAACTCGGTGACCTCGGCCTCCAAGGCGGCCTGCATCAACAGCTGCGCCCCGAGCCGGGCCACCTCCTCCAAGACCTCCGGCAGCGGGCGGTCCTGCGCGAACAGGGCATCGATCCTGGCGTGAATCCGGTCAGTCGGTGATACTCGTGCAGACACGGGCGTAGGTCCCTTCTTCGATGACTTTGAGCGGTCTCGAAGCGGAACCTACGCCCGTCTCATTTACACCGTCTGCTGGACGCGACCCTCACATGCCGCGGAGCGGCAGGATCGCTCATGCCGCACTGAGGGCGACTAAAGATCGCCCGACTCCGCCGCCGACCGCGCGGGCAGCGTCTCTGTCCGTGCAGCGGGTGATCCACAGCGCAGCGGGTGGTCCCCGGTGGTCGTGTCGGGGGGTAATGGGCAGACAGACGGCGTCCCGGTCGTGCTTCGATGTAGCGTGAAGTTGGATCTCGTGAGCCCGCGCAAGGCTTCCCCTGGGGAGAAGGTCGCGGTGCTGTCACCCTCGTTCGCCGCGCCTGCGGTCGCGCCGGCCGTGCATGAGCAGGCGATGCGCCGCCTGACCGAGGCGACCGGCCTGGTCCCGGTGGAGTACCCGACCACGCGCCGACTCGACGCCTCCGCCGGTGGACCGCGCGGCCGACCTCAACGCGGCGTTCGCCGACCCGCGAGATCCGCGCCGTCCTGGCCACCATCGGCGGGGAGGACCAGATCACCGTCGTCCCGCACCTGGACGCCGACGCCGTCCGGGCCGACCCCAAGCCCTTCCTCGGCTACAGCGACAACACCAACATCCTGAACTGGCTGTGGAGCCAACGGCGTCGCCGGGTTCTACGGCGGCTCCACGCAGGTGCACCTCGGGCCCGGGCCCGGCCGTCGACGACGTGCCACGAGGCCGCGCTGCGCGCCGCGCTGCTCACCGGCGAGCGCGCTCGAGATCACCGAGCCCGGCGAGTCCGAGGACATCGGCAAGGAGTGGGGCGACCCCGCCGCCCTGACCGAGTACGGCGACCGCGAGCCGACCGAGCCGTGGACCTGGGCCGGGCCGCCGCCGCACGGTCACGGGCCGCACCTGGGGCGGCTGCATCGAGGTCCTCCAGTGGATCCTCACCGCCGGCCGCTTCCCGGCCGACCCGGCCGTCCTCGACGGCGGGGTGCTGCTGCTCGAGACCAGCGAGGAGCTGATCCCCGCCCGGGAGTTCGGCTGGATCCTGCGGTCCCTCGGCGAACGCGGGCTGCTCGACGCCGTCGACGCCGTGCTCGTCGCCCGGCCCCCGGCCTCCGACTTCGAGCGCCGACCGGACGCCGCGGGCCGCGCCGCGCACCGGGCCGCGCCAGCGCGACGCCGCCCTCGAGATCATCGACCGCTACAACCCCGACGCCGTCGTGTGCGTCGGCGTCCCCTTCGGGCACACCCGACCGCAGTGGATCCTGCCCTACGGCGGCCAGGTCACCGTCGACGGCGAGCCCGAGAGGTCTGGGCGGACTACGCCTGAACACACTCGACGTGGCCGCATTGAGGGCGGCTACGCTCGCCCGACTCTGCCGCAGTGAGATTCCGCCGACATCGAAATCTGACCGGGCCAAGGCCGCTGACGCAGGATCGGCTCAGGCGCTCCTCAACGGGATGAGAAATGGCCCGCTGAACGGGAGGGCGCTCGTCGCCGCGACCCTGATCCGGTGATGCCTGACGTCACGGGCGCAGCTCCGGTTGATCGGCCGTCTTTGGGCCCGGCCCTCCGATTCGCGAAGCGGTCGGTAACGCCGGCAGTCCTACTGGTCCGGACGGCCCACGGCAGAGCCTGCGGCCACGTCGCGTCGGTTAGCCTGCCGTCATGGCGAGCGCCGAGCTGGATGAGTTGATCGTCGCGGACGCCGAGGCGCTGCGCGCGTGGTTGTCGGCCAACCACGCCACGTCGCCCGGCGTCTGGCTGGCCCTGACCAAGAAGGGCGGCACGGTCACCACGCTGACCTGGCAGCAGGCGGTCGACGAGGCCCTGTGCTTCGGCTGGATCGACGGGCAGGCCCGGAAACGGGATCAGGAGACCTCGTGGATCCGGTTCACCCCTCGTAGACCCCGCAGCTCCTGGTCACAACGCAACGCCGCCCACGTGGCCCGGCTGGAAGCACAGGGGCGGATGCTGCCCCCAGGCCGCGCCGCGGTCGACGCCGCGAAAGCGGACGGGCGGTGGGCGACGGCCTACGCCCCGCCGTCGGAAGCCGAGGCACCGGCCGACCTCCTCGCCGCCATCGCCGCCGTCCCGGCCGCCCAAGCCATGTTCGACGTACTCACCAAGGCCAACCGGTTCGCTCTCATCTACCGCGTCAATGCCGTCAAACGGGCGCAGACCCGCGAGCGAAAGATCGGCGAGTTCGTCGCCATGCTGGCCCGCCACGAGACGATCTACCCGCAGAAGGCCAAGCCTCCGAACTCGCCGTAATCGGCGCCATCACAATGAATACCGCTGATCTGGCGCGGGGCGGGACGCACTCTCTTGCCGCGGACCGCGCGGCAGTTACGCTCTTGC